>NZ_JBXAPN010000037.1:0-584 GCF_058803975.1 Bradyrhizobium sp. GW821-FHT13H06 | reverse complement strand
GCCGAACCGAAGCGCCGCAACGGCATCGGTGTGCATTGGTCGGACTTGCCACGATGATGATTGATCCCCGCGTCCTGCCCGAAGCCCGTCGCCTGTTCAATCTCGCAATGGAGATCGAAGGTCGCGACGATCACAATTTTTGGGAAGCGGACGGCGGCCGTCGCAGGGAATATCTCGACGCCGCCGTGGCGCTCAACAGCATGCTCGGCCTGTCATTGTTCGATTGCTGCCCGATCGACGCGGGCGGCGAGATGCCGTCATGGGAGCAACATCCGGAGAGCTGGCGGCACGCGGCCGAGCTGCGTGCGGAGCTGATCGGCGCGTGAAGCCGTGTCCCTCGATCCCCGCGCCATCGATATGCTCGGCCAGCGCTGTCATCGGCTGGTGGTCGAGGCGCATGCCGGGAGCCACATCAAGCCGGGCGGCAAGAGCTATCAGGCGCTATGGTCGTGCCGCTGCGACTGTGGCCAGCACGTCATCGTGACCGGCTGGGCACTGCGCAGCGGTTGGACCAAGTCATGCGGCTGCGCGCGGGTGGATGCGAACAGACGCCGTGCCCGTTTCAAAGGAAGATCAAGATAGGA
>NZ_JBXAPN010000036.1:0-586 GCF_058803975.1 Bradyrhizobium sp. GW821-FHT13H06 | reverse complement strand
TCCGCGACGATCGACGCCAACGGCCTGCTGACGATCTCGACCACCAACGACTACGCGTCCTCGACCATCGGATCGAGTGCCGCGGGTGGTGCGATCGGCGGCACGCTGACCTCGTCGCTCACCTTCTCGACGGCTTCCACCCCCGTCCAGGATACGGTTGCGCAGACCTCGCGTGCCAATCTGGTGTCTCAGTACAACAACATCCTGAACCAGATCGACACGACGGCGCAGGACTCCTCGTTCAACGGTGTCAACCTGCTCAACGGCGATCAGCTCAAGCTGGTGTTCGACGAGACCGGCAAGTCGAACCTGAGCATTACCGGCGTGACCTACAACTCCAAGGGTCTGGGCCTTGCTGCGCTGACCAGCGGTGTCGACTTCATCGACAACGCGGCCACCAACAAGGTGCTGACCAACCTGAACGCTGCGTCGAGCACGCTGCGCTCGGAAGCCTCGAGCCTCGGTTCGAACCTCTCGGTGGTGCAGGTGCGTCAGGATTTCAACAAGAGCCTGATCAACGTGCTGCAGACCGGTTCGGCCAACCTGACGCTGGCCGACACCAACGTCGAGGCGGCCAACAGCCAGG
>NZ_JBXAPN010000035.1:0-597 GCF_058803975.1 Bradyrhizobium sp. GW821-FHT13H06 | reverse complement strand
TGTCGAGCGACTGGGCGGTGAAGAAGTTGGTGGGATTGTCCAGAGCCGAGTTGACGCTCTTGCCGGTCGACAGACGGCTCTGCGTGGTGGCGAGAAGGTCAGCGGTGGACTGGAGGGAGAGCAGGTTCTGACGAACCGACGCGGAGAGAACGATACCGGACATTGAGTGTTACCCTTCTGGTACGCAACGCAACAAACTTCGATTAGGATTAATCGATGTGCGGGACGGTGAACGTTGAGGGCTAACAAAGCATGAAGCGTGTCGCGCCAGTCCTTGCGCGGATTCACCATATGGCAGTGTCACGCTCGGTCGAGCTCGCGCATATCGCCCTGATAAGACGACGCTTTCTTGCCCAATGGAAAGGCATTTGCCACTCGTCAACCATAACCAAGAGTACGCAATTGCTGCATCCAGATGTGTCGTCCCGTCTTGGCGAGCGGCACTCAGATGCCGATGCAAAAACAAAGCGGCGGGGCCGAAGCCCCGCCGCCGGATCTGCTTGCGATGTCGTCCGCGATTTAGCGGAGCAGCTGGAGCACGCTCTGCTGCGACTGGTTGGCCAGCGACAGCGCGGAGACCGCGATCGACTGACGGGT
>NZ_JBXAPN010000034.1:0-641 GCF_058803975.1 Bradyrhizobium sp. GW821-FHT13H06 | reverse complement strand
CACGCCATGACCCGATCGTTCTCCGGCATTCGGCTGTTCGCCGCCAATAACCGACAGCCAAAAGACTGAGAGAGGGTGGCGTGCAGACGGATGCAGACAGGTCTCAGCTTTTATACGTATAGGAAAAGTTCCATCTTCCAAAAACCCTATACGTCTGAAACCGGAGACCTGTCTGCATCCGTCTGCAGGTGGTGTCGGATCACGGCGCCGCGCCGGGTCCGGGCGAGAAAGGCGGGTGAAATGGGCGGCCACCACATCGATGAAAAGCTCGGCCGGGCGTGGCAGAAGCGCCGCGCCGCCGACTTCAAGCGGGAACAACTGCGGCGGCTCGGCAGCTCCGGCGCGGCGGGACCGTGCCGCAGGATCGATCCGGCGACCGGCCAGCCGCTCGGTATCGTCGAGGCGCCACCGGCCACCCCGGCCGATCCAACGCACCAGCGGGGCGCGCTGGCCGCTGGGCGAGTCGATCAACCGGGAGGCACGATCCCTTGCCCGCACTGCGACGGCACTGGCCGGGTTCGCCACATTGATCCGGGCAGGCTGGTCGCCGCGCTGGCGGATGCCTTCAGCGACGGTTGCTTCACGGTGGCCGACATCATGGCGCGAGGTCACGACGAACGGCTGAGCGCCGCGCTGGCGGG
>NZ_JBXAPN010000033.1:0-783 GCF_058803975.1 Bradyrhizobium sp. GW821-FHT13H06 | reverse complement strand
GGCGAAACCGAGTACGCCTGCCGCTGTTTCGATGACGACACCTGCTGCAGCTGCGGCTGCAAGCTGAGCCGTGAGGCTATCGAGGCCGGGCGCGAGGAGTGCTTCAATTGCTACGCTGAAGCGCAGGGCGATTAGCACGCGCGCGATCTGTTCGACCGGGCGCGGCAAAGGAACGATGGCCGTCCAGTGGGCGATACGGAAACTGTTGATAATATACACAGTAACGAACGTCCCACCGGCACCTCCGTCGAAGCGACGATCCGCCGCTTGCGAAAGGACCGGCCTGATCTGCAGCAGCGGCAGTTGCGAAGGAACGCGCAGATACGAAAGCGCGCATGGCGCGAACGCGCAACTCAGAGTCACCGCGCACAGTGCGCGGGAGCAACTGATTGAAAAGCATTAAAAATCGTTGCAGGCATGAGTGATCCACAGCGTCGGGAGTTCGACATCGGCATACCCGGTCCGCGACCAACTCGCCGAGACGTTCGGCATCGGGCACAGCACCGTCTCGCAGGCGAAGAAGGTGATCGATGAGTAAGGTCTGCATGTCGGGCGTTGCATGATCCAAGACCTTCGCCGCGATGCCAGCAAAAATAAAGATTCGGTCTTGAGATGATTCCTCTCATTTTGATCGGCCCAGTGCTCATTGTGAAACGAACCACATCAAGATGATATCGGCGCGCGTTTGACTCTATTTTTCCGGCGCGTCAGGCTTATTGGCAACGCGCAGCACCTTCCAAAATTTTGGCTCTACACAGCCCGCTCTTGATTGAACGGGGCGGG
>NZ_JBXAPN010000032.1:0-1009 GCF_058803975.1 Bradyrhizobium sp. GW821-FHT13H06 | reverse complement strand
GCCGATTACGGCGTCGACGTCGCCGCGCGTCTCGAGGTTCTCAAGACGACGGAGCCGGCGGGCCGCAAGGCAGGCGTCAAGGTCAAGGACGTCGCCGAGCTGGTGTCGAAACTCAAGAACGAAGCCGGGGTGCTCTGATGACGACGCTTCTGATTGCCGAACACGACAATGCGTCGCTCAAGGATGCGACCAACAAGGCCCTGACCGCAGCTAGCGCGCTCGGCGCGGATGTCGAGGTGCTGGTCGCCGGCCAGAACGCCAAGGCCGCGGCGGATGCCGCCGCCAAGCTCGCCGGCGTCAAGAAGGTGCTGCTCGCCGATGGCGACCTCTACGCGCACGATCTCGCCGAGCCGCTGGCTGCGCTGATCGTCTCGCTGGCTTCCGGCTATGACGCGATCGTCGCGCCGGCGACCTCGCGCTTCAAGAACGTGATGCCCCGCGTCGCCGCTCTGCTCGACGTGATGCAGGTCTCCGAGATCATCAAGGTGGTCGCGCCCGATACCTTCGAGCGCCCGATCTATGCCGGTAACGCCATCCAGACGGTGAAGTCGAAGGATGCCAAGAAGGTCATCACGGTGCGGACCTCGACCTTCGCCGCGGCAGGCGAGGGCGGCAGCGCTGCGGTCGAGAACGTGGCGGCGGCCGCCGATCCGGGCTTGTCGTCGTTCATCGGCGAGGAGGTTGCCAAGAGCGATCGTCCCGAGCTGACCTCGGCCAAGATCATCGTCTCCGGTGGCCGGGCCATGCAGAGCCGCGAGAACTTCGCGAAATACATCGAGCCGCTCGCCGACAAGCTGGGCGCTGGTGTCGGTGCCTCGCGCGCGGCGGTCGATGCGGGCTATGCGCCGAACGACTGGCAGGTCGGGCAGACCGGCAAGGTCGTGGCGCCCGAGCTCTATGTCGCGGTCGGCATTTCCGGCGCCATCCAGCATCTGGCCGGCATGAAGGACTCCAAGGTGATCGTTGCGATCAACAAGGACGAGGACGCGCCGATCTTCCAGGTTGCCGA
>NZ_JBXAPN010000031.1:0-1034 GCF_058803975.1 Bradyrhizobium sp. GW821-FHT13H06 | reverse complement strand
ACTGACATGGCGACGTATGATCTGGTGCAAGGCACTTCGCGTCCGCCCCGACGCGAGGACTACATCACGCAAGTCTCCGGCTGCCGGATGGCACCGGCCGGGACACCGCATCCGATTTGGGATGCCTTCCTGCACCGTGTCACTGCGGGCGATGTCGAGCTGATCAGATTCCTGCAGCGGTTCATCGGCTATTGCATGACGGGGCACACCAAGGAGCACGTGTTCCTGTTTCTGTTCGGCACCGGCCGGAATGGCAAAGGCACCTTCATCAACACCATCATGCGGATTTTCGGCGACTACGCCACGGTGGCGTCGATCTCGACCTTCCTCGCCAGCAAGGGCGACCGACATCCGACCGAGCTTGCCAAGCTACGCGGCAAGCGGCTTGTGGTCGCGCAGGAAACGCCTGCGGGTCGGGTCTGGGACGAAGCCAAGATCAAGGCAGTGACCGGTGGCGACCGCATCTCGGCGCACTTCATGCGACAGGACGATTTCGAATTCGATCCGATGTTCAAGCTGGTCATCTCCGGCAATCACAAGCCGCGCCTGAACTGCGTTGACCCGGCCATGCGAGCGCGGCTTTTGATCGTTCCGTTCACGGTGGAAATTCCTGCAGCCGAACGCGATCTCGAATTGATGGACAAGCTGCGGGCCGAGTGGCCTGCGATCCTGCGCTGGGCGATGGATGGCTGTCTCGAATGGCGCCGGATCGGACTGAAGCCACCAGCCAGCGTCACCGCCGCGACCGAGGAATATTTCAGCGGCGAAGACACCTTCACGCAATGGCTGGAAGACGAGTGCGATGTGGAGCTGAACAACCGCTACAAGACGACAGCGGTCGGCGACCTCTATGCATCGTGGTCAACCTACTGCAAGGACAACGGCGACGAGCCAGGCAGCAAGAAGGCGTTCTCCGAGCAGATGAGGAACCACGGTTTCACGCCAGTGAAGGTGGGTCACGCCATGACCCGATCGTTCTCCGGCATTCGGCTGTTCGCCGCCAATAACCGACAGCCAAAAGACTGAGAGAGGGT
>NZ_JBXAPN010000030.1:0-1062 GCF_058803975.1 Bradyrhizobium sp. GW821-FHT13H06 | reverse complement strand
GCGCACCAAGGTCTATGACCGCAAGTGCCGGGGCCTCTATGTCAGCATCATCCCGGCTGGCATCGCCACCTTCAATTTCAAGTTCACCGACAGCACCACCGGCAAGCAGCGCTCGACCGTGCTCGGCACCTTCAACCCGGAGACCTTCGGCATCGAGGACGCCCGCAGCAAGGTCTACGCGCTGAAGGCCCTCGCCCCGGCAACGCTGGTCGAGCAACTGCGCCAGACCAAGACCCAAGCCGCTGCGCGCGGCAAGACGGTCGATGAGATCATCGCGCTGCGCATCGACTGGATGAAGACCAAGGTTCTCAAGGCGGACGGCGAAATGCGGCCCCGGCTGGAAAGCTGGGAGAGCACCGCGCGCCATCTGCGCCGCTTCCTCAGTCCCCGGCTCGGCAAGAAGCTCGCCAGCGATGTCACCAAGAACGACATCGCCACCCTCTCCAACGACATCGTCGCGGGCAGGCACGGCGGCAAGCCCTCGGTCAGCAATGCCCGTCACATGCGCCGGGCGGCGTCCGGCCTGTTCAACTGGGCAGCCGAAGCGGGCAACGATTTCGTCACCGCCAGCCCGTGCGTCAACCTGCCGAAGCTCGACAAGGAGCATCCGCGCGACCGCGTGCTGAGCGAGGATGAAATCCGGACGCTCTGGCATGGCCTCGACCGCAACGATCTGCCGTGGGATCGCAAGACGCGGCTGGCGCTCAAGTTCGCGCTGGTCACCATGCTGCGCTCGGGCGAACTGCTACCGATCCATCGCGATGAGCTGAACGCCGCGAACGGCACCGTCGATATTCCGGCGCGGCGGGTCAAGAAGCGCCGCGTCATCAATCAGCCGCTGTCCGATCTGGCGCTTGAGATCGCCAAGGAAGCGATGGGCAACTACGATTACGTTTTCGTCGGTCGGTTCGGCAATGCGCCGCTGGCACGCAACGCCATGGCCAATGCGCTGACCGGCACCAAGACCCCGAAGAAAGGCAAGCGCGTGCCGCGCACGCTGGGCATCTGCGAACTGCTTGGCATCGCACCGTTCACGCCGCACGATCTGCGACGGACGGCGGC
>NZ_JBXAPN010000029.1:0-1312 GCF_058803975.1 Bradyrhizobium sp. GW821-FHT13H06 | reverse complement strand
TGTCCAGACCGGATAGATAGGTAACACGGTAGACCGGATGGATGGGTGACAGTTCTCTGTCGGCTGGGAGGATCAGCCGATGCCTTGGCGGGAGAGCTGTACAGTGGACCTGAGGATTGATTTCATAGCGGATCAGCGAAGCGGCTTGTGGACGATGACAGAGCTCTGCGAGCGCTACGAGATCAGCCGCAAGACCGGTTACAAGTGGCTGGACCGCTACCGGTTGGAGGGGCCTAGCGGGCTTGAGGATCGTTCCCATGCCGCGCGAGTGCATGGGCGAGCGACGCCGCAGCACATTGTGGATGCGATTGTCGGGCTGCGGCTCGAGCGGCCGAGCTGGGGACCGCGCAAGATCGTCAGCAAGCTAGAGGTCCGTCAAGGGGATGTCGATTGGCCGTCAGCCTCGACGGCAGGCGAGATTCTCAAGCGGGCTGGACTGGTGAACAGCCGTCGGGTCCGGCGACGAGCGCCGCCGCGTATGGGACAACTGACAGTGCCTCAGCATGCCAACCATGTCTGGGCCCTCGATCACAAGGGCTGGATCCGGCTGGGCGACCGATCTCGCGTTGAGCCCTTCACGATGACCGATGGCTTCAGCCGCTATTTGATTAGCTTGGCGGCGACGGGCAGCACGCAATATGCCGAGTGCCACCCCCTGCTGGAACGGGCGTTTCGCGAGTACGGCTTGCCGCAGATCATCCGCTCCGACAACGGCTCGCCGTTCGCCTCGACTGGGATCACTGGTCTGACCGCGCTGTCGGTATGGTGGATCAAGCTTGGCATCTGCCATGAACGGATTGATCCCGGCCATCCGCAGCAGAATGGCCGACACGAGCGTTTCCACCTCACGCTTCTGGAGGCCATGCGGCCACCGCCGCCGACCAAGGCCGCGCAAGCCCGTCGGTTCGCAGCATTTATGCGCGACTACAACGAAGAACGGCCGCATGAGGCACTTGGGCAGCGTCCACCTGCCAGCGTCTACAAGGCTTCCCCTCGTGCGATGCCCAGTCGGCTTCCGGAGCCGAATTATCCGGTCGGAGCGGCGGTGCGCCAGGTTCGCTCCAACGGCGAGATCAAATGGCGTGGCGAGCTCATCCATCTTTGCAGCGCTCTCGCTGGTGAAACAGTTGCCGTGGAGGAAACCGCCGAGGGGCAATGGCAAGTGCGCTTCTTCAACATGCCGATCGGCATCGTCGACCAGAAAACATCAACGCTGCGGCGCTGCGCTAGCGCAGCCCCGCAGCGGACCGAACCATGAACGACTGTTACCTATCCATCCGGTCTGGTTTGTTACCCATCCATCCGCTGGACA
>NZ_JBXAPN010000028.1:0-1712 GCF_058803975.1 Bradyrhizobium sp. GW821-FHT13H06 | reverse complement strand
GTCAGGCTTATTGGCAACGCGCAGCACCTTCCAAAATTTTGGCTCTACACAGCCCGCTCTTGATTGAACGGGGCGGGCTGCTGTGTGCCGGGAGAACACGAAGACGGAGGAACAACCATGCCCGATGACATCGCCAAGGATTACGACCACTACGTCACCATCCTTCGATCCGACCAAGGTCAGTTTTCAGGTGATGGCGACATGACGCCGGAAGTCCGGCTGCTCATCCAAAAGAACCAACAGCGATTTGTTCAGCTGATGGAGCGTGCGATCTTGACGTTGCACTGGAACGACGGCGATCGTGACGTGCTGGTCACGGTGATACCGTGCGAGGCCGCTGCCCCTGACAAGCCGTTCGCCAAATTCACGTTGCCGTTCCCGGAGAACGTCACGCCCATTCGGCAAGCGGGTAAGTGACGATGCATATCCAGGATTTTTGCGAAGCCGAGGCGCGCAAGGGTGACGGGCAATTCGCGATCGCGTTTGCACTGTTGGAGATCGCCGAGCAACAGAAGGCCATCGCCATGTGGGTGAAGTATCTCGGCAACGGCGACGCTGCGACTACGATGGGCGCCATCGAGGCGTTCGGAAAGCACGTCGGGGAAAAGCTCGACGCTCTCACCTCCGCAATTTCAGAGCTGTCGCAGGGCGATGATGGCCAAACGTGAGCCACCATCGCCCGTCATGGACTGGGCACAGCGCGTCGCTGACGCATTGAAGGCGGACTTCATGAAGGTGGTCGAGGCAATCGACTGGGACACGACACCGGAATGGGAACGCGAATTCGTCCAGAGGCATTTGAACTCGTTCGACCATCTTGCCGAAACCCTTGGCGATGCAGGTGCTGCGCATCGAGCGCGAGAGCAAGAAAATTCGGGCGCGGCTGCAGCGAAAGCCAGCGTTGCCGAAGGAGTAACGTGACGCGCCGCATGTCACGAAACCAATGAGACCTTGATGGGCAGGCGACCGATCGGCGATCGGCCGATGACAGCTGCGGAACGGCAGCAAAAACGGCGACAAGCGCAGCGCTCGCATATCGTGACAGAGCCTGTCACGAAACCAGACCCTGTCACGAAATCCGAACTCGATGTCACGAAACAGCAATTGATCGAAGCGCGCGCGGAGATCGAACGGCTGCGGGCCGAGATCGAGCGACTGAACAGGAGTATCGACGCCGCCAAGGTCCGACCCAAGCCACCACCCAAGACGCCTGATGAGAGGCTGACTGCAGCCAACAAGCGCATCAAGGGCCTACAGGAGACGCTGGGAAGGGCTACGATGGACGGCGTGACGTTCGGCAAGCTGTCGAAGGCGCTGCGGCAAGATCACCTCCAAACCCTGTCTGAAGCCGAGCAGGCAAAGGCGCGCGAGGAAGCATTGCGAGCGCTGAACAGCTGGCGAGGTTGGACCAAGAACCCCTCATGACATGAGCCGAGAATATCGTGACGCGCGCCTGTCACGAAATGTTCGGCCCGGTCGTCCCGATCAATCCATCCCAATTGGTCGGGACGGCCGTGAGCCATGGGCACTGTCCCGCGGTTCTGTGGGACAATTCTGTCGGAAAGCTACCTTCCCACGGCACCGTGGGGAAGGTCGTCACGCCGCCTTGCGCAGCCCCGCATCCGCCGTCGCGATGATCCGCCGCAGCTCGGCGGCCCATGCATCGAGCACGGCGCGCTTGCGCTCGACCGTGATGCGGGTGGCCTTGTTGT
>NZ_JBXAPN010000027.1:0-1799 GCF_058803975.1 Bradyrhizobium sp. GW821-FHT13H06 | reverse complement strand
GCGCAGCCTATCGGTGACGACAATCACGTCCTGCCGGACCAGGCCGCCATCGCCCAGGACGTCCACATCCAGGACCTATATCACTTCCTTTTTAAGTGATTGCTAAGGACGTTTCCTCCAGGGAAGTCAGATGCAACCACTCGTAGTCTCCCGGCTTTTGGCTGGGGGCATGCGTTCGTCTGCACGATTGTCGCGTCCTGAGCGCGGTATCTCGCGAAAAATTTGACGTTGTTCCGACAGGTTTGGTTTCACAGAAACTAAGAATGCGACTCTTCTAAGAAAGGTCTAATGGCTGCCGCTAAAGTTCTAATCTTTGCGGAACCTGATTCTCCACTCCTGCGTGTTCCACTGCACCCAGTGTAGTTGGGAAGAAGAGAAATGGTGTCGCAGGTTCAGGCGCAGAGCACGCAAAGCTTTCTTGACTCGATCGGAGTAGCAACTCACGTCGATTCAGGGGCTGCCAACTGGATGGACACGAAGACCATCCTGAGCGAGCTCTCTTATCTCGGCATCAATCAAGTGCGAGATGGTACGCCCTTCGCATGGACGATGTCTGCATTCGTCACTCTCGCCCAAGCCGGAATCAAGTTTGATCTGCAGATTGCAAATCAATACGTCCCTGCGGCCAACGGGGCGATCAACGTCACGGCCGACATAAACAATGCGGCACTATTGCAAAAAGCAGTCCCGGGCAGTGTGTTCGCCATCGAAGGCGCCAACGAGTACAATATCAACAACTGGTACTTCAACGGGCAGAGCTCTTACGGCAACCTCAACTGGAGCGTGGCGGTGGATGCCGCCATCAGCAAGGCCGTTCTCGCAACGCCTGTGCTCGCCGGGGTCGACATCGTCGCCTCTTCTACGGGCGGGGCATGGTCGCTGAATGGGGCGCTTCCCAACGAGAGCAGCTATGTCACCAGTTCGAACTGGCACGTCTATGCTGGCGTAGGCGAGAATTTGCACGACACGATGATCGCCGGAATTTCGCTGGCCAAGACGACTGATCCCAACGGCAAGGTCTATATCACCGAAGCGGGCATCTCCAGCTCGGGCTACGGCAGTTCGACGTGGGGCGTCGCATCGGAATACACGCAGGGCATCGTCGATACCAACGCCCTTCTGGATGCGTTCAAGCACGGTGTTTCGAAGACCTTCCTTTACGACCTGATGGATGAAGCCGGCTCGGCGACCGATCAGGAATCTCATTTTGGTCTTTTTCGCGCTGACGGGACGGCCAAGCCGGTGGCCGTCGACATTCACAATCTTACGACCATTCTGGCGGATCCCGGCAATGGCAATGCCTCACCGGGAAAGCTGGCCTATGACATTTCCGGGCTGCCGAGCAGCGCATCTTCGATGCTCTTGCAAAAGTCGGACGGAACGTTCGAGCTCGTGATCTGGAATGGAGACGCCACGATCTCGAACGGAAAGGCAGATATCAAGCCGACTCTGTCTACCGTGAAGGTGACGTTCGGGTCGTCACAGCAATACATCAATCTGTACGATCCGATCGTCAGCTCGAGCGCCCTTCAGACCATCAGCAATGCGAGTTCGGTTACTTTCTCATTGGGAGCCGAACCAATCATCATCGAGATACCGGCGGTCCTTGCAGCACCGGCCATCCGCGTTGCGACGGCCGTGCTTGAGGCTTCAAACGGTTCGGGGTCGACGGTCGTCTCGTTCGTCCCCGACACCGGTGTTCCGGGTGACCACATCACGGCCGCGAACCAGCTGACTCTGAGCGGGACGGCTTCGGCGGGCGGTACGGTTCAGATATACGACGGCACGAAGCTGGTCGG
>NZ_JBXAPN010000026.1:0-2151 GCF_058803975.1 Bradyrhizobium sp. GW821-FHT13H06 | reverse complement strand
CGTCAAGGCCGTTTTTCCCGGTGTTTTCGCTTGGTTCCAGCGGCTGGGCCCCAATAGGCCCTAGTCTCAGTACAGCGGCGGCGCGAGATTGGCTGAGACTGCCCATGGAAAGTTATCAGGCTAAAAATGACTTATCAGGCATAAAATGCATGGCGTGATCTTCCCGCGCCCGCGAGGTGCCGATTAGATATCGCGAGTATTAGCATGGAGACTCGCGATGACCATCCTGCCGCACATGGAAGTCGAGACGGCCGCTGACGCCGCGCTTGAACCGATGCTGAATGAAGCTGGGGTCTTGAAGATCATCCCGTTTTCCCGCGCCACGCTGCACAGGATGGTCCGGAAGGGCGATTTTCCGGCACCGGTTCACCTCTCGGCCAACCGCTGCGCATGGTTTCTTGACGAGATCGTCAGATGGCAGAGGACCATCCGCGAGAGTGACCCGCACTTCAATCCCGCCCGTGGCCGGGGCAGAGGGCCAAAGCCGCGACCCCAACCGACATGAACGCAAAAAAAGCCCCGGCATCGTCCGGGGCTTTTTGCTTTTGGATGTCAAGGGAATTGACAACCACCAACAATGGAATCCGATGACCCATGTCTCAACGAAAAAGCCGCGCCGCTGATAGCACAGCGAGCGCGGTGGATGTCGATATCGCGAGCAGCGATGACGGCATCCATAGCACACCTGCCAGCGGCGATCAATCGGGTGCTACGGGAAATGTAGCAGGCCAGACCGCCGCCGCCTTCATCGCGGCGATGTTTGGCGCCGTCAGCGAGTTGCCGATCTACATCAGCTCATTCCCCAATGAGCGCGACGACGACACCGAGCCGGGCGAGCGCCACGTCGCCACGCGGCTGCCGTCAGACATCGCGAAGTTTGTCGCCAAGTGGGACCGGCCCAAGCGCGGCCTGTTCTTCTGCGTCGGCATCGTGAAGCGTGACGCCAAGCGCGCCAAGGCCAACATCGTTCAGACCATCGGCCTGCACGCCGACATCGACTTCAAGGATATCGATGACAGCCGTGCCGATGTCGAGCGCAAGCTGGCGACGCGGCTGAAATATCCACCGAGCACCGTCGTGTTCTCAGGACATGGGCTGCACTGCTACTGGCTGTTCAAGGAGGCGATCGAGACCCAGCCGAACATCGAACGGATCGAGGCCGCATTAAAGCTACTCGCCGATCTGGTCGGCGGTGATCTGCAGGTGTGCGAGGTCTCGCGCGTGATGCGATTGCCGGGCACGCACAACAGCAAGAACGAGGGCTGGGTCGAGGTCGAGGTCGTCAACGATAGCGACAAGCGTTACGAACTCGATGATCTTGAGGAGTGGTTCTCCGAACAGAGCCCGGTGATTTTGCGCATCGATCGCCCGCAAGCGATCACCGCAGGCGAGGACAACGATTTCACTAAGTATAGCAAGACCTTCAAGCCGCCGATCGATGCTGAGAAGCGCTTGAACGCCATGATGTACATGGGCGGCGGCGACAGCAGCATCCACGCGACGCAACTTGCCGTCACCGCCTCACTGTTGAACGCAGGCATGCCGCTTGATGACGTGGTCGCGCTGGTGCTGGCCGCCACCAAAGCCGCTGCTGGCAAATACGGCGAGCGGTGGAATTGGAAGCGCGAGGAATGTGGAGGCAGTCGCAGCATTCGCGGGATGTGCGAGAGCTGGATCAAGAAGACTGCGAACGAGAAGAAGACCGCATCGAATGAAAAGGCACCTCCACGGCCAGCGGGCGCAGCGATTGCACCGGCAAATTCCGAGGAATTTCTGTCACTGATCTTTGCCGATCGCCACGCCGCCGATCTGCGCTTCGTCGCGAAGTGGGGACAATGGTTTCGCTGGGACGATGCGCGGTGGCTGCTCGAAGAAACGCTGCATGCCTTCGACATGGCGCGGCTGATCTGTCGTGAGGCGGCCAACGCCTGCAACAAACTCGGGATTGCCAAGGCGCTTGCCAGTGCCAAGACCGTCGCGGCGGTCGAACGCTTGGCCAAGGCCGATCGCAAGCTCGCGGCGACGTTCGAGCAATGGGACATCCACCCCGACGACTTCAACACCGCAGAGGAGGACTGACATGGCGACGTATGATCTGGTGCAAGGCACTTCGCGTCCGCCCCGACGCGAGGACTACATCACGCAAGTCTC
>NZ_JBXAPN010000025.1:0-2759 GCF_058803975.1 Bradyrhizobium sp. GW821-FHT13H06 | reverse complement strand
TGCGTATTCCAGGGATGGTGATCAGGTGTTCCAGGCGATGGTGATCACGGATTCCACTGATCGTGATCAGGTTCGGAGGCGAACACGGCTGACGGGTTTAAGTGTGCTGGAAATGGCCTCCTCGTCAAGGCTGGCGGGTTGGTTTGGAGATCGACGCGGCGGTCCATGGGAGGGACCCGCGCGCGACGCGGAGTGCCCCCACGAGCGACGGAGCGACGCGCGCGGGAGGGGCCTGTGGGCCGGCGGGGCGATCGCGCGTGATGCGATCATGGTTTTTTCTTTTCGCCGGCCTGACGGCGCAGGCTGTCGCCTTTGAGCTCGATGCGGTGCGCATTGTGAATGATGCGATCCAATATCGCATCGCCAAGGGTGGGATCGGCAATGACGTCATGCCATTGTGGCACGGGGACCTGACTTGTGATCAACAGGGATCCCTTGTCGTAGCGATCATCGACGATCTCAAGCAGATCACGGCGCTGGTCGGCGGTGAGCGGTTCGGGTCCCCAGTCGTCGAGGATGAGGAGATTGACGCGCTCCAGGGCCGCGATCAGTCGCACCAGACGGCCTTCGCCGCGCGCCTGGGCGAGATCGGCGAACAGGCGGGATGTTCGCTTGTAGAGGACGGAAAAGCCGTCGCGGCAGGCCTTATTGCCGAGCGCGCAGGCAAGCCAGGACTTGCCGGTGCCGGTTGGGCCGACAATGACCAGGTGGTTGCTGTCACGGATCCATTGACAGGTGACGAGGTTCTGGAAGAGCGAACGATCGAGACCACGGGCAGTGCGATAGTCGACATTCTCGATGGTGGCGGCTTGACGGAGCTTGGCACCGGTCAAGCGGCGCGTGAGGCGGCGGTTGTCGCGGGCAGTGACCTCGCGATCGACGAGGAGGCCGAGCCAATCGGCGTGCGGCATCTCGGCCGCCTCGGGATTGTTCTGCAGTTCGACGCAGGTATCGGCCATGGCGGCGAGGCCGAGTGCGCGCAAGCGATCGACGGTCGGGTGAATGAGCATGCTGATCTCTCCTGATCAATTGTAATAGCTGCGGCCACGGATGTTGGTGTGGAAGAGGATGGGCGCCTCCTCGGCGGGAGGAGCAGTTCTGTCAGTGCCGTTCTTGAGGATCGCGGCGACCGATTTGTACGAACGGGCGTTGAGCAGGAGGGCCCGGGCACAAGCGGCATCGACGCGTTCCTGGCCGTAGCGCTTGACCAGCCCGAGAATGCCGATGGCGGAGCGGAAGCCTTGTTCCGGATGCGGCCGCGACCGCAGGATGACGTCGATCAGCGTCTGAGCATCGGGACCGACCTTGGCGGCTTCGGAACGAATGCGCTCATGGGTCCAGTCGCGATAGCGGCGATGTGAGCTCGGCATATGCTCGGGAATCGTGGTCGGGCGATGCGGCAACGTGCTGCGCAGATGCGAGGCCACCCGCTTGCCGCGGAGAAATATCTCGACGGTCTTTTGGGTGATGCGAGCCTCGACCTCCTGATGCACGAGGTTGTGAGGGACGCTGTAGTAATGCTTGGCGATCTCGACGTGATAATCGAGATTGACCCGGCAGCGCTTCCACTCGGCATACTCGTACGGTTCATCCGGCAAGGGGGTGAGCGCGGGATGATCGAGCTCCTCGAACAGTTCGCGCCGACTTCGCCCCCAGCTCCGGAGAGGCCGATCGTTCAGCTCGGCAAGGAGCGCGTAGATCGCCTCGTTAAGGGCGGCGAGCGAGAAGAAGCGGCGGTTGCGCAAGCGCGCCAGAATCCATCGCCCGACGATTTGGACCCCGACTTCGACCTTGGCTTTGTCGCGCGGACGATACGGCCGCGCCGGAACGATGGCGGTGCGGTAGTGGCGGGCGAGATCGGCATAGGTCCGGTTGACCATCGGCTCGTGAAAGCAAGCCCGCGTGATACCGGCCTTCAGATTGTCGCTCACCGTCTGCCGGGCCACACCGCTGAAATAGGCAAATGCCCGAACGTGCGAGCCGATCCAGTCCGGCAGGCTCTGGCTGAGGCTGGCCTCGGCGTAGGTGTAGTTCGAGGCGCCGAGAACGGCGACGAAAACCTGCGTGCTGCGCACCTCGCCGCTGAGCCCGTCAACCACCTCCATGGTGTGGCCGGAATAGTCGACGAACAGCTTCTCGCCGGCGATATGGACCTGGCGAAGGGTCGGCTTCAGGCGGCCGGCCCATTCCTTGTAGCGTTCGCAGAACCACGAATAGCTGAAGCTGTCGGAGTTTGCGTCGCAATACTCCTCCCACAGCAGCATCAGCGTGACGCTCGGGCGTCGCAGCTCGCGATGCACGAGCGCCCAATCCGGCTGCGGACGCTCGTCGCTGGGCAGATCGGAGGGCGGCGGATACAACCGGTTCTCGAGCTGGACATCGTCATCCAGCTCCGGTGGCAACGGCCAGGTCAGGCCGGCGCGGCGGGTTCGGTTGAGGTACTTGCTGACCGTGCCCTGGGCCAAGCCGAGGCTGCGGGCAACGGCGCGCTGCGACATGCCGACGCTGTAGTGCAGGCGTAGAACTTCACGAATGTGGCGCATGGACAGTCTCTCTGTCGGCATCTCGATCCTCTGCGGTTGGGCAAAAGACCAAGGTAGCCAGGTTGCAGACTGTCAGCGGTGCGTGCCTCCCGGTTGTCCCCGATCTCGATCGCTGGAAATAGCGATCACGATCGGCTGGAAGTGGTGATCACGATGCTCTGGAATGGGTGATCACGATCGCCTGGAATCGGTGATCACGATCGGCTGGAACGCGCA
>NZ_JBXAPN010000024.1:0-2958 GCF_058803975.1 Bradyrhizobium sp. GW821-FHT13H06 | reverse complement strand
TTCAGCGACGGTTGCTTCACGGTGGCCGACATCATGGCGCGAGGTCACGACGAACGGCTGAGCGCCGCGCTGGCGGGTAAGAGCGCCAAACAGATCGGCAAGGTGCTGCAGCGGATGGCCGGGCCTTACGACGGGCTGTCAATCGTCCGCCAGCCGCTGACGGAGCTGGGCTCTGCGGTGTGGCGGGTGGTGGTGGCTTAGGGGAGTGCCGCACTCCCCTAGAGGCCCTTCCCGCCGACTCCGCGCAGGCAGATGCTCACGGCCACTCCATCGAGGGCACCGTGATGACCACCGCCACCGCCGACATGATCAGTCCGAAGCTCGAACAGTTTCGCCGCACCCGTTCAATCTCGCGCGGGCTCGCGGCGGTCGCGGTCGGCCGACTGACCGGGCAGCATCCCGATAGAATTCTGCGACAGCACTGGCAGCATGACCATCAAGCCGCGCTGATCGCCAAGGCTGCGGTCACGCCGACAGCGATGGCGGACATTCAGACCGCGAGCAAGTGGCTGTTCCTGTCGGGCCTCACGCCAATGAGCGCGGCGGTGCGTGCCTTCAGCGCGGCCACGCGGGTCGATATGGATGGTGTTCATCTGCTCAGCGTGCCGAGCATCGTCGCACCGCAGCCGGTGTTCGTCGGCGAAGGCAAGCCGATGCCGGTGGCAATGGGCACCACGGCGCTGGCCACGCTCGGTCCGACCCGCAAGATGCTTCTCGGCACGGCGGTGACAGGTGAACTCGAATTCGCGGTGCCGGAAACCGCGTCCACGCTGATCGGCCGCGTGCTCAGCGAGCAGGCGGGCAAGTCGCTCGATGCGGTCGTGTTCGATGCCGTCGCCGCTGATGACGATCGCCCAGCCGGATTGCTCAACGGCGTGGCGCCGCTGGCGGCGAGCGCATCCACCGGCCTGATCGGGATGACCGAAGACTTGCGCACGATCGCCGCCGCGATGGCGACGGCAGGCGCCGATCCCGAGCGCATGGTCATCGTGGCCAACAGCTCGCAGGCGCTGGCGCTGCGGCTGCTGGCCGGTCCGCGCTTCAGCAATGACATCATCGGCACCCCGGCGCTGGCCGCAGGCACCATTGTCGGTATCGACCCGATGGGGATTGCAAGCGGCTATTCCGGCGTGTCTGAGATCGAAACCTCCGAGGTCGCGACCGCGCATTTCGAAAGCGCAACGCCGCTGGCGATCTCGACAGCAGGCTCACCGAACAGCGTGGCCGCACCTACACTCAGCGCATGGCAACAAAACTTGCTGCTGCTCAAACTTCGCTTGCGCTGTTGCTGGGGCGTGCTGGTGCCCGGCGCGGTGCAGACAATTCCCGGAGTGGCGTGGTGACAAATTCCGGCAGGATCGAAGCGCTGATCATCGCGATCATGAAGCGAGACCGCGATGCCATTCGTTGTGTACGCGAGATGGCAGGCGTGACGGCCTACATGGTGCAGAAGCTGCCGTCGATCGAACGACTGCACCTCGCCAACATGCTGCGCGATCTCGCGGACCTGATCGAAAATCACGAGCTGGCGACAGTGGACAACTAACGATGAACAGGCAACAGCGGCTAAATCTGATGGAGCGACTACAGGCCGAGAACGCGGAGACGTTCGCCGACATGGCCGAGCGCCGTGCACGTGGCGCAGCGCCGGAATGGACACCACCTGCAGCACAGCAGCGCAAGCCGACGCAGCGGCAGGCCGATGTGACGCTCGCGAACGCGGTGATGCGGCATGCGGATCAACACGTCAACGAACAGGTCGCCCGCGCTGTCGATCTTTTGACGCGCGTGCTCGGCTCGGAGACCGCGCGCAATGAAGCGCGGATGCACAAGGAGCTGACCCAGCGGCAGGACAACGCGTCAGATGCACTGAGGGCCGAGCTGGCTGCACTGCGAGGCGAGGTCGCGGATTTGCGCGAGATCGTCAACGCGCTGGCGTCCGATGTTTCCAGTTTGGCCGACGACATCGAGCTGCGCAGCGGGCGCAAGATCGTCGCGGCATGGCCGAAGCGAGGTCACCATGCCTGATCATCGAATCGCGCCTGATGCGCAGAACATCTTCTCGTTTCTGGTCGCGGTGCTGTCATTCGAGGACTTCGACGCGCGGCGCGCAAGCATCGCGCTGGCAACAGGCGCACAGTCGTTAGTCGTTGATGCGACCGATCGTCGTGTGTTGGCTCATACGTTTCGGCAGCTGGCGAGCGAACTTGAGCGCGACGCCGCTGCTGATGCTGTTGGTCAAGTGAATTGATGGGTGTCGAGCTGCACGGCGAGCACGCCAACGTGTGCAGCTCGATCCTGAGATGGCCGGTCGTGCCCTGCTTCCTCTCGGTCAGGTCACGATCAGTCGGCAGCCGATGTTCGTTGGACGCTCCAGAACGCGGGCATCGGCTGCATTCTTTTCGCACGGGTGGGGGGATAATCCGAAATTTCAAGCGAGCTGACATCCGACCGGTCCGCAGGGCGTATTGACAGTTAATAGGTTTTGGAAATTTCCGCGCGCGAGGCAAAAAGGGGATTCCGAGAAATGGGACTTCGTGGCCCACGATCCAGCGCCGAAATCATGGCGACCGCACAGCGACGGCGCACGACCGCCGCTGACCGTCGTGTCAACCCGATCGATCCGCCCGATCATCTGCAGCCGGAAACGCAGGCATGGTGGAGCGACATCGCGCCCGGTCTGGAATCGCACCAGCTGCGATTGCTGACGGCATGTGGCGAGGCGTGGGACCGGAAGGAAATGGCGCGGCAGGCCGTCAGCGAACTGGGCCTGAGCTTTACCGACGCCAAAGGCATGATCAGAAGCAGGCCGGAAGTCGCCATCGAGCGCGACGCACGCGCGGCCTTCCAGCGCGGCCTGCAGCAGCTGCGGCTCGACGTCGCCGAACCGAAGCGCCGCAACGGCATCGGTGTGCATTGGTCGGACTTGCCACGATGATGATTGATCCCCGCGTCCTG
>NZ_JBXAPN010000023.1:0-3796 GCF_058803975.1 Bradyrhizobium sp. GW821-FHT13H06 | reverse complement strand
GTGCCGCGCACGCTGGGCATCTGCGAACTGCTTGGCATCGCACCGTTCACGCCGCACGATCTGCGACGGACGGCGGCGACGATGTGCGGCGAGCTGGGTTTGCCGGACAGCAGCATCGCGCTCTGTCTCGATCATCAGGCCAGCAAGGACGAGAACGGCAAGCCGCTGCCAGCGGTCACGCGCAAGGTCTACAACAAGGCCACCCGCATCACGGTCGAGCGCAAGCGCGCCGTGCTCGATGCATGGGCCGCCGAGCTGCGGCGGATCGTCGGGACGGCGGATGCGGGGCTGCGCAAGGCGGCGTGATCCAACCGTCCGATAATAGACAGTCAAAATGCAGCTGCCCCGAAAGCACAATCGGGGCAGTTTTTTGTGCAGAACCCTCGGCTCACGCCTCTCCGTTCCACCCTTCTTAACGCTAAGAAAGGTGCATTCTTTCCGAACAAGTCGAAGCGACCGCCGCATCGTCGATTGCAGCACCGGGCGAGCCAAGCGCCGCATCTGAGCACGCGGGCAATGACCGCATGCCCGGCCTCGTGATGCGCTGTTGCGTTGAGCTGCCTTGAGATTTTACGCGCCGCTCGCCGCGTGGTCATGCTTGCTTCCGTTCTTGTTCAACTGCCTTGCGAATTCGGGTGGTCTTCTCACAAGGCCACAAGCGCTCGCAAAGCCGGATCGCTGCCAGCTCATCATCCATGTCGTGCACAATCACATTCCGTCGCCGCAGTTCGGCGATGATTGCGTCGCGGTCATCGTTCTTTCGAAGATGGATCACGGTATCGAACGCACTCATGAGCGTGTCGGATAGCGGCGGGTCCGGTGGCTCCCGCATGACAAGCTGCTCGACGAAAAACCTTCCATGCTCGCTAAAACCGATGATGAAATACCAGTACTTGCCGCCATGATCATCCGGTTGCCACATCGCGGGCGTGAGCACGACCTGATTGTCGTCAAGCTTGGTGCTCAAGATATCGCTCACGCAGTCTTTGACGCTGTCGAATTTTTTGCTTTTCATCGCGCCACCTCGCATGCCACATCATTCGCGCCGGAAATCGAAATGCGTCGTTAACGACGCTTTTTCAACATGTCCGACAGCAGAGCATAGAGGCTGCCATCGGGATCATCGTACTCGCGATAAGTGTCGTCGTTGTAGTGAACCCTGACCGCATTGCCGTGGGACTTGCCGTAATTGAGAGGCTTCAAGCGCTCGATCTTGTCGGTGTCCTTGATGGTCGTGCCGTTATGTAAAATGGTGTTGTCTGCCATCGCATCACCTCGCACGCCAGTCGCTTGTCAATTAAGCTGACATCAGACCAAGCGAGAGTCTAGATAGAGCTAAACGCGAATGCGCAGTGCGAGAGCACCTCTGATTTTATAGGCCAGAATGACCTAAATGGGTTTGTCGTGAGCTTTCGCAAGCGGCGGGTCGTCGCTTCGACAGAATTGCCAGTGGGTGCCGGAACAGCAACTTGTACATTGTCATTCTTGCTGTTCCGGTGCTCTGAGCAATGATCCCCACCGTGCTCTTGTGTCGCCTTCCGCGCCAGATCAAATAAATCACGCGCGTGATTGTTGTCTTGGATGAGACGCCGAATAGGACCGGGCGACTGGAACGTATCGTGCCGTTTCCGGCACCTTTCGTGCCACCACCATTGCGCGCGCTCGGCCAGTTGAGTGTGGTTGCCGTGGTAACCACTCTCCCAAGCACCTCGTTGAATTAAAACGGCAATGCGCTCCGTTTTCTAATCGCCCTGCGCTTCAGGATCGGGTCATCCTGTACCGTGGTACAGGATGATCGCCGCACCATGCTCCTGTACCACGGTACAGGACCAATCTTCCTAATCGCCCTGCGCTTCAGCGTAGCAATCGAAGCACTCCTCGCGCCCGGCCTCGATGGCCTCACGGCTCAGCTTGCAGCCGCAGCTGCAGCAGGTGTCGTCATCGAAACAGCGGCAGGCGTACTCGGTTTCGCCGCATCGCTTGCAATGGGGCAGGCTGGCATCGCTCATGGCTTTGTCCCAATTTTGGGATGAACATCCGTAGGTGACTGCGAGCAAGTTGGTTGAAATCCGCCAACTCGTTGTTGGCATCGGCTGACCGTCGAAGGATCAAGAGTTATAATATCACTCTTGATCGAAGCGGCTCCGGTTCGCTTGGATCAAGGTTGTAATACAACCTTGATCCGCGCCCGTCGCCGGTTCGCTTGCAATGGGGCAGGCTGGCATCGCTCATGGGATCATCCTCCAAAACGAACGTTACATTGTCACCTTCGTGCCTACTTCCGATTGAGCAACTCTTTTCAAGATAGGAATCCTATCTTGATCTTCCTTTGAAACGGGCACGGCGTCTGTTCGCATCCACCCGCGCGCAGCCGCATGACTTGGTCCAGCCGCTGCGCAGTGCCCAGCCGGTCACGATGACGCGCTGGCCGCAGTCGCAGCGGCACGACCATAACGCCTGATGTCTGTTGCCCTTGATGTACGATCCGGCATGCGCCTCGACCACCAGCCGATGACAGCGCTGGCCGAGCATATCGATGGCGCGGGGATCGAGGGTGGGCAATGTCGCAGCTTTTCAAAAAGATCGAGACCTGTCAGTCGGTTTCCGATCGTCGGATACCGCTCACGCCGCCTTGCTCGGAAAGCACGTGCCCAGCTCCGGACAGATGATGATCTCGCCTTCGCGCTTCAGCACATCGCGCAGCGTCTCGGATGTCGCGCCCCATACGCTGAAGATATCCGCTTCGACCGCTGGCAGCGCGCCGCCATGCTCGACGCCGCAGACATGCAGCAGCGCCAGATAGGCCGCGAGCGGTCCGGTCACTGGCACGGCTTCGCCTTCATCGTAAATCCGGCGCACGATCTCGACCTCGGCCAACGTCAGCTGCACCTTGGCGCCGCGCTGCGGTCCGCTCGGCACGCGGCAATACTTTTCAATCCAGTCGGTGTTGCGGCGACCGCGTGACTGTGGGCGCATGATCAATCCTCCTCGGTTTCCCATGGCTGTGGGCCGTCGTGTTCAGGCAGGCGGCGGCCGATCGTCTTCGGGTCGGTGCGCGACTGCACCGTCAATCGCAGCTTGGTGGCAAGGCTCGCCTGCAGCCGCACCGCCCGATGCCACGCTTCATCATGGCTGACGTGACCCGCGAGCTTGCGGGCGGACAATGTCGCCTGCACGAACGAGATCAGAAGCGGGCTGTCGTTGGCCGTGAAGTGCCGTTCGTCGGCGGCGGCGACGATCTGCCGAAACAAGGTCTTCTCGGCGACCGTCAGCTCTGGCGGCGGTTGGAGCCGTCGCGATCTGTCGCGTACTCCGGAAACAATCTTGATGTCAGCTGCTGCAGCTGACTGGCGTCCTCTTGATCGCATAATTGCTTGAACTCCGGTTGCGCGAAGACCGCGTCCATATAGAGCGGCCGATGGCCAGTGCCCGCATAGGGCAGCATGAAGCCGGTCTGGGCATCCACCCAATACGCAGGCTGGCCGTTGTTGTCGTAGACGACCTGATGGTCGCGATAGAAGTGCCGACGCTCGGTGTCGTAGATCGCCGTGCCGTCGAAGTAGTAGACCGGCGCTCCCGTCGCGGCGTCAAACAGCGTGGTCCTGAATTGATTGGCATCGATCCGGCTCTGACCGTCACTCATCCTGACCTAACCTCCGTTTAGCGCTATTTGCGCGCCCTCCGAAATTTTTCCGTTCTGGACGTTTAGGCGTATGCCGCCTGCGGACCGGTCGGATGTCAGCTCGCTTGAAATTTCGGATTATCCCCCCACCCGTGCGAAAAGAATGCAGCCGAT
>NZ_JBXAPN010000022.1:0-6120 GCF_058803975.1 Bradyrhizobium sp. GW821-FHT13H06 | reverse complement strand
GCGAACCAGCTGACTCTGAGCGGGACGGCTTCGGCGGGCGGTACGGTTCAGATATACGACGGCACGAAGCTGGTCGGGACGGTTACCTCCGATGCCAACGGTGCATGGTCGTTTGCGACCGGCGTTCTGACCGATGGCGACCATTCGTTCTCGTCCAAGGCGGTCAATTCCGTCGGGAATGCAAGCGCGGCTTCTGGTGCGCTGCTGGTGACGATCGACACGGTTGCGCCGACCGCGCCGAAGATCGTGTCGAATGTCGTTGGTGCGAGCAACACGACGGTCGTCTCCGGCACAGCGGAGGTGGGCAGCAAGGTCGCGTTGTACGAAGGTTCGACACTGCTCGGCACGGGCGTGGCCGATGCCCAGGGTAGATGGAGCGTGCAGACCGCCTCGTTGACGGTCGGTGCGCACCATTTCGTGGCAACGGCGACCGATGCCGCCGGCAACGTCAGCCAGCTCTCGAGCACCTTCGATCCGGTGATCGGAACGGTGATCGAATCGGCCGGGTCCGTGAACCTGGTGCAGGTCGGCAAGAACTTCTATCTGTCGAGCGGCGGTACCGATCTCGTGCTGAAGTACGGCGGCGTCGTCTTCGTGGACGGCCAGTTCGGTGCCTGGAAGCCGCTTGGCGTCGAGGCGACGGCGACCGGATATAACGTCGCCTGGAAGAACACGTCCTCGGGGCTCTATACTGTCTGGAGCGTCGACAAGAACGGCAACTGGGCCAGCGACCTGCTCAGCAACGTGTCGGGAAGCAACACTGCGTTCAAGGCGATTGAGGGCCTTCTGAACCAGGACCTCAATGGCGACGGCACCATCGGAGTTCCGGCCGCGCCGTCCGGGGGCACCGCGACCAAGACGATCGAATCGATCGGGGACACCAGCCTGTCCCAGGTCGGCAGCAACTACCTCCTGACCCCGGCGTCGGGCGAGGCGGGATTGCTGCTGAAGTACGGTGGCGTGACGTTCGTGGACGGTCAGTTCGGTGCCTGGAAGCCGCTGGGTGTCGAGACGACGGCGACCGGATACGACGTCGCCTGGAAGAACTCCTCGACCGGCCTCTATACGGTCTGGAGCGTCGACAAGAACGGCAACTGGACCAGCGACCTGCTCAGCAGCGTGTCCGGCAGCAGTGCCGCGTTCAAGGCGATGGAAACGCTGTTCCATCAGGATCTCAACGGCGATGGCGTGATCAATACCGCATCGACCGTCATCGACGTCACCGGCAAGCTCGCGCTCGATCTGGCCAATATGAGCCAGGCCGCGACCATCGCGGCCGGAGCGTCTCTCGAGCTCACGGGGGCGGTCTCCGGCTCGATCACGTTCAAGGCGGTAACCGGCACGCTGATCCTGGACAAGTCGACGCAGTTCACCGGGAAGATCTACGGCCTGTCAGGCGACGGCAACCCGAACAGCTCGGACATCCTCGATCTCCGGGACATTGCCTATGGGACCGGGACGAAGGTCTCGTTCTCCGGAGACACCTCGGGGGGCCTGCTGACCGTCACCGATGCCCAGAACCATACCGCCCAACTGACGCTGGTGGGGGACTATACCCACTCGACGTTCAATCTCTCGAGCGACGGCGCTGGCGGCACCCTGGTGATTGACCCGCCGATGAGCGGCTTCAACTTTGCGCCCGCGCCGGCGGCAGCGTCGGTGACGACACCACTGGCCCAGCACGACAGCTACACCGGGGAAGGGGACTTCCACGTGCAGGCTACGGCCAGCGCGCAGCCTATCGGTGACGACAATCACGTCCTGCCGGACCAGGCCGCCATCGCCCAGGACGTCCACATCCAGGACATCCAGCACTTCATCCTCAGGTAGGAAGCCAGGCGGCTATCGGCTGGAAGCGTCGGACTTGCAATCCTGGCAAATCGTAAGCATGCGCGATACTCGCGCCGCATCCGCGCGTTTTCTTGCATTCTCCTGCGCGAGCCATTCCCACGAATATGGTTCGATCTTGGTCGCCCGCTTTCGCGACGAGATCGCGTTGTGGTTCTTCTGAGCGGTGTTGCTTGGGGCGGAATCGATTGGCTGGTTCTCGGTTGTCTCGATTGCGTTAAGCCCGTCCGGATTGCCTTCCGCCGCGGTGGTGAGTTCCGGCATTGGACAACCTCCAATAGCGCAGCACCCGGATACCGTCAGGGTCGACGTGATCAACAGCGCGGTCAGCGATTGTCTCATTGAAAAACCACAACTTGGAAACACTCTGAACAACTTTGAAGCAGTTGCTTGCACAAAGTCTAGGTATTTTTCGCTCTTCTTCCGCCAACCCACCGCTGTTTAGTTTGGCAATATAAGCCTCCACAGGCGGACGCGAATGCTGGCTGGAAACAAGATGATGGCGATCATTGTTGTGACGGCCTTGTCACAGAGTGGTGACAATGCGTTCGCATACGTCCCGCACCGCGCGACCGCATTGCCTCCGTTGGGCTTCACCCTGTTTTGTCATGTCCATCTGGATGATTGCGTTGAGAAGGCCGCGTTCGAAAGTTTTTCCAAGAGCTCCGCGGAAAAGAAGTTGCGAAATCTTGACGCGATGAACCAGTTGGTGAATTCTGAGATCCTGCCCCATCCATTTCTGCAAACCGCGTTGCCAAACGAGCGTTGGCTCGTTATGCCGCATTGCGGCTACTGCTACGATTATGCAATCACCAAACGGCATCAGCTCCTGAGAATGGGATGGCCTTCCTCCGCCCTCCAGTTGGCGAACGTCAAGATGAAGACCGGAGAGCACCATCTGGTCCTCGTGGCTGCGATAGATCAGCGCAAGTTTGTATTGGACAACCTGAGTTCCTAGCTGACGCCAATCGAGTTGAAGACCGAGTATACTTGGCTTCGAATGTCGTCTTCGCGGGAGTCTGCCTATTGGCTTGATGCGAGCGTGCCTGATCGCTGATTGGATCAGATCCTGGCGGCATGCCGCCGCAATTGATTTCGGAACGCTGACCGACTATTAACCAATATTAACCATGTTTTCTGTACAGCCGTCGGTTAGATCAACGGAATCTACGTTATGCCCAGTGTTCAAGCCGGTAGTGCGCTCGGCTTCCTGCGCTCTGTTGGCGTCGCGACCCACGTCGACTCCGGGGCGCCAAATTGGACTGATATAAAGTCGATCCTCCGCGAGCTATCCTATCTTGGTGTCAACCAGATCCGAGACGGAACGCCGTTCGATTGGACGTTCTCGGCTTTTGTGACACTCGCAAAAGCGGGCATCAAATTCGATCTTCAGCTCGCCAATCAGTACACTTGGGCGGGCGCCGGCGTCATCGACGTGGCTGCCGACGTAAAGAATGCTGCGCAGTTGCAGAAGCTCGTCCCTGGTAGCGTCATCGCTTTGGAGGGGGCTAACGAATACAACATCAACCATTGGTACTACAACGGCAAGGATTCCTGCGGAAATCTTCAATGGAGCGCTGCGGTAGATGCAGCGCTCAATGCAGCGGTTCAGTCCAACAGCGTGCTGAAGGGTGTTGCCGTGGTCGCATCCTCGACTGCGGGACTATGGTCGATCAGCGGTTCGCTGCCCAACGAAAGCCGCTACGTCGATGCCTCCAATTTGCATGTCTACGCCGGTGTCGGTGAGCAGTTGCAAGCGACACTTGCAGCGGAGGTTGCGCTGGCTCGACAGACAAATCCAGATCGAAGCATCTATATTACCGAGGGAGGCATATCGAGTTCTGGATATGGCAGCTCGCACTCCGGCGTCGCGTCGGAGTACGCCCAGGGAATCATCGATACCAATCTCTTGCTGGACGCGTACAAGAGCGGCGTCGCCAAGACGTTTCTTTACGACCTCATGGACGAGGCCGGCGGGGCTCACGATCGCGAAGCGCATTTCGGACTTTTTCGTGCTGATGGCAGCACGAAGCCCGCGGCGGTAGACATTCACAACCTGACCAGCATTTTGGCTGATCCGGGCACCGGTTCGTCCAAACTGGGAGCGCTGAGCTATTCAATTTCCGGATTACCGTCCACCGCCTCGTCGATGCTGCTGCAGAAGTCGGATGGTACGTTTGAAATCATCGTCTGGAACAGTGGTGTAGCGATTTCAGATGGAAAGACTGATCTCACCGTTCAAAAATCTCTCGTGACGGTCACATTTGCGAGCAGCCAACAGCACGTCAATTTGTACAATCCGATCGTCAGCTCAAGCGCGCTGAAGACGGTGGCGGGCATGCAACAGGTCTCGTTCTATCTTGGAGCCGAGCCGTTCATCGTCGAGGTGCCACCCGTTCCTGCCGCGCCAAGTATCGTTTCGGTATCTCCGGACACAGCGCTGCCCGGTAACCATATAACGAATGCCAAGCAACTTGTGATCTCCGGAAAAGCCCAATCTGCAAGCACGGTGCAGATTTATGACGGAAGTACGAAGTTGGGCACGGTTGGCGTGGGAGCCGATGGCAACTGGTCGTACACGACGACGAAACTCGCCGATGGCAAGCATGTGTTCTCGGCCAAGGCGACCAACGCTGCCGGGAATGGCAGTTCGGCTTCCGCTGCATCTTCGATCACCATCGACACGGTCGTGCCAACCGCACCGAAGATTGTTTCGGATGGTCTTGGATCGAACAACACGATGCTTGTTTCCGGAACGGCCGAAGCAGGCAGCAAGATCGCGGTCTACGAGGGCGCTAGGTTGCTCGGCTCCGGAACGGCGGACGCTCAGGCTCACTGGACCGTCAAGACGGTTTCGCTGGCCTCCGGCGTACACAAGTTCGTGGCGACGGCTACCGATTCCGCCGGCAATGTCAGCCAGCTTTCGAACGTCTTCGATCCGGTGATCGGAACGGTGATCGAATCGGCCGGGTCCGTGAATCTGGTGCAGGTCGGCAAGAACTTCTATCTGTCGAGCGGCGGTACCGATCTCGTGCTGAAGTACGGCGGCGTCGTCTTCGTGGACGGCCAGTTCGGTGCCTGGAAGCCGCTTGGCGTCGAGGCGACGGCGACCGGATATAACGTCGCCTGGAAGAACACGTCCTCGGGGCTCTATACTGTCTGGAGCGTCGACAAGAACGGCAACTGGGCCAGCGACCTGCTCAGCAACGTGTCGGGAAGCAACACTGCGTTCAAGGCGATTGAGGGCCTTCTGAACCAGGACCTCAATGGCGACGGCACCATCGGAGTTCCGGCCGCGCCGTCCGGGGGCACCGCGACCAAGACGATCGAATCGATCGGGGACACCAGCCTGTCCCAGGTCGGCAGCAACTACCTCCTGACCCCGGCGTCGGGCGAGGCGGGATTGCTGCTGAAGTACGGTGGCGTGACGTTCGTGGACGGTCAGTTCGGTGCCTGGAAGCCGCTGGGTGTCGAGACGACGGCGACCGGATACGACGTCGCCTGGAAGAACTCCTCGACCGGCCTCTATACGGTCTGGAGCGTCGACAAGAACGGCAACTGGACCAGCGACCTGCTCAGCAGCGTGTCCGGCAGCAGTGCCGCGTTCAAGGCGATGGAAACGCTGTTCCATCAGGAT
This sequence comes from Bradyrhizobium sp. GW821-FHT13H06, assembly GCF_058803975.1. Classification (NCBI taxonomy): domain Bacteria; kingdom Pseudomonadati; phylum Pseudomonadota; class Alphaproteobacteria; order Hyphomicrobiales; family Nitrobacteraceae; genus Bradyrhizobium; species Bradyrhizobium sp. GW821-FHT13H06. Next base: position 635 of record NZ_JBXAPN010000022.1, on the reverse strand, counting down.
CTCAACGGCGATGGCGTGATCAATACCGCATCGACCGTCATCGACGTCACCGGCAAGCTCGCGCTCGATCTGGCCAATATGAGCCAGGCCGCGACCATCGCGGCCGGAGCGTCTCTCGAGCTCACGGGGGCGGTCTCCGGCTCGATCACGTTCAAGGCGGTAACCGGCACGCTGATCCTGGACAAGTCGACGCAGTTCACCGGGAAGATCTACGGCCTGTCAGGCGACGGCAACCCGAACAGCTCGGACATCCTCGATCTCCGGGACATTGCCTATGGGACCGGGACGAAGGTCTCGTTCTCCGGAGACACCTCGGGGGGCCTGCTGACCGTCACCGATGCCCAGAACCATACCGCCCAACTGACGCTGGTGGGGGACTATACCCACTCGACGTTCAATCTCTCGAGCGACGGCGCTGGCGGCACCCTGGTGATTGACCCGCCGATGAGCGGCTTCAACTTTGCGCCCGCGCCGGCGGCAGCGTCGGTGACGACACCACTGGCCCAGCACGACAGCTACACCGGGGAAGGGGACTTCCACGTGCAGGCTACGGCCAGCGCGCAGCCTATCGGTGACGACAATCACGTCCTGCCGGACCAGGCCGCCATCGCCCAGGACGTCCACATCCAGGACCT
>NZ_JBXAPN010000021.1:0-27297 GCF_058803975.1 Bradyrhizobium sp. GW821-FHT13H06 | reverse complement strand
CCGACCAGCTTCGTGCCGTCGTATATCTGAACCGTACCGCCCGCCGAAGCCGTCCCGCTCAGAGTCAGCTGGTTCGCATTGCTCTGCGCAGTCAGGACCGGATTCCCGTTCGCATTGATCGAACTCAGGACCGGCGTCGACGGAGGCCCGAAATCTCTCAGGTAGGCAGCCGATGTCGCCGGATATTGGTTATTGCTGAGCTTCCCCGCAAAGTCCGCGTTGCTGTTCCAGTAGATTTGATAAGCAGTATTATGGGAAGCAAACCATTTCGCGGCCTGATCTACGTAGACGCTGTCATCGTTCGATTGCACGCCCCATTCACTGTAAGCAGTGGGCTTGTTGTGGGCCGCCGCGAAATCGACCAACCATTGCAACCCGTACTTCTGATTGACCGTATTGGTCCAGGCGATCGCCGGATCCTTGCTCTGCCAAGTCTTGAAGTAATAGAAGTCCGCCCCGATGATATCGACATACTTGTCGCCCGGATAAGCCGTAGCGGGATCCATGCCGAAGTCGCCAACGTTAACATTCCACTCAAAGACAAATTTGTCCGATACCGAGCGAAACGCATCGACGAAGTGCTGGTAGGCAGCGACGAATGATTGCGGGTCGCCTTGCGCCGACCACGGCATCCAGTTTCCGTTGAACTCCTCGCCGATGCGAACGATGATTTGCGATTCATTGGAATACGCAGCCAACAATGATTTGGCCGCACTCGTATAGTGCGTGTCGTACTCTCCTGCGGCGGCAGAGACTAGATTGCCACCATTGGCGAACATTGGGATGCTCCAGCGGACATCCACGTCCACCGTCTTCCACATGTTCGCCAGCCACGAGATGCTTCCCTGCCAGTCGGCCCAACTCGCCCTGCCGGTCGCAAGACCTACCATAGGCACGTCGCCCCCGAACCAGTCCTCAAATGCCTGGAAGTCGACGGGAGAATTGCCTACGTAAACGCCGGTTGTAACCACGACTGCGCCCTTATATTTGGAACTCCACAATGGCCCCACGCGTTCGAGCCTTCTCGAAGCGCGCGAATTTTTCGTTAAGGCGGCAAAGTGAGCAACCAACGAAAAACGCGCGGTTCCAGCATCACCCATCAGCCGGTGACGAGATTACCCGTTAGCTTCAGCTGAAATCAGGCACAGACATAGAGCCATTTGATGAAGGCCCCGCATGGCTAAACGATCAAATCTTACGGGATGCTGACATCGTTTCGACGGGAGTCGCGCCCGGATTGACCAGCCTGGACATGAAAGGACGTACGAACCGCGAGACGTGCCGGTGGTGTCGCTCGAAGACCAGGTACGCCGCGATCGAGATGCAATGCGCGAGCACGATACTCAAGCCATATGAGAGATAGGTGACTGAGCTGTGCTCCTTCACCACGATTAGCACAGTGTTATGGACTAGATAGAGACTGTAGGAATAGGACGCGAGGGCAAGAGCAATTTTGTGAAAGAACGAAGGAAGCCTTGATTCGGAAAGCAGGAATGTCGCGCCAAACAGGATGCAGGCCATAAAAAAGTCCGTCTGCAAATCATGCGGATCGAACGAAGTCTTGGCGATCTTGCCGGCAAGAGCAACTGCACCGAACAACGTCAGAACCAGACCGATCTTCGCGATCTGGCCGGCGTACTTTTCAAGCGATAGCCAGAGAAATGCAAAGAATGCCCCGACCAACCACACAAGCGTCAGACACTTGCCGCCCCCTGCAAAAGAGTTCCAGATGATGACCGGCAAGCACAAGCTCAACGAGACGAAAATGAACGAACCTCGGAGCCTCTCTCTTCCCAACAAGCAGAAAGCAAATAGGCCGACACCAACATAAATCCAGAACTCGATCGGTATCGTCCAGAATGGCTCAGCAGTGTTGTAGGAACGGACATAGAAATCCGCGACCGACCAACGATTCGAGAGGGCCTGAAAAATCGGATAGTCATTCAGAAAAAGGGCATTCCCCAACAACGCGTAAAGGCCGCGATTAACTCCAAACTGCCCCCAATTGCCGCTCACGAACCATACATTGATCAATGCAACGACGACCAGTATCGGCAGATAGGGAGTTGCGATCCGGGCAAAACGATCTGACAGAAAAACAGATAGCCGATCTTGCCGCGCGTCCAGATGGTTTCTAATCGAAATCGTGATCAGAAAACCGCTTAAGAGAAAGAAGACGCTTACACCCATCGCTCCCGACAACCGAAAAATGTGGATGTCGAATATCTCCTCGGCGTGAGAGATCACGACGACGGACGCCGCCAGGCCACGACACAGATCCAGAAACGACGATGGGCCCGGCCTAAGGCTCTTTTTAGAACCACCGCCCGCACCCGAGACCGACGATTGAAGGGCGCCTTTTTGCATATACACATCGGTGTCGGCCAAGCGAATACAGCGCCTCATCGATTTCACTGGAACATTTGTCTACGCGGACGAACGTCCCGTAGGAGCGGTAGCAACATTACAATGCGCATCTGACACCGGCAAGCAAGCGATTGCACTCCGCCCAAGTCCCCGTCACTTACGACCCATACGCCTCACGATCGATGGTCGTTCGGAAGACATTTCCGAAATCACCAGGCATTTCGTGCCTGATACTCGCTCCCCTCTTCCGGAGTTGGCGGTCGATATTCCCACAACCTATCCTGGAGCATTCGACGCACCAGCATCGTGCCGAAATAGGCATAAGTTCCATCCTTACACTTCACGCGAAACATGAGTAACGGAACTTCATAATACTCCCATTCCATACGATCTCGCTGATCGAGCAATGGCGACCGTCGCCTCGACTACATCATGCGGCCAAGGTCACGAGCTTTTCGGACCTCGCCTGTCGACGGTGATTTCTCACATCCAGCAACGGTTGTTCGAGAAAATGGAACGATGCCGCAGCGATCGCAAAAGCGATCAGTGTATCGACCATTCGAACGCCCTTGAACTCGATGCCGAAGTCCTGAAGGCGGATCATCGCATGATAGAGGTATAAGCCGTAACTGATGCAGCCAATATACTTAATGGGCCTGAATTCAAGAATCTTAACCAACAAGCCCTGCTGATCGGACAGAAGCCCTACAAGGATGGTTGCGACCAGAATGCCTGATGACCATGAGACCAACTCGCCAAGCGCGGTGCTGGCCCCCAACGTCCATACGAAATACGGAACTAAGAAATACAAAAGCAGAGACGGCCCAGCCGCAATCGAAAAAGCCCTGTGAGGCCTGACGACCAAAGCAGTCAGTCCGCCCAACGCCATCAGCCCGAAATTGGTTAGGGAGCCAACGTAGTTTGACCGAAGAGGAAGACCGAGGACGTGCGTCATCACGCCCGCGACAACAGCCAGACCGATGACCAGCATGCAAATCCAGGGTAGGTAGCGGCGCGGCGTCAGCAAGAAGGCGAAGCCGGCCCACAGATAGAATTGCTCCTCAATGGCCACGCTCCACAATGGAAAGAAATGTTCGGGATATACCGGCCAAGCATACGCCTGAAAAATGTTGCTGGTGTAGGTCAGCGTACCGAATATCTCGGAGGCACTCATCGCCGGCCATACGCCGACGAGGCCCATTCCTATGGCTATGAAAACGACCAGATAGTAAACCGGCCAAATTCGGAAAAACCTATTCTCAAAGAACTGCCAAATCTCCGTCCGGATGGCTGCTCTGCCCTCCTCTATGGCACTGCGTCGCTCAGCCAGAATGCCGATGATCAGAAAACCGCTGAGGACGAAAAACAGCTTAACTCCGGAGACACCAGTATTCAGCGTGGTACCAAATTCCGTCTTGTGGTTGAGGATCACCAATCCGACAGCGACGGCGCGAAGCCCGGTCAGTCCGAGAATCTCTTTTCTTTGCATTTTCCAGTCATCGACAAGCTGTAGCGGCGGATAGCACTACGTCTATGCAGTCTATGTGCCAAAATTATTGTGCAGTGAAGGCGCATGTGTGCTTGCACGTACCTATTTGCCCAAGAATCTGGCAAGTCCAATCTCGTTAGGCAAACGCGGGACTGGAACCGGCTTTCCAGCACGAACGTGTAGTGCAGTCGCCGCCTAGCCGAAGTGCCCTCTATGCAGGCTGCGGCAAGAATACCTCGGCCGCACTCGGAGATGGCGGCCTTGCACCCTATTTTTGAGCAGCCCCTGCGAAGACAGAAAAGGCAACAAGACATGGCGAGGGCACTAAAGGCGCTGCGCGCGCTCGACACTGCGCATACATCGGCCCGCCACTCACTGCACGTACATCGCTGCGCCTGGCACACCTCACCCGAGAGTCCCGGCCCGAAAGCCGAACCCGCCGCACATACGACGCGAACAGGCCAATCCGGCCGACCGTAGCCCTACGGATTGTCAGATTCCAGGCCAGAGATCACACTCTTTTTTGGGCTCGCGGATCGCAAAGGGCTGGCCTGAAATCGGATCGCGTCAGTCAAGAACAAGACCGTCAAACGAGGGAGTTGAAAACACCAATGGCCGATGCGTTGCAGATCAATTTCGCGCTCTGGGGCATGATCATCTGCGCAGCAATTAAGCTCATTCAACTATCGGCTGCTGTTTAGCTGAACAGCAGCCTGAACGCTCAAATCCGCGGCGTCCGGTTGATAATGGCCGTTCATCGCGACCTCTAAAATTGGCATCAACATCAGACCTCTTATTGCGCTTCTGGCGCAAAGCACGACTTGGCGAAAAAGGGCGGAGAGATAGACTGGACACACTCAAGATTTTGAGATGCGCGCCCAGGACGCCAATAAACTCTTTGAGAGACATCGCATGCACCGGAGCACCGCTCCGCCCCGGTGCTAGAATGACGTCCCGAGTAACTCCCCGGGCACGACTCCTCAGCTGGCAGGCATGAAACCGATGATTTCCGGTCCGCCAGAGAGGGAAAAGCCGGAGACCAAAGACCAAGCCAGACGTCCGACCTCTAGATGAACAGCTTTAAACCGATCGCACTTCGGAGAGCGAGAAATCATCTAAATTAGTTAATGAAGATTCCGTCCGGATCCCCTCGCATGGAGGAAACATCTGGTGTAAGTATTGTGGTGTTTGGAACGATTGCATCTACTCTAAGATTCCGTCACTTTGCGTCGTTTAGTTATACTTATTAGGTCTTGAGAGTTTCCATGAATGTATTGGTATTAGGAGGTAGCCCGTCTCACCGTGGTGGCGTGGAAGCATTTTGCAGGAGAGCTACGGAAGCCCTGAACGAGGCAACCGGCCATCACGCCAAGTGGCTGTCAACCGAAAGCGCTTACTTGAGACCACGGCGCCTTCCCTCGTTTTTTCGCGCCGTTTTGCATTTCTATCAGGCTCGACGAGAGCCTTGCGACGTCGTCTGGCTGCAATACGTCAACATCGCAGATCTCTTTTTTCTGCCTGTAGCCCGCGTGATGGGAAAGAAGGTCGTCGTAACACCTCACCTTGGCCCGAACTGGGCTTCCACCCGGAACGGGTTTCTTAGAGCTCTGAGCTCGCGGCTGCTCAAACTGTGCGATCGCGTTGCCTACCTTTCCGAAACACAGTTAACCGAACTCGCGGTCCCGGGATCCATACCGAAATCACGAATTCGCACGCTGCTCCCGAGAGCTCTATTAAGACCTGGGCACGTCAAATCAGACGAGCAAACGAATCGAATCCGGCTGATACACGCCAGCCGGCTGTCGCACGCCAAGGGCACGTTTCGGTTTGTCGATGTTTGCAAGATTTTGGCTGAGAATGGCCTCAACTTTGACGCCGAAATAATTGGCCCTTGCGATCCCGCGACGAAGAACTCCCTGATACGATATATCGACGACAAGAAGCTTTCTTCGCTCATTAGCGTGGTGGACGCATTGCCTGAAGACAAGCTGGCCGACCACCTGAGTACGGCCGATTTTCTCGTTCATCTCTCTCAGCTGGATTCCTTCCCACTTATCGTTCTCGAGTCTCTGGCTGCCGGCGCATTCCCGATTTGCATTGATCTGCCGGGAGCCTCCGCGATGACGCAGGAATATTGTGGCGCTGTCGTCTCGGCTGATCACGCCACCGAAAGCACGGCAGCTTTGATCCTAGAGTCGGACGTTACAGACATCCGGAAAGCCACGAAAGAAACCAGGAAGAAAGTCCAAAGCGACTATAATTGGAGCACCTGCGTCGCACTCCTTGAGGACTGTGTGAACTCTCTGAAGTACGAGAGCCGTCGCACCCTAGAGACAGTCTGATGCGTCATCACAGACCCGGCAGCATTGTAAGCATTGGCGACATCAAAGTTCTCGCGACTACGGCGCGCGAGTTTGTAGATCGCTTCGACTCGTCCGTCTCGGCTGGGACGGCGATGAAAGTGGCGTTCTTGAATGCCAACCTGGCCAATATCGCACGATCGGATTTCGCCCTGACCAAGCAACTGGACGACTTCGTCGTACTGAACGACGGCATAGGGATAAGCATCGCAAGCGTGATCTTGCACCGCGCTCTGTTCCCGGAGAACATGAACGGTACGGATTTCATCCCCACGCTTCTCACACAAACAAAACACTCGCTTCGGATATTCCTGCTCGGGGCGAAGGAGCACACGGTCGCCAAAGCCGCCGAAGTAATGAGCTCGCGGTGGCCCCGCCATCAGGTCGTTGGTTTTCACCAGGGATATTTCAACGAGCAGAAGTGCGGCGACATTGCAGCGATGATCGCGGACGCTCGCCCCGACCTGCTGCTGGTTGCGCTAGGCAATCCCAAGCAAGAAGCCTGGACGGCAAATTACGTTCCACGAGTATGCAATCACGCTTTCGCAGTCGGAGCTTTATTCGACTTCATGTCGGGTGAAATTCCGCGAGCATCACATTTCTTTCGCAGCCTGCATCTCGAATGGCTATTCAGGATGTGGAACGAGCCGGGGCGCCTGTCGCGGCGCTACTTGGTTGGAGCACCAAGCTACATTCTTCACATCCTGTCTTTCTGGCTGAATCAAAGAAAGACGCTGGCGTCGTCCTTGCGGAGGGCAGGAACCCCATCAATATCGGCGGAGCGATCAAAGCTTCGATCTTGAGTTTTTCCCGCACCCATCATTTGTAGTCGACGCGTATCGCTTCGACGAACATTGTTCCAGAACCCTGTGCCGGCTCAACTCCGAGCGAATGACCATTGTAGTACTCATTTCCAGTCAAGATTTTTTGCGACACTAAATAGGCATGCATCGCCTTCAAATCGATCGATGCTTCAGATAGATCCTTTCCGTCGGCAGGTACAAAAAGAATATCTGGTGGCGACGTTTTCCTATCGACCGCGACATTCCATGCCACGCCGTTCGATTCAAACCGGCCGATCGGCGTAGACCTCCGAAAATACTTCATCGAATATTGCGGCGTATGGACGAACACCTCAACCTCAAAGAGATGGGTGTCGCCACCATGCGGGGTTGCAGTCAAGAACCAGTCATAGATGACATCGTAGCCATTTTCGGTACCGCTGTGCTGAAGCTTGTGCGAAACGGTGAGCACATCAATTTCATTGAGCCGCCGCGGAGGCACAGGAACCTTCGGCACCGTGTTGAAATAGTCGCCGAAGCCCGCAACCTGAAGAAAGCCCAGAACGTTCTTAGGCTCCCGGGCGGGCCAGTCCCACTTTAGGCGCGTGCCATTCGGGAACTGCGCAGGATCCACCTCGAAGCCCTGGGAAAAATCAACGCCCGCGACGAACTTGCCGCGATTGTAGGGATCCATGAAGGCAGTATAAGGCCCGCGCGTGAACAGCTCATGGTCGCCATAGCGCGTCTTGACACCTGTTTCGGAAGCCACTCTTTCTGCCGCAAATGCCGAGCAATCCAGCAACGCCAACACAACTATGAGCGCTCGCGTCGCGTACCTTCCCCACAAGCCGCTCACGACTGATTTTCTCCGCATGCGAACATTCCCTCGAATTTGGATCAGCGTCGAGAATAGCTTACACCTCGACGGGCCGGTCCTATATAACCGAACTGACGTCAGCTCAGTTCACCCCCAGCAGACAACGCATGAACATAGTCCTCATCGATCCATCCCTGTTTACGTGGCCTTACGACTTTCAGTTAGCGGATGCTTTGTATCAAGCAGGACATACCGTTCGTATCTTCGGCAGGAAGCCAGATGCGGCCGAAACAGATGAGCATAGGCGGTTCTTAGTCCAGCATTTCTACAAGGGCCTCGAACCAAGCCGACTCAAGCGATTCCCCCGCGGGCTCAGTCTAGGACTTAAGGGATTGAGCCACATAGGATCAATGTTTCAATTGCTGCGGCATTTGGCCCGGGAGCGACCTGACGTAATTCACTTTCAATGGACCCCGCTTGCGCCCATCGACATCCGCTTCATTTCGCAATTCAGGCGAATAGCACCAACCATCCTGACCGCTCATGATTCCAAGCCCTATAACGACAATCCACGCTCAGGATTGCAACGGCTCGGCGCGACGGAAATCTTCAGACGTTTCGACCATGTCATCGTGCACACCAAGGCTGCACGCCAGAGGATGCTCGACTATAGCGTCGACGCCGACCGGGTTTCCATTGTGCCGCACGGGCTTCTCCTCGAGCCATTCACTTCGGATGCGGAGGACGCCCGTCAGGACCGCCGCGTCGAAATCCTGCTATTCGGCCAGATCAAGCCCTACAAGGGCGCGGACATCCTCATCCGTGCGATCGGAGAGTTGCCGGAACCAGCAAGACGACGTTGCCGGGTAAGAATCGTCGGCAGGCCGGAAATGAACATGGAGCCCCTGCTCGACTTGGTCGATCAGTTGGACCTTCGAGACACTGTGGAGTTTGATCTACGCTTCGTGCCCGATTCTGAGATTCCCAAGCTGATGACAGATGCTGACATTCACGTGTTTCCGTATCGAGAGATCGATGCTTCCGGCGTGCTCATGCTGGGTCTGGCGGCAGGAAGGCCGGTGGTTGCCTCTCGCATCGGGCTATTCGAAGAACTGCTCTGTGATCTCAAACTCAACAAGCTGATCGAGCCCAATTCACCAACAGCGTTGGCTTCGACGCTCGCGCCGTTGATTGCAGACGACAAGTACCGATCCGAGGCTGCGCGAGAAATCGTCCAAATGCGCGGCTCCATCTCGAACTGGGGCGAGATCGCAACGAAAACCATCTCGGTGTACGACAAGGCCCGTGCGGATCACACGCGCCGAAATGACCGTTAGCTCTGCACGGCAATTGGACCTGCGCTTCCGGTCCAAGCCCGCTCGCGCACAGACATGAGCCCCCAGAAGAAGCCTATCGCCCAAGACGTATGCATGACGAAAGCTGCGGGGGCCGTCAGAAGGCCACACTTCGACCGGTTCTGGATCGAGGCATATACGGAGTAACTCAAAAGCACCGTCAGATAAGCTAGCGGCCAAGCAAGGAGTCGAGCATCCCCGATAGCGCCGAATGCGAGCACCGAAGCCAGCATAACAACGACATGAGCCGGGACAAGGAATTGGCGCAACCGTAGTGAGGCAGGATGCTTTCTGACGGTTCTCGATCTGCCCCGCCCGTAGTTGAAATATTGCCTCCAAAGCGAGGCCAAACTGCTTCTTGGCTGATATTCGATGCGAATGTCCGCATCCAAATAGATGCGGCCACCTATATGTCGCAGTCGGCAGTCGAATTCCGCATCCTCGTTGTGACTGAACGTTTCATCGTATCCGCCCACTCGCCGAAATGCGTCCATGCTCATCGCGGCATGATGACCGTGATCCACAAACTCGCTCTTCCGCCCTGCGCGATGTGCTGAACCGCCGGTGCCAACCTTTGAGTTCGACACCCACGCAATGGCTCTTTGCAGACAGTTCCCACCGATGGTGTCCATCGGCACGACCACCGCATCTGCTTTTGTCCGGAGAAGCGACGAAGCGAGATCACGAACGAAATTATCGGGATATTCAGAGTGCGCATCGCACCGGATCAGGATGTCAGCCGCTTGACCGAACTCCCTGACGGCAAGGTTGATTCCCACGCTCTGGATGCGTTTTGGATTATGAAGGAGGCTGATCCGACTGTCCTCAGCACTCATCTGTCGCACGATATTGGTGGTGCCATCCGTGCTTCCTCCATCTACGACGACAATTTGAACTCGGCCTTCCGGCAAATTGTTCACAAGACGATTCAGCAGGGGGGAGATGTGGACGGACTCGTTCAGCGTCGGGATGACAACTAGAATGTTCTGTTGCGATTGCATGCCGGTAAGCTCTTAGCCTTCTACGAAACTGGATTCTAGACACCGCGTCGGTCGTAAAGCTGATCAGATCGCCGCACGTAGCTCTGCACGCCGTAGTCCGGACCATAATGCTGCTCGCCATCGAGTACGCCGGCATCCTGCGTTCGGTCTAGCCTGAGCGAGCGCCCCTCAATTCGCGAGAAGACCAACGCACTTGCAAGGCCGCCCAGCGATCCAAAGACCACCGCAAGCACGAAGACGAGCCAGTAGTTCGGAAAGACCGGCCGAAATGGCACGCTGGCGCTCTGGAGCACTTTCACCGAGGAGAACTTCGCCGCACTGGACTCCGCGGCGATTTGCTCCTCGATCATGCGGCGTGAATAGAGATCGGAGTTCGCGGCGGCCTGAGTGACCGCGCGTTTAAGCGTCGCGAAATCCTTCTCATTGATAGAGAGGCGGTTCAGGTCCTCCGTTATCTTCGATATTTCCGCCGTTTGCTGTTTCAGAAGACTCTCGGCGTTAGCAAGATCCGCGTTGATCTTGAAAAGTTCGACCATGGAGTCCTGGTAGACCTTGATGAGCAACAGCGGGGGATCGCCAGTACGCTCCTCGACAGTTTTCGACTGCGGCGATGCAGGTGCGGTTCGCTCGCCGCCACTCAGACTGTCTACCAAAGAAGAGACATAAGGCGATCTGGCCACTGGAGCTAGGCTACGAAGTTGATTGGCCAGCGCCTGCCTCTGCGCGGTCTTCCCTGCGATCGATGATCGGGTGTGGGCTACCGACAAAGAAAGATCGTTCAATCGCTTCAGAAGCAATTCGCGCTGATCGTCCGCAGAATAGGTCTGCGTGCTTCTGGCGAATTGCTCGAAACGCTCGGAAGCCTTTTGAAAATCGTCCTCGAAGCGCTCCTTCTGGCGCAAGAAAAATTCGGCGGCGCCAGGCCGACTGAAGATGTCGATCTGCCGATCAACAAATGCCTGAGCAATCGCATTGGCGAGTTGAGCAGCCACATCTGCATCGCGGTGCTTGACGGCGATCCGGATGATATCCGAGTTCGGTTCTGCTCTGACGTTGATCTGCTTCATAAGTCTTGGCAGCCAATATTCGGACGGAGCAGCGTCTGTTTTCGCAGCAGCCCCCAATCCGAGACGAGACCGAATTGTCAGGAGCAGAGAAGTCGGTGCGCTATCCGGATTGGCTATGACTCGATCGATACCGACTTGTTCGGCGGCGCGACGAATCACTTCGTCGCTTTGAGCGATGCGAGCGAGCGATGCGTTGAACTCGGCTCCTCGTTGCGCTCCGTCGGCCGGCTGATGAAGATTTGTCTGACCAACGATAAGGAGCGTCGACCCCTCGTAAACCGGCTCCATCAACAAGAAGGCGACGAACGTCACGAAAAAGAGCGTCGAAGAGGTCACAATAAAAGCAACCCTTTGCCGCCAAATCACCCTAAGTATGGCAATCGCATTCCGCTCGATTGAACGATCGACGGTTCTCATATCCATATTTGGCAGCCTCGGAACGCTCTAGTTGTACAGTTTATGCTGCGACGCACCAAAACAAAAGACCTTTTTAACCGCACCGCGGCATGACGCCGATTTCAAGCCTTCGCGGGGTCCCCCTCCGCAAGCCCTAAAACCTAAGAGCGTAACCGCACTTGGTAAACCAGCCACGGCAGGTGGATCCATTAAGGAAACGTCCCAACCAAATATCCATACAACCAGAAAATGGCAGAAGCAGAGAATTTTGGAGTCAGATTAAGCCTGATTCACCGTCGGCACGTAAAATGTGTGCCGGCAAGCGCGCAGTGTGTCTCCAAAGTTTAAACGTGCTGGAACGTCATACCCAAAAATCGAAACCATGGGGACAATTCATGGCAGGATGCTCCTGCCTGCCACTTCAAAAAGGACGTCGCAATCAAACCGCTAGTGCTGAGCACCAGGCAACTTAAGCAATTCACCGTTGCCAAACCAAGAGACGCAATGATTGGCCTATCTGCTCCCTGCAGGAAGATCGGAGAAAGACAACATCCGGCAAGGCGTTTCTATCTTACCTCGCTTTCGCAGCTGGGCAGAGCTCCAGCGGCTGCAAAGACCGGTGAAGAGGACTGTGATGAATTGGCTTCGATGAGGGCCCCGTCAAGCACGACCGTTAGTCACGAGTGCTTCCGGCCGATCGCAAGCCAAAGAAAGCTGCCGCAACTTCCGAAGAAATATGATCCCAACTCAAGTCGGTGGTCGCGCTTTTCTTCGCACCGGCCATTAAGGACGCCCGAAGCACGGGATCCACTGCAACCAGCTTGATTGCATCGACGAGGCTGAGGACGTCCCCGGGCTCGACCAGCAATCCATTCTCCATGTTCGTCACGACGTCCACCAGTCCCCCAATGCGACTTGCGATAACGAACCGGTGGTTTGCAAATGCCGCGGCCGCAATACCGCTCTGCGTTGCACTCGTATAAGGCATCACCACGCAATGGGACTCTTGCAGTGAATTGATGACATCGGCGGGGGGAGCGAACCCGTTGAAAACACGAACTTCGGGCAATTTGCTAAAGCGACTCTGCAGACGGTCGAGTTCGGGCCCCTTGCCGGCGATGGTCAGGCGGAACGGAACCGCCTGTTCGTGCAGAAGCTCGATCGCTTGGCAAAGTATCTCGATTCCCTTGTAATTCTCCATTCGGCCAAACAGATACATCTGCAAGGGATCATCCGGAGGGCGTCTTTCGAAGGCAGACGAAAGCATACCCCCGTGAGCACTTAAAATGACCTTTTGGCGGGCCGGCGGATCGACCTTCATGTACTGATCGAAACAATAGCGCCCATGAACAATCACGAAATCTGACGTCATGCGCACGTAGTCACGGAGAAATTGCGCGCGACGGCCTTCGTCGCCGTCGCGCCCGGGGTGAGGAGCCGGATCGTGGACCGTAAGTGCGATCTTGCCGAATGGCTTGACGAGAGTTGCGAGTGCGGCATTGAAGAACCTCCGTCGCGGACCGACCGCCTCCTGAAGGTGAAGGATATCCGGCCTAACTCTGACGATAGTCCACGCGAGACGCAGGAGGTCACTAGGCGTCTTGAAGTCTGATGTGATCATTTTTCCTGAGGAAGCAAGCGCCGGAACTTCCCTTCCATCATACTCAGCATCCAATTGAGCTCGGTCGACGCACACGATCACCCTGCAGCTCCTGGAAAGAGCAGCCGCATATCGCAAGGTATATTCGGGGAAATGAGGCGCTACAATCGCAACGGTTCGGATCATCTCACCCTCGCATAAGCAGCGACACGACCGTAGACGCGAGATCTATCGAGAGCGCTCAGGGACAGGAAAAAATACGTCATCGCGGAGAGGCACGAGTAAAGCGCACACTCTGCGACCAAAGAGACTAGCGATCGATCGAGCAACATTCCTCCGAGCTCCTTGGACGCGAGAGCGCCCGTCAAAAAGAGAAGCGGGATGGACAGATCGCGCCAGGAAAACGGATATTCCTTCAAGATACGAACCACATAGGCACATCGCACGATATTGACAACGAGAAACGCGATCAGAACGGCCAACGCCGCACCGACGTCAGCGAAGTAAGGTATGAAGAGAAAAAGGGACAGCAATAAACATCCAACGCCCAAACCAAGAATTGCAACTTCAGACTTGTGCCGGCCAGTCATTGAAAGCACGTAACCGAAGGGTGAAAGGATCGCGCTGGCGTACCAGCCTGTCGCGAGAAGCATCGCCAATTGCCAGGAAAACTGAAATCCCCTTCCAAACACAAGATCCAGGTGCGTCCCAAAGATGGCGACGCCTGCAAACATATAGCCACCAATGAGCCTGGCACGGTGAAGATACCGCTTTAGCTCCAAGATGATCTCATCCAGATTACCCTGCCGATAAAACTCCGCGATGCGCGGCCCCATCATCTGGGAAGCCGCCATCGGATAGATTTGTATGATCTGCGCTATGCCGCTGATCGCGTTGTATTGTCCCGTGATCTGCGTATTGGTGAGCGCACCCAGGACAAGAACATCCACGAAGCGCATGGCTTGATATATAAGTAGAGAGACCGCCATCCAGAGAGACTCGCCAAGGACTGCGAGTGACAGACGCGCTCCTTGCGCTGACGGCACCAATCTGGCTTGGCTGCTCCTGTAATCAAGATAGGAGAGAGCAACGAACGAACTGAGATATGCGATCGAATTAACCCAAATAACCGCAGCAACTCCGCCACCGCAAATGAGCACAAGCACTGTGAGCGCCAAGCGCAGCAGGCTTTGACAATAGTTAACCGCTACCGAATAAGCATTAATCTGTCCGAGGACGCGATAAATTGCTCCCGATATCTGAACGTCCGCAGCAAATATCAACCCCAGCATCGCGACCGCACACAGATATGAAAGGTCACTGATGTCCGCGTAAACTCCTTGAAGCAGGGGCCCCACCGCAACGACCGTAAGGAGCAGAACGACCAAGTTCAGCGCAAAGACCAATGCGCGAGAACACATCCATAAACCGCTGAACTCGCGCGATTCCGGCGGATAGAATGCGCCATGCTTCAAGAGTGCCAAGTCGAGCCCAAGGGGCGCAAGGATGAGCACGAACGTCGACAGATTTTTCAGAATGGCAACTTCGCCAAAGCCGCGCGCCCCCAGATAGCGAGCGATGCATACGCTCGCCAAGAACGCGGTAACCTGCTGGACGAGCATGCCGCCCATGACGACCGCAGTTTCAGATCGGCGCATATCGTCGCTCACGCAAATTGGCACATCGGCCGGCTTCGACCGACAAACGCGGGCCGCGCCAAGTGCGAAGGTCTTTGAAGTGTCTATCGCCCAATCGCCAGATCCGGACGCAGGACTTTGTCTTCAGGTTCGTCGATCAGATTTTCCGCCGGAACGGCCGGTGCGCGAACGATCGCGCCCGCGAGGAGTGCATACATGGTGACCATCACCACCCAAGCGGTGTTGTCGCGATTCAAAAGCGAACTTTCCAACAGATCTCGCAACCAGCAGAACGAAAGAACGGCGCAGATCAACCAGCGCGACGCGTCGGAAGAAAACGGCTTGGAAAACAGAGAATGCAGGGGGAGAACGACGAGAGCGAGGACCGCAACAATTGCTCCCGGCACCCCGATTTGGAGAGCGAGATTTAGATATCCATTGTGGGCATGATTGATAGTCGTCACCCAGTTCGACGCATAATCCAGGATCGGACTGCTGGAGCCGATCGACCAGAACGAACCGTAGCCAGCTCCGAGCCAAAAATGATCCCTTAGATAGTTGAGAACGACCGGCCAAATCTGCACGCGCCCCGTAAGACCCGCAGGATCATCGAACGTGTTCTGAATCAGATCGTTTGGAATACGATCTAGCGCGACTGCGAAAAGAGGTACCAGCACAAATCCAACAAGGACCACGCGGCGCAAAACAGGGCGGGACAAGCAAAGGTTGGACATCAGGCCGATCACCGCAGCGACAAACATAAATCCAAACGACGTCTTCGACGACGTCATGTACAGAAACACGAGAGACAGGACGATCAACACGGGGCCGGAGATGAACGATCGATACTTCACGGTCAAATGCAAAAAGAATAGGCAGGAAATGGCGCAGACCGCGCCAGCTTCGTTCTTGTTGTCGTGGATACCACGCCAGCTTCCCGCCAGGTTAGGATCTTGGACGAGATTTCCGCTTTGGTGAACGGCGTCGACGAACCCCGCTACGGCCAGCCAGTCTGCCACAACGACAGCCGCGAATACGGTCGAGAGAATTCCCAAGGCGTCATCATAAGGAAGAGCCCGAACGGTAAGCAGCAGGGAAAGCGTAACCACTGACGTAAAGACAACGCGTCGCAGGGCGATGTCCGGCTCGATCGCCCAAATGATGCTAATACCGCACCAGACGAGGACAACGGCAAACCCGATCGGCACCTCCTGCAGGAAGCGCACTCCCTGTCGCGCAAAGCTGTTGAGGAGAACTGAGGCAAAGAATGCGACATAGAGAACTTGACGAAGTGCATCGCCGCTTCCCTCACTGGAGGTGCCTGGCGCAAGCTTGGTTTCGCCGAGCAGGAAGACCGGCTGAAGCCCCACAATGGCCAAGAGCAGGATAAGCGTGAAGTTTATCTTCGCGATCGCACCTCCGCTCCAGAAGCGGAGCCAAGTGGGGCCCTCCGTCACCGAACATCCTCTAATCTGCATGGGCACCAGACGAGTTTAACCAATCGTCGATGTCGAAGGTAGAAATATCACAAAATCGTGAAAATTGCTTGCCCAACCTTGGAGCGCAAGAGCGATAACGCCGCGGCGTCTGCCGTGCCGAAATTCGCTGTCGCCAACCAATCTTGGCTTGGTTCATCCGCGATCAGCCTCAAGATTTTCAAGAAGATCGTCGATCGTATCCTGCAAATGGATCGCGCTGCCGCGATCGTCACAGGGGAGCTTCCATGGTCTTTTTGATGCGGTTTGTCAGTATCCAGCTTGCGGTGCTCGTTGCTTCCATTCTCTTGTCACATGCAGCAAACGCCGCGGGTTGGCGGATCGTTTTCGAGGATACATTCAACGGCAAAGCGCTAGATCGGCAAAAATGGGCCACGCGCTATATCTACAACAATGAGACTCAGGATCGGCTCAACGACGAGGTCGAACGATACCGGGACAACGGAAATCATATCGTTCAGGACGGGGAGCTGCAGCTGATCGCGAAACCTGTCGGACCCGGGCAGTACGAATCGGGCATGATTCGCTCTCAGCAGACCTTCTACTACGGTTATTTCGAAGCACGCGTCTTCCTGCCGAAAGGGCGCGGGATTTGGCCTGCGTTTTGGTTGAATTCAGACTACGACAAGAATGGCAAACTGAACTGGCCACCGGAAATCGATATTTTCGAGTACGTCGTCAACGGCAAAGAAGATCTGGATACGATGGTCCATTCGGCGATTATTCCCCCGCCGAGTAACCCGCCGACCTTCGAATATCGAGATCCCAAATTTGACCCGCGCTGGCTGTCTTATGTAGCGGATCGCCCATTGAATGACAGCTGGCATGTATTCGGATTGGTGTGGACGCCGGATAAGGTCTCTGTCTTCCTGGATGGCAAGCGGCTCTACACCCGCGCGTATCGCTGGGTCCGCAAAGATGGCTCCTTTGGTCCTCCCGCCCACTTATTGCTGAATTTCGCGATCGGAGGCCAATGGGCCGGAAGACACGGCATCGACGAGGCAAACTTCCCGCAAGCCTTCAAGATCGACTACGTCCGAGTTTGCCAGTTTGCCAAGGGAGACGAAGGCAAGCGGTACTGTGGCAATAGCCAAGCCACCCCTGATCCCGCGGTATTCGGCTATCAGGCAGAGTTTGACGACATGCCCAAGCCTCTGCTTGCGCCCCGGTTGCTACCCATCCATTCCCTGCCCGCTGATGGACAACTTAAGCGGGTGGCAGGGAGTTCCACGACGCTAAGGATTGGCAATCGCCTCGAACTGCCTCCAACCGAGGCCGACGTACAATCTCAGATTGTTCTCATTCTCAAGAACAAGCAGACTGGCCGCGAGGCCTTCCGCAGCATACAGCAATTGGATCAAGGTGCCATTCCGGAACGAAAGGACATCGAAATCGTAATCCCCCCGAGCGTGCCCGCGGGCGAATATTCGCTGCATGCAGCAATTTTCGCCCGGATCAACGCACAGGGGAAGCCGCCCCAGAACTTGGCAACCCCGGTGAAATGCGAATCGATCCCGAAAGCATTATCCTGCCAAATTGGCCGGATAGAACTTTCGCAATAATGGGGCAGGTTAGGAGCAGTCCAGATGAGCGCTCATGGTGACGTTCAGGCATCCCCCAGGACCGTGCTCGTCTACCGGAACGATCTGCTGCCGATCTCAGAAACGTTCATCAAGGAACAGGTAACGGCACTGTCCAAGTCGAAATGGCGAGCCGTACTGGTCGGCAAGCGTCTGCTCAAGGATCAGTTGCCGCTTCTCGATCTGTCGTCTCACCTGCTGGATCCGGGCCAGTCACGTCTTGATCGCTTCGCGTGGAAGGCCCTCAAAGCGAGCGGGCATCTTCCATCGCGAGCAGTCGCAGCGTTGCGCGCAGAGAACCCTCAGCTGGTTCACGCGCACTTTGGACCAGACGCGCTCGACGCCTGGCCGATCGCGAACTCATTGCGGATTCCGCTGTTGATCACGCTGCACGGATACGACGTTCAGACTTCACGCGATTGGTGGGAATCCGGTCGCGCCGGGTTCCGGATGAGGTTCTATCCACGTCGACTCTTGGCTCTCGCGAACCGACCGTCCGTCAGCTTTCTCGCGGTATCGCAGGCGATTCGGCAAAAGGCCCTCGATATTGGCATACCGGAAGATAAGGTTCAGGTGAACTACATTGGAGTTGACGTCGAAAAATTCAAACCAGGCTCAACTCCAATTGTTGATCGCCCCAAGAATGTTCTCTTCGTCGGAAGGCTGGTCGAAAAAAAGGGGTGCCAATATCTCCTGGCAGCAATGTCGCAGGTGCAGAAATCACACCCGACAGCTCGCTTGATCGTAGTTGGGGATGGAGCACTTCGGAAGACTTTGGAGACATCTGCCCTTCGACTTGGCGTAGACGCCGTCTTTCGCGGAGCGCTCGGACAACGAGAGATTCTCGAGGAACTCCACGCAGCGCGTGTGTTCTGCCTCCCGAGCGTAGTCGCGGAGAACGGAGATGCCGAAGGCTTCGGCCTGGTGCTCCTGGAAGCGCAAGCCTGTGGCGTGCCCGTGGTGACCTCCGCCTTGGGAGGAGCACTTGAAGGAATTCGTGACGGCTGCACGGGCTATCGATTTCTGGAGAAGGACATCGAGATGCTCGCGGACCGCTTGTCCAAGGTCCTGTCCGAGGAAGACACGGCAAGGAAAATGGCTCTCGAGGCAAGACGTTTCGTCGTAGACAACTTCGATCTGCGCCTATGCGCGCGAAAATTGGAAGATATATATGACCGCACGCAGTGATTGCGACGCAATTTCCTCGGGGTGAGAGTGCGTGGATCCACCGAAGCAGACCGCCAGCGCGCGCAAAGCACAATTCTCAGGCAATCCAAACCATCTTAAGACCCCTTGTTCCCGACCGGAACATCGCGTCGCTGCTATGAGCGTTGCAATTTACGCATCGTGTTGCCTAGCAATGAGACGTTGCCTGATCAATCGATGAATCGGTAATATTTCACAAAGCGACGACGCCGAGCAGTTAAATGGTAGAGAACCTTTGAAGATTTCCATCTACGTCCCCACGCACAACCGCCTGAAGCTTCTTGAGGCTTGCGTGGCCTCGGTCCTGCGCCAAAGCCACCAAGATCTCGAGCTATTGGTTGTCGATGACGGCTCTACCGATGGCACATCCGCATTCCTTGAGGATTCGGCGAGGAAGGATCCAAGAGTCCGATTTTTGCGGAACGAACGCCCGCAGGGCGCCCCCGCGTCCAGAAACAAGGCGATCCTCAGCGCGACCGGTGAATTCGTTACCGGTCTGGACGATGACGACGAATTTACTCCGGATCGCCTCGGTGCACTCCTCGAATTCTGGACGCTGTGCTCGAAGTACCAAACGAAGACCTCCTGCATCTTCTCGCAAGATTTCTTCGTAAGCGACGGCATCGTGACGGGCGTGTCAGTCAAACGTGGAACGGTTGAATTTAGGGACCTTGCTCAGTCCAACCATATCGGCAACCAGATATTCGCTCCGAAGCATGTCTTCTGCGAAGCCGGGTTGTTCGACGAAAGTCTTCCGGCTTGGCAGGATCTGGAGCTATTCTTGCGGATCACGAAGCAGTTTGGACCGGCGCGGCTGCTGGACATTCCGCTATATCTTCGCGACATGACGCCTTCGCTGAGCCGCATTTCCTCGAAATTTGATCGGGTTAGAAGCGCCTACAAGGCGGTGTCGCTGAAGCACTTCTCCAACGATCCCAGGGCGCAACAGATGCTGATGCTGCAGCTTTTTTCAGCATACTACGGAGTCGAGCCTACCTTCGCCGACTTGCGGGAGTTCTCCCGGCTCGGACTTTGGCTCCGCGGGATCGCGACCGTCGTTGGACGAATGGCGCTTCCCGCCGGCGGTAAATAGATCCCTTGCTCGCCCGTTCACGGCTTCAACGGACGGCCCCTCGATGAACCATGGCGCAGCGACCTGGTCGTAGCGCAGAGTCTGTCCGGCTAGGTCTCGTCGATGAAGGCAGCCGCTCAGCTTCGACGCTGTCTTGATACTTAACTTTGTCCATTGGACGCGCCGTCGCGCCACGTCGGGACGAACTCGCTCGCCAGCCACCACGCTTCTTTTTGAGGCTGAGCTTCTCAGCGTGCACGAAGTCCCAGACCGAATGGTAGTCGACCTTCAGGCCGCTTCCGGCGAGCTCGGCGATAAGCCCACGGATGGTGAATTCACCTTCCTTGATCCTTTGAGCCAGATTGCATGCCCGCCGAAGTTGCCTGCGGCTGGTGACCTCCCATCCAGCCCTCATCTCTGGCGCGTCTCAGCCAATCGTCCGACAGACGTATGGGATGGGAGACGATGAGCGAGCATCTCGCGCCTGCGACGATTGTCGCGATATCTGAGCAGTGGGGTTTCGATAAGGTGAAACGAAGCGCTGGCCACAACAATACTGATTGCAATATCGCCCAGACGAACGCCTTTAAATTCGATCCCCCAATCCTGCAACCGAATCATACCGTGATATAGATACAGGCCGTAGCTTATCTTACCGATATACTCGACTGGTGGAAATTCGAGACATCTGACAATCGGACCTTGCTGGTCGGCAACAAGCCCGACCAGAAGTGCCGCGACGAGCAACCCCGCCATCCAGGAAGCCAACTCACCGGCAATTGAATTCTGTCCAACGAACCAGGCTATCAGTGGCACAAGCAAATA
Organism: Bradyrhizobium sp. GW821-FHT13H06; assembly: GCF_058803975.1. NCBI lineage: Bacteria > Pseudomonadati > Pseudomonadota > Alphaproteobacteria > Hyphomicrobiales > Nitrobacteraceae > Bradyrhizobium > Bradyrhizobium sp. GW821-FHT13H06. The sequence goes on along the minus strand of NZ_JBXAPN010000021.1, from coordinate 6,247 downwards.
CAACAGTAACGCCGCTGGAGCGCAGACGGCAAAAGCCCGCCCTGGCTTGATCGTTAGTACGGTAAGACCACCGAGCGCCATCAATCCAAAGTTTGTCAGAGACCCAACATAGTTTGACCGCGGCGGCAGATCGAGCAGGTGTGTCGACACGCCAGCTGCGATAGCGACCAGAATGACGACAACGCAGATCCAGGCCATATGGCGCCGGGGCGTCAGAAGGAAAGCGAAACCCGCCCATAGATAGAATTGTTCTTCGACAGCAACGCTCCAAAGAGCTCCGATGTGCTCGGGATACGCTGACCAGACGTATCCCTGGAAAATATTGCTTGTGTACGTCAGTATCGCGAAGATTTCAGACCGGTCCAACGAAGGCCACGCTCCCGACAGGCCAAGCGCGATCGTCACAAAAACAACCAGGTAATAGACGGGCCAGATTCGAAAGAGCCGATTTTCGAAGAAGTGCCGGATCTCTAGATTGAACGTTGTGCTGCGCGCCTCAATTGCCAATCGTCTTTGGGAGAGAATTCCGATAATGAGAAACCCGCTGAGCACAAAGAACAGCCGTACGCCCGCTCCGCCAGTGCTTAACTCTGTCCCGATTGACGTCTTGTGGTTGAAGATGACCATGCCGACCGCGATTGCTCGCAAGCCAGTGAGACCACGAATTTCACCTTTGCTTCCCACGCGCTGCACTCGAAAATGATCAACGACGAGATTTACTCGCCCATCAATACAGGGCAGTCAATCTCGAACCTGATGGCGAAGAATGATGCACGTTGCATGCCATCTATTTCAATTTGGGCCCCGCAAGCATTCGCCATCTGACGAACAACGCTTGTTCGCATTTCAGTCATAATGGCTCGGCTTCAAACTTCGCGCGACGAAACCTTCACGGTTCGTCGGCATTTCCCAAGCGGCATAGTTGGGGGCGAGCGTGGAACCACCTCGCTTGCAAGCAAAATGGCGTCACAGAAAGCTCAACACACCCACACCATGCTCGTGGCTTGAGCACCGGGAACACCTAGGAGATGTTTCTAGGAGGCTGCTTACGCGAAAGTAAGGCTATCAGTTCTCGAATCTCATTGCGGGCCAAAACCGCAACGAGCAGCGCATAGACAATCACGCCGGCAGGAACAAGGATGGCAAGCAAAGGAATGGGTGTTAGCTGAGAAAGCCCCATTCTCTGCACCGCTACGAGCACCACTGCCATGATGAGTGCACTGATGAAAGGACGCGACAGATCACGAGCAAGATCAGCGAGCGTCAATTCGACCCTGAGAAGCGTTGTTCCGAGGTTGATTGCCGCAGTGAGGATGTTGGCAAAGAAATATGCTTGAGCGACGCCGATCGCGCCATACTGCGCGCCAAGAAAGAATGATGACAGATACAGAAATGCACACACCATCCCGATGTTGCGAAGCAGTCTTGTCTTCCCGAGCGCCATCAAGACTGCGCCCGACGTAGATGCAAGCGACTGCAGGTACCCGGTGGGTGCGAGCCATGCCACAATGCCGGCGGCATCTTTCCAGTTTGGCCCCAGAATTACCAGAATGAACGGGTCCCTCACTGACCAGATCCCAAGCATAAGCGGCGCAGTGAGCAAATTGATCAGCCGGAGAAGCTTCAAATAGTTCCGGCCAATCGCTGCTTTGTCCTGTTGTTTACCGCTGAAGATCGGAAAGAATGCACGGTTGACCACAGAGGTGAGGTTCTGGAGCGGAAACAGCATGATCCGATAGGCCATGTTGTAGAGTCCGAGCTCGAAGGGCCCGAGCACACGCCCAATGATCATGGCGTCCGCATTCCGTGAGAAATAGTTGATGATATTGAACGAGACCAAATTGCCGCTGAAGTGCAGAAGGCCTGCAAACTCGCCCCTGCTCCATCGCAATGTCGGCCTCCATTGCGATAAAACCCAATAGCAGAAACCCGACAAGGTCGTTGTAATCAACGTTTGCATAATCAGGCTGAGTATTCCCACTCCATGCCAAGCCGCAAAAATTCCGACCGCCGCTCCGACGAGCGCCGAGCCAATTTCGACAGCGGCGATGGTTCGGAAAAAGCCCCCACGTTCCAGAAGAGACAATTGCGTGGTGCCGAGAGCGCCTATTGGAAAAGCAACCGAGAGCAACAGCAAGATCGAGCCAAGGGCCGGCTCCCGGAAGACCCACGCGATTAAGGGCGAGCCCAACGCAACCAACGCACCCGCAACAACACCAAACGCCGCATTGGACCAAAAGACGGTATCGAGAAGTTCCCCGGAAAGAGCTTTCCTTTGTATAACCGCAGCGCCTGTTCCCATATCCCGGATGATCATCGCGAAATTCGTGACGATATTCGCCATCGCGAGTAGCCCGAAATCCGACGCCGGAAGAAGTCGAGCTAAAATGACCAAACTGACGAGTTGAATAACAACGCGGCCGATTTGGGATGTCGCAGCCCATTGGACATTCGATACAGCTGAACTCGGCTTCCTCATCGAAATTGGATCACGCGCCCTAAATGTCTCGCTCGACACCGTATAGACGGCTGCCCCCTTCCTGTCTCGACTGTTCGCAAGGCAGATCGGATCTTCGGAGAGACGGCTTGATCACAAAAGGCGGCGGCGACCGATCAACGCAACGATCCGGTGGCCTCATCCCGCGGCTGCTGCGCGCCACAAGCAACGCAAATAACTAGCTTTTTTGTAAGAACGGCGTCCCGATCCGCTTCAATTTGGTCGTGGACGGCCCACCAGGCGACGGAATATGGAGGCAGCGTCGTCAACACACGCTCCCGCTGCTGCTCTCGCTCGGCAGAGACGGAGGCAGTCTTGTCGGAGAATTTAAAGGATTTGCGCGATGGCCGTTCGGGATCCGGCCCGAGGCCATCCCAGGCAACTGCCCGAGCGCCAAGTTGCGGATTGCGACGCCCAAAGCCATCCTGCCCAGACGCACATCCAGCGAGCAGCACGAGGACAAAAAGGGAGCACAACGGTCTCAACTGGACTCCCGCTCCCTGTCACGAATGGGTCGAAAATGACTACTCACACATCCTTAACGAACAGGGTTAATAATTGTCTAAAGATTGTTCCTCAAACCGGAACTTTATCAATGGCCCATCCCTCGAAAGGCCAAGATTTGACGTCTGATTGTCTTGGACGATGTGATCTCAGGATGACAAGAATGCTTGCACGCGCTTGGCCGCTACTTTTTTCGATTTTGCTCTTTGCAACGCCTGTCCTTGCGGAGGACATATCGTTCGAATTTTCCTGGAAGGGTGTGACTTCCTGCCGAAGTATTTCCGGTAGTCCTGCAATGACGATCCGCAATTTTCCGAAACAGGCAACGCGGGTGATGCTGATTCTAACCCAAGGAAATTTGCCTCGCGGCGGACAAGAAGTAGATTTACCCGCTGATGGGCGGATTCCGGCCGGTTCCGCTATGACCATGGGACCATGCAATCCGGGCATGTATCGTTGGACGGCCATCTTCAAATCCGAAGCCGGCCAAGTGCTGGCCGAAGCGCACATAGATTCTCAATATCCCTGATACCTGACCTGATCTTGGGCCAACCGGCCGCAAATGCCAATTAACGAAGGTAGACAAACGAGTGGCGCTCGATACTCCCCAAATTTCCGTAGTGATGCCGATTTATAACGCTGAGGCATTTCTGGCGGCATCGGTCGAAAGTGTTCTTGCTCAAACCTTTTCGGACTTTGAGCTGATTGCAGTCGATGATGGTTCGACCGATCGATCTCCCGAAATTCTCGCCGAACTCGCGCGCCGCGATCCCCGATTAAAGGTTTATCGAAAGGCAAACTCTGGAATTAGCGACACGCTTAATTTAGGCCTAGATGAGGCGAGCGGCCATTGGATTGCTCGTTTGGACTCAGACGATCTGATGCTTCCCTCCCGGCTCAACCGACAACTGCACTTCGTCCGGTCCAATCCGGAAGTCGCGGCTGTCGGCTCCTACTACGGCATCATCGATAGCGACGGCATTTATAAAGCCACACGTCATCCTCTCCCGCGAACTCAGAGCGAACTTGAGCAACTCCTGGCGCGCGGAGAACCATTTGCCTTTCTGCATCCATCAATGATGTTCCGCCGCGATATTGCACTTCGGATCGGCAGATACCGTAGGGAATATGAGCCATGTGAAGACAGCGACCTGTTCGCCAGAATGCTGCAAGATGGGCATAAGATCCTGATACAGCCCGAAATCCTGACTCACTACCGCGTTCACTCGAAATCGATCTCGAGTAATAGCGCCCTTCGAATGTACACTATGCTGCGTTTCATCTTCACGAACTTCTACGCCGAAAGATCCGGCAGCCCGCCGATGACCTATCAGGAGTTCTTGGACAGGCACACGCGCGGGACGCTGGGCCGACGTCTCGTCTGGCAACGCGACGTTGCCTGGGAGTTGATGATGCGCGGGCATACGATGTCATCCATCAATGGCCGCAGAATCAAAGCGTTGTCGTGCTTGATCGCGGCATCTGTGCTGCGGCCCGATCGCGCTCTCCGCAGAACCTTGCGCCTGTTTGCATCCTAACGTGAACTAAGAGCGTGATGGCATTGAGTTCGGTAACCTGAATTTTTGAGGTTGGCGCAGTCCTTGGGAGTGAAGACATCGAGCGCATGGCCGATCGCGACGCAGACAGTCTCGACGGCTTTCGCGATCGCTTTTCAGCGCGCACGAAGTTCTAGGCCGAGTGGTCGTCGCCCTTCAGGCCGCGTCCGACGAACTCGGCAACAAGCCAACGGGTCGTGAATCACCTTCCTTGAACCTTTGCGCTAGCCAGTTGTCATCCGTGAAGAATTCCCAAGCCGTTGGTTTGGAATCCAGAAACGGCATTTTGCCGTGGTGGGGATTTGCAGAAGGCGGGCCCTTGGGGCGGGATTCCTTGCAAACTTGATTTGTGATTCACTCGCCTTTGACTGCTTTGGCGAGGGAACGAGATGCGACCACGGGAGCGGAGCGAGACCGGAGAGCACTTCCTGGAGGAGCGGTTCGGCGAGGTCTACACCGATGATCCCGGCCGGCCGCCGTGCCGACGCGGTTGATGGCGGGGCTGGCGATCCTCAAGCGCACCTACGACCTGTCCGACGAGGTGCTGTGCGAGCGGTGGGTCGAGAACCCCTATTACCAATACTTCTGCGGCGAGGAGTTCTTCCAGCACCGGCTGGTGTTCGATCGCGCTGGCGCGGCCGTGCCCGCAGGCCCTGTAGGCGCATCAGTCGTTCGATCTGGTGCAGGCCACAGTCCACCCCGTCGGCAAGCAGATCACGCCACACCCGGCGCGCACCATAGGTGCGGTCGCTGGCCATGAAGCTGGCCTTGACCTTGCCACCGAGCTCTTCGTCGCTGCGGGATCTGGCGCTGGGAGAGCGGTTCAGCCAGGCATGGAAGCCCGACCGCGACACCCCCAACGCATCGCATAGCCATGCCACCGGCCAGATCGCCCGGTGCTTCGCGATGAAGCCGAACTTCATGTCGCTTCCTTCGCGAAGTAGGCAGCGGCCTTCCTAAGAAACAGCCGGATTGGCGTCCCCCGGAATGGCCTGCAACAGGAAGCCTAGCGATTTGGCCCTCCGCTGAAGGTTGGCGACGACGCGGCTGCGATATTGTTGCTCATATTGGTTGGCACCCGGATCCCTGTAGCTCAGGCCGTGCCGGAGCGTGTTGTAGAATAAGACCGCAATCTTGCGGGCGGTCGCCGTTACGGCCTTCGACTTACCTGCCCGTGAGGACAGCCGACGATAGAATGCTCCCAGCGCTGTATCACTTCGACCGACCGTTGTGGCCGCCAACCGCAACAGCGCGGCCGCCCGACTGGAGGATCGTCGCGTACGCGAAGACAGCACCTTGCCGCCGGAGATCTTGTTGCCCGGCGCGAGGCAGAGCCAGGAGGTGAAGTGCTTGGCGGTCGGCCATGCCCTCAGATCTGTGCCGCACTCGCCGATGAGCTTCAAGGCGAGCGACGGACCCAACCCATGGATCTCGGTCAGATCGACGCCGAGCACACCATACAGCGCGGTCCTGACATCGAACGTGGGTATGTTGACCTGCTTGGTCTTTACGCGTGGCCTGGGTAACTTTCTGCTCGGTTTTGTCCCTCTGTTGCCCAACGCAGCGATCAAGACTTCGAGCTTGCGATCGCAGTCCAGCATCTTCGCCTGGTATGCGCGTTCCAGCCGATCGTGATCACCGATTCCAGGCGATCGTGATCACCCATTCCAGAGCATCGTGATCACCACTT
>NZ_JBXAPN010000020.1:0-46747 GCF_058803975.1 Bradyrhizobium sp. GW821-FHT13H06 | reverse complement strand
GTGGTGATCACGATGCTCTGGAATGGGTGATCACGATCGCCTGGAATCGGTGATCACGATCGGCTGGAACGCGCACGCTTGCCCAAGGCGCGACTCCATCCGTCCTCCCCGATGCGATCCGCAGCTGTGTCGAGCTGATCATGGGCCAGATCGACGATCTGCAGACACGCGTCCGGACTATTGAGAAGGCCATTCGCACGAAGCATCGCGCAAGCGACGTCAGCCTACGGCTGCAGACGATCCCTGGAATCGGCGTGATCACGGCGTCCGCTATCACTGCCACCATCGGCGACATCAAGGTCTTCAGATCGGGACGGCATTTTGCGGCCTGGATCGGCTTGGTGCCGCGGCAGTCCGGATCCGGCGGCAAGGTCCATATGGGGAAGATCTCGAAGAAAGGCGATGCGTATCTGCGCAAGCTCCTCGTGCTCGGTGCCACCGCCGTGATCCGCTATTGTCGCAACAAGCCCCAGTTCGCAGCTTGGATCAATGCACTCCTTCAGAGGCGGCCGGCGCGCGTGGTCACGATCGCGGTCGCCATCAAGATGGCGAGGATCGCATGGGGTGATGAGCCGCGGCGAGACGTTCCGTCAGGAAGCCTCCGCCATCGCATAAGCGGAAGCGGCCGGAAAGCGAAAGAAAGTTAGCTGCCGAGTGGGATGATCGAATTGGTGAGAGCGACGACGACGTAATGGCAACCGGTCGAGACCGAGGATTGGGACAACCCGTACCTGTGCATGCGCATCGAGCGCGTCAGTAGTGGCTGGGACCCGATCCGCGGACTACCATTAGGGCCCGCGGACAAGGAATCCGCTTCGATGAGGCCGGACCGATGACCGCACCCCGACCCCAAGTCGCCAAAGCGTCGAAAAAGTTCTTGCCATGCGGGCGCCATCCACCGATGATTGTGTGGATGACACCCACTCCACGGCATCAGTGTGCCAGAATGTTGCTGATAGCAACTAGGAGGGGAGTCATCCACAATGCATCCTACCATTATCGGCCTCGATCTCGCCAAACACATTTTTCAGGCGCATGGCGTCGATGCTGCAGGCAAAGCCGTTCTTCGTAAGAAGCTCCGCCGTTCAGAGTTGATCGCATTCTTTGCCAAGCTTCCGTCCTGTGTGGTTGGCATGGAAGCTTGCGGCACGGCCCATTACTGGGGCCGAGAGCTGACCGCACTGGGTCATCAGGTCAAACTGATGCCTGCGGCTTACGTCAAACCCTATGTTAAGCGCGGCAAGAACGACGAAGTCGACGCCGAAGCCATCTGCGAAGCTGTCACAAGGCCGACGATGCGGTTTGTGCCGATCAAGAGCGCCGAGCAGCAATCGATCTTGATGCTCCATCGTACCCGAGATCTGTTCGTGCGCCAGCGCACTATGTTGGTCAACTCGCTGCGCGGTCAGCTTGCCGAGTTTGGCCTGATCGCTCCCAAGGGGGTATGGCGTGTTCCAGAGCTCGAGGCTCTTGCCCAGGACGGCGAGCTTCCGGAGCCGGCTCGAGCCTGCGCCGAACTGATCCTGATGCAGATCGAGGATCTGCAGTCGAAAATCAAAGCGATCGAGCGGACGATCCTGGCTCGCCATCGCGCCAATGAACTGAGCTTGCGGCTCGCTACCATCCCCGGAGTTGGGATCATCACGGCGACTGCGCTGGTGGCGACTGTCGCGAATGCCAGCGCCTTCAAGTCGGGGCGTCACTTCGCGGCCTGGATCGGGCTGGTGCCGCGACAGAATGGCAGTGGGGGCAAGATGGCATTAGGCGGGATCTCCAAGAAGGGAGAGCCATATTTGCGGCGGCTGCTTGTGCTCGGCGCGACCGCCGTCGTTCGCTACGTCCGCAACAAGCCCGAACTGGCCGGATGGGTCAACGCGCTGCTGGCCCGGCGGCCAGCGCGCGTAGTCACCGTTGCGGTCGCCAACAAACTCGCACGTATCGTCTGGGCCATCATGCAGCGCGGCGGCACCTTCCGAGAACGGCCGTTCGGAATCGCGTAGAGAAAGATGGCTTGGCGATGAAGTGAAGCGGCGACCGCCGCGCTACCGTACAAACTAACGAACACCAAGTTTGGCAAGGGCAATGACGACGTGATGGCATCCGGTCGACATACCGAGGATCAGGACACCCCGAACCTGTGCACGGACTTTGAGTCCGTCAACGATGATTGGGGCCCGATCAGCGGACAACCATCAAGGCCATGCGGTGATGAGAGACCGCAAGCAAAGGCCGGACAGATGACCGCAACGACCAAATGCTATAACGTCAGAAAAGCTCGGGCCATGTGGGTGTCATCCACAGATGCACAGGTGTGATCCTCCAAAAGCTGCATCATTCCGCAGAGGGATGCAGAGCTTTGCAGAGACTTGCAGAGGCTTCTTCCGCTACTTAGATCCTCCTGACATGCGGAGAAGTCGACATGCCGAATAACAAGGAGCTTGAGGCGGGGCTGAAGGCGATGACCGAGGACTTCCACCTGCCTAACGGGGGACGGAAACGGCTGTCGCGGCTTGTCGCCAGCCACCTGTGGTGGTTCGACGCTGCCGAACGCCGCGGCATGAGCTGGCGTGACATGATCGGCGCACTGACCGCCGCCGGCGTGAGCGGTAAAGGAGGACAGCCCCTCAGCGTCGGGACATTGTCGTCCACAGTCTGGCGCGCGCGAACTGAAAAGGACCCAGGGGAAGACAATCAGCGCCGGCAACAAGGCTTTGAGTCGGAAGCGATCCAACCGCATACGAAGGCGCCGGGAAAACCAACCCGCCGTTCAGGCGCTCCGTTGCGGCAAAAAAGACGAGCGGCACCGCCTCAGGACGTCATCGATGCCCCGACCGATCGCCGGACTTCGAGTTCGCCGCCGCGATTGACCGATGGAGAGCGGGCACAGCGGGCCAACAAGGACGTATTGACCTTTATGGACAGGGCTCTGAAGGTCCGTCGCCGATCGGAAGTTTAATTCCGGCCGCTCTTTTGAGGAGGAAGAGCGGTGTATGCCCGGAGCTGATTCCTCCAATCACTAGAGGGGCTCCGTTGACTTGATGCTGACATTGCCATTGCAATACTCAGTCAGAATCACGTCGTCAGAGGCCTGCTTCAGAATGTCCGAGGATCCAGAGACGATCGGGCTCCGCCCTATGGTTGTCGATGGCGAGGTCCAGGTTGACGACTATGAAGTGGTCTGGCGCGGACTTTCGATCGGAAGAATCCTGAAGCAGCCGCACACTCGTCACTGGTGGTGGGGATGCAATGTCTATGGTCAGAATCCCACGCCCGGCGGCAGGGGAGTCGCCATTGATTTCAGGGACGGTCAGGTGCGGTTCAAGCTTGCATGGGCCAGGATCAGACCGACACTGACGGAGCAGGACATTGCGGCGGCGGCCCAGCACGCGGAAAGGCTCGCCCAGCAAAGGCTGTCCGAGAAGCCGCAGCCCGAAGTGCCGCTCCAGGTTCTGCACAACCAGCGCGCAGCACCGCGCCAGCGTGTGCTGAAGTCCGGTATCATCGAGTTCAATGGCGGCGCCATCGATTGCGTCGTACGAAACATCTCCGACACGGGCGCGGCGCTCGACGTGGCCAGTCCGCTAGGCATTCCGGCGGAATTCAATCTGCTCCTGTCTGGAACGCGCGCGCATCAACGTTGTCGAGTGGTCTGGCGTCAAGAAAAGCGAATTGGTGTTACATTTGAATGAGACCGGCAGACGCCACTGCACGAACAGACGGCGCATCAAGCCTGGCCTCAACCGGCGAAGCTAGGTCCTCCTCGTTGAGGCCGAGCGGAAGATCTTCTGCATCACTTCTGTGACCGAGCCGGCGCTGCACCAGATGTCCCCGCTCACCCGGTGATCGTGCCCGTTGGCCTCCTCGAACTTATACGACTGTTCGAAGGCCATATATGCATCCGAGGATGGCATCACGTTCAATTCGGCAACCAACTCGAAAACATCCACCGCAACGTTGAACAGGCAGGGCTGAATATTGACGATCGATCCGTACCTCTTGAAGGCTGCGAACGCCGACCGGACCTGTTCGCGGTACCTCCAATCGGTCTCCGTTGCGGCCTGCTCGATCAGGTCTGCCGGCACCAGACAGACAACCAGCAAATCGGTGGTCATTGGCGGGAGATCGCTGACTGGAATGATCTTGATGTTATGGACGAGCTCGACGTGGTGATGAAAGAGATTTCTGAGGGCTTTGAGTGCGATGAAATTGCTCGACGCAAACAGATTTCGTCCAACATCCTTTTGGAGTTTGTCGTTCAGACCATGGAGCCCGTTCAGCAGATTGAGGAGCGTATCCTGATCCGGCGCCACGCTGTGGCTGAAGTACAACAGGAAAAAGCGATCGATGGCGGCGGTCAGAGAATCCAAGCTCATTGGCTGTCTCTTCGAAGGTGAGGCAATATTGGTGCGTTTCCCAGGTCGGCTACCGAGCGGGCCCGCGCCGCCCGTCCAGATCGAGTTCTGGGAACTCGTTCGCGCAGGCGAGCACTCTTCGGCGAATGGCGGCGTCGTCGCCATGGGTCCCGAGCGTCAGATAAGTATTCACATCGTCCCGCCGGGCATACACGATCCACTGACCTGTCAGGCGGCGAGATCCACTGCGCTCTCGATAGCCACCGATGACGAATTCGTGGATCAGCGCGCCGATGAGCTTGTCGTCGGGAATTGCCGCCTGACCGATGTTCTTTGCGGCATGCACGGCAAAGTCATTCGCCCGCCAGTGGTTCCAGACGTTCTGATGCAGGAATGACGCCTGATTGTAGTGCTTGTGCCAAAGCCCCGTCAGCGGCGGCCGTACAAACATGGTGGGAGGCTTAGTTAGACTTGGGCGCGCACTCGGCGCTCCCTCCAGCGCGGCGATCTCATCAAGGAGCGCGAACATGTTGCCGGAACGGCGCTCGAACATCTCCGCAAGTTCTTGGACAAGGACGGTCGAATAGCGGCCCGTCATCAAATGGAGATCGAAATTCTCTCGAATGTAGCTGGTCGTACTGCAGCGGACGTCGTGTTCCATTGATCGAATTATACTTAGCTGTCTGCTGGAACAAAATCCTTGTGTGCAGTTTGTAACAGATTGGAACCCAGAGGCCGGGGAAGGGGAGCCGTTACCGAGCGTCCGATCATTCTCGTCGTTGAGGATGAATATGAACTACAGGCGATACTGGATGAAGCCCTGACCGAGAGCGGATTTGCGCCTGAAATCTTGTCTTCGGCCGAGGAAGCTCTCACGCTCTTTCGCGACGCGTGAAGGAGTACAGGGCGCTTGTTGCTGACGTCAATCTCAGGGGTCGGCTTAGCGGCTGGGAGATTGCCCGACAAGTGCGCGAAAAAAAGCCTGCTTTTCCTATCATCTACACGACGGCCGCGTCTGCGCACGAATGGCCGTCGCATGGTGTGCCCAACAGCATTCTGCTGACGAAACCATTTGCGCCGGCCCAGCTCATCACTGCACTGTCTCCCGGTGTAGGGTTTGCAGCCCCGTGCCGGGCCTATCTATTCGGCCCTACCATTTGTCTTGCTCGGCAGAGGCTCAACTTGCCGAACGACTGTCATGCAATTGGGGCGCTCGTAGGAGCTGAGCATGTAGGAGGGCGTGAATTCGATCGGTTCGATCAGGATCAGTCTACGGCTCACGTCGCACTGAACGCATCGAGGCGGGGTGCACATGCAGTCTCCTCGATTGGAGCGTATCAGAATAACTAGGTCGACGACGAAGCTGGCTCCAGCACAACTCAAAAAGCGCCCGCGGCCGCTGACCGGTCACTCCCAATGCCCCTGCCAACGCAGTAGACGTGATCGGAGCCTATCGAAGCGCAGCGAACCACTGCAACTCAGGGTTATTACGCATGAAAACTATCGCTGAGGGAACAAAGGCTCTACGCGCATTGCCCCACGATGAAGGATGATCAGCAGTCAGCACTCGGGTCCCCGTCCCCCATCATCGGTCGCGCGTTTCTTGCGACGACGGCTGTCAGCATGGCTGCGATGGTGATGGTGCTCACACTCCTGATCCAATAGCCCCCCACAGCGAAGGCTGGATGTCGCAAGATCGATGGCCGCCCCCCGGGCGCGCATCGCGGCACGATTGATGGTGGCGGGTTTCATCGTGGCTGTCGTTGGAGCTGGACTTGCGGCCGGACCATTCGCCGCCATGGCGACCTTCGGAGCAGGTCTGCTCCTGCTTGGCCTCGCGCTCGGCATCCGGGGCCGTAGGACCTTGGCTCAAAGCCGTAAGCATGCCTTCTCGGCACTTCCTTACAGGCTCCCAACCTGTCGCTGGGCTCTTCTAGAGCCCGACTGATACGCCGCGAAAATCGTGCCGGTCCGGCGCAGGTATATTGACCTCGACCGCCGCGTTGTAATCAACTGCCACTACTTCTTGTTGTGGAGGTGGTAGCGTCATGGAGCATAAGTTTTACCGCGGGCTGGCGCAGCGCGTGCGCGACATCGCCGAACGCGTCGACCCGTTCACCAAGCGGCGTTTGTTAGAGCTCGCGGAGCAATACGCACTCAAAGGCATCCGGCCGGAGCCTGCCCCGAGAACCGAGAGGGCGTTGCCGATCCCCAACCCTCATCTTCACGTGGTGCGGGGTCCCGAAGAGGGGTGATGTTGCTGACCGACCGCTCGTCCGCGCCTAGATGAGGCAGGTCGACATGATGTGACAGGTCTCCGGTAAAGGCAGGCGCCCGATGCCGTCACGCATCTGGAGATCGCGTCGCTTCGAGATCGCCTCACAAAATGATCTTGCACGCGCCGTCAGCTTGGCTGTCAGTCATTGCTTGATGGTCGTTCCCATTGGTCGATCCAGCGCAAGAGCCAGCTCAGGAAGCTTTTGCCCGCGCCCTTTCGCGAGCGGCCTGCCGACGCTGGCAACGGTTGCGTTTACCCGGGCGCGCCATGACCGGAAGCGGCAGCGGGGATGTCGCGGGATGGGACGCGTCAACATGAGTTGCCACGGTCGCGGTCTCCGGAGCTGGATGACGGGCTTCCATGACGTCCAATACCGCGCGCCCCTTGTCGGTGATCCGCCACCCGCCGTTCATGCGCTCGATCAATCCTTGCGAAAAGATGTCTAGATCCGGAACGCGAGCAGCCAAGCGTTTGGTACGCTCGGCCCAATCGGGGCCGCTGGTTGCCAGAATCGCCATGTCACGCTTGAGGTCCGTCATCCCCGCGAAGCCGCCGGGATAGCTCACCAGGATCTTCAGGACTGTGACCTGGAAATTCATCCCCGCCTCTTGCGACTATCGCCACATGGTCGGCGCGTCTGAGAGAGCTTCGCGGCCGACCTCTTTGAGCCGGTCCGGCGAGGTGTCCCCATTAGTGGCGGCTTCCAGAATCTTCGAGGCGACATGCGTGCGGGCACCCGTCTCGTGACGCGAAACGTTTTCGCAGACCTCATCGAGGACCGCGCGCAAAAGCGCGGTGGTAGCGGCATCAAACATGAGAGATCCCCAGCGGAAAATCTTACCTTAGGAAATCGCTTTCGGCGTCGCGTTCAAGAGCGCAAAACTGTCGTTAAAATTTCTGGAATTCTTAGTACCTCCGGCCGGCCGTTGCAACGACCGCTGAGCTTGGACTTCGCGTCGCCTCGACCAAGGGCAAGCGGAGAGAAGCTGACGAAATCGCCGAGACTGGGCCCAGCGAAGGAGCGTACCCAGCCGGAGACGCCGTACACTGCGCCCGTGTAGCACGTGGGCTGCAGCGCCTCGGAGGCGGACAGCCGCCCCGCGCGGTATGCATGCCGCCGGTGCATCGGTCCTCGCGCTAAAGCAGAATGGCCGCAGACCAACGGCCTGCGGCCCACCGGCTAGAAATATAAATCATAATGAAATACGCCAGCCCCGGTGCTGAGGGAAAGTTAAGCACGTTTTCGGTGCATTTTGGATTCCGTGAATCTACGGGAGTTCTGCCAAAAGCGGGTGTGGCCGGGTCGCAGGACTTGCAATCATCGATCGCCAGTTCAACCCTTCTTAAGCAAACAAGCAATTTGCCTAAAGTCGGCGCGTCTCGTTTAGCGAAATCGAAGCCGGAAGCGACCATCGTCGAGCACTAATTTCAGTTCTTCGATTTGGCGACCATCGCCGCAAGAAACTTTGTCGACAGGAAGCCCGAGAGCACGCTGATGCAGTCGGATTCGAGAATCTACAGCCTCCCGCGCTGGCGCGTGACGCGATGGCTCGCCGACTGCGGCGCGGACGTGCCCGAGGACATTCGGGTCGCGCTGATTGGCAATCTGTACGGCACGCTGCCGGTCTTCATCGGTGGCTTCCTGAATACCCTTCTGGTTGCTGCAGCTATTGCCACGCGCTCGCCGACTCCGTTGTTCATCGCGTGGCTCGCGATCGAAATTGCGATCTGCCTGACGCGGCTCACTGTGTTGGTCGTCGCCCGTCGCCGGGCGCTGAGGCATGACGCTACGCCGACCGACATGAACCTGGTGCTTTCGATTGCCTGGAGCGGCAGTGTCGGCTATGGGGCGCTGATTAGTCTCGCGACGGGCGACTGGGTGGCGGCAACGCTCGCCTGTGTATCGGCCGGAGCGATGGTCGGCGGCATCTGCTTCCGCAACTTCAGTGCGCCGCGGCTCTGCGGAGCCATGATCGTGCTGAGCTTGGGGCCGACGATTCCGGGCGCTCTGATGGCTGGACAGCCGCTCATGCTGGTCCTCTTGTTCCAGATCCCGATGTATCTGGTGGCTATGACCATGGCCTGCTTCAAGTTGAACCGGATGCTGATCGCCACGATGCGTGCCGAACGCGAGAACGATCGGCGCCCGCGACATGATGAGCTTACCGGGCTTGCCAATCGAGCGGGGCTCGTTGGCGCCCTTGAGAAGCGACTGACAACGCGAGGCAGCCGAGGCGAGACGCTGGCGCTGCTCTATCTCGATCTCGACGACTTCAAGGTGGTCAACGACACGCACGGTCACGCCGCGGGCGACCGACTGCTGCAGAGCGTGGCCGAGCGCATGCGGGGTCTTCTGCGGGAAGGCGACCTGCCGGCGCGCCTCGGCGGTGACGAATTCGGCGTGCTCGCCGCGGGCTGCACTGAGGAACAAGCAACGGCGTTTGGACGGCGCCTGGTCGAGGCGATCGGAGCTCCGTATGATCTAGACTGCGGTGCGCGGGCACGCGTCGGCGCGAGCGTCGGCATCGCGATGGCCCCCGAGCACGGGAACAGAGCGGCCGATTTGCTGCGGGCCGCCGACGCCGCGCTCTATCAGGCCAAGTTCGCCGGCGGGTCTCGTTGTGAAGTTGCATCCGAAGACGACCTAGTGCGGTTACGCCGGCTTCTCGCGCGAAGTGCTGCCGAGCCGACTCGCCAAAGCGCCGCAGCGTGACCAGTTGTCGATCGATCTGCGCTCGTCCTCCCGTTGCAGTACGGTCTGCGAAGTTAGAAGCTCGTTAACCGCTCGGTCACATGGTGAGGTCGTGTTCGCCGACCAAAGGGTCTGTCCATGGCTGAAGCTCCCGCTTGCACTCTTGCAGCGTCGGCAGGCTACTGCGCGATGTCTCGCCAGTGACGCCGGGTTACGAAATCCGATCATTCGAGTGCCCCAATGCCGGACAGTCCTGCGGCTAGTCTCCAAATGTCAGTCGGGTTCGCCTGAGGCGGCGGACTGATCGGGAGCGCGTCGAGAAGAACTAAATTTCCGCTTGGCGCCGTGGCGGGAGGTCTTCGGCACGAAACCTCTCTCCGCCTGTGGGCATTCCTTCGCAACGTGTTGCCGAAAACAGCCAGTCATCCTAGAGCTACATCCGACGGCTTGAAATAATCGGTTTCTTTCACTTCCTTCGTCTGAACTGCGAGAATGCCGGGAAGCGCAGCGCGCGCGTCTCTCGCGAGTGACCGACCCGGCGCATCATAGGGAGGCGCTCGCAGATGCAGAGCCTGGACGACCTCGAACCCGACCACGCGGCTTCCGTCTCCAGTCATGCCCTCCAACTCATGGCCGAGTTGGAGGTACCGGCGACACCTCCAAATTTTACCGTCTGGTTTGCTTACGTTCTTGGCCGCTCGGCCGCGCTGCGCAAGACAATCGACATCCTGCGCTCGAACGATCGCAAGTTTGACAAGGCTCTCAATCGCGAACTCTACAATACCTTCCTCAAGTCGACTGGCTCAGTCGGAGAGGTTGCCCAAACCATTTCCGGCGAGCTCGACGCAATTCTTGTCAATGTACGAAACGACGTTGCAGGCGCGATCGCCGATAGTGCAGCGCATTCCGAGGAGTTGATCGAGGTCGGGCGGACGCTTCGCACGGCCAATGACCCACAACTTGCCCTGAAGCGGTTGACTGACGAATTGACCAGAGCGACGGAACGTGCGTCTGCGCTGGAAGCGAAGCTCGTCGAAGCGTCGGGCGAGCTTGGCGAGCTTCGGACGTCACTCGAACAGGCGGAACTCAGGTCGCGTACCGACGCTCTGACCGGGCTTGCCAATCGCGGGGCAATGGAGAGCTTCCTTCGCACCGCCCAAATCAATGCCATGGAGCGCGGCGACTGCTTGAGCGTGTTCCTGATCGACGTAGATCATTTCAAGAAGTTCAACGACACCTACGGACATCAACTGGGCGACCAGGTTTTGCGGCTGGTCGCAAAGTGCCTTCAAGAGGGCATCAGGGACGGCGACCTCGCAGCCCGTTACGGCGGAGAAGAACTCATCGGTATTTTGCCGGGCGTCCCGCTCACAATCACTCAGGAGATCGCCGAAAGAGTGCGCACCAGAATTGCCAACGCTAACGTCAAGAAGCGGGCAACGGGCGAGTTGATCGGGCAAGTGACGATTTCGGCCGGCGTTGCCCAATTCAAACCCGGCGAGAGCTTCGAGGCCCTCATTGAGCGATGTGACCAGGCGCTCTATCGGGCGAAGCAATCGGGTCGGAACTGCACGATCGCTTCCGATGACTAATCACATCGGCATCAGAACAATCGTCGAGGGGAGTTCGCCCGGATCGTCCGACGGCGGAAGCCACAGTTCGTCGAGCAGCTACACGGCACTCAGAGGCAAGCGCCATGCCGAACAGAACCGATCGCCGGCTCCCCTTTTTACGCACTCCGGTCAAACGCAGCGCTCGCCGAAACCTGGCTCGAGCAACCCGAGCGGCTCGCAACTGCGCCAACTCTTTTGCGCCGCGCGGTGGTCCCGCGCTCGGGCGGCGACTTGAAGCCGCCGCGTGGATCGCTTTCGCGATCGCCGCATCAAAGAAACCCCGCCCGGCGGAGCCGGGCGGGCTTGACTGAGCGTCTCTCAGTCGGCGCTCTTGCGCGGCCGCGACCAGAGCAGCGTGTAACCTTCGCCGCCTTCGTCATCGAACAGGTTGGCATAGATCGGCGAGTTGAACGAGGGGTCGTCGAGCTTGAGCGAGAGGTAGTCGCGACCTTCCTCGGAGCGCTTCGACCACGCTGCCCCGATCTCAGCTCGGCGAACGTACACGCGGTGGCTCGGAGCATTGTCGTTGGAGCGATTGGGCTCGGCAACGATGCGGACGCCCTTGGCCTGCAAGCTCAGCGTGACGATCTCTCCCTGAAAATCGTTGCCGACCTTCTTGAACGAACCGATGATAGCCATATCAAGTCTCCTTGCGTTGTTTCGGACCGCGACCACCGCGGCCTCGATGGCGATGACCAGGCCGAATGACGATCGGCGACGCACCCGCTTGCGGGCCGCAGCACAGCGGAGGACGCCGGTGAAGCGACTTTCTTGTCTCGCGAGGAATGGGCTTTAGCCCAGGGGAAGAAAGTCGCATCAACGGCGTTGCGGCTCAGACGGTCGAGGCACAGCCGGTCTTCGGCCAGATCAAGCCATCAAAGAGGCGAGGTGTTCGCGTGCTGAACAACATTGAGAGGAGACGTGACTGCCGTCGGTCGTACGATACAAGAGGTCGGTTCGTTTTCAGGTGGAAGAAGAGAGAGCACATGCAGAGTGGACGAAGCATTCGCCAAGCAAAAACGCACCTGCAAACAGGCTCCGATCTAGCACATAGCGCGCCGAAGGGTTGGGCATGGTGGTTACGAAGTGCTGCGAGGAAGGCCTGCGTCGGATCGACCGGACATCACCGCGCGTAACGATCGAAACGACAATCGATGAGGCGAAGGTTATACGCTGCTCTGGTTGCGGCCGCGAGCGCAATCGAAGACTCGTTCAAGCCCGCACCGGTCTCGTCGGGCGCAATCTGCGGAGACAGTAATCGGCAATCCCACGGTGGCATCAAGGCGAGATCGTCTGGATGCAGGCGGAGGTTTCGTGTGATGCCGATGGTCGGCACAGTTAGCAACGCACGCGAGTTTCTCGGAGCGTCCTTGCAGTTGCCACGGCATGAGGCGCGAGGCTCGATAGCGGCGCTATGCGCCGCCGTCGCCAAATTTCCAGACCGGGATTCCCATGCGCCTCGCCTTGTCAGCGAGGTTGTCCTGAATTCCCGTTCCCGGGAACACGATGACGCCGATCGGCATCATCGTCAGCATGAGATCGTTGCGCTTGAATGGTGCGGATTTGGCGTGCTTCGACCAATCCGGCTTGAATGCGACTTGCGGAACCTTGCGGTTCGTCGCCCATTTGGCCGCAATCAGTTCGGCTCCCTTCGGCGAGCCTCCATGCAACAGGACCATGTTGTTGTGCTTGGCGTGAACCTTGTCGAGGCGATCCCAGATCAGATGATGGTCATCGAAGTCGAGGCCTCCGGTCAGTGCGACTTTGGGCCCGACCGGAACGAGCACCTCAGTCTCGGCACGACGCTTTGCGGCGAGAAAGTCTCTGGAGTCGATCACCGCCGAAGTGACCGAGCGATGGTCGACGAGCGACCCGGATCGCGGGCGCCACAGCGAACCTGTGTGGGTTTCGAATTGTGCCATGGCCTGTTCGCGGAAGAGCTCCATGCAGTTGCGACGTTCGATCAACGAGAGTCCTTCCGGGATAAGTCGCTCGAGTTCAACCGACCGCACCTCAGAGCCGTCCTGCTCGAGTTGGCTCCTGCGTTGAGCTTGCTCGTTCTCGTCGAGCTGGCGCTCGATCCGGTTGACCGCTCGATGGAACAGATTGACCGTCGACCAGAGCAGATCTTCCAGGTCCGGCTCCATGCGGCTGTCGCTCAGGGTTGCCACGAAGGCATCGAAGATATCGGCAACGGCCGCTGCAATCGTCTTGCCTTCGGGAAGCGGCCTTGGATCGGGCTCATCGCTGAATGGTCGGTAACCGAAGAGTTGCAGTTCGGTCAGGACGTGGTGAAGCTGGGATGAGCCATGCGGCGGTTCGAATTCGGTGTCGTCACGATCGGTCATGGGACGAGGTCCTCCGTGGATCGGCCGCGACCATCGCGGCCTTCGTGGCGATCACTCAGGCGGCGGGCGGGCCGGACCAGAACCCGAAGCAACGCGGAGGGCCGAAGCGACAGCGGAGGATGGCAGGGCGCGGCTATTTTGTTTCGCGATGCAAAGGCGGATTGACCGATCGCTGTTGATCTGCACGGTGACCACCGCCGGCGGAAAATAGCCGCGATCCTGCCATTGCCGGTCCGGCCCGCCCGCCGTCCGATCGCCCTCTAGAAGGCCGGGCGCGGCCCTCTCACAACGACGCCTCGCCTTGATCGGGCTGTCGACTCCGATCGCGAAGAGCAGGCGCTCATGCCGTTATCGCGACCGCTGACGGCATGAAGCGGACGACATCCGCAGGCGCAAGCTGAATGCGCAAGGTTGCTCGCAGCTCATCAACGCCAAAGGTGCGCAGATCGTCGTTGAAATCGTCAAGCCGGGGGGATAGTGGGATCGCCTCGATGCCGGCAGCTTCTGCCCGCCGCGCCAGAGCGGTTGCGACCGTCCGTCCGGCAGCATCGGCATCACGGGCGATGTAAAGCCGGCGCAGGTTCGGTGGAAGCAACATAGCCGCGAGATGGTTGGCCGATAGCGCTGATGCCATTGGCAAGGTCGGCAGGGCACAGCGCAAGGAGAGCATAGTCTCGATACCCTCACCGGCGGCGAGGACATCATGGGCCTGTCCAAATCGGACAGCGTTGCCGAGCAAGAGGCCCATCGCGCGGCGTGGCGTGGCGATCGGCGCCTTGCTGCGACCGGAGGGGTCGAGCCAGGTGCGGTGAACGCCGGTGATGACTCCATCGAGGGTGGTGACCGCGGCAATCACGGCGGGCCAGGTCTCCGTTGGCAAGTGCTGATCCGGCCTGTAGTAGCAGCGCGGATGGAAGCGAAGGCTGGTGAGTTCATGCAAGGCCGCAATGCCGCGCGTCCGGAGGTACGTTTCGGCAAGCGTGCCATGAATGGGCTTCGACATGGCAAACAGCCGTCGAGCCGATTCCGGCGAACCGATGGCAGCGGGTGGGAGCGGCGATTTGGAGTCCACTTCGGGCTGCGGCAGACTGAGAAAACGCCGCGCCTCGGCAAGGACATCGCGGAATTCAACGAGGCCGCAGCTTTCCCTGATGACGTCAAGCAGATCGCCGTGTTCGGCGGTCGCGGCATCCGTCCACTTGCCGGCCGCTCCCCTACCCCCATGACGTGGACGCAGCCGAACGAACATGGACCGGCCGCGCGTGTTGTGAACGTCACCGACGACCCAATAGCGGCCAACGCGGCGGCCGTTCGAAAGATAGTGCCGGCAGACCAGTTCGGCCCGCTCGGCAAGCCGGCGGGCGAGATCGGATGCTCGGGCTGACATAATTGATCTCCAAAAAAGAAGGCCCGCCGGTGACGGCGGGCCTTCGAGTTCGACGTTTCTGCTTGTTTATTCGGCCGCGACAAGCGGCTCGTCGGGGAGAGTTGCATCTTCGAGCGGATGCTCTGCATCTGGCATGGCGGCTTCGCATTTGTTCATTGGTGCGTCTTCCCCCGAAGCGGATGGGGAGATCGGGCCAGATTCAGGCGCGGGCGATGTTGCGCTGGAGGGGCGACCAGGCGTGCGCAGCGGCTCCGGAAGCCAACCTGAGCCAGTAAGGAGTTCTTGCGCCCTCTCCGCCATCTCGCCTTTTTTCAGGTGCTCGATGAGCTGAGCCGCAGTCTCTCCCTTGGCCTCGCGGACGGCTTGCAGGATACGCGCCTTGGTCACCCGCCCGAAATAGTTGTCGACGGTCGGCGACCAGCCGGCGGCAACGACATCGAGCCCGATTGCCTCGGCAAGGCGGTCGGCGTGACCCAGCGCACGCGGCCGCCGGTTCCAGGGCTCGTACACCGCATTAATGCTGATCGCGATGCAATGCGCGAACAGGGCATCGCGGCTGTCACGATCGGAATTCGCGAGTGCGTCCCAGAGCTCGGCTGATTCACGCGGCAACTGCTCCGACCAGTGCTGGTGCCTCTCGTCGACGGCCTTGGCGATCGTGGCATCGCCGAGGCCCGGCGCCTGGCTGCCGAAGACGACGCTCTTGGCGTCGATATCGAGGCAGGATTCGGGCGTGTAGCGGTAAAACAGTTTCAGGCAAAGCGCGTGCAGTGCCGCCAGGAACGCAACGTCCGGGTCCCCTGCCAGCGCGTCGCGCAAGGCCAGGGTGCGATACGCTGTGAGTTCGGTCATCAGCCGGTCTGGGATCGGCTTGATGCCTTCCTCCTGATCGGGCTCCTCGGTACTTGCCGAGGTGCCTGTCTGCCCTTCGGTTGTATCTCCGGAGGCAGAGGTCGCCGCTGGGGTGGCACTCCGCTCGGCGTCAGCCTTCCCCTCCGGCTCCGGAATTGCCGGCTCATCCTCGGGACGGACATAGCCGCGTTCGACCCGAAGCGCGCCCGACGCGTCGATGCTGACGAAGGCACCCGCACGCGCGATTTCGTCAGGATCATACTGGACGGGCCGCTCATCGAGTTCGGCAAGGGCCGTCTCGATCTCGCCAAGGCGCTGATCGATCCCTTCGGGAAGGACGTCAACGTCAGAATGCTCCTGCTCGAGACGCTCGTACTCGGCGCGCAGCGCTTCAGCCGCCGCAACCTCCTCGTCGGTCATCACGACGGACTCGCCGGAGATGCGGCGCAGACCATAGATGTGGCCGTAGGGAAAATCGACGGCAACCTCGACCCATTTCCAGCCTTCGGAGCGGATGTTGCCCGCCTCGCGCTCCAGCTTCTCGGCGACGAGCCGATCGAGCAGCGTCGGCTCTTGCAGCCAACCGCCGTCATCCTGCTGAAAAAGATCGCGAATGATGTCGCCGCCGGCGGCCTCATAAGCCTCGATTCCGACGAATTGGGCGCGCTTGTCGGAGGCGCGCACGGCGCCTTCAGTGAGCAGACGCCGGATGTAATACGGTTCCTTATTGTGTGAGCGCTGCACCGCCTGCCATACCTGCTGCTGGCGCTCGTGGTCTGGATTGACTGCAAACGCCATCAATTGGTCGAGGCTCATGCCGTCTTCGGCATAGACGTCGAGCAGCGTTGGCGAGACGGCGGCGAGCCGGAGCCGTTGCTTGACGACCTGGACGCTGACAAAGAAGGCAGCAGCGATCTCGTCCTCGCTCAAGCCCTTCTCACTCATGTCGCGGAACGCGCGGAACTGGTCGAGGGGGTGAAGCGGCGCACGCTGGACGTTCTCGGCGAGCGAATCCTCCTCGGCGAGGCCATCGGTCCGGATGACGCACGGGACCGGTGCGTTGCGCGCGAGCCGCTTCTGCTTGACCAGAAGCTCGAGCGCGCGATAGCGCCGCCCACCGGCCGGGATTTCGAACATGCCGGTTTCGGCGCCGCCCTCGTCGAGAACCGGGCGGACGGTCAGACTCTGGAGCAGCGTGCGCCGAGCGATGTCCTGCGCGAGCTCCTCAATTGAGACACCCGCCTTGATACGGCGGACATTGGCCTGGCTCAACACCAGCCGGTTGAAAGGAATGTCGCGAGACTGGCTCAGGACGATCTTCCGAACAGATTTTGCCATCGAAGTTTCTCCGCGACGGGCGGTCAAGAACCTCCCTCGACCTTCTGACCCGTCACGAAGCGAAGCGCCGCCCTCTTCCTCTGAGGGCGGCGCCGAGGCGGAGAGGACGGAGCTGGTTCTGCCCAGCCGCAGGCTCCGCTGCTTAGGCGCGTCAGTTGACGCGGTCGAGCAGCTTTTTCGCGCGAGCCTCGAGATCTAGCCGGGCGTCCTGATGGGGCCTGTCCCGCGCAACAGCCGTGATGCCCTGCACGAAATCGAAGACGCTCTCTGGCTTGCGGCCTTCCTCGGCGAGCGCCGTCTCGATGATCTTCGCAGTCTCAGATTTCCCAAATCCACGCTTGCGCAGGAAATCGGTGCGCTCCTCGTCCGTGCGCGCAACGACGCGTTCGCGCGCCGACTTGATGCCATTAACGAAGGGCATCGGCGAGGAGTTGGCGAAGCGCGTAAGCGCCGGCGCCGCCTCGTGGGCGAAGCGGGACGCTGCGTATTTGGAATGGCGGATGGTGATTTCCTCAAAATCCTCCACACCCCAGAGATTGCGGTTCTGGCAGACCGCTCTGAGGTAGAAGCTCGCGATGCCGAGCGTCTTGGCACCGACCTCGGAATTCCAGCAATAGAAGCCGCGGAAGTAGAGGTCGGGCGAGCCGTCAGGCAGCTTACCGGCCTCGATCGGGTTGAGGTCGTCGACCAGGAACAGGAAGACGTCGCGGTCGGAGGCGTACAGCGTGGTGGTGGATTTCGTGATGTCGACCCGCGGGTTGTAGATGCCAGTCGACCAGTCAAGCACGCCAGGCACCTTCCAGCGCGTATCACCGGTGCCGTTGCCGGCAATCCGCTGCACGGCGACCACGAGCTCTTGATCGAAGATGCGCCCATAGTCGGGACTGGTGACCGCTCGAAGTTCAGCACGTCCGTCCCCGACCTCGAGCGTCTTGATCAGCTCCGCGCGATTCGAGGTCAAACCGTACTGCAAATTGATGGCTGCGAGTGGTGCCGGAAGTTGCCGCAGATACGCTGATGGCGCGCCCACCATTGTTGCGAGCTGACCGAAGCTCCAGTGCGTCGGCGCAAGAGGCGAGGACTCACCTGGGAGCACCAACGTCAGCCGCTCCGCGTCATCACGATTGGCTTCCACCCGGATCGCCGCGCTCTCGACCGTCCGGGTTCGGCTCCGCTCAGCACGGCCGCGCACCGCGGCGTGAAGCTCCGACAGGGACAAATACCGCTCGTCCGCGGGGCGGGAAAACCATTCCGAAGCGACGCGGCCGACGCGCTCGCCACGGCTCACATCCACCCTATAGCCGGCACGGTCGCCGCGCGTGGGATCAAGAACATTCAGTTGGGTCATGGGAATCTCCATGACGGGCGCCGCGGGACTCTCCTCTCGGCTCTCAACCCGTCACGGAAATTCCGGCCATCCTCTGACTCTTTGATGGCGTCCGGGAACTGTCGGACGCACCCAATAGAACTGGCAGTTTCGGATCCGCATACGCTCCTGCAGAGCCAGCGCCGAACAAAGCCGCAAACGCTCGCGGCACGATCCGCGCGAAAGCGCAGCAAGAGCGCCCGCTTGGCGCGGCCTTCAGGCGGATCATGGATACAACTGCAGATCTGGATACGGTGCAGTCAGCTAAGCGGAAAGCGCTGGCGCTCGTTATCGAAAATGTATCGTGCGAGCGCCATCAGCCTCTCAGGCTGGCTTGAGCGGCCCCGGACTGGAAACTGATCAGAAATCCTTCGACATCACGCCGGAACGACCAGAACGCGATTGATCCCCAATCTTCGATCCGGCTCGCTGAACTTGACGCGTCGAATGACGTCCTCGATGCAGCAGTTCACGGGGGCTGTCTCATATTCATCTCCTCGTGAGCCAACGATCAATCCGCGTCCGGGAAAGCTCTGGCCGTCGATCTCGAAGAATAGTCGATGGGTGAACAATCCTTCCTCGTCGACATACAGAATATCTCCGCCTGAAAATTCGGCAGCCAATTGGATGCAGCCGCCGATCGCGCCCTGCAGCGACTCCAATCTGTTAGTCACCTCGATTGCCTTTACGTTGCGGTGGTATGGGTCGATCAGAATTGCCGGATAAATCCGTAGCTTGTGCACAGAGCCTGGCTTGACCGACCGGGTTGGCCGACAGATGGGAGGCAGCCGTGGTACATTGAAGAACGTCGACCCGGGCGGAAGAAACTCATCGGCGTCCTGGAGTTCCTCTGCGGTCCCGATAACGACCTTTCGTAGATGATTTGCAAAGCCGCGGTCATGCTCGCAAGCCGCATGCCAGGAGGTGACAACAGCGATTTGCTGAAGTGTCCGAGCGAGCTCAACCGACGTCGTGCCGGCCGCTCGCAATAGCTCCGCGCTTACCGGCTCTTGATTCGGCGGACCTGCAAGCGGCGGCAACGTATCGGTAGCAAGGACCTCGTCGGGGGAACCCCACATCCAAGTTAGAATCCGACGGGAGAATTCGCCAGGCGGCGACACGACCGCGAAAACACGCGGCGCCCTGAGCTGTCCATCGGGGCTCGTCTGCGTCAATAGCGCGATGGCCGACACTTCAAGAGTCTTCCCAATCATCAATGCCTGGTCAACAAAATCCAAATACACGGCAAGATAGCCGGCATTAAATATCTCGGCCTTGCCGGCCATTTCTCTCGTAACCCGAAGCTTGAGAAGGCTGTCGAGAGCCTCTGTTCCGAATTGGAATGCCGCGACGTGTCGGTCACAATGACCACCCCGATCGAGAAACCAACGCGCGATCGTTGCATCGAACTCTGTATTGATATCGACCCCGCCGGGCGACTGCGCGCGGATGACAGCAGCTTGGTATGCCGTCGCCATCATGGCAACCAATGGGTTCTTGGCTTGAGATGAGTTGCCCTTACCGCTGGCGCGGAGAGCGGCCGTCACTTCGCGGCCAGCATCCAATACAAAACGGTCCAACCAAGTTGTCATTCTACTTTCCTCACATTGCTGGGCAATTGCCTAGCTGAGGAAGCCTCCGATCAAATGAAACGAATACATCAATTTCAACCGATTGCAGTTGAGCACTCCGAGGTAAGGATGTTGCACATCCATGCATTCCTTGCCCTGTACGATCGAGCGGCAATAGCAGCGAACGTCGTCCATCGCACCCGACGCTGGAACAGCGGGAGTGGCACGTTAGGGATCGATCAACCAAAGTAACTGACAGGGGAGGCGAATACTGCCAGTCGAAGCGAGGCAGTCGCAAGCCGCGACAGGCAAAGAAATCATTTATTCGCGTAGTGTAGATCACAATGGAGCAAGCGAACGACTGGGCCCGTGCGTCGAGCATCTGGTACGGCAAAGCGGATTCGCTGGCCACGCGGAGTTTTCTCGATGGACAATATTGGCGCCCACTTGGTGAACGTCTTCTTCGCGTATCAACTCAGCTATATCCCGCAGGGATACCGCAAAGTTCGCACGCGCTGGTGTCCCGGAACGGAAACAATCGCGCTCCGATCCGTGTCAAAATCGGTCATGAAGCCGGCTTTCAGGATCGAACGGGAGGCCGCAAGGGGACGCTTGGTCACAGATATATTTCGTCTCGGTGGCGCGTTGTGGTGGCCGATCGTGTTTCGACCTCCGTTCTGGAACAAACAGTTCTTCTTTAACGCTTTAGAGAACGGCATCCCGGCGGCTCTCGAAGCGATCAGCATTGATGTGCTCTGGGCGGGAAAGGCCATTAATGATTTCGACCCCTTCTTTGTCGGACAAATTGTCGGATCCACAGAGCAGGAAATGCAAACGATGGCCGCAGGTGCAGCACAAAATTTGATAATGGTTGATGGCGAGCATCTGTTCGTCCGCGGCGGAGAACCAATCTGGGTTACACCTCGCGATCTCCGGGGCAAGCGTTCTCACCTATTCGGAGAGTTAGCGAACTCTGGTGCAGCATTCGGCTCGGCGCTGCCGCTCGATCCAGTTTCGTCAGCCGACGAGAACGGGCTCACTACATCGGACATAAATGCTGCAGCGATTGAAGGAAGAATTGACGGCATCCTAAGAGCCGCAGCTCGCCATCCGATCTACGACATCCGGATACTCGAGGATTGCCCCCCGAAGTTTGATCCAATTGATTTTCAGATAAGGGCATGCTTGCGAGAGTTATCCACCCGAGTAAAGCGGGCACTCAACCGGCCCAAGTTATCGCAAGAAATACTGCGATCCGCAGCTATCTTCACAGATATTAAGCAGTGCATCGATGCTACGACGGACGAGTGCGCGGCAATCTTGCGCGTTTTCCTGAACTGGTACCGCTATCTGCCGTTAAGGCAGGGCTATGAATTTCGCACGTCGTACGATCTTGTTCGGACAAGCATCGCTGCCATCGAGGCACGATGCCGCCGCGAGGGTATAGTCTCTCCGTTCGAGCAGTGGCGACTGGAGCCGCGTGATGATGATGCACTTTCCCTCCTTGGGCCGTAACATCGCCAACCTTGTGAGAATCTGCTGAAGTCCCGTCGCTAGGCATCGTTTCGAGCGTTTGTCAAGCCTACGACGTTGGAGTGACCAACAGCAGGTCTTCGCGAATTGTCCGCGCCAGTCAACGGCGGACAAAAGCGATGCTCACCTGGTTAGACGAATATACCGCGCATACGGGGCGCAATCTGAGGCTGGCGCTTGCAAACAGGGTGTCCGGGATCACGGACAATACCAGCGACTACCAGATCGTTAGAGAGATGACGGATGGGGCCGCGGATCGCTTATTTGCAGCTGCCGAACTTGGAATTCCCTGCGACGAAACTTACGAAGTGGCCGCGGCACTGTGGCCATTCTTTCGTCGGCCTGACGAGCTGAAAGGTGCTGGCCCTTACGCTTGCGCGATCGGAGCCGACCTGGCCGCCCTCTTCGAGAATGCTGCCGCCTCTCCCGAGGTCGTGCGCACGGCCGATCAACTGCTCAAAGAGCGTATCTCCGCCTATATCGATATCGCCGATAAGGCGATCCGCCTTGGTCCGATGCTGCACGTCAAGGCAATCCTTGTGACGCGGATTCCAAGAGACGACGAACCAGAGCCCAGCGAGGGATGGGCGCCGTCCGACACGGATCGGCTGCGCATCTTTGTCAAGCTCGGTCCCGTCGGGCGGGTCGCGCTCGGGACGATCAAGTGGACCGCTGGGTACGGGCCCGTGCGCTGCGACGAGCTCGCTGCGTCGTTCCTGGGCCAGCTCGCTGACGTGAACTGGGATCCCGATGATTTCACGGCCAAGGTCGAGAGCCTCATCTGGCTGGCCTTGGCGTATTCGGTGGTGGCGGTGCCCCGTGATCGCGAGAGACTGCGAGCGGGCGCCGACACGATGCGATGCCGGATGGACCGACGCGCGCGTCGCGGATGGAAGCGCTTTACGCTGTTTCAAGTCGAACGTCTCAAGGCTCCCGCGAACAAGTTCGGCAGGACGCAAGGTGGAGAGTCGGATGGGTGGGAGCTCACCCGGCGGATCTCGGTGAGCGGCCATTTCAAGATGCAGCCCTACGGACCCAGGTCCGAACAGCGTAAAGTGATCTTCATCAGCACGCACTATCGTGGGCCCGTAGATGGCGCCCCGCTTCATCGGATTTCGGCGCCTAAGGCGCCGCCAAACCAAGGCGCTTAGCTGGCGCAAGGGCCCCTTTGCCCTTGAGTTTCATCTTCTTACGGTTTCCAACAAACCGCTCCAGTTGCCGTCGGACCTCGAGCACATTCGTCGACATTGCTTGAAAGACAGCCCCGTCCTGACGGAGTTCGCCAATGTAGTGATCCAGTGGAAACGCTTCGTCCTTCATGGCGAGAACGGTAATCTTCTCGACAAGAATCCGTTCGACGAGATCGACAGCCTTCTTGCTGTTGTTCTCGCAAAGATCGTGAACTGTAGGGATGACGATGGTCCCGTTACCTCGGATCCCGTTGATCAACTCTTCGAGTTCCGGCCGCGTCGACGAGTTGACCTCATGGCGGGTGTCGCGGGTCCAGCGATCGACGCCCAAATTGAAATCCTCCAGTATCAAATCTGCAGGGCGCCGCTGCACATCTGGCCTAGTCATGTAGTCCAGAAACTTCGCGACGAGTCCGACGTCCTTCGCGCGCCGCGCTCGTCCCCGCTCTCCGCTCGCGGTCGGGTCAATGTATCCATACAGCGGAAGTTTCGTTCCCACAGTCTCGCTCCGTTTTGCTGGGCCGACGGCAGAATTTGGCCGACCTGTCAAGTCCACGTCGTGGGAGAGACGCGCCAGCTCTGGGCTCCTAAGCAGGCACGTACCTGCTGCATCGGCGTCACCCCCTTCCAACGTCTATGCCTCAAACAATCGAACTTAGAGCAAAAGCATGACATCAAATTCGACGAAAATTGCGAAGATCGGGCCTCAGTTGAGCGTACCGCTACGGGCGATCCTGATCGACCCGTTTCGGCGCGTTGTCGAGGCCCATGGTGTCGACCACCGCTTGGCTTCGCTCCAAGCCGCAGTCCGCGGCAACATCGCTTGGGGCACCGAACTCAGGACCGGCGACGTGCTCTACGTCGACGACGAAGCGCTGCTTAAGCGCAATCCCGCGTTCTTCGCGCTGGGCAGGCGCTCCTTCGCAGGCCGTGGGCTCCTGGTCGGCCCCGAGCGTCCGCGCATGACCGACGTGGTCTCGACCGTCGAGGAAATCGCAAAGAAGGTCCGCTTCGGCATCGCAATCGATGTCGACAAGCTCCTGACGGCCAAGTGCACGACTTTCGAAACGGCGGACGAGTTCTTCGAGTATTTGCGCCGGCAGCGCGACGAAGAGCTCGAGTAGGCCGCAAACAGAAAGGAGGAAAGAATCATGGATTTCACCGAATCTGTCCAGCACGCCCGTGACGGCGTTGATGCAGAAGACGTCGGCCCTGACGGAGACGACACCGAAAACGTTGCTCAAGCAGCAAAACTGATGATCGCGGATGCGGACCGCGCGGTTCAGTCCTGCAACGAGGTCTTGCGCGATCAGCTCGAGAAGGTTGGCCGGAAGGTTCCTACCGAGAAGACCGTGGCGGTGATCTACTCCGCCTACTGCGCGATCGCTGCGACCGGCTCTCAGGCTCAGTTCCTGGCTGAGCGTCAGATCAAGGTCCACGGCAGCACGAAGAACGACTGCTATCCGGTCTTTCGGGCGTTCACCCGGAGCGCGCATCCCTGGTTGCGCGACCGAGTCTGCAAGTACGCGCAGGTCGCCGCTCTTGCGGTCAATCAGAAGGTGGCACCCGAAGCGTTTCCGGACTGGCTGAAGCGCCACCCGATCGAAAAGGCCTGCCGCGAGTACCGCCGCATCATGCGGGAACAGACCAAATCGGAGAGGGACGAGCATCTGCAGCGCGTTTGGCAATTCTTGGTCGACCCGAAGAAGGAGCCCGAGAAGGCGCCGATCGTTCCCGCTACGCCGATCACGCCGGGCTACGTTGGGTTGAAGCTCGCCGTGGTCGACTTCACGCACGATGGCTGCGGCAATTTCCGCGTGCTCGGAATCATGCCGCACGATGCAGACGCCGTCATGCGCATGGCACTGACGGCCGCGAACAAATTGTAGATCTAAAACCAGTAAGGAGTACGGAAATGTCGACGAACGACCCGAATGACCACTTCATCCCCGGTGCCGCCTTCATGGAATCGGCCGCCATGGATCTCAACGCGACGATGAGCTTTCTCGTGGACACCGCCGACATCGCTTCGCAGCTCCGCGTTATGTCGAGCGGCGCCGTGCAGCACACCGAGCTGGTGGACGTGCTCAGCCCGGATCTGACGGCTGCTTTCAAATTGCCGCTCCATACGGTCATCGATCCGCCGGCCCTGGCGTCGAAGATCGTGAAGGCGTCGCGTCGCGGCAAGCTCCGGCTGGAAGGGTTCCAGGTCGTGGACGGCTTCTTCACGCAGCCGCGCCTCGTCCTGCTGATCCATCGCCGCGTCGTCGGCCAGCTCTACTGCTCGCGCGACGGCCGGAGCCTCCAGCTCGAATTCCGCGAGCGGACGGACGCGCGGGACATGGGCAACGCGGTACTGGCGCTCGGCCACCTTCCCTTCAACGTGCATACGCCGCTCGGCTCCGCGCCGACCGACAGCATCCACTAGCCTTGATGCCGATGCCGCTTGACGAAACCATACTGCAGCTTGACCGCGACCTGTTGCACCGCCGTCCGGATCTGGCCGACGCTCTCCTCGATGGCCAGCATGGAACCATCCTTCATGAGGTCAGCCACTATACCGCCGCGAATGCCGACGGAATGGTTAGGGGACACCTCGTCATTCACGCGAGCTCCGCCCGCGCGGTCGCTGGTTTTGTGCCGGATGATATGTCAGCAAAGCAGCTCGCGTCAGATCCCGCGCGGCGGTCTTTCGTGGCCTCTGCCGGCCTGCTGGGAGAACATCATTTCTGCGGAAAGACAAGGCCGGCGCGTGCACGGGCCGACATCGCCGCCCATCAGGCGATATTCGGCCTGGCCGCCGCCGAGCTGATCATCGCTGGATGGAAGCGAGACCACCTTGTGCGCATCGGCGCTCTTGCTGGCTGCATCGCGGCGAATTTCGATCGGTGCGTTCACTATTGTGACACCAACAGATTCCTCATTGACGATCACCACGTGATCCCGAGCTGCATGTTGTGGTCGCCGCGGTGGCGGGGATTGCGTCAACGTCTTGATGAAGCGGTTTGGACCTACCCGGTCAAGGAGCGTCGCCGGGCACTGGCGGAATTCCTGGCGGCGCACGCCGGCTCTCGCACGCTCCTGGTCTAGCTCTGATCAGAAATCCGAGTTCTGCCAAGATCAAAATCTTCGTTCCCGAAATTTCTCCCCTCCTGCCCGGCCATGATTGGGACTTCCACAACAAACGGAGATCATACGTGTCCGACACAGACCTGCGCATTCGCCTCGTGACCCTGAACGAGGCGCTCGAAGACCTCGGCCGCAACCCGCGGCCGTTCCTGCTGATCAACATCGAGCGGCATCCCCGCGGTATCCCCATGCCCAACAAGGGCCTGCTGGAGCGGCTTCGGGACGAGTGCGGCGATGACCTGCTGATCGTTCCGACCAAACTGGCCGAGCTCAATGCCGTCCTTCCAGTCTGCCGGGACCGGGACAAGTTCATTGCCGGTGAGTTCGTCCTGATGGAGGTGACGAAGCTGCACGAGACCTCCGAGCGTCCGCACGGCGGACAGGACGTGACGGGGCTCGAAGAGCGCGCCCGTGACGGACTTTACATGACCGTGGCGATGGTGACCGAGCGACTGCGGGCCTGCGAGGATCATCAGGAAGGCCGCAAGATGGCGGTTGAGACCCGGCGCGGCGAGATCTTCGAGACCCTGCAGCCGCTGCTCGGGAACTTGTCGGCCAGGAACTGCTTCGATGCTGGCCAGAGGCGCATCGCGGCATGGTATCCGGGGCTGACCGCTTATGAGGCCATGAAGTCGGTCTACGTCGGCGTGCTGGAGCAGTTGCGCAACGGCGCCAAACCCGTGCTCATGAAGGCGGAACACCTCGAGCTCGTGAGCGCTGTTCATGCGATCTACGCCAAGACCGAGGAGCTCCTGAAGGCTCAGCACGCGATGTCCGCCGAGCTCCGCAAGATGATGGAAAGCGACGAATTCGCGAAGGCGAATCCGGGGAAGCAGCATGAGATGCAAGCGGAATTCCTGCGCGAGCGTGCGCCGGCCCAACATCAGGAGCTGGCGCACAACAAGCAGGGCGGGCCGTCGCTGGCGCAGCTGATGCGAGCGGCCGCGGCGATGGATCTCAACCCGTCCGGGATCTATGCCAACGTTCTCTTCTACAAGAGCGAACTTGACTGCGCGATGCTCCTGGGCCGCGTCGAACGCGGTGTCGGCGTCATGTTCGGGTCTAAGCACATCAAGGCGCTGAAGCGCTTCATGACGCAGGCCGATGAAGCCGAAGGCAAGGTCGCCGTCGACGCGGAGGCTGAGGCCGCGCGCTGCCTCCACGATCTCGCCCTTCGGGTGAGGACGCGCGCCGGATGGGAGGAGTTCTTCAGCATTGCGGAGGCGGACGGCCGCGAGTACTGGATCAGCAAGGTATTGTAGTCATTAGTATTTTCGACGGCGATCTTCGTTCCCGAAATTTGTCAGCCAAACTGGCCTTAATAGAAGGGCTCCGCAACCGGCGGGGCCCTTCGCGTTTCGGCTCCGTCCATGAAGAGGGAGCCACATGGCCAAGACCAAATCTCCGATCCACCCCGTCAAGGCGGTTACCCCGCCCGTGACCTGCATCGTCGACGGCGACGTCGGTGGCGTCGGCAAGTCGCTCCTCGCGATTCTGATCGCGATGGCGTTCTCGCTGGTCGACCTCACGCTCAAGGTCTTCGAGCTCGACGAGCAGGGCAAGCTCCAGCGCTTCCTGGGCCCCGACGTCCAGAGCCTGCATGCCGCAAGGCTCGATGCCGATGCCGATGGCGAGCGCGACCTCCTGCCGGTGTTCTCCCCGTTCCATGAAGCACTGACCGGCATGCCGCAAACCAATGCGTCCGTGCTGCTCGAGGTCGGCGGCGCGCTGACAGAGCTCGCAAACGCCTTCATCGCGGAAGTGGACGTCGACGACGACATTTCGGCGCTCGGTCTCAACGTGGTGGTCTTCCTGGTCATGGTCGCCACGGCAGAATCGGTCCGTCAGGTCCTCGGGCAAGCAGCGAGGCTCGAGCGCATCCTGCCCTCGGCTCAGATCGTGATTGTGCTCAACGAGCGCGACGGCTGCCCGCAGAAGGCCTCGCGAGACATGCCGGAGGAATTGACCAAAGGCGTTGACCGCCTCCTCGACACTTATACCCACATCCGCCTGCCGCGACTGAGGCCTCAGTCGCGTCGCCTGTTGGAGATGCTGGGTGAGTCGCCGCCGGTGATCATGTCCTGGCGTCACGACCACTTCCGGGAAGCCATGATGCGGACGAGGCTGCCGCTGTCGTACGCAAAGCGTTTCGTGAACGACGTCGCGGACTGGAGCGGAAAGATTCACAAGGAGCTGACGCGCAACCTCCCGTTCCTCGGGGGCAGTCATGGCTGAGCGGCTCAAGACATTCCTGAAGGATGTGAGCACCCTGCGCGCACAGCAGAGTGCGGAGCAGTTGGCGCGTATGGACCGGCTGAAGGCGATGACGCCCGAGCAGCTCGTTCGCCTCCCGCGCCCGGAGCTGCAGGAGCTCACCGATCGGCAGTATGCCGAGCTCGTTCGCCACGTGGCGCCGGAGCATCAGCTGCCGGAGCCGCAGGCGGTGTCGGTGGCGCCGGGTAAGTCCTGCGCTGGACTCCGCGCGATCGCGATCCCGACGGCCGCGCGAGCGGCGGTGCTCGGCGTGTTGACGGGGCTCGCCGTCCTCTTCGCGAGCCTTGCGGCCGGCCCCACCATTGATTGGTGGCAGTACCGCAAGCCGCCGGTGCGCAGCGCACAAGCCTCGACTTGGCCCGGGTGCCCGCGGCTCAGCGGCTGGGTCGACGGCTGCACCTATGTGCCTGTGCGGGACATGGCGTGGGAGCGTGCGGCTGACCTGCTCGAGATGAGCGAGGCGGAATTGCGGCAAGCCAACCAGCACATCAATGGGACTTACATTCCCGCCCAGACCACGCTCGTCGTCTGGCGGCATCGCGGCCAACTCTTCTAGGGAGCACTGACATGAATCTCGCGGCTTACGAAAAGCGCGACCTGACGGCGACCAAGCGCGTACGTTTTCCCGTCGGCATGACCATGCTGGTTATCGCCGTGTGGGCGGCGTTCTGGATCGTACCGCCCGTCGGCTGGTACGCAGACGCGCCGTGGACCGGGTCCGGACCGCTGCTGTGGGAGGCCTTAAGCGGATCGTATCCCGGCGTGCTCGCCGAATGGCCCACGGCCGTTCCGGCCTACACCCATGTGCTCGCGGCTTTCACCACTGGCTGGCGTATCCCGAGCGCGACCGGCATGGTCTTCGAGTTCTACATCCGTGTCGCCGGCTGCCTGCTGGCCTGGATCGTGGCCTGGCTCACCGTCTCGCGCATCATGATGCGCGAGGCAGCGATCGTCGACACCCGTAAGCACTATGAAGGCCAGCAACTCCAGCAAGGCAGAGATGCGCGGCGAAGCGCTTTGGCCTCCATGGCCCGAGAGGATCGGGAGCAGGGCCTCGGGATTGCGCTTGCGCCCGGTGTGGTCCTGTCGCGCTTGCGGGAGATTCGCGGCGTGCTCCTTCTCGGGGCACCCGGATCGGCAAAGACACGCATCATTCTGCACCTGTTGCAGGAGATTTTTGCTGCGATGTACCGCGTGCCCAACCGCAACGTTCGCGTGCTCATCCATGACACCACCGGCGAGATTCTGAGCGGCCTGCCGCTACCTGATGCAGCCTTCGCGGCCTTGCACGGGCACCGGCCGGGCGGCTACGCCTGGGCGGTCGGGCGTGACGTGTTGACCAAGAGCGACGCCGAAGCTTTCGGTGCATTGCTCGCGCCCCACACGGACGAAACCATCTGGGAATCCGGCAGCGGCACCCTGCTTGCGGGCTGCGCCGTGCTGTGCCAGAGCCGTCACGGGACGGCGTGGGGCATGCCCGAGTTCTATGAGGCGACGTTGTCAGATCCGGTGGAGCTCAAGGCGCAGTTGCAGGCCGTGTACCCGCCGGCAGCCGAGCTGATCGAAGTCGATCCGGAGACCGGAGGATTGTCGCGGACGACCGTGAGCTTCTTCCTGTCGCTCCGCGCCGCGGTGCTGCGGTTCCTGCGGCCGCTCGCGGACAACTGGCGCGATCTTCCCGCAAACCGGCAGTTCTCGTTCCGGGAGTGGCTCGACGGAGCGAACCCGATTCAGCCGCGGACCGTTGTGGTGCAGCGTGCTGGCCGCTATCCCGAGCTCTCCGCCGCCTGGATCGGCGCTGTCGTCGACACCATCGCTGCTCACGTCAACGACGAGTCGTTCCCGAACTCGCAAACCCGCCGCGTCTTCCTCTGTCTCGATGAGCTGGCCTCTCTGGGCCGCTTGCGGCGCTTCCCGGACCTCGTCGATCTCGGGCGTAACAAAGGTGTGGGAGTCCTGGCGGCTGCACTGCATGAGGTCGAGCAATTGCAGGAGCGCTATGGCGACAAAGTCGCAACCAGCATCCTGCGCCGTTTCCGCACCAAAATCATTTGCCAGCAGAATCTCGATGGCGGCACGGTGCAGTTCTCCGAGCACATGATCGGCAAGCGGATCGTCGAAGTGGAAGAGACCACCACGACCGCAACGACGGGGCCTCAGGGCAGGACAACGTCGCAGACAAAGGCGAGCGCCAAGAAGGAAGTGCCGATCGTCCGCGCCGAGCGCCTGGCCTTTGAGCTCGGCGTCTTCGGCAACACGGTCAAGGCGATCGCCGTCGGTATCGGCGATCCCGCGCTCCTGACCTGGCCGGTGACCATTTGGCGTCGCCGGCGGTAGAAAGAGCGGAAGACGGCTTCAATCTTCGTTCCCGAAATTTGTCAGCCTACTCGGGTGTAATTGGAAGGCCTCCAAACGGGGGCCTTCTTCGTGGTTGCGACCTGGAATCCGGCGGCAAGCAGCACCTACTACACGCGTCAGCGTGAGACCGAGTATTACGCCGGCAGTGGAGAGCCGACCGGCATCTGGTACGCGCCTGCCGGGGATTTTGGTCTCGTGGACGGCTCGTCCGTCGACCGCGCCACCTTCGATCGCCTGTATCATGCGCTCGATGAAAATGGCGTGTCGCTGCTCGAACAGGTCCGTCGCCACAAGGAGCGTACGCCGGCCTTCGACATCACGCTGAGCGCGCCGCGTTCGGTCAGCCTGGTTTGGGGCCTCGCATCCTCCGATACAAAACGCCTGATCGAGGCGGCCCAGCAGAAGGCGGTTCGCGCCACGCTCGCAATGCTGGAACGCGAGGCCGTCTGGGCCCGTCGGGGCCGCAATGGGGGCTTCATTGAGAAGGTGGCCTTGACCTCGGGCACGTTCCGGCACGGGGAAAGCCGAGAATCTCGGCATAGCGACGGACGCGTGTTCGCCGATCCGAATGTACACACGCACTGCGTGTGTTTGAATATCGCAACACGTCAAAGCGATGGTACTGTCGGCGGGCTCCATTCGAAAATCATGCGCGACTTCAAGATGACGGCTGGCGCAACGTATCACGCGGCGCTGGCGCATGAGCTTGAGCAGAGTGGGTTTGCGATCGACCGCGTCGGCAAGAACGGCGTGTTTGAAATCGCCGGCGTCGAGGATGCGACGATCCAGTATTTCAGCGCTCGTCGGCAGGAGATCGAGAACGAACTTGCCGAACATGGCGTCACCAGCGGCCAAGCGACTGCGCTGGCGGCCGCCATCGCCAAGGCAACGCGAAGCAGCAAGCGCGAGAGTGTAAGCCTCGGGCGGGAGGACGTCTGGCGTGAGGCCGCGCGGTCGTTCGGCCTGGAGACGGAGTCATTCGCTGAGAACTTGCGGGACCCATCGAAGACGATCGATCAGGAAGCGGGCGAACGGGTCTTCATGGAGAGGCTGGCAGCCCTGCCGGCCAGCCTCACCGAACATGAAAGTGTCATCGAGCGTCGCGAGCTGCTGCGCTCGGTCGCAGCCGCCCTGGTTGGTACCGGCCTGCCGGTCGAGCGCGCTGAAACCGAGCTCACCCGCCTATTGAGCCAGGGAGCGTTTCTGAAAATTGGGCATGATGCGCTTGGCCTGCCCTGCTACTCGACTCCGGAGATGCTCGCGATCGAGCGAGAGGTCGTCGAACAGTCGCAACGTCTCGCAAACCAGCCCTGGCGCTCCGTCGATCCGGATTTGCTGAGGGACCGTTGCCGAGCCTTGGGGCTCAGGGCCGAGCAGACGGAGGCGGCGCTCGCCGCAACGACAAGCTCGGCGGTCGCCGTCGTCGAAGGCGCCCCCGGGGTGGGCAAGTCGACGCTCCTTGCACCGGTTGTGGAGGGATACGCCAAGGCGGGATGCCGGGTGATCGGCGCCGCATCGGCGTGGCGAATCGCCAACATGCTCCGGAACGACCTCGGAATCGAAGCCCGGGCGACGGCCTCCTGGATCGCGCGGCTCAAAGCCGGCGAGAAGGTGCTCGACGAGCAGACCGTTTTGATCGCCGATGAGGCCGGCTTGCTCTCCTCACGCGACATGCACGCGTTGCTTGGCGCCGTCACCAGAGCCGGCGCCAAGATCATCCTCGTCGGCGACCGCCGGCAGTTGCAGGCGATCGGCGCGGGCCCTGGTCTCGATCTGGTGGCCCGCGCGGTTGAAGCTGCGCGCGTCAATGACATTGTTCGCCAGCGCGAGGCCTGGGCGCGGGAAGCCATCACAGCCTTCGGCACCGGGCAGTCAGCTTCCGCGCTCGAGGCGTTCGCAGATCGGGGCCTCTTGATCGAGGCGGACGGCGCCAAAGCAGCGATCACCGAGGTGCTGGATTCGGCGGAGCGAGTCCATGCACGTGATTCCACTGCCTCGATCCTGATCCTCGCCAAGTCTAACGCGGCGGCGGCCGCGATCTCGCAGGCCGCCCGCGAGCGCCTCAAGACCAGCGGCATCGTCAGGGGCCCCGAGGTTAGCTTCACCGCGGCCACACCGTCTGGCCACTCGACTCAGATTGCGTTGGCGGCCGGGGACAGGATCAGGTTCCTCGTCCGCGATGATGAACTTGGCGTGGTCAATGGCTCGACCGCAACCGTCATCAAGGTCCGTGAAGTCGCAACGCCCCCTGGAGATGCAGGTCGCTTCATCATCGAGGCCAACATCGAGGGTCGGCGAATTGCCTTCGATCCGATGCAGCTTGCCGACGCGCAGGGACACCCCCGTCTTGGGTGGGCCTATGCCTCGACCGTCTACGGGTGCCAGGGCCTCACGGTCGATTATGCGATCGCGCTTCTGGATCACAGCTACAATCGTCATGACATCTACGTGGCGGCAAGCCGTGCGCGGGAGCGGACAACCCTGGTGGTCGATGCCAAGAGCATTGATCGACGCCTCGCCTCCGAGCTGCCCTTCGATCAGCAGCGTGACGATATGGTCTTTTCGGCGAGCCAGCGCCAGAACTGGCTCGCCGAACGGCTCTCGCGCGCCTCGCCCAAGATTTCCACCCTCGACGTCATCGGGAGTTCGCGACCGCTCGAGCGGCATACGGAGAAGGATCGGCATCATCGGCAGGAGCTCAGCTATGAGCTCTAAGCCTATGGCGGCGCGGTCGCGCATCAAGCTGCGGACGAGGGCGGACGGCGCATGTGTTCACGCTCCCGCGGCTACTCCTCATGGAGTGGCGAAGAAGAGAGGACGCCGACAGCCGCAAGCTGAGGACTTTCAGGTGGCACTCGATCTCCCACCCTCACCGCCGATCCTGGACCGCGAGTTGCGCGCGATTGAAGTCTTGCTTGGCCGCGAGCTGCAGGATTTGCTGGCTGGTGTTGTAACCGATTCTTCCGAAAAATAGCAGTTGACAACGTATCAAGTGAGATTCACCAATCGAGCTTGCGAGCGGCGCCAACCTAGAGTGTCAGTAGAGTTCTCCCATGAACAAGCACGTTTTTCGCAATTCGATTTTAAAGCAGACTGAGGCGACAAAGCGCGCTGCGACCTATTATAGGGTTAGCACCGGTCGCCAGTATGCCAATGAAGCGTCGATTCCGAGCCAGCGCAAAATTACGGCAAGCTTCTGCGATCAGAACGGCTACATCGTGGTCGAGGAGTTTGTCGAGGCCAAGACCGCGACCGACGATCGGAGGCCGGTGTTGCAGGACATGATCGAGCGCGCATGTGCCCATGATCATCCGTACGACGCGATCATTTTCTATGCATTCAACCGCTTCTTCCGCAACGTCGCCGAGATGGAGCTGACCATCCGGAAGTTGCGTAAGCACAATGTCGAGGTGGTCTCGGTCACGCAGC
The DNA here is from genome assembly GCF_058803975.1 of Bradyrhizobium sp. GW821-FHT13H06. Taxonomy (NCBI): domain Bacteria; kingdom Pseudomonadati; phylum Pseudomonadota; class Alphaproteobacteria; order Hyphomicrobiales; family Nitrobacteraceae; genus Bradyrhizobium; species Bradyrhizobium sp. GW821-FHT13H06. The sequence goes on along the minus strand of NZ_JBXAPN010000020.1, from coordinate 13,037 downwards.
CGACGGGGGACGATCCCAGTCAAATCCTCGTTCGTCAGATCATCGGAGCCTTTGACGAACACACATCCAGAGAGATATCCAAGAATACAACACGCGCTATGCGTGAATCGGCAAAACAGGGATTCTGGAACGGTGCGACGCCGCCCCTCGGCTATCGGATCGTTGAGGCTGAGCGGCGCGGGCAGAAGATCAAGAAGAAGCTCGACACTGACGCAGTCGAAGCCGAAACCGTTCGGCTGATGTTCAAGCTTTATCTTGACGGCGACGGCGCGACCGGACCGCTCGGCGTCAAGGAGACGACGAAGTGGCTGAACAGCCACGGCTACCGCACCCGCCGCGGCGCGACATTCGGCGTCGGGCCGGTCCACAAGATCCTGACCAACACCTGCTATGCGACCGGACAATGGCCTTACGGCGTGCGCAGCTCGCGCGACGGCAGGAAACACGACCCGTCGACAGTGATCCATATTCCCGTCCCGGTCCTGATCGAGCAAGGCGATTTCGATCGGACGCAGGCGAAGCTCGCTCGCAGCAATCCCAAGACCACGCCGCCGCGGGTCGTGAACGGTCCTTCACTGCTGACCGGCATCGCGGTCTGCGCCTCGTGTGGCTCGGGAATGACCCGGACGGGCACGACCAATCGACAGGGGCGCTCGTACTCGTACTATTCGTGTGCGGGTTGCCAGCAAAAGGGGAAGTCGGTTTGCAAGGGCCGCCACATTCCGGCGGCGACCCTGGATGAAATCGTCTTGACCAATCTCAAGCAGCGTGTGCTGGCGCCTGACCGCATCGCCGACCTCCTCAAGTCGCTGATCGAGCGTCAGGCGGCAAAGAGCGCGTCCGTCGATGGCCGGCTGCTGGCTCTGCAGAAGGAGTTGAGCGATTGCGAAGGTCGCATGAAGCGGCTTTACCGCTCGATTGAAGACGGCATCGTCGAGCTCGACGATATCCTGCGAGAGCGCACCGCCGCTCTGAAAGCTCAACGGGACCGGGCCAAGGCGGCCCTCAATCATGCCCGCGCCCAAAGCGGCATGGCGGCCGCCGTCAATGCAGAGAAGATCGACGCTTTCGCGCGACTGATGAACGCGAAGCTGGATGCGGGCGACACCAACACCCGCAAAGGCTATATCAACTCGATCATCGATGCGGTCGAGGTCGACGACCAAACGATCCGGATCATCGGCAGCAAGGATATCCTCCAGGCGGCCATTTTGACCGGCAAACAGACCGAGAACGGAAATGTTCGAGGTTTTGTACGCAAATGGCGCGCCCGGAACGATTCGAACGTCCAACCCTCAGCTTCGTAGTCAGGGCTAAATCATTGATTTTGCGTCGACTCGTTACCGTCGGGAAGGACTAAGCACATAAGCGTTCGGCTTTTCAACCTCTTTGGATTCGACGGTTACCGACCGATGTTGTCCGTGACTGTCATCGAGACCGTACGCTCGCGAATCTCCTGAGCCCCGGAAAGAATGCCGCGCTGGAGCGCGCGCGCGGCAGGCGAGAGATCGCGGCCGATGCGCCAGATCAGATAGAGCTCGCGCTCGATCACGGGCTCGACCAGCTTGCGCCAGGTGAGCACGGGATGGCTGGCCTCCGGCCAAGCGAGACTCGGCAACGGTGCGACGCCGACGCCGGCCTCGACCAGCGCCAGCAGCGTCGCCGGATGCTCGGCCTCGTGGATCGGCATGCCCTGACCGAGATCGGCGACGCCGCGCTCGATCTCGAGCCGGATTCCGGTGCCTGATGCCATCACGACGAGGCCGGCCTTCGAGGCTTCCGCCCAGCTTACGGCGTCCCGCGCGGCTAGCGGATGATCGCGGCGCATCACCAGCGCGAAATTGTCGACGAGCAGTCGTGAAGCATCGAGCTCGGGATCGTCGCCCGGGACGTTGGCAATGCCAAGATCGACGTCGCCGCCGCGCAGCGCAGCGAAGATCTGATGCCGCGAGATCTCCTTCAACGTCACCGCGACCATCGGATGCTCGCGCTGGAACGCGGCGAGCACGCGCGGCATCAGCCGCAGCGCGACCGACGGCACGCAGGCCACCGTGACGTGACCGCGGCGATGTTCGCGCAAATCGCGCAGATCCTGAAGCTGTCGATCGAGATCGGCGAGCAGGCGCTGAATGCCCGGCATGAAGTCCGCGCCGACCTTACTGAGCTGAAGCCTTCGCGTGGTGCGGTCGAGCAGCCGCACGCGCAGGCCGTCTTCCAGCTGGCGCACCAACTGGCTGGCAGCGGATTGCGACATGCCGAGCGACCGTGCCGCGGCACTGAAGCTGCCGGTCTCAACAACGCGGACGAAAACGCGGAGCTGCTTCAGGTCGAGCTGATCTATCATATTTGCTTATAAATATATCTCTCTATTCCTGATTGCTAATGAAAATCTCCAATGCAAGGATTTTGTGCGAAGACCGGGAACGATCAGAAATTGGGCACAATGGGAACTAACCCACTGTTCCAACAAGCAAAAGGATTGGGACGTGATCAACCGACGCGACCTCATGAAATACTCGCTGCTGGGCGCAGCAACGGCGCCACTGACCGGCCTCTCCACCCCGACCTTCGCAGCCGGCAAAGTGGCAATCACCGAAGCGCTGCGGCTCGGCATGTACAACTCGCTTTATGTCGCGGCTGACAAGGGACTGTTCGCCAAGCATGGCCTCGATGCCGACCTCTCCACCGCCGGCGGCATCGCGCTGCCGGTGCCGATTCTGCTTTCAGGGCGCGGCCAAATCGGGGTGACCAGCCCGGGCATGTCGGTGAATGCAGTGCGCGAGGGCGGCAAGATCAAGAACATCGCCAAGATCGTCGGCGGGGTGTCGATGTGGGGCATTGCGAAACCCGACAGCAAGATCAGGACGATCGAGGATCTCCGCGGCAAGACCATCGCGACGCTGAAATTCCCCTCTTCGACGATCCAGGTGCCGACCTATGCGATCAAGACCATCGGCAAGTTCGATCCGAAGGAGGCCGGCGTCACGTTCCTCGAACTGCCGCCGGGCGCGCAGGCCGCCGCGGTGAAGGACGGCCGCGCCGACATCGCTACCGCCTTCGAATGGGACGTCAGCATCGCCGCCGAGCAGTTCGGCCTCGTTCCGGTGCTGTCCTTTGCCGATGCGCTGGGATCGCTCTGCTTTACCACCGCGATGGCGACGGAAGAGACGATCGCGAGCAACCCGGCCGCCATCCAAGGCTTTTGCAATGCGATCGCAGAAGCGCAGAAGCTGATGCACGAGAACAACGCCGTTTTCACCGATGTCGCCGAAAAATACTTCCCGAAGGTCACACCATCTGTCGTCGCCAGCGCAACGAAGAACTTCTTCGGCTCGAAGACCGCGATCCCGCGCAACCCGACCATCTCCGCCGACGAATGGGACCGCGCGATGCGGCTCGAACAAGGCGGCGGCGCAGTGCAATCCGCACTCCCCTATGCGCAGATGGTCGATAACCGTTTCGCCGAGCAGGCGACCAGGCAGTTCGGTCTCGCGTGATGATCGTGAACACCTCCGACGCGCGCGAGCAGCGCTTTGTCACGCTCCCGGCGCGGCCCGAGCCGCTCCGGCTCGCGGTCGACGAGACGGCCGTGGTCGTCGTCGACATGCAGAACGCCTATGCCTCGCCGAACGGCTATCTCGACCTCGCCGGCTTCGACATCTCCGGCGCCAAGGCCGCGATCACGGCGATCCAGGACGTGGTGGCGGTCGCGCGGGGCGCCGGCGTTCCCGTGATCTTCTTCCAGAACGGCTGGGACGCCGACTATGTCGAGGCCGGTGGGCCGGGCTCGCCGAACTGGCACAAGTCGAACGCGCTGAAGACGATGCGCAAACGGCCCGAGCTGCAAGGCAGGCTGCTCGCCAAGGGCGGCTGGGACTATGCGCTGGTCGACGAGTTGCAGCCCAAGCCCGGCGACATCGTGGTACCCAAAACGCGCTATAGCGGCTTTTTCAACAGCCAGTTCGACAGCATGTTGCGCGCCCGCGGCATCCGCAATCTCGTGTTCTGCGGCATCGCCACCAATGTCTGCGTGGAATCGACCCTGCGCGACGGCTTCCATCTCGAATATTTCGGCGTGATGCTGGAGGACGCAACGCACCAGGCCGGTCCCGACTACATCCAGAAGGCTTCCATCTTCAACATCGAGACATTCTTCGGCTGGGTCTCGTCCGCGAGCGATTTCCGCCGCGCCTTTGCCCAGACCGAGGCCGTTCCAGCAAAAGAGGACACGCCATGACCGACCGCGCCATCATTCCGCCGGGCACCCACGCGCCCATCGCCCCGTACTCGCCGGGCATGATGGCCGACAACGTCATCTACGTCTCGGGCACGCTGGCGTTCGATTCGAACAACGACGTCGTGCATGAAGGTGATGCCGCCGGCCAGACCCGGCACGTCCTCGAGACCATCAAGCGCGTGCTCGAGACGGCGGGGTCGAGCCTTGCAGACGTTACCTTCAACTCGATCTTCATCACTGATTGGGCGAACTATGCGGCGGTCAACAAGGTCTATGCCGAATATTTTCCCGGCGAGAAGCCGGCGCGGTACTGCATCCAGTGCGGCCTCGTGAAGCCCGCCTGCCTCGTCGAGATCGCCTCGATCGCGCACAAGAGGGCGTGAGGTGGCCGTGCTCGATGCAGGCCAGGCCGCAGTGACAGGCGCGCGGTTCAAGCTGCCCACCGCAGCCCGGATTGCGCTGCTCCAGATCGCACTATTGGTCGCACTGCTGGCGGCGTGGGAGCTTGCAATCCGCCTCGGCTTCATCGCCGTCTATCTCTACGGCCAGCCGAGCGGCATCATCGCGAAAGCGGGCAAGCTCATCGCCAGTGGCGAGTTGCTCCGCGACGCCGGGCTCACCGCATGGGAAGCCATCGCCGGCTTCCTGATCGGCACGGTGCTCGGCAGCGCTGCGGGATTGTCGCTATGGCTGTTCCCGACCGGCGCGGCGGTGCTGCGGCCGTATCTGATCGCGCTCAACGGCCTGCCGAAAATCGCGCTGGCACCGCTGATCATCGTCTGGTTCGGCATCGGCCTCTCCTCGAAGATCGCGATCGCGGCGATCATCACCTTCATCGTTGCGGTCATCACCGCACTCCAGGGCGCCAAGGAGGTCGACGCCGATCTCGTCAAGCTGCTGCGCTCGCTCGGCGCTTCGCGCTGGAAGACCTGGCGCACCGTGATCGTGCCCGGCGCGATGCCGTGGATCGTCGCGGCCTTCCGCCTCAATGTCGGCTTTGCCCTGATCGGCGCCGTCGTCGGCGAGTACATCGCCTCGAAAGAGGGCCTCGGTTACATGATCTACTATGCCGGCGTGCTCTACGACCTCAACGCGGTGTGGGTGGGCATCGCGGCGCTGATGGCGGTGGCGCTGCTGATGTACGCCGCGATCGACCTGATCGAGCGGCGCCTGCTGTCCTGATCCGAAACTCATCACTCAATAGCTGGGACGTCATGGCTTTTGCACGCGGCAAGGATGCCGAGATCTATTACGAAGTTCACGGGCACGGTACGCCGGTTTTGCTCTCGGCCGGCATGGGCGGCAGCGGCTCGTTCTGGGCGCCGCAGCTGGATGCCCTCACCGAGCGCCACCAGGTCATTCTCTACGATCACGTCGGCACCGGCCGCAGCGCACGAAGCGATCGCAGCATCGCCGGCATGGCCGACGACATCGCCAGCGTGCTCGACCATGCAGACGTCGACGCCGCGCATGTCGTCGGCCACGCCATCGGCGGCATTGTCGGCATGGAGCTGGCGCTGCGTCATCCGAAACGCCTGCGCAGCCTCACCATCGTCAACGGCTGGGGCCGCGCCGATCCGTTCCTGCGGCGCTGCTTCGAGATCCGGAAAGCGCTGCTCAACCAGTCCGGACCGCAAGCCTATGTGCGCGCGCAGCCGCTGTTCCTCTATCCGCCGCAATGGATCTCCGAGAACATCGCCCATCTCGACGCGGAGGAAGAACGCATCCTGAAACACTTCCCCTCCGTCGCGACGATGAACCAGCGCATCGACATGTTCCTGGCATTCGAGGGCGGCCGGCGCCTCAAGGAGATCAACGTACCCACGCTGCTGTCGTCCGCAAAGGACGACGCGCTGGTGCCGGCCTATCTCACCCGCGAGCTCGCCGCTTCCATTCCCGGCGCGCGCGTGCACGAGGTGGGTTGGGGGGCGCATGCCTTCAGCGTGGTCACACCGAATATCTTCAACGATACGCTGCTCGATTTCTGCAGGGAGGTGGACCGATGAACGCGCTCGCGCAGAATATTGCAGGCTCGGAGCCGATCGTGCTGCGCGCCGAGAATGTCGGCGTCACCTTCGAAGGCGCCGGCCATCCGGTCGAGGCGATCCGCAAGGTGGATTTCGAGCTGCGCCGCGGCGAGACACTCGCGATCGTCGGCCCCTCCGGCTGCGGCAAGTCCACGCTGTTCAACGCCATCGCCGGCCTGCTGCGGCCGACCCGAGGCCATGTCGAGGTCGGTGGCCGCCGCGTCGACGACGCCGCGGGCCATGTCGGCTACATGCTGCAGAAGGATCTGCTGCTGCCGTGGCGCAACGTGCTCGACAACGTCATGCTCGGGCTGGAGATCCGCAAAACGCCGACGTCGCGCGCGCGAGAGATCGCACTGGGGCTGATCAAGGCCTATGGCCTCGCCGGCTTCGAACAGGCCAAGCCCGCGGCGCTCTCCGGCGGCATGCGCCAACGCGTCGCCATCATGCGCACGCTCGCCTTCGATCCCGAAGTGATCCTGCTCGACGAGCCGTTCTCGGCGCTCGACTTCCAGACGCGCCTGCTGATGCAGGCCGACGTCTCCCGCATCATCGCCGAGCGCGGCAAGAGCGCGATCCTCGTCACTCACGATATCGGCGAAGCCATCGCCATGGCCGACCGCGTGCTGGTGCTGAGCGCACGGCCCGCCACGGTGCGCGCGCTACACGTGATCGAGTTGCCGCGGGAGGGCCGCGATCCCGCCGCGCTGCGCACCGATACAGCGTTCCAGCATTATTTTGCGAAGATCTGGGCCGACCTGGAGAAGCCTGCCGGCGTCGCGTGAGGCGAGCCTACCCCTGTGTCGGGCCGGGCACTCGGACCTTGAACGTTGTGGCCTTCAATCGGGCAAAAGGCTCAGCGCGAAGAATTGTACGCTGTTCTGCACTGAATGGCCGAAAATGGCGCGCCCGGAACGATTCGAACGTCCGACCCTCAGATTCGTAGTCTGATGCTCTATCCAGCTGAGCTACGGGCGCATCTTCGCAAACAGCGATAGCGGGCGTAACCCGCGACGCAGCTCCCGGAGGGCCGGGAGGGGTGCGAAAGAGCGCTCTGACTAACCGCTCTTGTCCCGATTGGCAAGGTCCGGGATGGGGAGATTTTGCAGGGCGATGACGCTTCGCTCGGCCCATGCCGGGCTCGATCACCGAGAAATGCGGAATCTCGCCCTCATAACCTCCGGATTCCGGGTTCGGCGCTTCGCGCCGTCCCGGAATGACTGGTTCGCTCGGCCGCTGGCCGACTACGCCCTGGCCCGCTCGTTGCGGATGGAGAGCAGTTCCACGGGGCGATCGGGGATGACGATCCGGAAGGTGGCGCCGATGGTGCCTTCGACCAGGTGGATGTCGCCGCCATGGGCGCGGACCAGCTCGGCCGCGATGGCGAGGCCAAGGCCGCTGCCGCCGGGGCGGCCGGAGGTCTGGAAGGCCTCGAACAGGTGCTCCCGGGTCTTCTGGGGGACGCCGGGGCCGGTGTCGGAGACCTCGATGATCGCGACGGCGCCTTCGCGCTTCCCGATGATCCGGATCTGCTGGACGCGGCCCTCACCCGACGCGTGGCTTTCGAGCGCCTGGGCGGCGTTGCGGACGAGGTTGAGCAATACGCGGAACAGCTGATCGGGATCGGCATCGACCGCCAGCCCGCGCTCGATCGCGGCGACCCAGGCGATCGAGGCATCGTTGGCGAGCCCCGCGGTCTCGCGCACCTCGAGCACGACCGGCTCGATCAGGATCATGCGGCGGTCGGGCGCGGCCTCCTGGGCGCGGCCGTAGGACAATGTCGACTGGCAGAACGCGATGGCGCGCTCGAGCGAGCGCACGAGCTTGGGCGCAAAGCGCTGCACCCGCGGATCCGGCACACTGGCAAGCTGGTCCGACAGGAGCTGCGCCGAGGCGAGCAGATTGCGCAGATCGTGATTGATCTTGGAGACCGCGAGACCGAGGGCGGCGAGCCGGCTCTTCTGATGCAGCATCGACATCAGATCGCGCTGCATGTCCGACAATTCCCGCTCGGCCACCCCGATCTCATCGCTGCGCTGGCTCGGCACGATGATCCCGGCCGAACTCTCGGGGTTCTCATGGAAGCCGACCAGGCTCGCCGTCAGCCGCCGCATCGGCCGCACGAAGAGATAATGGAGCGCGAGATAGACGAGGCCCGCAGTCAGCACCGCGATGATCAGCGCGACCACCACGAGGTTGCGGGAGAAGCGGTACATCTGCTGCCGCAGCGGCAGCTCGTCGGTGACGATCTCGATGAACTGGGCATTGCCGACCCCCGGTCCGACGATGCGGATAGCCTGGTTTCCGGTCTCCAGCATCATCCGGAACGAGCCGGTGATCGCCTCCCAGGCCGTCATGTCGCGCAGGTCGATGTCATGCTCGAGGGCGGACGGGATGTTGTCGCTGGCGAGCAGACGGCGCTGCTGGCCCATCTTGATGGCGACGGCACGGGCATTGATGCTTTTCAGGATCTGGCGCGACAGCGAATCGGGAACCATGCCGAGCGGCGCCGCATCCAGCACCAGCGCCGCCGTATTGGCCGCCGCAACGCGGTCGTTCAGCCGGTTGACCCAGAAGTTGGCGATGGCCGGCACGTAGAGCAGCACCGCGGCGATCATCACCAGGGGAATGGTCAGCAGCAGCAGCTTGCCAGACAGCCCGAGCCCGCGCGTCCCGCGGGGGCGCATCGCCGGCTGGTCCGGCTGATCCAGATCCTGGATCGGCTGGCGATCTGTGGCTACCACGAAATTCGCCCCTGTTGGCCTTGGCTGATGGAGGATGCGGCCCGCCCGGAGTCCGGTCAAATTACGGATCGCTAATCTACCAAGGTGGGATGTATGTGCTGATATCGCGAGTCGCCACCTCAAGGGTTAAAAACCCCGCACAAACAGCGATATTCACCGGAATCGCGCGCTTGTGCGGCGTTGACGAAGAGAAGACGCTCCCTTATAAGCCGCGCGAATTGTCCGCGATGACCCGGTGCGACACCGGGAGCGGCTCTCTAAGGGCCGGAAAGGGCCCGTTTTGGGCCGCATCTTCCGGACTTTACCATCAATTCTACAGGCAAATTGCCCGGTCAGCGGAGAAAAACCCGTGAAGCGGACTTATCAACCCAGCAAACTGGTGCGCAAGCGCCGTCACGGCTTCCGCGCCCGCCTCGCCACTGCCGGCGGTCGCAAGGTCCTCGCCGCCCGCCGCGCCCGCGGCCGCAAGCGTCTGAGCGCCTGAGCCGGACCCCCTTTTGGGATTTCATCATGGATCGGCTGAGGCAGCGGGCGGATTTCCTCGCCGTTGCCAATGGCGCGCGGGTGAATAGTCCCGCGTTCGTCCTGCAAAGCCGTCGCCGCGATGACTTTGGTCCGATCCGGATCGGCTTCACCGTCACCAAAAAGAACGGCAACGCCCCCGAGCGCAATCGCATCCGGCGCCGGCTTCGCGAATTGGTGAAGCGGCTCGATCCGGTATCGATGCAGCCTCATCATGACTATGTGTTGGTCGGACGAAGGGACGCGCTGTCGCGCGACTTCGCCACCATGCTCGACGATCTGCGCATAGCGTTCACGAAGCCCGCGCGGCATACGGCCAAAGCGCGCGGCCAGAGGCCCGGCCCCGCTCCCGCTGCCAGCCGCAAACCGGATTGATGACGAGACATTCGAGATGACCGATAATCGCAATACCATCCTCGCCGTCATTCTGTCCGGCCTCGTGCTGATCGCCTGGCAGTATTTCTACAACGTCCCGCAGATGGAGAAGCAGCGCGCCCAGCAGCAGGCGCAGACCGAGCTTCAGAAATCCACGCCGCAGCCGACGGCCTCGGCGACTCCCGGCACCGCGCCGCAGCCGGGCAGCGTGACCCAGCCGGCGACGCCGGGCGCGGGCCAGCAGGCCCAGCCGGTCGTCGCCCGCGAGGCCGCCATTGCAGCCGGCCCGCGCGTCAAGATCGAAACCCCGCGCATCGCCGGCAGCATCTCGCTGAAGGGCGGCCGGATCGACGACATCGCTCTGGTGCAATTCCGCGAAACGGTCGACCCGAAGTCACCGCCGATCGTCCTCTATTCGCCCTCGGGCACAGCGGAGCCCTACTACGCCGAGTTCGGCTGGGTGGCGGCGACGGGCGTGACGGCGAAGATGCCCGATGCCCAGACCGTCTGGCAGCAGGACGGCAGCGGCAGCCTGACCCCGTCGACGCCGGTGGTGCTGAAATGGGACAATGGCGAAGGCCTCACCTTCCGCCGCACCATTGCGGTCGACGACCATTATCTCTTCACCGTCAAGGACGAGGTGAGCAATGTCGGCAACGCGCCGGTCACGCTCTATCCGTTCGCGCTGATCTCGCGCCACGGCGCGCCGCAGGTGTCGGGCTATTACATCCTGCATGAAGGCCTGATCGGCTATCTCGGCGACCAGGGCCTGCAGGAATACGCCTACAAGAAGATCGACGAAGCCAAGGCGGTGAACTTCAAGGCCACCAATGGCTGGCTCGGCATCACCGACAAGTACTGGGCCTCGGCGCTGCTGCCGGACACCAATGCCCAGCTCCAGGCGCGCTTCTCGTCGAACCCGGTCGGCAACGTCCACACCTACCAGACCGACTACCTGCTCGATCCCGTCACCGTCCCGATCGGCGGCACCGGCACGGCGAACGCGCGGCTGTTCGCCGGCGCCAAGGAAGCCGGCGTCGTCGGCGTGTTCCCGTTCGCCGGGCTCGGCGGCTACAACAAGGAGCTCGGCCTCAACCATTTCGATCTGCTGATCGACTGGGGCTGGTTCTACTTCCTCACCAAGCCGATGTTCCTCGGCCTCGACTTCTTCTTCCGCTTCTTCGGCAATTTCGGCATCTCGATCCTGCTCGTGACCGTGATCGTGAAGCTGTTGTTCTTCCCGCTGGCGAACAAATCCTACGCCTCGATGGCGAAGATGAAGTCGATCCAGCCGCAGCTTCTGGCGCTGAAGGAGCGCTATCCCGACGACAAGGTGAAGCAGCAGCAGGAGATGATGGAGATCTACCGCAAGGAGAAGATCAATCCGGTCGCCGGCTGTCTTCCCGTGCTGATCCAGATCCCGGTGTTCTTCTCGCTCTACAAGGTGCTGTTCGTCACCATCGAGATGCGGCACGCGCCGTTCTACGGCTGGATCAAGGACCTCTCGGCGCCGGATCCGACCAATTTGTTCAACCTGTTCGGGCTGCTCCCGTTCGATCCGACCATGATCCCGGTGTTCGGCCACTATCTCGCGCTGGGCATCTGGCCGATCATCATGGGCATCACGATGTGGTTCCAGATGAAGCTGAACCCGACGCCGCCGGATCCGACGCAGCAGCTCATCTTCAACTGGATGCCGCTGATCTTCACCTTCATGCTGGCGGGCTTCCCGGCGGGCCTCGTGATCTACTGGGCCTGGAACAATCTGCTCTCGGTGATCCAGCAGAGCTACATCATGCGCCGCAACGGCGTGAAGGTGGAGCTGTTCGACAATCTCAAGGCGACGTTCGCGAAGAAGGCGACGTAGGTCCCTCACGATCGCGCCCCGTCACGCGGGCGCAAGAGCCTCCACATCGTCATGCCCGGGCTCGTCCCGGGCATCCACGTTTTGGAAGCTCGCCCAGTAACAAGACGTGGATGGCCGGGACGAGCCCGGCCATGACGAAAGGATAGAGGCTTCGCATGACCGACGACAAAGATGCGAAGCTGATCGAAGCCGGGCGAAAGCTGTTTGCCCGCGACTGGCAGTTCATCTGGGCCTCGCCCTCGATCGCCACGCTGCCGCCGATGGCGGGGCTGGAGATCGCCTTTGCCGGCCGCTCCAACGTCGGCAAGTCCAGCCTGATCAACGCGCTGACGGGGCGCAACGGCCTGGCGCGCACCTCGCATACGCCGGGCCGCACCCAGGAGCTGATCTTCTTCGAGGTGCCCGGGAAAAGCGACCTGCGCCTCGTCGACATGCCCGGCTACGGCTACGCCAAGGCGCCGAAGAGCCAAGTCGCATCCTGGACCGAGCTGATCCACAAATTCCTGCTCGGCCGCGCCTCGCTGGCGCGCGTCTACGTGCTGGTCGACGCGCGGCACGGCCTCAAGGACGTCGATCTCGAAGTGCTCAAGACGCTCGACCGTTCCGCCGTCAGCTACCAGATCGTGCTGACCAAGACAGACCAGGTGAAGGCCGCCGAGCTGCAAGCGCGCATCGCCGAGACCGAGGCTGCGCTGGCCAAGCATCCGGCCGCGTTTCCGACCGTGCTCGCGACCTCCTCGCGCAGCTCCACCGGCATGGAGAGCTTGCGCGCCGCGATGGCGAAGCTCTTGGAAGAGCGGGCCTCGTGATGCTGGCCAAGCGCCTTCTGCTCGGGCTTGCCGGTCTCATGGGCGCTGCCGGGGTCGCGCTGGCCGCCGCCTCCGCCCATGGCGCCGATGCGAGCCGGCTGGCATCGGCCAGCGCGATGCTGCTGTTTCATGCAACTGCCATACTCGCCGCCGTCGCGCTGCTCGCGCGCGGCCTTCTGCACGGCGGAATTGGACTCGTTGCGGCGTTCGGCTTCGTGATCGGCGCCGCGCTGTTCGCGGGCGACCTCACCTTGCGGCAATATGCGGGTCACGCGCTGTTTCCCTACGCAGCGCCGACGGGTGGAATGGTGATGATCGCGAGCTGGCTGGCGGTTAGCGTGGCGGCGGTGGCGATTTCCAGAGAATAGTGCCACTTTCTTCCTTCTCCCCTTGTGGGAGAAGGTGGCGCGATGTCCAGACCGGATAGATAGGTAACACGGTAGACCGGATGGATGG
>NZ_JBXAPN010000019.1:0-88873 GCF_058803975.1 Bradyrhizobium sp. GW821-FHT13H06 | reverse complement strand
CCGAACCTGATCACGATCAGTGGAATCCGTGATCACCATCGCCTGGAACACCTGATCACCATCCCTGGAATACGCACAGATCATGGCGCTGAGCAGCTCGACGGTGCATTCCTCCGTGGCATAGGCGGCCGAGCCGAACCGTCCGGTGCGGTCACGGTCGAGGCGATGCTTGGAGGAGGAGGATCAGGCGTGCGCAAGGGCGCATCGCCTTAAGAGAAATGGCACCCGGAGAGCGTGAGCATAGCGACCCGAAGGGGCACGCGGGTCCGAGTGCAGCGACGAGACCGGTTCAACAGCGGCACCCGGGAACGGGGCAGTGATAGCGATCGCCGCAGGCGAGCCCCTTTTCCGAGTGCCCCCGGCGAGGAGCTCCTTAAATCCTTGCGCGAGGGATCGAAGCCACAAGGCCGAGACGCGAAGCGGCTCGGTTCACGAGAACCCGGTGCGGCTTTCGCCGCACGCGCGTAAAGAGGAAGAATTCGTTGGTCCGGTAGATCTAGATTTCCTCGCGTGCATTCGTCTGCGCGTCATAGATCCTGATCTGAAGCATGGGAAAACGCTTCTTCAATTCCTTTCCACCTGCCCTGGCGCCGTCTCTGGTTGCAAATTCGGCTTTGAGTCGGCCGTCCACTTCAAGCGCATAACCCGAAGCCGGCAGTTTACGGGCAGCAACAACCATCTTGTTCCTTCGCGTATCGAGCTGATCGATGCCAAAGGTCTAGCGTGAGTCGTTCACATCGCGCTAGCCGAGACATGCTTCCCTAGGCCCACCTCGTTTAACATCTCGCACTTGCGCTCAGGCAAACGGCATGTACGAATCAAGTCAACGCTCTCATCGGCGACGATTGGCCTTTCGGCAGCCGCACGACAGTCGGCTCCATCGGCGCCGCGCTTCCGCCAGCGAGCGCCGGATTCACGATAATAGCTGCCCAACGCCCTGTTTCAGAAGCGGATCATTGAGGAAAGCCGCCCATTCCAGCAACAACTGACGAACCGTCGTAGCGAGCACGCCGTGGAGCGCCAATCGATCAAGGACGAGCGCTCGGTCGCCTTGGACACGAGGCGCGGTAAGATCCGAAAGCAAACGGACGTCATACCCCCGCCTTGCGGCTTCCAAGGCTCCAATAAAAATGTCTTCCTCGAGCCAGGCGCCTCCCAAGACGATCGCGCCTGCCGTCGACGCTTCCAGCGCTTGCGCGAACTGTTCGTCATCCCAGAAATACAGGCCGCTCGTATTCACCTGTCTGAACGAACGGGCGGCCTGCTCTGGCATTTGCGACATCTGCACTTCTCCGACGATGATCACCTCAGTACCGAACAGGAGTGCGCCAGCCTGCAGCAACGAAAGAGTAGCAGCACGCGCTTGTCCTTCCGATGTCGCGGGAATATCGCCCCGCGTCGGATTGACGAGAACCACTCGACTACTCCGCGGGTCCATCAGCATCTCGGACTCCAGATCCTGCCGGCCCGGATCTTACGCGTATCAGGCAGCTACGGACGCGGGATCCGAGTCCAAAAGCACAGGCCCGCTGACATTTGCACGCCGATAGATCGTCCGAAGCGCCTGCTCGGAGGCCTCTAGAAAGCCAGCGACAGCCATCGTGCTACCGACGGACTGTGGTGCTGCGATGCGCCTTAGCGGCCACTCCGCTCGTCGCAGGATACGTTCCATGCGAGTGTCAGTGACGGTCACGATCTGGTCCGCGCCTCCGGCGCGGGCTGCCTCGACCATGGCAGCAAACAGCACGAGGGTTACGCGGCTTAGGCCATTTTCAGCGGGTTCTGCCACAAGGCTCGTGTCGACGCAAAAGCGTGAGCTTTCGATGATCTTCTTGTTTCTTGGGGCGGGGTACTCATTGAGGAGCATGGGGAAGGTGTCGGCCAGCATGTTCGGACCGGTGGTCGGTAGAAGCCTGACACAGCCCATCACCTCCTTGTCATCCGAGATCGCTAGAAGATAGGTCGGTCCGAGCGTGTCATAGATATCGATCTCCAGGTCTCCCGACACCGATACGCTCCAGTCAAGCCGGTCCTTGAAGACGCGGCGACGGAGCCGATACATTGATGTCAGATAGTCCAGATGGCGACCCAATTGAGACGTTTGAAGCGCGATGGCGTACATGCCGACCTCCCGATAGTTCAAGAAGCCTTGACAGCAGAAATCGCGAGCGTGAGCGCCTGCAATATTTTGCAGGTTACTCCGGCTCGGCCGCACCACGCTGGACCATTCTGCTGAAAAAGCGCCCGAGCTCGCCGCGCACAAAATGACGTTCGCCTTATGGCTTGAGAACTCGAGCTGTGCCGATTGTCAGCTCAACAGACCACGGCGCAGAGCTATCGCGACGCATTGCGCGATCGACATCGCACCGAGCTTGCGGCGGGCGTTCTCGAGATGAAAGACGACCGTCCGCTCGCCAATTCCGACGAGAACCGCAATGTCGGCGACCGTCTTTCCTTGCGAAGTCCACGCGAGGCACTGACGCTCGCGCTGGGTAAGCTCGCTCTCGACGCGGCGGCGCGAGGCCAGCGAGGGATCGAGCCTGGTGTCAACGTGGACGTGGAAATACACGCCTACCTGGTGAACCACGTCTTTCCAGATATCATCGAGTTGATCAAACTCGGCTTGACGAAGGCTTGTTGCCAACGTGAATGCGGCCATACGGCCGAACCCGCCTCTGATCGGGACGGTAATTCCAGATCGGATCCCAAATGTCGTTGCCTCATCAAAAAACTGCCGCTGGGCTCGGTCTCCGGCAGCGATGCGCGCCGCTCCTCCCCAAGAAAACAAATCTCGCTTGGCTCGGGCACGAAGAACCACGGGATCGAGTTGCTGGTAGCCAAGTTGAAAGTACCGGCTGGTCCACGATCTCGGGTAGGACGAGATCAACAGCGGCGCTTCGCCATCCAGACGCAGATAAGCGAAGCGCTCGAAGCCAAGTTTCTGCGCCACCCGAGCCGCAATTCGCTCGAACGCTCTTGCATTGTCAGCTGTCTGAATTGCGTCAACAAACTCCCCAAATGTGGTCTCCATCGGAAATCATTCTATGTGGACTGTTGTGGAAACCGCTTTGCACTGCGTCGAGCGAGATTCCTGGGGCACTCGCGAGCTGATGGAGCTTGTAAGCTGAGCGCCAGGCGCCGCATGGTCTCGCTCGGTGCCAACCCCGAAGATCGGGACTCGGATGTTCCGAAGCGCAGCAGGCCGTCCATCGACCATAAAGCTGCCTGCTGCGAGCTCATTGTGCAGATTGAGTTTGTCGAGCTCTGCATGCATCCTATACGGCATGCCCGTCGAGTCCGCATTCCATGCCATGAGATCAATCATCGGTGGGCGCACCCGGTCGCGATGGCGCTGCCGGCGCCAGCGCGTCCCGTTGCCGTGGCGCGCGGAAGGCCCACCCCTCGCCGCCGACGACAACGACGCACCGTTGCTGTCGGTCGTGTTTTGTACAGGCACCGTGTTTGTACAGGCTCCTTGGCCTCTTGCCATGCCGTTGCCCGCCTCACCCGAAATGAAACAGACGCACGGTCATCCCGCGCGGGATCTCGCACGGAGTGGGGCTGATCGGACGTTCGGGAGAGCCCGTCGGCATCAAGCCGAACGTAGTGCTCTTCGCGGGCCGGTGACGGTGCATCCTGCAGAACCGGGCGCGTGCAAACCGGCTGCCGCGATCCGCTACTCTTGCTGCGGGCCGTTTTGAGCGCCGTTTCGCCCGCGCGCACCACGCACAAACACAACTGCATGACAGTCCCTGCTCAGTTTTGCTTCGTTTTGACGCAGGCATGTGGCTATCCGATCGGCGTCTGGAATGAAACTGCTGCATAGCCGCAAAGCGTCGCCTTGGCAGGCGGCGCGCTGTTCTGGCGTTCCCTGCTGAGCAAGCGCTTCGCCTTGCCAGATCAACAACGTACCGAACAGCGCCATTATCATTGCACGCCCGCGGACAACCATCCTTATTCTCCTTGTCTGCATCAACATTCTTTCAAACGTTTATGCTACGGTACGGTTTCGTATCTTTTTGGCTATTTTGTGCAAGCTGGCGCGGCATGCCATGGGTTTCTTAGTCCCTGCAAAGCGAATCTGCCGGGCCATGGCGCTCTACAGAGCCCCTCACCCCGGCATCAGTGTTGGAGATTCAGATGAATAATGCCATCATTTCAGCGATCGCAGCTCTCGCGGGCTCCGCAATCGGCGCGATAGCGTCGTTCGCCACGACATGGCTCAGCCTTCGGGCTCAAGAGCGGACGCAGCGGCTTGTCAGCGCAATGAGCCGCCGCGAACATCTGTATGGCGACTTTATCGACGAGGCGTCCCGGCTGGTCACGGAAGGCATAACACACGACACGATCGATCCAACCAAGTTCGTGCGATTGTATGCGATCCTTGGAAAGCTCCGCCTGTTTGCCTCCGAAACGGTGGTCACTAACGCCGACGAGGTTGTGCGTCACATTCTTGACATTTATGCCACTCCGTCTGAGCATCTTCGCGACTTTGCCAAGAAGTACAATCCGGATGAGGATATCCTCCGCAACTTCAGCCTGGCATGTCGTAGGGATCTGAACGTGTGACGCAGGAAGAGGGCCCTCCCAGCCAACGTCGAGCTCCTGCATTGCACTCCCAATGAACCTTACGGCCGGCTGCCAATCGGCCGACGTCGCAATGCACGGCGCAGGCCCTTTCGGTGATCAGCGGCCTTTCCCCGCAGGTGGTTCGAGCACAACTTGCTTCAAGCTTGAACCGGAATCGACGATGATGGTGAAATTCAGCCTGCCGTCTATGCTCGTCAAGCTTCCCCCGACCGCTCGTCCCGATGCTAACTGCTCGGCGATATGGACGGCATCAGACATCTGCTGCCGGACCGTCCTTAAAGCCAGAAGGTTCTTGCGAGCCTCCGCGTTGAATTCGCCGATCGAGGATATAACCGGCCCGCCGATTATGTCTCCAGTTTCGCCGTCCACAAGGTCCTCCCAAATTCGATCATCTTGGAAGGTCATGACTTTGTAGAGAGCCCGGCCCGTCGATCCGTCGAAGCCCGCGTCCGCAGTTCTGGCGCCAGCGTGATGCTTTTCCGCTGCTGCTATCGCCTCCACCAGCGAAATTCGAGTGCCGCGAAACAACTCAAGTTCGTCGAGCACGCTCGGTTCGTTTGACTTTGTCATGCTCCCGTGGGCTCGAGGCTCGACAGCCGCAGGCGCCGCTAACGCGGCCTCTGCCCCCAGGGCGATCAGCACAGCAGCAAAAGCGGGAAAGCGCCGATTGTCTATCCTCATCGGTGCGCACCTTTCGAGATATGACCTGCCCGATCAGCGCAAGAGACGCAATCGAGGCCTCGGCCATGCAAACCAAACAGACAACGTTAGTGTACGATACCGTATCGTTCCCGACAACTAGAGCGAGGCCTCTAGGTTCCACTTCGGCAAGGAGAAACTTGGTTCCTACGCCGCTAGCGTCCGGTCGCGGTAGGGTAAGACAGCAACATGCGAACGGCCGGCGGCTCGGCCTCTCATCGCGAGAGCTCGGAAGCAAAACCAACTTCGGGCCCCGACTGCTGGAGCAGCTTGCGGGCAAGCTCGAAGGGGTACGATCGGTGGAAACGATGGGGATCGATTGATCCGCAACGCCTGATTCCGGACGCCAGAAATCTGCGGTGTTAGCGGCTGGCGATCTGTTTCTTCATGCTATCGACGAATAGACGCACGGAAAATCTCAATTTCGCCAGTCGCGCTTCATTCAGTCGGGCGGTCTCCAGACCAAGAATGATGCGGCGCATGGGTCCGACAACCACCGCGTCGAGAAAATACTCCGCTGCAAAGTCGATTTTGGTCTCGTCCAACTTATTGTTGGGCCAAATCTGCTCGATGACCCTGCGCACGGGCCCTAACGCTTGCGGGTAGCCAAAGTCGTAGATGATTCTGCCGAGTTCCGGAAATCGCTTGACCTCGGCGGTGACGACCCGGTCCAACGCAACGGTGTCAGGTTCCGTGCACACTCGAAGCAACTGCACGGCGATGGACTCCAGTTGCTGTTCCGGCGTTCGGCCTGCCGGCGACACGTTCAGCCGCTTAAGCCGCTGTTCCGTAAAGCGCACGACGACCGCGGTAAACAGGTCAGATTTCGATGCGAAACGTAGATAGAATGTGCGTTTGGAGATTCCCGCAATGGCCACAAGATTGTCTATGCTCGTGGCCTCGAAGCCTTCTTTGAGAAACAATTGCGTCGCAATCTCGATGATGTGCTCAGTGAGTTGAAGCGACTCGCTTGCCGAGGGCCGTCCCCCCCGATGGCCCGAGGACATCGGCCGCTTCGCTCGAACACTCGCCTTCTTCATGTTGTCTGCCAAACTCCGGATAATATCACTGCTGGATGTGCAGAATGAGGGCAAATCTTATCTTTACGGCTCTTCTGGCGAATACCACTTCTGATCGCAACAGACCTCGTGATGTTGAGGCAAATCACGTACTTTGAATGTTACCCGGGGCCAACACAAAGCGAGGCTAGATCTGTCTCCCGGCCCGTCACAGGCGGTCGTTTGTGACACCGACAAGCCCGCACCTTGAACAAATTACTTAACCCTCATTGCGCTGATAGCAGCTGCCTGGAGTTTGGGCAAGTTCACCGACGAATCCTGGCGACGTGTTTCGAAGAAGGGCGACAGAAGCGGCAAGGCCTTCGCGGGCCGGGCCGGAGACGCGCGAGAAAGTCGGCTCCCAACGCCGAACGAGACGGTCGTCCAGAGAACCCACCGCGAGGCGGGAATGGATTGTCAGATCGTGAACCACCTATGATCGACGCGCCGAGCCGACCTTCCGAGAGCAGCGTGGGTTTCGGAACTCCGTCACTCGCCGCCTCAACCTGTCGCCGCGAGCCGGACTCCCGCGCCGCCTGTGCGCCCGGTGTCCCCCGATCGGATCCAGCACCATCACAGACGGGACCAGAAGGTTTCGTGCGGACGTCGCCGGCCTCGTTGCTCGCCGACGCGACACATCAAGGCCGAGTCACCCTGTTAGTTTGCGCCAGCCACCCGCCGCACCGGACTCGCCTCGGCCATCGGCGCCGCAGGCGACGCATCCGCCGGAGGCGCCTTCACCCACGCATGGCCGGACACCGCTTTGTCGTAGCCGTACTGGAACAGATCGCGCATGTAGGCGGTGTTGAAGCCCGGGGGCGACACCGGACGATCGGCCTCGATGTAGCTCAGGTTGAAACCGAACTTGTTGCGCCGGGCGAACTCGTAGGTGGTGAACAAGATCGAGCGCGTCTGCATCTTCACGAGTGTCGATGACGAACGGCCGGCGATCTCCAGCGTCCTGTCTGCAATCACCTGGAACTCGGGTTCGATCTTGTTGTTGATCAGAATGTAAAGTTGCAGATCGAATGACTTTCCCGACGCATTGCGCAGCAGATAGGCCTCCGGCAGCGTCAGCACCGGCGCGGTCACACCACCGTCGACATGCATCTCCTGGAACCGTGCGCCGCCGGCTGCGGCATTGATCAGCATCGGGGGGAACACCGCCGGCAAGCTCGCCGAGGCCGCGACCACGTCGCGGAACAGGTTGAGCGAGTCCAGCGTGCGCAGCGACGCGATGCGCCCGAGATCCCAAATCACGGCGCGCTGCGAATCCAGATTCGTCGTCACCACGAACAGCATCCGCCCCTTGCCATATTCAGTGGCGACCCCCGCGACGAAATCCTCGTTAATGTACTGCGCCACCAGCTCGCGCAGCCGTTTGTTGCCGAACAGGCCGGAGCCGAAAATCGCGTTGAGCGGGTTCGGCGAGTCCAGCAGAGTCTCGGCAATGCCGCTGGTATAGAACTCTCGCAGGGCCGGGTCGTATTGCGGACCCAGGAACGCGAACGGCGCGATCAGCGCGCCGGTGCTGACCCCGGAGACGATCGAGAATGACGGACGCGTGCCGGCCGCGGTCCAGCCGTTGAGCAGTCCGGCCCCGTAAGCGCCATCGGCGCCGCCACCCGACAAGGCCAGATAATTGCGTGGACCCGCGACCAATTTCGTCCGCCCGAATGCGGAGGCTGGCTCGTCCGCGTAGCGGCGCAGATCGTCCATGTTGAGGACCCGCGCGGCATTCGCTTCGGCGGCCGTATACGGCACGCGCGGCGGCGACGCGCACGCCGCCAGCATCCAACTCAACGCGATGACGAGCGAAACGACAAAAGGCCGGGACATGCGACGCATGGTACTTCCAAAGGGTTCACAACCGATTAGTGATTTGAGGCGTCGCAGTGTCGATCGGCTGTCGCTTTCACTGAACGATGCGGCTGGCTCGAACGTGGAACCCGCTCAAGATAGTCCCGATAGATCGCCTGGATGGTCCTGCGATCATCGAACTTGACGCGCCAAGTGCTCGGCGCGCCCTCCCCGACGGTCAAACCTTCACGGTCGCCATATTTCGGATGACGCGAGCGGCCGAGCGGTCTCATCCGAACGCGATTACCGTGGCACAGCGGCAAGGAGCAAGCATGATCTGTCATCTTCATGAACGGACACGTTCCTCCGGCATCTTGATACGAAACCACGCGATATAAAGCGCGGGGAGGAACAGGAGGGTGAGGACCGTGCCGACGATGATGCCCCCCATCATCGCGTAGGCCATCGGTCCCCAGAACACTTCGCGGGCGATCGGGATCAGCGCGAGACTGGCCGCCGCCGCCGTCAACAGGATCGGCCGCATGCGATGTTCGGTAGCTTCCATCACCGCCTCCCAGGGCGGCTTGCCCTCGTTGCGCAACGTTTCGATCTGCACGATCAGGATCACCGAGTTGCGGATCAGAATGCCAATCAGCGCGAGGACGCCGAGGATCGCGACGAAGCCGAGTGGTGCGCCGCTCGGGAGCAATGCGGCGACGACGCCGATCAGTGCCAGCGGCGCGACCGCGAACACCAGGAACAGCCGGTGGAAGCTCTGCAACTGCACCATCAGGATCGTTGCCATCACGAACAGCATCATCGGCACGACCGCGGCGATCGGCGCCTGCGATTTGGCGCTTTCCTCGATGGTGCCACCGACCACCGCCGAATAGCCGAACGGCAGTTTGGCGTTGAACTCGGCAACTTTCGGCTTCAACTGGTCGACCACGGTCGCGGGCTGGGCGCTATCGATGATGCCGGCCTTGAGCGTGATCGTCGGCAGACGCGAACGGCGCCAGATCGTCGGCTGCTCGAGCTCGTAGCGGAACGTCGCCACGGCGGCGAGCGGCACCGACTGCCCGCTGCTGCCCGACAGTTGCAGGTTGCGCAGTGTCTCGATCGAACCACGCTCCGCCGAATTGGCACGGCCCAACACGTTGACCAGATAGATGTCGTCGCGAACCTGAGTGGCCGAGGAACCGTCGAGGATGCCGTTCAGAGTCGAGGCGATATCCTCAGAAGTGATCCCGAGCTGCCGTGCCTTGTCCTGCAGAACGTTTACCTTGACGACCCGCGCCGGCTCCATCCAGTCGTACACCACGTCACCGAGATGAGGATTGGTCGCCATGATGCCGACGAGTTGCCGCGACAGTTCGCGCACCTTGCCGATGTCCGGGCCGCTGACGCGATATTGGATCGGCCGGCCGACCGGCGGACCGATGTCGAGCAGCTTCACCAGCGCGTCCGTGCCCGGGAACGTCTTCTTCAGATACGCCTGCAGTTCGTGCTGCAGCCGATCGCGATCGATGAGACTCTTGGTCACGATCACCATCTGGCCAAACGACTTGTCATCCGGCTGCACGTCGAACGACAGCACGAAACGGGGCGCGCCGCGGCCGACATAGGTCGACCAGTGATCGATGCCATCCTTGCCCTGCAGCGCCTCGCGCTCGAACTGCGCCATCTGCGCGCTGGTTTCGGCGATCGAACTGTTCTGCGGCAGATTCCAGTCGACGATCAGCTCGTTGCGGTCCGACGACGGGAAGAACTGCTGCTGCACGAAGCCCATGCCGACGATCGACAGCGCGAACGCGCCGACCGTCACGCCGATAGTCAGCCATCGCCATCGCATGCAGAACAGCAGCGCGCGGTCGAAGGCGCTGGAGAACCAGCCCTTGGTCTCGTGGTGCCCTTTCATCTTCTTTGGCAGGATGCTGACGCCGAGCAGCGGCGTGAAAAGCACCGCGACGATCCAGGACGTCACCAGCGACACAGCGATGACGACGAACAGCGTAAAGGTGAACTCGCCGGCGGCGCTGCTGTTGAGGCCGATCGGAATAAAGCCGGCGACTGTCACCAGCGTGCCGGTGAGCATCGGAAACGCCGTCGACGTGTAGACGTAGGTGGCGGCCTTTTCGAGCGAATCGCCGACCTCGAGCCGCGCCACCATCATCTCGACCGCGATCATCGCGTCGTCGACCAGCAGACCGAGTGCGATGATCAGCGCGCCAAGCGAAATCCGCTGCAGAGAAATGTCCGAATACTGCATGACCAGGAACGTGATCGCGAGCACCAGCGGGATCGAGATCGCCACCACCAGGCCAGCGCGCAGGCCGAGGCTGATGAAGCTGATCGCCAGTACGATCGCGACCGCTTCGAACAGCGCCCGGGTGAATCCCGACACCGCCTCCTCGACGATCTGCGGCTGGTCCGACACGAGATGGACCTCGGCACCGACCGGAAGATCGGCGGCGATGTGCTTCATCTTCTCTTTCAGAGCCTCGCCGAACTGCAGCAGGTTGGCGCCGGCCTTCATGCCGATGGCGAGACCGATCGCAGGCTGCCCCTTGAACCGAAACAGCGAGGTCGGCGGATCGACGTAGCCGCGATGAATGGCGGCTATGTCGGTGAGCGGGAAGAACCGGTCATTGACGCGCAGGTTGATCGCCTTGAGGCTCTCTTCCGAAGTGAACTGTCCGCTGACGCGAACGGCGACGCGCTCCGGCCCGGCCTGCAGCACGCCCGACGGCGTGATCGCGTTCTGGGCCTGCAGCGACGCGATAATCGAGCGCTGATCGAGCCCGAGCGCCGCGACCTTGCGCGGCGAGAATTCCAGATAGATGACTTCGTTCTGGGCGCCGACGATATCGACGCGCCCGACGTTCGGCACCTGCAACACCTTGGCGCGCACGTCTTCGACCTGGTCGCGGAGCTCGCGCTGGGTGAGACCGTCGCTGGTGAACGCGTAGATATTGCCGAACACGTCGCCGAAGCGATCGTTGAAGGTGGGGCCGACGACGCCTTGCGGGAAGTCGCCCTTGATGTCGTTGATCATGTTGCGAACGCGTACCCAGGTCGGAACGACGTCCCGAGCCTTGGTGTTGTCTCGCAGATAGACGAACACAGTGGTTTCGCCGGGCGTGGTAATGCTCTTGGTGTAGTCGAGCGACTCCAGCTCTTCGAGTTTCTTCTCGATCCGGTCGGTGACCTGACGGGTGGTCTCCTCCGCGGTAGCGCCCGGCCACTGCGCCTGGATCACCATCGTCTTGATGGTGAAAGACGGATCTTCTTCGCGGCCGAGCTCCAGATAAGAGAACAGGCCGGCCGCCATGAAGGCGATCATGAAGTACCACACCATCGATCGGTGCTGTAGCGCCCAGTCGGAAAGGTTAAACTTCTTCACGCTTGCGGTTCCCCTTCGAGGCGGATCCGCTGGCCCTCCTTGAGTTGATGCACCCCCGCCCTCGCCACACGCTCGCCCGCTTTAATCCCTTCGGTCACTTCGACGGAGTTATCGTCGATCTGGACGACCTGCACCGCCCGCGTGCTGACCGACTTGGTGGCCGGATCGATCACCCAGACGCTCGTTTGGCCGTTCTCCGTGAGGATCGCCGTCGCCGGCAACGCGTAGCCGCGCCTCGCTTTGCCGGGAATCAGCGTGGTGATGGTCGAGCCCAGCCGGAACGTCTCCGGCGGCGAGTCGAGCGTGATCCGAACCCGCCGGGTCCGCGTTACGGCGTCGGCCTGTGGCGCGACTTCGCGAACCTTGCCGGCCGCCTTGATCTGAGGATCGAGTTGCAGCCGTACCGTCAGCGGCGTGCCGATCTTCAGGACGCCGGCGAGTTCGTCGGCGACGTCGATTACGGCCTCCCGGATGTCTGGCCGCGCGACCGTCACCACGGTCTGTCCTGGATTGACAACCTGCCCGACCTGCACGCCCACAGCGGTGACGACGCCGGCATACTCCGCCTCCAGCTTGGTGTAGCTGAGTTGCTCGCGCGCCTTGGTCAGGTTCGATTGTGCCCGCGTCAAAGCGGCCTGCGCGGCGGCACTGCTCTGCTCGGCGGAGTCAAGCGTCGCCTTGGTGGTCGCTCCGGTTTCGATCAGCGTGCGCTGGCGGTAGGCGGTGCCGCTCGCATTGGCGAATTGGCCCTGCGCCGTCGACACCTCGGCAAGCGCGGACCGCACCGCCAGCTCGGCCGCGAACGGATCGACCGCCGCAAGCAGCTGCCCCTTTCCAAGGCTGTCGCCGACATTGACGGGCCGCGCGATCAGCCGGCCGAGCATACGGAAGCCGTAATCGGTCTTGAATTGCGGCTCGACCGTTCCGACCACCGCGAGCGTGCTCGCCTCGCGCGGCGCGACAACCACCGACAGCACCGGCCGGATCAGGTCCGGCTGCTCCGCTTTCTTGCCGCAGCCAGCGATCAGCACGCACGCGGCCGCGACTGTGATGACACGAAGCGCCCTCATGCCTTCGCTCCTTCGTAGGTCACCACCTGCGCCGGGCGCAGCAGCTTGCCGCCTTCCGTCACGACCCGGTCGCCCGGCGCCAGACCGCTGGTCACCACCACCGAGTTGGTCTCATAGGTGTCCACCACGATGCTCTTCAGCGACACCGCGTTGGTCTGCGGATTGACGACCCAGACGGCGGGGCCACGGGCGTCCGAAGTCAGCGCGCTCCACGGCAGGATGATCTTGTCGACGGCCTTGCTCCGCCCCTCGGCGGCGACCACGCTGCCGAGCGTCATTGCCGCCGGCGGATCGATGATCGACAATTTGACGCGCACCGCTCCGCTGCGCGGATCGACGGTCGGCGAGATTTCGCGCGGCCGCGCCAGAGCCGTCACCTTCGGATCGGACAGCAGCGTCAAGTTCGCCGCGCTGCCCTCCCATGGCGTCAGAAAGATCGACTCGTAGACATCGATGACCGCGTCGCGCGCGCCGTCTTCCGCGAGCGTGTAGGCGGACTGCGCCGCCTGCGCGACCTGCCCGACTTCGATGTTGCGCGCGGTGATGATTCCCGGCGCGCTGGCACGCAGCTCGGTGTAGCTCAAAGCGTCGGTGGCATTGGCGAGCTGCGCCTTGGCGGTCTCCAGCGAGCCCTCGGCGGTGTGCAGGGCCTCCTCGGCCTGATCGTACGCCACGCGCGTGGTGAAGCCATTGTCGATCAGCGATTTCTGCCGCTCGAAACTCGCCCTCGCGACACGGAGCTGCGCTTCCGCCGCCGCTACCGCGGCTTGCGAGCCGGCAAGGTCAGCGTTCTGCTCGGTCGGATCGATCCGCGCCAGCACGTCTCCGGCATTCACATGGGCGCCGACATCGACCAGCCGCTCGGTCACGCGGCCGCTGACCCGGAACGACAGCTCGGTGCTGACCTGTGCCTGTACGTCGCCGGTGAGCCGGATCACATTCTGCCATGACTGCGTGCGGACCAGCTCGGTCTTCACCAGCATCGGTGCCAGCGCCGGCTGGGCTCGTTCGCCGCCGCAACCGACCAAGCACAGCGCCAGGGGCGCCAGCAGGGCGATACGGTACGCAGAAAGCATGAAAGCGTTGCCTTATTTACTAATCGGTAGCCCCTAATATTATTGACTAACGCGAAAGTCAATAATAAGATGGTGATCGTCGGAGTTCGCAATGACACCCGAAACAAAGAAGCGTAGCCGGCGCAAAGCGGAGCGGCCCGCTGAAATCCTGGACGCGGCGTTCGAAGAATTTGTCCAGCACGGCTACTCAGCCACCCGGCTCGAAGACGTGGCCGCGCGTGCCGGCGTCACCAAAGGGACGGTGTATTTTTATTTTGATGCGAAGGAGCGCGTGTTCGAGGAGATGGTCCGGCACAAGTCGCAGACCTTCCTCCCCGATCTGACGAATCATGTCAGCACGCTGCGGGGCTCGTACACGGAGCGCTTGCGCTCGCTAATGGCCTTCACCTACGCACACATCGCGGCGAACCGGGACTCGCGCGAAGTGCTGCGCTTCCTGATCTCGGAAGGCGGCCGTTTCCCCGAACTGGTCGAGCGACACTACGACGAGTTCGTGTTGCCGATCATGGAGCAGTTCAAGACCGTGATCGACGGCGGCGTCGCGGCAGGCGAATTCCGCGAATCGGTATCGTCCACCTACACGGAAATCGTGATGAGCCCGGCTCTTCTGCTCAGCTTGTGGTCCATGTTGTTCGGAAGCCGGAAGACGCTGGAAATTGAAAGTTTCACCGAAGCGAGCGTCGATCTTTTGCTACATGGCATGCTGCGGCGGTAATTCCACGGTAGCGGACGTAGCGCTGGTCAATATGGGCCGCGATATCAGCAGATGGTACCCGTACTCGACCATTTTGCAGCGCTACTGCTGCGGCGCCGAGTAACTGGCTGGATCATGGTGCTTCATAAAAGTGCAAGCGATCAATGAACTCACTAAGCGCGGTACCCTGCCGGTGCTGCCCTCACCTAAGGAGCCGCATTCGAGACGGGCAACCTTCCGGTCCCAGCTCTCGCATGGCGTGGCTTGACAAGGCGACTGGTCTTGCTTTCGCGGCTTGCTGTTTGATGAGCCGGCTCCGGCTCGCGGATACCGTGGTTATGCAACAGGCCAAGCTATAGCAGCGCAATAAACGCGAAAATCGAGATGAAGAACGCCAACCAGTGAGCGGCCTTGTGGACCCGCGGCGTCATGAGCGCGGCAAACGCCGGGGGGCGGCTGCAAATGTAAACTTCAAGGGGGACGGCCATCCGCGCCGATGCACGCGCATAAGCACCGGGAGGGAATAGCTGGAGAGGCAGTGTTGCGCGGACAACAGCGGCAATGCCACTGGCGAGCCATAAAGGTACTCGTCCGATGACGCCCTCCAGTTAGGTCATCTTGGCGAATGGCTGATCGTGCTTAAGCGGCGTGGGAGACGCTTTTAGGCTGCCAATTCCAAGGCAGTAATTCGTCAACACGCCTGGCGGGGTGATCCGCTAGGCGCGCCAGCACGTCGGCAAGCCAGGCCTGCGGAGCGCCGGCGCCCCCGAAAGGTCTTGCAACCACTCCTGTGGCGATGCTCGCACGCAAATCGTACCGGTTTTGAACGCTAAGAAAGCGCGCAAATCGCCGCCAAATCGGGGTGCAGCCAGGCCTAGGCTATTGCCAAGGACGATAGTTCCATCGGTAACGCGGACTAGGGCGCCGCAGAATAGGTCGCGCAGCGGGTTGTTGTTGGCGTCAACTTTCAGCCAGCCGTCGCCGCCGGGCCAGCGAGACGATGTGCCAAGTGAGCAGTCCGATGCCACCACTGAGATAATGTGGGAAGAACGTGCAATCGGCCGTGACGATGTCGCGCCAGCCGCGCTCATATGCTGCGGCCCCATTTTGCGATGTCCGGCTACACGAGCACGTCCTCGGTCAACACTTGCGCAAGCGCCTTGACACTCGTGATGTTCTCGCCCGCAGCTAGCGGCATGGGCGCTGCGGCGCCATGTGGCGCCAATCCTGCAGTAGACGCGCGCCCGGATGGGCTCCTCCAGCCGGCGGGTTCAAACGGCGCGATCGGTGGGAGCATGGTGAGCGTCTGGTCAACTAACCAGTCGTGATCTGTATCCATCGCAAGCGTGCCGGACCCTCCAATAGTGCAGAACGGAATTTCATCTTCCCACATAGACTGGCTTGCGCTTTTCTGCGAAGGCGCGTTGCGCTTCTTTGGCGTCTTCCGTGCGAGAAATGGCCGCTGTCATATCTTGCTCGTAGCGATAGCCGTCGCGCAGCGTCATGTCCTCGATAGCATTCAGTGTTTGCTTCGCCATCTTGATGGCAAGCGGGCTCTTGGAGCCGATGTTCTGCGCAATTGAGATCGCGCTCTCGACCACCGCTTCATCGGCAACGCAAGCCTCGACCACACCGAGCCGGTACAGCTCCTGGCCGGGAACCCGATAGCCTGTCAGCGCCATTCGGCGAAGCAGTGAGTGGGAGAATAGTCGCTTGGCGTGGCTCGTTCCGCCCATCAATCCGACGTCGATCTCGGGCAGACCGAACACGGCGGACGTTGATACGACGATGATGTCGCACGAAGCCACGATCGCAAGGCCTGCTCCCAATGCCGGGCCATTGACAGCCGCCACGACTGGCTTGGCGCATTCGCGGATGGTGTGAAAGCATTCGCGCGTTCGGCGTGAATGCGCCGGCAAGTCACCCGGCCCCTTGATGATATCCTTGCGGCCCTTGAGGTCGGCCCCGGCACAGAAGACCCTGCCTGCACCCGTCAGGACGACTGCGCGAACCTCGTCCGTTTCGGATATCACGTCAAGCGCAAGCGTGAGTTCGTCGCCGAGTGTTCGGCTCAAAGCGTTCACGGGGGGAAATTTCATCGTCAAGAGGGCGACACCCTCGTCATACATCGTCACGCCCAGTTGCGTGAGTTGCTGAAAACGCTGCAGGTATTCGGCCATGTTCATTGCCTCATAGCTTGTGATTGATTCAAGTGATTCCCTGCCGGCGAAGTTCGGCCACCGCCTCCGGTTCGAAGCCGATTTCGCCAAGCACCTCTGATGTCTGCTGCCCCATGGCCGGCGGCGGCCGATCGCTGTTGACCGGCTGACCGCCAAAGCGGAAAGGGCTCATCACGAGTTTTACGGACTCGGCCTCGGGATGCGGATAGTCCCGGACCATACCGCGATGACGCACTTGCGGTTCGTTCAGTGCCTCGGGAACCGAATTGATCGGTCCGGCTGGGACGCCTGCCTCGGCGAGCAAAGTCAACCACTCGTGACGATTACGCGACGAGAAGGCACTCTCAAGCAGCGGCTGCAAAGCCGCTTGATTCCGCACGCGCGCACTGTTGATGCGAAACCGGTCATCAAATGTCAGCTCCGTCATTCCAAGCACTTCGCACAATTTTGCGAATTGACCATCATTTCCCACGACGAGGATGATGTCTCCGTCGCGGCAGGAATAGACTTTCTGTGGCTGTATGTTGGGATGGGCGTTGCCGGTGCGGCGAGGAACAGATCCTGAGAGCAGCGCATTCATCGCCTGGTTGGAAAGAAGACTGACCCCGACATCGAGCATCGCCAAGTCGACATGAGTCCCTTTGCCCGAAATCCCTCGTCCGGCAAGTGCCGCCGTTACTGCGGTAGCTGCATATACGCCAGTCACGAGGTCGAGGATGGGGATTCCCACTTTTTGAGGGCCGGCTCCCGGCTCGCCATCGGGTACGCCCGTGATGCTCATGAGCCCGCTCATCGCCTGGATGAGGAAGTCATAGGCCGGTTGAGCCGCTCGCGGCCCAGACTGTCCGAACCCCGTGATCGAGCAATACACGAGTTGATCGTTGAGTTTCGATAACTCCTTCCATCCCAAGCCATAGCGATCGAGCGTACCCGACTTGTAGTTCTCGAGCACCACATCGGATTGTGCAGCGATCCTGCGCACGATGTCCTGGCCTGCAGACGAACTGATATCTACCGTAATCGAACGCTTGCCGCGGTTGGCGGCGAGAAAATAGCCGGCGCCCACCTCTGAACCGTCGCGCGCCTTCAAGAAGGGCGGCCCCCAGCCACGGGTGTCGTCGCCTGCACCCGGGCGTTCGACCTTGATGACGTCGGCTCCGAGGTCCGCGAGTATCTGACCTGCCCATGGCCCTGCCAGGACTCGACTGAGGTCGAGAACACGGATTGCAGAGAGCGGGCCTGTCATTGTCGCCGATCCTGGCATGGCGCAGCTTCGACGGAGGAGCACTTCTCGGCCGTTGCTGCCACGGGAACTCGTCATGTCGCATTGCGCGCTTCATGGGCGCGACCTCGAAAATAAGGACCGGCTCTGAGGGGAGATAGTGATCCGCGGGATATTGCAGCTATGTCGCTTTTAACATGTGGACCGCGTTGCGAGATGCCCATGCCATCAAGCGTATTGCTGTAATGCCCACTGCAAGGCTGCCCGCGCTTTCGTACTTGTATCAGATTGGCGGCATGAACATCCCTTCTAGTGTCGACGACGTCGTTTCCATATCCGCCTTTGCGGACAGCGCGCGCATACTCCTGCAGTCAAGTTCGCCGTTGCCGCGACTGCGCGAATTCCGTGACGCATTGCCCCGGTTCGACAGACGATTCTGGAGCCACCTCGCAGAGGCGGGCTGGACATCGATTCTCAGTCCTGAGGCAACGGGCGGGCTGGAGTTGGGTGTGCGCCACGTTTGCGCGATCGCCGAGCAGATCGGGCGGCACCCCCTACCCGAGCCGTTCATCGGGGCGGCGATTCAGCCTGTTGCGTTGCTCGCGACGCTTGCGCCCAGTGCGCAGCGCGATGCCCTTCTCGCCGCGATCGGCTCCGGGGCGGCGATCATTGGCACCGCCTGGCAGGAGCGTATCGGTCAACTCGAGCCGGAGGAGTCGCTCACGACGCGCGCGACGCATCTGAAGGGAGAATATCGGCTGGATGGCTCCAAGAGGTGGGTCGTGCCAGGGGTCGGGGCAGATGGATGGCTCGTATCGGCAGCATCGGGAACTGAAGCCGGCATCTGGTGGGTGCCCGCTTCAACTCCTGGTCTCTCGGTCACGGAAGACAGCCGGGTCGATGGCTCGACCTCGGCGACCATTGTCCTGCAAGGAGCTTGCGTACCGGCTGCTCACCGGCTTGGGGCCGGCGAGGATGCTCTCGCGGCCTTGCAGCGCGCGTGCGACACCGCGAGGCTGGCGCAGGCGGCCGAGTTAGTCGGAATTGCGCGTGAAGCCTTGCAGATCACTCTGGACTACGTCAGCACACGTATGCAGTTTGGAAGACCGATTGGTACCAATCAGGCCCTGCAACATCGGCTTGTCGACGCGTATATCCAGGTCGAGCTTGCTTCGGCCTGTCTGCAGGAGGCCATCGGCGCCGCCGAGACGCAGAAGGACCTGCTAGCAGTGTCCGCCAGCCGCGCGAAGGCGCGCTGCCTTGATACGGCGCTGCAAGTGACACGTCTCGGCGTTCAGCTGCATGGTGCCATTGGCTTCACGGACGAGCACAATCTCGGGTTCTACCTCAAGCGCGCACTCCAGCACGCGAGCTGGCTGGGCTCGGCAAATGCGATGCGATTGCGTTGGCACGAAAGCCACCTGCCGAGGGCCGAAACCTCCGAAACGACCCAGGCCGAGTGGCAGGACACCGGCCCCCTGACCGACTGGGCAGCCGTTTCGGAACGGGAATTTCGCAACATTGTGCGCGGATTCCTGCGCCGCCACTATCCGGACCATCTCAGGCATCCCTGCCAGCGGCTGCGTTGGGCCGACTGCAAGGAGTGGTATCTAACGTTGGCAAAGCACGGCTGGATTGCGCCCGCCTGGCCGCGAGAGTATGGCGGAATGGGCTTGCCCGGGGACAAGTTGCTCGCCTTCATCGAGGAGATGGAGGACTACGGCGTGGCGCGGCTCCCTGACCAAGGCATCATCAACCTCGGACCCCTGCTCTTCCATTTCGGCACTCAGGAACAGAGGCAAGAATACCTGCCGATGATTCTCGCGGGGAAGCACATCTGGTGCCAGGGCTACTCCGAACCGAATGCCGGATCGGACCTGGCGTCCCTGCGCACCGAAGCGACACCCGACGGCGACACGTTCGTCGTCAACGGCCAGAAAATCTGGACGACGCTAGCTCAGGATGCGACCCACATGTTCGCCCTCGTCCGAACCGACAAATCCGCCAAGAAGCAGGAGGGCATCAGCTTCCTTCTGATCGACCTGTCCACACCGGGCGTATCCGTCCGGCCCATCCGCAACATCGCCGGAGAGGAGGAGTTTTGCGAGGTCTTCTTCGACAACGTGCGTGTACCGCGGCGCAATCTGGTCGGCGACATCAATGCTGGCTGGCGTATCGCGAAAGCCTTGCTCGGCTTCGAGCGTCTCTTCGTCGGCAGCCCAAAGACCGCGCAGTACGCCATGGGGCTGTTGAAGAAGATCGCCGACGCGCGGAGCTTGTTCGAGGACCCCGCCTTTGTATCGAGGTATGCGCAGCTCGAATTGGACGTCGCCGATCTCAAGGCGTCGTACGGCCGATTTGCCGAGCTGATGAAACGCGGAGACGAACTCCCACCGTCCGTTTCGCTCCTGAAGATCTGGGCCAGCGAAACTTACACCGCCATAACGCGCTTCTTAGTTGAATCGTGTGAGGAGTTCGGCGGCAGCGTTGGAGATATCGAGCTTCAGGACGCGTCGGTCAACGTCGTTTCGCCCCTCTTGAATGCAATGATCACGTCGATCTATGCCGGTTCGAACGAAATCCAGCGCAACATCCTGGCAAGATCCGTACTCAAATTGCCAAACTGACGTCGTCAGCGTCCGCCCATTCCAAAACCCGAGGATTTCCAATAGTCGCGGTTGCGCGTGAACAGCTCGCGGATGGTGCGGGCCACCTGGCGCGCCGCGCGGGACAGCGGCCTGGCGGCAGTCGTTCCCAGGACGATGGTACGGTTGAATTCGGGCTCCACAATCCGCGACAAATGCAGCGTTCCGGCTTCGATTTCTGCTCTTGCCGCATGTGGGGGAAGAACGGCGTAGGCGCCGCCCAGCTTCGCCACGGCTATCTGGATTTGCGTGGAATCGGCCTCCAGCGCCACGTTTAGCGTGATGCCGGCCTGCTTTGCCATCTGGTCCAGCGTCAGGCGCACGCTGCTCGGAGCGCCTGGAAGCACGAGTGGTTGCTTGTCGAGCGCACTGAACGGCACCGTGGGATTGGCGATCAACTCGCTGCCAGGCGCGCCCACCGCGAAGGACGAGACCTGCACGAGCGGTTCGACGTCCGTCAGAGTTCGCGCGTAACGATATGGCAATCCAAGATCGACGAAGCCATTCGCCAGCCATTGGTCGATCTGCCCGGCAGATCCTTCAAAGATCTCCAAGCGGATGGTCGGAAACGACTTCCTCAATTCGAAGAAGAGCGGAACGGATAGCGCCATGTGGAGCGAAGGCAGCGCGCCAAGCCGGACCTCCCCGCTCGGCAGGCGGGCATCCTCATCAAGCTGCGTAGAGAGTTCGTCGGCATCCTGCAGCAGCGCAGCTATTCGAGGTAGCAGACCCTCGCCCATGTCGGTCAGCGTTACACCGCGTCCTGTGCGATTGAAGAGTTGACCTCCACACTCCGCTTCCAGCCGGGAAATCTGACGACTGATCGCCGGCTGCGGTAATCCGAGGACGACCGCGGCGCGCGTAAGGCTGCCCTGCTGAACGACCGTGAGGAATATGCGAAGCCGACCAAGATCCCATTGAACCTTCCTAGCCATAAAACGTCCTTCGCTGCGGAGCGGAGCGCTTCAAGCACCGGACTCTGCCGGAAGAGCAGCTGCGACACCACCTCCGGCCTATCACGAAGGCGACCGTTGCCGCAATTGGCCGGGAACACCAGCGGGCGCGCACCGCCTGGCTCGCGAGACTTCGCCTTACGTCGCCTCCGACGTCGATGAATCGGCGGCATCTGACCCTCGCCACGAAAGCCGCCCACCTCTCTGCTCGATTAGAAACGCGTGGAGTTGCCACGTGAGGAACAACAACCAAGGCGATCAAGCCGGCGCTGATCGGTCGCGTCACGAATACCTGAAAGCTTCCGCGGCTCATGAGCATCGCGCGCCTGACGTTTTCTTCGAGCATCGGCCCAAGGATAAACCCAAGAATAAGCGGCGCCGGGTCGAGACGAAATCGCAGGAAGGTGTAACCGAGAAGCCCGAACACCGCTGTTGTGCAGATGTCCTGCAGGCTGTTATTAATGCTGTAGCTTCCGATACAGCAAAAGAAGAGTCTAGCGGGAAACAGCGAACTGTATTCTATCTTGAATACCGAGAGCCAGATGCGAACAAGCGGCACGTTAATCAGCAGCAGGAAGCAATTGCCGATCCACATGCTGGCGACCAAGCCTCAGAAGAGCTCGGGGTGATCATTGATCAGGGACGGTCCCGGATGGATGCCGTTGATGATGAATGCGGCCATCATAAGCGCCATCACGGCATTTTCGGGAATACCGAGGCTCATCAGGGGAATGAAGCTCGTTTGCGCCGCGGCTTCGTCCGCTGCGGCCTGGCCCGCCACGCCTTCGATGGCCCCACTACCAATTTCACCGCGATGCTTGCTCAGCTTCTTCTCAACCGCGTAGGCAACGAACTGAGCAATGACGGGGCCGCCACCGGGCATCATGCCGAGAACCGACCCGACGACGCTCCCACGCAGAGCACTCGGGAATATCCTCTTGAACTCCGAAGATGTCGGCGTGAGCTTGATCGAGCCGTTGAATGGCGAACGCTGTTCCTTGTTATCGAGATTTTTGGTGATCTCGGCGATCCCAAAGCAACCGAGGGCGATACTGACCAGTTGAATGCCGTCGGACAGCGACATGATGTCCATAGCAAAATGTTGGCTGCCCGTTTCGATATCGGTACCGACCTCCCCCAAAAGCACGCCGATCGGGCACATCGCCAAGCCGTCGAGACCATTGCCGGTCGCCAGCGAGTGAAGATGTCACAACCAGCGCCACCAGACCCGCGAGCATGTTGACGTATTGAGAAACAAGCGCGAAAGAGACCAGGCTCACGATGATGAGAATGATGTTCCGAAAGTGAAATTCGACCGGAACTGAATCGATGAATCTCGACCGGACAAGAACCGCAAGGCCAATCAGGAGCAGCATGCTTGCGACGAAGATCGGAAATAGTCCGGGCCCGGGCCTGCCGAAGCTGCCGACAGCATAGCTCTCCGAGAGCGCCAGGAAGAGCAGCGCAATGGCGATCACCAGAAGGCCCCGCCCCACATTCTGATTGACCATCATGTCTCCAATGCCGACCAAGGACGTCGACGCAATGCTCTGCCCGGCGGGCATCAACCCTCGGCTCGTCACGCACCGCCAGCCCTTACTGTGGCTTGATGCCGGCGACCTTGGCCACGCCCGCCCATTTGTCGTGTTCCTGGTGAATGAACGCGGCAAACTCGTCGGCCGAGTTGGGCGACACGGTCACGGCGAGCTCCGACCAACGGGTTTTGACCGAAGGTTGCGCCAAGACTTTCATCACTGCGGCGTTCAGCTTCTCAATGATCGGCTTCGGTACGCCTGCCGGCGCGACCATCCCAAACCAGTTACTCGCGTCGAACCCGGGCACGGTCTTGGCGATAGGCGGAAGGTCGGGCAGCTGCTCGAATGGCTCGACCGTGGAGGTGGCGAGCGCCCGCATTTGACCATTGCGCACGTATTCGATCACGGCGGTGGCCGCCTGAAACGACAGGTCGATCCGACCGGCGATCTGATCTGTAATCGTCGGCGCTTGCCCACTATACGGCACGTGAACGATGTCGATCCCGGTCATATGCCTAAATAGCTCTGTGTAGAGATGCGGAGACGTGCCGTAGCCGGTCGAGGCATAGCTGAGCTTGCCTGGATTTGTTTTTGCGTAGGAAATCAGGTCTGCC
Source organism: Bradyrhizobium sp. GW821-FHT13H06 (assembly GCF_058803975.1). Taxonomy (NCBI): domain Bacteria; kingdom Pseudomonadati; phylum Pseudomonadota; class Alphaproteobacteria; order Hyphomicrobiales; family Nitrobacteraceae; genus Bradyrhizobium; species Bradyrhizobium sp. GW821-FHT13H06. The sequence continues at coordinate 65,334 of NZ_JBXAPN010000019.1, read as the reverse complement.
ACCGAATGGATGGGCAGCTCTGGATAGACGACCAGCAGGGCGGGTGTTCTTCCAACCAATGCAATCGCCGATAGGTCGTTGATCGGATCATACTTTAGATTCCTGTAGACGCTCGGTGCAATCACGCTCGACGTGGGGTACATCGCCAATGTGTAACCGTCAGCAGGTGATCGCGCAGTGAACTGCAGCCCGATATTCCCGCCAGCGCCCGCTCGTGTGTCGACGATGACCCGCTGACCGAGTTCAGTGGATAAGCCGTCAGCGACGACCCGCGCGAGGATGTCGGTGACCCCGCCCGGAGCAAACGGGTTGATCAGCGTGACAACCCGATCGGGATAGACGCCGGCCCGGGCGCGTCCAGGCGCGAGCGACAAGGCGGCACAGGACAGAAGGAAATCACGTCTGCGCATATTGCATCCTAACTGTCGGACAGGGGAGCGGTGCACATCATCGCAACCCGAGAGCATCTTGTTTCAAGCGCATCGGGTCGCGAGTCCCAATTCCGAATGCCCCGGCCATGCTCAGCTCGCTTCCCACCCGTTCATTGTTACGAAGATGCCACGCAAAAACGAGACATCGTTGGTTACCGAGGAGCCTAAGTTTTCGCGGTTCCCGCGTGAAGAGCTGGCCAAGGCATTACAGCTATACGGCTGATTACATGGAGCGTTCGGCCGCCCGCTCCTCGTGCTGGCGCGCTCGGCCGCTGCACCTGGACCGATCGAGCCTAGGTCCGACCTAGCGTGGTGGACTACCTTCGGCATCGAGTAGATGCCAAGTCGAGCCCTCGAACCGCATCAACCGCCAGTCCTTGACGGGCGCGAAGTCGTCCGGAGACGTCTGCAGGCGAATTCCCGGCAACAGCATTCCCAATTCGACATCCTTCAAATTCGCCGCGACCCTCATGACATTCTCGCGCGAGAGATCATTGCCGCACTGCATCAGGACGTAAACTAGGGCTTGCGCGATATTGTAGCCGTTGACGATCATCGTATCGCTGTGATCCGCGCCGGGAAGGTAGCGATCTACGAACTCGCTGAACGCAACAAACCCGGGATCCGCCTTCCACACGGGATCGCTCGGGTCCTTGAAGTAGGTTGCGGACAAGACGCCTTGAGCGGTGTCGAATCCCGCAGGCTTGATCACGCCCCCAATCGATGCCGACGCGTAGGTCAGAATGTGCAGCGGACGCCAGTTAATTTCTGACATTCTTTTGAGAACCTGCGCCGCAAACTTCGGCGAGGCGACGTCGAGCAGCACGTCGGCGCCCGACGCCTTGAGCTTGACCAGATGAGAGTCGATAGTTGGCTCCGACACATCGAACGGCTCTTCGACAACAATCATGGACTGCGCTTTGGCACCGAGCCCCTGCCGCAGACCCCTGAGATAATCCTTGCCGAAATCGTCGTTCTGAAACAGGATCGCGATCTTCGCATCGGGACGATGCTCCAGAAGGAACTTCGCGTAGAATTCCGCTTCTTTTTCGTAGCTCGGCGTGAAGCCGATCGTCCAAGGATATCTCTTGGGGTCATTCCACTTTGCAGCGCCGCTCGATACGAACAGTTGCGGCACCTTCTTCGCATTCAAGTACTTCTGCACGGCAGAGTTTGCGGCCGTACCCATGCCATTGAAGACCAGAAGCACTTCGTCGTTTTCGACCAGCCGACGAGTTTGCTCAACCGTTTTTGGCGGCGAGTAGCCATCGTCATAGGAGATAAATGTGATCTTGCGGCCGTTGATGCCGCCTTCCTCATTGACCTTCTTGAAGTATGCCGCATCGGCTTTCGCGACAGTGCTGAAGGCGGAGGCGGGACCGCTGTACGGCGATGTGTTTCCTATCTTGATCTCGGTGTCGCTGACACCCGGACCGTATTTCATGTCGGCGGCCTCGGTCGATCCGCACGAAGCGATAGCGGCGACTGCCATACAGCTGGCAGCTAGCAGATTTCGTCCAGAGACCCCCGCCTTTCTTCCGGCGAGAGGGGCGCCCAAACATCCATTGGACCACATCAATCGATCGAGATCTCGCATGACGTTGCTCCTCTCCGTGCGGCGGGTACATTCCCCGTTCCCCATCCCGGCACCACCAAGCTATTGTCGGCGCTGTTGAGTTTTCTGTATGCAGCAGCTCTGCCCATCCGACTTTTCGGATGGCTGGAAAAACAGGTGGAGCACGCTCTTTTTCCTTTTCGGATGGCTCATCCGGGTACATTGCGCAATCCGTGAGGCACGCCTTTGAAACCTGTCCGGGCACGCGCCCTTCCGCCCAACTCAGCCAGTTTTTTTGCGATGCCGCGCGTGACGCAGCACCGATGAGTGCCACGACCTTAGAATTCCGCGGTTCGTGCGTGCAGGGACGATCAAGGTATTACAGGTATACAGCTATCGGCATAGAGCGTCTGGCGACTCCTTTGCTGGTGTGGTGATGCCGGCCGCATACCTTTCTGCAAAAGGCAGCCCCTCCAAAAGGGTTGTTGAACTGCGGGGACAAGCCGGAAGGAATCCGACGTCGAACACCGAAAAATTTCCATCTGACGCGGTCCGCGCGTCTTTGGCGGGCAAATTTGATCCTCGCTCCTTCAGGTGGGACATTGCCGTGCATCAGACACTCTTCAACTGCCGACGGGAACATCGTGTATGCCGCCCGCCCGATCGCGGTACCGTGACCATTTGCAAGGACGCGCTCATTCGCAGATTAGGCGGCTCAAACCCCAGGGGGCAGGCAGCATGGTCCGCGGCTCACTTCAGGAATTTCCTGAATCGCCGTAGTGAGTACGTGAAGAGTATCGTACCAATGGCGAACAGCGCGACGAACTGCGGCCAGACCACATCGAGTCCGGCGCCGCGAAAGAGGATCGCCTGTGCCATCATCACAAAATGCGTGTTCGGCGCCGCCAACATGATGTCCTGGATAAACTCGGGCATGCTCTCGCGGGGCGTCAGCGTGCCCGAGAGCACCTGGAGAGGAAGAAGCACCAGCATGAGCAGCAATCCGAATTGGGGCATGGTGCCGGCCTGGGTCGCAAGGAAAATTCCGAGACTAGTCGTCGCAAACAGATAAAGACCCGTTCCGGCGATGAAGAGCATGAACGAACCCGAAATCGGGACGCCCAGCATTCCATGAATGACGAAAGCGAGCGAGAGGCTTGTCGCCGTTAGAACGACCAACCCCATCGACCAGATTTTGGACACCATGATCTCGAACGGCGTCACTGGCATGACCAGCAAATGCTCTATAGTTCCATGTTCGCGCTCACGGATCAGCGCCGCTCCGGTCAGAACGATCGACAGCATGGTGATGTTCGACATCAGGTTGCTGATCGCACCAAACCAAGCCTGCTTCAGTTCCTGGTTGAATCTGGCCCGCAAGGTCAGACCAACCTGCGCGCTGGCCGCACTTCGATAACGATCGAGAAACGCGCTGACTTCGCTCGTCACGATGGTTTGAATGTACCCGGCGCCGGTGAACGCCTGGGATATTCGGGTCGCATCGATGTTGAGCTGGATTGTGGGCGATTTCTTCGCCAAGAGGTCGCGCTGGAAGTTCGGCGGGATATCGAGCGCGAAAGTATCAATGCCGGAATCCATTCGACGATCCATCTCCGGCTGGGTGATCAGCTTCGGTATCGAAAAGTAAGGGGGATTGAACGCGGTAATGATGCGTGACGCCGCCGGCGACTGGTCTTCGTCGACAACCGCGATAGCGGCCATATTCAGGGTCTCAGGTAGTGCCTTTGCCGCCGTGTAGATCGCCGCCGAGAACGCGTAAACGATCAGCACCAGCATCATCGGATCGCGGAGCAGGCTGCGCAATTCCTTGATCCCGAGTTGAAGAATGTTGGCCGTCCACATGATCAGCGCGCCTGTTTCTTCAAGAGAGCCGCTCCAGCACCGAGCAGCACCGGAATGCTAATCAGGAGCGGCACAAACTCCCTCCACAGGTCGGCAAAACCCAGCGCCTTGGAAAAGCTCCCACGAGCGATAGTCACGAAATAGGTGGTTGGATAGATCCGGCCGATAACGGCGCCAACGCCCTGAAGTGATGATACTGGATCGATCAGCCCGGAATACTGGATGGCAGGAATCAGGGTGACCAGCGTAGTGGCGAACATCGCCGCAATCTGGCTGCTCGTGAGCGTGGAGATCAACAGTCCCATGCCCGTCGTGGCGCTGACGTAGAGAAGCGCCGCCAGCATGAAACTGAGAAGGCTGCCAGTGAACGGAACCCGAAAGACCAAGACTGCGAAAGCAACCAATAGCAGTGCATTGAGCAGGGCAAGGCCGACATACGGAAGCTGCTTGCCAATCAGAAATTCGAACCGAGTGACTGGAGTGACGTAGAAATTGATGATCGATCCGAGCTCCTTTTCGCGCACGACGCTGAGAACGGCGAGCATGGATGGGATCATCAAGAGCAAAAGCGGGATCACCGCCGACGCCATCGCCACCAGACTTTCGACACCTGGGTTATATCGATAGCGGAGCTCAAGCCGAAAATCCCCGACCGTTGCCGCTCGGCCTAGGATCTGCCGGCCTTTCTGCATCAGCCAAGCCGCATGGATTCCCTGGACATAGCCACGCACGGTTTCGGCACGGCTCGGCATGGCACCGTCGATCCAGGCAGCGATCTCGACCTTGCGACCGTGTGCCAGATCGTGCCCAAAGCCAGGCGGGATCTCGATCGCAAGGCTGAGCTCGCCGTTGCGCATGCGGCGATCGAGGTCGTTATAGTCGGCAATGGGCCGCTTTTGCGTGAAATAGCGCGAGCCGGAAATCTGCAAGGCATAATCACGGCTGAGAGTCGTAGCGTCCCTGTCGAGGACGGCGAAGGACAGGTTGTCGACGTCCAAATTGAGGCCATAGGCCATGACAAACATCAAGATGATGCTGCCGACGGTGGCGAGCGCAGCGCGGATCGGATCACGCCGCAGCTCGAGCCCTTCGCGCATGGTGTAGGCAAGCATGCGTCGCAAATCGAAGAAGCGCTTGCCCTGCCCCGCGGAGCGTTCGGGATCGGCGGCATGCCCGGCTTCGGCCGGCTCGGGCGGCGCGGGAGTTAAGACCGCATCGTCCGAGACACCGGTCACCTCCTCCAGATAGGAAATGAAAGCGCCCTCGAGCGTCGCGGCGGAGCGGCTTTTGACAATCGCGGCGGGCGTGTCAGTAACGAGGACCTTGCCGGCATGCATCAGCGAGATGCGGTCGCAACGCTCGGCCTCGTTCATGAAATGCGTGGAGACGAAGATGGTCACGTTGTCCTTGCGCGAAAGATCGGCCAGGATTTGCCAGAAACCATCACGCGCGACGGGATCGACGCCGGACGTGGGCTCATCAAGAATCAGCATTTCGGGTGCGTGGATCATCGCCACTGCTAGCGACAGCCGCTGGCGGATGCCGAGCGGCAGCGCGTCGGGAAGCGCGTCCAGGATGCCGGCAAGATCGAAGCGCTCTGCCATCTCCTCGATGCGAGACGGAATGGCGGCGGGCGCCAGGCGAAACAAACGGGCGTGCAGATCAAGGTTCTGCCGGACCGTGAGCTCGGAATAAAGGGAAAAGGCCTGCGACATGTAGCCCACGCGGCGGCGCACGGTCATGTCGTTGGGGTCGATCTCTTGTCCGAACAGCCGAGCCTTGCCCGATGTCGCGGCCAGCAGCCCCGTCAGCATCTTCATGGTGGTGGTCTTGCCGCAGCCGTTCGAGCCGAGAAACCCGAAGATCTCGCCGCGCGTAATGCGGAAGCTCACATTGTCGACCGCGGTGAAACCTCCGAACTGCATGGTCAGGTGCTCGGCCTCGATAGCGATCTCGCTATCGCCCTCTCCCGACCGTGGCGGGATGACGACGCGCGTGTGTCCCTTTCGCCTCTCCTCCGGCAAAAGCGCAATGAAGGCATCGTCAAGTGTCGTAGCGCCGGTCTGCTTCAAAAGATACTCAGGTGCTGCCGTGGTAAGGACGCGGCCGGCATCCATCGCAACCAACCAGTCGAAACGCGCGGCTTCTTCCATATAGGCTGTCGAAACTATGACGCTCATGCCGCGGTGATCGGCGCGGATATCATCGATCAGCTCCCAAAACTGCCGCCGCGAGAGCGGGTCGACGCCTGTGGTCGGCTCGTCGAGGATCAGCAGGTCCGGATCATGAATCAGGGCGCAGCACAGCCCGAGCTTCTGTTTCATGCCGCCGGAGAGCTTGCCGGCTGGTCGGTCCACAAATGGCGCCAGGTGGGTTCTCTGCAGGAGTTCGCCGATGCGACGTTCCCGCTCGCGCTTGTCTTGCCCGAACAGCCGACCAAAGAAATCGACGTTTTCGAACACCGAAAGGGTCGGATAGAGATTCTTGCCAAGCCCCTGCGGCATGTAGGCGATCCGCGGACAGGTGTGCGTCCGGTATACGACGTCGGCCATATCGCCACCGAGCACGTCGACATGACCATCCTGGATGACCCGCGCGCCGGCAATCAGCGATAACAGGCTTGATTTGCCGACACCATCGGGCCCGACCAGGCCAACCATGCACCCGGATGGAACGTCGAGTGTGATGGCACCGAGCGCACGGGTGTTACCGTAGGACAGCCCGACCGATTCAAGTCGCACCACTGGCAGTGCCTGGTGCGCGGCGGCGACGGATGCTTCGCTCATTGCGCCAGTCCGCGCTGCAACGATGCCGGCCACGGCGCGTTGGTGTCGAGCTGGACATAGGCCATGCCCGGCAACCCCGTCTTCACATCGCGGATATATTTCTGCAGAAGCTGCGGTAGTATCTGAGCCTTGACCCGGAACATCAGCTTCTGCCGCTCTTCCTCGGTCTCCACCGTCTTCGGCGTGAACTGGGCGACATCGGCGACGAAGGTCACTTTGGCGGGAACGACATATTGTGGCGCGGCGTCGAGCACGAGACGCGCGTCAGCCCCTATAGCGATCCGGCCGGCTTCTGCCGTCGGCAGGAAGAAGGTCATGTAGACATCACCGAGATCGACGAGATTGAGAACCCGGCCACCGGCCGACAACACCTCTCCGAGCTGAGCCACGCGGTATTGTACACGGCCGTCGCGCGGAGACTTCAAGGTACTGTCGTCGATGTCGGCCGCGATGCTGTCGATGGCAGCTCGGGCGGCATCGACGGCCGCCTCCGCATCCACGACCTGCGCCTTCGCCGCATTGAGCGCGGCGTCGGACGAGGCAACTCCGGCTTGCGCCGCCGCGAGCGACGCCTTGGCAGTAAGTGCATTGGCGCGATCATTGTCGAGTGCCTGCTGGGAGACGGCGCTGGTCTTGATCAGCACCTCCGAGCGCTGCTGCTGTCTCTCGGCCTGGTCGAGCTTTGCATCCTGCTGAGCGACGACAGCGATTGCAGCCTCTCGCTCCGCGTCGCGTTGCCTGATCAGGCTTTTCGCGGTGTCGATGCTGATGATTGCACGACGTAGTTGCGCCTCCGCCTGACGGCGCTGCGCTTGCAGCTGCGATGCATCCATCCGCACCAGCTCCTGTCCGGCCGTGACGAAATCGCCTTCGTTGACCAGGATATCCTTGATCCGCCCGGGGATTTTGGTGGAGATGTCGATTTCGGTCGCCTCGATACGGCCGTTTCCGCCTGCGAATCCCGCGGGCAGACCGGGATCTTTGAGCTTTTGCCAAGCGTAATAGCCGCCGCCCGCCAATACGACGAGAAGCAGCAGCCCTGCCCAACGCTTCCCCGCCGTTGTCCTGAAAAGGCGCTTTGTCGTTTTGGCCGAGGTGACGGGACTCTGTCCCGGCACCGCGTTGTCGACATTCTCAGCCATCATTTGTCTCCGACGAGGCGGTCCGCTGCCGTATCACGCGCTCGTCGAGCCGGACGGACGCAGACTATTGAACAGTTTGAACGCTTCGCCGACCGATCGAGACCAGGATTGCTGCGCGAACTCCAACTGGCACTTCACGGCCTCGGCAGGATTTTCGCAGCCAGCGAGCCTCCTCAGATGATCGGCCTGATCCTGGAAACAGGAGGCACCAAACTCCAGTGTTTCCTTGACTGTCATGCTGAGATTTCCCGGAGTTCCTGTGAACGATTTGAGCCATTCGGGGCTTGCGAACGGAAACTGCGGCGCGGCTGCATTTTGTGTCATCGGAGATGTTCCTTTTTCGGTTGATCAAGGTCCCACTAAAGACCAGGACAATCCTAGATCCATAGGAAGAGTCATGTCTTGATTTGAGTCAACGATTGTTGACCTTTCAGTCCAGCTAGGCCGTTGCCGGCCGACAAGCATATCGATGCTGGCGTTGTGATCGACCATTGCAGGCGGCTCAGGCCATCGTGTGAAAGCCGTTGTCGGCATAGACGATTGACCCGGAAAGCGGCGCACCGGCGCCGCTGACGAGGAAAGCGGCGACGCGGCCGACTTCTTCAATCGCCACAAGCCGGTGCGCCGGCGTCCGTGCGCGGATGTCGTCGAGCAGCTCGTCGAAACGGTCAATGCCGGAAGCGGCACGGGTTTTGATCGGTCCGACAGAGATCGCATGGGTCCGGATCCGCTGTGGAGCGAGCTCCGCCGCGATGTAGCGCACGCTCGACTCGAGCGCAGCCTTGACCGGGCCCATCAGATTGTAGTTTTCCACCACACGGTCGGCGCCATAGAAGCTCACCGTCAAAAGGCAGCCGCCGTCGCTCATCAGCGGCGCGGCAAGCCTCGCCATCCGGATGAAAGAGTGACACGAAACGTCCATGGCCAGCGCAAAGCCGTCGGCCGAACAGTTGGTGAGGCTCGTATGCAGATCCTCGCGTGGCGCGAAGGCTATCGAGTGCAGCAGGAAATCGAGCCGGCCCCATCGTTTCTGGATTGTCTCGAACACGGCCTCCAATTGACCGTGGATGCGCACGTCGCATGGAACGAAGATCGGCGCGCCAAGCGATTCGGCAACAGGTCGCACAAAGGGCTCGGCCTTGCCGTTCAGATAAGTGATTGCAAGATCGGATCCCGCCTGGCGGAATGCCGCTGCGCAGCCCGCAGCGATACTGTGATCGTTGGCGATCCCGATCACGAGCCCGCGTTTACCGGCAAGATCGACAATGGCCGTCATCGCCTCATTCCTTCTCGCTTAGCACGGCAAGCGCTTCGTCCGCGATGACCTGCTCCTCGTCGGTCGAAATCACGAAGGCGGCGATGCGGCTCGCGGGAGCACTGATCCGTTCGGCATTTGCCGCATTGGCCGCCGTGTCGAGCCGAAGGCCAAGCCACGCCAGCCGCTCACAAACCGCGGCCCGTATCGGCGGCTGATGTTCGCCGATACCCGCGGTAAAGACCACGGCATCGAGCCCACCGAGGGTCGCCGCGAGCCTTGCGATTTCTCCGGCGATGCGGAAGGTAAAGAGATCAATCGCCTCTTGCGCGTCGGCGGTATCGCTTGCCAGAAGCTCGCGGATGTCGGCGCTGACGCCGGATGCCCCGAGCAGGCCGGACTGGTGATAGAGGATCTGTTCCAGTTCGTGGCGGGAACGCGCCATCGGTCCCAGTAGATGCAGGACTACGCCGGGATCCAGCGCACCGCACCGGGTCGCCATCGGGATGCCGTCCAGCGTCGAGAACCCCATACTGCTGTCGCGGCCCACCCCGCCTTCGAGCGCACAGATGCTGGCCCCGCTGCCGAGATGTGCGGCAACGACCTTGCCGGCAGCGATCTCGGGCACGCGCCGTGCCAGCTCGCCGGCGATATATTTGTAAGACAGTCCGTGAAAGCCGTAGCGCTTGAGTCCCTGATCATGCAGCGCGCGGGGAATGGCGAACCGTCGCACGACGTCGCGGTTGGTTCGGTGAAACGCTGTATCGAAGGAGGCGGTCTGGGTGAGGCTAGGTCGAAGGTGCCGGATCGCCCGGATGAGGCGTACGCTCTGCGGCTGATGCAGTGGAGCCAGGATCGTCAGCGCATCGATGGCCGCAATCGTTGCATCCTCGATGCGCACCGGACCGGCAAAGCTGTCCCCGCCATGAACGACGCGGTGGCCGACCGCAGCGACGTGGCTCATGTCAAAGTGCTTTGCCAGCCAGCCAAACGTCTCCTCCATGACCTCGTGCGGATCGTCGGACGGTCTGGCGGTCAGCTCGACGTCCAACGCGACGGGCCCTTCGGTCATGCGGAGGCTGAGCGGCGCCTTGCGATAATCGATCTCGCCTTTGGCTAGCCGCCGAGCGCCGGACGCACCGAGTTCGAAGAGGCCGAGCTTGACCGTCGACGAGCCGGCGTTGAAGGTGAGGAGCAGATCGGCACTCGTGACGGCCGCAGTGCTTTCATGTCGCGCGGCTCCGCTACCAACTTCGCCAGCGCCGCTGATGCGATGCGTGCCGTTAAAGGGTCCGCCCGGCTGGTCAGCACGATCGGAACACGCGCACCAAGCACGAGACCGGCCGCGGTCGCGCCGGCAAAGTAGATCAGCTGCTTGGCCAGCATATTGCCGGCCTCGAGATCTGGGACCAGTAAAATGTCGGCACGACCTGCGACCGGCGAGACGATGCCTTTGGTCCTCGCCGCATCGACACTGATCGCATTGTCAAAGGCAAGCGGTCCATCGACCTTGGCGCCGCTGATCTGGCCGCGCGCGGCCATGACAGTCAGCGCAGCCGCATCGAGTGTTGCCGGCATTTTTGGATTGACCGTCTCAACGGCGCCGAGCACTGCGACCAGCGGCTGTTCCACGCCCAAGACATGCAGAAGATCGATGGCATTCTGGCAGATGTCGCGCTTTTCCTCCAGCGTCGGCCGGATATTGACAGCCGCGTCGGTGACCAGCAGCGGCTTCGAATAAGCCGGCACATCCATGGCATAGACATGGCTGATCCGCCGCTCCGTCCGGAGCCCCGAACCCGGCGCCACAACTGCTCCCAGCAACTCGTCAGTGTGCAAGCTGCCTTTCACCAGGATCGAGACCTTGCCGGCAACCGCGAGTTCGACCGCCCGCGCCGCGGCCGCATGACTGTGCGGGGCGGCCTCGACCGTGACGCCGTCCAACGAGACCTGCGCTGCCTCGGCGGCGGAGCGAATCTTCGCCTCCGGTCCGATCAGCAGCGGATCGAGCAGCCCCTGCTGTCGAACCTCCATGGCAGCCAGGATGGCCTCCGGCGAGCATGGATGCACGATGGCGGCCTTGACCGCGGGCCCGCTTCTGGCTTGCTTTACGAAAGCATCGTAGCGGTCATGTCGGCGGAGTGAGACATCGGGCAATGTCGCCCGCGGCCACTCGATGGTCTGGACGGGAGCAATGACCGTTGCCGTACCCGTAAGAACCTGATCGCCCTTCGCGTTGGTACAGATCGTCTCCAGGAGCACAATGTGCTTTTCCGGCCGCTTCTCCCGGACGGTCACAGTCGCGGTAATGGTATCGCCTGGAGCAACCGGCTTGCGGAATTTGAGGTCCTGCTCGAGATAGATCGTCCCCGGACCGGGCAGCTTCGTGCCGAGCACGGCCGAGATCAGCGCACCCGTCCACATGCCGTGCGCGACGATGTGACCGAACAGATCCGTGGCGGCAAACGCCGCATCCAGATGCGCCGGGTTAGCGTCGCCCGAGACCGCGGCAAACAGGTCGATGTCGTCGCGCCCGACGATCCGCACCAACGAGGCGGTATCGCCCGGCTGCAGCTGGTCAAACGTCCGGTTCCTCAAAAAGGCCTCATCCATGTTCGTTACCGCTGGAACACGTAGGTGCCCGGCGCCTCTTCGAGTGGCGGATAACCTGCTGCGGCGGCTCCCATCGTCGGCGGCAACACGCGTGCTGCCGTAGAATGGCTGGCCAACCATTGGACCCAATCGACCCACCATGAGCCATCTTTCGGCGCGGTCGCAGCGGCCCATTCCTCGGGGCCAAGGCAGGCATCGGTCGTCCGCTTCAAGGCAATGCGAAAATGCCGCCTTCCATGGCCGGGCTCGCTGACGATGCCGGCATTATGCCCGCCGCTCGTCAGCACGAAGGTGACATCCGTGTCAGTGAGATAGTGGATCTTGTAGACCGACCGCCATGGCGCGACGTGGTCGCGTTCTGTCCCGACGACGAACATCGGTGCACGAATATTCTGGAGCGCCGCCGGGCGGCCACCGACCATGAAGCGCCCAGCTGCAAGTTCGTTGTCGAGGTACAGCCGCTGGAGATATTCCGCGTGCATCCGATAGGGCATGCGGGTCGAGTCTGCGTTCCACGCCATGAGATCGACCATCGGCGTGCGCTCGCCCATCAGATAATCATGGACGAGACGCGACCAGATGAGATCGTTGGTGCGCAGAAGCGAAAAGGCGCCCGCCATCTGGTCGGCCGACAGATACCCTCTGTTCCACATCATGCTTTCGAGAAAATGCATCTGGCTGGGGTCGATGAAGAGAGCAAGCTCCCCGGGTTCGGTGAAATCCGTCTGTGCCGCGAACAGCGTGACGGAGCCCAATCGATCGTCGGCCGCGCGCGCCATGCCGGCGGCTGCGATCGACAGCAGTGTCCCTCCAAGGCAGTAACCGGCTGCGTGGATCTTGCGGTCGGGAACGATGGCGTTGATGGCTTCCATTGCCGCCATCACCCCCGATTGCCGGTAATCGTCCAAACTCAGGTCGCGATCTTCCGCAGACGGATTGCGCCACGAGATGCAGAACACGGTGTGGCCCTGTCCGACGAGGTATCGGATCAACGAATTCTGCGGTGACAAGTCGAGGATGTAGTATTTCATGATCCAGGCCGGCACGATGAGTACCGGCTCGGCCTGCACCGTCTCGGTCGCCGGCGCATATTGAATCAGCTCGATCAGATGATTCCGGTAGACGACCTTGCCCGGCGTCACCGCGACATCCTTCCCGGCGATGAAATGCTCGGTGCCCACGGGTGGCTGCCGCGCAGCAAGCCGGGTTACGTCGTCCAGCCAATTTTGACCACCCTGCACGAAGTTCGCTCCACCGGTCTCGGTCGCCCTCGCAATGACCGCGGGATTCGTGAAGGGATTGTTGGACGGCGCGAATACATCGAGGAACTGGCGCGCCGCAAAGGAGACGACGTCCTCGTGATGGGGTGTTACGCCGGGCACTTCATGGGTGACGTTGTGCCACCACTGCTGATGAAGCAGAAATGCCTGAGCCCAGAAATTGAACGGCTGCCTTTCCCATGCCTCGTCACGAAATCGATCATCGCCAGGAAGCGGCTCGATGCAGGGAGGACGGTCTGGATAGGCACTCGCCGCAGCAAGATAAGACAAAAGCCGTCCCGTCTTGCGGAATGCCTTATCCGCAAGCTCCAGCTGTTTGCCGGGAGCCGACGCAAGGTGGATCGACCAGTCGAAGAAAGCCAGCGCAAGTGAGGCTGGCGAAAGACCCCCGCTCAACTGAGCGGCAAGCGCTTCCCGCATCCGATCGATTGATCGGAACGCTTCACTTCCGACGCTTTCGTCTTCTGGCGCCCACACCTTGGGTCGCGCCTGGGACGACTGGGGATCCGAGATCACCTTCAGCACCGAGGCAACCGGACGGTTCATCGGCACAACAGATGCCGTACCATTCATTGCAGGCTCCTTCTTGATCTTCCTGACGCATCTCTGCCTGGGGAAGCAGGGGCCGCTTTCATCATCTGCTCGACGGCATCTGCGATCAGCGTCTCGAACTCATCAGGCTTAGCCTTAAGCAAGGGAGAGACGCGCAGCACATTTCTAAGGATGCTTACGCCCGCCAAAAATGCCGCTATCAAAGTGGCATTGGCGGCTTCCGCTTGTCCTAGCCTCTCGGCAAGCGGGCTCACAAAATCCTTCAGAATGAAGTCACGGACGACCCGCGATGCTTCCGGACTTGCGAGCGAGCGAACAATAATGTCCAGCGGAGCGACATTGCCGCGGGCACGAGCGGCTTCGCGGGTAAGAAATTGCCGAGCGACGGAGCGAGCAAGGTTACGCGTGTCGCCGGCCGGAAAGTGAAGGGGCTGGATTGCCGCCTGAACGGCCTCAGTAAAGAGCTGTTTCTTCGAACCGAAGCAGCGGTGCACGTAAGATACATCTACCCCGACATCAGCGGCGATGTCTCGCAATCCCGTCTCCTCGTATGAATATCGCGAGAATCGCGTAACCGCAGCATTCAGAATGCGATCGCGAGTCGAAATTTCGAGCTTTCGAGCTACCGCCTGCCGAGACATGGATGCTCTCCAACAACTGCGATTGCGGTGTCCCGAATGTACATTCGATCGATCATTTCGGTCAACCAGTGTTGACCCACATGTAGATGACCTGGCGCACCGAACATTGACCTGGATCAACTTTCGTCACAACAGGTCATCAACATGCACCTGCTTTATTTCGGCCCGACAAGAAGAGAGCATGACGGTCGCACAAGCCACCGTCTTGTTGCACCATTGAAAGCCTGGACCGCGCCAATCCCGCAGCGAGCGCCGGCAGGCTATCGCTTTTTCTTCTCGTTCTCGCGGTTGAGGGCAGCGGTGAGCTTCAATCGTTCCTCAGCGAGAAGGCGCTCCAATGTGCTGCGTTTTTGTTCGTCCGTTTCGACCGTCAACAGCCTCTTGAAGAGCTCGATGTTGGCTTTTGCGATTTGTACGTCCATCGAAACGCTCGGCTGCCTGCGCACGAATTACGCACGTCTTTGGCGACAGGACGCCACCTTCTCACGAGCCCCGCACAGAAAGCCACCTCCGACATCAAGAGCGACCGAGACTGATCCCTCTATTTCCCGATCTCGATGCGTCACATCCCCGCTGCAGGGAAAAGCACGACCGGCCTGGCAATCCAGGCCGGTCGTGTAGCCGACCACAAACCGACCGATGGGGGCTGCCTGGGAGGAGGCACGGTCGCGGCAGACGAGGTCAGCGGTCAGCACAGTTATGCAGGTTAACCTCACGCTGCCCCTGTCAGCACGAATTATTGACTGGCAGTTTCGAGGCTTATGTTCACGCCGTATACGGTACGGTACCGTTTTGTTTTAGTCAACCGCCAAACTGGATTTGATTTCTTCAAATTTCCGAGCGCAACGTTGCTCGCTAACGGATTGACATTTGTGGCGGGGTCGGCTCTGCCGTCATCATCAGATCTCCTCCCACCTCCCTCCCAGTCCGGAACGAATTTGATACGGCATGCTTTATTTCCACACATCGATCGGGGACTTGCTGGCACGACCTTTTCAACAGGAGAACTCTGATGAAAGCACATCGTCTCGTGATCGTCGGCGGCGGCATAGCGGGTCTCGACGTTGCCAGGCATTTGGCGGGCAAGAGAACCTCGACGCATGCTCTCGAGGTCACGCTGATAGACCGCGAGCCTGCTCACGTATGGAAACCTATGCTGCACACAATCGCGGCTGGCACGCGCGAATTGTCCGAGCAACAGGCCGCCTATCTGGCCCAGGCGCACCGGAGCGGCTTTGCCTACGAACTCGGCGAGGCAACGGCGGTAGATCGAGCCTCCCGCCGGGTGCGTCTCGCGCCTCTGAAATCGAGGTCAGGAGAGGAGCTGGTGCCCCCCCGCGAGATTCCGTATGATACGCTCATCCTGAGCGTCGGTAGCCAGGCCAACGATTTCGGCACGCCTGGCGTTCTCGAGCATTGCAAGCGGTTGGATTCGCGCGGCGAAGCCGTCGCCTTTAACGAAGAGGTCCGGTTACGGGTCTTTCGCTGTCTCGCGAAGAGCAGGAAGCTGCGCATCGGGATTGTCGGCGGCGGGGCGACCGGCGTCGAACTTGCCGCCGAACTCGTCGCGCTGGCGCAGCTTGCGAGCAGTTATGGCATCAAGCGGCTTCCTGATCTGATCAGAATCGTCCTCCTGGATCGCGGCAAGCGGCTTCTGACCGCATTTCCCGAACGCATCTCCGCTGCTGCGAGGCAAAGGCTCGAGAGCCTGGGGATCGAAATACGCCTGAACGCGCATGTGGCCGGCGCTGACGAGGAAGGATTTCGATTGGAAGATGGCAGCATCGTCGAATGCGAGCTCAAGGTCTGGGCAGCGGGCGTGAAGGCCGCGGATGTCCTGAACGGCATCGATGGACTGGAAAAGACCAGCGGCGGTCAGCTCGTGGTCAGTCCGACTCTTCGAGCCACGCGCGATCGCGACATCTTTGCCCTCGGGGACTGTGCAAGCCTGACCCTGCCGGGACAAGACAGACCGCTGCCGCCGACAGCGCAAGTCGCCAGCCAACAGGCACGGTTTATGATCAGGAACCTGCCGCGAATGCTCGGTGGTGATGTCACGTCCAGCTTCAAATATCGCGACTTCGGCTCGCTGGTGTCGCTTGGCGGCTTTGATGCATTCGGGTCACTTGGCCAGTTCGGTTTCTTTGACGGGGGCTTTATCCGCGGTCGGGCCGCGCAGCTCGGCCATGCGTTGCTTTATCGCGAACATCAAGTGCGTCTCAACGGATGGCTGCGCGGCAGCCTCCTTTGGCTCGCCGACACTTTGAACCGCCAAGTCAAACCGGCGATGCGTATGGATTAGGCGAGCCTAAGCGATCTTCTGACACTCCCCGGTTTTGACCGTCGAAGCCCCCTCTCCCATCCTGGCTACCTGGCCGGCCTGCGGCGGGGGCTCTCGCTTTGAATTTTGGACCTGAGGTCCGCGAGATCGATAAACTCGTCGGCCTGCCTTCGCAATCGGTCGGAGACCATTGAAATCGTCGAAACAACGGTGACAAGGACACCGCGGCGTTGCAGAAGCTCGACCAAGGCGCGCAGATCGCCGTCACCCGAGATCAGAACGACACGATCGAGCCGCGGAGCAAGTTCGATTGCATCAATCGTGAGTTCTACTGAGATACTGGTCTTGATCGTGAGCTGGCCGGACGCATCTGCGAATCTTTTGATCGGCTTTGCAACCACCTTGAAGCCGTTATATCCCAGCCAGTCCAGGAGCGGTCGCAGCGGCACCTCTCCGTTGTCGACAGTCGAGGTATAATAGATCGCGCGCAGCAGCGAGCCCTTGGTCGCGAATTCCCCGCGAAAACGCTTGAAGTCGACATCGATGCCTAACATCTTAGTCGCGGCATGAAGGCTTGCGCCGTCAATGAGCAACACCATTCTGGCATTCATGGCAGTCATCTTTGACAC
Source organism: Bradyrhizobium sp. GW821-FHT13H06 (assembly GCF_058803975.1). Taxonomy (NCBI): domain Bacteria; kingdom Pseudomonadati; phylum Pseudomonadota; class Alphaproteobacteria; order Hyphomicrobiales; family Nitrobacteraceae; genus Bradyrhizobium; species Bradyrhizobium sp. GW821-FHT13H06. The sequence continues at coordinate 48,306 of NZ_JBXAPN010000019.1, read as the reverse complement.
ACTCTTCCAGTGAGCTCAGCTTCTAGCGAACAATCTAAATCGACACGGCTTGGATTCTCACGACCCAATGGCCGGTTTCACCGGAGTCAAACGTGCCAACCGAAAAATCCGAGCCCGCCAAGAACCTGTCGGCGAAATCCGCAAGTCGCGGACCACTTCCAGGCGCGATGCATTGGGATCCTCCATTCAGTTCAGATCCGCTGGTGCTGCGTCCAACTCGGGGTGATCCAGGCGGCCGCCCGTATACTTGCAAACGAAAGATTTGCAATTCATTTGCGGTGAACGGAGCCTACGGCAGGCATGAGCCAAGCTCCCGACGAAGGATCAAAAATGCGGCTTGATAAACGATACGGTACCGTTCTATTTTGTCAACCGCATTGCTGCCCTGCAGAATCCGACGTCTGATCGTTCGTGAAAAGAAAGCCACCATCCCTGGTAAGATCATTGCCGGATGGCAGGGACGAACTCAGAAGTTGATCGAGGAGGCGCTCTGAACGGCGCATTTGCGCTGGCATGCGGTGCCGCCAGCCTTTGGGAAGGATGCAAGAAGTCGAAATGAGCAACGATTGGAATGCCTCGTTCGTCGGTGAGCTCCACGGTCGCCGCTATGGGAGCCTGCCTACTACTTGGAAAATCCAGGATCGCACTTGTCACAAAAAGGGGCTCACCCGTTATTCCCGTCAGGATCGAGAGCGCATTTATCCCGGGATCGAAGACACCAAGGCCGCCGGCGCCAAAAATCCAGGTCTGCCCGGGGTGCCACACCCTGACGTCTTCTCTCCAATCGATCTTCACTGATACGATCTGACGGCTTTGAAGGATAGCACGTAAAGTCTCGACTGCGGGAGCATAGCGAGAGCGCCACGTGGCGAATAATGAAAGCTGCCTTTCGCTCGCCATTGTCTTCAGATAGCTCACCTCGCTGATTGTGGCGCATGGTGGCTTTTCGAGCAACACGTGCTTGCCGGAGAAGAGCGCCGTCGCAGCCAGACCTCGACGGACTTGAGGCGGAGTGCACAACGAGACCGCGTCGATCTCGACGTCCGGAGCTAACAGGTCGTCCAACGTGGCGAATGACGGAATTCCCGGCAGGGATCCTTGGTGACTTGCCACCGCACCTATATTGATTTCGGGCGTTGCGCCAATTGCAGCCAAGTGCTGATCGAGAGCTATCTTGCCAAGGCCGACGACTGCAATCCGGATCATGATGGACGACGTAGTGGCCGATCCCGCAGGCTGTGCCTTGTGGGGTGGAAATGACAAAGGCCTTTGGAAAATGATTTCGCGCGAAGCAGTCGTGCGCGACATTGTGGCCGGCATCGAGCGGCGCGCGGACATGGTGGTCGTGCCCAAGCGAAATACCATCATCGCAAAAGCGCCCGGACTCTTCCGGCGCTTTATCGAGCGCGCCGGGTTCCGTGGCAAAAACATCCAGCAAGCCATCGAGCTGGCATCGTCCACCGGATGGAACTTGCCCGCAAAAGGCGTTGGGTGTCATTCCGGCAATTTTGACGTAACGATTACTATGCGCAGCAGCGTTGGATGAATCGGCGATGACGTTAAGGCTTGGCAACGATCGTTTGCTTTCCTGCGGCTGCGACTTGGTACCAACCACGCGTTCGAGGGTCGTACCCCCCGGCCATTTGCAGGTTTGGCTCCCTAATGTGGATGCCGTCAGGTCGCCCGAAGTGGACGGGACAGAAGGTGTTCGTGAGCGTCTTCGACCGAAGCTGACGGATCGGCCTCCGATCCCGCCACTCCGCTCAGTTCGATCTCATCTGCGATGAGCGCCTCAAGCAAGTGGCGGCGCGATTCCAGCCAAGCCGTGATTCTGTCAGCAGCCCCTTCACCGATAAGCCTGTTCTCTGAGCAAGCATCTCGATCCAGCATTTTTTCAGCTACCGACGCGCTGAGAGCCGCCAGCGCACCGAGCCCTGCTATCGTTAGCAACGACGCGGCGATCATGATCTTGTATACGAACCGGCTCCGCTTTCGCTTCCCGTGTTCTGTTGTGTCGACAGTCAAGTATTGGACAGCGCACGTCGGACCAGCATCGATACAAGGATGGTTTATGAACATGATGATTGCGATGGCAGGGACCACAATCCAGAACCCCTCACTCTTCATTTTTACGCTCACAGGCGAGATGCATTCGGCAGCGAGCAGCCCTTAGGGCTACAGCACTGCTTCGATGCACGATGCAATCTCCAGCAAGCGCCGGTCAGAATTCCTGCGGCCGACAAGCATCAGTCCGATCGGAAGCTCATCGACGGAAAGCGGCAGCGAGATCGACGGGCAGTCGAGCAAGTTGGCGACGCGCGGATTGCGCAGCACGAGACCGTTCAGCTCATGGAACGCCGCATCCTCCGTAATGGAAGAGATCAGCGGCGCCCGGATCGGCGTCGTCGGCAGGACGAACACCTCATTGTTGCCGAAAGACTGTTCGAACGACCAGATCGCCGCCCGTCGGAGCCGCATCATGCGCACATAGTCCGTGGCGGGAATTCCGGCGCCGGCCTCGATGCGGACTCGCGTTCGAGGATCGACCCGATCAAGCACCGAGACACCCAAACTGCGCAGCGTTGCTCCGACCTCGATCGACGGGAAGGTGCCGATCTTGTCGATCTGGGCGACCTCATCGAGCGCAGCCTCGATGGATACATCCTTGATCTGCAAGCCGCCTGATCGAAGGCGGTCCAGACCCTTCTCAAACGCAGCGAGCACCTCGGGTTCGCATCGATCGAACAGGCGCCCGCGGGCAACGTTCAGGCGGAACGTGCCGGGGGATGCGGGCCGCAGCCGCGACGGCGCACCTTCACCTGAAAGCACCTGATCAGCCACGAAGCAGTCTTCGACGTTCGAGGCGATCGGACCGATCGTGTCCAGCGTGGATGACAGCGAGAACACGCCGCCGCTCGGTACGAATCCGCTGGTCGGCTTGAAGCCCACCGCGCCCGACAGCGCGGCCGGGATTCGAATAGAACCTCCAGTATCACTGCCGATGGCGAGCTCTGCCATGCCGTCAATCACCGAGACCACGGCGCCCGATGAAGAGCCTCCAGGAACGCGAGCGCGATCTTGAGGATTGCCCGGCATTCCGTCATGCGAATTCGTACCCAGCGCAGAGAAGGCGAACTCGGTCATCTGCGTCTTGCCGATGACGACAGCACCCGCAGCCCGCAGCCGTTTCACAACCTCGGCGTCCACAACCGCCGGTGGCAGGTCGCGCAGGACGGCAGACCCGGAGCTCGTGACCGTGCCGGCAACGGCGAACAACGCCTTCACCGAAACAATGCGGCCATCAAGCGGACCGCGGGGCGTTCCGGCAGCGGCGCGCCGATCCGCGGCCTCGGCCTCCCACCGGGCGCTGTCTGCGAACACCACCGTGAAGACATTTTTTGCTTCCTCTGAATGGATCCTCGCGAGTGCCGCCTCCAGCCGTGCTACGGCGGGAGAATGCGATCGGTCCTGCGTTGCTGTCACGACACGGCGCCTCGGAGGAGGAATTCAGGAGACGACTGGCAGGACGTCGACGTCGTAACTATGCGTCAGAGACCGGTTAAGGACCGGATCCCTAAGCTCCATCTCAAAACGCGTCCCAGGCCGAATGCCGCCGATCGCGCCCGGCGTACCGCAGAACATCAGCGTGCCGGCCGGTACCATGTCTGTCCCGGTGTAGCGAAGAATGAGATCGCGCGGCGTCCTGAGCGAGGCGACCGGACTGTCCTGATAGAGAATCCGTTTCCCTTCGATCGTCGCCCACGAGCGAAGGACCAGTTGATCCCAATGCCCCTCGACATCGGCATATGACCAGAGCTGTGGGCCGATTGGCTTGCCGCAGAGCTGCTTCGAAAGAGCGATGCCGGACGCCTCCGCCTTGCGGTCGGTATGATCCGAACCGATGCCAACCCAAAGCCCGTCAGCCATGGCGACGATGACCGGTTCGACCTCGCCGGAACTGTCCGGCCCAAGGACTGTTAGCCGACTGTCCTGGGTCAATGTTTGCGCCGCGACGCGGTAGTAGAGCGGCGTGGTCGAGGGACGCGGAATGCCGAGCGCAGCCAGCTCCTCGATATGGTGCTCAATCGCCGCCGCGTCCCTGCCCGCCCAGCCAGCGATGACAAGGGAGTCGATTTCGACCCCGACACGATCGGTCCGGTCCTTTGCGAGGCGTTCAAATCGCAGCAACATGGAATTCCCTATCCTTGGTCGATGTGGTCAGGATTTCGCCGCGCTCGATCTGCAGCGTCCTGTCGGCGATTCGGTCGAGCAGCGCGGGCGAGGATTCGGTGATCAGCATGGCAAGCTCGGGCCGATGCTTGCGCAATTCGCCGAGCGTTCGCGCGTAGTCGAGCGCGAGGGCCGGTGCTAGACCCTGGAACGGCTCGTCCAGCAGCAGCACCTTACGTGCCACCGTCAGCGCACGCCCCAGCGCGACCATCTTCCCCTGCCCCCCGGACACGCCCCCGGCCAGCCTGGCACGCATCACGTGCAATTCGGGCAACAGCTGGAAGATCTCGTCGAGCCTGCGCGCGATCTCGGCACGGTCGAGCTTCAGCGCCAAGGTCGGAAGGCGAATGTTCTCCTCCACGCTCAGCTCCGGAATCAGGCGGCGGTCCTCCGGCGCATAGCCAATCCCGGCCCGGGCGCGGGTGTGGGCGGGCCTCCTGCCGAGATCGTCGGCATCGAGGCAGACCGAGCCCTCATCAAGCGCGACGAGGCCCATGATTGCGCGCAGGGTCGTGGTCTTGCCGGCGCCGTTGCGGCCGATCAACACCGTCGTCTTGCGCGCGATGATCTCGCAGCTGACGGCGCGCAGCACGCGAACGCCCTCGATCGAGACGCTGACCTTGTCGAGCCTGAGCATCAAGCAACCCCCACGACACGTTGGCGGACCTGCGCATTACTGAACACCTCGTCGGGCCGGCCCTCGGCCATGATGTTGCCGGCGTTCCATACCAGGACGCGGCTCGCGTAACGCGCGACCACGTCCATGTCGTGCTCGACGAACAGCGCCGTGATGCGGCGCTGGCGCAGCGCGCCCATGAGCGCCTCCATGAGCGGGAAGCGTTCGAGGGCGCTCACGCCACTGGTCGGCTCGTCAAGCAATAGCAACCGAGGCTTCAGGGCCAGCGCAACCGCGATATCCAGCAGCTTGCGATGTCCTTCGGGAAGCGTGCTGCTGATCCGGTCGGCATCGTCGGCGAGCCCGACCAGGTCGAGCAACGCCCTCGCCTCCTCGCGCCGCCTCGCCGTTTCGAGCGGCTTCACCGCGCTCCACAGACCATCGGTAGCGGCCAGGGCCAGCATCATATTGTCGATCACACGCTGTGCGGAGAAGAGTTGCGGGATCTGGAATGCGCGGGCGACGCCGCGGCGCGCGATGGCACGCGGCGACAGGTGGGTGATGTCGTGGCCGTCGAGCAACACGCTGCCCGATTTGGGGCGGATGTAGCCCGTGCAGATGTTGAGCAGCGTCGTCTTGCCCGATCCATTCGGACCGATGATCGCGAGGAACTCGCCGTCATGGATCGCGATGCTGACGTCGTCGGCGGCCTTGACGCCGTTGAATGAGACGTGGAGGCCTTTTGCTTCCAGGATGGGACGCGTCATAGGCTCGTCGCCTCCTTGCGCGCGAACAATCCATAGACCCCTTGCGGCATGAACATGATCACGATGATCAGTGTCACGCCCACGATCAAATTCCAGGAATCGGTGACGGTCACCGCCGCGCTGTGCAGCAATTCCAGGAACAAGGCACCGATGAACGCGCCCGGCACCCCACCGATGCCGCCGAGCACGGCGATGAGCACGAGGTGGCCGGATGCGGTCCAGAACGCGAAATCCGGGACCACGCGACCGATCGCAAAGCCGGCGATCGCGCCGCCAAGGGCGGCGAGCGCCGCCGAGACGACATAGGCGATCAGCAGAACCGCCCAGACCGGGATGCCCAGATATTCGAGCCGGATCTCGTTGGTGTGGACGGCCGAGAGCGCGTGACCGAGCGGGCTGTTCAGGTAGCGCTGCACGGCCAGACCGACGAGCACCATCAGCCCCAGGCTGAGATAGAACAGCACGCTCTTGAAGGCCGGCTCGCCAAGCACCATCCCGAAAACCGCCGGGACCGGCACCGGCATGCCGTCGGTCCCGCCGGTGACACCGTAGAGCTTGGCGCACAACGCGTAGAACACCATGGAGACCGCGAGGTTCAGCATCGCGAAGAAGATCGCGCGATAGCGGACGAGAAACGATCCGGCCACGGCGCCAACGAGCGCTCCGCCCAGCACCGACAGAATCAGCAGCAGGCCAAGGTCGTTGATGCCGGCGCGCGCCAGAAACGCGACGCCATAGGCACTCGCGGCAAAGAACATCGCATGACCGATCGAGATCAGTCCGGCGCGGAGCAGCACGGCGACGCCGAGCGCCGCAAACCCCTTGGCTATGGCAAGCGTTAGGACGAATTGAAGCCAGGGCGCGGCCAGAGGCAGCAGCGCGAGGACGAGGACCGCCGCGGCGGCAATGATCGTTGGCATCATATCCTCCGCGCCGCCACCGATCCGAACAGGCCATAGGGACGGATCAGGAGAACGACAAGCATCGCCGCATAAGGCGCGACGGCATCCAGTGACGGAGCAAGATAGATCGCCAGCACGCGCGCCAGGCCCACGATCAGCGAGGCCAATGCGGCTCCTTCGATCTGTCCGAGACCGCCTATCGCCGCAACCGCAAAGGCGAGCACCATGGTGTCAGCGCCGAGACCTGGTGCGATGCCCGAGGTCGGCGTCGCGAGCGCACCGCCCAATGCGGCGAGAAACACGCCGAGCGAAAACGCCAGGATGAAGATCCGGTTGGTGTCGATGCCGATCGACTGCGCCATCTCGCGGTCGGTGACCACAGCCGTGATCAGGCGCCCCAGCCGGGTGTGGTTGATCAGAAGCCGCAAGCCGATCACAACCAGGAACGCCATCCCAATCAGGAGGATCTGGTAGTTGAGATAGACGACGCTACCGATTGAGGTGGTGCCGAGCAGTCGCATCGGCGCGTCTTCGTAGAAAGATTGCACGCCAAAGGCTACGCGCTGGAGATCCTCCAGGATGAGGAACAGCCCGAACGTGATCAGGATCTGCACGGCCTCCGACTTGCCATAAGTCCAGCGGATGAGGCCCCGTTCGATCAACGGACCGAATATCGCCGCGACACACACCGCACTGAACAGGAGCGCCAGGAACGACCAATACGGGTTGAGCTGCCGGCTGGCGATGAACAGGCAGATCGAGGCCGCGACATAGCCGCCGATCGAATAGAGGCTGCCATGGGCGACATTGAGGACGCGCAGCACGCTGAAGACGAGCGTCAGGCCGACCGCCGCGAAGAAGATCAGCGCGGCGCTCGCCAGGCTGTCCAGCAGCAAGGGGATGACTGCATTCAACATCTGTCTATGCCTTCCGTCATCGAAATCAGTGAACCTCATCCCCGCCTATTTGTAGCTTCCCGGCTTCGGCAGGCTTTTGGCGAACTCGGGCTTGAGCGTGGCGATCCAGGCCAGCGGATCTTGACCTGCCTGCGGCATCAGGTTGTCGCCTTTGTAGCGGACCATGTCGCCAATGACGGGAAATTGCTGCGCCGACGTCTTTACGGTCACGCCGACGATCTGGTCGACGAGGCCGTCATTGTCGGCCCGCGTCTGCGCGGTGCCGGTCAGGGTCTCGACCTTGCTGCCCTTCATGGCATCGGCGAGCTCGGCACGCGTCGGCCATTTGCCGCCGTTCTTCTGCATCGCGGCCTCATAGGCCGCCTTCACGTAGATCAGCGCGTTGGCCATCTTGATCGACGGGAACACCGGATACTCGCCGAACCGAGCCTTGTAGGCTTCGGCAAACTTTACCGTTTCCGACCTCGCCTTGGCGTCCGGCGACATCCACCAGCCGTCGCCGAGAACACCGACAATCACCCCGTCAGGCAAGGGCACTCGCTGCAGCACGGTCTCGCCGAGCGCAAGGATCACCTGACTGGAGGTGAATATCCCACGCGGTGCGGCCTGACGAACGAAGTTCTCGAGATCGGCGCCCCAAAGGTTTGAGAAGACGACGTCCGGGCGCGCGGTGGCGAGGCGAGAAATCTCGGTCTGATAGTTCGGCGAGCCCAGCTTCGGATAGAGCTCGGCGACGATCTCGACGTCCGGCCTCAGGGCCTTCAGCGCCGCGGTGAAGATCTTCGCTGCGTCGTGGCCGAACGCATAGTCCGGATTGATGATCGCAACCGTCCTCACGTCGGGTTTGCGGTCCAGCAGGTAGATCGCGTAAGCGATGAATTCCGGCACGGTGTTGCCGTTCGGGCGAAACACATATTTGCTCTTGCCGTCCATCAGCAGCTGATGGGTATCGCAGTTCCAGCCCACGGTGGGGACCTCGAGTTGCTCCGCAAGCGGCGCTAGCGCCAGGCAATTCGCGCTCGACAGGGCAGCGACCATCACCTGGTTCTTCGCGTCGCCGGCGAGCCGACGATATTCTGCGATCACACCCTGTGCGCCCTGTGCTTCATCGACATAGGTCGCGCCGACCGGCACGCCACCTATGCCGCCCTTTGCGTTGATCTCGTCGATCATGAGGTCGGCTGCGTTCTTGCCCGGCATGCCGTAGGCTGCGGCAGGCCCCGACGTGAACGTGAAGATGCCCAGTCCCAACGCGCTCGGCTTGTCCTGCGCAGCGACCGGCGTCGCGGCTACCACACCGAGCGCGAGCGCCCCGGCAAGTCCGTCCACCGCCCATCGGACTTTGCCCTGCGGCCCACCGCGATCCAGCCTGAAGAACCCTTCAAGTGACGACAGGCAACGCGCAACTACGACAGAGATACCTCTAGACATCATGATTTCTCTTCCCCCTGTGCTGATCGAATGATGTTGTGCGGCGGCGATCCGGCATCACACCGGATCGAAATAGTGCATCTCCAGCAGCAGGCAGCCGTTCACCGACTTGAACGGGCCATGCGGCGCGTGCGGCGGGCGGCAGGCATAGGTGTTCGGCGGAAAGCTCTTGCCGCCCTCACCCTTCGCATCGTTGCCGACGATCAAATCGCCCGAGACGAGATAGACCTCTTCCCAATACTCGTGGGAGAACGGCGCGGTTGTGTAGACGCCGGGCGCGAAACGGAGCAGCCGGGTCCGCGTCCCGCGCCGGTTTTGTTCGTCCAACCCGCCCGCGATGATCTTCTGCTGGATACCAGCCGGATAGCCCGCCGGCGTTTCCCAGCCGCTCGCCATGTCGAGCGTGTAGAATTCGTCGTGCTTCTTGTTGACAGGCATGTGTTGGCTCCCTGGTTCAGGCGGCTTTGCTGGCGCTTGAGACGCCGTTGAGGTCGTAGGAATCGAGCATGGTCTGGACCAGCCGGTCGGCGCCGGCCCAGTCGTAGGTGCGATAGGAGTGGCCCTTGGTGACGAAGGTCGCGCCGGCGTAGAACATCTCGTACTGCTGGTGGCGCGAGCCGAACTCGGAGCCGACGGCATCCCAGGCGAGCTTGTAGAACTTCACGCGGTCATGCGAATTGGCCTTCGGCGACTGCTGGGTCTTGCCGATGAGGGCCGCGATCTCGGGGTTGTCGAAGTCCGCGACCGATGAGGGCAGCATGATCATGCCGCCGCCGGCGAGCTCGCGGAGCGTGTTGATGACGTGTCCGTAGAGCTGCTGCGTCAGCACCTGCGCGGAGTAGAGGGTGTGCCGGTCCGGGATGAAATATGGACCAACCTGCGTGCCCTTGGCCTCCATCGCCGCCACCAGCGCATCGACCATGCCGGTCTCGGCCGCGAGCTGGCCGAGCATTTCACGCACCTGCGGAAATTGGGTGACGCCGTTCATGTCGGCGGTCCGATGCGCAAGGCCGGTCAGGAACTTGAGCTTGACGCTCAAGCGGACCATCGCCTGGTAGTTCTGATAGACGTGGCAGGGCGTGGCGTGGAACTGCTTCTGGCACATGTCGACGTTGCCCTCGATGAAGACACGGTCCCAGGGCACCTTCACGTCGTCGAAATAGAGAACCGAGTCGTTCTCGTCGAAACGGCTCGACAACGGATTGTCGAACACTGCGCCGGCGGCATCCTCGTAGGATTTGCGCGACAGCATCTTGAGGCCCTTCGTGTTCATCGGAATCGCGAAGGACATCGCATAACGCTCTTCGCCCGGACGCATCGGCTGGATGGTGGTGACGAAGACCTCGTCGGCGACCACGCCGCCGGTAGCGAGCATCTTGGCGCCGCGGATCGTGATCCCTTCCGCGTCGCGATCGACGACGCCGGCGGTGAGGAACGGATCGGCCTGTTCGGCCGCCCCCTTCGAACGATCGGCCTGCGGATTGATGATGACGTAGGTGAGATAGAGGTCCTTGTCGCGAGCATAGCGGTAGTAGCTCTCGAGCGCACCGGCGCGGGCGGGATCATAGGCCTTGAAGACATCGAGCCCCATGTAGAGCCCGGAAATGCAGGACGCCACGTGGTCCGGGGCGCGTCCCATGAAGCCGGCATGCAGCGAGGCCCACGCTTCGAGCGCCTTGCGCCGCGTCACGAGTTCGGCATAGCAGGTCGGAAGCTGCCAGATGCGGTTGGCGCGACCCGCGCCCGTGTCGAACGTCATCAGTTCCGCGTTCTCCGGCGCGCTCGCGAAGTCGAACAGGCCCGCCATGGAGCTCGCGAGATTGCGAAAGGCATGGTACGTCGTGACATCGCCGACCGAGGCGCCGTTGATGTAGATGGTCCGGCCGTCCTTCAGGCCCGACAGATATTCCTTTGCGCTGCGCATCGCAGTTTCTCCGGTTCGAAACTAGTAGTGAATGGGAAGCGGCCAAGTTGGCTCGCGCTCGGTCTCATCGACGAGATCGCGGTATCGACCGCGAAAGAAGATCAGGGGAGCAGCGTCCTCGGCGCGGCTCGCGTGCCTAATGACACGGACGACGAAGATGACGTGGTCGCCGCCCTCGTAGACTGCGTAGGGCGCGCATTCGAAATGAGCCATCGCGCCCGAGATCAGTGGCGCCTCGGCATGGCCGACCGACGTCCTCACCTGGTCCCATTTGTTGGAGAGAGCGCGCGCGAACTGGTTGGAGATGTTTTCCTGGTCACGCGCCAGGATGTTCACGGCGAAACCCTTGGCTTCGAGCATCGCAGGCAGGCTGCGCGCCTTGCGGTCGACGCTGAAAAGAACGAGCGGCGGATCGAGCGAGACGGAATTGAACGAACTCATGGTCATGCCGATAAGCTCTTCGCCCTTCCCGCGCGCGGTCACCACCGCAACCCCGGTGGCGAATTCGCCGAGAGCACGCCTGAATGCACGATCCTCCATGGACACTGCCTCGTTGCCCGGTCCTGATTTATAATTCTCGAGTAGCTTTCTGACAAAGCTATTTTAGAATGTCAAGCCCACTTGCTGGGCGGGCGCATGCGTGCTTTTTAAGCAAGCTCGCAATGCCATGATTTGGCGGGGAGATTGACCGCGTGAACGATGCACTCTTGACGGCGTCGAAACCCGAGCTGCTCGACAAGGACGGAGACCGCACACTCCGCGGCCTCCTCTACGACTATTTCGCGTTCGGACGCAGCCTGGAGGCCTGCCGTGAAATATTCGCAGGCTTCGTCGACCTGTCGCCTACCCAGTATCTGATCCTGATCGCGATCAAGAATTCGACTGCGGAAGAACCGATGGGCGTGAATCAGGTCGCCGAACGGCTTTACTTGAGCGGCGCCTTCGTCACCAACGAGATCAACAAACTGGTGTCCGATGGCTTCCTCGAGAAAACGCCCCACCCCGAGGACGGACGGCGGGTGCAACTTGCCCTCACCCAGCACGGAATGAGCCTGTTGATCCGTCTTGCCACTCTGCAACGCCCTGTCAACGACGCACTGTTTGGAATGCTGACGCGCGAGGAGTTCAAACTCCTCTCGCAAATGCTCTCTCGTCTTGCGTCAAATGCCAATAGCGCGCTAAAGCTCGCCGAGCACGTTCGGGCGACGCTCACCTCGCAAGATAGCGAAGCTTACCGCATCGAGCAGCAAAGAGGCCGCAAGAAAAAACGAACAGGCCGGTAAAGCCCGAGGTCGTGACTATTCAGACCAACGCGTTGAGCGCTTCTTAGCTCCCTTGCCCATATGGAGAGAAGCTTTCGACGGAGCCGCATGCCCGCGAGTGGTGAACTTGGTGGCAGAGCAATCGCAGGACGTGCTTGTCTTGATTGCGTATTTCGGCTCTAATCGCGATTGAAGCGCCTATTGCGCGCATCCTGCATGCTCCAGGGCCGTAGCGTGCTCCCCAGGCAAAGGCTGCCACACCCTATGCTTGAAGGGCGACGACGCTTTGAGTCTCAAGGCGTCGCTCCTTCACCCAACGGAGCACCTTATGCCGCTTGATGCGTATCGGATCAACACCGAGCCCTACTACGAGCCTCAGGCCACCGAAGTCGACATCTTCACGGCCGCCTACTGTGAGCGCCTGCCAGTGATGCTGAAAGGACCGACCGGCTGCGGCAAGACCCGGTTCGTCGAACACATGGCGTGGCGGCTCGGCAAGCCGCTGATCACGGTCGCGGCCCATGAGGACATGACCGCTGCCGACCTCGCCGGTCGCTATCTGCTCGAACCATCAGGCACCGTCTGGCATGACGGCCCTCTGACGCAAGCCGTCCGTCACGGCGGCATCTGCTATCTCGACGAAATCGTCGAAGCGCGGCAGGACACTACCGTGGTGATCCACCCGCTGACCGACGCGCGGCGCATCCTGCCGCTGGAGAAGCACAACGAGATCGTGCCGGCGCACGCCGAATTCCAGCTCACGATCTCCTACAATCCCGGCTACCAGAGCGCGGTGAAGGACCTGAAGGAGTCCACCAAGCAGCGCTTCATCGCGATCGATTTCGGCTATCCCCCACCGTCCACCGAGAGCACGATCATTGCCCGTGAAAGCGGTGCGGACAGTGATTTGGCGACCCTTCTGGTCAGGATCGCCGAGCGCTCCCGCAATTTGCAGGGACACGGCCTCGACGAAGGCGCATCGACCCGGATGCTGATCCACACGGGACGCATGGTCCGCGCAGGCCTGCCGCTGACCGCTGCCGTACGAGCCGGCATCGTGCTGCCGATCACGGATAATCCCGACATCCGCGCGGCGCTCACCGACGCCATCGCTGCATGCGTTCCGTGAGCGCGAAGCCATCTGCCGCGCTGCAAGTGCGGTCCGAGCCGGAAGGCGTCGCGCGGCGGCTACATTTGATGATGCGTCAGCGCGAGGCATTGCGGCCGCTTTTTCTGGCGACGTGGGACACGCTCTCGAAGCAATTCGATGCTTCCGAACTCGAAGCCTGGGCCGGCGCAGTGCTCGAACTCGTCAACGTCAATGCTGGCCCTGCCTGCCTGATCGCCTATTGGGAGGCGAGCCGCAATGACGCGTCGACGCGCGAGATTGCACCTCTACTAGGCGCGGCGCAAATCGGCGCCGAAATCTGCCGCCATGCCGGTGCGCCCGCCGCAACCGCATCGTTGAACGCGCTGGCGGCCGCGCGTCGTAGCTTCGGAGGTGCGGCGCTGTCGCGATGGTGGCGCGCGATGGAGATGCTGGCGCGGCAGGCGCCAGAGTCCGTGCTACCGGCCGCAGGCCGCATGAGACAAATCCTCCTGCCCGGCACGATCGAGGCTTTCGAGGATTTCATCGCCGCCGGCCTGCGCTCAGCTGCCGGCGATCGCAACCGCCGTCTTGCCTTCTTCTCTCTGCAGGATGATCTGGCGCGCCGCATGATCGCCCGCGATCCCGGCGGCGTCGGCTTTCCCGATATCGAGGCCGAGTTGAAGGCCTTCACCACCGCCTTGTGGGGCGGGCTGCCGTTGCTGCGCGGCATGGCTGGCGACAGCACGGACAAGCCGCAACGCCGCAGCACCATTGCCGGTCCGATCATCCGGCTGCCGGAATCCTATCGCGGTGTGCAAGGCGCTGCCGCCCGGGCACTGTTTCGCGCCGCCGCAGCGCATGCGCAGGCTCATCTGGTGCTCGGACGTGCCCGCTTTCCAATCGGCACGTTGAAGCCGCTGCAGGTCGCCCTGGTCAACCTGATCGAGGATGCGCGCGTCGAGACACTCGCAATGCGCGCCTTGCCCGGGCTGCGCCGGCTATGGGCGCCCTACCATGTCGCCGCGCCCGACGGCGTGGCGACTGCGACGGTGCTGCTGGCGCGGCTGGCGCATGCGTTGTTCGATCCGGCCCATGTCGACGATGACGGGTTTGTCGCCAAAGGCCGCGCGCTGTTCGCAGCCGCGCTGCCGCGCATCGAGGATTCCGCGATCAGCCGCGAGATCGGCACGTTGCTCGGCAACGACCTCGGCCAGATGCGGGTGCAGTTCAATGCCAGGACCTATGTGGTCGAACCGGTGTACCGCGACGATGGCCTGGGACTGTGGGATTTCGACGAAGGCCCGCAGGCCCCAGACGACGTGCTGGACCTGTTCATCGATGCCATGCGCGTGGACGCACAGGAGAGTGCTGACGGCAGCAACCAGCAGGCCGAGCCTGGCAACGCCGAGGCCGGGATCGGCCGCGGTCGCCCCGTCGCGCCCGATGACCGCGGCACGGTCATCGCGCGCTATCCGGAATGGGACCGAGTCCATGGCATCGAACGGCCCGACTGGACCGTCGTACGCGAGGTCGCAGCCAAGACTGGCGATCCGCATGCGATCGAAGACGCGCTCGACGGCGCGGGAGCCGTGCGCAACCACGTCGCGCGCCTGGTGCGTGGCCTCCGTATCGGCCGCATCGTACGCTTGAAGCGGCAGCATGATGGGCACGATCTCGATGTCGATGCGATGCTGGACGCCGGCATCGCGTTGCGCAGCGGCCAGGAGCCCGACCCCCGCGTGTTCCGCTCATCGAAATCAGTGCATCGCGATCTCTCCGCGCTGCTCCTGATCGATATTTCTCAGTCGACATGCGACCGACTACCATCGGGCGCAACCGTTCTCGATATCGAACGCCTTGCCGTTGCGGTTCTCTCCGAGGCCATGGATCAGCTCGGCGACCCCTTCGGCCTGCTTGCCTTCGCCTCCGACGGCCGCGAGGATATCAGAATGACCAGTATCAAGGGCTTCGATGAGGCTTACGACCGGCCTTGCCGGGCGCGGCTGGCGGGGCTCAGCTCCGGCCTGTCGACCCGGCTCGGCACGGCATTGCGCCATGCTGGCAACGTGATGGCGACCACCTCGACCAGCCGAAAGCTTCTGATCGTGCTCACCGACGGGGAGCCGTCCGACATCGATGTCTCCGACTCGCTCGATCTCGTCGAGGATGCCAGACGCGCAGCGGTCGATCTCCGTAGTCGCGGCGTCGACGCCTATGGCGTCGTGCTCGGCACAGCCGGCATCGCCTCCGCCCCGCGCATCTTCGGACGCGGCAACACTATGCTAGTGCCCCGGGTTGAGAATCTGCCGGCACGGCTGTCGGAGCTCTATTTCCGTCTGGCGCGGCGCTGAGAATGGCTCCCGTCCGTTGCGGATTTCATCGCCCCCCGGAACGACCGGGACTTCGGTATCCCAGAGCTCGCCGAACCGGAAAATGGGAACAGGCATCACTTCCTTCGACGCGCCAGGGGGGCATCGAGTGCAGCATGGGCTGCGACATGGAACGACGCGTCGAGTGCACGTGCCAACACACCGCCATCCGGGGCAAGAATACGCGATACGAGGCCTGCACCGTTCGGCGCCAGCGAACATCCGGCCAGCGCGCCACAGCGGCCGGCGGCCTGCTCCATGTCGGCCAATGCCGGCAATCGGTCCGGCGGCGCAATCAGCACGAAGTTTGCCACAGCGGCCATCGGGCCCAGCGCCCCGTTGCGCGTTTCGTCGCCGTCGATCGCGCCGATGTCCTTCATCAGCAACCTGCCGCCCGGGCGTGATACGTTCAACCGGCTCTCGAAGCGCGCGAACGGCCTCGCCTTCGCTTTGGGATCGTGGACCGCAAAACCATCGGCGAGACACAGCACGGCATCGTCGGAAACCGCCGCTTCCGTTTCCAAGGTAAGATCGGCACCAGGAAACAGCACATAGGGATCGCTGGTCAAGGCGCAGAACGCGCCCTCTTCCACCCTCACAGCTTGTCGTTGGATCGCGCCGCTCGCGCGGCCGTCATGCACGACGGTCGCGGCCTGGGTCGTCATGTGAAACGCGGCTTGGTCACCAACGCACACGTCAAGCTTGATGCGGTCGCCGGCGTACAGACCGCCCGAGGCGGATTGCAGATAGAGCGTGAGCAGATCGGGCCTGGCCGCATCGAGATAGAACCCGCGGGTGATATGCAGGGGATAGCCGATCTGCTGACGACGCAAGACGCTGCGACCGCCAGCGCGATCGACGACCAACGCGCCGTCGAGCGAGCGTCCGGTCTCAGACCCGGAACAGGACTGCAGCAGAGATCGCATCGACGACCGCCTCCACACCGACGCCGCTCTTCAAATTGGTCGGTATCACCGGTTTCGCGCCCCGCACCTGCCGCGCATCCGCCAGCATGCGATCGAGATCGACGCCGACATGGGGCGCGAGATCCACCTTGTTGACGACAAGCAGGTCGCAACGCAGCAGGCCGGGCCCTTTCTTGCGCGGAATGTCGTCGCCGCCGGCGACGTCGATCACGAAGATCCACCAGTCGACCAGATCGAGCGAGAAGGTCGAGGCGAGATTGTCGCCGCCGGATTCGAACAGGATCAACTCCAATCCCGGGAATCGGGCCTCGAGCTCGTCCCCCGCAGCAATGTTCAGTGTGGGATCTTCACGGATCACGGTGTGCGGACAGGCGCCTGCCTCGACTGCCGAAACACGGGCAGGATCGATCAGTCCGGATCGCCGCAACCGCTCGGCATCCTCCTTGGTGACGAGATCGTTGGTGACGACGGCAAAGTCGATGTTGCGCCGCTGAAGCACCGGGATCAGCGCCTCGATCAGCGCCGTCTTGCCGGAGCCGACCGGGCCGCCGATTCCGACCCGCGCCGCACTGGCGCCGCCGCGGGCCTCGTTGTCAGATACACGCAGGGCATGGAGCATGGCTCACCTCAACATGTAGCGGCGGGCCAGCGGCAGTTCACGGGCCGGCTCGCAAGTTGCCAGCGCACCGTCGACGAACACGTCGAAGGTCTCCGGATCAACGGTGATGTGCGGGCATGCGTCGTTCCACAGCATGTCTCGCTTGCTCAATTTGCGTGTGCCTTGCACCGGCAGCAGCTTCTTCGCCAACCCGAGTTCGGCGCCCAGATTGCGCGCGAGCGCCAGAGGATGAACGAAGCAGGCCGACAGCGCCGACGCGGCCTTGCCGAACGCGCCCCATTGCGGCCGCATCAGGATCGGTTCGCATGTCATCAGCGACGCTGCGCTGTCTCCCATCGCGCCCCAGGCGATGAAGCCTCCCTTGATGACGAGCTCGGGCTTGATGCCGAAAAAGGCCGGCCGCCACACCACGATGTCGGCGATCTTGCCCGGCTCCAGCGATCCGACATGGTCGGCGATACCGAACGTTTTGGCGGCGTTGATGGTATATTTGGCGATGTAGCGCTTGATACGCGCGTTGTCGCCAAAGCCCGGCTTGTCCTCCGGCAACGCGCCGCGCTGGCCCTTCATCTTGGAGGCAAGCTGCCAGGTCCGGCAGATGACTTCGTGGATACGGCCCATGCCCTGGCTGTCGGAGCCCAGCATGGAGATCGCGCCGATGTCGTGCAGCACGTCCTCGGCCGCGATGGTCTGGGCACGAATGCGGCTTTCCGCAAAGGCGACATCCTCGGGAATCGCCGGATTGAGGTGGTGGCACACCATCGTCATGTCGAGATGTTCGTCGAAGGTGTTGACGGTGTAGGGATTGGTCGGATTGGTCGAGGACGGCAGGCAATGCATTTCGCCGGCGACGCGGATGATGTCGGGCGCATGACCGCCGCCGGCGCCCTCGGTGTGATACATGTGAATGGTGCGGCCGCCGATCGCTTCCAGCGTATTTTCGACGAAGCCGGATTCGTTCAGCGTATCGGTATGGATCTGAACCTGGAAATCGTAGTCATCGGCAACCTCGAGGCAGGTGTCGATCGCCGCCGGCATCGAACCCCAATCCTCGTGCAGCTTCAGCCCCATCACGCCGGTCTCGAGCTGCTCGACCATCGGCGCTGCCCGATGGGCATTGCCACGGCCGAGAAAACCGAAATTCATCGGCCAGGCCTCGGCGGCCTGCAGCATCTTTCCGGTGTTGAACGGTCCGCCGGAATCGATGCCGACCGTGATCGGTCCGAGCGAGCCGCCGATCATGGTGGTGATGCCGCTCGCGATCGCATGTTCGACCAGGCCTGCGCTGTCGAAATGCACGTGAACGTCGATGGCACCGGGGGTCGCGATCAGCCCCTCGCAATCCCGTACCGTGGTGCCGGTGGAGACGATCAGGTTCGGATCGACGCCATCCATGATGGCGGGATTGCCGGCTTTGCCGAAGCCGACGATACGGCCATGGCGGATACCGAGGTCGCCCTTGACGATCCCGAGCACGGGATCGATCATCAGCACGTTGCAGAGCAGGAAATCGAGCGCGCCCTCGGCGCTGGTGATCCCGGCCATGCCGATGCCGTCGCGCAGGGTCTTGCCGCCGCCATGCAGGCATTCGTCGCCATAGACCGCATGGTCGTGTTCGACCACGGCATACAGCGAGGTATCGCCGAGCCGGACGGCATCGCCCGTGGTCGGGCCGTAGAGGGCGGCGTAGTCACGCCGGTCGATCATCGCCACGTAGCAGTCTCCTTCCAGATTTCAGGCGCCCTTGAAGCCGCGCGAACGGGCTCGCGCCAGCGCCGCCGCTTGAACACCGGGATCGGACGCCGCACCATCGGTGAGATTGTTAAGTCCGGTCAAATGCCGGTCGCCGCCGAACTCGACCAGATTGACCTCCTTCGAGGCACCCGGCTCGAACCGCACCGCCGTGCCGGCCGGAATGTCGAGCCGCATGTTGATGGCGCTGGCGCGATCGAACTCGAGCGCCTTGTTGACCTCGAAGAAATGAAAATGCGAGCCGATCTGGATCGGGCGATCGCCGGTGTTGACTGCAGTCAAGGTCAGTGTGCGTCGTCCGGCATTGAGTGCGATCTGGCCGTCCTGCGCCAACACGACACCCGGACGTTCGGTGTCGGCCTCCGTGCCCGGGGCGGGCCGGATCGGCTCGTGCACCGTGACGAGTTTGGTACCGTCGGGGAAGACACATTCCACCTGGATGATATCCATCATCGCGGCGATGCCGGGCAGCACGTCCGCAGACGACAGGACGGTCGAACCATAGCCGATCAGGTCGGCGACGGAGCGGCCGTCACGCGCGCCCTCCAGGATCTCGTCGGTGATGAACGCAACGGCTTCCGGATAGTTCAGCTTCAGTCCGCGGGCGCGGCGGCGGCGCGCCAGCTCGGCGGCATTGAAGATCGTCAGTCGCTCCAGTTCGGTTGGCGTCAGCAGCATTCGAAATCACCCTCAATTGGCGAACAGCCGCAGATCGGCCTGGGCGTGCCGTGCCGCGGCAATATCGAGGAAAGGCACGAAACTGGACAGTTCGACGTCATCCGGAACCTCCTGAGCAGCGAGTTGCTCGATCAGCGGCAGGCATCGCTGCAGCACGCCCTGCCCTTGCAGCGCGCCTATCGCACCCAGCCTGATCGCGGCGGTGATCACGCCGGACGCCGCCGTATAGCCGGAGCAGAGTTGCGCCAGCGCCTCGTCCAGCCCGAGCTCCGACCACACCGCGCCCTGCATGACGGCGATATGTCCAAGACAATTCCCCGCCTGCACGTCATCGCGTAGCGCGATTGCCAGTGGCTGCCCCAGCCGTGCGTGCGAAGCAAGATAGGCCCCCCCATTGCGGCGCGAGCCCGTGCGCAACGACTCGATCAGCGTGGAGGCCTCGACCTCGCGATCGACCGCCGCGATGGCTTCCAGATCGCCCCCAGCACGATACGACCACAGCAATGCGACCCTGTCGTAGCTGGCCCAGCGCTGCTTCAACATCGCAGCGACCAATGCCTCAAAGTCGCCCAAAGTCATGTCGCGGCCAAGCGCGAGAGCGCCCTCGATCCCATAGGAAAACGCGAAGGCTCCGCTGGGAAACGCGCCGTCCGCCTGCCAGATCGCCTGCAAAACCGGGAGCATGACTCAATGATCGTGATGATGGTGATGGCCACCGCGGGCGCCGCCAGGCTGCGGCGGCTCGAGGGCTTCGACCGCATCCGCAGTATCTTCATCGAGTATCGTGACCCCGACCCGGCGGGCGCTGATCAGGTTTTCCAGGCGCGCCGTGTAGTCTTCCGGCCGGCCTTCCAGTGCGACCAGCAGCACCTCGCCGCCAAACCGCACCCGCCAGTGCAGATTGCCGACGTGGTAGCCGAGCTCCACGGCGTCGGCGATCGAGCGCGGCTCCAATCGCAACCAGCGCTCGGTTGCGGCGCGGACCACGATCGCACGGTCGGGCTCCAGCAGCAGCACGGCGCCATCGAAGAGCTTTTCATGACGAGGCAAGGCGATCGCCAACTCTTCACCGCCGCGCGTGGTGATCAGGAGACGCCGCCGCGCCAGATCGGTCGCCGGTACATTGGCGATATCGACCGCCCCCTCATGTTCAAGACGGTGAAGCGCCTCGGACAAAGCGGGCTCGACCCGGCTCCCCAGCACGCGTTCGATGCGCAGCATCGCAGATACCTCGCGAATTTCATGATCAGGCAGGATGGGCGGCGGATATCAATCCGCTGCCACCGACGATAGGCGTCCTAGCGGTGCGCCACCTTCTTGTTCGGGATGCCCTCGATCGGACATTCCTCGGTCCCCACCGTGGTGCGCGTGAAGGACTCGACCATCTCCCGCGTGCCTTCCGGATCGGCGATCCACTTGGCGTAGAAATCATACGGGCAGGCCGCAACGCCGCGATCACCCTCGCCGGAATTGATCATCCCCGTGTAACCGCGATGCACCAGCTTGAAGAGATGGTTCTGCGACTGGCCGTTCTTGCGGGCATCGCGGATCAGCGACTTCGACAGCTGGGCGTAGTTGACGCCGTACTCTTCCTCGCCGCATTCGCCGAGCGTCCGGCCGTCGAAGCCGATGATCGCGGAATGGCCGAAATAGGAATAGACGCCATCAAAGCCCGTGGCGTTGGCGACCGCCACATAGACATTGTTCGCCCAAGCCATTGCCTTGGCCATGATAACCTGCTGGTCCTTGGCCGGATACATATAGCCCTGGCACCGCACGATCAGCTCGGCGCCCTTCATCGCGCAATCGCGCCAGATCTCGGGATAGTTGCCGTCGTCACAGATGATCAACGAGATCTTCAGCCCCTTGGGGCCCTCGGAGACATAGGTGCAGTTGCCGGGATACCAGCCCTCGATCGGCACCCAGGGCATGATCTTGCGATATTTCTGGACGATCTCACCCTTGTCGTTCATCAGGATCAGGGTGTTGTACGGCGCCTTGTTCGGATGCTCCTCGTGGCGCTCGCCGGTGAGCGAGAATACGCCCCACACCTTGGCCTTGCGGCAGGCCTCGGCGAAAATCTCGGTTTCATCGCCCGGGATCACCGAGGCCGTCTCGTACATCTCCTTGGAATCGTACATGATGCCGTGAGTAGAGTATTCCGGGAAGATCACCAGATCCATGCCGGGAAGACCGGTCTTCATGCCGACGACCATGTCGGCAATCTTGCGGGCGTTATCGAGCACCTCCGCCTTGGTATGAAGGCGCGGCATCTTGTAGTTCACGACGGCGACGCCGATCGTGTCGTTGCTTGACGTGATATCACCGTGCAGCATCTTGCTCTCCTTTAAGAAGTTCTTGCAGCCTCAGCTCACACCGCCATATGGCGGTGAACCATCTCGTCGGTCAGTTCGGAAATCGCGCCGGCCACGACCACACGTCCCTTCTCCATCATGGCGAAGCGATGCGCGGCGCGGCGCGCGAACGAGACGTTCTGCTCGACCAGGATCACGGTGAGGCCCACCTCCCGATTGAGGCGGATGATGATCTTCTCGATCTCCTCGACGATCGACGGCTGGATGCCTTCGTTCGGTTCATCGAGCAGGATCACCTTGGGATCGGCGGCAAGCGCACGGGCGATCGCGAGCTGCTGCTGCTGCCCGCCCGACAGCACGCCGCCATTGCGAGTCAGATTGTTCATCAGATAGGGAAACAGCTCGGCGACCAGTTCCGGGATCTCGCGCTTGCCGTCATGCCGGGCGAACGAGCCCATCAGGATGTTTTCGCGGATCGTGAAATCCGGAATGATCTCGCGCCCTTGCGGCACATAGGCGATGCCGGCCCGCGCCCGCTGGAAGGTCGGCTCCTTGCCGATCTCACGCTCGTTCAGCCTGATCTGCCCGTCTATCCGGTCGGTCAGGCCCATCAGCGTCTTCAGCAGCGTGGTCTTGCCCGTGCCGTTTCGTCCTAGCACCGCCGTAACCTCGCCGTCAGGCACCTCGAGGCAGACGTCGTGCAGGATGTGGCTGCGATCGTAGAAACTATCGACATGCGAGAACGCCAGCATCAGGAAATCCCCTTCGAACCGAGATAGGCTTCCTTCACTTTCGAATTCGTCTCGATCTCCGTAACGCTACCCTCGGCGAGAACCTGGCCCAGGTGCAGCACGGTGATGCGTTCCGCGATCTCGCGCACGAAGGCCATGTCGTGCTCGACCACGATGATGGTGTGGCGGCCCCGGAGGTTGTTGACGATCAGGGAGGTCTTGTGCGTCTCCGCCTGGGTCATGCCGGCGGTCGGCTCGTCCAGCAGGATGATCTTCGGATCCTGCGTGATCAAAAGGCCGAGTTCCAGCCATTGGGTCTGGCCGTGACTCAGATAGGCCGCAACGCGGTCGGCTTCCTCGGCCAGCCCGATCAGTTCCAGCACCTCGTCGACCTTCGCCTTGGCCGGAAAGCCGAAGCCGAGATTGGCGAATACGCCGGGGTTCCTGCAGCTCGCCACTTCGAGATTGCGGCGGACCGTGAGCTCCTTGAACACGCTCGGAATCTGGAACTTGCGGCCGATGCCGGCGCGCGCAATCCGATGCTCCTCCCAATTGGTGATGTTGGTATCATGCAGAAAGACGCGGCCTTCGGTCGACTTGGTCTTGCCCGAGATCAGATCCATCAGCGTGGTCTTGCCGGCGCCGTTCGCGCCGAGCAGAACCCGCAACTCCCCCTCCTCGATGATCAACGACACGCCGTTGACGGCCTTGAAGCCCTCGAAGTCGACGCCAAGCCCGTCGATGGTCAATGCTGCCTGCGCCATGGGCTACTCCGCGAGCTGTGAGGTGGCGTCGCGGACACGCAGCGCGGGCGACGCACCCGGCGTCTTGCGCGTGACCGCGCGATCAATCAGGTCGTGAGCAAGGCCTGCAATCCCGCGCGGCAGATAGAGCACGACCAGCACGAAGATCAGTCCGATGATGGCCTTCCAGGCCTCTGCAAACCCTTCGGTCTCGCTGACGGTCGCCGAAATCATGTTGATCGCGATTGCGCCGATGCAGGCGCCGAGGATCGAGGCGCGGCCGCCGACCGCGGCCCATACCACCATGGTGATCGAAAAGCTCAAATCCATGAAAGTCGGCGATGCGAATTCCGAAACGATGACATAGAGCATGCCGGCGAAGCCCGCGATGGCCGCCGAGACCGCGAAGAAAAAGGTCTGGTAGGCCGGCACGTCGAAGCCGAGATAGCGGGCACGGTTCTCGTCGTTGCGAACCGCCTGCAGGATCACGCCCGCGCGGGTGTCGATGAGCAGCCGCGCTGCAAGCAGCACCACGCTCAGCGAACCCGCGATCAGGTAATAGGTCGGCACGATATAGGGATCGAATTCGAACTCGCCGATCTTGAACCAGCCCAGATCGGTCAGGCCGTTGAAGCCGTTCGTGACCGGCTGGGCATCGATCATCACCAGCCGGACCAGCAGCACCAGCGCCAGCATGATGATGGAAACGAACACGCCGGAGATTCGCTTGCGGAAGACGATGAGGCCGACCACCACCGCCATCAGGACCGGAAGGATCAGACCCATGGCAAAACCGAACCATTGGCTCTGAAATGGCAGCCACAGGAACGAGGCCTTGGTGATGCAGCAGAGCTCGGTCTTGGCTCCCGGCTCGGCGTTCCACAGCATGAAATCCGGCACCGGCTTGTCGGAGCCCTGCTGCAGACTGGTGGCGCTGGCCAGCTTCAGCGACATCGCCAGCATGTAGGCTCCGGCGCCGAAGAACAGTCCCTGGCCGAGGTTGAGGATGCCCGCGTAGCCCCAGGACAACGCGACTGCGATACCGAGCATGCCGAACACGAGGTATTTGGCGATGCGATTCAGCCAGAACGGGTCCATCACCAGCGGCACCAGCATGATCAGGATCACGAAGCCGGCGTAGATCGCCCAGTCGATGCGGCGCTGCGACGACATCTCAGCGCCCCTTGAGGGCGAACAGGCCCTTCGGCTTGAGAATGATGATCGCGATCACCACACCGAACACGACCGCGCGTGCCAGGATATCGTTGGTCCCGGCGGCAACCACACCGTTGATCTCGCCGAGAATTCCGGCCGACAGCACCGACCCGAGCAGACTGCCGACACCGCCCATCACGACGACCATGAAGCCGTCGACCACCATCGGCGTGCCCATGTCCGGAAACACCGTCTTGAAGCCGGACATCATCACGCCGGCGACGCCGGCAAGGCCCGAGCCGAACGCGAAGGTCAGCGCGTTGACGCGGTCGACATCGATGCCGCAGGCTGCGGCCATCTTCGGATTGCGGATGATGGCGCGGACCTGGGTGCCCGCGACGGTGCGGTAGATCAGGAACCAGGTGGCGAGCGCAAGGACCGCGGTAACGAGGATGATGAAGGTCCGGTAGCGATTGATATCGGCACCGGCAACATGAAGAGTTCCCTGCAATATCCCGGGTACATCGACATTCTGCAGGCCGGGGCCAAGTCCCTGGATGTGAATGCCGAAGAACGAGAGCCCGAACTCCAGCCGCACGGCCTGCTGGATCAGGATCGCGACGCCCCAGGTCGCCAGCAGGGTGTCGAGCAGCCGCCCGTACAGTTTGCGTACCACGATGCGCTCGATCAAAAGCCCGAGCAGCGCCGTCACGATAAAAGCGAGCGGGATTGCAACGAAGATGTTTGTCCCGAGCCAAAGGCCCGACAGCACCGTCACATAGGCGCCGACCATGACCATCTCGCCATGCGCCATGTTGATAACGCCCATGGCGCCATAGGTGATCGCAAGGCCGAGGGCAACCAGGAGAAGGATCGAGCCCAGGCTGAGACCGATGAACAGAACTTCGAGCATGGCAACACACCTCATCATCCATCGCACGGGAAGACCGCGCGATGGATGGGGTTTCCTTGACGTCAGGTTTTCAGCTTGCTTGCGTCGAGCCCCTTCGACGTGCAGAAGAGGTTCGTCGGCGTCTCGCCATAGGCGACATAGGGCAGCGGCATCACCGGCTCCTTGTAGGCGTCGATGATCTTGCCCTGACCGTCCGGTTGCCACTGCGCGATGCGCGGGGTCAGGTAGGTGTGCAGGTTCTCTGCTTCGATCTTGACGTGGCCGTTGGGCGCGTCGAACTCCTGGCCCTTGACAGCCTCGCGGATCGCAACCGGCGTGACCTCGGCGGCCTTCTCGACCGCCTGCTTCCACAGGAAGACCTGGAAATAGGACGATTCCAGCGCGTGGTGCGTCACCGCCTTCGGATCCTTCACGAAGGCCCGATAACGCTCGATGAAGGCCTTGTTGCGGTCGGTATCGATTGCCTGGAAGTAGGGAAACGAGGTGTACGAGCCGACGGCGTAATCGGCGCCCATCGCCGCGATCTCGATCTCGGAGGTCACGGTCGCGCAGATCGGAAGCTTGTCGTGGGTGAGACCCTGGTTCTTGTACTCGCGGTAGAATGCGATCACGGAGTCGCCGACCACGTTGGACAGCACGACGTCGCAGCCCGAGTTCTTGATCTTGTTGACCATCGAACCCCATTCGGAATGGCCAAGCTCGAGATATTCATCGGCGACCCATTCGCCGCCGTTCTTCTCGATCAGAATCTTGGAGACCTTGGCCATCTCGCGCGGATAGATGTAATTCGATCCGACGATGAAGAACTTCTTCTTGCCGAGCGTCTTGATGATCCAGGGAATGAAATTCGAGAGCTGCTGGTTCGGAACGGCGCCGGTATAGACGACGTTCTTCGAGCACTCGAAGCCTTCGTAATAAGTCGGGTAAAAATAGAGGTTGTTGCGTTTCTCGAACACCGGCAGCACGGCCTTGCGGCTGGCCGACGTATAGGAGCCAAAAACGGTCGGCACACGATCCTGGATGACGAGCTTCGAAGCCTTCTCGTTGTAGGTCTTCGGATCCGACGCGCCATCCTCCGCGATCGCCGCGATCTTCATGCCCTTGACGCCGCCCGCCGCGTTGATCTCGCTGATCGCCATCATAGTGGCATCGTGCAGCGACTTCTCCACGATCGACAACCCGCCGGTCAGCGAGAACAGCACGCCGACCTTGATCTCGCCCGCGGCATGAGCGCCCGTCGAAAACACCCAGGGGGATGTGATCAACGCGCCGCCCGCCAAAGCGCTGCCCTTCAGAAATTTACGTCTATCAACTGCCATTGCACACTCCCCATTAGCTTCAGACACAGATCTCCGATCGCACCGAAGTACGCTGCTTCCGTCGGACAATCGCCAAGACTCAAGCGGGCGTCGTCACACGAAGGTGGCGACAACACCACGCGCCCCGAAAAACAAAAAAGCCCGACGGACCCTCGCGGGTCCTTCGGGCTGCTCAGCCGGAGCCGAACCAGCATCATCGATGGTTCGGCAAAGTCGCGATAGATTTTCTCTTCACGACGGACGAAAGCTAATCACCTTTGGCGCGATATTGCAACAGCTCGTTTGCGTGAATGATGGCGGAGGCCATGTCGTCCATCGACAAGCGCTTCGACATGGCTTGTCGCCGGATGCTTTCGTAGGCATCAGCCTCGCTCAATCCTTGGCCATCCATCAGGATCGCCTTGGCCTTCTGGATACGTTGAATGCCCGCGAGCTTGCGTTCGAGCTTGCGTACACGCTTGTCGGCTTCACGACGTTCCATCCAAAGGCTGCGCGCAATGGTGATGTTGGTCAACAAGCCGAACGGCCGGATCGGACGCTCGATGACGGCGACGGCGCCGAACTCGAGCACGAGTTGCAGCGTCGACGGATCCTCGTAGGACACGACGGCGATCAGGGTCGGCCGACGATTGACGTCGGATTTCAACAGGCGCTGCATTTCGGTCCGCATGTCGTGCTCGATCGCGAGCAGAACGATGTCGGCCCCTTCCTGCCAGCTTTCCGGCACCGGCCACTGCATCTCCACCATGCAACCGATGCGACGCAGATGCTCGACCAGCTTGGTCCGCTCCGAATCCGGCGGATGCACGACATGAACCCTCAGACCACGCAGATCGCGGAGAATTTGAATGGCCACGCCCGGTTCTCCGTCCAACTAGGCAACCATGGGGATCATGGACGAATGAGTTGCTGGTCATCGACGGACCAATCGTCGAGTCTCTGCACGACACAATAGGGATCCGGTTTCACGCGCACACCTGGATTCCACACGACCTGAAATCGGCCGTTTCGATCCAGCCGCGCGATCCGCGGCCAAAGATAGGTGTGGTTGTTTTCGGGATCGACACGCACTCTTCCCTGCGGCGCATCGAATTCGAAATCCCTGAGATTGCCAAGCACCTGTTCCGGATCGTCGGAGCCGCACTTTCCGACTGCACGCATCGCCAGATGCACCTGGAAGTAGGACGCTTCGGCGCCGGCCGTCACGGGCGCGTCGTCTCCGTATTTTTGCTTGAAGCTCGAGACGAAACGCCGCGCAGCCGCCGAGGACAGGGTCTCGAAGAACGGTGCCGCGGTGATGTGTCCCTCGGCAACCTCCGCGCCCATTTCGGCAACTTCCGCCTCGTTGGTGGCGAGACTTGCTATCGGCATGCGCGCGGGGTCGAAGCCTGCCGCCCGATAGGCACTGTAGAACGCCGCAGTGCCGGACCCCACCACGGTGGAGAAGATCACCTCCGGCGAGGTCTTCTTGATCCGCGCAATGACCTTGTCGAAATCCCCCTGGCTGGCCTGCAGCGGCACATAGATCTCGTCGAGCACCTTGCCTTTGCTCTGCACGACGAAGTCCGCCATCAACCGGTTCGATTCATAGGGATAGACGTAGTTCGAACCGACGAGCAGAAAGCGGTTGCCGTAGGTGGAAAGCAGGAAACGTGCAAGCTGGATCGAGTTCTGGTTGGGTGCCGCGCCGGTGTAAATGCAATTGCGCGAATACTCGAACCCCTCGTATTGCGTCGGATAGAACAACAGGCCGCGGTGGCCTTCGACGACCGGAAGCACGGCCTTACGCGTGCTGGACATGTAGCAGCCGAACAGGATCCTGATGCGATCGAACTGAAACAGCCGCTCGGCAAAGGCGCGGTACTTCTTCGGATCGGAAGCGGGATCGTAGATTACGGGTTCGACCGGTCGGCCGAGGACTCCGCCATTGGCATTGATCTCTTCGATCGCGAGCAAGGTCGCATTCAGCTGCGTGCGCTCGATGGCCGACGTCACGCCGGTCTGCGAGAACAGCACGCCAACACGCCAACTGTCCGAATGGTCTTTGGCTGACACCATCAAATCACGATCGTTGGCTGCATCCGTCAACGCCGCCCCTCTTCTCGCGGTGCCATATCGCGCCCCTGCTGCATCTCCAGTCTATGATGAATAATGGGGATGACGTCAACGCCCGGTTCACGGCCCGCAACGACCTTGGACACGACGCATTTCGTTCGGACCTCAACAGTCCAGGGTGTTGTCTCGCTCCCATTGGGTCAGATGGCGGGCGTAGTCGTTCCACTCCTCATGCTTCAGCTTGAGATAGGCCGGTACGAACTCCCCGAGATGATCCCGCAGCACGCTCGAATGTTCGAGCGCTCGCAAGGCATCGAGCAGGTTCATCGGGAGCCGCTTGGCCGAGGTCACGGCGTGCCCGTCGGTATACATGTTGATGTCGAGCCGCTTTCCGGGATCTCGCTTGTTGCTGAGGCCGTCGAGTCCGGCGGATAGGACCGCGGCCTGCAGCAGGTAGGGATTGGCGGCACCGTCGGCGAGCCGCAGCTCGAAACGGCCGGCCTCGGGAATTCGGATCAGGTGGGTTCGGTTATTTCCGGTGTAGGTGACCGAGTTCGGCGCCCAGGTCGCGCCCGAAACCGTTCGCGGCGCGTTGATACGCTTGTAAGAATTGACCGAAGGATTGAGGATAGCGGCCAGAGCGTCGGCCGAATTGATCACGCCGCCGAGGAAATGATAGCCGAGCTCGGAAACGCCGAGGTCGCCGCCTTCGTCCTCGAACAGGTTTCGCTCACCTTTCCACAGCGACACATGCACATGACAACCGCTGCCGGTCAGCGAGATGAATGGCTTCGGCATGAAGGTCGCGCGGAGGCCATGCTTCTCGGCGATGGAGCGCGCCATGTATTTGAAGAAAGCATGCCGGTCGGCCGTGACCAGCGCCTCGTCGAACTGCCAGTTCATCTCAAACTGGCCGTTGGCATCCTCATGATCGTTCTGATAGGGCTGCCAGCCCAGCTCCAGCATGGCGTCGCAGAGCTCACTGATCACATCGTAGCGCCGCATCAGGGCCTGCTGATCATAGCAAGGCTTTGTCTGCCGGTCGGCGGTATCGCAGACTTCGCGGCCATCCTCGGTCAGCAGGAAGAACTCGCACTCCACGCCGGTCTTCATCGTCAGGCCGGCGTCCGCAGCCTCCGCGATCTTGCGCTTGAGCACGTTGCGCGGCGCGTGCGCAACCGGCTTGCCGTTCATCCAGGGATCGGCGGCCAACCAGCCGACCTCGCGCCGCCATGGCAACTGGATGAGCGTATCGGGATCCGGCACGGCAAACAGGTCCGGATCGGCAGGCGTCATATCGAGCCACGTGGCGAAGCCGGCAAATCCCGCGCCGTTCTTGGCCATGCCGTCGATCGCCGCAGCCGGCACCAACTTGGCCCGCTGCACGCCGAACAGATCGGCATAGGAGATTAAGAAGTACTTGATCCCCTTCTCGCGCGCTATATCCGAAAGCTTCGTCGACATCGTTGTCTCCAGGCTACTCGTCGTTGAGCAGGTTCACGCCAGATCCGTCTTCGGATCGTGATGACCCGGTATCCACGAAGTTCCGGCCAAGGGGACGCGCGCCATCGCCGCGGCTTCGAGCGTCAGCGCCACGAGGTCCTCGGGCTCAAGATTGTGCACGTGGCTCTTGCCACAAGCACGGGCGATGGTCTGGGTTTCGAGTGTCAGCACCGAGAGATAGTTTGCAAGACGCCGGCCGGCCTTGACCGGGTCGAGCCGTGCGGCAAGCTCCGGGTCCTGCGTCGTGATCCCGGCGGGATCGCGTCCGTCCTGCCAGTCGTCAT
Source organism: Bradyrhizobium sp. GW821-FHT13H06 (assembly GCF_058803975.1). Taxonomy (NCBI): domain Bacteria; kingdom Pseudomonadati; phylum Pseudomonadota; class Alphaproteobacteria; order Hyphomicrobiales; family Nitrobacteraceae; genus Bradyrhizobium; species Bradyrhizobium sp. GW821-FHT13H06. The sequence goes on along the minus strand of NZ_JBXAPN010000019.1, from coordinate 17,805 downwards.
AGGCCCCTGCAGTGCTGCCCAATTTCCGATACTCCTCTTCGAGACCGGGATCGTTGTCGCCGATCGCGATCAGCGCGGCCGTCCCGATCGAGACCGCGTCCGCTCCCAACGCGAGCGCCTTGGCCACATCCGCGCCGTTGCGGATGCCGCCCGATACGATCAGTTGGACCTTGCGATGCATGCCGAGATCCTGCAAAGCCTGTGCCGCGGGCCGGATTGCAGCGAGGATCGGCAACCCGACATGCTCGATGAACACATCCTGCGTCGCGGCGGTGCCGCCTTGCATGCCATCAAGAACAACGACGTCGGCACCGGACTTCACCGCGAGCGCCGTATCGTAGTAGGGCCTGCTGGCACCGACCTTGACGTAGATCGGCTTTTCCCAGTCGGTGATCTCGCGCAATTCCTCGATCTTGATTTCGAGATCATCCGGTCCGGTCCAATCCGGATGCCGGCAGGCCGAGCGTTGATCGATGCCTTCCGGCAGCGTCCGCATCCTGGCGATACGCGGCGAGATCTTCTGGCCCAGCAGCATGCCGCCACCGCCAGGCTTGGCTCCCTGCCCGATCACGATCTCGATCGCATCCGCGCGCCGGAGATCGTCCGGGTTCATACCGTAGCGCGACGGCAGGTATTGATAGACCAGGATCGACGAGTGCCCGCGTTCCTCGTCAGTCATGCCGCCGTCACCGGTCGTGGTCGAGGTCCCGACTGCGGACGCCCCGCGTCCCAAAGCCTCTTTCGCCGGCGCCGACAGCGCACCAAAGCTCATGCCGGCGATCGTGATCGGAATCTTCAACTCGATCGGCTTGCTGGCAAAGCGGCCGCCCAGCACGACATTGGTGCCGCAGCGCTCGCGATAACCCTCCAGCGGATATCTGGAGATCGACGCGCCGAGAAACAGCAGGTCATCGAAATGCGGCAGCTTGCGCTTGGCGCCGCCACCGCGGATGTCGTAGATGCCGGTCGCTGCCGCGCGCTGGATCTCGGCGATGGCCTGCGGATCGAAGGTCGCGGAAAATCGCGGCGGGGTGGCGGCTTTCGGACTCTGTGCGCTCATCGGGAAGCCGTCCTGCCTCAGTAAGCATCGACGTTGTCGATGTGGAAATGATAGAGCTTGCGGGCCGATCCATAGAGCCGGAAACCGTCTGGGCCGCCGTCCGAACCGGCCGGCAGCCCCGCCCTCTCCAGCACTCCGCGAAGAATGACCTTGTCCTCGTCCGACAACGGCTTCTCGATGCAGTCTGCACCGAGGCTTGCCACCGATCCGCGCACGAAAAGCCGCGCCTCGTAGATGGAATCGCCGAGCGCCTCGCCGGCATCGCCGAACACGACGAGAGTGCCGGCCTGCGCCATGAACGCACTCATCGGACCGATCGAGCCTTTCACGACGATATCGATGCCCTTCATCGAAATGCCGCAACGCGCCGACGCATTGCCCTCGATAACCAACAACCCGCCAACGCCGGTCGCCCCAGCCGCCTGGCTGGCGTCGCCCTTCACCCGGACCTCGCCGGAAACCATGTTCTCGGCAACCCCGACGCCGGCATTTCCATCGATGACGATGGTGGCAAGCTTGTTCATGCCGGCGCAGTAGTAGCCGACATGCCCCTTCACCTCGACGGTCACGGGGGCATCGAGACCGCAGGCGATGGCATGCTTGCCTTGCGGATGCTCGATCACCCATCGCGTCTCGTTCGTCTCCGGCGTGAGCCGATGCAATTCGCCATTCAGTTCACGGACGCTGCTTTCCTCGAGATCGACCGAACGCATCAGCGCAATTCCCATGCGTAGACCCTGGCCGGCTCCGGCTCGAAGACCCGCGCCCTTCCGGCATCGGGAAGTACGGCGAGCGCGCGATATTCCGATCCGAACGCGACATAATCGTCGGTCTCCGCCATGACGGCTGGCTTGCAACTGATGGGGTCGCGGAGCACCGCGAAACCACTCTCGGTTCCGACCACGAAGGTGAAGAACCCGTCGAGATCGGCGAGACTGTCCGTCAATGCCTGCTCAAGCGACGCGCCCTGCTGCATGCGCCAGGTGAGGAAACCCGCGGCAACCTCGCTGTCGTTGTCGGTTTCGAACGTCAGCCCTTCCCGGCTGAGCAAACGCCGTACGCCGCAATGATTGGAGAGCGAGCCGTTATGAACCAGACACTGGTCCTTTCCGGTCGAGAACGGGTGCGCGCCACGCGTCGTGACGGCGGATTCGGTCGCCATCCGGGTGTGACCGATGCCGTGCGTGCCGCTCATTCCCGACAGTTCGAACCGCCTGGCTACTTGCTCCGGAAGCCCGACCTCCTTGAACAACTCCATTCTGGCGCCCACGCCGGCCAGCGTCACGCGACCGTCGCGCGCGATCAACAACCGCACCTCTTGTTCACGCGCCAACGGCACCGAGACCACGGCGTGGGTGTCGTGAAAGACGGCGTCCAAATCGCCCGCGCCCGCCTTGCCGAGAGCCGCCACCGCCTCGCGAATCTCGGCGGCCGATGCTGCGCGCAGCGTAAGCTTGACGTGATCCGCTTGCTGACTGCCGTAGACCGCAAACCCCGCGCTGTCGGGACCGCGATCGCTCATCACGCCGAGCATGGCCGCAAGATGAAACCCGAGTTCAGGATACAGCCCCGGGTTCTTGAGGAATAGACCGACAATACCGCACATGCCTGCTCTCCATCGGGCGAACCATGCATAACGTTTCGCGCGGACGGCTGTCAACTATAGAGAACAATGTTTTCTTGTCAGGAAATATGGAATAGTGTGGTCCAGGCTCGGCTTCCATCAACCCCAATGCGATCCTGTCCATGCACTACTCGATCTTCAGTCTCGCTCATCAAGCCCTGCTCGGCCATCGCGGCTGGACGGCGGCTTGGCGCGACGCCAGCCCGAAACCGTCCTACGACGTCATCGTCATCGGCGGCGGCGGGCACGGCCTTGCGACGGCTTACTATCTCGCGAGACATTTCGGCATCGCCAACATCGCCGTGCTGGAAAAAGGCTGGATCGGCTCCGGCAATGCCGGCCGCAACACCACGATCATCCGCTCGAACTACCTGCTGCCCGGCAACAATCCCTTCTACGAATTCTCGATGCAGCTCTGGGAGGGCCTGGAGCAAGATCTGAACTACAACGCGATGGTGAGCCAGCGCGGCGTGCTGAACCTGTTCCACTCCGATGCGCAACGCGACGCCGCAGCCCGCCGCGGCAACGCGATGCGGCTGCATGGCGTCGACGCCGAACTGCTCGACCGGACCGCCGTCCGGCGCATGCTGCCGTTCCTCGATTTCGACAATGCCCGATTTCCGATCGAGGGCGGCCTGCTGCAGCGACGCGGCGGAACGGCCCGTCACGACGCCGTCGTATGGGGCTATGCGCGCGCGGCCAGCGACCGCGGCGTCGACATCGTCCAGAATTGCGAAGTTACCGGGATGATCCGTGAGGGCGATCGCGTCGTCGGCGTGGAAACGACGCGCGGGACCATCCGCGCACCAAGGGTCGCGCTTGCGGTTGCCGGGAATACCTCGCGGCTGACGGCCATGGCCGGCCTGCGCATGCCGATCGAAAGCCACGTCTTGCAAGCCTTCGTCAGCGAGGCCGTCAAGCCGTTGATTCCGGGCGTCGTCACCTTCGGCGCAGGACACTTCTATATCAGCCAGTCCGACAAGGGCGGCCTCGTGTTCGGCGGCGACATCGACGGCTACAATTCCTATGCGCAGCGCGGCAATCTGCCGACCGTGGAGGATGTCTGCGAAAGCGGCATGGCATTGATGCCCATGATCGGACGGTTGCGGATGTTGCGCTCATGGGGCGGCATCATGGACATGTCCATGGACGGTTCGCCCATCATCGACCACACGCCGCTTGACGGACTCTATCTGAATGCCGGCTGGTGCTATGGCGGGTTCAAGGCCACGCCGGCATCCGGCTGGTGCTTCGCCCATCTGATTGCCCGCGACGAGCCGCATCCAGTGGCACGCGCCTTCCGGCTCGACCGTTTCGCGAGCGGCCATTTGCTCGATGAAAAGGGCCAGGGCGCCCAACCCAATCTGCACTGAAGGTCGATCGGCATGCGCATTCCCTGCCCGTTCTGCGGCAATCGCGACGTCAGCGAATTCGCCTATCTTGGCGATGCCAGCGCCCCGCGGCCGGCTGCCGACGCCCCCGACGCCGGCCGCCAATTCTTCGAAGCGGTCTATCTGCGGGACAATCCGTCCGGCCTGCATCGCGAACTCTGGTATCACGCATCCGGCTGTCGAAGCTGGCTGGAAGTCGAGCGCAATATCAGAACCCATGAAATCACCAAAGCCACCTTTGCCCGCGACCGGGTCCGTGCATGAGCGACATCAGCGCCCCGCAACCCAACCGAATCGACGGCGGTCTGATCGACCGCAGCAGAGCGTTGCGCTTCCACTTCGACGGCAAGCGCTACCAGGGCTTTCAGGGCGATACGCTGGCATCCGCTCTCCTCGCGTCCGGCGTCAGGATCGTCGGCCGCTCGTTCAAATATCATCGTCCGCGCGGCATCATGACCGCCGGCTCCGAGGAGCCGAATGCGCTGGTCGAATTGCGGAGCGGCGCACGTCGTGAGCCGAACACACGCGCCACCACCGTCGAGCTGTTCGATGGGCTCGAGGCCCGGAGCCAGAACCGCTGGCCATCGCTGCGTTACGATATCGGTGCGGTCAACTCGCTGTTATCGTCCCTGTTTGTCGCCGGCTTCTACTACAAGACCTTCATGTGGCCCGCTTCGTTCTGGGAGCGGGTCTATGAGCCTCTGATCCGACGTGCCGCCGGCCTCGGCAGGGCCAGCCTGCAGCCTGATCCCGACCAGTACGAGAAGGCGTACGCTTTTTGCGACGTGCTGATCATCGGCGGTGGCCCCGGCGGTCTCGCTGCGGCGCTGGCAGCGGGACGAGCGGGCGCCCGGGTCATCATCGCGGATGATGACTTCATCCCCGGCGGCCGGCTGAACAACGACGTCCACACGATCGACGGCCTCTCAGGCGTTGAATGGGCCAAATATGCCGCCAAGGAGCTGGGCGCACTTCCGAACGTCACAATGATGCTGCGGACCACAATCTTCGGCGCCTATGACGGGGGCACTTTCGGCGCGCTCGAACGCGTTTCCGATCACCTGCCCGTTCCCCCCGCGCACCAGCCGCGGCAGCGCCTATGGAAGATCGTGGCGCAGCGATCCATTCTTGCGGCAGGCGCCATCGAACGGCCGATCGTGTTCGGCGGCAATGACCGTCCCGGAATCATGCTGGCCTCCGCGGTGCGCACCTATCTCAATCGCTACGGCGTGGCGCCGGGCAAGGCGGCGACCCTGTTCACGAGTTGCGACGACGGCTGGCGCACGGCGTTCGACCTCGCGCGTGCCGGAGTCAAGGTCCAAACCATTGTCGATGCACGATCCGAGATCTCCCCATCGCTGGTCGCCTCCAGCCAGACGATCGGCGCCAGACTGTTGAAGGGCGCACACGTCGTCGACACACGCGGCGCACATGGTCTCAGCCAAATTCGCGTGCGGACCAATAAGGGCGACGACATCGCGATCGAGTCCGACCTGCTTGCGGTCAGCGGCGGCTGGAATCCGAACCTCGCGCTCTCGACCCATCTCGGCGGTCGTCCGCGCTGGTCCGAGGAACGCTCGGCCTTCCTGCCCGGCGATCTGCCGCGGAATCTCGTCGTCATCGGCGCCGCGAGCGGCGCACTGACGCTGGCGGAAGCGCTGAAACAAGGGACGGCTGCCGGGGCGACCAGTGCGGATGCCGCCGGATTCAAATCCGGCGCCCGGCCTGAATTCGTCGTCGACGACGAGAGCATCTCCGGCGAGCCGCTGTGGCAAGCCGCAGCATCCCGATCGAAGGCTTTCGTCGACTACCAGAACGACGTGACGCAGGCCGACATCGCGCTTGCCGCTCGCGAGGGCTTTACGTCGGTCGAGCATCTGAAGCGCTACACCACGCTCGGCATGGCCACCGACCAGGGCAAGATGGCAGCCGTCATCGGTCACGCCATGATGGCGGCGCTCACGGATCGTCCGATGCCGCAGGTCGGCACCACCATCGCGCGACCGCCCGCCACGCCGGTCGCGATCGGCGCCTTCGCCGGCCGTCATCGCGGCCAGGATTTCCGTCCAGTCCGGCTGACGCCGAGCCACCGCTGGGCCGAACAGCTCGGCGCGACCTTCGTCGACGCAGGCCCGTGGCGGCGCGCGCAATGGTTCACGCGAGCGGGCGAAGCGGACTGGCTTTCAACCGTGGCTCGCGAGGTCAGGACCGTGCGCAGCGCCGTCGGCGTCTGCGACGTCTCGACCTTGGGTAAAATTGACGTCCAGGGCGCGGATGCCGGTATCTTCCTCGATCGCATCTACATCAACACCTTCTCCACCCTGCCCGTCGGCAAGGTGCGCTATGGACTGATGCTGCGCGAGGACGGCATCGCGATGGATGACGGTACCTGCGCCCGCTTTGCGCCCGATCACTACGTGATGTCGACGACGACGGCGAACGCAGCGAAGGTGATGCAGCATCTCGATCACGCCCGACAGGTGCTCTGGCCCGAGCTCGACGTCCAGGCCATCTCCGTCACCGAGCAGTGGGCCCAATTCTCCATTGCCGGACCGCGTGCGCGCGATCTTCTGGATCGTCTGCTCGGCGGCGCGATCGACATATCCGATGCCGCATTTCCGTATCTCGCCTGCGCGGATTTCTGCTGGAGAGGGCGGCCGGCGCGGCTGTTCCGCGTCTCCTTTTCGGGCGAGCTTGGCTACGAGTTCGCGGTCCCGGCGCGTTTTGCTGACGAGACGATCCGCGCGATCATGGAGGCCGGCACCGGGTACGGCCTCACTCCATATGGCACCGAAGCGCTTGGCGTGATGCGTATCGAGAAGGGACACATCGCCGGCAACGAGCTGAACGGCACCACCACCGCGCACGATCTGGGGCTCGGCCGGATGATGGGCAAGAAGGACTTTATCGGCAAGGTGCTTGCGCGTCGGCCCGGACTCGTCGATCCGGACCGTCCGGCCGTGATCGGGTTGAAGCCGATTGATCGCCGGCAACGCCTGCGCAACGGCGCTCACCTGCTCTCGCCCGGTGCAGCCGTCAAGCTCGAGAACGATCAGGGATACGTCACATCGTCGGCATTCTCGCCGATGCTCGGCCATTGGATTGCGCTGGCTCTGCTGGCATGCGGCCGAGAACGCGTGGGACAGGTCTTGCGGGTCGTCGACCCTCTGCGAGGTGCCGATTTCGAGGCCGAGATATGTTCTCCCGTCTTCTATGATCCGGAAGGAGCGCGGCTGCGTGGCTGATCGTCTCAATCATGGCTTTGCGGCGTCCTCCAACCCGGGCGTCATCGTATCGATACGCAATGATCTCGGCTACGCGACCATCATGGTTCGGCGCGGCGCGGACGAGCAATTGAAACAGCGTGTCAAGACCGCCTATGGAATCGATCTCGTTCCCGGTCCGCGCCGCAGCGCATCCGGCAATGTTGCCTTTCTCGGAATCGGGCCCACGACCTGGCTCGCGACGCAGGACGATGGCGGCAATGGATTTTCCGTCTCGTTGAAGCAGGCTGTCGGCGATGCTGCATCGGTGACCGATCAGACCGACTGCTATGTCATTCATCGCGTCAGCGGGCCGCGGATCGGCCAGGCTCTCGCGAAGGGTTTTCCGATCGATCTGCACAACCGTGTATTCGCGCCGGGCGCCGTCGCCGTGACAGCCGTTTCGCACCTCGGCGCCATCATCTGGCGGCTGGATGATCTGGAAGACGGTACACTGGTTTTCGAGATTGCAGTCTTCCGCAGCCTTGTCGACAGTTTCCGTCGCTGGCTGGATGACAGCCTGGCAGGGTTCGGGCTCGCACGGAACTGATCGCCTGTCGGCAATGCATCGAAGCTGCGTGCCGTCCAATCCTGGTATACCGGCCGATCGGCCCTGGGCTATGCTCCGAATCTCATCTAAAGGACCTATCCGATGGCGAGGGCCAAAAGCTCGAAAACAGTCTCACGCGAGGCGCCTGAATACCGTACCGGCTCCAACGCACCGCAGGATCCCCGCAACCTCGAACGCGCCCTGGGTGCCCAGATCCGAAAGTTGCGCCGGGACGGCGATCTGTCGGTGCTCGACTTATCAGCTGCGTCGTCCATCTCGGCCGGCATGCTGTCGAAGATCGAGAACGGTCAGATTTCTCCGTCACTGGCGACGCTTCAGTCGATCGCCAAGGCGCTCAACGTCCCGCTCAGCCTGTTGTTTGCGGCCTCAGAAGAGCGACGCGATTGTTCATTCGTGCGCGCCAAGCAGGGCGTCGTGATCGAGCGGCGCGGAACCAAAGTGGGTCATGTCTACCAATTGCTCGGACATGTCATCGGCGGCGACGTCGTCGTCGAGCCGTACATGATCACGTTGAAGGAGGACGCCGAGCCCTTCACGGCATTCCAGCACGCCGGCATGGAATTCATCTACATGCTCACTGGCGAGGTCGACTATCGGCACGGCGATAGCAGTTACCGTCTGCGGCCCGGCGATTCCATCCTGTTTGATTCCGGCGCGTTGCACGGTCCCGAAAGGCTCGTCAAGCTGCCCATGACGTATCTGTCTATCATCGTGTATCCACGCGGGTGATCTTCGCCAACATGCTTCCCCAGCGAGCGGCGGCATCAGCAAACTCTCCTGCAGGTGCCGGTTGGCTTGTTCGTCGATAGAGTTGATCCGGCAACCGCCATCGCCAGCAATTGACATGGCACTAGACGATGAAGTCCGTCTCATGCAGGTCCGCCGTTCGGACGCCCTGCAGCGTTATCGTATCGCTGGCCGTCAGGTGAACCGCGGCATTGCCCGAGGCGTCGTCGCTGATCAGGCTCTTCAGTGCAGCCCAATCCGCAAAGCCGTAGTCTTGTACGTCAATCAAATCGTGCTCGACCGCCGCGCTGCCGACGATCGTATTGCCTTGATTGAAGTCATGGATCAGGTCCTGGCCCGAGCCCTTTTCGAACGCGAAGATGTCGCTGTTCGGTCCGCCCCACATCTCGTCATTGCCGCCTTTGCCGTTCAGGATGTCCCTGCCGCCCGTTATCGAACCTGGCTCAGCTGGAGCGTAGGCGCGGGCGTCGCCCACCACGTTGTCGGCGTACGATCCGCCCGTGAGGACATCGTTGCCTCCATGCGCGTTGCCGGACATGGAATCGGCATCGCCGATCAGCAGGAAGGAATAGAAGTGAAGATTGCCGTTGAGATCGACGACGGTGAGGGTATCGTTCCCGCCGCGTGCATCACCTGAAAGCCCACCCGCATCGCCGTACATTGTCCCACCTCCGGTCTGGGCTTCGCTCCCGATTGTGAAGGTGAGCTTGTCATTGCCGCCGTGCGCGTTATCGGTCAGGCCGAAAGCATCGCCGTACAGAATTGCCGAGCCGGTCTGGCCGGTCTGGAGAGCGACCAGAGTGTCGTTGCCGCCATGGGTGTCCCCGGACATGGTTCCGCCATCGCCGACCAGTGTGTTCAATGACCGGCCGCCGAACACGCCGATGACGGTGTCGTTGCCGCCCTGCACGTGGTCAGACATGGCACCCTCGGCGTCGCCATAGAGTGTGAAGCCGTTGCGTACCGAGCCCGTGCTGTCGCCGGTCACCGTGTCGTTGCCGCCTTTGGAATGGCCGGACATGGATTGAGCATCACCGTCGACGATGACGGTGTTGTTCTCGCCCGCGATGTTGACCGTGAGTGAATCGTTGCCGCCCCGGGAATGATCGAGCAGGGCTGCGGCATCGCCCACGAGATTGATGAACGTCAGGCCGTCGACGTTCACCGTGATGGTATCGTTGCCGCCATGCGCATTGGACGGGAACTCAGGATCTCCGAACAAGGTTTCAAAGCTGAGCTGCGGAATAGTCAGCGTGATCGTGTCGTTGGGCAGACGGCGCATGGCAACTCCAATTTCAAAGAGAACGTGAAGATGCGGGGATCTCCCTCGCGAAACACGAGCATTTCGCTCGGACGGCCAAAGCTACCTCGGGTTGATGACCGAGATTCGCCGATAACTGGACATGATTGCGACCGCCGCGCGGCCTCTATCATTCCACATATTGCCAGGAACAGAGGGCATGTTGGCTAAACCCGATCAACGAGCGGGGGCGTCTTGCCAATCTGCAATCCCGACAGAAGTTGGAGGGTGCGCGTCAACTGTCGGCCAATGCTTCCGTTGAAGCGCTGCCGCTACATGTCGATTCAGAATGTTAGACTGGACGCAAGCCGAAGCGGCCGCGCTCGGCTTTTACCTGCGATATGGCGAAGATGATTACAGCACCCACGCTGGTGTCCAATGGCGAGCGAAGCCCACGCTTCTTTCATCGGATTGCAGATCAGCTCGAAGCGTGCTTGCCTATAAGCTAGAGGGTGGAGATCCCGGCAAGCTCCCATACCGTTTCGTCAGACAATCCCATCGCCTAGGACCAAGCGGTGCTCTCATTCATGGAGAAGCATTAACAGCATCGCTGATTGCTGAGAACATCGGCTCCTGGCCCTTCAGCGACCTCGGAATTTGCACTGACGGCTGGAGGATGTGGTAAAAATCCGGCAATCCACAATCCTGACGCTTGAAAAAGTGAAACAATCACCGGGCCTTATCTGATCCCGTCACGGATCATGTATCCGATCGCTGTCATGGTCTTATCCTCTTCTGTTGTTCCCGCGAGGGGCCGATCCCCTCGCGATGGCGAGACCGTCATGGGAAGCGAAACGCCTTCGAACCCACTTTCGGGGCGCAGCGCATGCGGAGCACCTGAGCCGACGGCTTTTTTTGGAAGCGAAGCGCCCGCGAGGAGCCGGACCTTTTGTCCGGCGGGGAAAGAAACTGGCGGGGAAGGTTTTGACAGGCGGAGCGCTTCCCATAGGTCTGTTCGCCACGCATGAGGGGGTCGGCCCCGCAGGCAACGGCAGAGGACAAGCCACCCCGGTCGGGCGGGACAAGACGAGCTGGCAGCTACGATGAGAAGGCGGGACAGGTCTGGCGACTGGCCCGCATCTATCGTCATCCGAACTGCGGCAAGAGCGCCGAGACCCATCCCAACTTCCGGATCATCCCTCTGGGCACAGACATCGGACGGGCTCGATCTGCCACGGCGAGAACAGCGACGAGGACTATCGTGAGCCCGTCGCGCGCGGCGACTGAGTTGTCCCGGAGGCAGCTCTCTTCCAGTCTTGCGGTGCATCAGACCAGGGCGAGGACAGCGTGTTTGCGCTGATCCTTAGCATCAGCTGGCTAACGCGCACCACCTATCAGAGCTGCCCGCGGCCGCCATGCCGCTCCTTATGGCTGAGGCCTAGGCTGTGAAGCGATACGGCGACTCGAAGCGGCAACACGCGCGCCGACGTGCCGCGATGTCAATCTCGCAGGTTCGATGTTACGATCATTTCGTGCATGCCGATTCCCGGACTGCACCTTTAGCTTGATGCATTGACGGAGGGCACATGGCCAAGAAAGCGAAGAAGGCGAAGAAGACCGCGCCGAAGGCGAAGAGGACCACCGCGAAAAAAGCCGCGAAGAAAAAGAAGTAGCTCTTCTCTTAACCCGCTTTCAGTCTCAAGTGACGCCGTGGCCGACGCAACGTGCTTGCGTAAAGCCGATGAGGCGTCCCGGCCGAGAGTGGTTCGAGCCACCTGTGAGGCCGGATCGTCAAACGCGGTATCGCGTGGAACGGTCCGGCTCTTGATTTTGAATTTCCCCCTTCTAAGGGCGCCGCGCTACTGTCACATACCGGGCGATCAGTTGAACCCGTTGATCAGCGCCGGCACGATCTTCGAAAGCAGGACAGCGTTGGAGGTCAGCGCCGAAGCGCAAACGACGACCTGCGCAATACAGATCCGGCTGAGCCTTACGGATTGCGACTCGGGAAACAGCTTGAACGGGTTCATCATCGTAAACTCCATGATGCAGTGCACTGCCGTCAATTGATCGAGCTATAGGATGAGTCGCTCGGTTCTCGATTAACGGAATTTGCTGTTCATCGGATTGACTCAGATGCGACTCGGACGCTGCAAGATTCGGGCGCGGACGGGGTTTCCGCGCCCGAATCGTCAGGCCTAAATTGAGGTAAACAGAGCATTAATGTTCTCCGACGCCCGGGCGATTTCAAAAGCCTTGTTGGGATCGTAGTGGCTTGGCGGAAACGCCATGTAGCGCGGCACGAATCCCTCCACGCGCTCCCGTCCCTCGCCTTTTAAGCAGTCGCGAATGATGGTCTTCTGCACCTTAGCGGTCTCGGTCACGTTGCCGTCGGCCGTCGCCTGGCCTGCGAACCTCGGCAACCAGCGCATTGATCGCGGTGCGGTCCTTTAGAAGGTCGAGGAAGGCGTCGTCGAGTTTCCACCATCGTTTGACGTGGGGCTGGATCACGAGGCCGGCCGCCTCGGTCAGCGCCGATCCCGCGGAAAGCGTCTCGGCCATCGCGAGTGCGATCACCCTGAGCACCTCCTCGTCCGGAAGCGCAAGCAGCCGGGCGAACAGGACTGCCCCGGTATGGGCATCGCCGTTGCCCCGGGTGAGCGTGCCGTAGTAGCTCTTCTCGATCTGGAGCAGGTCGAGCACTGCGTCTCGTTCAGTTGTCAGCGCGACCTGCGCGGAGCTGGCAGCTAAGCTTTCCGCGGTCGTTTCTTTCTCGGCGCGCTGCGGATCAGGCTTGACGCTCCAGAGCGGAGAGCCGGCGATCATATGCACCGCGGCAAGGCGCAGCGCAATGGCGGGACGGGCCAGCAGCTCGGCGCGAACGATGGCATGCCGGTGCAGCGCCAGATAGTTCTCGGCGACCTTGGTGAGTTCGGGCTTCGCGGCGAGCGTCTCGCGCTTGCCATCGCTATCCCGGCTGTCTTCACCGGCGGCGTGCGGGCTTTCATAAGCCCGGTAGCCTCGGTGACCCTCGACCTCGCCGTTAGTCCGGACTTCAATGAAGGCTTCGCCGCCCTCCTCCAGCTCGGCTTCGTCATATTGCCATGCCGGAAAGCGTGTTCCCTTGTCGAGCACGGTGACCGTCCAGCCCTGCCCCGCCAATTCGTCCCTCAGCCCGGCTATGGCTGCATTCTGCAAGACCCAGAAGGCATCGACATCGGCGAAGTAGCTGAAATCGCCAAAGAGGTCGGTGATTACATCGCCCTTGTAGGTATCGAGCGGAAATCGCGCCACGCTGATTGCGATCTGGTTGCTGCCGAACAGCCATTGCCTGAGGTCCCGCCCTCGTGGCGCGCCGTCGTCAATGGTCGGGTCCTTCTCGGCCGCAAATGCCGCAACCCATTCCTTTTGCTGTCGCCGCGTGGCGGAGGCGAGCAGTTGCAGCTCTTCGGCTTCGATGTCGCCGTTGCGGTAGGCGTCCTTGATGACGCTTTGGAGCGAAGCGAGCGCAAGACGCTGTTTGACGTAGCGCTCGCTCTGGCCGAACGTCCGCGCGATGTCCGCGACGCTGCGTCCCTGTTTCAGGAGCTTGCCGAAGGCCTCGTATTCCTCAAGCTCGTCCATGCCGGCGCGCGCCACATTCTCGATCAGGGATGCTTCGAGGGCGTCGGCGTCGTTGTCCCCGACGGCGATCGCGCAAGGCAGCAAGACCTCGCTGATTGCCGTCCCCTGTTCTTCGGCGACCTTGTTTGCCGCGAAGTAACGCCGCCTGCCCGCGACGATCTCGAACGTCTCCCCGTCAGGCCGGACCAGCAGGGGCTGCAGGACGCCGCGCGGGCGGATCGACGGCAGGATATCGGAGATGTCGGGGGCTTTCCGGCTGTGGCGGACATTGACGCTTGCGATCTTGAGATCGCTGAGAGCGATGTTGCGCAGTTCCATGTTCGTTCCCTCTCGTTTGCAAAGATGAGCTCGGCAGGTTGGGGGTGAGGCCTCGTCGAGGGCCCGATGTCGCGAGGCGATGGGGTGTGTTGGCCAACAGCTGCGGCGGTCGGCCGACACCGTTGGCGGCGCGGACGGCGTCGGCCGCAGCTAACCTGCGGCGCTCATCTCGGCGGCTGGCATTGCCGCCTGCCGGTTATCCAGCCCTTCGGGCGCGGCCTCGTGCTCGCCGGAGGAGATGTCGCCTCCGAAGGCGAGCAGGAAATCGGCGGCCTTGCTCGCCTTGCTAGCCGCTCGGAAGATCGCGCGGTTATCCTCGCGAAGCACCTTCAGCCATGAGCCCAGATAGTCGGCGTGTCGGACGGAGGGTCTGATGCAAAGGGCAGCGCAAACGAAGGCTGCGGTCAGCTCGGCGACAAGTTCTTCATTGGCGTAGGGCTTTGAGCCAAAGGCGCCGGAGAGATCGCGGTTCAAGCGGCGCGGATGGCCGGTCCAGTGCCCGAGTTCATGAAACAGCGTCCGATAATAGTTGATCTGCTCGAAGAATGCAGGTTGCGGCGGAATATGGACGGTATCATCCGACGGTTGGTAGAAGGCCTTGGCGCCACCGATGCGAACATCGGCGAGCGTCGCGGCGGCCAGCGCCTCGGCCTGTGGCACGATCTCGCGCTCGGGAAGCGGCGGCCGCTCAGCGATGCAGTGATCCGGCAGGTTGTCGCATTGATCGACATTGAACACGGTATATCGGCGAAGGAATGGAACGGACGCCTCTTCCTTTGCGGGCTGTTCCTGACCTCTGGGTCTCGTGCCGCCCTGCTCGCGCTTGGGAACGAAGCGATCGGCACAACAGACGGTGACACCGTGTTCGCCCTTGCGCACGGTGCCGCCGAGGCTCGAGGCCTGACGGAAGGTCAGCCACCGCTGCGAAGAGAAGCCGCATTCAAACAGCTGACCCCAGAGGATCAGGACGTTGATCCCGGAATAGGCCTTGCCCGTTACGGCATTGCGCGGCAACGCGAATGCCTGATTCTCGCCCCCGCTCCCCCATGGCCGGGCCCATGGAAAGACGCCAGCCTCAAGATCCGCGACGATGTGCGCTGTAATCTCCTCATAGAGGCTCGCTTTCGGCTTAGTCGCTTTGTTGTTCGTTGGACGTTTGGACATGACGATCTCCTCTCGCTTTCCTTCCGCGCCCTGCCCAGGAAGGCGGGGTGGGCGGCGAAGAGCGACCGGACAGCCCCGAACAGTTGAGGCGGGATGCACCGGAACGGCCGGAGCGACAGCGGATGACCGCGCGACGAAAGAAGTCGTCATTTCGAACTGCAAGGACGCGCGGTTGCGGCGCGCCGGTTCGGGGCTATACGGGAGCGCCGCCCACCCCGCCTACCGGGGTCAACGAAACGCGCCGGCCGCCTGCGGCCGGCTCAATAAAGGGCTGCTGTAGCGTCCCGTCAGATCTGCCGCGCCGTTGTTTGAACCCCATGTCCGCATCGACACATAAGCAACCGCTCATTCACGAGCGGAGTGTTTCCGCCAGGGATCGAAGCCGAAGGCCGAGACCGCGGAGCGGGCTCGGTTCACAAGAGCCTGGCCCGCAAGCACAGCTTGAGGGGGCGGCCTATGACAGCAGATCCTGAATTTTCCTGCTCACCATTCGATCGTCTTTCGATGCTGCCCATTCCAACAACGCCTGACGCAGCGTGGTTGCGAGGATTCCATGATGGGCAAGCCGGGCGAGTACAAGCGCCCGGTCAGACTCATGGCGGGCAATCGACAGATCCGAGAGCAGCCGGACGTCGTAGCCATGTCTCGCGCCTTGCAAAGCCGAGATCAACACCTCTTCCTCCAGAAAGGCTCCCCCTAGAAAAATCGCGCCGACATCCAAATGCGCCAGCCGCTCGGCAAGCCGCCTTTCGCGCCAGATGGACAGCGCGTCGATATCGACATGCTCAAGGGACGAGGAGATCTCGTCCGGTACAAGAGTCTGTTCGTATTCGCCGATCGCAAATTGAGGAATCGCGAAGAACGCGCGGCATGCCGAGAGCAAAGACAAATTCGCGCGGCGGCGTCCTGCGAGCGCGTCAATGGCGCTCGTTGCTGCGCGCCGCGTGACATTCAACAGGACGATGCAGCTATGGTGTGGGTCGGCCAACATGGGGGCATCCCGAGCCACAGGCGGCTCTGTCGATTACGCGGCCCTGCGCTCGGCGCCGGGGACGACGAGCACCGGCCCCTCGATTCCGGCTTGGCAGTACATGGCCGCAAGCGCGTGGTCGGAATTATAGAGAAGTCCCGCAAGCGCCGTGGTCTGTCCAAGCGGCTGCGGCTCCGCCAATCGTTCAATCGGCCATCCTGCTCGCCTGAGGATACGTTCCATTCTTATATCCGTGACCGTAGCAATCGCTCGCGCGCCTCTGGCGCGCATCGCCTCGATCATTGCGGCGAACAGGACGAACGTCACGCGATTGAGATTGCCTCGACCAACCTCGCCGGCGCGCGCGGTGTCGACGAAGAAGCGCGAACTTTCCAGGATGTCGTCGCTACGCGACGCTTGGCCATCACCGAGGAGAAATGGGAATGTATCGGCCAACATGTTTGGACCCGTCGACGGAAGGAGACGGACGCATCCCAGCACGTCGTTGGCATCCGAGATCGCCAGGAGACGCGTGGGATTGAGCGCATCATAGATGTCGATCTCGAAATCGCCGGAGACGGAGACGGTCCAGTCGAGGCGGTCCTTGAAGACCCGCCGGCGCAGGCGAAACATCTCTGCGAGCAACGCAAGGTGCGGCCCGGCGTGACGGTGGTCGAGGGACAGGACGTGCATGAGGAGCTCCATGAAGAGAGGGAGCTCAACTGAACAGAAACCCGAACGTCCTACACCTGTGGCTTTTGACAGGTCGGTGGGAAGGATCAGGAAGTTTAAGCAAGTGTTAGCAGGCGAACGGCACCGCTTCCAGACAAAAGCCTCTCCAGCTTTTGGGATGGACGCATCCGCTCTGCGAATTCCGTTTTAGGGTAGGAAGCCCCGGCGAACCGCCTGCGCCACCGCGTGCGCAATGGTCACTGCGCCGAGCTTTCGGCGGGCATTCTCGAGATGAAACTCGACAGTTCGCGGCGTGATGCCCATCAGCACCGCTGTCTCCGCCAATGTCTTGCCACGAGCCGCCCAGGCGAGGCATTGCCGCTCACGCTGACTGACGGGCGCCGCCTCTTTGGCTGCGACCGAGGTCGCGATCGTCCGATCGGACAGATGTGCGTGAAAGTAGATTCCGACAAATTGCACGATGTCGCCCGAACCGGCGAGCACGTGGTCCGGCCGCATCAGCGGATCGTCCGTTGCCAAGGTGAAGGCGGCCATCTGGCCGAACCCGCCTCTGATCGGCACGGTGATGCCTGACCTGATCCCGTACGTTGTCGCTTCTTCGAAGAACCTCAATTGTGCCTTGTTCGACCGCGGCGTCGCACCCTGCGCGTCCCAACTGAAGACACCGCGCTCGGCCCGGGCGCGCTGCACAACCGGATCCAAGCTCTGGTAGTTCAGGCGAAAATACCGGCTGGTCCAGGACTTCGGATACGATGAGATGAGGCTTGGCTGACCGTCGCCCATGCGCAAATAGGCGAACCAGCGGAAGCCAAGCCCACGCGCTACGCGCGACGCTACCCGTTCAAACGCGTGACCGTCCTCCGCCGTCTGGAGCGCATCAACGAACTCCTCGAACAAGTACTCAGTGCGCTTCATCTGGAATCGAGCCGAGCCCCTGACTATGCGCTCATACCTTCCGCGGATCTTCAGCGTCCACGGCCAAGCGGGTGCGCTGAACGACCCTTAGTCGAGCTCTTCCGTCAGCTCCGGAACCGCCTGGTAGAGATCGGCGACCAGGCCGTAATCGGCAACCTGGAAGATCGGCGCGTCCTCGTCCTTGTTGATCGCAACGATCACCTTGGAGTCCTTCATGCCGGCCAG
>NZ_JBXAPN010000018.1:0-102034 GCF_058803975.1 Bradyrhizobium sp. GW821-FHT13H06 | reverse complement strand
ACGCGAAAAGGGCTTGTTTTGTAGGGTTTTCGTTGTCTCCGCTTGTCTCACAGGAGCTCAAAATATAGTCCACACGATTTTGCCGTACGCGAGACCACGCCCGTCGTGCGCGCGAGACGATTGCTCGTGCGACGCAGCCCGCGTCCACCGCCACTCACCCCGCGTTTCGTGACGATCGCGATACGCCCCTCTGACTGAGATGAGGTGACGGACGAATACGACAATCCCGAATTTCGGTAAAGCGGAATGTTTTTGTGCGCGCGGCTTGACCCACGGCCTGGGTGTTTTGCCCGACGGGCAGCACAACGGATGGTGCCGCGGGTCTACGAGCTAGCTGGAACGTCTTAACCTCCAGAACGAGCCAGCAGCTTCGAAATTCTGATCTCAGCCGCTCCGGCGCCGAACAAGCCATCGCCGTCCAATCCTTGCAGGTCGTCGTAGTCCAAAAGGGGCTCGGACACGCTCTTTACGGGATCACTGTCCGAGTACCGAACCAACCAAGCCCTCTTTGATATCGGATCTCGCCTGACAAAGTCGGGGATGGGCCAATCTGACCGATCCCAGTTGGGCACCTTGCCGATGATCACCCACCGCCCCTCAATCAGTCCGAGGTCTCCGAAGCGAATTCTAGCCACGGCCTGGTCAGGATGAAGATGATCGAGCGTTGCCGACGCTGACGTTTCAAGACGCGGACCGAAAAAGTAACCCAGCAGAACCCTTCCCACGTGGGTCGACCTCGCGACGACTCCACGAGCAAATCCGCCGTTTCGGAGCGGCATTGCGAACACGGAGCCTTCTTCATAGGGCAGCTTCATCTGCTGTCGATGGTACGGTACGTCACCTTGCGAGAAGCACGCGTCGAAGGAAGTTGGTGGGTTACGCAAGCGCTAACCCACCCTGTACAGCAGCCCCTACTCCGCCGCGATCTGCCGCGGCGCCGGCGGCGGGCTCGCGAGGTCGGCGGCGAGCTGGGCGTAACGAAGCTTGGCGTCGGCTACCGCCTTCTCCTTCACCGGGCCGTAGCCGCGGATGCGGTCGGGCAGTGAGAGCAATTCCACTGCGGTGTCGATCGTGACGGGAGACAGCAGGCCGAGCACGGTCGTGACATCCTTCTCGTAGCCGGCGATCAGGTCGCATTCGAGCTTGCGGTCGGCGCTGCGGCCGAAGATGTCGAACGGAGTACCGCGCAGGAATTTGAACCTTGCCAGGACGCGGAAGACGTTCAGCATCCACGGGCCGAAGGCACGCTTCTTCGGGCGCCCGAGCGCATCAACGCCGGACGCCAGGATGGGCGGCGCGAGGTTGAAGCTGAACTTGAAATCACCCTCGAACTGGTCGCGGAGCTGCTGCTCGAAGGCGCCGTTGGTGTAGAGGCGCGCAACTTCGTATTCGTCCTTGTAGGCCAGCAGCTTGGCATAGTTCACCGCGACCGCGCGCGGCAGCGCATCGCCATAGCCACCTTGCTTGGCAGCATCGCGAACCTGGTCGACCAGCTTGCGATAACGTCTTGCCAGCCGGCCGTTCTGATAGGCGGTCAGGTGCTTGGCGCGATGCTCGATGACCTCATCGAGCGTCATCGCGTCCAGCGTCTTCGGCGCGACCACCTCGTCCGTTCCCTTCAGCATCGCGGCAAGGCGCGCTGGGTCCGCGACCGCGAGGCGGCCGAGGCGGAAGGCTTCCTTGTTCATCTTGATCGAGACGCCGTTGATCTCGATCGCCTGCTCGATCGACTCTGCTGAGAGCGGGAACAGCCCCTTCTGGTAGGCGTAGCCCATCATCATCATGTTGGTGGCGATGGCATCGCCGAGCAGCTGCTCGGCCGGCCTGGTGAAATCGAAGAAGACGGAGTCCTTGTGCAGCGCCGTCTCCAGCACCGCATTCAGCTTGCGGGTCTGGAAGTTGAAGTCGCGGTTGAGGACGAAGTCGGCGGTCGGGATCACGTGGCTGTTGATGATGCCGCGGGTGCGGCTGGTGTCGCAGAGCGAGATCGTGTCCTTGGCGACCGCAACCACCTCGTCGGCCGCGAGCACGAGATCGGCCGTGCCGGTGACGATGCGCGAGCAGGTCACCTCCGCCGGATGATCCGACAGGCGAACGTGGCTGAGCACCGCCCCGCCCTTCTGCGCAAGGCCCGACATGTCGAGGATCATCGAGGCCTTGCCCTCGATATGGGCGGCCATGCCGAGCAGCGCGCCGATCGTGAGCACGCCGGTGCCGCCGACGCCGCCGACCGCGATGTTGTAGGGCTTGTCGAGAGTCGGTCGCGAGGCCGGCTCAGGCAGCTCGCCGATCTCGCTGAGCTCGGCCGGCGCACGGTGACGCGGCTTGCCGCCGTCGACGGTGACGAAGGACGGGCAGAAGCCCTTCAGGCAGGAATAGTCCTTGTTGCACGAGGACTGGTTGATGGCGCGCTTGCGGCCGAACTCGGTCTCCAGCGGCTCGACCGAGATGCAGTTCGACTGCACCGAGCAGTCGCCGCAGCCTTCGCAAACGGCGGGGTTGATCATGACGCGGCGCGCCGGATCCTCCATCAGGCCGCGCTTGCGGCGGCGGCGCTTTTCGGCCGCGCAGGTCTGCACGAAGACGATCGCCGAGGTGCCCTTGTACTCGCGGCACATCTTCATGACGCTGTCGAGTTCGTCGCGGTGATACTTCTTCACGCCGGGCGCGATGGTGTCGGCCGGATAGGCGTCGGGCGCCTCCGAGACCAGATAGATCTCGCGGATGCCCTCGGCGTGGAGCTGGAAGGTGATCTGCTGCGGCGAGAGATCGCCGTCATGGCGCTGGCCGCCGGTCATGGCGACGGCGTCGTTGTAGAGGATCTTGTAGGTGATGTTGGTCTTGGAGGCGACCGCCTGGCGAATGGCGAGCAAGCCGGAGTGGAAATAGGTACCGTCGCCGAGATTGGCGAAGATGTGGTTCTCGTTGGTGAAGGGCGCGATGCCGACCCACGGCACACCCTCGCCGCCCATATGCGTAAAGGTCTCGGTCGAGCGGTCCATCCACAGCGCCATGAAGTGACAACCGATGCCGGCGAGTGCGCGGCTGCCTTCGGGGACTTTGGTGGATGTGTTGTGGGGACAGCCGGAGCAGAAGTACGGGGTGCGGGAGACAGGCGCAACCGCCTGCATCTGGGTGGCCTGACGGCCGTTGAACCAGTCGGCCTTGACGCGGAGCATCTCCGCGATTTCGGGGTTGAGATTAAGTCGAAGCAGGCGTTCCGTGAGCGAGGTCGCAAGCGAGGCGACGCTGAGCTCGGCGGCGAAGGTCAGGAAGCGCTTGTCGTGCTCGTCCATCTTGCCGACGATGCGTGGACGGACGTCGTCGCGCCAGTTGAACAGCTCCTGCTTGACCTGGTTCTCGACGATCTCGCGGCGTTCCTCGACGATGAAAATCTCTTCGAGCCCGACCGCGAACTGCCGCACGCCTTCCGGCTCAAGCGGCCAGGGCATGCCGATCTTGTAGAGGCGAAGGCCGATCTTGGCGGCGACCTCCTCGGTGATCCCCAGCTCGCGCAGCGCCTGGCGCACGTCCTCATAGCTCTTGCCCGACGCCATGATGCCGAAGCGGGCGTTCGGCGAATCCATGGTGACGCGGTTGACCTTGTTGGCACGCGCGAAGGCGATCGCGGCAAAGCCCTTGTAGTCCTGCAGGCGGCGATCCTGCTCGAAGCGGTCATCGGGCCAGCGCAGGTTGAGACCGCCGGGCGGCAGCTCGAAATCGGTGGGAATGATGAATGGCTTCATCTCGTCGGTGAGGTCGATCTCGGCGGTGGTCTCCACCGTCTCGGTGATCACCTTCATGCCGACCCAGCAGCCGGAATAGCGCGACATCGCGATGCCGAGCAGTCCCATCTCGATCATCTCGTGGATGCTGGAGGGATAGAGATAGGGCATCAGCGCCGAGATGAAGGCGTGGTCCGACTGATGCGGAACGGTGGAGGATTTTGCGCCGTGGTCATCGCCGGCAAGGCAGAGCACGCCGCCGTTCTTGGCCGAGCCGGCGGCGTTGCCGTGGCGGAACACATCGCCGCAGCGGTCGACGCCCGGGCCCTTGCCGTACCAGATGCCGACCACGCCGTCGTATTTGGCACCGGGCGAGAGGTTGAGCTGCTGCGAGCCCCAGACGGCGGTGGCCGCCAGGTCCTCGTTCACGCCGGGCTGGAACTTGATGTTGTACTGCTCGAGATGCTTGCGGGCTGCAAAAAGCTGCTGGTCGTAGCCGCCGAGCGGCGAGCCGCGATAGCCGGAGATGAAGCCCGCGGTGTTGAGGCCATTGGCGCGGTCGCGCCGGATCTGGGCCATCGGCAGGCGAACCAGGGCCTGAATGCCCGTGGTGAAGACGTGTCCGGTCTGCTGGGTGTATTTCTGATCGAGACTGATCGGACCCTGGTTGATGCCCATGCTGTCCTCGTTTCGCCCTGCTCAGGCCCTTGTTATCTAAAAGCCGCTTAAGCCGTTGCCTGCCCGTTGTTTTTAGCTAGGGCGCGCCGGCCATCACCGCCACTCTATGTCGGATATTTCATGATCCGCACCACAAATCTGGACGAAAGGGCGCGCCGGGTAAAAATCGCAATTTCGTGGCCTCAAACACGCCGGGCATTTTCAATTTGTGTCACCATACCCCCGCCGTCGCGAAATGAATGGCCGCCCCCATGGCGCCGATGACGGCGATTGGTCGCAGGAGACGCCTTCGATGCGGACGATTCTGGCTGTGATCGCGTTGTGCAGTGCAGTTGCGAATGCAGCCCTTGCTGCCGAACCATCGCCGGAGCTGATCGCCTACGGCAAGGCGCTGGTCGAGGCCGGCGACTGCGCGGGCTGCCACACCGCCGATCCGGCCAAGCCGTTCGCGGGCGGCAAGCGGATCGACACGCCGTTCGGCGCGATCTTTGCGCCGAACCTGACGCCTGACCGCGACACCGGAATCGGCGCCTGGAGGGATGCCGATTTCACCCGTGCGCTGCGCTACGGCATCGCGCCCGACGGCTCGAACTATTACCCGGCGTTTCCCTATCCTTACTTCACCAAAATGACGAAGGACGACACGCTGGCGATCCGCGCTTATCTCGCCACGCTGGCGCCCGTGGCGAACCGCAACAAGCCGCCGGAACTGCGCTGGCCGTTCGGCTATCGCGGCCTGATACGGCTGTGGAACGCCATGTACTTCAAGCCCGGCCTGTTCGAGCCGGACCAGAGCAAGAGCGCGGCCTGGAACAGAGGCGGCTATCTCGTCACCGGGCTCGGTCATTGCGGCGCCTGCCACACGCCGAAGAACTATTTCGGCGCCGACAGGGACGCGCAGGCGCTATCCGGCAACGAGGTCGGAGGCTGGTTTGCCCCCCGCCTCGATGGCGCCGTCCGCACCGGGCTGAAATCGTGGAGCGAGGAGGACATTGCGGAGTATCTGCAAAGCGGGCGCAACGCCAAGAGCCATGCCGGCGGGCCGATGGCAGAGGTCGTCGTCAACTCGACCGCGAAAATGAGCGATGCCGATGTGCGCGCAATCGCCATTTACTTGAAGAGCCTGCCGTCGACGCGACGCGAGACGATCGTGACGCCGCCGGACGATGCCGAGATGAAGGCCGGCCAGGCCGTCTACGCAAAACTCTGCATCGCCTGCCATGAGGCCGACGGCTCCGGCGCCCCGCGGATCTATCCGCCGTTGCCGGGCAATGCGCTGCTGCAATCCAACAACCCATCCTCCACCTTGCGCATCATCCTCGACGGCGCCCACACCGTGACCACACCGCGCGCGCCCAACACCGGGGAGATGCCGGGTTATGCCAAGCAACTGTCCGACGACGAGATCGCGGCGGTGACGAATTACATCCGCAATTCCTGGGGCAATGCGGGCCTGCTGGTGACGCCGGCCCAGGTGGCGAGGGCGAGGAAGAGAGAGGCGAGTGGGGAATAGCGAGTGGCGAATGGCCGAGAACCATTCGCTATTCGCCACTCGCGCGCGACAGCGCTCACCGCTCCTTCTCCTCATCCCCCGCGAACACGAATTTCGGCATCTCCCATCTGTAGTGCACCGCGAGCAGGCGGAAGCTGAGGCCGAGCACGAAGGTCAAGATCGTCCAGAGCTCGGCATTGAGATTGAAGCCGAACGCCGTGGCGTAGAACAAGCCCGTGACGACCGAGACGCTGGCATAGAGCTCGGATCGAAACAGCAGCGGCACGTCGTTGCAGAGCACATCGCGCAACACGCCGCCGGCGCAGCCCGTCACCATGCCCGAGACGATCACGATCGGCAGCGAGGCGTCCATCTGCCAAGCGACGTTGCAGCCGATCATGGTGAAAACAACGAGGCCGATCGCATCGAGCACGATGAAGGCGAGGTGCAGCCGATGCACGAGGCGCGCGATCAGGATCGTCAGCAGCGCCGCCCCACCCGGCAGAGCAAGGTAGATCGGGTTGGCCACCCACACCAGCGGATAGTGACCGAGAAACAGATCGCGCAGCGTGCCGCCGCCAAGCGCGGTGATGCAGGCGAGAAGACAAACGCCGACATAATCCATGCTGCGCCGCCCCGCGGCCAATGCTGCCGTCATGCCCTCCGCCGTCAAGGCGACGAGGGCCAGAAAGTGCAGCACGCTATCGGTCGGCGGCAGACTCCACATCGGCTTCGCTCCTCGTCGCGCCCATGGAACTCGCGTCCAGTTCCCGAGCGAACAGGTTCCCGATTCCCGACAGGAGAGCAACATGCGACGAAAGCATTGGGTGGCGCGGAACGGAATCTCGCACCTGAGGGTTGTCCCGACGTCATAACCCGAGGAGATCCAATCGATGGCTGACGACCGTTTTCCCAACGATCCGTATCGCCCGAACCTCGCCGACGATGAGTTTGCTCGCGCGGCGCGCCGGGATGCCGACCTTCAAGCCGATCCCGAACTCGGGGAAGGCCCTGCCTCCAGCGGCAAGATCGCGCTGTTTGCGGTAGCGGTCGCGCTGGTGCTGGGCGCGGTGTTCTACGGCTTGAACAATACCACCACGACCAACCAGGCCAGCAACACGCCGGCCTCGCAGACTGCGCAGACGCAACCGACCAATCCGGCGGCGCCTCCGGGCATGCGCGACGTGACCCCGCGCAACAACACCGAGCCGGGCGTGACCACAGGTGCGGCGCCGAGCAGGCCTGCTGCCCCGGCTCCCGATACGCCTGCTGCAAAGCCGGCGCCGGATGCGCAGACGCCGCCCAGCGGCGCGAAGTAACAGTTCGCAATGAGACGTGAGAGCGGCGGGATGCAACATCCCGCCGCTTTTCGTTGGCCTAGCTGAACATCTTGTTGAGTTCGCCGCCGGAATAGCCGCCGGCAAGCTCCGTGAACGTTCCCTTCTCCGCCATCTCCTTTGCAGCGCGCATGAAGCCGCCCCAGGCGGCGCGGGCGAGCGAGCCGCCCACACTGATGCGGCGCACGCCGAGATCTCGGGCTTCCTGCAGCGACAGGCCGGACGCGCCGATCAGGAGGTTGAACGGCTTTGGATGCACCGCCTTCACCACCGCGGCGATGTCCTCGCGGCTCTTCAGGCCCGGCGCGTAGAGACAGTCGGCGCCGGCATCGGCATAAGCCGTCAGCCGATCGATGACGAGCTTGAGGTCGGTGATGCCCCACAAGTAAGCCTCGCAGCGGCCGACCAGCAGCGTGCCGCTGTCGCCGATCGCCTTGCGCGAGGCCTTGATGCGCTCGACCGCAAGCGCGCTTTCGTAGAGCGGCTTGTCCTTGTCGCCGGTGGAATCCTCGATCGAGAGGCCCGCGACGCCGGTACGCACACAGCGCTCGACATTGTCGGCGACCCTGTCCGGTTCGACGGCAAAGCCGCCCTCGAAATCGGCGTTCACGGGAATGTCGACGGCCGAGCTCAATGCTGCCAGATGCTGACAGACGTCCTCGACGCTGACGTGGTTGTCGGCCTTGCCGATGGTCCAGGCAAAGCCTGCGCTCGAGGACGCGATCGCCTTGAAACCGAGATGTTGCAAGGCTTTCGCGCTGCCGACATCGACCGGATTGGGCAGGATGAAGCAGCCGCTCTCGTGCATCTTCCTGAATGTCGCGCGCTTGTCCGCGGTCGTCACGTGCATGTTTCTCTCCCTCGTTGCTGCGCAGAGATAGGCGCGCGTCTTCAAGTGCGCTAGTGGGCGTCGTGCACCGCACGGCTATCCTTCGGAGCCTGCTCGCGGTCGGTCATGCTGTAATCCCGGATCACGCTGGCGATGCGCAGATGATAGTCCGCGAAGATTTTTGCACGCCCTTTCGCCTGCGTGCGGCGATGCTCCATCGTGTTGCGCCAGGCCTGCACGGCTGCCTCATCCCGCCAGAACGACACCGACAGGATCTTGCCCTTCTCGGTCAGGCTCTCGAAGCGCTCGACCGAGATGAAGCCGTCGATGGTTTGCAGCAGCGGCTTGAGGTCGGCCGCGAGGTCGAAATAATCCTGGCGGTGTTCCGGCTTGGGCCAGACTTCGAAGATCACGGCGATCATGGGCATCTCCTTGCATTGATGGCCTACAATACCACCTTGCGCAGGAAGGTGCGCTCTTCCGCGAGGATGAATTTCTCGGCCTCCGCGAAGTTGAAATTCGCCGTGCCGTCGAGATCGGCGCGCAGCCGTTTGCGATAGGATTCGTACGCTGCAAGGCTCTCGAACGAAATCAAGGCGAACGCGATGTTGTTGGTGCCCTCGTGCGGCATGAAGTAGCCGATCAACTCGCCGCCACATCTCGGGATGATGGTGAGCCAGCGCTTCGAATACTCCTCGAACTGCGCGCGCTTGAACGGATCGAGCTGGTAGCGGATGAAGACGGTGACGGGCATGATGGATCCTGATTTTCTCGTCGAGAACGCAAAGCGACGCCGTCGCCGCTGAAGCACTGGATTGCTTCGCTCTGCTCGCAATGACGTGTTTGCAGATACACGCTACGCGCTTGCCCGCCCGCGATGCTTCGGCTACCATCGAAGCATGAAATCCGGCCCCGACATCGCCATGGTCGCCTCGCTGGTCGGCGACCCCGCCCGCGCCAACATGCTGACCGCGCTAATGAACGGCCGCGCGCTCACTGCGAGCGAGCTGGCGCAGGAGGCCGGCATCACGCCGCAGACCGCAAGCTCGCATCTGTCGAAGCTCGAGGCCGGCGGCCTCATCGAGCCGGAGAAGCAGGGCCGCCACCGCTACTACCGCCTCACCGATGACGACGTCGCCGGGGTGCTCGAGGGCCTCGCGGGCCTCGCCGCGCGGACCGGCCACATGCGCGTGCGCACCGGACCGAAGGATCCGGCGCTGCGGCGGGCGCGGATCTGTTACGACCATCTCGCCGGCGATCTCGGCGTGCAGATGCTCGACACCATGCGCGAGCGAAACCTGGTCAGGCAGAAGAAGCAGGATATCGAGCTGACGGCCGAGGGCGAGCGCTTCCTCGCCAAACATTTGCAGATCTCGCCCGAGATGCTGGCTCATCCGCGCCGTCCGGTGTGCAAGGCCTGCCTCGACTGGAGCGAGCGGCGCCACCATCTGGCCGGCACGCTGGGCGCGGCCTTGATGCAGCGTTTCGCCGAGCTGAAATGGGCCTCGCGCGATGCCACGCCCGGCAGCCGCGTGGTGAATTTCACCCGCACCGGCGAGAAGCAGTTCGCCGCGCTGTTCGGCAGCGTGCAGGACTGATCACGCGGAGCGCGTGGGTTCGCACGTTTGCGTGTGAATGCGAGCTCTCGTCGCGGCCGGGCTTGACCCGGCCATCCACGCGTTTATGGCCACGTCAATCCGGGGCGGCTCGTAGAGCAGAGCCCGGAATGACGAGGTTCCGGGTTCGATGCTTCGCATCGCCCCGGAACGACATGGCTAACCACGAGACCCCCATGATCCGCATCCTCTCCGCCGCACTCGCGGTCGCCCTCCTCGCTTTCCCCTTCACGCCCACGCGCGCCGCGGACACGCCGCCCCGCGAGCCCTATGGCATCGCGCTCGAAGGCTTTGCCTATCCCTACCCCGTGCACCTCCTGCCGGTCGTCAACGACGGCGAGCAACTAAGCATGGCCTACATGGACGTGTCTCCCGCGCAGCCGAACGGCCGCACCGTCGTACTGCTGCACGGGCGCAATTTCCCGTCGAGCTATTGGGCCCCCGTGATCAAGATGCTGGGCGAGGCCGGTTTTCGCGTCGTGGTGCCGGACCAGATCGGATTCGGCAAATCCTCCAAGCCGCAGGGCGAACTGCATTTCGACAATCTGGCGCGCAACACCATTGCGCTGCTCGATCACCTCAAGATCGACAAGGCCGAGGTCGTCGCCCACTCGCTCGGCGGCATGCTCGGCGTGCGCATCGCCC
This sequence comes from Bradyrhizobium sp. GW821-FHT13H06, assembly GCF_058803975.1. NCBI lineage: Bacteria > Pseudomonadati > Pseudomonadota > Alphaproteobacteria > Hyphomicrobiales > Nitrobacteraceae > Bradyrhizobium > Bradyrhizobium sp. GW821-FHT13H06. Next base: position 91,712 of record NZ_JBXAPN010000018.1, on the reverse strand, counting down.
GCGCCTATCCCGACCGCGTCGCCCATCTGGTGCTGACCGCGCCGATCGGGCTGGAGGATTACCGCCTCTACGTGCCCCCGACGCCGACCGAGAAGATGATCGAGACCGAGGACAAGCTCACGGCGGAGGGCTATCGCAAGCAGCTCCAGACCAATTACGCGATCAAGCTGCCGGCCGAGGCAATCACGCCGTTCATCGATGCCCGATTCAACATCAAGGGCAGCCCCGACTATCCGCGCTGGCTGCGCGCCTTCGTCAGTTCCGGCCAGATGATCTACCGGGAGCCGGTGGCGCACGAGATCCCGCTCATCGCGCTGCCCACGCTGTTCATCATGGGGGCCGACGACCACAACGCGCCGGGCCGGCCACTCGCGCCCGAGGCACTGCGGGCCAAGATGGGGCAGAACGCCGAACTGGCGAAGGCCCTGGCGGCGAAGATGCCGAATGCGCGGGCAGAAGTGATTCCGAACACCGGGCATCTCGTCTTCCTGGAGGCGCCCGAGAAGTACGAGGAGCTGGTGCTTGGCTTTCTCGGCCGCTAGCGACACTTGCGTGTCGTCTGAGGCAGGATGCGCGGACCGTTCATGCCGCATTCAGGTCATGATTGGCAGGTTTGGATCGCAACGTGTCGGCACGCCCCAGATTTAACGTGTCGAATCGTGTCTCTTGAATCATTGTGCGCCAAAAGCGCCATTCCCCTAGCCTGCCTCCAAGGACGAGAAGGAAGACCCAATGAAATACCTGTTTGCCGCCGTCATGCTCGCCAGCGCGGTCGTCGGTTTCAGCGAGGCGGCCAGCGCCGCCGGCGGTTGCGGCCCGGGTTGGTACCGCGGCCCCTATGGCGGCTGCCGTCCGATGCGCGGCCCGGTGGTCGTTCGCCCCGCTCCGGTGGTGGTTGCCCCGGCGCCGGTCGTCGTTGTGCCTCGCGCGCGTGTTTGCCCCTACGGATTCCGCTGGTACGCCGGCCGCTGCCGCCCGTTCTGACCTCGTCCATTTGCGTTCAAAGTGGCCGCGCGGCAAAAGCCAGCGCGGCCACTTTTTTTGGAGTTGCTGCCGACGCTTCGTCCGCCATGGACCTGGGCGCTTCCAGAATCGAAATGGGGACCGCCGGCGGCGATCCCCTTTCAATCCGCGAACGTCGCGAGCTTACCAGTGATGGCGGCGGTGCCAGCGGCGGCGATGCCGGCGCCAATGACGGTGGCGCCAGCCCCAGTGGCGGTGATGGCCGTAGTGAACCTGCTCCGGCGTCAGCTTGGCGGCTTCCTCGCTGGTGGTGACCGCGGGATGAGCGTCGGAATTGCCCTGAGGCGTACGGGCGGGATCACCGACCGGCTGCGGTGACAGCGGCGCGGCCTGCGCGGCCGTTGCGGCGAAGGCGGCGGCGCCCGCTGTCACCCCCAATGCAAGTTTCAAAAAGTTCCGGCGCTCCATCATTTCTTCCTTTGGTCATCGTGACTGTGATGCAGAGGAAGTGTCGCGTTCACGACATGAACCGAAGCTGAATCGCGCGTTCAGATTAATTGAGCCGCGGATGTCTCCCGCTTATTTCGCAAACTCCTGTGCCAGCACCAGCGTTTCGCGCGTGCGCTTGACGTCGGGCCAGTCGCGATTGAAGTCGGCAACGAGATTTTGTAGCGCGTCACCTTTCAGCATCGCGTTCAGCTTTGCCTCGTCATCGAACTGATACATCGCCTGGTGCAGCGAGGGATCATCCAGGCTCCAGAACCGCCAGGCCTTGCTCACGCCGAACGCCTTCACCGCATCGGGCAGGTGTTCCGTCTCGTACCATCGGTCGAAGGCGGCGCGCTTGCTGGCGTCGGGGACGGTGGCGCGGACGACGAAGAAGGCAGCGGGCATCGGGTTTCCTCCTGTTGTTTGGGGCAAGCTTAGCCGGTTAAGCCGACGACGACAAAAAATGACGGCCCCGATGTCGGAATGGGAGCCCTTCGCTCGTCCTTTGCTTCGAAATCGGAGACAGCAAATGACCGACCTCACCCTGACCACCTTCAATTGGGTTCCCGAAGCACCGCGAGGCTTTGTGCGCGACCTTCGTGTGCGCTGGGCCCTCGAAGAGGCGGCGCTGCCCTATCGCGTCGCAAGCGCCCCGTTCGACGATCGCGGGCCTGCGCATTTCGCGCACCAGCCGTTCGGCCAGGTGCCGTGGCTGACCGACGGCGACATCTCGATCTTCGAGACCGGCGCAATCCTGCTGCATCTCGGTGGGCTCAGCGAGAAGCTGATGCCATCCGATCCGCGCGGCCGCGCCGAGACAACGGAATGGGTGTTCGCGGCGCTCAATTCAGTGGAGATGGCCAGCCTGCCCTGGGGAATGTCGAAGTTCATGGGACATCCGACTGACACGGCGGCGTGGAAGTTCGTGGACGACTTCCTCAAGCTTCGGCTCAAGCATCTCGAGCCGGTGCTGGCCGGCCGCGAATGGCTGGCCGGCTCCTTCTCCGTCGCCGACATCCTGATGTCGGATGTGCTGCGCGTCGTCGACGGTTTCGGCGGGCTGGCGGACAATCCTGCCTGCCGCGCCTACGTCGCGCGTACCACCGGCCGCCCGGCGTTCGCCAAGGCCCATGCCGACCAGATGGCGCATTTCGCTGCGGCGGATGCGACGCGCGGGGTGTGATGTGGCTCACACATTCAATCCAGCTCCTGGCCTATAGAGTCGCCAGCACCGGACGGAAGCAATCGAAAGGTGACACATGGTCCGCATCGAATATCTCAAGCGACAGATCGCTCGCGCCGAGCGGCTGGCCAAAGCCATCCTCGACCGCCAGACCGCCGAGCGGCTGCAAGCCTTCGCCGCCGAATGCCGCACGGAATTGTCGGAGCTGACGCTCAAGACCGCCGCGTGAGGCGTGCTGGCGCGCGTCACACCAGCTTCAGCGGCGCATCGGCAACGACACGGAGGTCGATGCTGCCGATCAGCGCCGCACGCCGCGCCTCCGCAGCGCTGATGGCCTCGTCCGTCTGCCGCAACGTCGAGACGTTCGAGCCGAGCGAGACGATCCCGCCGAGCACCAGGGCGATCGAACCGAGCGCGGCAGTCTGACCAAATCCAAACACGCCGAGGATCGTCACCACCAGCAGCGCTGCCCCGCCCCCGATCGCGATCTTCGACGCCAGGATGTACTTCCGGCAGCGCTCGGCGATCTCGGCGAGCCGCTCGATGCGATCTTCGATGTCGGAGATTTCGTCGGTCGGGTCGTCGTCGGTCATTGGGTCCAGATCGCCGATGCTTGGTCTCGAACGGAGCTTGATGCCAGCGGCCTAGCGGACAGCAAACCAGGCCGAGTGCATCGCCTCCAAGAAGGACTTGTTGATCTGCACTCCTGAGGCGTCCCCAAGAACACTGTCGATTCCACACTCGGGGCACAGGGCGGTGGAATCCTTATCAACCCACTCGACAATCCGATCGGGGTCAAACGTCTGCTTGCAATAGAAACAACCGCAAAGCCGACTGCTTTCGATCTCCGCACGGTGATTGCTGCACTTCTTATGTGCAACCCGTAGCGGGTGGTCCTCAGGCAATTCGAAAACGTCCGGCATATAAGACTGGCCTTCGACTACCCTGCTTTCCCCGGATCTTGCGCCGTAGCCCGCATGAGCGGAGCGACATGAGCAAGAACCCGGATGTCGATACACTCATCCGGGTACACTTCCCTCACAACGGCAAATTGTCGTGCTTCTTCGCCGGCATTTCCGTCTTCTTGTCCTTCAGCATCGCCAGCGCGCGGGCGATGCGCTTGCGGGTCGAGTGCGGCATGATGACGTCGTCGATATAGCCGCGCTCGGCGGCGATGAAGGGCGAGAGGAAGCGGTCTTCGTATTCCTTCGTTCGGGCCGCGATCTTGTCGGGGTCGCCGATGTCGGAGCGGAAGATGATCTCGACCGCGCCCTTGGCGCCCATCACGGCGATCTGGGCGGTCGGCCAGGCGTAGTTCATGTCGGCGCCGATCTCCTTGGAGGCCATGACGTCGAAGGCGCCGCCATAGGCCTTGCGGGTGATGATCGTCACCAGCGGCACGGTGCATTGCGAATACGCAAACAGCAGCTTCGCGCCGTGCTTGATCAGGCCGCCATATTCCTGCGCGGTGCCCGGCAGGAAGCCCGGCACGTCGACGAAAGTCACGATCGGGATGTTGAAGGCGTCGCAGAAGCGGACGAAGCGGGCCGCTTTCCGCGAGGCATCGCTGTCGAGCACGCCGGCGAGCACCATCGGCTGGTTGGCGACGAAGCCGACGGTGCGGCCGGCGATGCGGCCGAAACCGGTGACGATGTTCTTGGCGAACATGTCCGCGATCTCGAAGAAGTCGCCCTCGTCCACGACCTTCAGGATCAGCTCCTTCATGTCGTAAGGCTTGTTCGGATTGTCGGGGATCAGCGTGTCGAGCGACATGTCGACCCGGCCGATGTCGTCGAAGCTCGGCCATTCCGGCACGCCATCCGTATTGTTGGACGGCAGGAAGTCGATCAGGCGCCGCATCTGCAAGAGCGTCTCGACGTCGTTCTCGAAGGCGCCGTCCGCGATCGAGGAGCGCGTCGCGTGCACCGAGGCGCCGCCGAGCTCTTCGGCGGTGACGACCTCGTTGGTGACGGTCTTCACGACGTCCGGGCCGGTGACGAACATGTAGCTGGTGTTCTTCACCATGAAGATGAAGTCGGTCATGGCCGGCGAATAGACGTCGCCGCCGGCGCAGGGGCCCATGATGACGGAGATCTGCGGGATCACGCCCGAGGCCAGCACGTTGCGGCGGAAGACGTAGGAGTAGCCGGCGAGCGCGGCGACGCCTTCCTGGATGCGGGCGCCGCCCGCGTCATAGAGGCCGATGATGGGCGCCCTCGCCTTCATCGCCATGTCCTGAAGTTTCGTGATCTTCAGCGCGTGGGTCTCGGACAGCGAGCCGCCGAACACGGTGAAGTCCTTGGCGAAGACAAACGTCTTGCGGCCGTTGACGGTGCCCCAGCCGGTAACGACGCCGTCGCCGGGAACCTTGGTCTTCTCCATCCCGAACTCGGTGGAGCGGTGCTCGACGAACATGTCGAACTCCTCGAACGACCCCTTGTCGAGCAGCAGCTCGATGCGCTCGCGCGCCGTCAGCTTGCCGCGGGCGTGCTGCGCCTCGATGCGCTTTTCCCCGCCGCCGAGTTTTGCGGCGGCGCGACGGTCTTCGAGGGCGTCCAGGATGTGTTTCATTTGCTCCCGCCAGTTCTTAAGTGATGCGGGGTTCTAACACGGCATTTTGCGGGCCGGGAAGCGGCTTTCGGCGTCGCAGGGCTGCCCTGCCGCAGCGTGAAAGCGCAAGGAATTACAGAGCTTTGCCTAGGAGACGAACATGAGCGAAGGAATGGCCGAGGCGGGCGCGGCGACGGGCAGCGTTAACATCCTGTTGCGGCTGGAGGGCCTGACCCTGTTCGCAGGGATGGTGACGCTCTACGCCGCCTGGGACGGGTCCTGGCTGGTTTTTGCCTTGCTCTTCTTCGTGCCCGATCTGAGCTTCCTGGCATACCTGTCCGACGCCAGGTTCGGCGCGATGGTCTACAACGCCGCTCACAGCTACATGGCGCCGGTGGCGCTGCTGACGCTGGGCTTCGGCCTCGCCTCGCCCCTCACTTTGTCAATTGCCTTGATCTGGCTTGCCCATATCGGCATCGACCGGGCGCTCGGCTACGGCCTGAAATATTCCGCAGGGTTCGGCTTCACCCATCTCGGCCGGATCGGCCGCCAGAAGGACGCCTGACCGGCGCGCGACCCTGCGAAGCTTGGACTCCCGCCCCCCTCCGCCGTGGAGGAGTTCTTACAGGCGCCGTTCAAGCCAGGTCAGGGGCAACGGGCGCTGGAGTCAGATCGCGCCGATCTCGGCAAGACAGGCTTGCGTCAGCGGCATGCGCTCGCCGACGAGACGCGGCTCCTTACAATCCATGTTGAGCGCGAACACGGTGTGCGCCTCCCCCTTCTCGGCCCAGCCGACCATCCAGCCGAGCGACGGCTCGCCGCGCTCGGCCCCGAGCAGGCCCGACTTGGCGCGGATGACGCTGTCGCCGACCTTGGTCACCGGCAGGATGTCAGCGACGAGATCCTGGCTGCGCTTTGAGATCGGCAGCACGCGGCGGCGCAGCCGGTCGACGAAATCGACCTGCTCGACCGGATCGATGCGCAGGGCGCCGGTGAGCCAGAACTGGTCGATGCCGCCGCCGATGTCGCGATTGCCGTAGTCGAACTCGTCGACATATTTCTGCATGCGTTCCTGGCCAATGCGCCGTGCAATCTCCTGAAAGACCGGCACCGCGCTCACCGCGATGGCGCTGCGCAGCGTGTGATCCTTGTTCCAGGCCTCGATCGGGCGCTTGACGCCGTCCCAGGGAAACACGTCCTTGTCGGGGTCCGCGACCACTCCGGTCTCCAGCGCAATCAGCGCGTTCGGAATCTTGAAGGTCGAGGCCGGCAGCTTGCCCTCACCCGAGCGCTCCTTGTCGCTGGCGACGATCAGATAGTCCTCGACCTTGTAGCCGACGAAGGTGCCGGATGTGCCGAGATCGGTGAAGCGTTTTGCAAGACTCTCACGGATTTCATTGCGCGGCGGCGCGACGTGGGCGCGCGCGCGGGATGGCAGAACCGCGGCTGCGGCGAGAAGACCTAGGGTGGAACGACGGGTCAGCAAAAGTGATATCCGTGAACTGTGGGAGGCCGCGCGACCATGCAGCCGCTACGTGGTGAAACGATGACAGGTTATTCTTACCGTCCCCGGCCCGACAGCCGCAGCACGAACACCAGCACCTCGGCGACGGCCTTGTAGAGATCCGGCGGGATCTCGTCGCCGAGTTCGACCCTGGACAGCGCGCCGGCCAGAATCTCGTTCTCCTCGATCGGGATGTCGTGGGCCTTGGCGATCTCGACGATCTTTTCGCCGATCATGCCCTTGCCTTTGGCGACCACGACAGGCGCGTTGGTGCCCTTCTCGTAATGGAGCGCGATCGCAAGCTTGGATGGATCGCTCATGTCGCGCGATCCAGGAAGTGCCCGGCGCGGGCCGGCGCCGGCTGCGGCGGCGGCCCGTCGCGGACCACGATGTCGCCGGGCTTGAGCTCGGCTCTCGTCAATGCCTGGCTGAGCTCACCGACGCCGGCACGGAGCTGCTGCGCGGTCGCCGGCCGCTCCGCCCACATCCGCACGAACGTCTTGTCGCCGTTCAGCGTGATCAACGCATGCACGGGTCCGGCCGGCTCCACATTGAGGGAGAAGCGCGCGCGCCAGGTGCGCTGGGCGGGATCGCCGGACTCATTGCCGCCGTCGCGCGAGATCTCGAACTGCGCCATCGCGGTGCCCTGCGGGGTCGCGAACGGAATCTCGAAATTCCACTGCGGCACGGCCGGATCGATGCGGTGCCCGCTGGCATCGATGCGATCGGGGAGCGAAGCGATTTGCAGCAGCGTCTGCCGCGCGATCGCCGCATCGGTGTCGTCGAGCAGGCGATGCACGGTGGCAGCGAGCGGCGTATCCGGCGCCAGCGATGGCGCGGCGATGGGCTGCGGCGCCGGCAGCGCACCGCGGAATGGCGGGGGCGTCGCGTGTGCGGCAGCCTCGAAGACGTGGCCGTCCGGTACGGCCTTGTCGGAGCCCGGCACGTTGCCGGTCAGGCGCGGCAGGTTCTGCGCGACCTCTTGCAGCAGGCTCGCGGCAAGGCCGACGGACATGATCCGCGACGTCGCCGCCTGCGAAGCCCCGCCGGCGATGTCGGCGAGCACGGCAGCGGCGGGATTGGCGCGGCCCGGCGTTTGCGGCTGTTGCGCGATTTCGATTGATGGCGATGCCGCCTGCGCCGCTCCAGCGGCCGGAGCCGGTGCGATGCCGACCTGCGGTGTCCCCGCAGCGCCGGCAGGAGTTGAAGCGCCTTGCATCGGTGGCACGGCCCTCTCAATCGTGGACAGCGCCTGGCGCAGCACCAGCAGCGCCGCCTTCAGATCTGGCATTGTGCCTGACGACGGTGTTGCGCCTGCGGCGAGCGAAGCCTCGAGGAACAGCCCCGACTTCTGGAATGCGGATTCGATATCGCCGCCGGCAAGCCCGGTATCGAGCGGCGTCTGCTGAGACAGCACGGCCAGCACCGCCTGCTTCAAGCCCGCGGGCAGATCGCTGCCGGTGACGACGGCGGCCAGATTGGCAAACAGCGGCGCCTGGCTGCCCTGCCTGGTGACGGCATCGGCCGAAGCCACCGTGACGGCGACTTGCTCCGGAGGTGTCAGCGTGTTGCGCGCGGCGCCCGCCGACGGCGCAAGCGGCGGACTCTCCACCAGCGAGGCCGCACGCGGCGTCAGCGTGACCACGTCGGCGGCCGCCTCGCCCGCCCCGCCGACGACGGCAAGACGGACGGTACCGTCGTTCCGCGACACCGCCAGCTGGAGATTTTGCCCGGGCGACAGCGCGACTTCCGACATCACGTCGAGCGATAGATTTGCGATCGCGATCCGCACCAGATTGTCGGCGAGGACACTGACGACCCTCGCATCGACGACACTGCCGGCTTGAAGCACAAGATCGGGCGTCGCCGCATCAGCCGAGGGGCTGGCGGCGCTGACGGGAGCAATGGAAGTGACCGGCGTCGGCATCTCAGCGGCCTCAGGGAGCGCCGGCCCACCGTAACGCTGCGTCGTAAACCTCTCGTTAAGGACCTGTGGTCCCGGCCGGGCTTGCGGCCGCCAGCACGGCCACGGCGGCCTCGAAATCCCTGAGGCGGATGGCCCGGCGCCTGGCTGCCTCCTCGTCCACGCCCCATTGCTCGGCGTTCCAGTCCTCGTCGACGTGGGCGGCGGTCCAGACCTGGCCGGCGTCCCGCGCGCCATGGGCGAGCGCCAGCGCCAGCAACGCCGAGCCGGTCAGGGTCGTCACCACATGGAGAGCGGCGACCGACCAGGCATCCTGCGGCAGCGCGGCGCGAGCCGCCCGAAGCGCCTGCTCCGGCTGCTTCACATGCATGACGCCCTCGGACAGGATGAAATGCGCTCCCAGCGTCTCCGCCGCCCAGAACAGCACGGGATCCCAATGCGCGGCCTCGCGGGCGACCAGTCCCTCGGGATGGCCGGCACGATAGAACAGCAAATCGGACTCGAAATATCTGGCGAGGTCGTCGCTGACGAGCTCGACGCGATCGACGACACCCTCCACCACGCTGTTGGCCATCCGCGTCAACGGCATGGCCATGGGGTCGATCGTCTCGCCCTGGGCCGCCCACTCCGCGGCCACCGCATCGGCAAGGTCGCGCGAAGGGATGATCACCTGCCGACCGGACGGCGTACGGATCGGCTTGCCGTCGAGCACAATGGCATATCCGCCATCGGCCTCGCTCACGTCCGCCTCCTTGTAGAAGCGCTTGCGCTGCGGCGGACGCGCCGACTGGCGTGCCGCCTCGCGCGGATCTGGCGGGGCTTGCCCCGCAGCTTCATCGAACAATTCGCGCATGTCGGTTTTTCAGTCCCTGCCGCTGAATGCCAGGCTTTTAGGATAAACCCGGCAGCCGATAAAGCGAGCGGCGGGCACGAGGGAACTTGGCGGGCGTTGCGGCCCTGTTCGCCGCGCCTGGCCGCTAGATCGACCCTAGTTCGCGCATCTGAGCGCATAGGTGCCGCGGTGAGCGGGGCCCAGCCCCGCGCCAGCGGCATCCTCAAGGCACTTCGAAAAGCGATCGCTGAACGAATTACGCGGGAGCGGCCGGTAGTTGTAGCTCGGCGGCGCATCGAGCTGCGGCATTTTCGGTACCTCAAGCTTCGGCGGCGGTGGCGGCGAAGGCGGCGGAACGACCTGCGTGGGGCCCGGCAGCACAATTTGTGCCTGAGCCGCCTGCCCCAAGAGCAGTGCGGTCAAAACCATGAGACAGAGCGAGAACCGTTTCATGGAGGATATGTTGTGCTCCGATCGCCCCCGTTCAACCTGACTTAATTATTCTTCAGGCGCGTTCTCGATCGGATCAAATCTGGTTGCATCCAGCCCGAGCAGGTTCCACGACTGCTGCATGTGTGGCGGCAGCGGCGCGGTGGCGTCGATCACGCCGCCGCGCGGATGCGGGATGACGATGCGGCGTGCCAAGAGATGCAGCCGGTTCTGCAAGCCGCCCGGCAGCTGCCAGTTCTCGATGTTGAAATATTTGGGATCACCGACGATCGGATGGCCGATATGGGCCATGTGGGCGCGCAGCTGGTGGGTGCGGCCCGTCACCGGCTTCAGCGACACCCAGGTCAGCTTGTTGCCGGCGGTCTCGACCACCGCGTAATAGGTCACTGCGTGGCTCGCGCCCTCGTCGCCATGCTGGGCGATGCGCATGATGGTGTCGTCCTCGCTCTCTTCCTTGGCGAGGAAGGTCGAGATGCGGCCCTGCTTGGGCTTTGGCAGGCCCGGTACCAGAGCCCAATACACCTTTCGCGCCGACCGTGAGCGGAATGCGCCGGTCAGGTGCGAGGCGGCGAAGCGCGTCTTGGCGATCAGGAGACAGCCCGACGTCTCCCTGTCGATGCGGTGCACGAGCCGCGGCTTCTGGCCCTTGGCGTCGCGCATCACCTCCAGCATCTGGTCGATGTGCCGCGTCATGCCCGACCCGCCCTGCACGGCAAGGCCGGCCGGCTTGTTCAGGACGAGGACGTCGTCGTCCTCGAAGATCGTCATGTCCTTCAGCGCCTTCAGTGTCTTCTGCGCAGCTTCCGAGAGCTCGCCGACGACCTTCGGCGCATCGAGCTTCAGCGGCGGGATGCGGACGCTCTGCCCTTCCTCCAGGCGGTCCTTGCTGTCGACGCGCTTGCCGTCGACGCGCAGCTCGCCTTTGCGGACGACGCGCTGGATATGGGAGAACGACAGCCCGGGGAAGCGCGCTTCGAGGAAACGGTCGACACGCATGTTGTTCTCGTCGGCCGTCACCTTGACGGTCTGGACCTTGGTCGGCAGCAGCGGCTCGACGGATTTCTCCTGCGCAGGCCTTTCCAGGGCGGCTTTAGGCGGCCGCCGCTCAGAGCGTTCGGGGGCGCGCCGCTCAACACGCTCACCGGCAAAGCGCGGCGGCTTGCCGCCAGGCTTCCCGCCCGGACGTGGCCCGGCCTTCTTCGCGCTGCGCGCCTGATGCGGTCGCGAGTCATCGCGCTCGTCACGCGAGCGCGGCTTTGGGTTCATTCTCTTGATACGGCGGCTCATGGTAGCCTGCCTACCCTAAAAGCCGGCTCCCGTCACGGCGAAATGGCCGCCTCTAGCGCGAGCCGCCCCGCTCCTTCCGCAGCTTGGCCCAGTAATCCAGCCGCTTCCTGATCTCCCGCTCGAAGCCTCGCTCGGGCGGGTCGTAGAAGGTCTGGCGGCCGAGAGCCTCCGGAAAGTAGTCCTGGCCCGAGAAGGCGTCGGGGGCGTCGTGGTCGTATTCGTACGCTGCACCGTAGCCTTCCGACTTCATCAGCTTGGTCGGGGAATTGAGGATGTGCTTCGGCGGCAGCAGCGAGCCGGCCTGCTTGGCGACCTGCATCGCCGTGCCGAAGGCGGTGTAGACCGCGTTCGATTTCGGCGCGGTGGCGAGATAGACGACGGCCTGCGCGATGGCGAGCTCGCCTTCGGGATGGCCGAGAAAGTCGAAAGCGTCCTTGGCGGCATTGGCGACGACGAGCGCCTGCGGATCGGCAAGCCCGATGTCCTCGACCGCCATGCGCACGACACGACGGGCCAGGAACAGCGGATCCTCGCCGGCGTCTAACATGCGGGCAAGGTAATACAGCGCGGCGTCGGGATCGGAGCCGCGCACCGACTTATGCAGCGCCGAAATCAGGTTGTAATGGCCGTCGGCCGACTTGTCGTAGATCGGCGCGCGGCGTTGCAGGATGTCCTGCAACTGCGCGGCATTGAAAATCTCGTCCGCCCGCGCCGAACGCCATACCTCTTCGGCAAGCGTCAGCGATGCGCGGCCGTCGCCGTCGGCCATGCGCACCAGCACCGCGCGCGCCTCCGCATCGAGCGGCAGCTTCTTGCCCTCGACCGCCTCGGCATGTGCGAACAGCTTTTCGATCGCGGCGGCATCGAGCGAACGAAACACCAGCACGCGCGCGCGGGACAGGAGCGCTGCGTTGAGCTCGAAGGACGGGTTCTCGGTGGTGGCGCCGACCATGACCACCGTGCCGTCTTCCATCACGGGCAGAAAGGAATCCTGCTGGGCGCGGTTGAAGCGATGCACCTCGTCCACGAAGAGCAGCGTGCCCTTGCCCATCTCGCGGCGGGCGCGCGCAGCGTCGAAGGCCTTCTTCAGATCGGCGACGCCGGAGAACACCGCGGAGATCTGTTCGAAATGCAGATCGGTGGCATCCGCCAGCAACCGCGCCACCGTCGTCTTGCCGGTGCCCGGCGGGCCCCAGAACACCAGCGAGCCGAGCGTGCGCGTCTCCAGCATGCGCGTCAGCGCGCCGTCGGGGCCGAGGATGTGGTCCTGACCGACGACCTCCGACAGCGCGCGCGGCCGCAGCCGGTCCGGCAGCGGATGCGGCGCCTCGTGGTCGAGCCCCGCCGCGGCAAAGAGAGTCGGCGTCTGCTGTGGTCGCTTCGGACTCATCCGCCCAACGTGACGTTGATCTGCTGGCCGCCGCGCACCAGCGTGATGCGCCATATCCGCGACCGCTCGCCTGCGGCCTTCTCGAGGTCGCCGGTCTTGCTGATCTTCTGGTTGTTGACGGCCAGGATGATGTCGCCCTTCTGGAAGCCGACATTGGCAGCCGCGGTATCGCCGCCGATATCGGTGATCACGACGCCTTCGGTGTCGGCGTCCAGACGCAGCTCGTCAGCGACCGCGGGCGTGATGGTCGAGACCTTCGCGCCCTGGAACGGCGAGCGAGCCGTGACGACGAGCTCGCTGCGCCCGGTATCGGGCGCGGTCTCCAGCGCCACGGTCAGCTTGATCGGCTTGCTGCCGCGCTGCACGTCGATCTGCGCGGTGCCGCCGAGCGGACGGGTTGCGAAACGGTAGTCGAAGGCGTTGGGATCATCCACGGTCTGGCCGTCGATGCCGGTGATGAGGTCGGAGGATTTCAGACCGGCCTTCGCTGCGGGGCCGTTGGGCACCACGCTTGCGACCAACGCACCGGTCGGCGAGCGCAGGCCGAGGCTTTCCGCGATCTCTGGCGTCACCGCTTGCAATTTTGCCCCGAGCCACGGCCGCTTCACTGCCTTGCCGCCGCTCTTGGCTGATGCGACGACGACGCGCACCATGTTGGCGGGAATCGCAAAGCCGATGCCCTGCGAGCCGCCGGAGCGCGAATAGATCGCCGTGTTGATGCCGGCGAGCTTGCCGCTCATGTCGACCAGCGCGCCGCCGGAATTGCCGGGGTTGATCGGCGCATCGGTCTGGATGAAGAACTGGTAGTCGGTGATGCCGACCTGCGTGCGCGCCAGCGCCGAGATGATGCCGTGGGTTACGGTCTGGCCGACACCGAAGGGATTGCCGATCGCGAGCACGACGTCGCCGACCAACAGTTCATCGGAATTCGTGAAATCGAGGGTCGGAAATTTTTCCTTGGCGTCTTTCAGGCGCAGTACGGCGAGATCGGTACGCGAATCCTTCAGCAGGATCTCGGCCTCGAACTCGCGCTTGTCCGACAGCGACACCTTCACCTGGTCCGCGCCTTCGATGACGTGGACGTTGGTGACGACGAGACCGGAGGCATCGACGATGACGCCGGAGCCGAGCGAGCGCTGCATCTGCTCGGGCTGCTGACCCGGCACGCCGAAGAAGCGGCGGAAGATCGGGTCGTCCAACAGCGGATTGCGGTTCTGCACCACCTTGGCGGCATAGACGTTGACGACCGCGGGCTGCACCCGTTGCACGATCGGCGCATAGGACAGCCGCAGCTCGGCCGGCGATGACGGGACGCGGCGGTCCTGCGCTGAGGCCGGATTGAAATGGGCCGAAAAGGCTATGCACAAGGCCGTGACGACGGCGGTCCAGGTCGATCGAAACATTCCTACCTCTCGGAAAAGACGCCGGAATATAGGCGCGTTCGCCCCTCAATAGAAGGGCGCGGGGCGGCAATATTCGGCCTCATTCCGACGGCTCCCCGGATGCAAGCCCGTCGTGCGAAATCGCAATTTTCAGAGCGCCGTGGGTTGGCATGATCCGCGTCCTCTCGCATTGTGGCGCACCGGCAGAATTCGGTTGCGACGAATTTGCATCAGTGGGAACCGCCCAACCGTGACGCGCCGCCGCGGGGCAGTCATCATTCAATCCTAGTCTCTCCCGTCGCGACTTGGGGAGGTTCGTCAAACGATGGAGGTCTGACGTGATCAGGACAAGAATTGCGGCAGCGGCGCTTGTTCTTGCCGGCGTGCTCGCGGCCTCCCAGGCCCAGGCAGAATCAGCCAGCAGCAGCAAGTCGGCGGCGGGAGCTTTGGCGCCCAAGCCATGCGCCGATCCCTGGGATTTCGTCGCCACGAACTGCCTGCTGACCTGGAAGGGTATCACCGTCTACGGCACGATCGACGTCGGGGTTGGCTGGCAGAGCCACGGCGCGCCGTTCGACCCACGGTCCGCCGTCGCGGCGTCATACCTGGTGCAGAAACAGAACAGGTCACCCCTTTGGACTTTAGCGCCCAACGCGCTCAGCAACTCCACCATTGGAATCAAAGGGACCGAGCCGATCGGCGCAGACTTCTCCGTTGTATTCGCGCTGGACGCCGGATTTGACCCATATTCCCTGCGGCTATCTGATGGACCGGGATCGGTTGCCGCGAACATTGGCGTCCCCCAGAACCAGCAAACTGCGTTTTCCGACTCCAGCCGGGCGGGTCAGTGGTACAACGGCCAAGGCTTCGTGGGTGTCAGCTCTCCGACCTACGGCACCTTGACCGTTTTCCGACAGAACTCGCTGACCCTCGATGCAGTCCTGGATTACGATCCGTTCGGCGCCTCCTACGGCTTCTCGCCAATCGGCTTCCAGGGAATCACGTGCGGCGGCGGCAATACCGAAAATTGCAGACACTCGACGTCGCTGAAATACAGGCTCAAGGTCGGCCAGTTTCGCGCGGCCGCACTCTGGCAATTCGGCGGCTATGCCCAGAACAACGCCTCCCATGGCGCATACCAGTTCGGAGTTGGCGCCGATATTCCGACATGGGGCAAAGACGTACTCTCGATCGACACCATCTACAGCTATGTCAGGGATTCAGTGGCGCTTGGACTCGCCCCTGGCAGCAACGACGCCAATGGGACGCCGATTCCGCCGTTCCTCCCGCAGATTCTCACGGCGACGATTTCCGACAACAGCGCCGTGATGTTCGTAGCCAAGTACACGACCGGAGCGCTCAAGCTATACGCCGGTTACGAGCATATTCGATACATGGCGCCGAGCAATCCGCAGACTGCCTTTACCAGTATCTCCGGAGACTTCCTTTGCGAAGGCTGCGCCGCATTCAACAACACGAATATCAACAATGCTGCGTTTGGTGTGAACGGTCTTGGCAACAGGACCTTGCAAATCATGTGGCTCGGGACAAAGTATGCCGTCACGGAAGATCTGGATGTGATCGCCGGCTACTACCATTACATCCAGAACTCCTTCTTCGGAACAGCGGCCGGAGGACCAGCTCCCTGCTTCAGTGCCGCGCGCGCACAATGCGCCGGGACTTTCGACGCGATCTCCGCTGCCGTTGATTGGCGATTCGCCCCGAAATGGGATACCTACGCCGGGATCATGTTCACGCAAGTGAATGGAGGCTTGGCCTCCGGCTTTCTGCAACACAACAACATCGCCCCCACAGTCGGGTTGCGCTTCCGCTTCTGAATTCTCCGATCTGCGAATAGGTCCGATCGTTTCCAGGGCACCGTTCGAACTCGCTCGCTTTGGGTCTGCGGAGCCCGCTGATTAAATTGCAATTCAATGGTGCCCGCGCATTCCAGAACTACATCGCTTCCAGGCGGACCAGCCGGTCCGGTCGCTCGCCAGGTCGCGGCAGCGCCAAACGACCGGCGTCGATGGCCAGGAATAGCGCATTGGCGAGACAGCAAATGAACACCCTAAGCAAACGCCGGCACAGCAGGTCGGTACACGTGACTGTAGCCGTATCTGTCGCAATCGTGGCACAAGCTTTTGTTCTCATAGGCGACTTCGGACCCAGCAACGATTCGCTAGGTGACCGCAGCGCGGCGATGGTCACGGCCGCGGCGGTGTCCAGGGCTGGCGCAATCGAGATTCCCTCAGAGCCCATCAAGCGGCCGACAGTCTGACAACGATCGAATTCCGACACGTTGGAGCCCGCGCGAGGCGATTCAAACAAACGCTACCTCGACCCGTCGTGCACGTGAACGCTGACAGCCGCCGGACCGGTCCTCGGACCGGCGAACGGAATATAACCGTGCGCGAATGAAAGACCCGGCGGCCCATCTTATAGGAGATGCTGAGGTCGCATGGTGACGGCAGAAGCGGATCTTGAACGATCGGGAACCTCGACAACAAGAGGGGCTGTATCGGTGGTTTCCTCGACGCCAGTTCGCGACAAGCTGTCAACATAGCATCTTCATCGCTGCCGGTCTGTGATCTCATGCACCTCATCCCTCCGAATGCGAAGTGCCGCGGACAACTGCAATGACTGTACAGACCACATTGAGGGTCAGAGAGCGATCAATTTGCCCTTCCGGACATGCAAGACCGCTTCCTAGCGATCGCGGGAGACCCATCTGATGGCGTTTGTCGCGTTCATGCTGAAGCGACCCTATACGGTCATCTCGGGATTGATCCTGATCGCGCTGCTCGGCGTCGGTGCCATATCAAGGATGTCCATCGACATCTTTCCTGAGATCGACGTTCCCGTGGTGGCGGTGGTCTGGACCTATAACGGCATGTCGGCGCAGGACATCCAGAACCGGATTCTGACGCTGCACGAACGTCAACTTGCCTCGTTGGTCGATGATATCGAACGCATCGAAGCGACAAGCTACTACGGAGTCGGCGTCGAAAAGATATTCCTGCATCAGGGCGCCGACGTGACACGGGCCATTGCCCAGCTTTCCAGCAGCGCCCTCGTCGTTCTGAAGTACATGCCGCCCAACATCACGCCGCCGCTCGTCCTGCGTTACGGAGCGACGGACGTCCCGATCATCCAGCTCAGCCTCTCGAGCCCGTCGCTGCCCGATTCCACCCTCAACGACCTCGGTCAGAACATCATCCGTCCTGATCTCGCGGTCGTGCATGGCGCCGAGGTCCCCTATCCGTATGGCGGCAAGCCCCGTGTCATCATGGCCGACCTCGACCAGGATGCATTGAACGCGCGCGGCCTGACACCGAGTGACGTCGCCAAGGCGCTGCAGCGACAGAACATCATTTTGCCCTCCGGCGACGTGAAGATCGGCAGCAAGGACTATTCGCTCTCGATGAACAATAGTCCCGACGTGATCGGCACGATCAATCGGTTTCCCCTCAAGCAGATCGATGGCCGCACTGTGTTCGTCCAGGACGTCGCCCACGTCCATGACGGGTACCAGGTGCAGACCAATTCGGTGACGGTCGACGGAACTCCGGGCGCGCTGATGTCCGTGCGAAAGACGGGAGGCGCTTCCACGCTCACCGTGATCAATGGAATCCGAGACAGCCTTTCCAACATCAGGCACTTGCTGCCCGACGGGGTCACCATCAAGCCGATTTTCGACCAGTCGGTCTTTGTCAAAGCCGCTCTGAACAGCGTGGTCATGGGCGGCCTGATGGCGGCAGGCCTGACCGCGTTGATGATTCTGCTTTTCCTCGGCAGCTGGCGACTGACGCTCATCATCCTGGCGACCATACCGATGGCCATCATCACCGCCATATTGGTCATGTATGCGGGCGGCGAGACGCTCAACACGATGACACTTGGCGGTTTCGCGCTCGCGGTGGGCATCCTGGTGGACAACGGCACCGTGGTGATTGAGAACATCGAGCGGCATATTCGCGAGAAGGAGCCGCTGGTGCCCGCGATCATCAACGGCGCCGGCGAAGTGAGCATCCCGACGGTGCTGTCGACGATGTGCATCTGCATCGTCTTTGTCCCGATCTTCCTGCTTCAAGGCGTGGCGAAGTATCTCTTTTCCCCGCTGTCCCTCTCGGTCTGCGTTTCCCTGGTCGCCAGCCTGCTACTGTCCTTCACGCTCGTGCCGCTGCTGTTTCGCGCCCTGATGCGATCGGCTGTGGAGCAACATGGCGAACACGAGGTCAAGCCGCAGACTTCGCTCAGGGAGCGCGCGCTCAAGCCGTTCAGGGCGATCCACAACGGCTTCGAAAAGGGCTTCTCGCGTTTCCGGGAGACTTACCGGAATGCACTCGCGTTCTGCGTTGCGCATTCGGCGGTCACCGCCGTCTTCTTCGGCGTGCTGATGGCCTTTTCCCTGGCGCTTTTTCCCCTGATCGGGCAGGACTTCTTCCCGCAGGTCGATGCCGGTCAGATGCGGCTGCATGTCCGTGCGCCGCCGGCAACTCGGATCGAGGAAACCCAGCGGCAATTCGCACAGGTCGAACGCGCGATCCGCAAGATCGTGGGTGACGATCAGATCGACACCATGCTCGACAATATCGGATTGCCCTATAGCGGGATCAACATCGCGCTGAGCGATTCGGCGACGGTCGGTCCGATGGACGGAGAAATTCTCGTATCGCTGAAAAAGAAGCATACGCCGACCGCCGCGCATGTCGCCGACCTCAGGCGTGAATTGCCGCGGCAGTTTCCTCAGATGCAGTTCTTCTTCCAGGCGGCCGACATCATCGACCAGGTCCTCAACTTCGGCCAGCCTGCGCCAATCGATGTCAGAATATCCGGGCCCGACAGCGACTACAGTTTCGCGCTGGCGTCGAAGATCGCGGCGGATCTCAAGCGAGTTCCGGGAATCGTCGACTCGCACGTGTTTCAGGTCCCCGACGCGCCCGCACTCACGGTCTCGGTTGATCGCGCCATTGCACAGCAGTTCGGATTGCACCAGGGAGACATCGCCGGCAACGTCCTGGTGACTACCAACTCGAGCGCACAGATAGCTCCGAATTTCTGGGTCAGCCCCAAGAACTCCGTCAGCTATCCGTTGGTCATCCAGGCGCCGACCTATCGCCTGGACTCGACCGCCGCCCTCAACACCTTGCCTGTGCTGGCGAGAAACGACGGCGAGCAAAGTCAGGTCCTGATGAACGTTGCGAAACTTGGACGCGAGAAGACTCCGCTCGTGGCGTCCCAGCTCAATATCCGCCCGGTGTTCGACGTCAATGCCGACGTTCAGGGAATCGATCTCGCCACGGCAGCGCGCGAGATCGACAAGGTCCTGGCGGCGAACCAGCCTCCCCCGGCCAAAGCGACCCACGTGACGCTCGCGGGTCAGGTCGCCACCATGCGCGAGAGCTTCAACGGATTGTTTTCCGGCATGGCGGTGGCCGTTATCCTCGTCTACCTCATCCTCGCGATCAATTTCCAGAGCTGGATCGATCCCCTGATTGTCCTGTCCGCTGTGCCGCTCGCGATCAGTGGAGTGATCTGGATGCTGTTCCTGACGGGGACCAACATCAGCGTGCCAGCCTTGATGGGGACACTGATGTGCATCGGCCTGACGACCGCCAACAGCATCCTCGTCGTTACCTTTGCCAATCAACGAATGGCGGCCGGCGACACCCCGATCACTGCCGCGGTGGCAGCCGGCTATACGCGGTTACGGCCGGTGCTGATGACGGCGGGCGCCATGATCCTGGGGATGATCCCGATGGGCCTCGGCGTCGGCGAAGGGGGCGAGCAGAATGCGCCGCTCGCGAGGGCGGTCATCGGCGGCCTGTTATTTGCAACGTTTGCAACACTGATCCTGGTACCAGCCGTCTATCGGCTGATCCGACGCCCTCTGCCGACGGACGACCCGATGGATCGGATCGCAATCGACGAAAATCCATCCGTTCAATAGAGAGCTTTCGAGCCGAGGTATCCATGCCAGCCGATCCCCCGCTGCCCAACGACGAACAGCCACCGAAGAAGATGCTGGACTATGATTTCCGCACCGGATCGCGAATGAGCATAGTCGCCCTCGTGCTCGCGGGAGTGCTGGTCGCCGGGTTCTTCTACGTCAATGCCGAGCGGCGCTACAAGACGAACAAGCTGGCTGCCACGACGCGGGAAGAAATGTCGAGGCCTCCGCCGGTCGACGTCGTCCTCGCCAAGTCGTCGCCGCTCACACATCGTCTCGTCCTGCCCGGCGAGACCGCCGCCTGGCATGACAGCAAGATATATGCCCGGGTGAATGGTTACGTCAAAAAGTGGCTCGTCGACATCGGTGATCCCGTCAGAGAGGGACAGGTGCTGGCATTGATAGAGACACCCGAGCTCGACGCTCAGCTTCAGGCCGCCCGGGCCAAATTGAGTGCCGCGGAAGCCGAAGTGAACGTCAAACAAGCCAAGGACGACTTCGCCAAGAGCACGTATGAGCGCTGGCGTAGCTCGCCTCAAGGCGTCGTATCGGATCAGGAGCGCGAGTCGAAGAAGGCAGCCGCAATAGCTGCGGAATCCGAGCTGGTTGCTGCCAAGGCTCAAGTCACGCTGGACAAGGCGGACGTGGACCGACTGACCTCCCTCACGGAGTTCAAGCAGGTGAAGGCTCCGTTTGGCGGCACCATCGTCGAGCGTGATATCGACCTCGGCGACCTCGTGACAGCCGGCAGCGGATCGGGGATGTCGGCTCTCTTTCGGGTGGTCCAGAGCAGACCGATGCGGGTCTTCGTCGACGTGCCGCAAAGTGCCGCGGACCGCCTTCTGACCGACGCCCCCGAAGCCGACATTGCAGTCGGGGGCGATGCGAGCCGGCATTACGAAGGCAAGGTATCGCGCACCTCCCGCGCCATCAATCCGCGCTCCAGAACCCTTCGGGTCGAGATCGATATTCCGAACGCAGATTCCCGGCTGGTGCCGGGACTGTACGTGGAGGCAAAGTTCAGCCTGAAGAATGCCATCGGGGTCCAGGTTCCGGCAGCTGCGTTGTCGTTCCGACCGGCACCGCAGGTTGCGGTCGTCGACAACAAAAATGTGGTAGAGTTTCGGGATGTCAAAATCGGTGTAGACGACGGGAATGTCGTGCAGATCGAATCCGGCCTCAGGGAAGGCGAAAGGGTCGCACTCAACCTTTCCAGCCAAATCGTGTCCGGGATGACAGTCGAGGCGCATGATCTCGACGCCAGCCCCCGGGACGACAAGGAATCATAGCTTCGGCCTCGCAAGCAGCGAAATCTTGAAAGCCCGGCAAGGGTACCGGATCTCTCGAAGCCCTTAGATGATGGCGGTGGCATATGAACTCGCTCCTTCCCTCGCGGGTATTTAGAAGCTGGATTTTGTGTTGGGGAGCCGCGAGCTTGTCCGCTTGCTCCGTCGGCCCGGATTTCAGCATGCCCGAAGCGCAGCTTCCGGGAAGATACATCGCCAGACCAGACTCCAACGCAAACCATTCTGCCCATGAGCGAACGACAGCCGTCGATCTGACGCAATGGTGGCGCTCGTTTCGCGATCCTCACTTGGTTTCACTTGTCGAGCGGGCGATCGTGGCCAATCCCGACATCGCAATCGCATTAGGCCGCCTGCAACAGGCCCGCACCAGACAGTTTGTTTTGACCGGCGCGGCCCTCCCGAAAGGCGAGTTGTCGGCGGGCGCCGGATTTGGAACTGGTAGCGACAACACCCGGGGACGAGTCTCGGAGACTCTGCACAGCGCGAGCAACACTGCCGGTTTCGATCACGTATTCGAAGCTGGAGGATTCGACTCAGCATGGGAGCTCGACGTTTTCGGGAAGCTGCGGCGCGAGATCGAGGCCTCGCATTTGGACGCGCTGGCTGCCGCCAAGGCCCGCGACGCGGTCCTGGTCTCGGTCATTGCCGACGTTGCTCGCGCGTATATCGAGTTGCGGGGTTATCAGGCCCAGCTCGCAGCAGTTCGCAGGAGCATGGAAACCGCCCAGCGGAGCTTGAAGGTCGCGCAGACCCGTTTCAGTGAAGGACTCACGAACGAGCTGGATGTGACGCTCGCGCAACGCCAGGTCGCGACGTTCGAGGCCACGGTTGGACCATTGACGGGGCAGATTCAATCGACCCAGTATGTCATAGCTGGCCTGCTTGGACAGTTTCCCGAGACGCTTGCCAAAGAACTCGGGACGTACACGCCTCCCCCGCGTTTTCCGGCCAAGATTCCGATCGATCTACCGGTCAGCCTACTGCAGCGACGCGCGGACATCCAGCAAGCCGAATTCGAGGTTGGGTCCGCGACCGCACGCGTCGGTTCTGCAACCGCAGATCTCTTTCCGCGTCTCGCCGTTACAAGCGCAGTTGGCGGCCAGGGTGGCGCACGCGCAGCCACCGGGACGCCGATTACGTTCATCGGCGGGGTCGGTCCCGCGCTCTATTGGCCGGTGCTGGACTTCGGCACCCTCGATGCCCGCGTCGAGTTGGCCGATTATCAGGCGCGCGAGGCGCTGCTTCGATACAAGGCCCGTGTGCTGAATGCCGTGCAGGAGGTCGACCAGGCGATCGCAGGCTACAATGGTGAGCGGAGTCGCCTCGCCAGCCTGTCACGCGCCCGTAGCGCCTCCCTTGTTGCGGTCAAGCTTGCGTCAGAGCGCTACGAGCGAGGGCTGACGGATTTCCTCAACGTTCTCGATGCCGAGCGACAACAGTTCGAACTCGAGGCCCAATACGTCACTTCTCAGCGCAGAGCGGGAGGTCAGCTAGTGGCTCTTTACAAAGCCCTGGGTGGCGGCTGGGAGCCCTACCAGGCCGTTCCATACGGATGCCGGAGCCCGCGATTGCTGCCGCAGTGCGGGAATCCGCCCGGCTGCGTCCGGCCTCTACAGATCGCGATTCACTGCAATTCCAACCCTGACGCGAATTCTGCCTTTTGGCTCCCCGCCACCGCACCGCTTGCAATTGGGACACCAGGGGGACAACTAGCTTGAGAGGACGCCGTTACTCATGGAGATACAGGCATGAAGGCCGTCGGCTACAAAAAATCGCTTCCGATCGAGGATGCGGATTCACTGATCGATTTCGAGACCGCCAAGCCCGAACCCAAGGGGCGCGACATCCGCGTCGCCGTGAAGGCGATCTCGGCCAATCCGGTCGATTACAAGGTGCGCAAGCGCGCAGCTCCGCCCGAGGGCGAGACGAAGATCCTCGGCTATGACGCGGCCGGTGTGGTCGATGCCGTCGGCCCCGACGTGACACTCTTCAAGCCGGGCGACGAGGTGTTCTACGCCGGCTCGATCCTGCGCCAGGGCACCAACGCCGAATTCCACCTGGTCGACGAGCGCATCGTCGGCAACAAGCCGAAGAGCCTGTCGTTCGCGCAGGCCGCCGCCCTTCCCCTCACGTCCATCACCGCCTGGGAATTGCTGTTCGACCGGCTCGGCGCGGTACCCGGCAAGAGCGTCGATCCGCGCACGCTCCTGATCACGGGCGGAGCCGGCGGCGTCGGCTCTATCCTGATCCAACTTGCCCGCCGCCTTACCGGGCTGACGGTACTTGCCACCGCGACACGGCCGGAGTCGCAGAAATGGTGCCTCGATCTCGGCGCTCATGCGGTGATCGACCACGGCAAGCCGATGAAGGAACAGATCGAGAAGCTGAAGCTGCCGCCGGTCGGGTTGGTGGCGAGCCTGACCTTCACCGACCAGCACTACAAGGCGATTGCGGAGTTCATGGCTCCGCAGGGAAGGTTCGGCCTGATCGACGATCCCCCGGAATTTGCCATGAGCACGTTCAAGGGCAAGGCGATCTCGGTGCACTGGGAATCGATGTTCACGCGCTCCTCGTTCCAGACGCCAGACATGATCGCGCAGCATCATCTGCTCAATGATGTCGCCGACCTCATCGACAAGGGCGTGCTGCGCACCACGCTCGACCAGACCTTCGGCACGATCAACGCCGCCAACCTCAAGCGAGCCCACGCGCTCTTGGAGAGCGGAAAATCGCGCGGCAAGATCGTGCTGGAGGGGTGGTAAGCCAAGATGCCGTAGCTGGGTCAGCCCAGCGACTGCGCAAAGCGCAGTTGCTGGGCGTAACCTACCCGACGATTCCTCGCGCTAGGCGATCGTGTTGACGATGCCGCCCTCGGCGCGCAGCGCTGCACCGTTGGTCGCGGACGCTTCCTTGGATGCGACATAGACCACCATGTTGGCGATCTCGTCGACGCTGGCAAAGCGCTGGATCAGCGAGCTCGGCCGATGCTGCTTGACGAAGTTCGCAGCAGCCTCGTCCACCGATTGTCCATTCTGCTTGGCGAGATCCTTGACGAACGTCTCGACGCCCTCCGACATGGTCGGGCCCGGCAGCACGGAATTGACCGTGACGCCGGTGCCGCGGGTGAGCTGCGCCAGGCCGCGCGCGACGGACAGCTGGGCTGTCTTGGTCATGCCGTAATGGATCATCTCGACGGGAATGTTGAGACCCGACTCCGAGGAGATGAAGACGATGCGGCCCCAGTTGCGCTCGAGCATGCCCTTCATGTACGCGCGCGACAGCCGCACGCCGCTCATCACGTTGATCTCGAAGAAGCGGGTCCAGTCCTCGTCCGGGATGTCGAAGAAGTCCTTGGGTTCGAAGATGCCGGCATTGTTGATGAGGATGTCGACGTCTGGCAGCGCCGCAACGAGCGCCTCGCAGCCTGCCGCGGTCGAGACGTCGGCGGCGATGCCGCGGACCTTCGCCCCTGCCCCTTCCAGCTTGCGGACGGCCGCATCGACCTTGTCCTTACCGCGCCCGTTGATCACGACACTCGCGCCCGAGGCGGCGAGGCCCTTGGCAACGGCGTGGCCGATGCCGGCGGTCGAGCCGGTGACGAGGGCGGTCTTTCCGGAAAGGTCGATGTTCATGCGATGTCTCCATGGATGATGATGGAGATATCGGGAGCGACCTGTGATGCCGCAATCGGGCTCACTGACGCGTGAGAAGCGCATGTACACGGGCGAACCACTCGCGCATCCCCAAACAAAAACGGCGCCCGGAAAGGCGCCGCTTTCAATTCATAGAAGCTGATCGGCTTACGCCGCCTCGGCTTCCTTCTCCTGCACCGGGCCGGAATCCTGGCCCTTGGCATCGACGTCGCGATCGACGAACTCGATCACGGCCATCGCGGCGTTGTCGCCGTAGCGGAAGCCGGCCTTGATGATGCGGGTGTAGCCGCCCTGCCGGTCCTTGTAGCGGGTCGCGAGCGTGTCGAAGAGCTTCTTGACCATGTCGACGTCGCGCAGCTCCGCGATCGCCTGGCGGCGCAGCGACAGGCCGCCCTTCTTGCCGAGGGTGACGAGCTTCTCGACGATCGGGCGAAGCTCCTTGGCCTTGGGTAGCGTGGTGACGATCTGCTCGTGCTTGATCAGCGAGGCCGCCATGTTGGCGAACATCGCGCGGCGGTGCTCGGCCGTGCGGTTGAGCTTCCGATGAACCTTGCCGTGACGCATGTGAGTAGTCCTTTTTCGATTGTGTCGCGGTGGTTCAGCGACTGGTTTTCAGGTGGGCTTCCTGCGTTCGCCCTAGTTCGCGAATAGCGAATGGCGAGTAGCAAATGGATGTTCTTCTCCATTCGCTATTCGCCACTCCCAACTCGCTCAGTAATGATCCTCGAAGCGCTTGGCGAGCTCGTCGATGTTCTCCGGCGGCCAGCCCGGCACTTCCATGCCGAGGTGCAGACCCATCTGGGCCAGAACTTCCTTGATCTCGTTCAGCGACTTGCGACCGAAATTCGGAGTGCGGAGCATTTCCGCTTCGCTCTTCTGCACGAGGTCGCCGATGTAGACGATGTTGTCGTTCTTCAGGCAGTTGGCCGAACGCACCGACAGCTCGAGCTCGTCCACCTTCTTGAGGAAGGCCGGGTTGAAGGCGAGGTCCGGGATGATCTCCTGGGCGACTTCCTTGCGCGGCTCTTCGAAGTTGACGAACACGTTGAGCTGATCCTGCAGGATGCGGGCGGCATAAGCCACCGAGTCGTCCGGCGTGATTGCGCCGTTGGTCTCGATCGTCATGGTCAGCTTGTCGTAGTCGAGGATCTGGCCCTCGCGGGTGTTCTCGACCTTGTAGGAGACCTTGCGGACCGGCGAGTACAGGCTGTCGACCGGGATCAGGCCGATCGGCGCATCCTCGGGACGGTTGCGCTCGGCGGGCACGTAGCCCTTGCCGGTGGCGACCGTGAACTCCATGCGGATCTCGGCGCCCTCGTCGAGCGTGCAGATCTGGAGGTCCGGGTTGAGCACGACGACGTCGCCGACGGTCTGGATGTCACCGGCGGTGACGACGCCGGGGCCCTGCTTCTTCACGACCATGCGCTTGGGGCCTTCGCCCTGCATCTTGATCGAGATGTCCTTGATGTTCAGCACGATGTCGGTGACGTCCTCACGCACGCCGGCGATCGAGGAGAACTCGTGCAGCACGCCGTCGATGTGCACCGACTGCACCGCCGCGCCCTGGAGCGAGGAGAGCAGGATGCGGCGCAGGGCATTGCCGAGCGTCTGGCCGAAGCCGCGCTCGAGCGGCTCGGCGACGATCGTCGCGAAACGCGAGGAATCGCTGCCGGGCGTCACCTGGAGCTTGTTCGGCCGAATCAGTTCTTGCCAATTTTTCTGGATCGTCACTGTTTCACCCATACAGGCCAGCCAATTTGAGGCATCAAATACTGGCGTTGGAGAAAGGCCGCAGAGCATTCCTGCGGCTTCTTGCAAAGTCATTGCGGGCGCCGATGCGCCCGCAACTCGTAAAAATCAAACGCGACGACGCTTGCGCGGACGGCAACCGTTGTGCGGAATCGTGGTCACGTCACGGATCGAGGTGACGGTGAAGCCCGCGGCCTGGAGCGCGCGGAGCGCCGACTCTCGGCCCGAACCGGGGCCGGCCACCTCGACTTCCAGCGTGCGCATGCCGTGCTCCTGCGCCTTCTTGGAGACGTCTTCGGCGGCGACCTGCGCGGCGTACGGGGTCGACTTGCGCGAGCCCTTGAAACCCATCGTGCCGGCCGAAGACCAGGCAATCGTGTTGCCCTGCGCGTCGGTGATGGTGATGGTCGTGTTGTTGAACGACGAGTTCACATGCGCGACGCCGGAGGCGATGTTCTTGCGCTCACGACGACGAACGCGGGTGGCTTCCTTGCCCATTGAGTCCCTTTCCTGAAGATCTCAAACGCCGCCGTAATGCCAGCGGCTACACCTGTGGAAGCAAATAGTGAGTAGCGAATGGCGAATAGGGATGCTCCCTACTCGCCATTCGCCATTCCCTATTCGCGAGTTTACTTCTTCTTGCCGGCGATCGCCTTGGCCGGACCCTTGCGCGTACGCGCATTGGTGTGGGTGCGCTGGCCGCGCACCGGCAGACCGCGACGATGACGCAGGCCGCGATAGCAGCCGAGGTCCATCAGACGCTTGATGTTGATACCGACCTCGCGACGCAGATCGCCCTCGACGAGATAGTCGCGGTCGATGACTTCGCGGATCTGGAGCACTTCGGCATCGCTGAGCTGATTGACGCGACGATCCACGGGGATCTTCACCTTCTCCAGGATCTCACTGGCGATCTTCTGACCGATGCCATGGATGTACTGGAGCGCGATCAGCACGCGCTTGTTGGTGGGAATGTTCACGCCGGCAATACGGGCCACGGCCTTCTCTCCTGTCGCCGATCCTCGTCAGGATCGGGCTTTAAGTGCTTGTGTTCTCGGGCAGGTGTTCACAAACGCGAACACGACGCCCACCCCCGGTCTTCCTGGGGCCCGGCATCGTCTGAAACTATCCGACTTGGATGCGGGGCTTATTAGGGGATTCCGGGGGCTTTCGTCAACCGCTGCTAGCGCTTGGCTCGCTTTTTCGTGACCTTTTTTGCGGTCTTTTTGGCACCTTTTTTGACGGCCTTCTTGGCGGTCGTTTTTGCGGCCTTTTTGGCCGTTTTCTTGGTCGCGGTCTTGGCAGCGGTCTTGGAACCCTTCACGGCTTTCTTAACCGCCTTTTTTGCAGTTTTGGCCGATTTGGCCGCCTTTTTGGCTGCCTTCGCCGGCTTTTTGGCCGATTTCTTCGCCGCCTTGGCCTTTTTGGCCGGCGCCGTCTTGGCCGCGCTTCTCGAGTGGGTCTTGGGCTCGACCGCGCCGAGCGCCAGAAGCTGGCGGTGGATGGCGCGGGTGACCTCGTCGATGGCCATCATGCCGTCGATGGTCGAGAGCTTCCGCCGCTCGGAATAGTAGTGAATCAGCGGTTCCGTCTGGCTGCGGTAGCTGGCCAACCGCTTGGTCAGGACCTCAGGGGTATCGTCGACCCGGACCTCCTCGCCGCGCTCGCGCATCTGGGCAACACGGGTCTCGACGCGGTTCAAGAGCGCGCTCTCGTTGACGCGGAGCTCGATCACGGCGTCGAGCTTGAGATGCTTCTGCTTGAGCAGCTCATCCAGCGCCTCGGCCTGCGGCACGGTGCGCGGGAAACCATCGAGGATGAAACCGTTCCTGGCGTCCGGCTGGTCGATCCGGTCGGAGATGATTCCGACCACGACCTCGTCCGGAACGAGGCCGCCACCGGCCATGATCTCCTTGGCCTTCAGCCCGACCGGCGTTCCGGCCGCAACCGCCGCGCGTAGCATCTCGCCGGTCGAGAGCTGGACGATGCCATAGCGCTGCACCAAGAGTTGCGCCTGGGTCCCCTTGCCCGACCCCGGCGGTCCCAGAAGTATAATTCTCATCGGCGTACGCCCCCCGGATTGGTGAGCGATACGTCGCGCACCTGTGCCTTGATATCAAGAGCGGTGCAAACCACAACCAGCGCAGCACCACCATTGACGACCATACTATAAGGCAGACCGATCCCGTAAAGGTCGAACACCTCCGGAATCAACTGCAACGCCGTCAGGTAGACGGCTCCGATGACCGTCGTCAATGACACGACGCGATCGAGATAGGCGGCGGTCGCCTCGCCGGGCGCGACACCGGAAATGATGCCGTCACGTTGCGCCAGGGATTTGGCCGTGTATTCGGGATCGATGACGTAAGCGGTGTAGATGAAGGCCAGCACGAACACCGCGACGGATACGAGGATGAGGTGCACCGGCTGCCCCAGCTGAAGATGGTGATAGGCCGCGGCGACCAAGGGGTGATCGGCGCCCATGACGAGGCCCGCAAGGGCGAGCGGGAGAAAGAAGATCCATGGCGCCATGGTGACCGGAATCAGGAACCCCGCGCTGTTGAGCTTGATCGGCAGCACCGCTTCGCGCACCGGCAGTTGCCGTGCGCCGACATTGAGCGCGCCGAACTGGACCCGAACATTTCGCCGTGCGCCTTCGACAAGCACGATGACAGCGACGGTCGCGACCCAGAACACGGCGTGGAAGAACACGAGATTGCCCGAGATCGCCCCGCTCCGCACGACATCTGCGATGCCGGCGACGTCTCGCGGCAGGGAGGCGAGCATGCCGACACTCAAGATCAGCGCCAGACCGTTGCCAATGCCGTAGCGGGTAATCTGTTCGCTCAGCCACACCAGCACAACGACGCCGCCGATCATCGAGGCCGTGGCCGTCAGCACGAACCAGCCGTCGGGATCCCTGACGAGCTGCGGAATGGAGATCAGCGCGGAGGCGATGCCGTAAGCCTGAAAGGCGGCAAGAGCCAGCGTGAGTCCGAGCGTGGCGCGGGCCACCTTGCGTCGGCCATCCTCGCCCGACCGCTCGAGCGAACTAAGGCCGCGCCATACCAACGACAGCAACCGGACAAAGATCGCAGCAGTCAGATAGGGAACGAGGCCGAGCGAAAACAGCGAAAGGCGGCCGTTGAAATCGGGTAGCGACGAGAGGCGCGAAACATCCAGCCCCGCGATCGGGATCTGCGTGCCCAGCCTGAAGAGGAGAAGCGCGCCGATCGTGAAAGCGATTCGGCGCGCGAGCTCCCTGCTCATCTACGGCGGCCGCGCAGCTTGGACTTCCGGATCAGGCCTTCATACTGATGGGCCAGAAGATAGCCCTGGACCTGCGCCACCGTATCCATGGTGACACTGACGACGATCAGCAGCGAGGTGCCGCCGAAATAGAACGGCACCGACGCGTAGGAGATCAGGATCTCGGGAATCAAGCAGACGATCGCCAGATAAATCGCGCCGAGCACGGTAATGCGCGACAGCACGTAGTCGATATATTCGGCAGTGCGCTCGCCAGGACGGATGCCCGGAATGAAGCCGCCGTGCTTCTTCAGATTGTCCGCGGTCTCGGTCGGGTTGAACACGATCGCGGTGTAGAAGAAGGCGAAGAACACGATCAGCGCCAGATACATGATCAGGAACAGCGGGCGGCCATGGCCGAGCTGGGTGTTGATCCACTGGAACCATTCCGGCCCGCTGCCCGCATTGAAGTTCGCCACCGTGGTCGGCAGCAAGAGCAGCGAGGACGCGAAGATCGGCGGGATCACGCCCGAGGTGTTGAGCTTGAGCGGCAGATGCGAGGACTGGCCCTCGAACATCTTGTTGCCGACCTGGCGCTTCGGATACTGGATCAGGAGGCGGCGCTGCGCGCGCTCCATGAACACGATGAAGGCGATCACGGCGATGGCCATGATGATGACGACCAGGATCAGGCCGGTCGACATCGCGCCCTGACGGCCGAGCTCGAGCATGCTGGCGAGCGCCGCGGGCAACTCGGCGACGATGCCGGCGAGAATGATCAGCGAGATGCCGTTGCCGATACCACGCGAGGTGATCTGCTCGCCCAGCCACATCAGGAACATGGTGCCGCCGGTCAGCGTGATCGCGGTGGACAGGCGGAAGAACAGGCCGGGCTCGCTGACGACGTTGCCGGCCCCTTCGAGCCCTACCGCGATCCCGTAGGACTGGAATGCGGCCAGGATGACCGTCAGATAGCGGGTGTACTGATTCAGCGTCTTGCGGCCGGCCTCGCCTTCCTTCTTCAGCGCTTCGAGCTGCGGCGAGACGGTGGTGAGGAGCTGGATGATGATCGAGGCCGAGATGTACGGCATGATGTTCAGCGCAAAGATCGCCATGCGGTGGATGCCGCCGCCGGCGAACATGTTGAACATGCCGAGGATGCCGCCCGCCTGCGAGCGGAACACCTGTTCCCAGATGTTCGGATCGATGCCGGGCAGCGGGATGTAGGTCCCGAGCCGATAAACGAGCAGCGCACCCAGGGTGAACCAGATGCGCTTCTTCAGTTCGTCGGCCTTGGCGAACGCGCCGAAATTGAGATTGGCTGCCAGTTGTTCCGCTGCAGAGACCATCTTGGACTTTCTCCCGCCGCCTGTTGCGCCGTCATGCCCGCGGCCGGGCTACTCTAGCGGACGCCGGACATTATCTGGGGCTCGGCTTCGATAAGTCCACGTCCCGCATGCGTAAAGGCCCGCGAGCCGCGGGCCAATGACGCAGTTGTTACGCCGCCTCGCCTTCTTCCTTGGCAGGGGCGAGGATCTTCACCGAGC
This sequence comes from Bradyrhizobium sp. GW821-FHT13H06, assembly GCF_058803975.1. NCBI lineage: Bacteria > Pseudomonadati > Pseudomonadota > Alphaproteobacteria > Hyphomicrobiales > Nitrobacteraceae > Bradyrhizobium > Bradyrhizobium sp. GW821-FHT13H06. The sequence continues at coordinate 60,300 of NZ_JBXAPN010000018.1, read as the reverse complement.
CGCCGGCCTTCTCGACCGCCGCGATGGCAGTCTTGGTGGCGCCATGCACTTCGATGTTGAGCTTGGACTTGAGCTCGCCGCGGCCGAGCAGCCGCAGGCCACCCTTGGCGCGGCGCAGCACGCCGCCCTTCACCAGGGCCTCGACGTTCACGACGCTGCCGGCGTCGATCTTCTTGGCATCGACCGCTTCCTGGAGCCGGTCGAGATTGATCTCGGCGAACTCGATGCGGAAGATGTTGTTGAAGCCGCGCTTGGGCAGACGGCGATGCATCGGCATCTGGCCGCCTTCGAAACCCTTGATGCGCACGCCCGAACGCGCGGTCTGGCCCTTGCCGCCGCGGCCGGACTGCTTGCCCTTGCCGGAACCGATGCCGCGGCCGACGCGCATACGCTTCTTGCGCGAGCCGGCGTTGTCGGCGATATCGCTGAGCTTCATCGCCCTTCTCCTTGTGTCTTGCGCACGATCTTCACCGAAAACCGCTTCCCGCTCTTCGGGATCGTGCGCCTTTGCTTACTTCTCGTCGACGATGCGGACGAGATGGTGAACCTTCTCGATCATGCCGCGGACCGCCGGGGTGTCCGGCAATTCGCTGACACGGCCGATCTTGTTGAGCTTGAGCCCGATCAGCGTCGAACGCTGCGAGTGATGGCGGCGGATCGCGCTGCCGGTCTGCTCGAGCTTGATCGTCTTTGCGGCCTTGGCCATCGTGGTCTACTCCGAAAAGCTTCCGTTAGTCGGCAGCCGCCTCTGCGTCGCCACCGATACGGCGGGACTGGAGAGTGGACACCTTGATGTTGCGGCGGGCAGCGACCGAGCGCGGCGAATCCTGATGCTTCAGCGCGTCAAAGGTCGCGCGCACCATGTTGTACGGGTTCGACGAGCCGATCGACTTCGCCACCACGTCCTGGACGCCGAGCGTTTCGAACACGGCGCGCATCGGACCGCCGGCGATGATGCCGGTACCGGCCGGAGCTGCACGCAGGTAGACACGGCCCGCGCCATGACGGCCGGCGATGTCGTGATGGAGCGTGCGGCCCTCGCGCAGCGACACGCGCGTCAGGTTGCGCTTGGCGGACTCGGTCGCCTTGCGGATCGCCTCGGGCACCTCGCGCGCCTTGCCGTGACCGAAGCCGGCACGACCCTTCTGATCGCCGATCACGACCAGCGCTGCGAAACCGAAGCGCTTGCCGCCCTTGACGACCTTGGCCACGCGGTTGATGTGGACGAGCTTGTCGACGAACTCGCTGTCGCGCTCCTCGCGCTCCCTGCGTTCACGTCCGCCGCCGCGTTGATCGCGTCCACCACGTTGTTCGCGTTCAGCTGCCATGGTTTTTCCAATCCTTCAGAGGCTTGCGCCCCAATCCTCAAATTCTGTTAGAAGCTCAGCCCGCTCTCACGCGCCGCGTCGGCCAGAGCCTTGACGCGCCCGTGGTAGAGATAGCTGCCGCGATCGAACACGACTTCCTTGACGCCCTTCTCGGCCGCTCGCTCGGCCAACAACTTGCCGACCGCCTTCGCCGCATCGATGTCGGCGCCGGTCTTGCCGCCGTCGCGCATCGACTTCTCGAGCGAGGAGGCGGAGGCCAGCGTCTCGCCCTTCAGGTCGTCGATGACCTGGGCGTAGATGTGCTTGGACGAGCGGAACACTGACAGGCGCGGACGGCCGCCGGCGGAGCGGCGCAGCTTCAGCCGCACACTCCGCTTGCGCCGGGCATTCGTAACCTTGGCTTTCGACATGACCGGCTCCGTTACTTCTTCTTGCCTTCCTTGCGGAAGATGAATTCGCCCACATACTTCACGCCCTTACCCTTGTAGGGCTCCGGCGGACGATAGGAGCGGATCTCGGCGGCGACCTGGCCGACGCGCTGGACGTCGCTGCCCGCCACCGTGATCTCGGTCGGCTTCGGCACCGTGATCGTGATCCCCTCGGGGATCGGATAGATCACGTCGTGGCTGTAGCCGAGCGCGAGCTGCAGGTTCTTGCCCTGCATCGCGGCGCGATAGCCGACGCCGGTGATCTCGAGCTTCTTCTCGAAGCCCTTGGTGACGCCTTCGACCAGATTCGCGACCTGGGCGCGAGCGGTACCGTACAGCGCCCGCGCGCGGTTGGTCTCGGTCCGCGGCTTGACCTTGACCTGGCCGTTCTCGAGCTTCACCTCGACGTCGTCATGGACGATGAACTGAAGCTGGCCCTTCGGCCCCTTCATCTTGACGGTCTGGCCGTCGACGGTCGCGGTAACGCCCGACGGCACCGTCACAGGCTTTTTGCCAACACGTGACATGGATCGAAAATCCTTCTCAGAACACCGTGAAGAGGACTTCACCGCCCACATTCGCGTCGCGCGCGCTGTGGTCGGCCATGATCCCCTTCGGCGTCGACAACACCGAAATGCCGAGTCCGTTGTTCACCCGCGGCAGGTTCTTCACCGAGGCGTAGACGCGACGCCCGGGCTTGGAAACGCGCTCAATCTCGCGGATGACGGGCTCGCCGTCGAAATACTTCAGCTCGATCTCGATCTCGCTGCGGCCCGAGGAATGCTCGAGCGTGGCGTAACCGCGGATGTAGCCCTCGGCCTTCAGAACCTCGAGCACGTTCTCGCGCATCTTCGAGCCAGGCGTGGAAACCTTGGACTTCGAACGCATCTGCGCGTTGCGGATACGGGTGATCAGATCGCTGATTGGATCGTGCGTTGACATCTAAACGACCCTCCTTACCAGCTGGACTTCACGAGGCCCGGGACCATGCCCTTGGAGCCAAGGTCGCGCAGCGCGATACGGGACAGCTTGTTCTTGCGGTAGTTCGAGCGCGGGCGGCCCGACAGCTCGCAGCGCAGGCGGATGCGGGTCGCCGACGAATTGCGCGGCATTTCCGCCAGCTTCAGGGTCGCGGCGAACCGCTCCTCCATCGGCAGCGTCTTGTCGGCGATGATCGCCTTCAACCGCTCACGCTTGGCGGCGGCGTTCTTCACCATCCGCTTGCGCCTGTTGTTCTTCTCGACTGAACTCTTCTTTGCCATGCTTGGCTCCTGGGTATCCGCGTTTGAGAGGCTCTAGGTCAGCGTCTCACTGCCGGAACGGGAAATTGAAAGCGGTCAACAAGGCCCTCGCCTCTTCGTCGGTCTTGGCCGTGGTGCAGACGGTGATGTCCATACCGCGGGCTTCCGTGACCTTGTCGAAGTCGATCTCGGGGAAAATGATGTGTTCCTTGATGCCGAGCGAGTAGTTGCCGCGGCCGTCGAAGCTCTTCGGGTTCAGGCCGCGGAAGTCGCGGACGCGCGGCAGCGCGACCGTCACCAGGCGATCGATGAACTCGTACATGCGAGCCTTGCGCAGCGTGACCTTGCAGCCGATCGGCTGGTTCTCACGCAGCTTGAAGGTCGCGATCGCGATACGCGAATAGGTCACGATCGCCTTCTGGCCGGCGATCTGGGTCAGCTCGGCAGCGGCGGTCTCGGCCTTCTTGCGGTCGTTGACGGAATCGCCAACGCCCATGTTCAGCACGACCTTGTCCAGGCGCGGAACCTGCATCACGTTCTCATAACCGAACTTCTCGGTCAGAGCCGTGCGGATCTTCGCATCATATTCCGCGCGCAGGCGCGGCGTGTAAGCGGCCTCAGCCATCGATCTCAGCTCCCGAGCTCTTGGCGATGCGGACCTTCTTGCCGTCCGCCAGAATCTTGAATCCGATGCGGGTCGGCTTTCCGTCCTTGCCGACATACGCGATGTTGGACAGTTGGATCGGCGCCTCTTTCGAGATGATGCCGCCCTCCTGGGCCTGCGTCTGCTTCTGGTGACGCTTGACCACGTTGATGCCGCGCACGAGCGCGGTCCCGGCGTCGGGACGCACCTCGAACACTTCGCCGGTGCGGCCCTTGTCGCGGCCCGTCAGCACGACGACCTTGTCGCCCTTGCGGATCTTCGCAGCCATCACAGCACCTCCGGCGCGAGCGAGATGATCTTCATGTGGTTCTTGGCGCGCAGCTCGCGCGGCACGGGCCCGAAGATACGGGTGCCGACCGGCTCGGACTGGTTGTTGATCAGCACGGCGGCGTTGCGGTCGAAGCGGATGACCGAACCGTCGGCGCGGCGGATGTCCTTGCGGACGCGCACCACGACGGCCTTCATCACGTCGCCCTTCTTCACCTTGCCACGCGGAATCGCTTCCTTGATCGACACGACGATGATGTCGCCGATCGTGGCGTAGCGGCGCTTGGAGCCTCCGAGCACCTTGATACACATGACACGGCGTGCGCCAGAATTGTCGGCCACGTCGAGGTTGGTCTGCATCTGAATCATTGATGCACCTCGTCCTCTTTCTCTTTGCGCCAGCCCAGCCGGCGCTCAACATTTCCCTGAAGTCAGTCGGCTAAAGCCAACAGATCAGGCGCTTTTCTTGTGTTCGCCCCGGATCACGACCCAGCGCTTCAACTTCGAAATCGGCTTCGTTTCCTCGATCCACACCATGTCGCCCGGCTTGAACTCGTTGCTCTCGTCATGCGCGTGGTAGTTCTTCGACCGGCGGATGGTCTTCTTGTAGATCGGGTGCGTGAAGCGGCGATCGACACGCACCACAATGGTCTTGGCTTGCTTGTCGCTGACGACCACGCCCTGCAAAGTACGTTTCGGCATCTTCGTAAGCCTCTTACTTCTTCTTGACGCGCGACTGCGCGGCGACGGTCTTGATCCGGGCGATGTCACGGCGGGCCTCGCGCAGGCGCGAGGTGTTCTCGAGCTGCCCGGTGGCGCGCTGGAAGCGCAGGTTGAAGCGCTCCTTCTTCAGGTTCAGGATGGCGTCATCCTGCTGGTCGGGGCTCATCGCGCGGATGTCTTCGATCTTCATCTGGGCCATGGCCATTACTCCGCAATGCGCTCGACGAAGCGCGTCTTGATCGGCAGCTTGGCTGCCGCCAGGGTCAGCGCCTCACGCGCCGTCTGGGTGTTGACGCCGTCGATCTCGAACAGCACCCGGCCCGGCTTGACGCGCGCGACCCACAATTCCGGCGAACCCTTGCCGGAGCCCATGCGGACTTCGGCCGGCTTCTTCGACACCGGAACGTCGGGGAACACGCGGATCCAGACGCGGCCGGCGCGCTTCATGTGGCGGGTCAGCGCGCGACGGGCGGCTTCGATCTGGCGCGCGGTGACGCGCTCAGGCTCGGTCGCCTTCAGGCCGAACTGGCCGAACGCCAACGTCGCGCCCGAAGACGCAACGCCGTGGATGCGTCCCTTGTGCGCCTTCCGGAACTTCGTTTTCTTAGGTTGCATCATGGCTTCAAGCCCTCAAATTCTTGGTGCAGCTCAGGCTGCAGCCGTGTCGCGGCGCTGACGGCCACCGCGATCGCCACCGCCGCCCGTCTCGCCCTCGGCCATTCTCTTGTCCTGGGCCATCGGATCGTGCTCGAGGATCTCGCCCTTGAAGATCCAGACCTTGACACCGCAGGTGCCGAAGGTCGTGAACGCGGTCGCAACGCCGTAGTCGATGTCGGCGCGCAGCGTGTGCAGCGGCACGCGGCCTTCACGGTACCACTCCATGCGCGCGATCTCCGCACCGCCGAGACGTCCCGAGCAGTTGATGCGGATGCCTTCCGCGCCGAGACGCATCGCCGACTGCACGGCGCGCTTCATGGCGCGGCGGAACGCCACGCGGCGCTCCAGCTGCTGCGCGATCGACTCGGCCACCAGCGTCGCATCGAGCTCCGGCTTGCGGATCTCGACGATGTTGATGACGACGTCGGACGAGGTGATATCCGCGACCTTCTTGCGCAGCTTGTCGATGTCCGCGCCCTTCTTGCCGATTACCACGCCCGGACGGGCCGAGTGGATGGTGACGCGGCACTTCTTGTGCGGACGCTCGATCACGATGCGGGCGACGGCCGCCTGCTTCAGCTCCTTGTGCAGGATCTCGCGGATCTTGACGTCCTCGTGCAGCAGCTTGCCGTATTCCTGCTTGCCGGCGAACCAGCGGGAATCCCAGGTCCGGTTGATGCCGAGACGCAGACCGATCGGATTGATCTTTTGACCCATCGTGTTCTCCTGCGCCCTTAAGCGGCTTCAGCTTCGACCTGACGAACGATGATCGTCAGCTGCGAAAACGGTTTGTAGACACGGCCCGAGCGGCCGCGGCCGCGGGCGGCAAAGCGCTTCATCACGAGGCCGTTGCCCACGAAGGCCTGCGCCACGACGAGATCGTCGACGTCGAGGTCGTGGTTGTTCTCGGCATTGGCGATAGCCGATTCCAGGCACTTCTTGACATCGACCGCGATCCGCTTGCGCGAAAACTGCAGGTCGGCGAGCGCAGCAGCTGCCTTCCGGCCGCGAATGAGCTGGGCAACCAGGTTGAGCTTCTGCGGGCTCACCCGCAGCATCCGGGCGACCGCCTTGGCCTCGTTCTCGGCGAGGCTCCGTTCGCGCTTAGGTTTGCTCATCGTTTGATCCTCAAGCCTTCTTGGCTTTCTTGTCGCCGGAGTGGCCATGGAAGGTCCGGGTCGGCGAGAACTCGCCGAACTTGTGACCCACCATTTCCTCGTTGACGGCCACCGGCACGTGCTTCTGACCGTTGTAGACGCCGAAGGTCAGGCCGACGAACTGCGGCAGGATCGTCGAGCGACGGCTCCAGATCTTGATGACGTCGTGACGGCCGGACGCGCGCGCGGCATCTGCCTTCTTGAGCAGAGAACCCTCGACGAACGGGCCTTTCCAGACTGAACGAACCATGTCCGGCGTTCCTTACTTCTTCCGCTTGTGGCGGCTTAGGAGAATGAATTTGTTGGTCGACTTGTTGGTGCGGGTCTTCTTGCCCTTGGTCGGCTTGCCCCACGGAGTGACCGGATGACGGCCGCCCGAGGTACGACCTTCACCACCGCCGTGCGGATGGTCGATCGGGTTCATCGAAACACCGCGGTTATGCGGCTTGCGGCCCAGCCAACGGTTACGGCCGGCCTTACCGATCGAGGTGTTCATATGATCGGGGTTCGACACCGCGCCGATCGTGCCGCGGCAACGGCCGTGCACCAGGCGCTGCTCGCCCGAGTTCAGGCGGATGATGACGTAGTCCTGATCGCGGCCGACGAGCTGGGCGTAGGTGCCGGCGGAACGGGCGAGCTGGCCGCCCTTCCCGATCTTGACCTCGATGTTGTGGATGATCGTGCCGACCGGCATGTTGCCGAGCGGCATGACGTTGCCCGGCTTCACGTCGACATAGTTGCCGGCGACGATCGTGTCACCCACGGCCAGGCGCTGAGGCGCCAGGATGTAGGCCTGCTCGCCGTCCTGATACTTGATCAGCGCGATGAAGCCGGTGCGGTTGGGATCGTACTCGAGACGCTCGACGGTCGCGGGGACGTCGATCTTCTCGCGCTTGAAATCCACGGTGCGCAGCGTCCGCTTGTGACCGCCGCCGCGGAAGCGCACGGTGATGCGACCGGTGTTGTTGCGACCGCCCGCGGAGTGCTTGCCCTCGGTGAGCGCCTTGACCGGCTTGCCCTTGTACAGGGCCGAACGATCGACCATGACCAGCTGGCGCTGGCCCGGCGTCGTGGGATTGAATGTCTTCAGTGCCATCGTCGTACGACCTTACAGACCGGTGGTCACGTCGATTCGGTGACCCTCTTCGAGGGTCACGATCGCGCGCTTGGAATTCGACTGCGAGCCGAGATTGCCGCGGAAGATCTTCGTCTTGCCCTTCCGGACCAACGTGTTGACGCTCTTGACCTTGACGTCGAACAGCTTCTCGATCGCTTCCTTGATCTGCGGCTTGGTCGCCTTTGCGGCCACCTTGAACAGCACCTTGTTGTGCTCCGAGGCGATCGTCGCCTTCTCGGTCACGACCGGCGACAGGATCACGTCGTAGTGGCGAGGCTCGATGTTCTTCGTCATTTGAAGCGCGCCTCCAGCGCATCGATGGCGGCCTTGGTCAGAACGAGCTTCTGACGGCGCAGGATGTCATAGACGTTGATGCCCTGGATCGGCAGCACGTCCATGTTCGGGATGTTGCGGGCCGCGGCGGCAAAACCGTTGTTGAGCTCGGCGCCGTCGATGATCAGCGCGTTGGTCAAGCCCAGACCCGAGAAGTGACCGAGCAGCGCCTTGGTCTTGGCGGCTTCCAGCGCGGCCTTCTCGATCACGACGAGATCGCCGTCCTTGGCCTTGGCCGAGAGCGCATGCTTGAGGGCGAGCGCGCGGACCTTCTTCGGCAGGTCGGTGGCGTGCGAACGCACCACCGGACCGAAGGCACGGCCGCCGCCGCGGAACTGCGGCACGCGGGCCGAGCCGTGACGAGCACCGCCGGTGCCCTTCTGCTTGTACATCTTCTTGCCTGTGCGCCATATCTCGGCGCGACCCTTGGCCTTGTGCGTGCCGGCCTGGCGCTTGTTGAGCTGCCACTGCACGCAGCGCGCGATGATGTCCTCGCGCGGCTCGAGGCCGAAAATGGCGTCGGAGAGCTGGACCGAGCCGGCTTCCTTACCTTCGAGGGTGGTGACCTTCAATTCCATCTCACGCCTCCTGCGCAGCCGGAGCGGCTTCCGCGTCGCCAGCAACCTTGAACTTGCCGGGCTTCGGGGCTTCCTTCGGCAGCGGCTTCTTGACGGCGTCGCGCACGCGGATCCAACCGCCCTTGGAGCCGGGAACGGCGCCTTCGACGAGGATCAGGCCGCGCTCGACATCGGTCTGGACGACGCGAAGGTTGAGCGTGGTGATGCGGTCGACACCCATGTGGCCGGGCATCTTCTTGTTCTTCCAGGTCTTGCCGGGGTCCTGACGGCCACCGGTCGAACCGATCGAGCGGTGCGAGATCGACACACCGTGCGTGGCGCGCAGACCGCCGAAGTTCCAGCGCTTCATGCCGCCGGCGAAGCCCTTACCGACCGAGGTGCCGGTGACGTCGACGAACTGGCCGACGACGAAGTGATCCGCCTGGATCTCGGCGCCGACCGGGATCATCGCATCCGCGCTGACCCGGAATTCCTCGACCCGGCGCTTCGGCTCGACCTTGGCGACCGCGAACTGGCCGCGCTCGGCCTTCGGCATGTAAACGGTCTTGCGGCCGCCAGAACCGAGCTGGAGCGCGACGTAACCGTTCTTCTCTTCGGTGCGGTGGCCTACGACCTGGCAATTGCCGAGCTTCAGCACGGTCACGGGGATATGTTCGCCGGCCTCCGTGAAGACCCGCGTCATCCCGACCTTTTGTGCGATCACTCCGGAGCGCATCGGCTTGCTTCCTGTTCTTTCTGTCCTTGCGGACTAGCTAATCTTCGTAGTGAGCAAGACCCGGTCCGAGAACCGGTGCCCACTTCTCGGGGTCTTGCTCAGAGCTTGATCTCGACGTCGACACCGGCGGCCAGGTCGAGCTTCATCAAAGCATCGACGGTCTGCGGGGTCGGATCGACGATGTCGAGCAGGCGCTTGTGGGTGCGCATCTCGAACTGTTCGCGGCTCTTCTTGTCCACGTGGGGCGAACGGTTGACGGTGAACTTCTCGATGCGCGTGGGCAGCGGAATGGGTCCGCGGACCTGCGCGCCGGTGCGCTTCGCCGTGTTCACGATCTCGCGGGTCGACGTATCGAGGATACGATGGTCGAACGCCTTGAGACGGATACGAATGTTTTGGCCGTTCATTGCCGTGCTTTCTCTAGTGAGTGGCGAGTAGCGAGTAGCGAATAGAATCCCCTATTCGCCACTCACCATTCCCTATTCGCTTGTTACTCGATGATCGAGGCGACGACGCCGGCGCCGACGGTGCGGCCACCTTCGCGGATCGCGAAGCGGAGCTTCTCTTCCATCGCGATCGGCACGATCAGGTGCACTTCCATCGCGATGTTGTCGCCCGGCATCACCATCTCGGTGCCTTCCGGCAGGTGCACGACACCGGTCACGTCGGTGGTGCGGAAGTAGAACTGCGGACGGTAGTTGGTGAAGAACGGAGTGTGGCGACCGCCCTCTTCCTTGGTGAGGATGTAGGCCTCAGCCTTGAACTTGGTGTGCGGCTTGACCGAACCGGGCTTGGCCAGAACCTGGCCGCGCTCGACGTCCTCGCGCTTGGTGCCGCGGAGCAGCGCGCCGATGTTGTCGCCGGCCTGGCCCTGATCGAGCAGCTTGCGGAACATTTCAACGCCGGTGACGGTGGTCTTCTGGGTGGCGCGGAGACCTACGATCTCGATTTCCTCGCCGACCTTGACGACGCCGCGCTCGACACGGCCGGTCACCACGGTGCCGCGGCCAGAGATCGAGAACACGTCTTCCACCGGCATCAGGAACGGCTGGTCGATCGGGCGCTCCGGCTGCGGGATGTACTCGTCGACGTTGCGCATCAGCTCGAGGATGGCGTCGTGGCCGAGCTTCTTGTCGGAGTCTTCGAGAGCGGCGAGCGCCGAACCCTTGATGATCGGGATCTTGTCGCCGGGGAATTCGTACTTCGAGAGCAGTTCGCGGACTTCGAGCTCGACGAGCTCGAGCAGTTCCGGATCGTCGACCATGTCGCACTTGTTGAGGAACACGACGAGCGCGGGGACGCCGACCTGGCGGGCGAGCAGGATGTGCTCGCGGGTCTGCGGCATCGGGCCGTCAGCGGCGGACACGACCAGGATCGCACCGTCCATCTGGGCGGCGCCGGTGATCATGTTCTTCACGTAGTCGGCGTGGCCGGGGCAGTCGACGTGGGCGTAGTGGCGATTCTGGGTCTCGTACTCGACGTGCGCGGTCGAGATCGTGATGCCGCGGGCCTTCTCTTCCGGCGCCTTGTCGATCTGGTCGTACGCGGTGAACGTCGCACCGCCGGTCTCGGCGAGGATCTTGGTGATCGCCGCGGTCAGCGACGTCTTGCCATGGTCGACGTGACCGATGGTGCCGATGTTGCAGTGCGGCTTGTTACGTTCAAACTTTGCTTTGGCCATTTGACTCTCCGTTCAATCGTCAGCTTGAGACCGACGACAATCAGGCAAACTTCTTCTGGACTTCTGCCGACACGTTGGCCGGCGCTTCTGCGTAGTGGTCGAACTGCATGGTGAAGGTCGCGCGACCCTGGCTCATCGAGCGCAGATTGTTCACGTAACCGAACATGTTCATGAGCGGCACCATCGCGTTGATGACGTTGGCGTTGCCGCGCATGTCCTGTCCCTGGATCTGACCGCGCCGGGAATTCAGATCGCCGATGACCGAGCCGGTGTAGTCTTCCGGGGTCACCACTTCGACCTTCATGATCGGCTCGAGCAGGACGGACTTGCCCATCTGCAGCGCTTCGCGGAAGCAGGCGCGCGAAGCGATCTCGAAGGCGAGCGCCGACGAGTCGACGTCGTGGTACTTGCCGTCGACGAGCGTCACCTTGACGTCGACCACGGGGAAGCCCGCGACCACGCCCGACGACAGCACGCTCTCCAGGCCCTTCTCGACGCCGGGGATGTATTCCTTCGGCACCGCGCCGCCGACGATCTTCGATTCGAACTCGTAGCCCTTGCCGGGCTCGTTCGGCTCGACGATGAACGACACGGCCGCGAACTGGCCGGTACCGCCGGTCTGCTTCTTGTGGGTGTAGCTGTGCTCCACCCGCTTGGTGACGCGCTCACGGAAAGCCACCTGCGGCGCGCCGATATTGGCGTCGACCTTGTAGGTGCGCTTGAGGATGTCGACCTTGATGTCGAGGTGGAGTTCGCCCATGCCCTTCAGGATAGTCTGGCCGGACTCGTGGTCGGTCGACACGCGGAAGGACGGATCCTCCGCAGCGAGCTTTGCCAGCGCCACGCCCAGCTTCTCCTGGTCGGCCTTGGACTTCGGCTCGATCGCGATCTCGATGACCGGCTCGGGGAACTCCATCTTCTCCAGGATCACCTGCTTGTCGGGATCGCACAGCGTGTCACCGGTGCGCGCTTCCTTCAGGCCCGCCAGCGCGACGATGTCGCCCGCGTAGGCTTCCTTGATGTCCTCGCGGTTGTTCGCATGCATCAAGAGCATGCGCCCGATCCGCTCCTTCTTCTCGCGGGTCGAGTTCACGACGCCGGTGCCGCTCTGCAGAACGCCGGAGTAGATGCGGCAGAAGGTGATGGTGCCGACGAACGGGTCGTCCATGATCTTGAACGCGAGCAGCGCCAGGGGCTCCTTGTCGTCCGCCTTGCGCACGACTTCGTTGCCCTTGTCGTCGGTGCCCTTGATCGCAGGCACGTCGAGCGGCGACGGCAGATAATCGACGACGGCATCGAGCAGCGGCTGCACGCCCTTGTTCTTGAAGGCCGAGCCGCACAGCACGGGATAGAACGCGCCGGTCAGCACCGCCTTGCGGATCAGCCTCTTCAGCGTCGCCTCGTCCGGCTCCTTGCCGTCGAGATAGGCGGCCATGGCGTCATCGTCGAGCTCGACGGCGGCTTCCACCATCTTCTCGCGGTATTCCTTGGCCTGGTCGACGAGGTCTTCCGGAATGTCGACATAGTCAAACTTGGCGCCGAGCGCTTCATCATTCCAGACGACGCCCTTCATCTTCACGAGGTCGACGAGACCCTTGAAGTTGTTCTCGGCACCGATCGGAAGCTGGATCGCGACGGGCTTCGCGCCCAGACGGTCGACGATGTCGGACAGGCACTTGAAGAAGTCCGCACCGATCTTGTCCATCTTGTTGGCGAACACGATGCGCGGAACCTTGTACTTGTCGCCCTGGCGCCAGACGGTCTCGGTCTGGGGCTCGACGCCCTGGTTCGAGTCGAGCACGCAGACGGCGCCGTCGAGCACGCGCAAGCTGCGCTCGACCTCGATGGTGAAGTCGACGTGGCCAGGCGTGTCGATGATGTTCAGGCGCTTGCCGTTCCAGAACGCGGTGGTGGCAGCCGAAGTGATCGTGATGCCACGCTCCTGCTCCTGCTCCATCCAGTCCATCGTCGCGGCACCTTCGTGCACTTCGCCGATCTTGTGGCTCTTGCCGGTGTAATAGAGGATGCGCTCGGTCGTCGTGGTCTTGCCGGCGTCGATATGCGCCATGATACCGAAGTTACGGTAATCCTCGATGGCATGTTGGCGGGGCATGGGTCGTTCCTTGCGAGTCCGAGTGTGGCGCCGTTACCAGCGATAGTGCGAGAAGGCGCGGTTGGCTTCCGCCATGCGGTGCACGTCTTCGCGCTTCTTGACGGCGTTCCCCCGATTATTCGATGCATCCAAGAGCTCCGCCGAGAGCCGCTCGGTCATCGTCTTCTCGTTGCGCTCGCGCGCAGCCGCGATCAGCCAGCGGATGCCCAGGGCCTGACGGCGGGTCGAGCGAACCTCGACCGGAACCTGGTAGGTCGCGCCGCCGACGCGGCGGGAGCGCACCTCGATGGTCGGCATGACGTTCTCGAGCGCCTGCTCGAACACGCCGAGCGGGTTCTGCTTGGTCTTGCTTTCGATGATACCGAACGCGCCGTAGACGATACCTTCGGCGACCGACTTCTTGCCGGCGTACATCACCGAGTTCATGAACTTCGTGACGATGATGTTCCCGAACTTCGGATCGGGAAGGACTTCACGCTTTTCAGCAGAATGGCGACGAGACATGGACCTGGTTCCCGCTTACTTCGGACGCTTGGCGCCGTACTTCGAACGACGCTGCTTACGGTTCTTGACGCCCTGGGTATCCAGAACGCCGCGGAGGATGTGGTAGCGCACGCCCGGCAAGTCCTTGACGCGGCCGCCGCGGATCATGACCACCGAGTGCTCCTGGAGGTTATGGCCCTCGCCTGGGATGTAGCCGATCACCTCGAAGCCGTTGGTCAGGCGCACCTTGGCGACCTTACGAAGCGCCGAGTTCGGCTTCTTCGGGGTCGTGGTGTAGACGCGGGTGCAAACACCACGCTTCTGCGGCGACTGCTGCAGCGCCGGCACCTTCTTGCGCGACTTCTGCACTTCACGCGGTTGAGCGATCAGCTGGTTGATCGTCGGCATCCTGGCCTTACCCTTTGTTCTGCCGCGGCCCCTTCCGGGTCCGCTGTCTTGCCGCGGCCCGTTGCCGGAACCGCAAATTCTTTCGAGCCACCCGCCCGACGAGGCCGCCTCATGCGAACAATCCGCACAAAGCGAAATTGCGCCAACCACTCCATCAACGAGCGGAAAGCGCTTCGACGCCACAGAGGACCGCAGTATCGAGGCCGCTCGGCGTAAAGCCGCGGCCCGTGCACTGAGGTCATGCATCCGAATTCGATCTCAAGAGAACGTGCTCAAGAGACCTAAAGTCGCACTGGCATTGCCTAGCTATGATCGACAGCGTTTGAGCGGCATTCGTCGAGGTTGGTGCCCGCCTTGAGCGATCCCTCGTGGAACTGGTCCTTTGGGATCAACGGGTGGCCCGTTCCGACGCTGGCGATGCTCACCGCCTGTCGTTAAGTGAGGCGCTTTCTATAGGCGAGAATCGGTCCAGTCAAGGCGAAACGACAGTCAGAAAGCGCTTCATGCGCCTGCAGAAATGGCCTCTTCGGTGCCCTCACCGTGCCGGCCCGATCGTGGAACGAAGGACCTGCTTCGTCGGCCTCGACGATATTATACCCGGATTAAATATACTTTTATTACCAAACCGAGGCCCTTTTCCCAGCTTGTGAGCGAATCCGCCTTGTGCGGCGGGGATCCAGTGCAATTGCCTGCCGTGACACCCGGTCGCGCCAGCGATCTCCGGGCAGCGCGGATCGATCGGCAGGAGTTGATGCCACCAACCTGAGGAAGCCAAAAATCAGCGGCTCGGCTCCGGCCGAACGATTTGCATCCGGGAATCACCGAGCCGGAGCTGCAGTGCCCGGCCCCGGTCACTCCTCGTCCTCTTCGTCATCGTCTTCGTCGTCATCGCTTCTGTCGTCGTGAGCCGGCGCGCCATGCGGCTGGTGGATCTGGTCGTTCCACAGCTTGCGATAGGTGCCGTTCTTGGCGAGCAATTCGGCATGGGAGCCGCGCTCGATCGCCCTGCCCCCTGAAATCACGATGATCTCGTCCATCTCGACCACCGAGGTCAGGCGGTGAGTCGACCAGATCATGGTGCGGCCCTTGGCGATCTTGAGCAGCGTGCGGTTGATCGCCGCTTCCGTGGTCTGGTCGAGTGCCGAGGTGGCTTCGTCCAGCAGCAGCACCGACGGGTTGCGGATGATTGCGCGTGCGATTGCGATGCGCTGGCGCTGGCCGCCAGACAGCGTGTCTCCACGCTCGCCGACCGGCGTGTCGTATCGCTGCGGCAGGCTCATGATGTAGCGGTGGATCTCGGCCTTCTTGGCCGCGTCCTCCACCTCCGCGTCGGTCGCCCCCTCTTTGCCGAGCCGGATGTTCTCGCGGATCGACATGTTGAACAGCATGTTCTCCTGGAACACCACCGCCATGCTCCGGCGCAGCGAATCCAGCGTCACCTTGCGAACGTCGACGCCGTCGATGGTGACGCGGCCTTCGTCGGGCACGTAGAGCCGCAGGATCAGATTGAGCAGCGTGCTCTTGCCGGAGCCACTCGGGCCGACGATCGCGATGCGCTTGCCGGCATTGAGCTTGAGGCTGAGATTGTCCAGCACCGGCGTCTGACTGCCCTCGTACCGGAAGGTGACGTGATCGAAAGTGATGTCGTTGGTGATGCGCGGTAGATCCGGCGCGCCGGGGCGATCGGCGCCGCGGGTCGGCTCGTCGAGCAGTTCCTGGATGTGGCGAATCGCGGCGGCCGAGGAGATCGACACCGGGATGAAATGCATCACGTGAGCGATGTTGTAGGAAACCTCCCAGAACGCACTCTCGAAGGTGACGAAGGTGCCGATGGTGATCTGACCCTTGGTTGCGAGATACGCGCCGATCGCGAGCACCACGAGGTGCAGGAGCAGCACCGAGATGGTGACCGTCCGCTCCACCATGGTCGAGAGAAAGGCGGCCGAGGCGATCTTGTTGCGGGTCTCGTCGTTCCGCAAGGCGAAGAAGCCGAACATCTTGCGTTGCAGGCTGAACGCCTTGATCACGGCCTGGGCGGCCACGTTCTCCTGCACCATGCCGAGCAGCGCCGACTCGTTGAGCTTCTGCTCGTAGTTGGCCTGCACCGCCTTGGACGTCAGGATCCGCGGGCCGATCAGCGTGATCGGAAACACCAGCAGCGCGACGACGGCGAGCTGCCAGTTCAGGAACAGCATCAGGATGATGCCGGCCACCAGTTCCAGGAACGGCAGCGCGGCACTGTTGGCAAAGGTCTTGACCGAGCCTTCAAAGGCCGAGAGATCGACCGAAAAGCGCGACAGGATCTCGCCGCGCCTGGTGCGGCCGAAATAAGCCGCCGGCAGGTCCTGGACGTGCTCGAACAGGCGCTTGCGGACGTCGGAGATGATGCAGGCGGCGAGGCGCGCATCCCAGCGCTCGTACCAGACGGCAACGATCGAGGTGAAGATGCCGGCGACCGCAAGCACGCCGAGGATCTTGTACAGCGCCTGGAAATCCTCCTCGCCGAGCGCTTCGTCGATCAGGAACTTGAGACTTAGCGGCATGATGACGTTGAACAGCGTCTCCACGAAGACGCCGAACGCCACGAATGACAGCATCCGCTTGTAGTTCGTCAGATAGGGCTTGACGAACCCGACGATGGTCGCGAGCGCGCCGGCGGCTTCGCTCGCGGTATAGACGACGAGGTCCTCGTCCTCATCGTCCTCGTCGAGCTCCAGCTCGTCGTCCCCCTCGTCTTCGCCGTCCTCGTCGTCTTCGAGGTCCGGCTTGGTCGCGGAGGCGAGCTTGTCGTCGAGTTCGACCGCCTCGTCCGTGGCGAGCTTCTGTTTGTCGGCAGAGACGGGCTTGTTGTCGGGCAAGAGAGGCTTGGATGCCATGAAACCAACCGATGCTGACGGCCGGCATGACCGCAGAGAATGCGCTATTGCACCGATTCTATGCGATCAGAATGAATTCGGCAAAACAATTGGCCAATCGATCCGCGCCCCGCGGCTAGTCCTCGTCCTCGACCTTGTCGAAGAAGGAATAGCGCAAACTGTCGGCGTCGGCATACCACTGCCCCGGCCCCTTGTTGGCGGCGAGCGTCGCCTCCCAGAGCGCATCGGTGCAATCCTTGCGGTGCATCGAGAGGTCGAAACCGTTGCCGAAGAACAGTTCGGACCATTCCCACCAAGTGGCGAGCTTCTTGACCCCGCGCAGCAGGTCGTAGCGGTCGATCAGCGCCGGCGCCATGTCCGAGGTGATCGAGCCGAACACGAGGCCGGTCTTGACCACGCGGTTGAGCTCGCGGATCGCACGGGCCACCTGCTTCGGAGACACGTGGCAGAGGCTGGTCTCGAACACGAAGTCGAACATGCCGTCCTTGAACGGCATGTCGGTGATCGAGCCGAGCTTGTTGTACTTCTTCAGCGCTTTCGGCGTCTTGGCGTGGATGGCGCGGTTGTTCTCGATTCCCCACGCATCGATGCCGCGATCACGCAGCGCGCCGACCAGTTCGCCGCTGGCGGAGCCCGCGACCAGCAGCTTGGCGCCCGTCGCCTTGCCCCAGACGATGCCGATCAGCCTGGTGAGGTAATCGGGATCGGTGAAGTGCCGCCACGCTTCATGATAGGGGCCGAGGCCGCGATAGTTCTCGAAATAGTCGCGATCGATCTTGTCCGACAGCGGCTTGTCGTCCTGTGAGCGCTCGCGGCGCAGGCGCATCATCTCGGTCAGGATGATGTCGGTCGCCGCATCCGAAGAATCGAGCAGGCCGTTCAGCGTCGAGTCGAACAGATAGTCGCCGACCACCACGATGCCGGGATGCTCCTTCGGCTCGGGCCGGTGGTTGGTCATCACGTCGCGTACGGGCAGACCGCCGGGAATCGCGTTCACCGACGACAGCCAGCGGTGGATCTTGCCTTCCATGAAATGCGAACGCGCATCGCCGAGAGAAGCCGGCAGCGATTTCAGGGCGGCATCGATCAGCTCCTGGTCCGACAGGTTGGCGAAAGCCAGCGCGTCGGAGCCGGGAATGAGCCAGTTCAGAACGCCATGCTTGCCGACGTCGTGGCGCGCGCCCTCGTTGTAGACGCAGCAGCCGCCGAAAGCCTCCGACATGAACCAGGCGCCCGGAATCTTCTCGCCCCAGAACGGCTCGTCGAACAGGATCGAGACGCGCAAATAGTGCGCGGGGCGGTCGAAATAGGCGACGTGCTTGACCATCGACTTGCGCAGCTGCTCGCCCTCCCAGCTGAGGGTGGCGAGCCACGAATGCGGCAGGCAGACCAGGACGAGATCGAAGTCGCGCGTCTCCGGTCCCTTGCCGTTCATCATCTTGAGCTGATAGCGGCCGGTCGGCGCCTTGCCGACGGTGAGCACGCGGTGATTGAGCTGGATGTCGGCATTGACCTCCGACTGCAGGCATTCGATCAGCTGCTCGTTGCCGTTCTGGATGGAATAGAGGCCGATATAGCCGTCGACGTCCATCAGATAGTTCTTGAGGGCGTTGAGACCGTTGGTGTTGTGGCTCTCGGTCGCGATGTCGGAGCGCGCCATCACCTTGAAGAAGCGCTTTGCCGTCTCGTCCTCGACCTCCTCGTCGAGCACCTGCTCGGCGGTCTTGTAGGCCCAGGGATTCTCGTTGTCGTGCGCGCCGACGCCCTCGTAATATTCGACCGGCGACAACATCTCGGTGCAGCGCTCGCGGAATGCCTCGATCGCGGCCGCGGTCTTGGCACCGTATTTGCGGCGCATGCCGGGCACGTCATTGAGGAGCTCGCCGCCGAAATGCACCTGCTCGGCGTCCATCGGAATGGTCTGGAGGCCGAAATGCTGGATCAGCTCGCGCAGCGGGTCCGGCCCCGTCATCGAGTAGTCGTAGATCTCGGCAACGCCGGCCTCGTACATCGCGGGCGCCGAATCGAATTTGCGCGTGACGATCTTGCCGCCCAGCCGGTCGGAGGCCTCGTAGATGGTGACGCGGCAGAGATCGCCGAGCTTACGCTTCAGATACCAGGCGCTCATCAGCCCGCCGGGGCCGCCGCCTACGATTGCGAGATCAAGCATGTGAGTTCCGTGGTCCTCCGGCGCTGCCCCCCATCACGGGACCACCGGTCTAAGCTCTCCTAGCAGAAGCGCTTTTACGGCTGAAGGAAAGATGAACAAAGGCTGATCCTGCATCGCAGCAAGCAATCAAAGCAGCAAAAAGGCCGGCAAAAGCCGGCCTTTTCGTTGTCCTCGGTATTCCTACGGATGAACGATCATTCCGCAGGCGGCAGCGCAGGAAGCTCAGCTTCCGGTGCCGGCGACACGACGGCCGTCTGCTTCTCGCGCTCGTCCAGGATCAGCTTGTCGCGCTTCATGGCGACTTCGCGGATCTTGGCCATGGAGGCGCCCGTGCCCGCCGGGATCAGCCGGCCGACGATGACGTTCTCCTTGAGGCCTTCGAGCGGATCGATCTTGCCGTTGACCGCCGCCTCGGTGAGGACGCGCGTGGTCTCCTGGAACGATGCCGCCGAGAAGAAGGACCGGGTCTGGAGGCTCGCCTTGGTGATGCCGAGCAGAACCGGCGTTCCCGTGGCGGGCTTCTTGCCCTCTTCCTTGGCCTTCACGTTCAGCGCGTCGAACTCGATCTTGTCGACCTGCTCGCCGGAGATCATGTCCGTATCGCCCTGATCGGTGATTTCCACCTTCTGGAGCATCTGACGGACAATCACCTCGATGTGCTTGTCGTTGATGAGCACGCCCTGCAGCCGGTAGACCTCCTGGATCTCGTTGACCAGATAGGCCGCGAGTTCCTCGATGCCCTTCACCGCAAGGATGTCGTGCGGTGCCGGATTGCCCTCCACGATGAAGTCGCCCTTTTCGACGACGTCGCCGTCCTGAAGGTGGATGTGCTTGCCCTTCGGGATCAGGTACTCGCGCGGCTCGTCGGTCTTGTCCATCGGCTCGATCGAGATGCGGCGCTTGTTCTTGTAGTCGCGCCCGAACCGGATGGTGCCCGCGATTTCGGCGATGATCGCCGCATCCTTCGGACGCCGAGCCTCGAACAGTTCCGCCACCCGCGGCAGACCGCCGGTGATGTCACGCGTCTTGGCGCTTTCGGTCGAGACACGGGCGAGGATGTCGCCCGGCTGTACCTTGGCCCCGATGTCGACCGAGAGAATGGCATCGACCGACAGCATGTAGCGGGCATCGCCGCCACGGGCGAGCTTGAGCACCTTGCCGTCCTTGCCCTTCACCACGATGGCCGGACGCAGGTCCGCGCCGCCGCGCGTCGAGCGCCAGTCGATGACCACGCGCTTGGCGATACCGGTGGCTTCGTCGAGCGTTTCCGAGATCGACTGTCCCTCGACCAGATCCTCGAAGCCGATCGTGCCTTCGACTTCGGTGAGCAGCGGCCGGGTGTAGGGATCCCACTCGACGATGCGCTGGCCGCGCTTGACCATGTCGCCCTCGTCGACGTGCAGGCGCGAACCGTACTGGATACGGTGCGTCGCACGCTCGGTGCCGTCGGCATCGACGATCGCGACAACCATGTTGCGCACCATCGCGATCAGGTGACCTTCGCTGTTGCGGGCGATGGCCTTGTTCCGGATCACGATCTTGCCGTCGAAATTGGCTTCGACGAACGACTGCTCGTTGAGCTGCGCCGCACCACCGATGTGGAAGGTGCGCATGGTGAGCTGGGTCCCCGGCTCGCCGATCGACTGCGCCGCGATGACGCCGACTGCTTCGCCGTGGTTGACCGGCGTGCCGCGGGCGAGGTCGCGGCCGTAGCACTTGCCGCAGATACCGTTGACGAGCTCGCAGGTCAGCGCCGAGCGGATCTTCACCTCCTGCACGCCACCCTGCTGAATGGCCTCCAGGTGGCTCTCTTCCATCAGCGTATCGCGCTTGATGATCACCTTGCCCGAGCTGTCACGCACGTCTTCGCAGGCCGTGCGTCCGAGGATGCGCGAGCCGAGCGAAGCCACCACGGTGCCGGCATCGACGATGGCGCGCATCTTGATGCCGAGCTTGGTGCCGCAGTCGCTCTGCGTGATGATGCAGTCCTGCGCCACGTCGACGAGACGACGCGTCAGGTAGCCGGAGTTCGCGGTCTTCAACGCGGTGTCCGCGAGGCCCTTGCGGGCGCCGTGGGTCGAGTTGAAGTACTCGAGCACCGAGAGGCCTTCCTTGAAGTTCGAGATGATCGGCGTCTCGATGATCTCGCCCGACGGCTTGGCCATCAGGCCGCGCATGCCGGCGAGCTGGCGCATCTGGGCCGGCGAACCGCGGGCACCGGAGTGGGCCATCATGTAGATCGAGTTGATGTCGGCGTCGGCTCCGCTCGCCGTCTTCTTGGTGGCGGAGATCTCCTTCATCATCGCCTTGGCGATTTCTTCCGTGGCCTTCGACCAGGCGTCGACGACCTTGTTGTACTTCTCGCCATGCGTGATCAGACCATCGTTGTACTGCTGCTCGAAATCCTTCGCCAGCGTACGGGTGGTATCGACGATCTTCCACTTGCCGTGCGGCACGACCATGTCGTCCTTGCCGAACGAGATGCCGGCCTTGAACGCGTTGTAGAAGCCGAGCGCCATGATGCGGTCGCAGAAGATCACCGTCTCCTTCTGTCCGCAGTGACGGTAGACCTGATCGATGACGCCGGAGATCTCGCGCTTGGTCATCAGCTTGTTGATGATCTCGTACGAGATGCGCGGGTTCTTCGGCAGCAAATTGCCGAGCATGACGCGGCCGGCGGTGGTCTCGATCCAGCGCCTGGAGACCTTGCCGGTCTCGTCCATGCCTTCCCACCGGTACTTGATCTTGGTGTGGAGGTGGATGACCTTCGCGTGCAGCGCGTGCTCGAGCTCGGCCATGTCGCCGAACACCTTGCCCTCGCCGGGCAGGCCTTCGCGCATGATCGAGACGTAGTACAGACCGAGCACGATGTCCTGCGACGGCACGATGATCGGCTGGCCGTTCGCCGGATGCAGGATGTTGTTGGTCGACATCATCAGGACGCGCGCTTCCAGCTGCGCTTCGAGCGACAGCGGAACGTGCACGGCCATCTGGTCGCCGTCGAAGTCGGCGTTGAACGCGGAGCAGACCAGCGGGTGGAGCTGGATCGCCTTGCCCTCGATCAGCACGGGCTCGAACGCCTGGATGCCGAGGCGATGCAGCGTCGGTGCGCGGTTGAGCAGCACCGGATGCTCGCGGATCACCTCGTCCAGGATGTCCCAGACCTCGGGCCGCTCCTTCTCGACCAGCTTCTTCGCCTGCTTCACCGTGGTGGACAGGCCCTTGGCGTCAAGCCGCGAATAGATGAACGGCTTGAACAGCTCGAGCGCCATCTTCTTCGGCAGGCCGCACTGGTGCAGGCGCAGCTCGGGACCGACCACGATCACCGAACGACCCGAATAGTCGACGCGCTTGCCGAGCAGGTTCTGACGGAAGCGGCCCTGCTTGCCCTTGAGCATGTCGGCGAGCGACTTCAGCGGGCGCTTGTTGGCGCCCGTGATGACGCGGCCGCGGCGGCCGTTGTCGAACAGCGCGTCGACGGCCTCCTGAAGCATGCGCTTCTCGTTGCGGATGATGATGTCGGGCGCGCGCAGCTCCATCAGCCGCTTCAAGCGATTGTTGCGGTTGATGACGCGGCGGTAGAGGTCGTTGAGGTCCGAGGTCGCGAAGCGGCCGCCGTCGAGCGGCACCAGCGGACGCAGGTCCGGCGGGATCACCGGCACCACGGTCATGATCATCCATTCCGGCTTGTTGCCGGAGTGGCGGAACGCTTCCACGATCTTCAGGCGCTTGGCGAGCTTCTTGTGCTTGATGTCGGAGTCGGTCTCCTGCATCTCGACACGCAGGGAAGCCTCGAGCTTCTCGAGGTCCATGCCCTTGAGCAGCTCGCGGATCGCTTCGGCGCCGATCATGGCGGTGAAGGAATCCTGGCCGTACTCGTCCTGCGCCTTCAGATACTCGTCTTCCGACAGCAGCTGACGGTCCTTCAGCGCGGTGAGGCCCGGCTCCAGCACGACGTAATATTCGAAGTAGAGGATCCGCTCGAGATCCTTCAGCGTCATGTCGAGCAGGAGGCCGATGCGCGAGGGCAGCGACTTCAGGAACCAGATGTGGGCGACGGGAGCTGCGAGCTCGATATGGCCCATGCGCTCGCGCCGGACGCGCGACAGCGTAACCTCGACCGAGCACTTCTCGCAGATGATGCCCTTGTACTTCATGCGCTTGTACTTGCCGCACAAGCACTCGTAGTCCTTGATCGGCCCGAAGATGCGGGCGCAGAACAGGCCGTCGCGCTCGGGCTTGAAGGTGCGGTAGTTGATGGTCTCCGGCTTCTTGATCTCGCCGTAGGACCAGGACAGAATCTTCTCTGGGGACGCGATCGAGATCCGGATCTGGTCGAAGACCTGAGCCGGCGTCGTCGGATTGAAGAGATTCATAATTTCTTGGTTCATCGTCTTCTCCTCGCGTGCCGGTCGCCTCCGGCCGCAAATTCGAAAATCATTCAACGAGGCGCCCTGCCCTCAAGGCCTCGGGAAGGGCGCCGATGCCCGGCCGCGAAGGCCGGGCATGAAAGGTCGAATTACTCGGCCGCTTCCGACGTCGGCGCCGGTCCCATCTTGGAGTTGTGCAGGTCGACGTTGAGGCCGAGCGAGCGCATTTCCTTGACCAGCACGTTGAACGATTCCGGAATACCGGCCTCGAACGTGTCGTCGCCGCGCACGATCGCCTCGTACACCTTGGTACGGCCGGCGACGTCGTCCGACTTCACCGTCAGCATCTCCTGGAGCGTGTACGCCGCGCCGTAAGCCTCGAGCGCCCACACCTCCATTTCGCCGAAGCGCTGGCCGCCGAACTGCGCCTTGCCGCCCAGCGGCTGCTGGGTGACGAGCGAGTACGGACCGATCGAACGCGCGTGGATCTTGTCGTCGACCAGATGGTGCAGCTTGAGCATGTAGATGTAGCCCACCGTCACCTTGCGATCGAACGGATCGCCGGTGCGGCCGTCATAGACGGTCGACTGACCCGAAGCGTCGAGACCGGCAAGCTTCAGCATCTCCTCGATGTCGGCTTCCTTGGCACCGTCGAACACCGGCGTCGCGATCGGCACGCCGCGGCTGAGGTTGTGGCCGAGTTCAAGCAGCTCGTTGTCGTTGAGCGACTTGATCGTCTCGTCCTCGCCGTAGACCTTCTTCAAGGTTTCCTTCAGCGGCTTGATGTCCTGCTTCGACAGGTACGCATCGACCGTCTGGCCGATACGCTTGCCGAGGCCGGCGCAGGCCCAGCCGAGATGGGTCTCGAGGATCTGTCCGACGTTCATGCGCGAGGGCACGCCGAGCGGATTGAGCACGATGTCGGCATGCGTGCCGTCTTCGAGGAACGGCATGTCCTCGATCGGCACGATCTTCGACACCACGCCCTTGTTGCCGTGGCGGCCGGCCATCTTGTCGCCGGGCTGGATCTTGCGCTTCACCGCGACGAAGACCTTGACCATCTTCATCACGCCGGGCGGCAATTCGTCGCCGCGCTGAAGCTTCTCGACCTTGTCGAGGAAGCGCTGTTCCAGCCCCTTCTTCGACTCGTCGTACTGCTTCCGCATGGCCTCGATTTCGGCCATCAGCTTGTCGTTCGGCGAAGCGAACAGCCACCACTGCGACTTCGGGTACTCCTCGAGCACCGCACGGGTGATCTTGGTGTCCTTCTTGAAGCCTTTCGGACCCGCAATGCCCTGCCGCCCCTCGAGGAGCTCGGCAAGACGGTTGTAGACGTTGCGGTCCAGGATCGCCTGCTCGTCGTCGCGGTCCTTGGCAAGGCGCTCGATCTCTTCCCGCTCGATCGCCAGCGCACGCTCGTCCTTGTCGACGCCGTGACGGTTGAACACGCGCACTTCGACGATCGTGCCCTGCACGCCCGGGGGAACGCGCAGCGAGGTGTCGCGGACGTCGGAGGCCTTCTCGCCGAAGATGGCGCGCAGGAGCTTCTCTTCCGGCGTCATCGGGCTTTCGCCCTTCGGCGTGATCTTGCCGACCAGGATGTCACCGGCGCGCACTTCCGCACCGATGTAGACGATACCGGCTTCGTCGAGGTTCTTCAGCGCTTCTTCCGAGACGTTCGGAATGTCGCGGGTGATTTCCTCAGGTCCGAGCTTGGTGTCGCGGGCCATCACCTCGAACTCCTCGATGTGGATCGAGGTGAAGACGTCTTCCTTCACGATCCGCTCCGACAGCAGGATCGAGTCTTCGAAGTTGTAGCCGTTCCACGGCATGAACGCGACCAGCACGTTGCGGCCGAGCGCGAGCTCGCCGAGATCGGTCGACGGACCGTCAGCGATGATGTCGCCCTTCTTGACGATGTCGCCGACCTTCACCAGCGGACGCTGGTTGATGCAGGTCGACTGGTTCGAGCGCTGGTACTTCATGAGACGGTAGATATCGACGCCCGACTTGGTCGGATCGAGATCTTCCGTCGCGCGGATGACGACGCGGGTCGCATCGATCTGGTCGATCACGCCCGAACGGCGCGCCGCGATCGCGGCGCCCGAGTCACGGGCAACCACGCCCTCCATGCCGGTGCCGACGAACGGCGCCTCGGCGCGAACCAGCGGCACCGCCTGGCGCTGCATGTTCGAGCCCATCAGCGCGCGGTTGGCGTCGTCGTTCTCGAGGAACGGGATCAGCGCCGCGGCGACCGAAACGAGCTGCTTCGGAGACACGTCCATGTAGTCGACCTTGTCGGGCGTCATCGGCACGACGTCGCGGGTTCCGCTCGAGCGGCAGACCACCAGGTCTTCGGTGAAGCGGCCCTTGGCGTCGACCGGCACGTTGGCCTGGGCCACCGAATAGCGCCCTTCTTCCATCGCCGACAGGTACACGACCTCGTCGGTGACGCGGCCGTCCTTGACCTTGCGGTACGGCGTCTCGACGAAGCCGTACTTGTTCACGCGCGCGAAGGTCGCGAGCGAGTTGATCAGGCCGATGTTCGGACCTTCCGGCGTCTCGATCGGGCAGATGCGGCCGTAATGCGTCGGATGCACGTCGCGCACCTCGAAGCCGGCGCGCTCGCGAGTCAGACCGCCCGGTCCGAGCGCCGACAGGCGGCGCTTGTGGGTGATCTCCGACAGCGGGTTGGTCTGGTCCATGAACTGCGAGAGCTGCGAGGAGCCGAAGAACTCGCGCACGGCGGCGGCCGCCGGCTTGGCGTTGATCAGGTCCTGCGGCATGACCGTGTCGATATCGACCGAGGACATGCGCTCCTTGATCGCGCGCTCCATGCGCAGGAGGCCGATGCGATACTGGTTCTCCATGAGCTCGCCGACCGAACGCACACGGCGGTTGCCGAGATGGTCGATGTCGTCGATCTCGCCCTTGCCGTCGCGCAGATCCACCAGCGTCTTGATGACGGAGAGGATGTCCTCCTTGCGCAGCGTGCGCTGGGTGTCGGGCGCATCGAGGTCGAGGCGCATGTTCATCTTGACGCGGCCGACCGCGGAGAGGTCGTAGCGTTCGGCGTCGAAGAACAGCGACTGGAACATGGCCTGCGCCGATTCCAGCGTCGGCGGCTCGCCCGGACGCATCACGCGGTAGATGTCGAACAGCGCGTCCTCACGCGTCATGTTCTTGTCGGCTGCAAGCGTGTTGCGGATGTAGGGGCCGACATTGACATGGTCGATGTCGAGCAGCGGCAGCTCCTTGTAGCCCTGCTCGTTGAGCGCCTTCATCAGCTTGTCGGTGATTTCCTCACCGGCCTCGGCGTGGATCTCACCGGTCTTCGGGTTGACGAGATCCTCGGCGACGTAGTTGCCGACCAGCTCCTCGTCGGCCATGCGCAGCGCCTTCAGCCCCTTCTCCTGGAGCTGGCGGGCGGCGCGGACGGTGAGCTTCTTGCCCGCCTCGAGCACGACCTTGCCGGTGTCGGCGTCGATCAGGTCGTTGACGGTCGAGTAGCCGCGGAAACGGTTGGCGTCGAACGGAACGCGCCAGCCTTCCTTGGTCCGCTTGTAGAGAATCTTCTTGTAGAACGTGGACAGGATCGCCTCGCCGTCGAGGCCGAGGGCGAACATCAGCGACGTCACCGGAATCTTGCGGCGACGGTCGATACGCGCATAGACGATGTCCTTGGCGTCGAACTCGATGTCGAGCCAGGAGCCGCGATACGGGATGACGCGGGCGGCGAACAGCAGCTTGCCCGAAGAATGGGTCTTGCCCTTGTCGTGGTCGAAGAACACGCCGGGCGACCGGTGCATCTGCGAGACGATGACGCGCTCGGTGCCGTTGACGATGAAGGTGCCGTTCATCGTCATGAGCGGGATGTCGCCCATGTAGACGTCCTGCTCCTTGATGTCCTTCACCGACTTCGCGCCGGTTTCCTCGTCGATATCGAACACGATGAGGCGCAGCGTCACCTTGAGGGGTGCAGCGAAGGTCATGCCGCGCTGGCGGCACTCGTCGACGTCATATTTGGGCTGCTCGAACTCGTAGCGGACGAATTCCAGCATCGAGGTGCCCGAAAAGTCGGAGATCGGAAACACCGAGCGGAACACCGCCTGCAGACCCTCGTCGAGACGGCCGCCCGGGGGTTCGTCGACCATCAGGAACTGGTCATAGGACGCCTTCTGAACCTCGATGAGGTTCGGCATCTCGGCGACTTCCTTGATGTGTCCGAAGAACTTGCGAACACGTTTGCGACCGGTGAATGTCTGCTGCGCCATCGTGGCCTCTCATTTTCGTCGCCCGCTCTGGGCGCGCCGTCCGGAACGCGGCTGCCACCGCTCTCCGGGTTGAATTTTCGAACCCGCCTTGGGGGCCAGAGACGCAGCTTCAGGCTTGAATGTCCTGAATCTGTTCTTCAGACCTTCAAAACGCAAAACGACGCGCGGGGCGCAAGAGCGCACCCGCCCGTCACAACGATCGTCTTCACGGACTGCAAAAGCCCGAAATAGCCTGCTCTCCCAACGGCTTACAGGGAAATCCGGAATCCCTGCCCACCGCGCTTTCGTGCTGCCGACCCGATATGGGGCGACAATAGTGCAGATTCGAGGGGTAAACCCTCAAATCCCCACACTTTTTCGTGTTCGGCCTGCGTCGGGACGTTCCGTCGCACGCCTTTTACATCCGGCCCACCCCTCTCAAGGAGCGGACCGGGATCCCGGACCTCGCCGATGCGCGGCCGGGATCCCGTCAGCAAGCGTTGCTTACTTGAGCTCGACCTTGGCGCCAGCCTTCTCGAGCTGGGCCTTGATCTTGTCGGCTTCTTCCTTGTTCACGCCTTCCTTCACCGGCTTCGGAGCCCCCTCGACGAGGTCCTTTGCTTCCTTCAGGCCGAGACCGGTGATGGCGCGGACTTCCTTGATGACCTCGATCTTCTTGTCGCCGGCGCTGGCGAGAACGACCGTGAACTCGGTCTTCTCTTCCGCCGGAGCGGCAGCGGCACCACCAGCAGCCGGGCCGGCCACGGCGACAGCCGCGGCGGCCGAAACGCCCCACTTCTCTTCGAGGAGCTTCGCCAGTTCGGCAGCCTCGAGCACGGTGAGGCTCGAGAGGTCGTCAACGATCTTCTGCAAGTCAGCCATTGTTCAGTTTCCTTACGTGTAAGTCTGGTTCGGGTTTGAGTTTTGCGAAGGGCGTCAGGCCGCTTCGCCCTTTGAGGCATGAGCCTGGATGACGCGCGCGAGCTTGCCCGCGGGCGCATTGGCGAGCTGGGCCAGTTTGGTCGCCGGGGCCACGATGAGGCCGACGATCTTGCCGCGCAGTTCGTCAAGCGACGGCAGCGAGGCAAGCGCCTTCACGCCGTCGACATTCAGGACGGTCTTTCCCATCGACCCGCCAACGATGACGAACTTTTCGTTCGCCTTGGCGAATTCGATGGCGACCTTTGGCGCCGCTACCGGATCGTTCGAAGTGGCGATCACGGTCGGTCCCTTCAGCATGGGGCCGATGGCAACGACGTCAGTGCCTTCAAGAGCAATTTTGGCGAGACGGTTCTTCGAGACCTTCACCGCAGCACCCGCCTGCTTCATCTGCTGGCGCAGCTTCTGCATCTGGGCGACGGTGAGGCCGGAATATTGAGCAACGACCGCGACGCTCGTGGTCTTGAAGACCTCATTGAGCTGTTCGACCGCTTCTTTTTTTGCCGCTCGTTCCACAGCAAGCTCTCTCCGGTTGGCGGTCATCGCGAGAAGCGGGACCGCCGGGTTGCACCCATCGTCCCACCCAAAACCTGAACCTCGGGGCCAAAACCCTTCGGACACGCGCCGGGCAAGACGACAATTCAAAGCCTGCCCTCCGGGAGCCCCTTGGAGGCCCACGGCGTGTCGAGGTCCGAACCAGACCCGTTTCGCGAACCCAACCGTTGAAGCTGGGCGCGAAGTGAAATCCGGTCTTCACCCGTCTATGCAGGCCATGCGATTAAGCCGTTGAGAAATCGAAATTTCCCGCAGGCGCCTGCAGTCTTGGACAGGACGAGGCCAGCCGGCGAACCGTCCGACCTCTGCCCGCATCCCACCAACCGACGGGTTTTCCTTCCTTTTCGGGCAAATCCTTGCGGACGTCCTGAAAAGGAATGATCTCCTGTCGCGTCAGGTTTTCGGAATGCGTGCACGAACGCGCCAGCCGAGGCCGGCACGTCCGGAGGCGGTTCTTTAACCGCTCTCTGCCTGCTTGCCAAGAGCAAAATTCACACCAGTTCCAATCGATTGCCGGCCAGGCTTGATCTCGGCCGACAAGGCCCGATTTCAAGCCGATTTAACCGCATAAGGGAGCGATTTGCCCTCGAAGAACGCGATCAGGTTGGCCAGGACGCAATTCTGCATGGCAACGTGTGATTCCAGGGTGTGGCCGCCGATATGCGGGGCGAAGACCACGTTCGGCAGCGCCGTCAGCGCATCGGGGGCGTGCGGTTCCGTCTCAAAGACGTCGAGGCCGGCGCCGGCGATGGTCTTGTCGGCGAGCGCCGCGACCAGGGCTTTCTCGTCGATGACGGAGCCGCGGGAGATGTTGACGACATAGCCGTCCGCGCCGAGTCGCCGAAAGATATCGGCATTGACGACATGCTGGGTCTCGGCCCCTGCCCGGACCGCGATCATCAGTACGCTGCACCAGTCGGCCAGCGCCTCCAGAGAGGAAAAATATCGATAGGGCAGATCGTATTTGGTGCGGCTGAAATAGCCAACCTCGCTCTCGAAAGCCGCGCAGCGCACGGCGATCTTGCGGCCGATCTCGCCCATGCCGTAGACCCCGATGCGGCGGCCGGGCATGCCGGCCTGAGGCCGCATCATTGGCGACTGTTTTGACGCCGCCCAGTCGCCACTACGGACATATTGGTCGGCGACCAGAAGCCGCCGCGTCGCCGCGAGCATCAGGGTCATCGCGATATCGGCGACCGAAGCCGCATTGGCGCCCGGGCTGTGGCCGACGGCGATGTTGCGCGCGGCGGCTGCCTTCAGATCGACGCCGTCATAACCGGTGCCGTAGCAGATGATGGCGCCGAGCCTTGGAAACAGGTCCATCGCCTCCGCGCCGAGCGGGGTCCCGCCCGCGGTCAGCATCGCGCGAATGCCCCTGAGCTCATCCGCCGGAAAAACCTCGTGCGCGGGCTTGCCAGCGGTGTCGAGCAGTTCGAACCGCTCGGCGAAACGCGCCATCATCGTTTTCGGAAAGCGCGAGTAGATCAGGACCTTGTCAGCCATTGTTCTTGTTTCCGGAGAGCGCGGCCACAAACGACGAGGGGCGGAATCGGTTGCCCAATTCCGCCCCTCGCCTCATGCAATTTCCGAACCTTAGCCGAGAATGGTGCCCGGCTCGACCTTCACGCCCGGGCCCATGGTCGAGGACACCGCAACGCGCTGGATGTAGGTACCCTTGGAACCAGCCGGCTTCGCCTTGGAGACGGCATCCGCCAGGGCCTTGATGTTCTCGACCAGCTTCTCCTCGGAGAACGAGGCCTTGCCGACGCCGGCCTGCAGGATGCCGGCCTTCTCGACGCGGAACTCGACCGAGCCGCCCTTGGCACCCTTCACCGCGCCGGTGACGTCCATGGTCACGGTGCCGATCTTCGGGTTCGGCATCAGGCCGCGGGGGCCGAGCACCTTACCCAGACGGCCGACCAGCGGCATCATGTCGGGGGTGGCGATGCAGCGGTCGAAGTCGATCGAGCCGTTCTGCACCTTTTCGACCAGGTCCTCGGCGCCGACGACGTCGGCACCGGCCGCCTTGGCCTCGTCGGCCTTCGCGCCCCGGGCAAACACGCCGACGCGGAGCGTACGGCCGGTACCGTTCGGCAGGGTCACGACGCCGCGGACCATCTGGTCGGCGTGACGCGGATCGACACCGAGATTGATCGCGACCTCGATGGTCTCGTCGAACTTCGCCTTCGCGCGCTCCTTGACCATCTTGATGGCGTCCGCGAGCGGGTAAAGCTTTTCACGATCAATGCCTTCGCGGGCTTTGTTCAAACGCTTTCCGATTGCCATGACCGCTTACCCCGCAACTTCCAGACCCATCGAACGGGCAGAGCCCTCGACCATCTTCATGGCCGATTCGATGGTGTCGCAATTCAAGTCCTTCATCTTCTTCTCGGCGATCTCGCGCACCTGCGCCTTGGTCACCTTGCCGGCCTTGTCGCGGCCCGGCGCCTTCGAGCCGGACTGGATCTTGGCGGCCTGCTTGAGGAAGTAGGACATCGGCGGCGTCTTCATCTCGAAGGTGAAGGAACGGTCCGCATAGATGGTGATGATCACCGGGATCGGGGTGTTCTTCTCTTCCTTCTGGGTCTGGGCATTGAATGCCTTGCAGAACTCCATGATGTTGAGACCGCGCTGACCGAGCGCGGGACCGATCGGGGGCGAAGGATTCGCCGCGCCGGCCGGGACCTGAAGCTTCAGGTATCCGGTCACTTTCTTTGCCATGTATCACTCCTGTTGTGCCGGCATGTCGCCGGCGGTTTCAGGTTCGTGGTCGGGATCGATGTGCGGCTGGCAACCGCCTTCGTCCTCCCACGGCCTCTTGTCGCGCAAGGCCTGAAGCCTCACGCCTCGTCCGGTCAGACCTTCTCGACCTGACCGAATTCCAGCTCGACCGGCGTTGCGCGGCCGAAGATCGACACCGCGACCTTCACGCGCGAGCGCGCCTCGTCGATTTCCTCGACGACACCCGAGAACGAGGCAAACGGGCCGTCGGCCACGCGCACATTCTCGCCGATCTCGAACGACACCGACGCCTTCGGCCGTTCCACGCCCTCCTGCACCTGGTGCAGGATGCGCATGGCCTCGGCCTCAGAGATCGGCATCGGCTTGTTTTCCGCGCCGAGGAAGCCTGTCACCTTCGGCGTGTTCTTGATCAGATGGAACGCCTCGTCGGTCAGCTTCATCTTCACCAGCACATAGCCCGGGAAGAACTTGCGCTCGGCATCGATCTTGCGGCCGCGGCGCACTTCCGTGACCTTCTCGGTCGGAACCAGCACCAACTCGAACAGATCCTCGAGGCCGCGCTGCTTGGCCTGCTCGCGGATCGATTCGGCGACCTTCTTCTCGAAGTTCGAATAGGCGTGAACGATGTACCAGCGCTTGTCGGACAATTGAGCGGTTGCCGTTGCCATCAGTGAATGCCCAGGAGGAAGGTGATGAGGTAGCGGATGATCTGGTCGGCGGCGAAGAAGAAGATCGAGGCGACGGCGACCATGACGAACACCATGATGGTGGTGATCGTGGTCTCACGACGGGTCGGCCAAGTGACCTTGGCGGTCTCCGAACGCACTTCCTGCAAGAACTTGAACGGGCTGACTGCCATCGTTTTGATGTCCAACGTCCGTCGACAGACGCGAATGAATTTCGGGGATCCGAACAGCCGCCGTTGGCCCAGCCCTCTGTCTCGAAGGATGAGCCGGAAACCGGGCTCGATTGTTCGGGGATTTCAAAGCCGCGCCGGAGATCCGCGTCTAACGGGCCGGCTGCGAGTGCCGGGTAAATACTGCGGATGGGGCCAAAGGTCAAGATACGGGGCTTCGCGGCGAGAAGCCGGCGTCCTCAGGCGACCATGCACACCCCAAGGAGGATCAAGGACTTATTCCCCGTCCCAGCGGGGGCGAGATCAGCCCCGGAACCTCCCTGACCAACCCGCCGCCCGGATCAGTCGGCCCGGTCGACCATGGAGACACCCGGGAGCGGCACCACGAATTTTCCACCCTCGGCGAAATAGCGGGCGTGCTTGGCCCGGATCGGGTCGACATAGCGCCAGGCGAACACCACGACGAACGCGGGCTTGCGCTCGTAGAGGGCCGCCGGGGGCAGAATCGGAATGTCGTAACCCGGGCCTGCCATCACGTTCCCCTTCTTGGGGTCGTCGTCCACCAGGAAGTCGATCTTGTTCTCCAGGCCGAACTGCGGGAGCAGCGTCGTGGTGCCGACCGAGACGCCGTAGCCGGCGACCAGCTGCCCTCTCGCATGGGCGGCATCGGCCATCGCGACCAGCTCGTCGCGGATGGCCGCGATCCTCTTCACATAGGGCGCATAATAGGCCGGCTGATCGACGCCGAGCCGGTCTTCCTCAGCGATGAACTTCGCAACCTCCGCTGACGGCTTCTTCGTACCGCCGGCGCGCTGGACCGTCACGCGGATCGAGCCGCCCTTGGTCCAGATGTGCTGAACGTCGATCACTTCCATGCCGAGCCGCGCGAAGAAGCGCGTCAACGGCTTGATGTTAAAATAGGACAGATGCTCGTGATAGACGGTGTCGAGCAGGTTCTTCTCGGTGACATCGACGCCGTACTGCGTCTCGAAGACGAACAATCCATCCGGCGCGAGCACGTCGCGAACCCCGATCACCAGCGGATCGAGATTGTCGACATTGGCGATCATGTTGTTGGCGATCACGACGCTCGCCGCACCATGGCTTTGCAGGATGCGGTGCCCGATCGCGTCCGTGAAGAAATCGCCGATGGTCTCGATCCCGGCTTCCGTCGCACGCCGCGCGATGTCGACAGCGGGATCGACACCCAGCACCCGCATGCCGCGCTCCTTGAAGAAGCCGAGCAACGATCCATCATTGCTGCCGAGTTCGACGACCAGCGAGCCCGGCGCGATCCCGAAGCGGCTGACGACGTCGTTGGCATAGCCTGCGAAATGCTCCCGCAAGCCGAGCGAGAGCGAGGTGGTATAGACGTAGTTGCGGTACTGGATCTCCGGATTGCCGACATGGAGAATCTGGAGGTGGCCGCAGTCCCGGCACAGATGCAGCGCCATCGGTACCGCGGCCCGGAAGACCGGATCGTCGACGCTCGCGTCCGGCACCTGGAAGTTCGGCGTGCCGATGGGCATGCCGGCCATCGGCACGACCAGCTCCTGCTTGTCCGAATGGCAGAGGCGGCAAGTTTGGCGGACGTAGAACAGGTTTTTCATCGTGGAACCGAGATATGAGATATGCGAGCGAGTGAGACAGCCCCACCCTGTGAAGACCAGATCGGCAACGGGCTCAAGCAGGTCATGAGTGGCTCGAGACTTCGGTGCCCTGCCCCAGCGCGAAACCGGGCGCTTCCTCCGCCGCCCTGGCGGCCTTGTCCGCGGAATACGACCCGCGCTCCGGACTCGCCAGCCAGATCACGCCGCCGACGAGGCCGACGATCACGCTGATGGCACCCAGCAGGAGTGAAACCGAAAGCGCTTCCTCGGACGGCACGCCCGCAAGACCGAGACATGCGACCATCGCCCCTTCGCGAACGCCCCAGCCGCTGATCGAGATCGGAACGGCCGTCAACAGCACGACCGGCGGAATCAGGATGCCGGCGTCGAGGATCGAGAGCTGCGCTCCGACACCGCGCGCCAGAGTGTAGCAGGCCGCCGCCGTCACGAGATGGATGAGGAGCGCGGATCCGAACAGCAAACCACGGCGCTCGGATTGCAGCAGAAGAAACCTGACGAGCGCTCCGAACCGGACGAAGCTTGCGATCGCGGGAAGCGCGATGAGGCGTTTCGGCAGACGGTCGAGCGTCAACAGGACCACGGTGCCGGCGACGCCCGCCAGCGTCAGTCCGCCGATGGCCAGGATCGCGGCCGGATTGGACACGCGTGACAGCAGAAACGGCAATCCGGCCACCATCAGCACGATCAGCCCGATCAACGCCGTGAAGCGGTCTGCCGCAACGCCCTTGACCGCCTCCGACCACTGCACGCCACGTTGGCGGAGCAGCCACATCCGCACCGCGTCCCCGCCGACCGACGACGGCAACACCTGATTGAACCAGAGGCTGATCATGAGGATCCGCCAGCCCGCGAGCCAGTTCAGCGGCACGCCGAGCGCACGCATGATCAGCTCCCACCGGCCGTTGAGCACGAAGGTCTGAAAGAAGATCAGCGCAAACGCGACGACGAACAGGACAGGATCGACCGAGACGAGATGGGTTCGCAATTGGCGCAGGTCGAGGCCGCGCGCGATGTAGACCAGCACCGCGACCGACAGCAGCAGCTTCACCGAAAACAGGGCCGCATGCTTGAATCGCGACTGCATCGGATGCCCGCCTCAGGACGCCGGATATTCCGCACGACCGATGACGAGGTCGATTGCGGCCATCATCCAGAACTGGTGCGTGGTCTCGACAATGTTGTAGCTGCGGCTGTCGACCCAGAAATTGACGTCGCCGAGATTGCGCAGCGGATTGTCCGCATTCATGCCCGACAGCGTGATCACGTCGAGCTTCATCGTACGCGCCTGCGCAACTGCATTGAGAATGTTCTTCGAACGTCCGGACGAGCTGATCGCGACGAGGCAATCGCCGCCGCGGGCATTCAGCCGCACTGCGTGCGCGATCCAGTCCTCGAAGCCGTAATCGTTGGCAAGGCACGACATCATGCTCGCATCGCTGAAGCAGAGTGCAGGCACCGACGCATTCTTCGCCAGATCGATCGCCAGATGCGAGGCGATGCCGGCCGAGCCGCCATTGCCGATGAAGATGACACGACCGCCCTGCTCTCGCGTACGCAACCAGGACGCGCGCGTGGCGGAGATCCTGGCAAAAATACCGTCGTCGATCGCCGTCGCGCGATGCAGGCGGCCCACGTAGTCGTCGAGAAAGGCCTTATGCTCGGGATCGACGGACTCGGCAGGCATGGGCTGGCGGCTCGATTGCAACATGTCCGGGTGATACCGGCTATTACCAAGGATTGCAAAGGTATAATACTTGCAAAGTTTCCGAGCGGCTGGTAGTCGGCTTTCGGGTTTCACTCAACATTGGCGAGCCTGTTTCGCTGGGCATTCGCGTCACGGATGTTCCCCATGAAATGCATCGTTACTGGCGGCGCCGGTTTCATTGGCAGCCACCTCGTCGATCGCCTGCTCGACGATGGCCATGAGGTCATTGCGCTCGATAATTTCGTTATCGGACGCGCCGAGAATCTGGCCGCGCGCGCCAGTTCGAGCCAGTTGAAGGTCGTGCGGGCGGACGTCACCGACCTCGACGCGATCAAACCGTATTTCCACGGTATCGATTGGGTCTTCCATCTCGCGGCACTGGCTGACATCGTTCCCTCGATCGAGTCCCCGATCCCGTATCACCGCGCCAACGTCGACGGCACGGTCAATGTTCTTGAGGCTGCGCGGCACGCGGGCGTCAGCCGCTTCGTCTATGCGGCGTCATCGTCCTGCTACGGCATCCCCGACACCTATCCGACGCCGGAGAGCGCCGAGATCCGGCCGATGTATCCCTACGCACTCACGAAGAATCTCGGCGAGCAGTGCGTCATGCACTGGTGCCAGGTCTACAAGCTGCCTGCCGTGGCGCTACGCCTGTTCAACGTGTACGGGCCTCGCCATCGCACCACGGG
Source organism: Bradyrhizobium sp. GW821-FHT13H06 (assembly GCF_058803975.1). Lineage (NCBI taxonomy): Bacteria > Pseudomonadati > Pseudomonadota > Alphaproteobacteria > Hyphomicrobiales > Nitrobacteraceae > Bradyrhizobium > Bradyrhizobium sp. GW821-FHT13H06. Next base: position 23,618 of record NZ_JBXAPN010000018.1, on the reverse strand, counting down.
CACCTACGGTGCCGTGTTCGGCGTGTTCATGGCGCAGAAGCTTGCGGGCAAGCCCTTCACCGTGGTCGGCGATGGCGAGCAGACCCGCGACTTCACCTTCGTCAGCGATGTCGCCGATGCCTTCGTGACCGCGGCGCGCTCCGATGTCTCGCATGAGATATTCAACGTCGGTTCGGACAACACCTACAGCGTCAACCGGCTGGTCGAGCTTCTCGGCGGCGACAAGGTCCATATTCCCAAGCGTCCCGGCGAGCCCGATTGCACATACGCCGACATCACCAAGATCAAACGGGTCCTGAAATGGGCGCCGAAGGTGAAGTTCGAGGATGGCGTCGCGACGATGTTGAAGTCGATGGACCAGTACAGGGACGCGCCTCTGTGGACTGTGGACAAGATCGCCGATGCCACCAAGGACTGGTTCAAATATCTCGGCGACGACGGCGATGCGGCGTCCGGCACTCCGCAGAAGGCGGGCCGTTGAGCAGACTCGTTCGACCCCGGCGTTCGTGCCGCCAACCGATCATTTCCGGGCCGGCCAGACCGACCCGCGCTTTGGATAATTCACATGGGTAATATTCCGACGGACAAGCCGACCGTTCATCCGGCGCCGCACCAGAAGATCAAGACGGTCGAGGAACTGGGCGAGATCGCGCGGGCCGCGCAGGCCGAGGGCCGGACCGTTGCGCTCTGCCATGGCGTGTTCGATCTCGTGCATCTCGGCCACGTCCGGCACATCCTGGCGGCACGCAACGAGGCCGATGTGGTCATCGTGACCGTCACGGCGGACCGCTTCGTCAACAAGGGGCCGGGACGGCCGATCTTTCCGGAGAACATGCGTGCCGAGATGCTGGCCGCGCTCGGCACCGTCGACTGGGTCGGCATCAACCGGACATCCAGCGCCGAGCCGATCCTCGATACCGTGCGCCCAGACATCTACGTGAAGGGCTCCGACTACGAGAATCCCGAGGACGACGTCACCGGCAAGATCGCGGTCGAGCGGGAGGCCGTCGAACGCCATGGCGGCCGCATCGTCTTCACCCGCGACGTGACCTTCAGCTCGTCGTCGCTGATGAACCGCTACTTCGACATCTACGATCCCCCTCTGCGCGATTACCTCCAGAAGGTGCGCGAAGGCGGTGGCGCCGAGCGCCTGCTGAAGCTGATCGACAAGATCCAGGACATGCACGTCGTGCTGGTCGGCGATACCATCATCGACGAATATCAGTACGTCACGGCGCTCGGAAAGGCCTCGAAGGAGAACATTGTCGCCACTCTGTTCAAGAACGGCGAGCAATTTGCCGGCGGTGTCATTGCCGCGGCCAATCACGTGGCGAGCTTCTGCAAGTCGGTGGAGATCGTCACGACGCTGGGTGGCAAGGACTACCCCGAAGAGTTCATCCGCGCGCATGTCCGCCCGAATGTCACGCTCACCCCGATCCGCATTCAGGGCCGCCCGACCACCCGCAAATTGCGGTACGTCGAGATGGGCTACCTGCACAAGCTGTTCGAAGTTTATACCATGGACGACACGCCGCTCGACGAGGCCGAGCGCAAGGAGATCGACCGTGTCACCGCCGAGCGCGTGCGCGGCGGTGACGTGGTCATCGTCACCGATTTCGGCCACGGCATGATCGCACCCAGCACGATCGACACGCTGATCGCAAACTCCAAGTTCCTTGCGGTCAACGCCCAGAGCAACAGCGGAAACCACGGCTACAATCTGATCACGAAATATCCGCGCGCCGACTACGTCTGCATCGACGCGCCGGAAGCGCGCCTGGCGGCCACCGACAAGTTCAGCGACATCGCGTCGGTGATCCAGGACCGCCTGCACCGCAAGATCGATTGCGACAACATGATCATCACGCACGGCTCCTTCGGCTGCTACCCCTTCTCGTCGAAGACCGGCGTCGCACGCGTGCCCGCCTTCACCAAGACGGTCGTGGATACGGTCGGTGCCGGCGATGCCTTCCTGACAATTACGGCGCCGCTGGTGGCAGCCGGCGGCAACATCGAAGACGTCGCCTTCATCGGCAACGCGGCGGGCGCGATCAAGGTGGGCATCGTCGGCCACCGCAGCTCGGTCGAAAAGGCGCCGCTGGTCAAATTTGTCACCGCGTTGTTGAAGTGACGCGAACGGGAATCTGGAGAACGACAGTGATTGGTCAGAAATGGAATGTGATGGTTACCGGTGGCGCCGGCTATGTCGGCAGCGTGCTGGTTCCCCAGTTGCTGGCGGCGGGCCACAAGGTCACCGTGCTCGACCTGTTCATGTATGGCGAGGACGTCTTCAACGCCGTCCGCGACAATCCCAATCTGCGCCTGATCAAGGGCGACATCCGCGATGAGGCCGCGATCAACGAGGCCCTGCGCGGCAACAATGCGGTGATTCATCTCGCCTGCATCTCCAACGACCCCTCGTTCGAACTGGATCCGGCGCTCGGCAAGTCCATCAACTACGACTGCTTCCGTCCGATGGTGCGGGCTGCGAAGAAGGCCGGCATCAAGCGCTTCATCTATGCGTCCTCGTCCAGCGTCTACGGCATCAAGGACGAGGCCGAGGTGACCGAGGAGTTGTCCTGCGAACCGCTCACCGACTACTCGAAGTTCAAGGCGATGTGCGAGACCGACCTTGCCGAAGAAGCCGCATCCGGCTTCGTCACCTGTACGGTTCGTCCCGCCACCGTCTGCGGCTACGCACCGCGGCAGCGGCTCGACGTCGTCGTCAATATCCTGACCAATCTCGCGGTCAACACCGGCCGCATCCGCGTGTTCGGCGGAACGCAGAAGCGGCCCAACCTGCACATCGAGGACATGTCCGCGGCCTATCTGTTCCTGCTCCAGCAGGATGACGCGAAGATCGACGGCAAGACCTACAACATCGGCTACGAGAACCACTCGCTGATGAAGATCGCCGACATCGTCAAATCGGTGGTCGGAGACAATGTCGACGTGGCCGTCGAGCCGACCGACGATCTCCGTTCCTATCACGTCTCATCGGAGAAGATCCGCCGCGAGCTCGGATTTGCGCCGACGCACACGATCGAGCAGGCCGTATCCGGCCTCGTGGACGCCTTCAAGGCCGGCCGCCTGCCGAACTCGCTCAACGATCCCAGGTATTTCAACATCAAGATGATGCAGAACATCAGCCTGAAGTGAGCGGCGTGCGGATCGGCATCGACTTCGACAACACGATCATCTGCTACGACAAGGTCTTTGCCGCCGTCGCGCGGCAGCATGGGCTGGTGCCGGAGGGCTGGGACGGGCTGAAGACCGAGGTGCGGAACTATCTGCGGTCCCGCGCGGGCGGCGAGCTTGCCTGGCAAGGACTGCAAGGCTTCGTCTATGGCAAGGGAATTGGCGGCGCCGAGATCTATCCCGGAGTCCGCGAATTCCTCTCAACGTGTCGCACGGCAGGCGCGAGCGTCTATATCGTCAGCCACAAGACGCAGTTCGGCCATCAGGATCCCGACCGCGTCGACTTGCGCGAGGCCGCGCGCGGCTGGTTGAGGGGTGCAGGTCTCGTCGACGCCGCCGGTGCGGCGCTGCCCGCGGGCAACATTTATTTCGAGGACACGCTGGCGGCGAAGGTCGAGCGGCTTGCGAGCCTGAAGCTCGATGTCTTCATTGATGATCTCGTCGATGTGTTCGAGCAGCCACATTTTCCGAAGACGACGCGATCGATCCTGTTCACGCAGTCGCGGCCTCCCCATCCCGCGCATTGCGAGCCGATCGCGACCTGGGCCAACATCCGCCGCGGAGTGTTCGCGCAATGAGCGAGCCGGACATCAGCGTCCAGGATGCGGTCTCGATCGGCAGCCGCCTCTCCGGCGCGCGGGTCGCGGCCGCCCAACCGGCGCGGTCCGGAGGCAACAACCGGGTGTTTCGGCTGGAGATGGCGGAGGGACCGCCCCTCGCCCTCAAGCACTATCCGTCCGATGGGCGTGATCGCCTGGGACAGGAATATGACGCGCTCTCGTTTCTGTCGCGCCACGGCATCACGTCGACGCCGCGGCCGATCGCGAAAGATCCGGCTGCGTTCTGCGCATTGTATCAATGGTTCGACGGTGATGCGGCAGTTCTGCATCCCCAGGACGATGATGCCGATCAGCTGGCCGATTTCCTGATCGAGCTGCAAAGGCTCCGCAACGCGGACGGCGCGCAGAATTTGCGGAGCGCGTCAGCCAGCATCTTTTCGCCCGAGGAAGCCATCGCGCAGTACGAGCAGCGCCTGGACGGACTGCGGCGCGCATCGCAGGATCATCCGGACCTGCGCGCGTTCATGGACGGCAGCCTGGTTCCCAGCACCGCCATCGCAATCCGGCAACTCCGTCGACGCTATGCGGAACTGGGCCTGGATCCCGCAGCGGTCCTTGTGCCCGCCCATCGCGCATTGAGCCCGTCGGATTTCGGACTGCACAACGCGCTGCGCGCCGACGACGGCAGACTGCGATTTATCGACTTCGAATATTTCGGCTGGGACGATCCGGTCAAACTCGTGACTGACACCGCGATCCATCCGGGCAGCGATCTGCCGGCTGCCGGCGCGAACCGATTGATCGAACGGCTCTCGCGCGCCTTCGAAGCTGGGGATGACGCGTTTGCGATCCGCCGTGACGTACTGTATCCTGTGTTCGGGGCGATTTGGTGCCTGATTGTCCTGAATGCCTATTTGCCGGAAAGCCGCTCCCGGCGCGCTCTGGCTGCGCAAGGTGGCGATCTGACGGTCCGCCTCGCCGGCCAGCTCGACAAAGCCCGCCGGCTCCATCAAACGATTTGCCAACGTGATCCAGATCTCACCCCACGCTGAAGCCGCCCTCACCTGCACGCTGGACGAGCGCAGCCTTTATCTGCGCCGCCTGGTCCTCGGTTCTGTCCGCTCGGCCGGACGCGGCCATGTCGGTCCGGCTCTGTCGCTGATCGAGATGGTCCGCGTGCTCTACGACGACGTGTTGCGGATCGATCCCAACAACCCGCGCGATCCCGATCGCGACCGCGCGATCCTGAGCAAGGGACACGGTTGTCTGGCGCTCTATGCGCTCTTGGCCGATCGCGGCTTCTTTCCCCTGTCAGAGCTGGACGGCTTCTGCGGGTCCGACAGCATCCTGGGCGGACATCCCGAATACGGCATGGTGCCGGGCGTCGAGGCCTCGACCGGCGCGCTCGGCCACGGCCTGTCGATCGGCGTCGGACTCGCGCTCGCCGCACGCATGCGCGAACGCAGCTACCGGACCTTCGTCTTGCTCGGCGACGGCGAGATCAACGAGGGATCGGTGTGGGAAGCCGCCATGGGCGCGGCCAAGCACGGGCTCGACAACCTGGTCGCGATGATCGACTACAACAAGCTCCAGAGCTACGGGCCGACCGACTACGTCCTGCCGCTGGAGCCGCTTGCGGACAAATGGCGCAGCTTCGGCTTTGCCGTGCAGGAACTCAACGGCCACGACGTCGGCGCGCTGCGCACCGTCCTGAAGCAGGTCCCGGCCGTTCCGGGCAAACCCACCGCAATCATCTGCCATACCGTCAAGGGCAAGGGTCTGCCGCCGGCGGAATCCAACGCCGATTGGCATCACAAGAACAAGCTGACCGACAGCGAGCTCGACGCCATCCGCGTCGCCGTCGGCGATTTTTGATCGGCTCCCCATGCGCAACACCGCGATGAACATGGTCCACAAGCTCGCCGCGCGCGACGAGCGGGTGCTTTACATCGGCTCCGATCCCGGCGCGGGCACCTTGCGCGCAATGAGCAAGGAGTTTCCCAAGCGTCATCTGATCGAGGGCATCTCGGAGGCGCACATCATCGGCATGTCGGCCGGTCTGGCGATGGAGGGCTTCGTGCCCTACGTCAACACCATCGCGACCTTCCTCACCCGCCGCTGCTACGAACAGGTGGCCGTCGACCTCTGCCTGCACAATCTGCCGGTGCGGCTGATCGCCAATGGCGGCGGGCTCGTCTATGCGCCGCTCGGCCCCACCCACCAGGCGATCGAGGACATCGCCATCATGCGGGCGCTGCCGAACATGACGGTGATCTGCCCATGCGACGCCGACGAGGCGGCGCGCATGATGGAGCAGACGCTCGACTGGAAGGGTCCGATCTACATCCGGCTCGGCAAGGGCGGCGACGCCATCGTCTCCAAGGCCGAGCACGGCTTCGAGATCGGCAAGGCCATCCTGATGCGGCCGCCGGGCGATGTCCTCATGGTGACCACCGGCATCATGCTCCAGCGCGCCCTCGCGGCGGCCGACCTTCTGGCCGCGCAAGGCATTCGCGCCGGCATCCTGCACATGCACACGGTGAAGCCGCTCGACACCGCAGCCCTGCTGCAGGCGGTCCGCGGCACCAGGCTCGTGGCGACGCTGGAGGAGCACGTGCCCTCCGGTGGCCTCGGCAGCGCGGTCGCGGAGGCCTTGATCGACAAGCTCGGCTCCGGCTTCCCTGCGATGCTGCGTCTGTCGCTGCCGGACCGCTTCATGCACAATTACGGCTCGCAGGACTCGCTCCTGAAGAAGCACGGCCTTTCCGCTGGTGCGATTGCGACCTCGATCGAGCATGCGCTCGCCGCCTCGCGCACCTCCTCCCCTCAACTTCATTCCACCTGACGGGTCACATGTACGACGTTCGATATTCCTACCTGCTCGAGCAATTCGCCGACCCCGCTCCGATCCTGGCCGAGATCGGCCGGCTGGTTGCGACCGGTGACTTCACCCTTGGCAAGCCCGTCGCCGAATTCGAGAAGCGCTTTGCCGAGCTGATCGGCGTGCGTCATGCCATCGGCGTCGGATCGGGCACCGACGCGCTCAAGCTGCCGCTCAAGGCGCTCGGCATCGGCCATGGCGACGAGGTCATCACCGCCGCCAACACGTTCATCGCCACCGTCGGCGCGATCGCGGAGACCGGCGCGACGCCGGTGCTGGTCGATTGCGACGATTCCTTCTGCATGAACGTCGACCAGGTCGAAGCCGCAATTACCAAGAAAACCAAGGCGATCATGCCGGTCCAGCTCACCGGCGAGGTCACCGACATGGGCAAGCTGATGGCAATCGCGCAGCGCCACAATCTTCCGGTCGTCGAGGATGCCTGCCAGGGCATCCTGTCGGAGTTCGCCGGAAAACGCTCCGGCACCCACGGCATCGCGGCCGGCTTCTCGCTGCATCCGCTCAAGAACCTCAACGTCTGGGGCGATGCCGGCGTCGTCGTCACCAATGACGACGGGATGAACGAGCGGCTCCGCCTCATCCGCAACCACGGCATGAAGAACCGCGACGAGATCGCGATCCTCGGCTGCAACTCGCGGCTCGATTCTCTACAGGCGGTGGTGGGCAACTGGCTGATCGGCCAGACCAGCGAGATCACGCGACGCCGGATCGAGAACGCCGCCTATTACGACGCGGGCCTTGCCGGCCTGCCCGGCCTGCGCATCCCGCCGCGCCGTCCCAACGTGAAGCACGTCTACCACCTTTACATGGTGTTCGCCGAGCGCCGCGACGAGCTCTACAAATATTGCCTGGAGAACGGCATCGAGGCGAAGATCCACTATCCGATCCCGCTGTATCAGCAGGAAGGCCTCAAGCATCTCGGCTACGCGCCCGGCACCTTCCCGGTCACCGATCGCCATGCCAAGGAAGTCATCAGCTTCCCCGTCGACCAGCATCTGACGCGCGCACAGCAGGACCGCGTCATCGAGACCGTCAGGAAGTTCTGCCATGGACGCTGACACCGGCCGCCGGCGCATCGGCTACGTCAATCTTCCCGCGCAATTCGAGGAAGAACGCGCCGAGATCATGCAGGCGGTCGAGGGCGTGTTCCAGCGGGGCGATTTCATCGGCGGGGCGGCGGTCGCAAAGCTCGAGGATGAACTGTCCACGTATCTCGGCTCGCCCCATGTCGTGACGCTGAATTCCGGCACCGACGCGCTGATCCTCGCCATGCGCGCGCTCGACATCGGCCCGGGCGACGAGGTCATCACCCCGCCGAATTCGTTCGTGGCATCGACCGCGGCGATCATCGCGGTCGGCGCCACGCCGGTCTTTGCGGACGTGCTGCCGGACCAGAACATCGATCCGGCCGCGGTCGAGGCTGCCGTCACGGCGCGCACCAAGGCGATCATGCCGGTGCATCTGACCGGGCGCATGGCCGACATGGCCCCGCTGATGGCGATCGCGGGCAAGCACGCGCTCGCCGTGATCGAGGACAGCGCCCAGGCGATCGGCTCGACCTGTGACGGCCGGATGAGCGGCACCATCGGCACGTTCGGCTGCTTCTCTGCCCATCCCTTGAAGAACCTGAACGCCGCGGGCGATGCCGGCTTCCTCGTCACCGCCGACGCCGAGCTCGCCGGGCGAATCCGCCGGCTGCGCAATCACGGCCTGATCAACCGCAGCGACGTCCAGGAATGGGGCATCGTCTCGCGGCTCGACACGCTTCAGGCCGAGGTGCTGCGCATTCGGCTGCGTCACCTGCCGTCGGTGATCGAACGCCGGCGGCGCAACGCCGCGCAATACCGCGCGGAGCTCGCGGGCCTGCCGCTGTTCATTCCGCCCTGCCGCAACATCGAGTTCAACACCTTCCACACCTTCGTCGTGCAGACCGACCGTCGCAACGATTTCCAGAAATATCTTGCCGACAAGGGCATCGAGACGGCGATCCACTACCCCGTCCCGATCCACCTGCAGCCGGCGGCGGCGCATCTGGGTCATGGCCGCGGCGCGTTCCCGGTGACGGAACGGCAGGCAGACCAGATCCTCACCCTCCCCATCAACCAGTTCCTCTCGGCCTCCGACATCAGCTATATTTGCGCGACCGCCCGGGAGTATTTTGCATGACGGACACGGACTTCCTGCACGCCGACGAGCAGGCGCTGGCGCAGCGCTTCATCGACGATGGCTTCGTCACCACGCCGGCTGACGATCGCGCCGGGCTCGACCGGATCCAGCGTCGTGCCGCCGAGCTCGCGGCGGACTATCTCAAGCTGCCGCACAGCAACGATCCCTACGCGATGCTCGACACCATCCACACGCGGGTGAGCGTGGATGATCTGAACGGCCTGCGGCTGCACGTCTTCAACGGCCTCAACGCCGAACCGTGGTTCCGGCCGACCTACTTCCGTCTGGCGCGCTCGACGATCGAGACCATCGTCGGCAACGAGCTCTGCATGCAACGCCGCGTCAATCTCAGCATCCAACTCCCCGGCGACAGCTCGTCGCTGCTGGCCACCCATTCCGACGTCTGGTCGGGCGACTCGCCGTTCGAAGTCGTGGTGTGGGTGCCGCTGGTCGACGTGCGCCGCACCAAATCGATGTATCTGCTGCCGCCGTCCCTGAACGGCGAGATGCAGGACCGGATGGCCAGCCTGCGCAGCGCCGAAGAGCTGTACAAGACCATCAAGCCGCACGCGACTTTCATCGAGATCCCATACGGTCACGTGATGCTGTTCAACCAGACCCTGATGCACGGCAATCGCGTCAACGAGGAAGCCGGCACGCGCTGGAGCATGAACTGCCGCTTCAAGAGCATCATGTCGCCCTACGCGGACAAGCGCTTCGGCGAGTTCTTCGAGCCGATCCTGCTGCGCCCGGCGACTCGCGTCGGCATGCAATACAAGCTGCCCGGAGGCTTCCATGGCTGAGCGAGCCGGCCACCGCGGCTATATCGGCGCCCGGCCGCTGAACGGCAGCCGCACCCCGCAGCACGTCCAGAACATCGTGATCCGCGACTACGCGCGGCGGAAGAACCTGCATTATCTGTTGAGTGCCGCCGAGCACACTATGCCCGGCAGCTACATGGTGATCGAGGACATCCTGGACGAGTTGCCGCGGCTGCGCGGCCTGATCCTCTACAGCATCTTCATGCTGCCGCCCGACGAGGCACGGCGGCGGCAGATCTACGACCGCGTGCTGCGCGAGGGCTGCGACCTCCACGCAGCGGTCGAGGAGATCACGCTGTCGTCGCAGAAGGACATCCAGGCGGTCGAGGACATCCTGCTCGTCAATAAGTTCGCGACCATCCTGTGACGATGGCGCGGGGCGGTTGACGATCATGGCCGAGATCAACCTGCTGCAGCCGATGCACGCGTCGACCAAGAGGAACTACGTCCAGCGCGTGGTCGAGCACGACAAGGCGGAATCCGCCACCGTCGCGCGGCAATGGGGGCGCGACTATTGGGACGGCGAGCGGCGCTACGGCTACGGCGGCTATCGCTATGACGGCCGGTGGCGACCGCTGGCCCAGACCCTGATCGATCGCTACGGCATCAAGCCCGGCATGAGCGTGCTCGACGTCGGCTGCGGCAAGGGCTACCTGCTCTACGAGTTCACCCAGCTCGTCCCCGACCTCAGGATCGCCGGCATCGACATCTCCGACTACGGCATCGCCAATGCCAAGGAGGAGGTGCGGCCGCTGTTGACGGTCGGCAGCGCCGTCGAGCTCCCCTATCCCGATCACAGCTTCGATCTCGTGGTGTCGCTCGGCGTGCTGCACAATCTTCCGCTCGAGGACGTCTTCCGTGCCGTGTCGGAGATCGAGCGCGTCGGACGCGGCGCCTCGAAATATCTGATGGTCGAATCCTTCCGCAACGAGCGCGAGAAGGCGAATCTGCTTTACTGGCAGCTCACCTGCCTGAGCTTCCACGGTCCGCAAACGTGGGCCTGGATTTACGACAAATGCGGGTATCGGGGCGACCATGGGTTCATCTTCTTCGAATGAAGCAGGCCTGCGCCGGCCGTCCTCGTTGCGCGCGCAAAATCCGGAAGTATACTATTCGGACGACGCGATCGTCACGGCAGACGACGCCACGATCGCGGAGCTGAAGCGTATCGCCGCCGGCAACCCGCGCCTGCGCAGCCGGCTTTGCACGCATCCCGATCCTTCCTCCGGCCTGCACGAGATGCTGATCGTGCATCATCGCGAGGCCTATGTGCGGCCGCACAAGCATTTTGGCAAACCCGAATCGTTTCACCTGATCGAGGGCACCGCGCAGGTCGTGATCTTCGAGGACGACGGCCGCATTCGCGACGTGCTCGAGATGGCACCCTACGGCCAGGGCGCCCTCTGCTATTACCGGATGCCCGAGAAGGTCTACCACTCGATCCTGATCACCTCGGAGTGGCTGGTGTTTCACGAAACCACCGCCGGTCCGTTCGATCCGTCCCGCACCGCATTTCCCGACTGGGCCCCGGACGGCAGCGACGCTGCCGCGGTCCAGGACTATGTCACGAAAATCGGCGCGCTCGCTGCGGAACATCGAGGCGGCTGAGGCAAGGCCTGGGGACGATGGACGATTCTGCCAATTCCGATGACATGACGGCGACAGGAGCCGCGGCTCTCCGACAGCGATCCCGACCGGGCATTGGATTTGTCTACGCGGCCCTCGCTCTTGCTGCTATTGCAAGCGCACCTGCACTGCTCGCGCGTGAGGTCTTCGGCGACGACTGGACCGTTTATTACATCTATTGGACCGAAGGCACAGCCGGCGTTGCCCGCGTGCTGTGGGAGTCCGCACACGCCGGCTTCGCGATTCCCATGACGCTGTTCGTCTGGCTCCTGAACGATACTCCCGACGTCGCCGCCCGCTTCGCTGGACTCGCTTGCCATCTTGTGAACGGCGTGTTGCTCTATTCCGTCCTATCGCGCTCTTCTCTCACAAGAATGATCGCGGCACTCGTTACCGCCCTGTTCTTGCTCAGCCCGTTCTATGCAATTCGCCTGACTCAGAATGCGGTCTATGATTTCTTCCTGCTCTTCTATCTGCTGTCCTATGAGCTGTCCTATTCGAAAGTCCGTGCGCTTCGATGGGCCGCGCCATTTAGTCTGCTTTTCTCGTTGTCGCTCGAGACACTGATCGCCCTCGAACCGCTCCGCGTCGCGCTTGCGTGGTCTAGCCCTGAGCATTGGAGGCAGAAGCTCGCGCGTCTTGTACCGTTCTGGCTGGCTGTTGCAGCCATGATCGTTCTGCGACTGACAATTCTGGGGAAGAGCGGTCACTACGCCGGACAATATAGTTTCGCGAACGATTTCACGATCATAGGCAATGCGCTTTATGCTCATCTCATGGCCTTCCCGCACGGCCTAAGCTACGCCTACTCTCACGGGTTCGCGCTGCTGGGGTTTCCTGCTTCCGTGGTCCTGACATTGGCCGCGATCACCGTGTTTCCTCTGTTCTCTTCGAGAGCATTGTGGACGCCCTGGGTGCTGAACAGCCGCTCGACCAGGAATGCGACACTTCTGCTGCTGATGTTGGGAGCCGCGATTGCCCTTATTGGGGCGCTGCCCTACGCACTTACCGGAATTTATGGCGACGTGACGCGGGGCGAGTCGAGGCTGCTCTTTCCCTCGCAGTTTGGCGTCTTGATCCTGATTGCGACCATTGTACAGGCAATTCCGGGATTGCGCGTACGCGCGGCGGTCGCGGGAGGCTTGATCGCGATCTTCGCATTGTCGTTGGCTCACGATTCCAAATGGCTGCTCTACGACGGGTTGCTCAGTAGCGACATGCTGCGGCAAGTTCGAGCAGCTTTGCTCGCAGATCCCGAGCCAAAGGTGGTGAAGCTCCAGGTCGAGGATTCGCACGTGTTCTCGTTCCGCTCACGATGCCTTGGCGCCAATGATATGAACGTGGCTCAGATGATGCTGCGCGATGCAAATCGAGAGCGGTCGTTCGTCTATACTGATTATTGCGGGGATTTCACCGATCCTCATTTCGTCGTGAACGGCAACTGCCCGGTTTCATATCTCGAGACCTTTCCTTGTCCGCCCCGCCGCGAGAGCTGGCGTTATCGCGCAGCACCGGGACTTCCGCGGCCCGACGACATTGGCTTCGTCGCGTTGCTGACAGCGGTCCTCGGAAACAGCCTCTCGGCCACGGAAGGCCGCGGTGAACTGGTGCAGCTGAAGGACGGAGAGCCGGCGCCTTTGGCGAGAGCCGAGTATCGGCCACCTTGCGACCGGCCCGGCGTCCGAGCGTCGGCCTGGTTGCTGGCTCTCCCCGCCCCCGCATGTGATGGTGCCGCCTCTGGAGTTCGCTAAACCACGCGTTGCGATGATCGAGCCGGCACGCGCGGCCCCGGATTTTTTGCCCGAAATGAACAGGCATGCCGTCAGCCATGAAGGGTTCCAGCGCCCGTCATTTCGAACGCAACATGCCACGCCAGAGGCAACCACGGGCTTCGCGGGATTGTTCAAGGAACGCTGTGGTGGTAGAAGCGCGGCGCAAGGGGAAGTTGAGGCAATTGGGGACTGGACGTGATTTCAGAGAGAGTTAGATTTTCCGCTGTGTTCGACGCAGCCTCCTCCACGACTTCGATCGTAGCCAGCCTCGAGACCTCCTAGTGGAGTACACAAGGGAATTCTCGATTGCCGCCAGAGCAGTTGTGGCCGCCCTGCTGGGATGCGCCGTCGCCTATGTGGTGCTGCTGCTGTTGAAAAATCACCTTCCGTCGTTTCAATCGAATTTCGTCGAAGGCTTCGATATGGCCTTGGCAGACAGGAATTGCGACTTCTGCAAGAAGGCGTTCTACGGCTCGTTCTTCCTGTCCGGGCCGATTGCGGCCGCAGCTGCATTGTATGCGACGCATCGATCATCGGGCTCGCTCACACTGAGCACCATCACGGCGAGCCTCGTCTACCTTGCACTCCACGCCGCCAACGATACGGGCAGGTCCGGGATCGCGATCGCCTTGCTGGCGGCCGCGGCCATCACCGTCGGTCTCAATCGAGGCGCCAACAATTACTTTCCTGCTGCAAGTCCCTCGACCGACACCCGGTTCAGCGTGGGGGCCGCCGATCTGCTCGTGATCGTATTCCTTGCCCTGCTGCTGGTCCCCTCCGACCTTGAAGGCGTAACGGCGGCCGTGAGGGACGAAGCGCACAAGGTAAGTTACTTCATCGGTCCGGCGCTCTATGGCTACGCCCCCGGTCTCGTTCCGGGATTGGACTTCCATTCGCATTATGGCCCCGCGCTCGGCTGGTTCTTTCATCTTATCATGGGAGACGGCTGGAAATCGGCGGCCATGCGAGCGGTCGGATTGAACATCGCGATCACGCTTGCAACGTACATCCAGGCCTACTTTCTTCTGAACTATTTGATCCGGTCGAAACTCGCCGCAATCGCCATCATCACGGCTCTCGCCGTGCTGGCTTTCTCCACAACCGGCCAGTTCTACTCGCCGTCTGCCTACCCGACGCGATTTCCTCTCTTGATCGTCTTTGCCCTCGCGATCAGCCTGCACTGCACCGCTCCGGGGCGCCTCACATGGCTGATCGTATCGGCCATCATGTGCGCCGTCTCGCTGCTCTGGCAGACCGAGATCGGACTGTTCTTCCTTGTGACAGGCACCTTTGTCGCCGCGATCGCCGGAGGTTTTCCGAGCTATCGCAATGCACTTGTGTTCGCAGTCACATCGATTGCCGCTGCAATCTTGATGTGCCTGGTGCTGTTCGGATCGAGAGCCTTCTCCCTGGACTTTCTGATCGAATGCTTCCGCCCGCTCGTACTCTACGGGACGGGATGGGGAAGCACGCCCATCAAATGGGACTTCGGCTGGGGCATCATCTACAATCTGCCGCTACAAATCGTCGGATGCATCACCGTCGGCTGGGCCTCAATTCGGCTGTCACGGCCCTGTGATTCCGCGCAGGACCGGTTCGTGACAGGGATTCTTCTGACACTGTCGATGATTGGCATGGCGCTGATGATCAAATGGGTCAATCGAACGCTCGACGCTGTCTGGCACCAGAACGCGTTGCCGCTGGTGATCGTCTCGGCTTGGTGGATCCGTCAATTTTCAGCCGGGTGGCAACCGTCGTTCCGAAGAGCCGCCGGCGCTACAGCGGCCGTTGCCACCATTCTTGCGCTGCTGCTCGTGCAAGACGAGAATAATCCACACCTCTACGGCCTGAGATCGTATGCAACTTATCCCAGCCTTCTGAGGTGGCCATTCGTCTCGAGCCCACCCGTCACGTGGCAGGAGGACCTTGACCAGATCACCGAGACTGAAACCAAGTTCATCCAGGAAAAAACCAGGCCAGACGAGAGGGTCCTGGTCATCGCCCTCAGGGATTGGGCCCATCTGGCGCAGGCCCATCGGGCGCCACTGGCCTATTTCATGCCGTTCTTGGTGTCCTTTGACGCGCGGTTCCTGGATCGCTCGATGAACCCGGCGGACCGGCTGTTTTATGATAGGATGGTGGAGCGCAGGCCGGAGTATCCCTATGTCCAAGAGGCCATGAAGCGGATCAAGAGAGATTTCGTGGCAGTGGAGACCAGGGGTAATTTGACACTCTATGAGCGGCGGCATTGACCTCGGCCGTGCTCGCGGCCCTTGAGAGCGCACATAGCTGGCCGTATCCACCTCCAATTGATGGGCGGCGGCACATCTTGCAAGACCTATCAACGGCTGCTACCTGCTTTGCCCGAGGACGCATCGGCCGGAGGAATGCTCCGCGCAACCCGGATATGATGTATCCGGGACCGTCTCGTTGCCGGCCACGGCGGCTTTCATTGAAGGTCGCCTCGTCAGACCTGCCCAAATGCGAGAATAATCAGTGACCGACCATTGCCGCCTTTGCCATTCGACCAACCTGCGACCGGTCATCGACCTCGGCCTGATGCCGATTGCTCATAGGCTTCGGCACAGCCGAAACGAGCAGGAGGAACGGTATCCGTTCGAGGTGCTGGCTTGCGGCGAATGTGGCCTGCCGCAGATCGTCAAGCCGATCGATCCCGAAATTCTGTATCGCCAATTCAATTACAATTTCAGCAGCTGGAAGCCGGAGCCGCACCAGGCGGACGAGCTCGACACCATCGCGAAGTTCTCGAAGCATCAGTCCGTGTTCGAGATCGGATGCAACGATGGCCTGTTCATGGACAAGCTGCGCGAGCGCGGCGCGAAGGTCTTGGTAGGCGTGGAGCCCAACCCTGTGTCGGGCAAGATCGCCCGCGAGCGCGGCATCAAGGTCTATTCCGACATGATCAGCCCCGCGCTGTGTCACGACGCCGTTGCCCAGGCCGGCAAGTTCGACCTCGTCGTCTCGCGCCAGGTGCTGGAGCACATCGTCGATTTCGAGAACTTCTTCGACTGCGTGAAGATCGCGCTGCGCGAGGATGGGCTGCTGTTCATCGACGTGCCTGATTTCGCCCCCGGCTCGGCAGCGGGCGATCTTTCCGTGCTCTGGGAGGAGCACGTCAGCTATTTCACCGAACCGACCCTGCTCGCTCTGCTGGCGCGCCATGGCTTCGAGGCGGTGTCCGTGAAGAAGTACAATTTCAGCGGCGGCAGCCTCGCGATCGCGGCCCGTCGTGCCGCGGGCCGCGTGACGCCGCCGCCCGCGCCGTCGGGAGTCGGCGAGAAATTCGGTCAACGTGCACGGGAATATGGCGCGCGCCTTCGTCCGATCCTCGCGAAGGCCCGGGCCAATGGTGCCGAGATCGCCATCTACGGCGCCGGCTGCCGCGCCTGCACCTTCACCAACGCCCACGAGCTGGCGGATCTCGTCGACCTCTCGGTCGACGATCAGAAAGAGCGGCAGGGCTTGTTCCTGCCCGGCACCGGCATTCCGATCCGCTCGCCGGAGGATCTCGCCAGCAAGTCAGAACCGCTCGTCTGTCTTCTCGCCGTGAACGAGGAGAACGAAGCCAAGGTCAGCAGCCGGCTGCGCGAGAACGTGAAACGGCCGCTGCACGTCGTTTCGATCTTCGCGCCCTCCGACATCTGGAGCGAGCTCGACCGTCTCGAGGCGGCCGCAGGGTCGCTGCATGGTTGAGGACAAGCTCTTCAACTACTACGAACGTCAGGACGTTCTGCCGACGTTCGGAAATTTCAAGTCGTCCGCCGAGCTCGAGGCTTACGGCGGCCAGCGGCGCGAACTGTTCTCGGACAAGCTGGTGCTGCCACCGCGGCTGTTCCGCAATGCCGAGGTGCTCGAATTCGGTCCTGATTCCGGCGAGAACGCTCTGGTGTTTGCGGGCTGGGGCGCGAACATGACGCTCGCCGAGCCGAACCGGCATGCACACCCGAAGATCCAGGCCTATTTCGCTCATTTCGGCCTGACCGAACGTCTCCGCGAGCTTGCACTCGCCGATGTCGAGGGATTCCGCAGCGACCGCGGGTTCGACATCATCGATGCCGAAGGATTCATCTACACGGTGCAGCCGACTGAAAATTGGCTCGGCGTCTTCCACCGGCTGCTCAACCCCGACGGTTACGCCGTCGTGTCCTACTACGAGCGCCATGGCGGATTCTTCGAGCTCGCGCTCAAGGCGATCCATTCGGCCGGCAAGGCATTGACCGGCCGTCCTGCGCTCGAGACGGCGAGGATGCTGTTCGATGCGAAATGGAGCAGCATTCCGCACACCCGCAGCTTCGAATCCTGGCTGATGGACGTGCTCGAAAATCCCTTCGTCCGGCATCGGTACTTCCTCGACGCGGCGGCCTTGTGCACGGCGGCGCATGAACAGGGTTTCGACATCCATTCGGCATGGCCAGCCTATCGCGACAGCTTGGACGTCTACTGGCACAAGAAGGTTCTGCCCAACGACGAGAAGCTGCGGCGCACGGCGCGCCATCTGGACCGCAGCCGCCTGAGCTTCCTTGGCGGACGAAAGCTCTATCTGGTCGGCAACG
Organism: Bradyrhizobium sp. GW821-FHT13H06; assembly: GCF_058803975.1. Taxonomy (NCBI): domain Bacteria; kingdom Pseudomonadati; phylum Pseudomonadota; class Alphaproteobacteria; order Hyphomicrobiales; family Nitrobacteraceae; genus Bradyrhizobium; species Bradyrhizobium sp. GW821-FHT13H06. The sequence goes on along the minus strand of NZ_JBXAPN010000018.1, from coordinate 5,999 downwards.
CCGATGCAGTGGAGGCGATCTCGGCATCGATCGAGACGCTGGTTCCCGACGTTGATGCGATGATCGACGATCCCTTCGGCGAGAGCCTGCCGCGCGTGGTCGCGAACCTCGCGTCCCTGCGCGAGACGATCCGGACGACGGACATTCTCGCCGACGATGCTGCCGACATCGAAGCCATCACGGCAACGCTCGATAGTTTCCATCGCATCTTTGGCGCGATCGGGCGACGGGATGCGTCCGCGGTCACTGCCCTCACCCAGACGGATCCGGCGTTCATCAACACCTGGGGACAGCCGGCGCACTTCCTCGTCATCCGAAAGCGCTCCAAGGAATCATAGCCAGTGAAGCCAGGCATTGGCATCATCGGGACGGGCATGGTCGGCCAGATGTGCCACCTCGCCAATTTCGCTGCCAATCCCGCCTGCCGCGTCGTCGCGATCGCCGATCTCCGGCCGGATCTTGCTGCCGCCGCGGCGCAGAAGTTCGGCATCTCGCGGGTCTACGGCACGCACCGGGAGTTGCTTGCGGACAGCGCGGTGTCCGCCGTGGTCGTCGTGACGAAGCGGCGCGCGACCGGGCCGATCGTCCTGGACGCGTTGAACTGCGGCCGCCACGTGCTGTCGGAAAAGCCGATGGCCTACACGACGGTTCAGGCCGAGACACTGGTCGAAGCCGCGCGGCGACAGGACCTCATCTACAGCATCGGTTATATGAAACGACACGACGCCGGCGTGGCACGCGCGCTGGCCGAGTTGGCGCGTATCCGCGCAGACCAGTCGCTCGGACGCATCGTGGCTGCCCGAGGCTGGTGCTTCGGCGGCGACACGGGCCGCGCGCAGGACAATTTCGTGATGACCGGCGAAGCGCGTCCGGACGGGCTCGAACTCTGGGAGGATGGTCCCGACTGGATGCCGCGCGCGATGCGCCCCGGCTACGACAATTTTCTGAACGTCTTCAGCCATATCATCAATCTGGCGCGCTACCTGCTCGGACCATCGCCGACGCTCGCCGAAAGCTCGATCGAGACCTCCGGAGCCGCGTGCATGACCCTCGACTTCGACGGCATCGCTTGCACGCTGGATCTCGTGAACGGGTCCGAAGGCGCCTGGCGCGAGGGACTGACGATCGATTTTGAGCGCGGTGCGGTGACCATCGAGTTGCCCGCCCCCTTCGCCAAACAGGAGGCGCAGGTCATCGTCGATCATGACGGCGAATCAACTCGGCTGGTGCGCGCAGCCAGCTGGGCATTTCAGCGCCAAGCCGATGCCTTCGTCACCGATATCGTCGAGCGAAGAATACCCTTGGCCTCCGGCGCGGATTCAGTGACCGACATCTCGCTTGCAGAGACGGTCTGGAAGCGGCGGGCTAGCGGCAAAGCATGATCGCGCTTTAGCCGCTGCACCCTTGCTCGCGCTGTCGAGCGGATGGCCAGCGTCATTCAAGTCGAGGTCAAGACTCTCGGACCGAGGAATGGCATCGCGACACACGATTGGCATGCCCGTGTGACGACCGCAAGTCCGGGGCGCCGGGCTCTCTTGACCGGAAAAATGCGACCTCCTATAGACTTTCGCTCTGGCTGGGCCTGAGAGGCGTCCGGGGCGATTTACGCAATGAACATGCTACCGGGCCCGGCGCAGGCCGCTGCAATTGGTCTCAGCATCGCCTTTCCACTCCTGTTGCTGTGTTACGCGCGCATCGCCGCCACCGGCGGATCCGGCCGCCGCTTCCGTCTGGCCTGCGTCAGCGTCGTCGTGCTTTTCGCGATCGCCTGTATCGCGCTTCCAGGTCAACGCCACGTCGACGACGTGCTTGGCGGTCTGCTCCTGCTGGCGACGGCGATGATGTTTTGCTACATCCTGTTCAGCCTGCTGGCCTGGGGCTTTACGGTCACGCTGCTCACGGCACTGGTCAAGTCCGGACGTCCTCTCACTTTGGACCAATGGGCTGCGGCCTACATGCAGGGCGGCGACCTCGGCACCTTCGCGCACAACCGCCTGAAACTCCTGATCAGCTCGAGGCTAGTGGTGACGGCGGACGGCCGGCTGGCCCCGACGGCCAAGGGGGTAGCGGTCGCACATCTGGTCAAACTCGTTCGTTTATCGTCGGGTCTTGGGTGAGCAGCACAATGTCCTTCGCTGTCGGACTTGTCGCCGTCGTCGTCTTCGCCCTGCTGGCGCCTGCCTTGCAGCTCATGGCCCGCGCTCGCGCATGGGCGCTCGGACCCGTGATCCTGCTCGCGATCGCCGCGGTCGTCTCGCATGGTCTCGGCGTGATGCTCGGAATTTTCGCCATCCCGCAATTTCAGTATTGGAACGCCGCGTCGATTTTCGGATTTTGCGTCATGGCTTACGTTTTCGCCTTTGGCGCAGTCTATAAATCGGTCTCCCTGGACATCCTGCGCGGCCTCGTCGACCGGCCCGGTCGCAGGGCCCCGGTTTCGGACATCGCCGAAAGGCAGGTTCCGGATCTCTTCCGGGGACGAATTGGGAACCTGGTCGATGGCGGCCTGGTCGAACCGGTCGATTCGCACTTCAGGGCGACGGCGGCGGGCCGGAATATGGCAGGCCGCATCGGACGGCTGCGCCGCGCCTTCGGCATTGGCGATACCGGCCTCTACGATTTTTCCGATTAGTTGCGCGAAACACACACATCCCGCCTTTCGTGTCCGGTTGTGTGGACCATGTCCGGGAGCCACATTGTTCGCTCGGCTCAGATGACCTAGAGTTGCCCCGGGGTTCTACCAGTCAAGGGTAGCCGGCAACGGCGGCATAAGATGACACCTTCCAGGGCGGCTAAAAGGCTTACGATCGTCATCCCTGCACTGAACGAGCAGGATAAGATCGCCGACACCATTGGCGGCGTGCTGCCGCTCGCCTGCGAGCTGCTCGACGACTTCGAAATCTTCCTGATTGACGACGGCAGCACTGATGCCACCGGCGCGATCATGGACGAGTTCGCGGCGGGCGAGCCACGCATCATCGTGCATCACAACGCCGAACGGCGGGGTGTCGGCGCCGGCTTCGAATTCGCCCTGTCACGCGCGAAGTTCGATGCCATCACGCTCATTCCCGGCGATCACGCCTTCCAAAACGAAGGGATCGCCCGGATGTTCAAGGCGGCAGGCGCCGCCGACCTCGTCATCACCTATCGCGACAACCAGTCGGACCGCTCCATCAACCGCTCCCTCCAGTCGCATTCCCTGCGGTTCATCCTGAACTGCCTGTTCGGCTTCTGGCTGTCCGACTACCACAGCATGATCGTCTACCCCGTGAAATGGCTGCGCCAGATCGCGGTCAAGGCCGACGGCTACGGCTATCAGATCTGCGCATTGATCTCGCTGCTCCAGCTCGGCCTCACCTACGTGCAGGTGCCGGTCAGCCTGAACGCGGAGCTGAAGGGCTCTTCCCGCGCGCTGCGGCTGCGCACCTATTTCGAGCTCATCGGGACGATCTTCTCGCTGATCCGCCGCGTTCCCATCCGTCACGTCGATCTCAGCCAGGTTCCCGGCGACCGCGAGCGGGTCCCGGCGCGCTAGGCGGGGCCTGGCATTTGAACGTCGAGAATTGGGACCCGCTCCTTGGCGATTCGTCCGTGGGACGCACCGTCCCTATCCCGCCAGCATCTAGCTTAAGCAATTGATTTGACTGGCAGGAGTGGCAGGGCTCGAACCTGCGACCCCCGGTTTTGGAGACCGACTGGGATGCTCCCCGGCGATCCTTGAAAAGTCCTAACAGTACTGTTCTGTAAGGCTTTTTTCGCTTCAAACGTCGTTCCAGTTTTGTTTGCTCCCTTCCCGTATTGAGTGGTCTGTTAGCAAATCGGTTAGCAAACCGTTCTCGGATTGTTGCCTCACCACAAGGTACCGGCCCGGTACCTTAAAGCCGTCCTCCAACCAGCCGGGACCGCGCGGATGCGGGGCTGCGCAAGGCGGCTTAAAACGCGGCACGGTCCGTCTCTTGCGCGATCAGTACATCTGCAGCAGTCACGCCCTCCTCGGTCAGGCCGATGCTGGAACGTTCGTAGAAGGCCACGGATAGGCCCCGGCGTTGTCCGTAGAATTCGGTGATGAGACCCCGCTTGCTCAAGCGACTGCAGGCGCGGCGAAGCGCGGCTTGCGTTCGATTGTATCGAGCTTCGCCAACCTCATTCGGTGAGAACGCGAGCGCATCGACATGCCCGCCCTCGCGAACAGGGAAATTGAACAGGTCGCGCAATATTTCCGGAATGCTGCAGTTTTTTGGAATGTACGGGTTTGTCTTGAGCCAAAGCCCTGACGCCTTCACCTTGTCATCGCCGATCATGTCAATGAACGCCTGCATGACCTTGTCGCCAGTTAAAGCTTCACCCTTGATGTCGATCTCGAAGAACCAGTCACGCCCGTAACTCGGCCACGGATGAAACAACCATTCCGAATCTTTCAAGGCGAATTGCGCAAAAGCCATCCCCGAAGGGGCGGCAAGGTCAAACAAGCGGCTCAACTGGACATTGCATTGCTCGCCCGTAGCCTCCTTGGCAGCATCTCCGATCATCTGCTCAGCGAAAGCAACCTCCTCAAAAAACGATGTCCACTGGTCCATGTCCAACCGGTCAGCGCGCCCATCTGCCAGCGCACCAAAGTGGCGCTTGCGCACTTCGAAAATCTTGTTCAGTGCATTCGTCAGCGCGTCGTTGAGCCACGGCGGAGCGGGTAAGCACAACGTCACGCCCTCACGCGGCTCGATCTTCTGCCTCTTGTCGATCATGGCATGGCGTGCATAAATGAGGATGCGCTTTTGCAAGGCGCTGAGTTTAGAAACGGTTACATCCTTTTGCATTGCACGACCTTATAACCTGTTCGTCTCACCTCCACCGCATCACCAACCACACCGAGAACAGCAGCCACGCCAGCACGACTGCGACGATGAGGATGGATGTCATTCACACCGCCCGTCACGAAAGACGATGGCGCGCTTCAATATCTTGGCGTGCTCCTCATTCGCTTTCGCGGTCTCATTGGTTTCGTGACGTGCGGCGCGTCACGGAATTGATCATCCCTTGCCCTTATTCCACGTGGCCAGAAAGTCCCCCATCGATTTCTGCTCGGCTTCGAACACGACACGGCAGCGCTCCCACGCCACCGGCTCGATGTGCTTCATGATCTCGGCCTCGACACGGGCGCGCAGATCGTTCGGGTCCATCGCGTCCAGCTCCCAGCACAGCCGCCCGTACTCACTCCGAAACCACGGTGCGCGCGGGTCTTTAGCCTTCTCACTGACATTGAAGGCGGGCCGCCTGCCGAGCAGGTCGCAGTCGGCGCGAAGCAATGCAATCCGCCTGATCGTGATGTGATCGCCACCATAGCGGACAAGCCGTTCGGGGATGTCGCGCTCCGACATGTACAGCCCGCTTGGATCGAAATCGCCGACGTAGAGGATCGTCAGCGGCGTGCCGCTATCGGTTTCCGTCACATCGTTGAGGCTCGTCGCACTGCCGAAGCCGTGCATGACGCGGAAGCCAACGCCATATTGGTCAAACACGGGCTGCAACACACCCCGGATCGTGCCTTTCTCACTCCACACTTCGATGCGCTCTGGCTGCTGTTGCCAGAAGTCGCGCCGATACCACCGTGACACATCGCTCATGTACGCGGCGGGATTGTCCCACGTCGGCACCTGCTCAAGGGTTCGGGTCTCATCAACGATCCACTCCCATGGGATCGTACCTTCTTCACGCGCCTCCTTGAGCAGCCGATAGACAGTCGGCATCCTGTCCATCGAGTCGATCAGGTTCAGCGAGAACAGCTTGTAGCCGACACCACGCCCGGTAATCGGCTGGCTGGCTGCGGCGATCTCGTACATGGCCTTGATGATGTCGAGTGACTTCTGCGCCCGGCCACGACCCATTTTCGATCCTGTTCGAAAATACTTCCCCGGCACACAACAACCCGCCCCGTTCAATCAAGAGCGGGCTGTGTAGAGCCAAAATTTTGGAAGGTGCTGCGCGTTGCCAATAAGCCTGAC
>NZ_JBXAPN010000017.1:0-113442 GCF_058803975.1 Bradyrhizobium sp. GW821-FHT13H06 | reverse complement strand
CGCCGCAGCGGACCGAACCATGAACGACTGTTACCTATCCATCCGGTCTGGTTTGTTACCCATCCATCCGCTGGACAGCGAAGCGCCGGATGAGGGGTCTCTATCCGTAGACGCCACTGCACAAGGGCGCTCGGGGATAAAACCCCTCACCCGTCTCGCCGCTACACGGGACCACCCTCTCCCGCAAGGGGAGAGGGCAAGAACACCACACTTTGCGCCCCGCCCGGCAATCGGATAGAACGCGCACCGACCGTCCCGCCAGCGAGACCGCGACATGACCGACATCTCTCCGCTCGACCAGGCCCGCATCCTGTCCGAAGCGCTGCCGCACATGCAGCAGTATGACGAGGAAACCATCGTCATCAAATATGGCGGCCATGCCATGGGCGACGAAGCAACCGCGAAGAACTTTGCCCGCGACATCGTGCTGCTGGAGCAGACCGCGATCAATCCGGTGGTGGTGCATGGCGGCGGCCCGCAGATCGCGACCATGCTCAAGCGCCTCGGCATCGTCTCGGAATTCGCAGCCGGCCTGCGCATCACGGACGCCGCGACCATCGAGATCGTCGAGATGGTGCTGGCCGGCTCCGTCAACAAGCAGATCGTCGGCTACATCAACGAAGCCGGCGGCAAGGCCGTCGGGCTGTCGGGCAAGGACGGCAACATGGTGAAGGCGTCGAAGACGACGCGCACCATCGTCGATCCGGGCTCGAACATCGAGAAGGCGATCGACCTCGGTTTCGTCGGCGACCCGGAGAAGGTCGACCTCACGCTGCTCAACCAGCTGATCGGCTACGAGCTGATCCCGGTGCTGGCGCCGCTCGCGACCTCGCAGGACGGCCAGACGCTGAACATCAACGCCGACACCTTTGCCGGCGCCGTCGCGGGCGCGCTGAAAGCCAAGCGCCTGCTGCTGCTCACCGACGTGCCGGGGGTGCTCGACAAGTCGAAGAAGCTGATCCCGCAGCTCTCGGTCAAGGACGCGCGAAAGCTGATCGCCGACGGCACCATTTCGGGCGGCATGATCCCGAAGGTGGAGACCTGCATCTACGCGCTGGAGCAGGGCGTGCAGGGCGTCGTCATCATCGATGGCAAGATGCCACACGCCGTGCTGCTCGAGCTCTTCACCAACCAGGGCACAGGCACGCTGATCCACAAGTGATGCGGGAGCGGACCAAGGGAGCCGTCATGGCCGGGCTTGTCCCGGCCATCCACGATCTTTCCTGCCGCGCCAAGAACGTGGATGCCCGGCACAAGGCCGGGCATGACGAACGAAGGCCGAGGCCACACCGCCGCTCACCCCTGACGCGCTTCCTGATGACACTGCCAGCCGCAGCCGTCTCGTTCCTGTTCTCCTCCGCGCCGGCCCTTGCCGACCTCAAGATCTGCAACCGCATGTCCTATGTCGTGGAGGCCGCGATCGGCATCGACGACAAGGCGGCGACCGCGACGCGCGGCTGGTTCAGGATCGATCCCGCCACCTGCCGCGTGGTGGTGCAGGGCACGTTGACGGCCGACCGCATCCTGCTCAATGCCCGCGCGCTCGGCGTCTACGGCGCCTCGCCGATCCCGCAGAGCGGCCGCGACATGCTGTGCGTCGCGCAGGACAATTTCGTCATCGCCGCGGCGCGGCAATGCCGGAGCGGTCAGACCCAGGCCGCATTCACGCAAGTGACTCCGACGCAAGGAGCGGATGGCAACCTCGTTGCGTATCTCGCCGAGGATTCCGAATATGACGACGAGCAGGCGCGCCTTGCCGGCATCCAGCGGCTGCTGGTGATCGCAGGCTACGATGCAGCGCCGATCGATGGCGTCGACGGGCCGAAGACGCAGGCCGCGCTGGCCGCCTTCCTCAAGAGCCGCGGATTGTCGTCGGACGTCGTGGCCTCCCCGAACCTGTTCAAGACTATGGTCGACGCCGTGCAGACGCCCTCTGCGACCGGCCTCACCTGGTGCAACGACACGCCGCACAAGGTGATGGCCGCGATCGCGACCGATGACGGCAAGTCCGTGACGAGCCGTGGCTGGTATCGCATCGATCCCAAGACCTGCCTGCACCCCGATGTGACCGGCCAGCCCAAGCAGATCTTCAGCTTCGCGGAAGCGGTCGACGCCGACAACCGCATCGTCAAGCTGAAGGATCGGCCGCTGAACTGGGGCGGCGACAGGCAGCTCTGCACGCGCGAGACCAAGTTCGAGACCAGCGAGCAGACCGATTGCGGCGCGCGCGGATTTGCGCCGACGGGCTTTGGCGCCGTGGACATGTCGAGCGGCGGCAAGACGGTGCGGTTCGCGGTGCCGTGATGGTGATGATGGTGACGCCTCACATTTCGCCATCGTCCCCGCGAACGCGGGGACCCATAACCACAGGATTTGGTTATGGCACGAGATGGTGGTTATCAGCCTTCGCCAAACAACTCCCTGGGGTTATGGGTCCCGGATCGGCGCTCACTTCGTTCGCTTGTCCGGGACGACAGCGGAGAATGAGGCTGCGTCCGCTGGCAAAACTTAGAGATCTGCAATGACCCCGCCCCGCGCCTTCGACCACGTCGACACCTGGGTGTTCGACCTCGACAACACGCTCTATCCGCATCACGTCAATCTGTGGCAGCAGGTCGATGCGCGGATCGGGGAGTTCGTCTGCAACTGGCTGAATGTCGGCCCCGAGGAAGCGCGGGCGATCCAGAAGGACTATTACCGGCGCTTCGGCACCACGATGCGCGGCATGATGACCCTGCATGGCGTCTCCGCCGACGACTATCTCGCCTACGTCCACAAGATCGACCACTCGCCGCTGGAGCCGAATCCGGCGCTCGGCGCTGCCATCGCAAAGCTGCCGGGCCGCAAGCTGATCCTCACCAACGGCTCGGTCGACCATGTCGACGCGGTGCTGGCGCGGCTCGGCTTCGCCTCGCATTTCGACGGTGTATTCGACATCATCGCCGCCGAATTCGAGCCCAAGCCTTCGCCGCAGACCTACCAGAAATTCCTCAGCCAGCATGCGGTCGATCCCACCCGCGCCGCCATGTTCGAGGACCTCGCCCGCAACCTCACCGTCCCGCACCAGCTCGGCATGACCACCGTGCTGGTGGTGCCGGATGGGACGAAAGAGGTGGTGCGCGAGGATTGGGAACTGGAGGGCCGCGACGCCGCCCATGTCGACCACGTCACGGATGATCTGGCGGGTTTCTTGGCTGCGCTGCGGTGAGGTAGCGGCCACCGTCATTCCGGGGCGCCCGAAGGGCGAACCCGGAATCTCGAGATTCCGGGTTCGATGCTCCGCATCGCCCCGGAATGACCGTGGAGGATGGCCGAGACAAACCCGGCAACGACGAATGTGCGCTTGACTTGACCTTTCCAAATCCCGAAAAAGCGCCCCAATCCATCAAAATTCCCGCTCCCTAGAGGAAATCCCGATGTCCCTTGCAGCCCTCGAATCCACCATCAACAGCGCCTTCGAGGCGCGCGACGGCATCTCGACCACGACCAAGGGCGAGGTGCGCGAGGCCGTGGACCAGTCGCTGGAAATCCTGGACAAGGGCGAGGCGCGCGTTGCCGAGCGCGGCGCCGACGGCAAGTGGAAGGTCAATCAGTGGCTGAAGAAGGCCGTGCTGCTGTCCTTCCGCCTCAACGACATGGGTGTCATTCCCGGCGGCCCCGGCAAGGCGACCTGGTGGGACAAGGTGCCATCGAAGTTCGAGGGCTGGGGCGAGAACCGCTTTCGCGACGCCGGTTTTCGCGCGGTGCCGGGCGCCATCGTCCGCCGCTCGGCCTTCATCGCCAAGAACGTCGTCTTGATGCCGTCCTTCGTCAATCTCGGCGCTTACGTCGATGAGAGCACGATGGTCGACACCTGGGCCACCGTCGGCTCCTGCGCGCAGATCGGCAAGCGCGTGCACATCTCGGGCGGCGCCGGCATCGGCGGCGTGCTCGAGCCGCTGCAGGCCGAGCCCGTCATCATCGAGGACGATTGCTTCATCGGCGCGCGCTCCGAGGTCGCCGAAGGCGTGATCGTGCGCAAGGGCGCGGTGCTGGCGATGGGCGTGTTCCTGGGCGCCTCGACCAAGATCGTCGACCGCGAGACCGGCGAGGTCTTCATGGGCGAAGTGCCGGAGTATTCCGTCGTGGTGCCCGGCGCGCTGCCCGGCAAGCCGATGAAGAACGGCCAGATCGGCCCGAGCACCGCATGCGCCGTGATCGTCAAGCGCGTCGACGAACGCACGCGGTCCAAGACCAGCATCAACGAGCTGCTGCGGGATTGATCCGACGCGCATGACCGATGCTCTCTCCATTGCCCGCGATCTCATCCGCTGCCCCTCGGTGACCCCGGCCGATGCCGGCGCGCTCGGGGTGCTTGAAAAGGCCCTGAATGCGGCCGGCTTCACCTGCCACCGCGTGACCTTCAGCGAACCCGGCACCGCCGACGTCGACAATCTCTACGCGCGGATCGGCACGGAAGGGCCGCACATCACCTTCGCCGGCCACACCGACGTGGTGCCGCCGGGTGACGAGAGTGCCTGGAGCGTCGGCGCATTCTCCGGCGAGGTGAAGGACGGCGTCCTGCACGGCCGCGGCGCCGTCGACATGAAGGGCGGCATCGCCTGCTCGGTGGCTGCGGTGCTGGAGCATCTCGCGGCCAATGGTGGCAAGCCGCGCAGCGACGGAAAAGGTTCGATCTCGTTCCTGATCACGGGCGACGAGGAAGACGTCTCCATCAACGGCACCGTCAAGCTGTTGAAATGGGCCGCCGAACGCGGCGAAAAATTCGATCATTGCGTGCTCGGCGAGCCCTCCAATGTCGAGACGCTCGGCGATACCATCAAGGTCGGCCGCCGCGGCTCGCAATCCGGCACGCTCGTCGTCGACGGCGTGCAGGGTCACGTCGCCTACCCGCATCGCGCCTCCAATCCTGTGCCGGACATTTCGCGGCTGATCGTGGCGATCTCCGACGAGCCGCTCGACCATGGCAGCGCGCAGTTCCAGGCCTCCAATCTCGAATTCGTCTCGGTCGATGTCGGCAACAAGGCGTTCAACGTCATCCCCGGCGAGGCACGCGCCCGATTCAACATCCGCTACAACGACAACCACACCCAGGCGAGCCTGCGCGAGCTGGTCGAGGCCCGCCTCGCCAAGGCCTGCGGCAACCGTATCAAGGCCCGCATCGTCTGGGAGGCGTCGAACTCCAACGTGTTCGTGACCAAGCCCGGCCCCTTCACCGATCTCGCCGTCGCCGCGATCGAGGAGGTGACGGGGCGCAAGCCGGAGCTGTCGACGAGCGGCGGGACCTCGGATGCGCGCTTCATCGCGAGCTATTGCCCGGTGATCGAGTTCGGCCTGGTCGGCCAGACCATGCATCAGGTCGACGAGCGCGTGCCGGTGGCGGATCTGGAGAAGCTGACGCGGGTGTATCGCGGGATCCTGACAAGGTATTTTGGGTAGTCGCGAACCGCCGCCAAACCCTCCGCAGTCCCCACATTTCGCTGTCATCGCCCGGCTTGACCGGGCGATCCAGTATCCCAGAGACGGTAGTGATCGAGTCGAGAGGCCGCGGCGTACTGGATGCCCCGGTCAAGCCGGGCATGACAACGGTGGGCGTGGCGAGAGCGCGCGCCTCTCGTTTAATACTCCACCTTCATCAGATACAGTCCCTCCGGCGGGGCGACGACGCCGCAGGCGGCGCGGTTGCGGGCTGCCAACGCGGCGGAGAGATCGTCGGCGGTCCAGCGGCCCTCGCCGACCCAGACCAGCGATCCCACCATCGAGCGGACCTGGCTGTGCAGGAACGAGCGCGCCGAGGTGAGAATCGTGATCTCGCGGCCGTCGCGCAGCACGTCGAGCTGGTCAAGCGTCTTCTCCGGCGACTTGGCCTGGCACTCGGTGTCGCGGAAGGTGGTGAAATCGTGCTTGCCGAGCAGGCGCTGGGCCGCCGCGTGCATCGCGTCGGCATCGAGCCGGCGCGGCACGCGCCAGGCGTGGCCGGCGTCGAGCGCGAGATTGGCGCGGGTGTTGACGATGCGATAGCGGTAGTGGCGCCTGACCGCCGAAAAGCGCGCCTCGAAACTATCAGGCACGATCTCGGCCTCGAGCACCGCGATCGGATGCGGGCGCAGATGCGCGTTGAGCCCGTCGCGAAAACGGCCCGGCGGAAACGGCTTGTCGACGTCGACATGCGCGACCTGTCCGCGCGCATGCACGCCGGCATCGGTGCGGCCGGCGCCGTGCACGCGCAAATCCGCCCCGGTCATCGCCTTCACCGCAGCCTGCAGCGCGCCCTGTACCGACGGCAGCGTCTCCTGCATCTGCCAGCCGAAGAACGGCGCGCCGTCATATTCGATGGTGAGCTTGTAGCGGGGCATCAACCGAACCGCATCGGCGGGCTCACGGGCACGCCGCGCAAGAAGTCCGCGGCCTGCATCCGGCCCTTGCCCTCGCGCTGGAGCTCGATGATTCGGATCGCGCCGTCGCCGCAGGCGATGGTGAGTTGATCGTCGAGCACCGCGCCCGGCTCGCCCGCGCCTTTCGCCAGCTCACAGCGCAGGATCTTGACGCGCGCGCTCTCCAGCTCCGTCCAGGCGCCGGGGAACGGCGACAGGCCGTGGATGTGGCGAAGCACGGCGCGCGCCGGTCTGGTCCAGGCGATCCGCGCCTCGGCCTTGTCGATCTTGGCGGCATAGGTGACGCCGTCCTCGTTCTGCTTCTTGAGCTGGAGCCCGCCGCGGTCGAGCGCGGCCATCGCCCGCACCATCAGATCGGCACCGAGGCGCGAGAGACGATCGTGCAGATCCGCCGCCGTCATGTTGTCCGTGATCGCGAGCCGCTCGGCCATGGCGACGTCGCCGGTGTCGAGGCCGACGTCCATCTTCATGACCATCACGCCGCTCTCGGCATCGCCGGCCATGATCGCGCGGTTGATGGGCGCGGCGCCACGCCAGCGCGGCAGCAGCGAAGCGTGCAGATTGTAGCAGCCGAGCTTTGGCGCATCGAGGATCGCCTGCGGCAGGATCATGCCATAGGCGACGACGACGGCCGCATCGGCCTCGAACGCGCGAAACTCTTCCAGCGCTTCCGGCGTCTTCAGCGTCTTCGGCGTCAGCACGGGAATGCCGAGTTTTCGCGCGGCCTCCTCGGCCGGGGTCGGCTGCAATTGCAGCCCGCGCCGTCCGCCCGGCTTCGGCGCACGGGTGTAGACGGCGACGATCTCGTGACCGTGCGCGACGAGCTCAAGCAGCGTCGGCACGGAGAAATCGGGCGTGCCCATGAAGATGAGGCGAAGGGACATCAACAGACTCGCTGCGTTCCCTCCCCCCTTGCGGGGGAGGGTTAGGGAGAGGGGTGCCACACGACGCGCTCCTGCGGCGTGAGCGCGGATTGGTTCATTGCCCCGGTCAGACCATTTGCTGGGCTACCCCTCTCCCCCCACCCTCCCCCACAAGGGGGGGAGGGAGCGCAGGGGAGTTCTCGGCAACACCAGTTGTTTACAATTCACTCGCCGGCGCGCTTGGCGGCTTTCTCGAACTTCTTCATCACGCGGTCGCGCTTGAGCTTCGACAGGTAGTCGACGAACAGCACGCCATTGAGATGGTCGATCTCGTGCTGGATGCAGGTGGCGAAGAGGCCTTCGGCGTCCTCCTCATGCACCTTGCCGTCGAGATCGGTGAAGCGCACGCGCACCTTCGCCGGACGCTCGACCTCCTCGTAATATTCGGGGATCGAGAGGCAGCCTTCCTCGTAGACCGAGAGCTCCTCGGAGGAAGCTAGGATTTCAGGATTGATGAAGACGCGCGGCTCGCGCTTGGTCTCGCCGCTCTCGTCGCGCTTGGCAAGGTCCATGGTGATCAGGCGCAAGGGCTGCGCGACCTGGATCGCCGCGAGGCCAATGCCGGGCGCGTCGTACATGGTCTCGAACATGTCGTCGGCAAGCTTGCGGATCTCCGACGTGACCTTCTCGATCGGCTTGGAGACCAGGCGCAGCTGCTTGTCCGGCAGGATGATGATTTCTCGTAGGGCCATGGCGGCGATTTAAGCCGCGCGCCGGATGCGGTCAATGCGGCCAGGAACCCCGTTAACCCTCCGCTAACCATAAAACTTCAGGTTTCGTTAACCATAAAAATTAACGGAGCATTCACCATAAATGTTCGCTATTCGTTCGTACGCCCCGGCGAATCGGCTAGAAGGGTCGGCATGAACGACCTCATCTTCATGCTCGGCGAGTGGCCCGTGCGCGTCGTGGACGCGCTGATCGGCTTCGGCGCCCTGGTTCTCATCCTGCTGGTGGTGATTGCGGTCGTGATCGCGCGATCCGGGCGGCGCGGCGCGGAACTCGCCATGGCCAACGCCATCCGGGCCGACGAGCTCGAGGAACGTCTGAGCGAGGTGCTGCGGGCGCAGAGCGAGTCGTCGGGCCGGGTCGATGCCATGACCCAGGCTCTGGCCGGCCGCCAGGCCGAGATGGCGCGGGCGGTGAACGAGCGGCTGGATTCGGTGACCCACCGCGTCGGCCAGTCCATGGAACACTCCACCCGCAACACCATGGAGAGCCTGCGCGCCCTGCATGAACGGCTCGGCATCATCGACAGCGCGCACAAGAACCTCACCGATCTCACCACGCAGGTGACCACCTTGCGCGACGTGCTCGCCAACAAGCAGTCGCGCGGCGCCTTCGGCCAGGCGCGGATGGAGGCGATCGTCCAGGACGGGCTGCCGAAGGGTGCCTACGAGTTCCAGTTCACGCTCTCCACCGGCAAGCGCCCGGACTGCGTCGTGTTCCTGCCCGATCAGCGTCCGCTTTGCATCGACGCGAAATTCCCGCTGGAAGCGATGACGGCGCTGCACGACGCCCGCACCGACGAGGAACGGCGAATCGCCACGCAACGACTGCGCGGCGATGTGATGAAGCATGTCAGCGACATCGCAGAAAAATATCTCGTCGCCGGCGAGACCCAGGAGATGGCGCTGATGTTCGTGCCGTCGGAATCCGTCTACGCTGAGATCCATGACGGTTTCGACGACGTGATCCAGAAGGCCTATCGCGCCCGCGTCGTGCTGGTGTCGCCGTCGCTGCTGATGCTCGCGATCCAGGTGATGCAGCAGATCATGAAGGACGCGCGCATGCGCGACGCCGCCGACCAGATCCGCACCGAAGTGACCAAGCTCGGCGACGATCTCGGCCGCCTGCGCGATCGCGTGCTGAAGCTGCAAAAGCATTTTGCCGATGTGAATGAGGACGTCCGCCAGGTGCTGATCTCCGCCGACAAGATCGAGAAGCGCGCGGGACGCATCGAGGAGCTGGATTTCAGCAAGACCGATGCGCCGGAGACTCCGCGGCTGGTGGCGACAGCCGCGCCGGAGCTGTTCCCGCGGAAACTTCAGGCGGGAGAGTAGAGCCCACGCCGTCATGGCCGGGCTTGTCCCGGCCATCCACGACCTTTGAGCGGCGCCAAGAACGTGGATGCCCGGGACAAGCCCGGGCATGACGAGTTTTGTAGCAGAGGCAGCGCCCCCAGAATCTGCTAACACCTCTCCCATGACCGCACCCGACGCGACTTCCTCCGCTGGCGCTCCCGCTGCCTCCTGGCGCGACAGCCTTGCCGTTTACCTGCAACCGCGGGTGCTGATCGTGCTCTTCCTCGGCTTCTCCTCGGGGCTGCCGCTGGCGCTGTCGGGTTCGACGCTGCTGGTGTGGATGGCCGAAGCGGGGGTCGATCTCGGAACGATCGGGCTCTTTGCACTGGTTGGAACGCCGTACACGCTCAAATTCCTGTGGGCGCCGCTGGTCGATGCACTGCATGTCCCGTTCTTCACGCGCACATTTGGCCGCCGGCGTGGGTGGCTGGTGTTTTCGCAGCTGCTGCTGATCGGCGCGATCCTGCTGTTGGCGCTGACCGATCCGGCGCGCTCGCCGCTGTTCGTCGCGCTTGGTGCGCTCCTGGTCGCGACGATGTCCTCGACGCAGGACATCGTCGTCGATGCATTCCGCGTCGAGAGCCTGCCCGAAAGCGAGCAGGCGGCCGGCATGGCCGCCTATGTCGCGGCCTATCGCATCGGCATGCTGATATCGACCGCGGGCGCCTTGTTCATCGTCACCGGCTTCGAGGCGATCGTCCCTCGTGGCGCCGCCTGGATGTGGGGCTATGTGGTGATGGCGGCTCTGGTGCTGATTGGCACGGTGACGGCGCTGGCCGCCACCGAGCCCGCACAATCCAAGCGCGCCGAGGCTGCCACGCAGAACGAGGACGCGCTCATGCGGGTGTTCCATGCCGCGATGGGCGCGTTCTCGGAATTCTTGCAGCGAAAGGAAGCGTGGGCGGCGCTTGCCTTCGTCGTGCTGTTCAAGTTCACCGACGCATTTTCCGGCAACATGACCGTGCCGTTCGTGATCGACATCGGCTTCACGCGGAACGACTACGCGGTGATCGTGAAGGGCGTCGGCATCGCAGCGACCTTGGCCGGCGGGTTTGCCGGCGGCTTCGTGGCACGGCGTTATTCGCTCGCAACGAGCCTGTGGATCGGCGGCATCGTGCAGGCAATCTCCAACCTGTCGTTCTCATGGCTGGCGCTCGTCGGCGTCAATGAATGGGCGCTGACCCTCGCAATCACCTCCGACAATTTCTGCAACGCCATCGGCACCGTGATCTTCGTCGCCTATCTCTCGGCGCTGTGCCAGAACCCGCTGCACACCGCGACCCAATATGCGCTGCTGACGGCGCTTGCCGCCGTGGGACGCACCTACCTGTCATCGGGCGCGGGCTATCTGGCGAAGGCGACGGGCTGGCCGATGTTCTTCGCGATCTCCGTGCTCGTCGCCATTCCGAGCCTGATGCTGCTGGCGTGGCTGCAGAAGCGCGGACATTTCGACACGTTGGAGCAGGTGCGAGTGTAGAACTCACCTCTCTCGTTCGTCATTGCGAGCCACCGGGTCCGCGCGAACGCGCGGCCCGATGACAGGCTCCGCGAAGCAATCCAGACTGTCACCGCAGGGGCAGTCTGGATTGCTTCGTCGCAAGGGCTCCTCGCAATGACGGCGGAGACAGCGTCGCGCCCCCCTACTGCTTCTTGATCAGGCTCCACTTCGTGATCACGGCCTCGCTCATCTGGCCGGCATCGCTGGCGCAGGCGATCTCGTCGACCTTGACCGAGATCTCCTTGCCGACGAACGATTTCAGCTGTGCAGCCTGCGCATCGGTGGAGGTGACTAGCTGGAAGGTCTCCGGTCCGGTCTCGAGATTGCACAGCCCGTTCGGCGGCGGCAGGCGGCGCGGCTCGGAGGTGATCTGGTAGGTCGCGACGCGCTTGCCGTTCTTGACGTCGCGGACCTTCATCGCGTTCAGCTCGCCTGACAGCACGTCGCCGGTGTTGATCGGCTTGCCGGGCTTGGACGGCGGTGGCATCTCACCGCCCTGCTGCGCGGACATGGCCGGGGTCACAAGCATCATCATCGTCGCGACCAAAGCCGATCGTGTGGCGAAAAGTTTCGTCATGTCGTCCGTTCCGTGAAGTCTGGATGGCTAGAACAGGGTGCGCTGCCGCATCGCAGCCGATAGCGTACCTTCATCGAGATAATCAAGCTCGCCGCCGACAGGAACTCCGTGGGCGAGCCGCGTCACCTTCACATTGGCGTCCTGAAGCAGGTCGGTGATGTAATGCGCGGTGGTCTGGCCGTCGACCGTCGCATTCAGCGCCAGGATGATCTCGTGCACCTGCGAATCATGCGCGCGCGCCACCAGCGAATCGATGGTGAGATCCTGCGGACCGACGCCGTCGAGCGGCGACAATGTCGCGCCCAGCACATGATAGCGCCCCTGGGTGGCATTGGCCCGCTCCAGCGCCCAGAGGTCGGCGACGTCGGCGACGACGACGATGATGGAGGGATCGCGTTTCGGATCGGTGCAGACCGTGCAGGGATTTTGCGTGTCGATGTTGCCGCAGGTCTTGCAGACCTGGACCTTGTCCAGCGCGACCTGGAGGGCCGAAGACAGCGGCATCATCAGCGCTTCGCGCTTCTTGATCAGATGCAGCGCAGCGCGCCGCGCCGAGCGCGGACCGAGGCCCGGCAGCCGTGCGAGCAGCTGGACCAGCCGCTCGATCTCAGGACCTGCAACCGCGCCCATCTTACTGGCCGAACAACCCCGGTGGCAGGCCGAGCCCGCCCGTGAGGGCCTGCATCTTCTCCTGCATGGCGGTCTCGGCCTTGCGGCGGGCATCACTGAGCGCGGTGACGAGCAGGTCTTCCAGCACCTCGCGCTCTTCCGCCTTCATCAGCGAGGGATCGATCTTGATGCCCTTCACATCCATCTTCGCGGTCATGCGCACGGCGACGAGCCCGCCGCCGGAGATGCCTTCGACCTCGACGTTGGCGAGTTGCTCCTGCATCTCCTGCATCTTGGATTGCAGCTGTGCCGCCTGCTTCATCATGCCGAGAAAATCAGCCATGGGTCGGGTGTCCTTGAAAGAGGCTCAGGCGCTATGAATCATCATCGCGCCTTAGCATATTGTTTGCGCATGATCTTATCGGAAAACCGCTTCGCACTTTTCCGGATCATGCGCTAGAAATCGTCGCCGTCGGAACCGTCGGGCGGATCGTCACTGCCATAGTCGGCGTTAATATTGGTTTCCGGCGCCTCGGGGGCAAGCCTGCGAACCTCGACGACCTTTGCTCCGGGGAAGCGCGACAGCACCTCCTGCACGCGCGGATCGGCTTCCGCGGTACGGGCATGCTGCTGCTTGGCCGCCTGGTTCACCGAGCGCAGCGTCGGCTGGCCCTGCTCGTTGGAGACGATCACCGTCCAGCGGCGGCCGGTCCACAGCTCGAACTTCCTCGCGAGCTCGGAGATCATGGTCTTGGAGGCGTTGGGCTCGAGCGCGACTTCCAGCCGGCCCTCCTCGAAGCGGACGAGGCGCATGTCGCCTTCGAGCGCGCTCTTGGTCATGATGTCACGCTTCTGCCCGGCGAGCGCGACGAGCTGGGTGAAGCTGGTGATGCGCAGCTGCGGTGCCGCGGCTTGCGGATCCGGCACCGGGGCCGCCATCTGCGGCCGGGCCGCGCCACCGCCGAACGAAGAGGGCGAGGAGGTCGGCAAGCGAACGGGCGCCGCGGACGCAACCGGCGCCGAAGGCGCGCTGCGCGCCGCACTGCCGCCGCTCACGACCGGGGAACCGCCGCCGTTCTGCTCCAGCATCCTGATCGCTTCGTCCGGTGTCGGCAGGTCGGCGACATAGGCAATGCGCACCAGAACCATTTCCGCCGCGGCTGCGGGGCGCGTCGCGGCCTGCACCTCGGTGATGCCCTTGAGCAGCATCTGCCACATCCGCGACAGCACGCGCATGGAAATCTTGGACGCAAAGTCGCGCGCGCGCACCCGCTCGGTCTCGCCGTAGGCGACGTTGTCGGCGGTCGCCGGGATGACCTTCACGCGGGTGACGAAATTGACGAATTCGGCGAGGTCCGAGAGCACGACGATGGGATCGGCGCCGACGTCGTACTGCTCGCGGAACTCCTTGAATGCCGCGGCGATGTCGCCACGCACCAGCGAATCGAAGAGATCGATGACGCGGGTGCGGTCGGCGAGGCCCAGCATCTGCCGGACGGCATCGGCCTTGACGGTGCCGGCCGCGTGGGCGATCGCCTGGTCGAGCAGCGACAGCGAATCGCGCACGGAGCCTTCGGCTGCGCGCGCGATGATGCCGAGCGCCTCCGGCTCGATCTCGACGTTTTCCCTGGCCGCGATGTTGGCGAGGTGCTTCATCAGCACGTCCGCCTCGACCCGGCGCAGGTCGAAGCGCTGGCAGCGCGACAGCACGGTGACCGGAACCTTGCGGATCTCCGTCGTCGCGAACACGAACTTGGCGTGCTCCGGCGGCTCCTCCAGCGTCTTCAGGAAGGCGTTGAACGCCGCCGTCGACAGCATGTGAACTTCGTCGATGATGTAGACCTTGTAGCGAGCGCTGGCGGGGGCATAGCGCACGCTGTCATTGATCTGGCGGACGTCGTCGACGCCGGTGTGCGAGGCGGCGTCCATCTCCAGCACGTCCATGTGCCGGCTTTCCATGATCGCCTGGCAGTGCACGCCCAAGGTCGGCATGTGGATGGTCGGACCCTTCACCGAACCATCAGGCATCTCGTAGTTGAGCGCGCGGGCGAGGATGCGCGCGGTGGTGGTCTTGCCGACGCCGCGGACGCCGGTGAGGATCCAGGCCTGCGGAATGCGCCCGGTCTCGAACGCATTGGAGACGGTGCGGACCACCGCCTCCTGGCCGATCAGGTCGTCGAATGAGGAAGGACGGTATTTGCGCGCCAGCACCCGATAGGGTGTGCCCGGCTGGGCACCGAGGGCAAAGCCAGCCTGGCTGGCGCTATCGGGATTGGGAGGGGCGCCGGCGTCGGTCATCGGTCGATCCGCAATGAAATCTCTCTCGGCCGGCTCTTGCGGAAAGGAGCGCGCTGGCGGGACAACCGCCGGCGCAATTCGCTCGAAAAAACAGGTAGGAGACTGACGAGCGACCCGATCCGGACCTCGTTAGGGCTGCTTCCTTCCGGACCTGACCCGGTTGGCGAGTGGCTCGTCCACCGCCAATCTCCCGGTCCCTATTTGGGGCCAAAGGGAGCGGAAAGCAAGCGGGTATCGGATTGAACCAGATCGAGCTTGCCCAGTATCCGGGCAATTCCCGGCCTGCCCAGCCGACAGGCTGTGCTTTCACCGTGCGGACCACCTTGCTAAGAACGCCTGCCCGGAACTCCATCCAACCAGAAAAGCGATTGATCCTAATGGTTACACGTCGTGATGTTGCATCGATTGTCGGATTGGGCGCGGTGACAGCGGCCGCGCTGGCTTCGCCGGCCGTGGCCCAGACGGCCGATCCGAACGAATCGACCTTCGCCCGCATCCGCCGGACCAAGAAGATGCGGATCGGCGCGGTCGGCGGCGGCGCGCCCTATTACATGAAGGACCTCGCCTCCGGCCAGTGGAAGGGCTTCTACATCGACATCGCGAAGGGCCTCGCCGACGACATGGAGGCCGAGCTCGAGATCACCGAGACCACTTGGGGCAATTCGGTGCTCGACCTGCAGGCCAACAAGATCGACATCTTCTTCGGCCTCAACCCGACTCCGAAGCGCGCACTGGTGGTGGACTTCTCGGTGCCGGTCTTCAACAACGCGTTCGCCATCCTCTGCAAGAAGGACTTCAAGCCGAAGAGCTGGGCCGAATTGAACTCGCCCGACATCAAGATCGCGGTCGACCAGGGCTCCTCGCACGACCAGGTGGTCAGCCGCCTGACGCCGAAGGCGCAGATCACGCGGCTGAAGACCGCCGACGACGCCACCGCCGCGCTCCAGACCGGCCGCGTCGACGCGCAGTGCCTGATCACCATGCTGTCGCTGACCGTGCTGAAGAAGAATCCGTCGCTCGGCCAGCTCGTGCTTCCGACGCCGATCTTCGCCACCACGTCGAATGCCGGCTTCCGCCGCGAGACGGACAAGACCTGGCGCGACTACGTCAACACCTGGATCGACTTCAACAAGGGCCTCGGCTTCATCCGCAACGCGATCATCACCAACATGGAGTTGGTGGGCGTGACCGAGGCGGACATTCCGCCGGGCGTTTCGTTGTAATTCTCCCCTGTCATTCCGGGGCTCGCGCAGCGAGAACCCGGAATCTCGAGCTTCCGGGTTCGCCCTTCGGGCGCCCCGGAATGACGGTGCCAACGGCACCCACGACGAGTAAGACACACGCATGTATCAGTGGGACTTCGGCATCCTCTGGAGCTATCGCTGGCTCTTTCTCAACGGGCTCGGCGTCACCGTCGGCTTCACCATCGTCATCGTCGTATGCGGATTGCTGTTCGGCCTGTTGGGAGCGTTCGGCAGCCTGTCGCGCTTCAAGGCTTTGCGTCTTCTCGCCCTCACCTTCATCGAGGCGTTCCGCTGCACGCCGATCCTGGTGCAGCTGATCTGGTTCTATTACGCGCTGCCGATCCTCGCCGGCGTCGAGATGACGCCGATCACGGCTTCGGCGCTGGCGCTCTCGCTCTATGGCGGCTCGTTCTATTCGGAGATCATCCGCGGCGGCATCATCTCGATCGACAAGGGCCAGTCGGAGGCCGGCGCCGCGCTCGGCATGACGCCGGTCCAGACCATGCGGCGCATCGTGCTCCCGCAGGCGATCAAGCGCATGATTCCAGCGCTGATGAACCAGTCGATCATCCAGTTCAAGAACACCTCGCTGGTCTCGGTGCTGGCGGTGCCCGACCTCGTCTACCAGAGCCAGGTCGCGGCGCATGACAGCTATCGGCCGCTGGAGACCTACACCGCGGTCGCGGTCGCCTATGCCGCGATCCTGATTCCGCTCACCATCATCGTCCGCCGCGGCGAAAAGCGACTGGCGGTGAGCGAATGAGCGGCACGTCGAAAATCGAGATCCGGGCCTTGCGCAAGAGCTTTGGCAGCAACGAAGTCTTGAAGAACATCAATCTCGACGTCGCCAAGGGCGGCGTCGTGGCGCTGATCGGCCCGTCGGGGTCGGGCAAATCGACCCTGCTCCGCTGCATCAATCTGCTGGTGGTGCCGGACGGCGGCAACGTCCGCGTCGGCGATACGAGGTTTGCGTTCGGTGATGGTACGAAGCTTCCTGACACGAAGACTCTGGCAAAATTCCGGGCCACCACCGGAATGGTGTTCCAGCATTTCAACCTGTTCCCGCACATGACGACGCTGCAGAACGTCATGGAGGGACCAGTCACGGTGCGGCGCATGGCCAAGGCCGACGCCGAGAAGCTCGCGCGGGCGCAACTGGCCAAGGTCGGCCTTGCCGAAAAGGCAGATCAATATCCGGCGACGCTGTCCGGCGGCCAGAAGCAGCGCGTCGCCATCGCGCGGGCGCTCGCCATGGAGCCTGATGTCATGCTGTTCGACGAGGCGACGTCGGCGCTCGACCCTGAATTGGTCGGCGAGGTGCTGAACGTGATCCAGCAACTGGCGTCCGAAGGCATGACCATGGTGATCGTGACCCACGAGATCGCCTTTGCACGCGAGGTCGCCGACCGCCTGATCTTCATGCGCGACGGCGTCGTGGTCGAAGAGGGCCCGGCGCGGCAGGTGATCGACAATCCCAGGGAAGCCGCCACGCGCGCTTTCCTCAGCCATTTCCACCGCACCGGCGCGCTGCCGCCGGCCAACGCGACATCGTGATGCCTGATATCAACCGCGTCTATCTCGTCACCGGTGCCGCCAGTGGCATCGGCCGCGCCACGGCAAGACTTCTCGCCGCGCCCGGCACCGGGCTTGTGCTGCACACGCGCTCCAACGCAGAAGGCCTGGACGCCACCGCGGCGGAAGCCGGAGCGAACGGCGCTGTGGTCGCCAAATGTCTCGGCGATCTCGCCGAGGAAGCGGCCGTCACCGACGCCATCGCCGCCGCGCAAGCAGCCTTCGGCCGCCTCGACGGATTGGTCCTCGTCGGTGGCCATGCCCGCCGCGGCAGCGCGATCGGCACGCCAGCGGTCCAGTTTCGCCAAGCAATGGATGAATCGGCGCTGGCATTCACGCGGATGGTCGAGGCCGCGCTTCAGCTGCTGCGCGCGGGACGTGACGCGCGGATCGTTGCAGTCTCCTCCTTCGTGGCACATGCGATCCGCCCCGAATTCGCGCCGTTCGCCGCGACCGCCGCGAGCCGAGCCGCGCTGGAAGCGCTGGTGCGCCTCACCGCGATCGAGCTTGCGAAAGACGGCATCACCGTCAACGCGGTCGCGCCGGGCCTGATCGTCAAGGACAAGCCCAGCGAGAGCCGGCTCTCGCCCGAGCAGATCGCTGCCACCGAGGCGTTGATTCCGATGCGCCGCCGCGGGCGGCCGGAGGAAGTCGCCGAAATCATCGCCTTCCTGGCATCACCGAAGGCGTCCTACGTCACCGGCCAGGTCTGGCACGTCAATGGGGGCCTGACATGAACGAAGCAACCGTCGAACGCATCAGGCTGTTCCTGATCGAAAGCCCGATCAAGATGGCGCGCCTGCAGGGCGTCGGCAACGTCAAGGGCACCGTGAAGCGCGTGCTGATCGAGCTGACGTCCAGCGACGGCGTGGTCGGCTGGGGCGAGGCCGCGCCGTGGGAGGTCTTTACGGGAACGCCGGAAGCGGCCTTCTCGGCGCTTGATATCTATCTGCGCCCGGTCGTGCTCGGCAAGCCGGTGCGCCGCATCCGCGCGCTGATGTCCGAGCTCGACCGCGCACTGGTCGGACATGCCGAGGCCAAGGTCGGAATCGAGATGGCGTTGCTCGACATCGTCGGCAAGTCGTCGGGACTTTCGGTTGCCGACCTGCTCGGCGGCCGGGTGCGCGACACGATCCCGCTCTCCTTCTCGATTGCCGATCCGAATTTCGCCGCCGATCTCGAGCGCATGCGGAAAATGGTTCCGGACGGCAATGTCATCTACAAGGTCAAGACCGGCGTGAAGCCGCATCGTGAAGACCTCGATCATCTCGATGCGATCCGCAAGGAGTTCGGCGACAAGGTCGACCTGCGGGTCGACTACAACCAGGCGCTGGCGCCGTTCGGCGCCATCAAGATCCTGCGCGATGTCGAGGAATTTGCGCCGACCTTCATCGAGCAGCCGGTGCCGCGCAAATATCTGGACGTGATGGCGCAGCTCACCGCGGCGCTGGAAACGCCCGTGCTCGCCGACGAAAGCTGCTTCGACCGCCGCGACATGATGGAGGTGGTACGGCGCGAGGCGGCGGACGCGGTCTCGATCAAGCTGATGAAGGCTGGCGGCCTGTTCGAGGCGCAGGCCATCATGGCGATCGCCGACATCGCCGGCCTGCCCGGCTATGGCGGCACGCTGTGGGAGGGCGGCATCGGGCTTGCCGCCGGCACGCAGCTGATCGCGGCCACACCCGGCATCTCGCTTGGCTGCGAATTCTACATGCCACATCACGTGCTGACCGAGGACGTGCTGGAAGAGCGCGTTGCGAACCGAGCCGGCCACGTCGTGGTACCCGACGGCCCGGGCCTCGGCATCCGCGTCAGCGAGGCCTCGATCCGCGCCAATGCAAAGGTGCTGGCGGAGGCGTGAGAACGGTGCCACAGATCTGGTGTCGTCCCGGCGAACGCCGGGACCCATACCGCGTGATCTCTCGATAGGCGCAGATGACCGTACCGCAGAAAGACCCGTCACGACGAGCTTTCGCCAAACTTCTTCCTGTGGTTATAGGTCCCGGCGTTCGCCGGGACGACAGCAGAGCATGAGGCCCCTGCGGAGCCCCATCCTTCCCCTATTGGACTCCCTATCGTATGCTCGCGACCAACAAGCCCGCTCCCATCGGGCCATCCGGAAACGCATATGCCCGAACCCGCCTGGTCGCTGCACTCCCGCCTGAAAGAGGACACCATCGACATCGGCGATCTGCCGCTGTCGAAGGTGCTGGTCATCAAGGACGCGCATTATCCCTGGCTGCTGCTGGTGCCGCGACGGCCCGACGCGGTCGAGATCATCGATCTCGACGAGGTGCAGCAGGCGCAGCTGATGACCGAGATCTCCCGTGTCTCGCGCGCGCTGAAGGAGATCACCAAATGCGACAAGCTCAACATCGCCGCGCTCGGCAACCTCGTGCCGCAGCTTCACGTCCACATCATCGCGCGCCGGACCAGTGACGCGGCCTGGCCACGGCCCGTGTGGGGCGTGATGCAGCCTTTGGCCCATGACGCCACCGAGGTGCAGAATTTCATCAGCGCGCTTCGCCGCAAGATCTGGTTGGGTTGAAAGAACGAGAAATGTCAGCATTCGACGCGTTTCCGCTGGGGCAGCCGGCCTTCGTCACCAACATCCTCGACCGCGCCGCGCATCTGCGCCGCGACGACGAGAAGCTGTTCGCGCTGGAGCAGAAGCCGTCATCGCGCGCCTATGTGATCTATCGCGACTCGCTGCTGGTGAAGCGCGAGGGCGAGACGGTGCGCGCGCTGCTCTCGATCGACGAGGCGCTGAAGTGCGGCGCCAATCCCGGCACGATCTTCCTCGGGCTTCGCGATGGCGCGGCCGTGTTCGGGATGGGACTCTCGCAGGCCGCCGCCGAGAAGCTGGTCGGCCGGGAGGACTACACCATAACCGAGCTGCGCGGCATGGCGATGCAGGGGGCGCTTCCGCCGCAGGAGCTGTCGGCGATCGCGATGGCGAAGTCGATGGTGAGCTGGCATCAGCGCCACGGCTATTGCGCCAATTGCGGCACGCGTACCGCGATGAAGGAAGGCGGCTGGAAGCGCGACTGCCCGGCCTGCAAGGCCGAGCACTTTCCGCGCACCGACCCGGTCGTGATCATGCTGGTCGCCTCCGGCGACAGGTGCCTGCTCGGCCGCCAGAAGCAGTTTCCGCCCGGCATGTATTCCTGCCTCGCCGGCTTCGTCGAGGCGGCCGAGACCATCGAGGACGCGGTGCGCCGCGAAATCCTGGAAGAGTCCGGCATTCGCTGCACCGACGTGCAATATTACATGACCCAGCCTTGGCCCTATCCGTCATCGCTGATGATCGGCTGCAGCGCACGGGCGCTGAACGAGGACATCGTCGTCGATCGCATGGAGCTGGAAGACGCGCGTTGGTTCACGCGCGAGGAGGCGGCCCTGATGCTGACGCGGACGCATCCCGACGGGCTCGCCGGCCCGCATCCCTTCGCGATCGCTCATCATCTGCTCGGCCGCTGGGTGCACGACAAGAGCAGCACCTGAGTCGGGACCATCGATGGCCGGCATCGCGCCGCGCATTCTCTTCCATGGCGCCTCTACGCTCCGGCTTGCCAAGCGCGAGGGCGCGCGCGAGCCGTTACGATTCGCTGCGGCCGCCGCAGCGCTGAAATGCACCCGCCATGGCGCCGGCCTTGCTGCTCCGCAACGCATTGAAGTTGAAGACTTTTTACGGGACCGACCCTAGAGCAATTCCACTGCTCCGCGAAGATTATAGGCTTGCCGTGGAAGGATTTTCTCTATATCAGGGAAGTCAGCCCCATAAATGAAATAAAGTTCTTCAAATGACTGATGTTGCCGTTCAGGTTCCCGAGACCAGCCGCCGCCTCGATGCCATCGACCGCAAGATCCTGATGGTCCTTCAGGAGGATGCCTCCCTCTCGGTGGCCGAGATCGGCGACCGCGTCGGCCTGTCCTCGACCCCTTGCTGGAAGCGCATCCAGCGCCTGGAGGCCGACGGCGTGATCATCAAGCGCGTGGCGCTGGTCGACCAGAACAAGATCGGACTCGGCATTTCCGTGTTCGTGTCGGTCGAGAGCGCCGATCACTCGGACGCCTGGCTCAAGCGGTTCGCCGAAGCCGTCAGCGCCATGCCGGAGGTGATGGAGTTCTATCGCATGGCCGGCGACGTCGACTACATGCTGCGCGTGGTGGTCGCGGACATGCAGGCCTATGACGTGTTCTACAAGAAGCTGATCAGCGCGGTGCCGCTGAAGAACGTGACCTCGCGCTTCGCGATGGAGAAGATCAAGTCCGTTACCGCGTTGCCGATTCCCGCGGTGGTGACGGCCTGACGCCGATTCTCATTTTGACGCGCTTTCTTCACGCGAACCGGTATCCACTTCGCTCGAAGACGCTCTAAAGCGCGATGAGATCGGGATGGGCCTCATCATCGCGCTTTAGGTTGTTGTTTGGGCATGATCTTCTCGGAAAACCGCTTCACACTTTTCCGGATCATGCTTTAGACCGGCTGAAACACCGGAAGGGTGACGCTGACGCGCGTGCCTCCGTCCGGGGGCGCGCCGATCGCGATCGTCCCGCCATGGGCCTCGACCAGGCTGCGGACAACGGCGAGACCAAGACCGGCGCCGCCGGTTGCGCGATTGCGCGACTTCTCCAGCCGGTGGAACGGCTCGAGCACGGTCTGACGCTGATCGGCGGGAATCCCGGGACCCTCGTCGCCGATCGACACGACGACGGCACCGTCCTTCAGGGCCGTGCGCACATGCGCGGCATGGCCATAGGCGAGCGCGTTGTCGATGATGTTGGCGAAGACACGCCGCAGGGCGAGCCGGTCGCCGAGGACGACGACGTCGCGCGCACGCTCGTCCGTGACCAGATCGACCGCCGCGCCCTGAGCATGCCGGTCGTTCACCTCGACGGCCACCAGCGCGGCGAGCTCGACCATCTCCTGTGACAGTCCGCCGGCACCCGCCCGCGTCGACAGCAGCGCGTCATCGAGCAGGCGGATCATGTCGTCGATATCGGCGACCGCCCGCTGCCGCTCGGCATCATCGGGAATGTGCTCGACGCGCAGCCGCAACCGCGTTGCAAAAGTCCTGACGTCGTGGGCGATGCCGCCAACCAGCGTCATGCGCGCACGCAGCATCTCGGCAAGCCGCCCCTGCAAGCGGTTGAACGCGGCGATGACGGCGCGGATCTCCGGCGCGCTGCGTCGCGCATCCGGCAGCGGCGGCGGATCGGCCGACAGGTCGACACGATCGACGGCGGCGGCGAGCCGCGCCAGCGGCCGCGTCTCGCGCTGCATGACCAGCAGCGCCAGCAGCGCCACGATCGAGCCGAACAGGCCCGCGCCGAAGCCGACGGGCAGGCCGAACGGGGTCACCGGCAGGCGGGTATAGGCATCGATGACCAGCAACTCGCCGCTGCGCAGGCCAATGCGGAATTCGATCGCATTGGCCATCAGCCGCGCGAGGCGGGGAAACGCCCGGCTGCCCCGATGATCGGACGGCGGCACGATCTCAACGGGGCGGCCCGCAAGGCCGGCCGCATAGGTCTCGCGCAGTTCCTGCTGCTCCGGCGGCGTCTCGCCGCCGACCGGCGCGCCCGACGGCACGATGCGCACGGTGAACTGCGGCGAAGACACCGCATCGAGCACGGCCTGCCGTGAACCGGCGGCCGTTCGCTCCAGGAGCGTGGCCAGCGCATCGAGACGCGCGGGCGAAGGCCGTGTCAGCTCGTTTTCGCGGAGGGTCGTCCGGTAGAAGATCGCGACGACCACGATGGTCACCAGGGTAATCCCCACCAGTCCGATCAGGGCGAGCCGCGCGGCGAGCGTCACGCGCAGCATCACGACACCTGCTTGACGGTCGCGGTGAACAGATAGCCGCCGTTGCGCACCGTCGTGATCAGGTTGGAGCCGGGACTTGCACCGTCGAGCTTGCGGCGCAGCCGCGAGATCAGCATGTCGACGGTGCGGTCGAACGGCTCGGCCGAACGTCCGCGGGTCCAGTCGAGGATCTGGTCGCGCGTGAGCACCCTTCGCGGCCGCTGCACGAAGCAACCGAGCAGGTCGAACTCGGCGCTGGTCAATTGCAGCTCCGGCGCCTCGCCCCCGGTCGTCTCGACACTGCGCGCATCGAGATCGATCACGAAGCGGTCGAAGGCAAAACGCCGGACCAGCGGCTTTGCCGGAGTCCCGTTGGCACGGCGCAGAATGGCGCGAACCCGCGCCAGCAGCTCGCGCGGACCGAACGGCTTCGTCAGGTAATCGTCTGCGCCCATCTCGAGGCCGACCACGCGATCGATCTCGTCGCTCTTGGCGGTCAGCATCAGGATCGGGATGGCATCGTCGGCGCGCAAGCGGCGGCAGATCGAAAGCCCGTCCTCGCCCGGCAGCATCAAATCGAGGATGACGAGGTCGGGCCGCAGGCGCTGGAGCATCGAATCCATGGCCTTGCCGTCGGCGACGCAAGCGACCTCGAACCCCTCGCGCCGCATGAAGTCGGCAACGAGGCGGCTGATCTCGGGATCGTCCTCCACCATGAGAATCGTGGCTGCTTGCGCGTTCATGACTGCATTGTGGGCAACGGCTCGCGTCAAGCAAGGGCGCGGGCGCCGTTGTTACATAGTGTTACACGGGTCGGACAAAGCCATAACAATCGTTTCGTTCCGGCAATGCGCCGCAGACGCGGCACGACCAGTCTCCTCCTCATGGCTCCCGCTCACGGCAGCCCCCAGAAGGAGACGACGACCATGACCAAGCTTTTCCTTACCTCCCTCGTCATCGGCACCCTGTCGGTCGCCGCGGCGGCCGACGCCAACGCCTGGACGCGGTCGGCAACGGCGAGCGGGCCGCGCGGCACCTCCAGCGTCACCGCGACCGGCGGCTGCGCCAACGGAAGCTGCACGCGCAACGTCACCCGCACCGGCCCGGCTGGCAACACCTACACCCGCTCCGGCACGATCTCGCGCTGAGCGGGCCGGACCGTCGCCGCACCCAGCCCCGGGCGGCGACGGTCCATCACTTCAGACCAGAAAGGACGGCATCGTGTCATCGATTTTCCGTGTCCTGCCGCGAACTGCGGCCATCGTCGCGCTCGGCGTTTCGACGTCCGCATTCGCCCAGAGCCAGCTGCAAACGCAGATCACGCCGCAGATGCGCAGCGAAGCGCAAACCGTCATGCAGGCCTGCCGCGCCGACCATGACCGCCTTTGCAGCGACGTCGCGCCGGGTGGTGGACGCATCCTCGCCTGCCTGCAATCTCACGCCGGCCAGCTCACCTCGGCCTGCGCACGAGCCCTGCCCCGTGCGCAGGCGCTGAGGGACAGCGCCGTCGCCACCGGCGTCGCCCCGAAATAGGAGGACACCGTGGCTTATGCTTCTCTCCTGCTCGACCCAACGCTCCGGTACATGGTCCTGGCGACGGCGATCGGCCTGATGCTGCTCGAATACGGCATCGGCCGGCTTGCCCATCGCGACACCCACGACTGGCGCGAGAGCGCTGCCTCTTTCGGCGTGGCCCTCGGACAGAACCTGCTGCGCGCGGTCGAGGCAGGCCTGCTCGCGATGCCGTTCGCGTTCCTGTACGAGCACCGCCTGTTCGACTTCGCGCAGACCGGTCCGATCGCACTCGCAGGGTTATTCCTGGGCAGCGAGTTCCTGTATTATTGGCAGCATCGCGCCTCGCATCGCATTCGCTGGATGTGGGCGACGCATGCAGTGCATCACTCGACGACGCGACTGAATTTGACTGCGGCGATCCGGCTCGGCTGGACCGGAAACGTCTCGGGCAACTTCCTGTTCTTCCTGCCACTGGCGCTGATCGGATTTCATCCGTTCGCGATCGTGGCAATGCTCGGCATCAACCTGCTCTATCAGTTCTTCATCCACAGCCAGTTCGGGCCGAAGCTCGGCGTCCTGGAATGGGTCCTCAACACGCCGAGCCACCATCGCGTGCACCATGCCTGCAATGAGCCGTGCCTCGACAAGAACTACGGCGGCATCCTGATCGTGTTCGACCGCCTGTTCGGGACCTTTGCCGAGCGGCCCTCCGACCAGCCGCTCCGGTTCGGCCTCGTCGGCGGCGTGCAATCCTTCAACCCGATCCGGATTGCGCTCGGCGAATGGATCGCGATGCTGGGCGACGCCTGGAAGGCACAGGGTGCGGGCGCGAAGCTCCGCGCGCTGTTCGGCCCGCCCGGAGGCTGAGCGCGTTAGCGCTCAGATCTTCTGGTTGTACTCGCCGACCTCGGGATGCGTGCGCAGCACGCTGTTCACCATCTCGAACATGTCGTGCATGCGCTGCTCGGAGACCGGGCTCTCGACCACGACGACGAGTTCCGGCTTGTTGGAGGAGGCGCGCACCAGGCCCCAGCTGCCGTCCTCGACCGTGACGCGAACACCGTTGACGGTGACGAGATCGCGGATCGCCTGCCCGCCGATCTTGGCGCCCTTCGCCTGCAAGCCCTCGAAGTGCTTCACGACCTTGTCGATGACGCCGTATTTGACCTCGTCGGCGCAATGCGGCGACATGGTCGGCGACGACCAGGTCTTCGGCAGCGCGTTCTTCAGGTCGGCCATCGACTTGCCGGGCGCGCGGTCGAGCATGTCGCAGATCGCGATCGCCGAGACCAGGCCGTCGTCATAGCCGCGTCCATACGGCTTGTTGAAGAAGAAATGGCCGGACTTCTCGAACCCCGCCAGCGCGCCCGTCTCGTTGGTGCGGCGCTTCATGTAGGAATGGCCGGTCTTCCAATAAGCGGTCTTCGCGCCCTGCTTCTGCAGCACGGGATCGGTGACGAAGAGGCCGGTCGATTTCACGTCGACGATGAACTGTGCGTCCTTGTGGATCGCCGACATGTCGCGCGCCAGCATGACGCCGACCTTGTCGGCGAAGATCTCCTCGCCGGTGTCGTCCACGACGCCGCAGCGGTCGCCGTCACCGTCGAAGCCGAGGCCGACATCGGCCTTGTGATGCAGCACCGCGTCGCGGATCGCGTGCAGCATCTCCATGTCCTCGGGGTTCGGATTGTATTTCGGGAAGGTATGGTCGAGCTCGGTATCGAGCGGGATCACCTCGCAGCCGATCGCCTCCAGCACCTGCGGCGCGAACGCGCCGGCGGTGCCGTTGCCGCAGGCCGCGACGACCTTGAGCTTACGCTTGAGCTTCGGACGATTGGTGAGATCGGCAATGTAGCGCGCCGGATAGTTCTCGTGGAACTGGTAGGAGCCGCCCGCCTTGTTCTTGAGCTCCGCGTTGAGCACGATCTCCTTCAGCCGCGTCATCTCGTCGGGGCCGAAGGTCAGCGGGCGGTTGGCGCCCATCTTGACGCCGGTCCAGCCATTGTCGTTGTGCGAGGCCGTGACCATGGCGACGCAGGGCACATCCAGGTCGAACTGCGCGAAATAGGCCATTGGCGTCACCGCGAGGCCGATATCGTGCACCTTGCATCCCGCCGCCATCAGGCCGGAGATCAGCGCATACTTGATCGAGGCCGAATAGCCGCGGAAATCATGACCGGTGACGATCTCCTGCCTGACGCCGAGCTCGGCGATCAGCGCGCCCAGCCCCATGCCGAGCGCCTGCACACCCATCAGGTTGATTTCCTTCTGGAACAACCAGCGCGCGTCGTACTCGCGAAAGCCCGTCGGCTTCACCATCGGCTCGGATTCGAAGGCGTAGGTGTTTGGCAACAGTACGGATTTCGGCTTCGGGAACATTGAGGCGGTCTCGTTAAAAAGGGGCGGGATTTGCTGCAGCCTAAGCGAATGCCCGGCCGCAGCGGAAGGCGGGATTGAAGGCTTATGGCCGATAATTGCGGCAGATTGGTAACGAAGCAGGGGCTCGCGGCGCGATATAAGTGACTGACCAGAACGGGCTAGCTCTGGAGCCGTGCAAGCTCCTCTTCAAGGACCTCCTTGAGAGGTGGCAGAGCCTGCTGAACAGTCTCCCAGACGAGATGGGCTGCAACGTCCTCATAATTGTGTCGATAGACGTTGCCCGCCGCCGCCATCTGCCTCCAGGCGATCGTCGGATGCCTCGATTTCACATCATCGGGCAGGCGGCGAGATGCCTCTGAAATAATCTCCAGGCATCGTGTAACCGCATAGACCGTCCGCAGGTCCGCGGCGAAAGCATTGCGATCAAGGCCTGCGGCGAACTGGATCGCCAAATCGATGTGATGCAGGATGTCCTGGAGAATCCCGCCGACGCGATCAGAAGGCATAGATTGCGTCGGCCGTGGCGGCGGGAGCGACGTATGACTTCAGGGCGTCGCGGTTGACGACGTCAACGGGCTCGTCAAACAGCCTGGCAATATACTCCTTGAGCTCGACATAATCGAAGACCGTGATCCGCGCATCGGGATCAATCTCGACCATGATATCGAGGTCGCTGCCGGAATGATTTTCACCCCTCGCCACCGACCCGAACAACGCGGCATGCACAACGCCCCGCTGGCGCAGGGCAGGCTCGAACTGTCGCAGAATCGCTATCGCATCGGGGCCGTTCATGGATGGAATATAGCACCCCGCCCGCCCCGGCGGGAGGCCCTCCTTCGGGCGCGACGGCGAGCCTACTGCTCCAGCACCATCTGACCGTTGGAATATTCGAAGCGCCTCAGGCGCGACAGGAAGGAGAGGCCGAGCAGGTTCTCCGACAAGGCCGCGTCCGGCAGCACCATGGCATCGACGTCGCGCACGATGAGGCCGCCGACGTCGAGCATGGCGATACGGGTGCGCGCGGCCTTGATGGTGCCGTTGGCCGTGGAGACGGTGGCGGTGTACTCGCCGCGCGAGGGGCGCAGGCCGAAGCGGGCAGCCGAGGTCTCGTTCAGCGCCACGACGGAGGCGCCGGTATCGATCATGAAGCCGATGCGCTGGCCGTCGATCCGGCCCTCGGTCTGGAAATGACCGCGGACGTCGCGCGGGATGCTAAGGCTGCGGCCGCCGCCGGCCGGGGCGGTGGAGGCAACGGCCACCGTCGTGCGGGGGACCGAGGTGGCGGAGGCGGAGCTCATCTTGTCCGCCATCTGGGCCATGAAGGTGCCGAGGCCGATCATCACGGCCGCGAAGATCATAATGTTACGCATCACACCACTTCCGAGCCGGAAAGCTCGATTTCATCACGCAGCGTGCCCGGCGGCGAGCGAAGCCGCGGTCAGTACGCTGCTATTTTGACGAAAAGCATGAGCGGACGGTTAATACGCGAATCGAACTTTCACGTCCCGCGCGGCTTCGCCCGCCGGGTCGGCAGCGCATTGGCAGGATCATCCGGCCAGGGGTGGCGCGGATAACGGCCGCGCAGGTCGGAGCGGACCGCGGCGTAGCTGCCGCGCCAGAAGCCGGGGAGATCGCGCGTCACCTGCACCGGACGCTGCGCTGGCGACAGCAATTCCAGCACCAGCGGCACCTTGCCCGCGGCGATCGAGGGATGGGTGTTGAGGCCGAACAGTTCCTGGAGCCGCACCGCGATGGTCGGCCCCTGCTCGGCCTCGTAGTCAATCGCGAGCGCGCTTCCGGTCGGCGCTTCGAAATGGGTCGGTGCCTCGCGATCCAGCCGCGCGCGCATGTCCCAAGGCAGCAGGGCCATCAACGCGTCGGAGAGATCGCCCGCCGAGATGTCCTTGAGGGCGATCTTGTCGTAGAGCGCCGGCACCAGCCAATCCTCGCGCCGCGCGATCAGCCCGTCGTCGGAGAGATCGGGCCAGGCCTCACCCTCGGCCTTGCGCAAGAACATCACGCGGTCGCGCCATTGTTTTGCGGTCTTCGACCAGGGCAGCCGGTCGATACCGGCGGCGATCAACCCATCGGCAAGGATGCGCGCGGTGTCCTCCGAGGGCGACACGGCAAGTGTCGCCTCGGACAGCGTGATGGCATGCAGCACGCGTCTGCGCCGCGCGCGCAGCGCCATCGCGCCGCGATCGAACGAGATCTCATCGGCGGTCTCGATATGCTCGGCGAAATGCCGCTCGATCTCGTCCTGGGTGATTTGCGCAGCGAGCAGGATGCGTCCGCTCGCCGCCGTCCCCGTCATCTCGCCGATCGCGATGTAGGGCGCGCGGGCGAGCGAGGAGGTCTGCTCGACGGAAGCGCCGCGGCCGTTGGCGAGCACGAAACTGCCATTGCCGCGGTTGCGCGCGACACGGTCCGGAAAGGCATAGGCGAGCATCAGGCCGGTCGAGAGATCCTCGTGCTGCCCCGCCTTCTCCGACGCCGCGACCTGCGAGGCCCAGCGCCGCGCCAGGTCGCGCGCGCTGGACGCACGCGGCGAGCGGTCGCGGCGGAACTGGTCGCGCCGGTGCTCGAGATCGACACTGTCGCCGCCGAGCCCACGCTCGGTGATGATGGCGGCGATCTCGGCGGCGGCCTCGCCGCTGCCCGCGCGATGCGAATCCACGATCATGCGCGCCAGCCGCGGCGGCAGCGCCAGCGAACGCAGCCTCTTGCCCTCGGCGGTGATGCGGCCGTCGGCGTCGAGCGCGTTGAGCTCGGTCAGCAGGCTCTTCGCTTCCTTCCAGGCCGGCCCGGGCGGCGGATCGAGGAACGACAGTGCGGCGGGATCGCTGACGCCCCATTGCGCGAGATCGAGCACCAGCGAGGACAGATCGGCGCTGAGGATTTCCGGCTGGGTGTAGGGCGCAAGCGCGGCCGTCTGCGGCTCGTCCCAGAGCCGGTAGCAGACACCGGGCTCGGTGCGGCCGGCGCGGCCGCGGCGCTGGTCCACCGCCGCGCGCGAGGCGCGCACGGTCTCGAGCCGGGTCAAGCCGATGTCGGGCTCGTAACGCGGCACGCGGGCAAGACCGGAATCGACCACGATGCGCACGCCTTCGATCGTGAGCGAGGTCTCGGCGATCGAGGTCGCCAGCACCACCTTGCGCGAGCCCTTGGGCGCCGGCGCGATGGCGCGGTCCTGCACGGCGGCATCGAGCGCGCCGAACAACGGCACGATCTCGATGGAGGCGTCGTGCACGCGCTCGCCGAGAAAGGTCTGGGTGCGGCGGATCTCTGCGGCGCCCGGCAGGAACGCCAGCACCGAGCCGCTGTCGGAGCGCAGCGCGGACGCAATCGCGTCAGCCATCTGCCGCTCGATCGGCGCATCGGCCTTGCGGCCGAGATAACGCGTCTCGACCGGAAAGGCGCGGCCCTCGCTTTCGACGACGGGCGCATCGCCGAGCAGCTTTGCCACGCGCGCGCCGTTGAGCGTGGCCGACATCACGAGGATGCGGAGATCCTCGCGCAGGCCGGTTTGCGCATCGCGGGCAAGCGCGAGGCCGAGATCGGCGTCGAGCGAGCGCTCGTGAAATTCGTCGAACAGGATCGCGGCAACGCCCGACAGTTCGGGGTCGTCGAGAATCTGGCGGGTGAAGATGCCTTCGGTCACCACCTCGATGCGCGTCGCGCGCGAGATCTTCGAGCCGAAGCGGACGCGATAGCCGACGGTCTCGCCGGCCCGCTCGCCGAGCGATTTGGCCATGCGATCGGCACTGGCCCGCGCCGCGATGCGCCGCGGCTCCAGCACGATGATCTTCTTGTCCTTCGCCCAGGGCGCATCCAGCAGCGCCAGCGGCACGCGCGTGGTCTTGCCGGCGCCGGGCGGCGCCACCAGCACGGCGGCGCTGTTGGCCTCCAGCGTGCGCGACAAATCGTCGAGCACGGCATCGATCGGGAGGGGCGTGTCGAAGCTGCGGGGCAAGGTCTATCCACTCGTCATGCCCGACCTTCGTGCCGGGCATTCACGTTCTTTCAGGCGAGAGTGAACAAGACGTGGATGGCCGGGACAAGCCCGGCCATGACGGCTTCTTTCAACGAGAAATGCAGCTATCAGCCCTGCACAGGGGGCCGGCCGACACTCTCGTAGGTGAAGCCGGCGGCTTCCATGTCCTCCGGGCGGTAGATGTTGCGCAAGTCGACGACGACGGGCTGCGCCATGGTCTGCTTCAACCGATCGAGATCGAGCGCGCGGAACTGCACCCATTCGGTGACGATGACAAGCGCGTCCGCGCCTTCCGCGCAGGAATAAGCGTCCTCGCAGTAGGTGATGCTGGGCAGCTCACTTTTTGCCTGCTCCATGCCGACGGGATCGAACGCCTTGACGGTCGCGCCCATGTCGATCAGGCCTGTCACCAGCGGGATCGATGGCGCGTCGCGCATGTCGTCGGTGTCGGGCTTGAAGGTGAGGCCGAGCACGGCGATGGTCTTGCCGCGCAGCGAGCCGCCGAGCGCCTGGCTCACTTTCCGCGCCATCGCACGCTTGCGGTTCTCGTTGACCGCCAGCACGGATTCGACGATGCGCAAGGATACGTCGTGGTCCTGCGCGATCTTGATCAAGGCCTTGGTGTCCTTCGGGAAGCAAGAGCCGCCGAAGCCTGGG
This sequence comes from Bradyrhizobium sp. GW821-FHT13H06, assembly GCF_058803975.1. Lineage (NCBI taxonomy): Bacteria > Pseudomonadati > Pseudomonadota > Alphaproteobacteria > Hyphomicrobiales > Nitrobacteraceae > Bradyrhizobium > Bradyrhizobium sp. GW821-FHT13H06. The sequence continues at coordinate 81,888 of NZ_JBXAPN010000017.1, read as the reverse complement.
CCTGCATGCAGGAATTTTGTGCCGATGCGGTTGTCCAGGCCAATGCCGCGCGCGACCTCCTGGACATTGGCGCCAGCTTTTTCCGAGAGATCGGCGATCTCGTTGATGAAGGTGATCTTGGTCGCCAGGAACGCGTTGGCGGCGTATTTGATCATCTCGGCGGTGCGGCGCTCGGTGAACATCAGCGGCGCCTGGTTCAACGACAGCGGGCGGTAGATGTCGCCCATCACCTTGCGCCCGCGCTCGTCCGAGGTGCCGACCACGATGCGGTCGGGGAATTTGAAATCGCGGATTGCCGCGCCCTCGCGCAGGAACTCGGGGTTCGAGGCGACCACGACGTCGGCCGCGGGGTTCGTCTCGCGGATGATGCGCTCGACCTCGTCGCCGGTGCCGACCGGCACGGTCGACTTCGTCACCACGACGGTGAAGCCGGTGAGCGCTTGCGCGATCTCGCGGGCGGCGGCGTAGACGTAGGACAGGTCGGCGTGGCCATCGCCGCGGCGCGAGGGTGTGCCGACCGCGATGAACACGGCATCAGCATCCGCGACCGGCTTGGTGAGATCGGTGGTGAAGTCCAGCCGCTTGGCCTTGACGTTGGTCGCGACCAGTTCGTCGAGGCCGGGCTCGTAGATCGGGATCTCACCGCGATGGAGCGCCGCGATCTTCTTCTCGTCCTTGTCGACGCAGGTGACGTCGTGGCCGAAATCCGCAAAGCAGGCTCCGGAAACCAATCCCACATAACCCGTGCCGATCATCGCGATGCGCATGAAAAATCCTGTCCCAGCTTGGTTAACGGAAGCCCAATTCGCGGCGGTTTAGCATTTTCCCGAGGTCATGGAACAGTCCGGATGCAAAAACCGGCCCGCGATTTGAACGGGTAAAGAAGTCGGAAACCACTGGGCTCCAAACTGCCCCGCACCCATACAGGGACGGGCGGAACACGCCTCGAAAGGGGACATCATGGCACGATCAGGCACAATCGCGGCGGCCGGGCTTTCCAAGGCCCCTTCTGCCGCGCGTGTCGACTGGGTCGATTACGCCAAGGGTATCTGCATCGTCATGGTCGTGATGATGCATTCGGTGCTGGGGGTCGAGTTCGCCGCCGGGCAGACCGGTTTCATGCATGTCGCCGTGGCCTTCGCAAAACCGTTCCGGATGCCGGATTTCTTCCTGATTTCGGGCCTGTTCCTGTCTCTCGTGATCGATCGGGACTGGCGAACCTATCTCGACCGCAAGGTGGTGCATTTCGCTTATTTTTATGTCGTCTGGGTGACAATCCAGTTCGGCTTCAAGGCGCCCGCCTTTGCGGCGGAGACAAGCTGGCGCGACGTCGGCCTCTTGTATCTCGAATCGTTCATCGAGCCGTTCGGCACGCTGTGGTTCATCTATCTGCTGCCGATCTTCTTCGTCGTCACAAAACTGACACGCAAACTCCCGCCGCTCGCGATCTGGCTTCTCGCCGCCGCGCTGGAGACCGCACGGATCACGACCGGCTGGACCGTCATCGACGAGTTCTGCTCGCGCTTCGTCTATTTCTATTCGGGCTACCTGTTCGCGCCTTACGTGTTCGCCCTGTCGGATCGTGCGCGAAAGCATCCCGCGCTCGCGCTCGGAGCGCTCGCGGCCTGGGCATTGATCAATGCCGGCCTGGTCGCGCATGGGGCCAGCGAATGGAAAATTGTCTCACTCGTGCTCGGCTTTGCCGGCGCCTGCGCCATCATCACGACAGGCACGCTGCTTGCGCGCGCGCAGTGGCTCAATTTCCTCCGCTTCTGCGGCGAGCATTCGATCGTGATCTACCTCGCCTTCTTCCTGCCGATGGCGGCGACGCGGACGCTGCTGCTGCGCACGGGCATCATTCCCGACATCGGCACGGTGTCGCTGATCGTCACCATCGCCGGCGTGCTCGGCGCGCTGGCGATCTGGCAGGTGGCGCTGCGGCTCAATGCACGCTTCCTGTTCGAGCGGCCCGATGCGTTCTGGATCGCGCCGAGGAAGGCGGGGCCGGTGTTGCAGGCGGCGGAGTAGCTGCATTCCCGCTGTCGTCGCCCGGCTCGACCGGGCGACCCAGTATTCCAGAGACAGCAATTATTGACCGATGCGCCGCGGCGTACTGGATTCCCCGCTTTCGCGGGGAATGACAGTGGGGATGTGGGGAATGACAGTGGGGATAGCTGCGCCGACGCCTTAAAAACTCGCTGTCTGAGGCTGTCAAAGGCCGCAAAAATCCATACATTGCGGCCATGCCCAAAACCTCCCCGAAGACCTCCGCCAAAGCTGACACCAAGGCCGCGCCGAAGGCGGTCGCCGAGAGCAAATCCACTGCGACAGCTGCTGCCAAACCGGTTGCTGCGAAGGCGGCCGGCAAGGGCGATCATGTGTTCCTGGTCGACGGTTCCTCGTACATCTTCCGCGCCTATCACGCGCTGCCGCCGCTGAACCGCAAATCCGACGGGCTCCAGGTCAATGCCGTGCTCGGCTTCTGCAACATGCTGTGGAAGCTCTTGCGCGAGATGCCCGAGGACAACCGGCCGACGCATCTGGCGATCATCTTCGACAAGTCGGAGATCACATTCCGCAACAAGATCTATCCCGAGTACAAGGCGCATAGGCCGCCCGCCCCTGAGGATCTGATCCCGCAATTCGCGTTGATCCGCGAGGCGGTGCGCGCCTTCGACCTGCCCTGCCTGGAACAGACCGGCTTCGAGGCCGACGATCTGATCGCGACCTATGTGCGGCAGGCCTGCGAGCGCGGCGCCAGCGCGACCATCGTGTCCTCCGACAAGGATCTGATGCAGCTCGTGACCGATTGCGTCACCATGTACGACACCATGAAGGACCGCCGCATCGGCATCCCCGAGGTGATCGAGAAGTTCGGCGTTCCCCCGAACAAGGTGGTGGAGGTGCAGGCTTTGGCCGGCGATTCCACCGACAACGTGCCCGGCGTGCCCGGCATCGGCATCAAGACCGCGGCGCAGCTGATCACCGAATATGGCGATCTCGACCAATTGTTGTTCCGCGCCGGCGAGATCAAGCAGCCCAAGCGCCGCGAGGCGCTGCTCGAGAACGCCGAGAAGGCGCGCATCTCGCGGCAGCTCGTGCTGCTCGACGACAAGGTCGACCTGGAGGCGCCGCTGGACGACCTCGCCGTCCACGAGCCGGACGCGCGCAAGCTGATCGCCTTCCTGAAGGCGATGGAGTTCACGACGCTGACGCGGCGCGTCGCCGAATATGCGCAGATCGATCCCGCCAATGTCGATGCCGACCCGGGCTATGCCAGCGGCGCCAGCGTGTTCACGACGCTGCCGCCCTCGGACGTTGTGCCCGCACCGGGAACCGGCACGCCGGCGCAAGCCGCGCCGGGCAAACCCAACAAGTCGGCCGGCAAGGAGGACAAGGCTGCGAGCCCGAAGGGTGCGCCCATCTCGCTCGCCGCCGCGCGCGAAGAGGCGTTGCGCAAGCTTCCGGTCGATCGCAGCAAATACCAGACCATCAAGACCCCTAGGGAGCTCGACGCCTTCATCGCGCGGATCCATGATGCCGGCCAAGTCGCGATCGAGACGAGAGCGAACTCGATCGATCCGATGCAGGCCGATCTGTGCGGCATCGCGCTGGCGCTGGCGCCGAACGAAGCCTGCTACGTGCCGCTGGCGCACAAGCAGTCCGGCGGCGGCGCCGGCCTGTTCGATGCCGGCCTCGCGCCGGACCAGGTCAAGCATGACGACGCGCTGCAGGCGCTGCGGCCGGTGCTGGAATCATCCGGCATCCTCAAGATCGGCTTCGACGTCAAGTTCACGGCCGTGATGCTGGCGCAGCACGGCATCACCCTGCGCAACATCGACGATGCGCTCCTGATCTCCTACGTGCTCGACGCCGGCCGCGGCTCGCACGCGCTGGAATCGCTGTCCGAGCGCTGGTTCGGCCATGCCATGCTGAAGGAAAACGAGCTGCTCGGCAGCGGCAAGGGCAAGATCACCTTCGACCAGGTGCCGGTCGACAAGGCCGCGCCACTCTCGGCCGAAGGCGCCGACATCGCGTTGCGCGTCTGGCGCGTGCTGAAGCCGCGCCTCGTCGCCGAGCACATGACCGCCGTCTACGAGACCCTGGAGCGACCGCTGGTCTCGGTGCTCGCACGCATGGAGCGGCGCGGCATCTCGATCGACCGTCAGGTCCTGTCACGGCTCTCCGGAGACTTTGCCCAGACCGCGGCGCGCGTCGAGGCTGAAATCCAGGAGATCGCGGGCGAGCCGGTCAATGTCGGCAGCCCCAAGCAGATCGGCGACATCCTGTTCGGCAAGATGGGACTGCCCGGCGGCACTAAGACGAAAACCGGCGCATGGTCGACCACCGCGCAGGTGCTGGACGAGCTCGCCGAGCAGGGTCACGACTTCCCGAAGAAGATTTTGGAGTGGCGCCAGGTCTCCAAGCTGAAATCGACCTACACCGATGCGCTGCCGACCTATGTCAACCCGCAGACCCATCGCGTGCACACGACCTACGCCCTCGCCGCGACCACGACGGGCCGGCTGTCGTCCAACGAGCCGAACCTGCAGAACATTCCGGTGCGCACCGAGGATGGCCGCAAGATCCGCCGTGCTTTCATCGCCGCGCCGGGACACAAGCTGGTTTCCGCCGACTATTCGCAGATCGAGCTGCGGCTGCTCGCCGAGATCGCCGACATTCCCGTGCTGAAGCAGGCGTTCCGCGACGGCCTCGACATTCACGCCATGACGGCATCGGAAATGTTCGGCGTGCCGATCAAGGGCATGCCGAGCGAGATCCGCCGCCGCGCCAAGGCGATCAATTTCGGCATCATCTACGGCATCTCGGCGTTCGGCCTCGCCAACCAGCTCGGCATCGCGCGCGAAGAGGCCTCGGCCTACATCAAGAAGTATTTCGAGCGCTTCCCCGGGATCCGCGCCTATATGGACGAGACGCGCGACTTCTGCCGCAGCCACGGCTACGTCACCACGCTGTTCGGCCGCAAGTGCCACTACCCCGACATCAAGGCGTCCAACGCCTCGGTGCGCGCCTTCAACGAGCGCGCCGCGATCAACGCGCGGCTTCAGGGCACCGCCGCCGACATCATCCGCCGCGCCATGACGCGCGTGGAGGATGCGCTGGCCGAAAAGAAGCTGTCGGCGCAGATGCTGCTCCAGGTGCATGACGAATTGATCTTCGAGGTGCCGGACGCCGAGGTCGAGGCGACGCTTCCCGTCGTGCAGCACGTGATGCAGGATGCGCCGTTCCCGGCCGTGCTGCTCTCGGTGCCGCTGCATGTGGACGCGCGCGCGGCGAACAATTGGGACGAGGCGCATTGAGGCGCTTCGCCTAGCCGAACTCAATTGTCCTCCGAGCAATTGCGCGATGGCATGGGGACCGTTGCGCATATTAGAATCGTTGCGTCCTCCGCACCGGTTCATCCATGCCTCATATCTCCGCCCTGCTCGGCTTTGCCCTGGTCAGCCTTGGCCTCGTGCTCACGCCGGGACCGAACATGATCTATCTGATCTCGCGCTCGATCACGCAGGGGCCGGCGGCCGGCATCGTCTCGCTCGGCGGCGTGGCGCTCGGCTTCGTGTTCTTCATGCTGTGCGCAGCGTTCGGCATCACGGCGCTCTTGCTCGCCATTCCGTTCGCCTATGACGCACTGCGCTTTGCCGGCGCCGGATATCTGCTGTGGCTCGCCTGGCAGGCGGTGAAGCCGGGCGGGCGCTCGCCGTTCCAGGTGAAAAAGCTCGCGGTCGACAGCCCACGCAAATTGTTCGCGATGGGCTTCGTCACCAACCTGCTCAACCCGAAGATCGCGATGCTGTATCTGGCGCTGCTGCCACAGTTCATCGATCCCGCCGCCGGCAGCGTGCTGGCGCAGTCGGTGGCGCTGGGGGCGATCCAGATCGCGATCAGCGTCAGCGTGAATGCGATGATCGCGCTCGCGGCGGGTTCGATCGCATTGTTCCTGGCGAACCGGCCGAGCTGGATGCTGGTGCAGCGCTGGCTGATGGGCACGGTGCTGGCCGGGCTCGCGGTGCGGATGGCGGTGGAAGCGAAGAAGGTGTGAGGGCTTTCTTCCTTCTCCCCTTGTGGGAGAAGGTGGCGCGAAGCGCCGGATGAGGGGTGTCTCTCCACGCATTCGAATAAGAGTTGGACTCGCGGAGAGAACCCCTCACCCGTCTCGCCGCTTCGCGGCGAGCCACCCTCTCCCACAAGGGGAGAGGGAGAAGAAACCTCAATCCAGCTTCGCTTCCATCCCGCGCTTTACCGCCGGGCGCGCCATCAGCGCCTCGTACCAGCGCTTGACGTTGGGGAAGTCGGCCAGATCAACCTTGTGGCGAGGGTGGCGCCAGGCCCAGCCCAGGATGGCAAAATCGGCAATCGAGAGCTCGCCGGCGACGAAGTCGCGCCCCTCGAGCCGCCGGTCCAGCACGCCGTAGAGCCGGCGCGTCTCCGCCATGAAGCGCTTCAGGCCGTAAGCGCGCTCCTGCTCATTCTCCAGCGCGATGAAATGGTGCACCTGGCCCGGCATCGGGCCGAAGCCGCCCATCTGCCACATCAGCCATTCGTAGACGGGAATCCGCTCGCTCAGCGATTTCGGCAGGAATCTGCCGGTCTTTTCTCCGAGATAAAGCAGGATCGCGCCCGATTCGAAGATGCTGACGGGCCTGCCGTCGGGCCCCTCGGGATCGACGATCGCGGGAATCTTGTTATTGGGGGAGAGCTTGAGGAACTCGGGTGCCATCTGCTCGCCCTTGGTGATGTTCACCGGGATCACCTTGTAGGGCAGCCCCATTTCCTCCAGCGCGACCGAGATCTTGCGGCCGTTCGGCGTGTTCCAGGTGTAAAGCTCGATGGTCATTCCGTTTCCTTCCCCAGGAGGCTTGCCCCCTCAACTACTCCAGAAGGTTGCGCCCCCACAACCGGCGGTCCGGGATGGCCGATCCCTGTTGACGGGAGACGCCCCCTCTGGAATGTCGCGACTGTGCCGGATAAATTCCGCCTCCACCAAAGACGCTGTTCGAGGGACCGCCGTGTCGAAATCTGCCTCCCGCGCCCGCCTGTTCGAAATCATCCGCCGGCGCTCATTCGGCCGCGGCGAGGTGACGCTCGCGTCGGGCCGCAAGAGCGATTTCTACTTCAACCTCAAGCCGACCATGCTCGACCCTGAAGGCGCGACGCTGCTTGCCGAGCTGACCTATGAGGCGCTCAAGGACGACCAGCTCGACTTCATCGGTGGGCTGGAGATGGGCGCCGTGCCGCTCGCCGGCGCGCTGGCGCAGATCTCCTGGATCAAGGGCCATCCGATCGCGGCCTTCTTCGTGCGCAAGAAGCCGAAAGAGCACGGCGCCAAGCTCGCGATCGAAGGCCTGCCCAAGGGCGAGACGCTGGCGGGCAAGCGCGTCGTGATCGTCGAGGACGTCACCACCACGGGCGGTTCGGCGATGAAGGCGGTGGAATCGGTGCGCGAGGCCGGCGCCAATGTGGTGCTGGTACTCACCATGGTCGACCGCGAGGAAGGCGCCACCGACACCTTCGGTGCGGCCGGCCTGCCGTTCCGCTCGCTGTACAAGGCGTCGGAGTTCCTGAAGGCGTAAGAGAGGACGATTGATTCTCCGTCGGCACGCCCGAGCGTGCCCCGGGAGCAACGCCGCCCGTGAAAGCTGCGCGCGGCCATAAAGAGATCACCGCCTCGTCTTGAAACCGCCTCCACGCAACCGCTCATTTACCATCGCGCATTACGTTGAATCGTGTGCTGGAGACCTCGAACGGTCTTGACCGGTTCCGTAGCGTCGGGTGGAGTGAGCTGTGCGTACAGAGTTGTCCCATACGCAGCGTCGCGCGATGCTCGCAGCCGTGATGGTTGCGGTTCCCATGCTTGTGGCCCCGGCCCCGGTTTCGGCCGAAGGCCTGTTCGACTTCCTGTTCGGCGGAATGCAGCGGCCGCAGCCACAGCAGCCGAACTCCTCCTCCGATCCCTTCACAGGCCAGCAGAATCCGCAATATGTACCGCCGACACGCTCGGCCGCAGCCGGTGGCTCGGGCCCGGCTTTCTGCGTGCGCAGCTGCGATGGCAAATATTTCCCGCTGATGCGAGGCATGGTCTCACCAGCGCAGATGTGTCAGGCCTTCTGCCCTGCCACCGCGACAAAGGTCTATTTTGGATCCAGCATCGACGGTGCCTATTCGCAAACCGGCGAGCGCTACGCCGACAGCGAGAACGCGTTCGCCTATCGCAAGGCGCTGCGCGCCGACTGTACCTGCAACGGCCGTGATCCGGTCGGCCTCGCCCCGGTCGATCTTGCGCTGGATTCGTCGCTGAAGGCCGGCGACGTGATTGCCACCACCGACGGCCTCGTCGCCTATACCGGCATCCGCGTCGGCAACGACCAGGCTGCGGACTTCACCCCGGTTGCCTCCTATCCCGGCCTCACCGCCCAGGTCCGCGCGCGCCTCGGCGAGATGAAAGTGGCGCCGGTGCGGGCAGAGACGGTGTCGACGGACGCTCCGGCCCCCGCCGAGATCGTGCGCGAGGTGCTGCCTGACGTGACGGTGCCGAAAACGGCCGCCAAGCCGGCGAAGCGCGCGGGGCTGGATTGATCTCGTGTCCCGGACGGCGGCGCAGCGCGAAAGCGATGCGACGCTGAGCCGGGACCCAGAATGCCGCGAGATGGGCCCCGGCTCTGCAGCGCATCGCGTGGCGCGCTGCGCTTTGTCCGGGCACGGCGGTCACCTCCCGATAATCACCCCGATCACGTTCGGCGCTGCCAGATATTTCTCCTCGATCGCCGCGCGCGCGGCGGCGCGGTTTTCCGGCGTCAGGAGGCCGCGCTTCTCGGCGAGGATCATCCAGCAAAAGCCCCACCAATCGGTCAGCATGCCCGCTTCGTCGACAAGGTCGTAACCCCGCTCGGCCGCGAAGATGCGCGCATGGGCCTCGTCCAGCGTGTCGAGAAACTGATGATCCTCGATCGAGAACAGATCGTCGCTGATGTCGTCGATGGTGTAGCCCCAGATCGACTGGCACACCGCGTTGAATTCGCGATCGAACTGGTCGTCATCGACGGCGTAGCGCCGGGCCGCCTGATGCAGCCTTGACAGCGAGCGCGCGAAATCGGCGATCCGGGTAAGGGCAAATTGGTCGAAGGCAACGGTGGACATGTAGTCCTCGCAAAGTCGGACAGACGCTAGATATTGTGTCGGCGAAGCGCCGAATCACAATGATATATCAAAGACTTGCTAAAGTGTTCTTAATTTGTTCCGAGGTGCGGCCGGTCTCAGTAACAGCGCGAGGCCGCGATGGCGTGGACCCGGCGGTCGCCGAGCAGATGGGCGACGAAGCCGTTCCTCGGAAAGATCCTGGCGAAGGCAGCGTCGCGGATGCTGAGGCCGCCGGCATAGGCGCCAAAGGCGGGCATCACGGCACGCATCCCGTCACTGGCGAAACAGCGGCGCTCCATCGAGCGACCGCGCGCGGACACGCGCGCCTTCGGATGCAGATGGCCGGCGATCTCGCCGCTTGCGCCGGTCGGCTCGTGGCGGAAGGTGATCGGGCCGATCGTGACCTCGTCCGCGACGGTGCCGCCGAGATCGCGCGGCAGCATGGGATCGTGATTGCCCGAGATCCAGATCCAGTCGCGGCCACCCTGGAGCGCCGCGACGGCATTGCGATCGTCGGGCGACAGGCGCTCATGCGCGGTGCGGTCATGAAAGCTGTCACCGAGCGCGACGACGATTCGCGGATCATGGCGGGCAATGACGGCGGCGAGCCGGCCGAGCGTCGCGAAGGTATCGTAAGGCGGCAGCAGCACGCCGCGCATAGCGAAGCTCGAACCCTTTTCCAGATGCAGGTCGGAGACGACGAGCAGGCGTTGCTCTTCCCAGAACAACGCGCCGGAGAGATCGGCGTGCAGCGCGATGCCTGCGACGTCAACGTGCCGCGTCGAAGTTATCGATACCGCCACATTCTCCGTCATGGCCGGGCTTGTCCCGGCCATCCACGTTCTTGCCGCAGAGACAAGGACGTGGATGCCCGGGACAAGCCCGGGCATGACGTGGAGAGAATTGAGCCCCCAAAAAACATTGCTGCAGCAGTCTACGACATTGCCTCTTTGACGAGTTCGTCGGCTGCTTCGGCCAAGAGCTCGTCTGCAGCTTCGCCATAGACTGACTCGCGGCCGATTTCCAGCATCACGGGGACGGCCAGCGGGGAGACGCGGTCGAGTTCCCGGTGCGTGATGCGGCCGTGGATTCGGGCCAGCATGTCGCCGAGGCGGCGCAGGTCGAGCAGGCCGGTGGCGGCATCGGCACGCGCGGCGCGCAGCAGCACGTGGTCGGCCTGGTGCTTGCGCAGCACGTCGTAGACGAGATCGGTCGAGAACAGCACCTGACGGCGGCTCTTCTCTTCGCCGGTGTGGCGGCGCGCGATCAGGCCGGAGATGATGGCGCAGTTGCGGAAGGTGCGCTTCATCAGCGCGGATTCGGCGAGCCAGGCCTCGAGGTCGTCGCCGAGCATATCGGGGTCGAACAGCGCATCGAGGTCGATCCGGCCGTCGCGGATCATGAAGGAGAGATCGCCGAGCGCCCAGATCGCCACCGCATATTCGTTGGCGACGAAGCCGAGAGGCCTCGCGCGGGCGCGCTCCAGCCGGCGCGTCAGCAGCATGCCGAGGGTCTGATGCGCGAGACGCCCCTCGAACGGATAGCAGACCAGATAATGCTTGTTGGCGCGGGGGAAGCTCTCGACCAGGAGTTCGCGCACCGCCGGCACGCGCGAGACGTCCTTCTGCAGCGACAGCCAGTCGCGCACCTGCTCCGGCAAGCCGACCCACGCGCGCCCGTCGTCGAGCAGCCGGCGCACGCGCTCGGCGAGATAGGTCGAGAGCGGAAACTTGCCGCCCATATAGGACGGCACTTTCGGGTCCTTGTCATACGCGCGCGAGACGTAGACCTGGTCCTCGACCAGGGCCTCGTAGCGCACCACCTCGCCTGAGAACACGAAGGTATCGCCGGGGCTGAGGCCCTCGATGAAGGCCTCCTCGATCTCGCCGAGCAGTCTGCCACCGCGTGCGATCACCCCGGTCGAGCCGCCTGTCTTTCCCTGGCCTCCGCCGCGCGAGCGTACCAGCCGCACCTTCAGCATGTCGTCCTCGACGATGGTGCCGACATTCATGCGGTAGCTCTGCCGCACCTTTGGATTGGCGACGCGCCAGCGGCCCTCCTTGTCCTGCTTGATGCGGGCGAAGCGCTCATAGGTCTTCAGCGCGTAACCGCCGGAGGCGACGAAATCGACGACATCGTCGAAATCCTGTCGCGACAGGTCGGCATAGGGCGCGGCGGTGCGGACCTCGCGGTAGAGATCATCGGAGAGGAACGGCTCGCCGCAGGCGCAGCCGAGCACGTGCTGGGCCAGGACGTCGAGCGCCCCCAGGCGCAGCGGCGGCGTATCCTGCGCGTTCTCCGCAATGGCATCGATGGCGACGCGGCACTCCAGCACCTCGAAGCGGTTGGCCGGCACCAGCACGGCGCGCGAGGCTTCGTCGAGGCGGTGGTTGGCGCGGCCGATGCGCTGCATCAGGCGCGAGGAGCCCTTGGGCGCACCGATATTGACGACGAGATCGACATCGCCCCAGTCGACGCCGAGGTCGAGCGAGGAGGTGCAGACCACGCCGCGCAGTCTGCCCGCCGACATGGCATCCTCGACCTTGCGGCGCTGGGCGACGTCGAGCGAACCGTGATGCAGCGCGATGGCAAGGCCGTCGTCGTTCATGCTCCAGAGATTCTGGAACAGCATCTCGGCCTGGCTACGGGTGTTGACGAAGACCAGCGTGGTCTTGTTCGCCTTGATCAGCTCGTAGATCTCGGGGAGCGCGTGGCGCGCGCTGTGGCCGGCCCAGGGCAGCCGCTCGCGCGTATCGAGCATCTCGACCACGGGCGGCGCGGCTCCGCCGGCGACGACGATGTCGGCAGCGGCTTCCTTGCCGTCGGGCTGCGGCACCAGGAAGCGCGCGAGCTGATCCGGCTCGGCCACGGTCGCCGACAGGCCGATCGCGCGCATCTGCGGCGCGAGGCGCCAGAGCCGCGCCAGTCCGAGCGAGAGCAGATCGCCGCGCTTGGACGTCACCAGCGCATGCAGCTCGTCGAGCACGATGCGCTTCAGGGAGGAAAACAGGAACGGTGCGTCGTCGGAGGAGAGCAGCAGTGCGAGCTGCTCGGGTGTTGTCAGCAACACGTCCGGCGGATAGCGCCGCTGCCGCTGCCGCCGCGACACCGGCGTGTCGCCGGTGCGGGTCTCGACCTTGACCGGCAGCGCCATCTCCGCGATCGGCCGCTCCAGATTGCGCGCGATGTCGACGGCGAGCGCCTTGAGCGGCGAGATGTAGAGGGTGTGCAGGCCGCCGGCGCGTTGCACGCTGCGGCCGGTGGAGACGAGGTTCTTCTTCGCGCCCGCGTCCCGTTCGACCGACTGCGCCGACAGCTCCACCAGCGTCGGCAGAAACCCGGCGAGCGTCTTGCCGGCTCCGGTCGGAGCAATCAGGAGTGCCGAGCGGTCCTCGCGCGCCTTTTCCAGCAGCGCCAGCTGATGCGCGCGCGGCGACCAGCCGCGGGCTGCGAACCACGCCTGGAAGCGATCCGGCAGCAGCGCGGCCGGCTCGGCCGATGTTTGGAGGATACGGGGCGGCACGGCATGACAGGTAAGCCGTAGGGGTGGCTTCGTCGAGGGGGGCGCCCTCCTCACCTTGCACGGAGGGCAGATGCGTATGCGCTGTCCGTTTGAGGCACGCTGGTCTCCACATCGTCATGGCCGGGCTTGTCCCGGCCATCCACGTCTTTTCCCGCAGCACAAAGAACGTGGATGCCCGGGACAAGCCCGGGCATGACGCCCTCATGTGGAAGTTCAAATCCGCCCACAAGGAGGGCCAACCGTCTCACGCCCCGGTCGGCACCTGGTCCAGAAATCCGGTCACCCTGCTGATGCGCCCGTCCTTCAGCACGGCAAAATCGGTGCCCTTGATCGGGCTGTCGGCGCCATCAGGACCAAGTCCCCACGAAAAGCGGATGTGATCGCCATAGCTGTCGGGCTCGCCGATCAGCTTGAATCTGAAATCGGGAAAGCGCTGCTGCACGCCCGCGATCAGCGCCTCGATGCCATCCCGGCCGTCGCCCTTCATCAAGGGATCGACATAGCTCGCATCCGTCGTCCAGCTCTCGCCGAGCAGCTCGCGACGTCGGCCGGCCGTGCGCTCGTTCCAGAGCTCGATGTAGCGGTGGGCGATGGTGGTGGGGTCGGTCATGCTGCTCTCCTTCGATGATGCCGTGTCCGGCCGACCGTCACTCTCGAAGGTTCACGCGCGCCGATCGATTACCTCGGAGATCATGCGCCCCAAAAAAACAGAAGCGCGATGATCTTCTCATCGCGCTTCTGCCGCATCCTGATGCAGCCAAGACTACTTCGCCGCCGTCACCATGATCTCGACGGTGTATTGCGGGGCAGCCAGCTTGGCTTCGACGGTGGCGCGCGCCGGGGTGTTGCCGGGCGACACCCAGGCGTCCCACACCGCGTTCATCTCGCCGAAGGTCTTCATGTCGGTGATGTAGATCGTTGCCGACAGCAGCTTCGACTTGTCGGTGCCGGCCTTGGCGAGGTGGCCGTCGATGGTCGCCAGGATGTCCTGGGTCTGCTTCGTCACGCTTTCGCCGGCCGCCTTGTTCGCGACGACGCCGGCGAGATAGACGGTGTTGCCGTGCACGACGACCTGGCTCATGCGCGGCCCGGTTTCAAAACGCTGAATGCTCATTGGGGATCTCCTGGTGGAATGGCGGCCCTGTCTAGCCCAGCACCTCGCGCTCTGCCACCCCGGGCACGCATGCGTGGCCGGGCGCGCATGCGTCGGTGCGGCGGATGCGTCGCCGCCGATGCAAGCGTCGCTTTACGGAAACTGGCTGAAGAACGTCCAGATCGTCTCGGCAGCGTCGATGTCAGCGTTCTGCGGCCCCAGCAGACCGGCGGCGACCTTCGGGAAGCGGGCATCCGGAGAAAATCCGGGCACGCGATGGCCGCCATGGTTGACACGATAGAGCACGACGTCGTGTCCCCGGGGGCAGCGTGAGGAGATCCGCGTGACCGTGGAATGGTCTGCAGGCGCCCTGTCCGGCAAATCAGTCGTCTCGGCGTCGTCGGTCTCGCAGCCATTGAGCCTGCGCCAGAACGCCAGCGTCTCGTCGGTCGACCAGAATCCGTCTGCGGCAAAATAGCTCGTTCCGTGTCCACCGCCGTAGGGGACCAGCAGGTCGGCGGTGCCGTTCATGAGCAGCATCGGGACCGGCCGCGACGGATGGCACGTGACGGCGGCCTCGTCGGTGAGATTCATGATCACACTCGCAGCTGCCGCAAACAAATCGGCGCGCGCGCAGGCCATGGTCATCGCCATGGCGCCGCCATTGGAGATGCCCGCGACGAAGACGCGCCTTGCATCGGCCGTGCCGTCGGCCACCAGCTTCTCGGCGAGCTTTGCGATGAAGCCGACGTCATCGGTCCCCGCCGGTGGTCCACGCAGGGCAGGCCCCGCCTTCGTGCGCGCGTCCGCCCATGCATTGCTGAGCCCGTCCGGAAAGACCACGGCCAGGCCCTCGCGCTTTGCCACCTGCGGCCAGGACGTCCGCGTGATCATGTCGGCGCCACGCTGGGTCTTGCCATGCAGCACGATCACGAGCGGTGCAGGCCTCTTGGCCGGCAGTTGCGCGGTGTAGGAGCGCTTCACGCCGTTGACGTCGATCGTATCGGCGGACGCCGCTGAAGCTGCCGCCAATGAAGCGGCTAGCGCCGCGATGCGCATCCATCGCCGCACGATCTAACCCACCGCCTTGGCGGCGGCACGGCCCGCATTGCGGCCCGAGAACAGGCAGCCTCCAAGAAAAGTACCCTCCAGCGAGCGGTAGCCATGCATGCCGCCACCGCCGAAGCCGGCGGCCTCGCCCACGGCATAGAGGCCGGGAATGACGCGGCCCTCTTCCCCGAACACGCGGGAGTCGAGATCGGTCTCGAAGCCGCCCAGCGTCTTGCGGGTGAGGATGTTGAGCTTCACCGCGATCAGCGGCCCATGCGCGGGATCGAGGATGCGGTGCGGGGAGGCGGTGCGGATCAACTTGTCGCCGATGTAGCGGCGCGCATTGTGGATGTTCATGACCTGCGCATCCTTGACGTAAGGATTGGCGATCTCGCGGTCGCGCGCCTCGATCTGCATCTTGATGTGCTCGAGCCTCAGGAGATCGCTGCCGGCGAGCTTGTTCATGGCCGCAACGAGCTCATCGAGCTTGTCGCGGACGATGAAGTCGATACCATGGCTTTTGAACGCCTCCACCGGCGCCGGCGCGCCCTTGTTGGTGGCCCGGCGCAAGGTCATGCGCCAGCTCTTGCCGGTCAGGTCGGGGTTCTGCTCCGAGCCCGACAGCGCGAACTCCTTCTTGATGATGCTCTGGGTCAGGATGAACCAGGAATAATCATACCCTGTGGACATGATGTATTTGAGCTGGCCGAGCGTGTCGGAGCCCGGGAACAGCGGCGCCGGCAGCCGCGTGCCCGTGGCGTCGAACCACATCGCCGACGGGCCTGGCAGGATGCGGATACCGTGGCGCGGCCAGATCGGATTCCAATTCTGGATGCCCTCGACGTAGTGCCACATCCGGTCGCGATTGATCAGCCGCGCGCCGGTCGTTTCCGTGATGCCGATCATGCGGCCGTCGACATGCTCGGGCACGCCGGAGATCATGAATTTCGGCGGCTCACCCAACCGCTTCGGCCAGTTCTGCCGCACCAGCTCATGATTGCCGCCGATGCCGCCGGAGGCGACGATCACGACCTGCGCCTTCAGCGCAAACTCGCCGACGACGTTGCGGGAGGAGCTCTTGCCGCGCTCGATCGTGTCGGGCGCAAGGACGGCGCCGCTGACGCCATCCACGGTGCCATTGGTGATCGAGAGCGCATCGACGCGATGGCGGAACCTGAAGCTCAGCCGGCCGCCCTTGGTAGCCTCGCGCGCGCGGCGCTCGAACGGCTCGACGATGCCGGGGCCGGTGCCCCAGGTGACATGGAAGCGCGGCACCGAATTGCCGTGGCCCATCGCGTCATAGCCGCCGCGTTCGGCCCAGCCGACCACGGGGAAGATGCGATGGCCCATCGCGCGCAGCCAGCCCCGCTTCTCGCCGGCCGCGAACGCCACATAGGCCTCGGCCCATTTGCGCGGCCAGAAATCCTCGTCGCGGTCGAAGCCAGCGGCGCCGAGCCAATCCTGCATGGCCAAGTCGAAGGAGTCCTTGATGCCGAGCCGCCGCTGCTCAGGCGAATCGACCAGGAACAACCCGCCGAACGACCAGAACGCCTGCCCGCCGAGCGATTGCTCGCCTTCCTGGTCCACGACGATGACGCGCCTGCCCGCGTCGGCGATCTCGGTGGCGGCAACGAGGCCCGACAGTCCCGCGCCGACGACGATGACGTCTGTTTCCTCAGCCATGCATTTCCCCCTCCATGAGTTCCCCCTGTAGTTGCCCGGGATTGAAGCCAGCGGTTGCAACTGAGATCAAGGGTGTGGCGCGTAAGACCTCATTAACTTGTTCCGCTTTGGGATAGAGACCGGCCGAGTGCAGCGCGGACGCAACACTGGATTTGAATTTGTTTCGATCGAGCCGGGCTGCCTAGACAAAACCTTGGTTACGACAGACGCTAGCTGTGCATCACCACCTGACACGCAGATTCGAATTCGCTGGGGCGGGGACAATGAAGTTGCTGACGGGATTGCTTGCGGCGGTTGTCCTGATCGCGGGCATGGGGGCGTCTCACGCGGTGGTTCGGATCGCGGATGACCGCGGCGGCCGGATTGGAACCTACGTCGACAAATACCAGGACCTCAGGCAATCGGGCGAGACCGTCATCATCGACGGCCTTTGCGCTTCCGCCTGCACCATAGTCCTCGGCGCAATCCCGCACGACCGGATCTGCGTGACCTCGCATGCGACGCTCGGCTTCCACGCCGCCTGGGATTTCGGCTCCAACGGCCGCGCCATCACCAATCCCGAAGCAACCCAGATGCTCTATGCGATGTATCCCTCGCAGGTGAAGCGCTGGATCGGCCAGCGCGGCGGGCTTACCCCACGCATGCTCTTCCTGAGGGGCAAGCAGCTCGAGGCCATGTACAAGCCCTGCTACCTGGACGCGCAGGCCTCGACGGCCAGGCCGTCGCGCCGATCGCTCCCAAAAACCGAGCAGCTCGAATCCGCTCGGGGTCAGCTCCTTCACTGATATTCGCAGCCTGACGGGACCCTTTTGCACCGCCGGCGGCGGCTTGCCCGCAGGCGGCACAAAGCCTATCTGAAAGCCTGGGAACCGGGACCGTCGTCCCGATCGTTGTCATGGCTCAACCACTGCATCCAGCGCATCGGCTATCGGACAATTCGCCCACTGCCGGCCGGATGCCATCCGTGCTGCTGTGGGCTGGCGCGGCAATCGGCAGTCTCGTCATGATCGGCGCACTGGCGCTCTGGTTCCACTATGGCAGCCAGGTGTTCTTCGAAATGATCAGGACCGGCTTTGCCGCCTGCTTCTGACCTGCGACAGGAAGTTTTCCGCCCATGAGTTCCGCTGCCCGTCCGCTGGTGATCGCGACCGCCTTCGCCGCAAGCCTGATTGTCGGGCTCCTGATCATGTTCTGGGCCATGGGCGGGCTGGGCAAGGTGGCGCAGCCGGCCGCGATCGGCGGGCCGTTCCAGCTGACCGACCAGAACGGCAAAGTCGTCACCGACAAGAGCCTCAAGGGCAAGCCGACCCTGATCTTCTTCGGCTACACCCATTGCCCCGACGTCTGCCCGACCTCCCTGTTCGAGATCTCGGAGGTGCTGCGCGTAATGGGCAAGGATGCCGACAAGGTCAATGCCGTCTTCATCTCGGTCGATCCCGAGCGTGATACGCCGGCGACGATGAAGGACTATCTGTCGAGCTTCGATCCGCACCTCGAGGGCCTATCCGGCGATCCCGCCGAGACCGCCAAGGTCATCAGCTCCTACCGGGTCTATGCCAAGAAGGTCCCGACCAAGGACGGCGACTACACCATGGACCACACCGCGCTGATCTATCTGATGGACCGCGAGGGAAGGTTCGTTTCGCCGTTCAATTTGAAGCGGACGCCGGAGGAGGCGGCGGCTGATTTGAGGAAGTATCTGTGAAGGCTGCGTTCGGGCCCAACTGCTTCCACATCGTCATGGCCGGGCTTGACCCGGCCATCCACGTACTTGGGCGGGACGGCAAAGTACGTGGATGCCCGGGACAAGCCCGGGCATGACGGCCGAGGGACCTTCACCCAGCCACATTCCGGGCTCGCGTTCCCGGCGGGATGGTCTATAAGGCCCTCCGATCCCAACGAAATTCGTTCATCTCCGGCCGATGGCTCCATCGCAACAGGCGAAATCGTCTAAATCTGCCCGTAGCTTGCTGACGGGACTGGCCGTCGGCGCCTGCCTGCTCACGGGACTGCCCGGCGCCGAGGCGCAGGCTCCCGCCAAGCGGCCCCCAGCAACGCCCCAGGCCGCGCCGCAGGTCGCCCCCCAGGCAGCCCCGCAGGCCGTGCCCGGCTTCTGGGACCCGCGCCGGCGACCGGAGCGGCCCGACCTGTCGCGCCTGACCGTGATCCGCTTCCTGACCGAGACCGACTATCCGCCGTTCAACTTCACCGGCGCGGACGGCAATCCGGCCGGCTTCAATGTCGATTTCGCCCGTGCGCTTTGCGAGGAGATCAAGGTCACCTGCACGGTGCAAATGCGCCGCTTCGAGACGCTGGTCGACGCGCTCACCTCCAACCGGGGCGATGCCATCATCGCCTCGATGGCGGTGAGCCCGCAGCTTCGCGCCCGCGTCGACTTCACCGATCCGTATTACCGCGTGCCGGCGCGCTTCGCCTCGCGCAAGGACGCGGTGATGCCGGAGATCCGGCCCGAGTATCTCGAGGGCAAGAAGGTCGGCGTCATCGCCGGCTCCGCGCATGAGGCCTACCTCAAGGCGATGTTCACCGACGCCGAACTGCATGCCTATCCCAGTGACGATGCGATGCGCGCGGCCTTACGCAGGGGCGAGGTCGATTTCATCTTCGGCGACGCCATCTCGCTGGCGTTCTGGATCAACGGCACGGATTCCGGCGATTGCTGCGCCTTCTCGGGCGGCCCCTTCGTCGAGAGCCGCTTCTTCGGCGAAGGCATCGGCATCGCCGTGCGCAAGGGCAACGACGTGCTGCGCCAAGCCCTGAACTGGGCGATGTTCCGCGTCTGGGAAAAAGGCCGCTACACCGATCTGTGGCTGCGGTATTTCTCGGTGAGTCCGTTCTAGCCTGCGCTCTTGCGGCGCGCGAGCTGCCGTAGGGTGGGCAAATGCGCGCAAGCGCCGTGCCCACGTCTTATGAATGGTGGGCACGCTACGCTTTGCTCACCCTACGATTCTAGTTTCGCTGTTTCCTCACCGTCATTGCGAGGAGCGCAGCGACGAAGCAATCCAGATTGCTGCTGCGGAAACAGTCTGGATTGCTTCGCTTCGCTCGCAATGACGGCGGAGGCGGCTGTGTCGCCCCGCAAAATTGCATTCTGCCCGGAAATCGCTATTTTCCGCGGCCCGGAGGCCCATGATGTCCGTTATCGATCTTGCCGCGAACCCGAGCGACCTGCGTGCGCTCGCCGAACAATCCAACGCCTGGCCGTTCGAGCAGGCGAAGGCCATTGTCGCGCGGCTGAAGAAGAGCCCGAAGGACGAGGTGCTGTTCGAGACCGGTTACGGTCCCTCCGGACTGCCGCATATCGGCACGTTCGGCGAGGTCGCGCGCACCTCGATGGTGCGCCATGCCTTCCGCGTGCTGACCGAGGACAAGATCAAGTCCCGCCTGCTCGCCTTCTCCGACGATATGGACGGCCTGCGCAAGGTGCCTGACAACGTGCAGAACAGAGCGCCGCTGGAAGCCAATCTCGGCAAGCCGCTGACGCGTGTGCCTGATCCCTTCGGCACGCATGACAGCTTCGGCGCGCACAACAATGCGCGGCTTCGCGCCTTCCTCGACCATTTCGGCTTCGACTACGAGTTCGCGAGCTCAACCGACTACTACACGTCGGGCCGCTTCGACGCGACGCTGCTCAAGATGCTCGCCGCCTACGACAAGATCATGGCGATCATCCTGCCGACGCTGGGTCCCGATCGCCGCGCGACCTATTCGCCGTTCCTTCCGATCAGCAAGACAACCGGTGTCGTGCTGCAGGTGCCGATGATCCGCCGCGACGTCGCGGCCGGCACGGTGACCTATGTCGATCCTGATACGAAACAGGAGGTCGAAACGCCCGTCACCGGCGGCAACGTCAAGTGCCAGTGGAAGGCCGACTGGGCCATGCGCTGGGTCGCGCTCGGCGTCGACTACGAGATGGCCGGCAAGGATCTGATCGATTCGGTGAAGCTCTCCGGCGCGATCGCCAGGGCGCTCGGCGCCACGCCGCCCGAAGGCTTCAACTACGAGCTCTTCCTCGACGAGAAGGGCCAGAAGATCTCGAAGTCGAAGGGTAACGGCCTCACCATCGACGAATGGCTGCGCTATGCCTCGCCGGAATCGCTGTCGCTGTTCATGTATCGCGAGCCGAAGGCGGCCAAGCGGCTCTATTTCGACGTCATCCCGCGCAATGTCGACGACTACCAGCAGTTCCTCGACGGCTTTGCGAAGCAGGACGGCAAGCAGCAGCTCGGCAATCCAGTCTGGCACATCCACAACGGCCATCCGCCGAAGGGCGACATGCCCGTCACCTTCCAGCTGCTCCTGACGCTGGTCTCGTCGTCGAACGCGGAGAATGCCGAGACGCTGTGGGGCTTCATCGGTCGCTATCGTCCCGGCGTGACGCCGCAGACGCATCCGAAGCTCGACGCGATGGTGGGCTACGCCATCAACTACTATCGCGACTTCGTCGCGCCGACGAAACAGTTCCGGGTGCCGACAGACAGCGAGCGCGCCGCGCTCCAGGATCTGCGCGATGCGCTGTCGCAGTTGGCGCCGGACGCTTCGGCCGAGGACATCCAGAACGTCGTCTACGAGGTCGGCCGCCGCGAACCGTTCCTCGACCAGGTCAAGAAGGGCAAGGACGGCCGCCCCGGCGTCACGCTCGACTGGTTCAACATGCTCTACCAGGTTCTGCTCGGCCAGGAGAAAGGCCCGCGCTTCGGCTCCTTCGTCGCCGTGTACGGCGTGCAGAACGCGGTGAACATGATCGACGGCGCGCTGGCGCGGAGCGCGTGAGCGTGAGGCCACTCTACTGTCATCGCCCGCGAAGGCGGGCGATCCAGTATTCGAGAGGCCGCGGTAATAGAGCTGAAAGGCCGCAGCGTACTGGATTCCCCGCCTCCGCGGGGAATGACGGTGAACCTGACAGCGAAGCTGCGGAGTGAGGCTCCCGCTTAGGTCGACCTCAGCACGTAGCGCCGGTTGTCCTTCTGCACCGGGCGCGCGTTCATTGGATAGAGCTTTGCGAACGCCGCGACGTCGGCGCTGGCGACCTGGATCGGGTCCGTCAGCAGCAGCCATTCCACCACTTCCGAGCAGGGCGGCGTCGTCAGCGAGCCGGGATAGCGGAAATAGCCGAGCCGCTGCGGCAGCATGGCGCGAGGATCGATGGCGGCGTCGGCCTTCACGGCAGGTCCTTCCGCTGCCGGCATGGTCTTGACGATCTTGCCGAAGGCTGCGTTCGGCCTGCCCTCGGTCATCAGCACGCCGACCACGGCGAGCCCGCCGGCCTCGTTGCGGTGGACGAAATGCGCCTCCATCGGAAAATTCTTGCCGCCGATCATGTGCTCGCTCGGGCGATGGAAGTGCACCTGAAGCAATTTGTACTTGACGTTGCCGAGCATCAAGCTGCTGCCTTCGGCGAAGTTGAGCTGGATCGTGTGCCCGTTGTTGACGATGGTGTCGGCGCTCTTGCCCCAATTCAGCTTCAGGACGGGCAATTGCGACTTGATCGTCGCCTCGATGTCGATCGGCGACTGTTGCAGGCCGACCGCGCAGGCCTTGTTGGCCGCATCGAGATCGCCCCATTTGGCCGGACCGCCGACGCCCTCATAACTCCAATGCGTGCCTTCGGCGGCGAAAGCCGGCTTGCAGAGCGGACAAAGCGCGAGGCCCGCCAGGGCCTTCAATGCGTGACGGCGATTCATCTTTATCCCCCCAAAGACAAACTGGATCGACAATATCGGCTGCAGCCTAGGCAAGAGGAGCGGTGAGTCGCAAGGTCGCCCGCTGCGGGCGGCGGCGCGGTGGTGTCACCGCACCTGGCACCATGCCGACGGAAGGCAATCACTGGCTCGCCCACAGGATCCGCGCAACCCACGCCACATCGCTCGCCGCCAGCGCGCGTTCGGCCTGTGTCCCATTGAGCGGCTGAAGCTCCAGCGCCTTTGCAGTGCGGCGCTTCAGCGTCGCGACCGTCACCTCGCCCGCCTTGCTCCTCACCACCACGCGATCGCCTTTGCGGATCTGCGCGCCGGGCGAGACCAGGACGATGTCGCCGTCGCGATAGACGGGTGCAAGCGCATTGCCCGAAATCTCCAGCGCAAAGGTGTGGCCGTCCTCGGTGGCGGGAAGCGCGATCTCGGTCCAGCCCCTGCCGGATGGAAGGCCGGCCTCGTCGAAGGCGCCGCTCATCCCGGCCTGCGCGAAGCCGAGCAGCGGCACCGAGCGCCCGTCGCCCGCGCCGTCATTGTCAATCAATTTCGCAAAGCTGTCGATCGAGGCGCCGGCCGCGGCCAGCGCCTTTGCGATCGATTCGGTCGAGGGCCACCGCTCGCGGCCGTCGGCGGTGATGCGCTTGGACCTATTGAAAGTGGTGGGGTCGAGCCCGGCACGCTTGGCAAGCCCGGACGGCGACAATCCGGCGCGCGCCGCCAGCCGATCCAGCGCGGCCCAGATCTGGTCGTGAGTCAGCATCCTCTGCGCTTTGGCTTGTCTGACCATGGAAGGCCCAGCCCGTCGCAACTCAGGAAAACTATCCTCAAATCAACCGGTTTTCCGTTTTTCGCGCAAGAGGTGGCGAAGTGGGTACCGGTTCGCGTCTCGAAAATGCGTCAAAACAACAATCCAGAGCCCCGTTCCGATTTCATCGGAACGGAAAAGACTCTAGGTCTTGAGTTCGGAAGGGACGGCCTTTACGGTCGCGCCCGGGTTTTGCGGACCCGCGTGAGACGAAAAAACCCAAAAAACTCAAAGAACAAACAAGGCTGCGGAAGCGGTGGTCAAGATCTACAAAATCTGTCCGGCCTCGGCCTGGCGCGAGGCGGAACGGCAGGGTGTCTACCGGGGCAGCGCGGATGACGCGCGCGACGGATTCATCCATTTCTCGACCGCTGCCCAGGTTCCCGAGACCCTGCGCAAGCACTATTTCGGGCAGCGCGCGCTGTTCCTGGTCGAGGTCGACGGCGACGTGCTCGGCAGAGAGCTGCGCTGGGAGCGCTCGCGCAACGACGAGCTGTTTCCGCATCTCTATGGCGAGCTCGATGTCGGCGCGGTGATCGCGGTGATCAACCTCAACATGCGCTCCGACGGCGGTCACGATGTTCCGGAGCTGCTGCCGTGATCCGCGCGTTCGACGCCTTTTCGCTGCCGGTGCTGCGCTGGCTCGACCCCGAGGATGCGCATCGCCTCGCGATCCAGGGCCTGCGCTTCCTGCCGCCGGCCAAGCCGCGTGCCGATGATCCCAAGCTCGCGGTGCGCGCCTTCGGGCTGAACTTTCCCAATCCGATCGGCATGGCCGCGGGCTTCGACAAGAGCGCCGAGGTTCCGGACGCGCTGCTGCGACTCGGCTTCGGCTTCGTCGAGATCGGTTCGGTGACTCCGAAGCCGCAAGAAGGCAATCCGCGGCCGCGGCTGTTCCGGCTCGAGCGCGACGAGGCGATCATCAACCGGATGGGCTTCAACAATGACGGTGCGGAGGTTGCGTTGCGCCGGCTTGCGGCGCGTGCGCAGCACGGCGGCATCGTCGGCGTCAATGTCGGCGCCAACAAGGATTCGCCGGACCGTGTCGCCGACTACGTCAAGCTGATCGAGACCTTTGCGCCGGTGGCGAGCTATTTCACCGTCAACGTCTCCTCGCCGAACACGCCCGGCCTGCGCAATCTGCAGGAAGGCGCGCTGCTCGACGATCTCCTCGCACACGTGATCGACGCCCGCGAGCGGGTGCGCCAGAAGGCGGGCGACACGCCCGTGCTGCTCAAGATCGCGCCGGATTTGAGCCTTGCCCAGCTCGACGACATCGTGCAGGTCGCGCGTTCGCGCCGGGTCGACGGCATGATCGTGTCGAACACCACGATCGCGCGGCCGAGCACGTTGCGTGAGCAGGTGCGGGCGAAGGAGCAAGGCGGCCTGTCCGGCCGGCCGCTGTTTCGCCTTTCGACGCGCATGGTCGCGGAAACCTATGTGCGCGTCGAGGGTGCATTCCCGCTGATCGGCGTCGGCGGAGTGGACTCGGGCGGCGCCGCGTTGACGAAGATCCGCGCCGGCGCCAGCCTGATCCAGCTCTATTCGTCGCTGGTCTACAAGGGACTCGGCCTCGTCGACGAGATCAAGCGCGACCTGACATCGACGCTGCTCCGCACGGGCCGGGATTCGCTCTCCGATATCGTCGGCGCCGATGCGGCGACGCTCACGGCGGAAGACTGGCCGGGGATGTAGCTCTTCGCCTCTCCCCGCTTGCGGGGAGAGGCCGGAATTTGCGAAGCAAATTCCGGGTGAGGGGGACTCTCCGCGCGTCCGACTCTCACCGTCCTTGCGGAGACTCCCCCTCATCCCAACCTTCTCCCCGCAAGCGGGGAGAAGGAGAAGAAAACGTCGCCCGGTACAGCGCCGGATAGCGCGCACCCTGCAAGCCGCCGCGGGCGACGTAGAATGCGATCAGCGCGCACCACAATCCTGCATTGCCGAACGATTGCAGCGCCAGCCAGACGCCGAAAAAGATCGCGAGCGAAGCCAGCATCAGATTGCGCATCTCGCGCGCCCAGGTCGCGCCGACATAGATGCCGTCGAAGCCGAAGGCGAACACGCCGGGGATCGGCGCAAGCACGATGAACGGCAGGAACTCGCGCGCGGCGCGGCGAACGTCCTCACTGGCCGTCATGACATTGATCAGGTTGGGGCCGAACAGCGCGAACAGCACGGCGACGACCAGCGCGAAGCCGAGCCCCCAGAGCAGCACCAGCCTGGTCGAATCCGCAAATCCCCTGGCGTCGCGCGCGCCAAAGCTGCGGCCGCAGAGCTGCTGGGCTGCGTTGGCGAGACCGTCAAGGAAGAAGGCGCTGACCAGGAGGAAATTGTTGAGCACGGAGTTCGCCGCCAGCGTGACGTCGCCGGCGCGCGCGCCCTTGGCGGTGAAGAACAGAAACACTGCGATCAGCGCCGCCGTGCGGATCATGATGTCGGAGTTCACCGCCAGCAGACGCATCAGTTTTGTGCGATTGAACAGCGTAGCCCTGGGCACCCTGAAGCCACCGTCCGCATAGCGGCGGCAGACGATCACACCGAGCACGAAGCCGATCGTCTCCGAGAGCAGCGCGGCGATCGCAGCGCCGGCAATGCCGGTGTCATAGACGAGCACCAGCAGGATCGTCGCCACCATGTTGATGACGTTGATGACGACCTGGAGCGCGAGGGCGGGATTGGCGCGGGCCTGCCCGACCAGCCAGCCGAGCACGACGTAATTGGCGAAGGCGAATGGCGATGACCAGATCCGGATCATGAAATAGGTTTTCGCCGCGCGCGTCACGCCTTCGCTGCCGCCCATCAGATCGAACAGCACCGAGGTCAGCGGCAGTTGCAGCGCGATCAGCCCGGTGCCGATCAGGCCGGCAACGATGAAGCCGCGTACCAGGATCGCGGTCTGCTCGCGCGTCTCGCCGGCGCCCAGCGCCTGTGCGGTGAAGGCGAGCGTGCTCATGCGCAGGAAGCCGAACAGCCAGAACAGGCAATCGAAGATGACGGAGGCCATCGCGACGCCGCCGAGCAGCGCGGCATCGTCGAGCCGTCCGATCGCGGTGGTCGAGACCACGCCGATCAGCGGCGTGGTCAGGTTCGCGACCATCGCCGGTCCCGCGATGGAGAACACCTGTCGGGAGCTGATCCTGGAATGAACCGGTGCGTGCATGTCAGACCACGAGCACCATGCCGTCCTCTGCAGCGAGATGCGGCACTTCGCCCAGACGCGACAGCATGTCCTCGCTCATATGGGTGAGGACGAGCCGCTTGGCGCCGATCGCGGGCAGGTGCTGTTCCAAGGTCTTCAGGCTGAGATGGTTCTTGACCACCTTCTCGTACATGTAGGCTTCCGCGATGAAAAGGTCCGCGCCATGCGCCAGCGGAATGAGCGTCTCCGTCCATTCGGTGTCGGCGCTGTAGGCGAGCGTGCGGCCCTCGGTCTCGACGCGATAACCCAGGAAGGGCCCGCCGGATTCGCCGTGCACGACCGGATAGGGTGTCACCGTCACCGCGCCGAAGCTTCGGCCTTGCTCGGGGGCGAGTTCGATCACGTTCAGTTCGAACCGCTGTTTGGTCTTCGAGGAATGCTCGAACAGCGCTTCCATCACCTGGGCAAGCCGCGCCGCGATGCCTTGCGGACCCGCGATCGTCAACGGCCGCGTCCGCCGCGAGAATTGCGCGTCGAGCAGGACAAACGGTAGCCCGCCAAAATGGTCGCCGTGGAAATGCGTGATCAGGATCAGATCGATCTCGTTGCAGTCGATCTCGAGCCGCTTCAGCGCCGGCAGTGCCGACGCGCCGCAATCGATCAGGAAGTTGGCCTCGCGCCCGGAGACGTGGAAGCAGGTGTTGAGCCTGCCGCCGGAGCCGAAAGCATCGCCGCAGCCGACAAAGCGCAATTGCATCGGCCGCGAGCCTTCAAGATCTCACCGGCCGCGCGGCGCGCCGAAGACGCGCGAGAGCAGCCAGATCGGGATGACGATGACGGCGCCGAGCAGGAAGTAGCGCCACAGCCAGTTCACGGCATCGAAGCCGAGATCCCAGAGACGCTGGAACAAGAGGCGAATGCTGTAGATGATGTTCCAGGGGTCGAAGCCGATCGCGGCCAGCACGACGCCGACCAGGATCGAGAGCAGGACCAGGCGAAACGCGACCGCCAGCGGGGAGCCGCCGAGAAAGCGGTGCAGGCCGTCGCTGCGGCCGGCCGGCAAATCTCTGACGTCTTGGACCATCGCAAACTCCTCAGGGGATTCGACCCCATTATAGGGCACGGCGAGGCACATGGGGAACCCGCAAGCGAGCGTCAATCAGCTTACCGTGTTTTAATTTCGTCATCACGTCGGAGCCGAGATCTGGGGACGCTGCCGGTGGCGGGCTCGGTCACCTCTCCCGCGCGGCCCATCCTTCGAGACGCCCGCCTTTGGCGGGCCCTCAGGATGAGGACCGAGTGCGTGACGGCAGTTTCAGCGGGCGCCGCTGCCACTTAGCCTCATCCTGAGGAGACCGCGAAGCGCGTCGTCTCGAAGGACGAGGCGCGCGCTCAGCTCGCGAGTGACACCATATGCGATAGCCCTGCCCGCAAGGGGGAGAGGGAGTGCACTGCTGTCGCGGCCAGACCGAACGCTTCACATTTCGATCTCCGCCGCTTCCGCTTTCAGCATCTTCTCCAACGTTTCCAGCCGGTCGGCTTCGCGCGGCGGTTTGTCCCAGCGCAAGCGGCTGATGCGGGGAAAGCGCATGGCGACGCCGGACTTGTGTCGCAGCGAACGTTGCAGGCCCTCGAACGCGACCTCCAGCACGAGACCCTTGTCGCCCTCGTGCACGACATGACGCACGGGGCCGAACTTTTCCGTGGTGTTGCGGCGGACGAAGCGGTCGATCTGGAGGAGCTCCTCGTCCGTGAAGCCGAAATAGGCCTTGCCGACCGGCACCAGTTCGTCGCCGCCTTCGCCCTCGGTCCAGACGCCAAAAGTGTAGTCGGAATAATAGGACGAACGCTTGCCGTGGCCGCGCTGGGCATACATCAGCACGGCATCGATGATGTGCGGGTCGCGCTTCCACTTCCACCATTGGCCCTTCGGCCGCCCGGGCAGATAAGGCGCATCGCGCCGCTTCAGCATCACGCCCTCGACGGCGTCCGCATCCTCGCCGGCACCTGCGCTCGCCGGATCGGCGCGCGCCGCGGTCAGCGCGTCCCAGCTTGTGAAAGGGACGGTAGGCGACAGGTCGATCCGGGGATCGTCGAGCTTCCCAACGAATCTCTCCAGCCGTTCGCGTCGCTCGGCAAAAGGCAGCTCGCGCAGATCGTTCTCGTCGTCGCCGAGCAGATCGTAGGCGCGAAGGTGGATCGGAAACTCCTTGATCAGCTTCGGCGAGACGACCTTGCGGTTGAGGCGCTGCTGCAGGACGTTGAAACTCTGCACGCGGCCCTCGCGCAGGATCAGGAGCTCGCCGTCGATGGCGCCGGGCAGGTGCAGCGACGGCACGAGGTCGGGAAAGCTCCCCGTGATGTCCTCGCCGGTGCGCGAATAGAGCCGCGCCGTGATTCGGCCGCGATCGTCCCGCCCCGCCACCGCCTGCACGCGGATGCCGTCCCATTTCCATTCGGCGATGTAGTCGGCGGGATCGAGCGCCGCGAAATCCGTGTCCTCGATCGCATGCGCCAGCATCACGGGCCGGAACGGCGCGGGATCGCGATTGACGGGCTTTTCGGCGCGTCCCTCCAGCCAGGCGAACAGGTCGAGATAGGGCGGCGAAAGCCCCGGCCAGATCAGCTCGACCTCATGCGGGTCCTTGTCGCCGAGTGCGGCAGCCGCGGTCTTGGCGAGGCGCGCGGAGATGCCGATGCGCAGCGCGCCCGTGACGAGCTTCAGCAGCGCCCAGCGGCCGGTCTCATCCAGCTCGTCAAGCCAGCGCTCGAGCTGCTTCGGCAACTCGGTCTTTCCGAGCGTGCGCAGCGTGGTGACCACCTCGGTGAGGGTTGGGGGTGGCGGGTTGTTGTGGTTGCGGGCGTGAATGGACTCGTTGGGATCTCGCCCGGAGTACCCCCCTCCCTGCCCCTCCCGCGCAAGGGGGGAGGGAACGGTTGGGCTCGTGCGTCCATCACTCGCTAAGCTACTGTCAGTTTCAAATCGCGTCTGCTGCGCCGCGCCCCGCTGCGCTCCCTCCCCCCTTGCGGGGGAGGGCGGGGGAGAGGGGTGGCCCGGAAAAGATTGCGAATTGTTTCGCGCCTTCGGCCACATCAGCGCCACCGTCTCCGAGAGGTCGCCAACATAATCGTAGGAGAGCCCGAACAGCACCGGGTCGGTGCGCGCCGCGATGAGATCGCGGATCAGCGCGGGCTTGGCATGCTTGAAGCTGAGCGCGCCGGTCAGCGCGGCCAGCGCATAGCCGCGGTCGGGATCACCGACCTCGCGGAAATAGCCGGTGATCAGCCGCAGCTTGTTGTTGCGGCCGGGCTCGTAAGCGAGGCGGTCGAGCAGTTCAGCGAAGCGGTTCATGCCTCAGCCTCGTCTGGAATCGGCGTCTCGCTCTCCTCCTCGTCGCCATAGCCGACGAGATCGAGCGGCTGCGCTTTCAGGCCCTTGCTTCGGCACCAATGCACCAGCGCGTCTTCCTGGCCGTGGGTGACCCAGATCTCGCCGGCGCCGGTCGCGCCGATCGTGGCGGTGAGGCCGTCCCAATCGGCGTGATCGGAGATCACCAGCGGCAGCTCGACGCCGCGCTGCCGCGCCCGGGCGCGCACGCGCATCCAGCCCGAGGCGAAGGCGGTGACCGGATCGGGAAAGCGCCGCGTCCACAGGTCTGACGTCGCCGAGGGCGGCGCCAGCGTGATGGTGCCGGCGAGCGCGGCCTTCTTGACGCCCTTCACCGGCCTGAGCTCGCCGAGCTCGATGCCGCGGCTCTGGTAGTAATGGGTGATCGTCTCCATGGCGCCATGCAGGTAGATCGGCGCGTCATAGCCGGCCTGCCGCAGCAGCGCGATCACGCGCTGCGCCTTGCCGAGCGAATAGGCGCCGACCAGATGCGCGCGCTCCGGAAACAGCGCGACGGAGGCCAGCAGCTTCTTCACCTCGTCGCTAGCATCGCCATGCCGGAACACCGGCAAGCCAAAAGTGGCCTCGGTGATGAAGACGTCGCAGGGCACCAGCTCGAACCGGGCACAGGTCGGATCGGCCGCGTCCTTGTAGTCGCCGGAGGCGACGATGCAGGTGTCCTGGCACGTCACCGCGACCTGCGCCGAGCCCAGCACATGGCCGGCCGGGTGAAATCTGACGCGGACGTCGCCGAGCCGGATCTCCTCGCCATAGCGGATGGCTTGCGTCGATCCGGCAAAGTTCTCGCCGTAGCGCAGCCGCATCATGTCGAGCGTTTCCTGTGTCGCCAGCACCGCGCCATGGCCGGCACGGGCATGGTCGGAATGGCCGTGGGTGATCACGGCGCGCTCGACCGCGCGGACAGGATCGATATGAAAGCCGCCGGGCTTGCAGCACAGGCCGGCAGCAGTTGGCAGCAGGATGTCTTGCGGACGCATGGGGTTCATATAGGGAGCTGACGCTTCAAATTAACCCGTCATGCGCGGGCTTGCCGTCTCCGCTAGGCTTCGCCGGCCCGGCGGTGTAAAAGCCCGCCGATCCCAATTTTTGGGAGGCGGGGCCCGCGCATCCATCCTCCTAAACAGTCGATTTTTGATGGATTGCCGGGTCAAGCCCGGCAATGACGAGTGGTTCCAGATGCCTCTGCGCCTGTTCCTGTCCTCCGGCGATCTCATGGCCGACCGCCGTTTCGAGTTCGCGCGCGATCTCCAGCTCAAGGGCGATCTGCCGGCGGCCGCGGACCTGCTGGAGCAGGCGATCGAGCTTGCGCCGAACTTCACCTCTGCCTGGTTCACGCTCGGCGAGATCCGCCGGCAGCTTGGCGAACGCGACAAGGCGATCACGGCTTTTCGCAAGGCGCTCGACTCCGATGCCGAGGACCGGCACGGCGCCGGTCTGCACCTGATGCGGCTCGGCGACGCAGAGATGGCGGAGATGCCCAAGGCCTATGTGCAGACGCTGTTCGATCAATACGCGCCGCGATTCGAGCACACGCTGATCAACGATCTCGGCTATCGCGGCCCGAGCCTGATATTCAAGGCGGTGCTGGCCGCGCGCGGCGCCGCCAAGAAGCCGGCCTACTTCAAGCGCACGATCGATCTCGGATGCGGCACCGGGCTTGCGGCCGCAGCCTTCGCCAAGCAGGTCGACCACTTCATCGGCATCGACCTGTCACCGCGCATGATCAAGGAGGCCCGCGCGACCAACCTCTATGCCGAGCTCGAGATCACCGACATGATCGAAGGCTTGCGCACCAAGGCGGACGCGAGCGCAAATCTCGTCGTCGCTGCGGACGCCTTCGTGTATCTCTCCGATCTCGCACCGGTGCTCACCGAAGCCAGGCGCGTGCTCGCGTCCAGCGGCGTGCTCGCCTTCACGCTGGAGACTCATGACGGCGGCGGCATCGTGCTCGGCGAAGGCCTGCGCTATGCCCATTCAGCGGAATATGTCCGCGACGCGATTGCCAAGGCCGGCCTCGAGCTGCTGACACTGGAGCTGGCTTCGCCGCGCATCGAGAACAACGAGCCGGTGCGCGGCCTCGTCGTCGTCGCCGAGAAAACTTGAGTCTAGGCGCTAGCACCGCGCAATATGAGCGTCATTGCGTCGCAAAGTTGCGACTCCCCACTTGCGAGCTGCGCTGCGATGTCAGCACAATGCCCTCGCTAGGGAGAAACAAATAATGACGAAGAATCCATCGCGGCGCGATTTCAGCGCCGGCGCGCTCGCCACCATCGCCGCATCCACCTTGCCTGCGCCTTATGTCTGGGCCGCGGAGAAGAAATACGACGCGGGCGCCAGCGACACCGAGATCAAGATCGGGCAGACCGTGCCGCATTCCGGCCCCGGCTCGCTCTACGGCGTGCTCGGGCGCATCGGCGAAGCCTATTTCCAGATGCTGAACGAGAAGGGCGGCATCAACGGACGCAAGGTCAAGTTCCTCACCATGGACGACGCCTACAGCGCGCCGAAATGCGTCGAGGCGACGCGGCGCCTGGTCGAGCAGGAGGAAGTGCTGGCGCTCTATGGCTCGCTCGGCACCGCGCCGCAGACCGCCGTGCACAAATACCTGAACTCCAAGGGCGTGCCGCAGCTCTTGCTCAACACCGGCGCGTCGAAGTGGAACAACCCGAAAGAGTTCAAATGGACGATGGCGGGCCTGCCGCTCTATCCGACCGAGGCGCGCATCCTGGCCCGGCACGTCGTCAGCGTGAAGCCGAACGCAAAGATCGGCATCCTCTACCAGAACGACGATTTCGGTCGCGACTTCCTGGGTCCCTTCAAGAAGGTGCTGGCCGATGCCGGCGGTACCGCCCAGGTGATCATGGAGCAGACCTACGATCTCACCGAGCCGACCGTCGATTCCCAGCTCATCAACCTCTCGAAATCGGGCGCCGACGTGTTCTACAACATCTCGACCGGCAAGGCGTCGTCGCAGTCGATTCGTAAGGTGGCCGAGCTCGGCTGGAAGCCGCTGCAATTGCTGTCGGCGGGCTCGACCGGCCGCTCCATCCTGAGCGCCGCGGGCCTCGAGAACGCCACCGGCATCGTCGCCATCCGCTACAACAAGGAGGTCGGCCTTCCCAAATGGGAGAAGGACCCCGACGTGATGGCGTTCGAGGAGCTGCGCAAAAAGTACACGCCGGCAATCGACCCCGACAACACCATCGCCTTTGCCGGCTACGGCCAGGCCGTGACCATGGGCGAGATCCTGCGCCGCTGCGGCGACGAACTCACCCGCGCCAACGTGCTGAAGCAGGCCTCGACGCTCGCGGGCTTCCACTCGCCCTACTTCCTCGACGGCGTCACCTACAGCTACACGCCCGAGAACTACACGCCGATGAAGACGCTGTTCATCTCCACCTTCACCGGCAAGGACTGGGACATCTCCGACAAGCCGATGTCGGAGTAGGACCTGGCGCGGGTCCCCGGCCGTTGCTTCCCCTCTCCTGCTCCGCCAGGAGAGGAAGGCGCCGACGCTTCGAGCTAGAGCGGAATGACTTTAGGTCCAATCGATTGCCGCGGCTCGTTCACCTCTCCCGCTTGCGGGAGAGGTCGGCGCGAAGCGCCGGGTGAGGGCTTTATCCACTTGGGGGATTGTCCCAGTGCGGAAGCACCCTCTCCCCAACCCTCTCCCGCAAGCGGGAGAGGGAGCGCACCTCCGTCTTTGTAGCGATCGAGCCTCCTTTCATCGCGCTCTAAGCGGCGATAGCCAGCCGATAAGCCTGCGTCGCATTCACACCAAAAGCCTTGTCGCGCACGCGCGACCCAAGCCTCGCCAGGCAGGCCTCCAGCGCGGACTTGATCTCGCCGTAACTTCCCGCAAGCAGGCATACCGGCCAGTCCGAGCCGTAGATCAGCCTGTCCTCCCCGAAACATTTCGCGGCGTGCTCGACGAACGGAAACAGGCGCTCCGCATCCCAGTCATTCCAGACCGCCTCGGTTGCCAGGCCTGAGATCTTGCACCAGACATTGCCGCAAGCCGCCAGCGCTGCGATGCCGTCGGCCCATTCGGCGCTGCCGCCGTCGGCGATCGGCGGCTTGGCGGCGTGATCGAGCACGAAGCGCGCTTGCGGAAAGGCCTGCGCCGTTGCGATCGCGGCCGGCAGTTCGCGGGTGCGGACGAGAAGATCGTAGGCCAGATCGCGGGCGAAAACAGCCGTGAGGCCGCGCTGCACATCCTCGCGGAGCAGCCAATCCGGATCAGCTTCGTCATGGACCTGGTGACGAATTCCCACCAGCCTGCCGCCGCCGGGCAAAGCGCGCAGGCGATCAAGCGTTTCGTCGAGGGCGCCATCCGTCAGATCGGCCCAACCAACGACGCCGACGACGAAGGGATTTTCGTGCGCGATGTGCAGGAACGCCTCGGTCTCCTCCAGCGCGGAGCGGCATTGCACCAGGATGCTTGCGTCGATGCCGTTGGCCTTCATGAGCGGCGCGAAATCGGCAGGACCGAAGGCGCGGCGGATCGGGCCGAGTTCGTCCGCCTCCATCCAGGGATAGTCGGCGCGTGCCGGGTCCCAGAAATGCTGGTGGCCGTCGATGATCATGCCTTACGCCCCGCCCGGCAGCGGCGCCCGCGCATCGACGAGCTCTCGTGCGCGCAACTCCTGCCAGAACGCCGGTGGGATCGCCGCCTCCGACATCGCGATATTGTCGGCGACCTCCGCTTCATTGCGCGCGCCCATGACGGCGACCGTCACGGCCGGATGCGCCATGCAGAACTGGAGCGCGGCGGCTTTCAGCTCGGTGCCGTGCCGGCGGCAGAGCGCGTCGAGCTCGAGCGCACGCGCGACGAGCGCCGGATCGGCGTCCTGATAGTTGAATTTCGCCGAGGTCCGCGGATTGGCCAGGATGCCGCTGTTGTAGATGCCGCCGAGCAGAATGCCGATATCCTTCGCCTGACAGACCGGAAACAGCGCATCCAGCGCACCCTGGTCGAGCAGCGTGTAACGCCCGGCGAGCAGGAAGCAGTCGACCGGCACCGCCTCGGCGAAGCGAACCAGCATCTCCGACTGGTTCATGCCTGCGCCGATCGCCTTGACCGTGCCCTCGCTGCGCAGGCGCTGGAGCGCGCGGAA
This sequence comes from Bradyrhizobium sp. GW821-FHT13H06, assembly GCF_058803975.1. Taxonomy (NCBI): domain Bacteria; kingdom Pseudomonadati; phylum Pseudomonadota; class Alphaproteobacteria; order Hyphomicrobiales; family Nitrobacteraceae; genus Bradyrhizobium; species Bradyrhizobium sp. GW821-FHT13H06. Next base: position 47,202 of record NZ_JBXAPN010000017.1, on the reverse strand, counting down.
GGCGCCGGCGACGGCGTCGTCATAATGGTCGTCGGGATCATGCACGAGCAGGACGTCGACGCGGTCGAGCCCAAGGCGCGCCAGGCTCTCCTCGACCGATCGCATCACCCCGTCATGGCTGAAATCGAACACCGGCCGCTCGCGCGGCGTGCCCTTGTAGTGCTCGTCCTCGGCGGCAGCGCCATCCGGGGCGCGCAGCAGACGGCCGACCTTGGTCGAGATGACGTAGGAGTCGCGCGGCTGCTGTCGCAGGAATGCGCCCAGCCGCCGCTCGGCAAGGCCAAAGCCATAGAGCGGCGCGGTGTCGAAGAAGCGGATGCCGGCCGACCAGGCGCGCGCGATCGTCGCCTCCGCATCGGCATCGCTGACGGGAGTGAACAATCCGCCGAGCGGAGCGGAACCCAGGCCGATCGAGGTGACATCGAGAGCGCCGAGCCGCGAGCGTTTCATTTCCATTGCCTTCCAGCAGCCTCTTCCGGAAGAGATCATCTCTCCCGCTTGCGCAAACCGCAAGCGGGAGAGGCATGCAGGAGCGCGGGGCCGGCGGCGCGCCTACTTCAACATCTGTGCGACGTTGTCCTTGGTGACGAGATCGAGGCCGGTGTAGACGATCTCCGGTACTTTCTCGCCTTTCTTGATCGCGAGCAGCGTGTCCATCGCCTTCTCGCCCATCTCGAACGGACGCTGACCGACCAGCGCATTGGCGTAGCCGTCGCGCAGCAGCTCGAGCTGCATCTTCAGCGTATCGGCCACGACCAGCGTGAACTTGCCGGAATCGATGTCCTTCTTGTTCCTGGATGCGAAGGCCTTGAAGCCCTCAGGAGCGAACATCGGCCAACCGCCGATCGGAACGATGGCGGCAAGGTCGGGCGTCGCGGTGCGCATGTCCGTCATTTGCTGGACCGCGAGTGCGGGATCGTCGTTGCAGAAGGTCGGGGAGCCCGCGACCTCGGTCCACTTCGAGCCCTTCAGTGCCTCGCGCACGCCATCGACGCGCTCGGCGAGGTTCTTGGCGCCGGGACCGCCCGAGACCATCGCGTATTTGCCGCCATCGGGCCGCATCTTCAGGAGCTGCTTGCCGAGAGCCAGGCCGAACTCCTTGTTGTTGGTGCCGATATAGGCGATGCGCTTGGAGCCCGGTGCGTCGGCATCGAAGGTGATGACGGGGATGCCGGCGGCGGTTGCCGCCTCGATCGACTTGGTCATGGCAGCGACGTCGGCGACCGAGATGGCGAGACCGTCGACCTTCTGGGTGACGAAGTCCTGGATGATCTGGGCCTGCGTCGCAGGCTCATGCTCCACCGGCCCCTTGTAGATGCACTCGATGTTGCCGAGCTCCTTGGCGCGCTTCAGGCAGCCGTCGCGTGCAAAGTCGAAGAACGGATTGTTCATCGCCTTGGGTACGATGACGAAGCGGTAGTTCGCGGCAAATGCCGGCGTAGCCATCATCGCAACGGCGATGCCGGCAAGAAGAAGTTTCCTCATTGTCTCCTCCACCCTTCTCTAGCGCCCATCCTGTCAGAAGCGTCCGGGAAGCGGACGGGCGGCATCTTGGTTGCCCTCCCGGAACGACGTCACGTCAGGTCATCCGCGAGCGGATACGGTCGACCAGCACAGCGAGAATGATGATCACGCCCACCAGCGTCTGCTGCCAGTAGGAGCTGACCTGCGCCAGCACGAGACCGTTGCGGATCACTTCCAGCAGCACACAGCCGACGATGGCCCCGAGCGGGCCGCCAATGCCGCCGGCGAGGTTGGCGCCGCCGATCACGGCCGCCGCAATCACATTGAGCTCGTAGGATGTCGCCATGTTGGCCGGCGCCGACCCGAGCCAACCGGAGATGATGATGCCCTGGAGCCCGGCGGCGAGCGCGCAGATCACGTAGACCTCGATCTTCACCCGCACCACCGGAATGCCGGTGAGCTCGGCCGCCTTCTCGTTGCCGCCGAGCGCGAAGACGTGGCGGCCGAACGCGGTGTGATGCAGCACCACGGCCATCGCCAGCGCGAGGATCACGAGATAAATGAAAGGCACGGGTACGCCGAGCACATCGCCCGAGGTCGCTGCGTAGAAATAGTCGGCGTCCGGTCCGCCCGGAAAGCTGCCACGGCCGTTGGAGACGACGTAGCCGAGCCCGCGCACGATCGAGAGCATGCCGAGCGTGGTCACGAAGGGCGACAGGCCGAGCACGGCGATGCAGAAGCCGTTGACGAGCCCCGCGATCAGCGCCACGCCGAGGCCGGCGACGATCGAGACCAGCAGGATCAGTCCGGGCACATTGGCGAGCACGGTCTTGCCGTCGGCCGCCATGTGCACGAACAGCGCACCCGCGGGCGAGCCGGGCGTCGACAGCTCGGTCATCACCATCGATGTGATCATGGCGGAGAAGCACATCATCGAGCCGACTGAGAGATCGATGCCGCCGGTGATGATTACGAAGGTGACGCCGAGCGTCGCAATGGCGATGAAGGAGAAATTCTTCGCCACATTCTGCATGTTGCCTTCGGTGAAGAAGTAGGGGCTGGCGAAATGCATGATCACCAGCAGCACCGCCAGCGCGAGCAGCACGTAGCCGGTCTGGGAGGCGAAGATACCGCGCTGCCACCATCTGATCTTGCCGACATTGGAGAACGTGATCGGGGATTCCATGGGCATGGTCATCACGCCGCCTCCTTCGCACCGGTGATGAGAGCGGTGACTTCCTCAGGCGACGTCTGGTGGATCGGCTTGTCGGCCCGCTTCTCGCCGCGGCGCATGACGATGACGCGGTCGCACACCGCGAACACGTCGGGCATGCGATGCGAGATCAGCATGACGGCGACGCCCTGCTCCTTCAGCCGGTGAATCAGGCCGAGCACCTGCTCGACCTGGCGAACAGAGATGGCGGCGGTCGGCTCGTCCATCATCACGAGCCTGGCGTTGGACAGCCGCGTCCGCGCGATCGCGACCGCCTGGCGCTGGCCGCCCGACATCTGCTTGACGAGATCGTCGGGGCGCGTCTCCGAGCGCAGCTCGCCGAACAGCTCCAGCGCGCGCGCCGCCATCGCCTTGTGATCGAGCAAGGCGATGGGTCCGAATTTGCGCTTCAGCTCGCGGCCGAGGAACACGTTGGCTGCGGCCGTCAGATTGTCTGATAGTGCGAGGTCCTGATAGACCACCTCGATGCCGACAGCGCGGGCATCGACCGGGCGGTTGAAGTGGACCGCGCTGCCGGCAAAGCGGATCTCGCCGTGGGTGGGACGGAAATTGCCGGCGATGATCTTGACCAGCGTCGACTTGCCCGCGCCATTGTCGCCCATCAGGCCGACCACCTCGCCGGGGAAGACCTGCATCTCGACGTCGTGCAGCGCGCGGATGGCGCCGAACTCCTTGCCGATGCCGGTCAACTCGAGGACCGGTGTTGCGTCGGTCTTTGCCATCAGCGGTCCTCCTCAGACGTAGCGGTTGACGAGGGATTCCAGGTATTCCTGCCGGCCCGAGCGCGGCTGCGGGTCGAAGTTGGGACTCGTGGCACGGTCGGCGAGATCGGCGAGCGAGCGCTGGCCGCCGAGAATGGCGCGGCCCTCGGGGCTGGCCCACCCGTCGTAACGCTTGGCAAGCGGCTCGGTGAGGACGGCGGCATCGATCATGTCGGCGGCGGCGAGGAAGGCACGCGCGCAGGCATCCATCGAGCCGACATGGGCATGGATCAAATCGTCGGGGTCGATGGACTGGCGGCGGATCTTGGCGTCGAAATTGAGTCCGCCCGAGGTGAACCCGCCGCGGTTCAGGATCTCGTGGAACACCAGCGCAAGCTCGCCCACGTTCATCGCGAACTGGTCGGTGTCCCAGCCGAGCAGATCGTCGCCGCGGTTGATGTCGAGCGAACCGAAGACGCCGAGCGCCTCGGCGAGCGCGACCTCGTGATGGAACGAGTGGCCGGCGAGGATGGCGTGGTTCTGCTCGATGTTGAGCTTGACGTCGTTCAGGAGATCGTAGCGCTCGAGGAAGCCGTAGCAGGTGGCGACGTCGAAATCATATTGATGCTTGGTCGGCTCCTTCGGCTTCGGCTCGATCAGGATCGGCCCCTTGAAACCGATCTTGTGCTTGTGCTCGACGACGAGCGAGAGAAAGCGGCCGAGCTGGTCGAGCTCGCGCTTGAGATCGGTGTTGAGCAGCGTCTCGTAGCCCTCGCGTCCGCCCCACAGCACGTAGTTCTCGCCGCCGAGCCGGCGCGTCACCTCCAGTGCGGCGCGGACCTGACCCGCGGCATAGGTGAAGATATCAGGGTCCGGATTGGTCGCGGCGCCCGCCATGTAGCGGCGGTGTGAGAACAGGTTCGCGGTGCCCCAGAGCAGGCGCACCTTTGCGGAGGCCATCTTCTGCTCGAACAGATCGGCGATCGCGTTGAGGTTGGCGACGGATTCCGCGAGCGTGGCGCCTTCCGGCGCCGCATCGACGTCGTGAAAGGTGAAGAACGGCACGTCGAGCAGGCGGAACAGCTCGAAGGCGACGTCAGCCTTGGCGCGCGCCATCGCCATCGCGTCGGTGCCGTGGTGCCAGGGCCGCAGGAACGTCTCCCCACCGAAGGGATCGCCGCCCGGCCAGCAGAAGGAATGCCAATAGCAGACTGCAAAGCGCAGATGATCCTCGAGCCTGCGGCCGTGCACGAGCCGATCCTTGTCGTACCAGCGGAAGGCGGGCGCGTTTGCGGCATCCTTGCCGACAAAGGCGACGGGTGCGCTTGCATCGAAGAACTTGGCTGACGCGTTCACTTAAGGGACTCCTTCAGTGCTGGATAAAGCGCGCGCCACCGGCGATAGGCCTCGTCATAGGCCGAAGCGATGGATGCACGGGGCGTGAAGGTCGCGAGCCGCCGCGGACGGGTGCAGACCTCCGCTGCGTCTTCGCCGGTCGCAGCGATGCGGCCGAGCCGCGCGGCGCCGAGCGCGGCTCCAACCTCGCCTTCCTCGACGCGGTGAACGGGAATGCCGAGCACATCGGCGCAGATCTGCGCCCACAGCGCCGAGCGCGAGCCGCCGCCGACGAGATCGACTTCGGCAATCGGTCCGCTCGCCGCGCTCAGCGCCGCCAGATTGTCGCGCGCGGCAAAGGCGACGCCTTCGAGTACAGCCTGGACGATCTGGCTCCGGCCGGTCGCACCGCGCAAGCCGACAAGGGCGCCGCTGGCCGCGGCATCGTTGTGCGGCGTGCGTTCGCCATCGAGATAGGGCAGGAATTTGACCGGGCTTGGTCCGTCGACGCGCTCGCCGAGCGGCGCCAGCAGCGCTGCAGCCGGCGTCTCCATCACGCCTGCGAGCCACGCGAGCGAGGCCGCCGCCGACAGCATTACGCCCATCTGGTGCCAGAGGCCGGGCAGCGCGTGACAGAAGGCATGCACGACTGATGCCGGCGCCGGCGCGAAGCGATCGGTGACGCGGAACAGGACACCCGACGTTCCCAGCGACAGGAAGGCATCGCCCGGCACGATGGCACCGAGCCCGATCGCGCTGGCCGCATTGTCGCCGGCACCGCCCGCGACCACGACATCCTTCTGCATGCCCCAGCGCCGCGCGTAGTCCGGCGCGAGCACGGCGCTCACCTCACTGCCCTCGACCAGGCGCGGCATGTGGTGCAGATCGAGCCCGGTGGCATGCAGCAGCAGGGCCGACCAGCGACGCAGACCGACATCCAGCCACAGCGTGCCGGCCGCGTCCGACATGTCCTCGACCATCTCGCCGGTGAGGCGATAGCGAACATAGGCTTTCGGCAACAGCACCTTTGCCACGCGGTCGAAAACTTCGGGTTCTTGCCGCGCGACCCATAGCAATTTCGGGGCGGTGAAGCCGGGCATCGCCAGATTGCCGGTGATCGTGTGCAGCGAGGGACAGCGCCGCTCCAGCGTGGCGCATTCGGCCTGCGAGCGACCGTCGTTCCAGAGGATGGCCGGACGCAGCGGCCGGCCGTCCTTGCCGAGCAGCGTCGCGCCATGCATCTGGCCTGACAGCCCGATGCCACGAACCTGCGCAACCTCGCGCGGCTGGCGCGCGGCGAGATCGTCGATTGCGCCGATGGCCGCATCGACCCAGGCGTCGGGATCCTGCTCGGACCACAGCGGCGCAGGGTGCGACAGCGCAAGTTCGCGCGCCGCCGTCGCGACGACCGCGCCGGCTTCGTTCACGAGCGCCGCTTTCACACCGGACGTGCCGATGTCGATCCCGAGATACACGCTATCCTCCCTTTCGCCTGCTGCGGTGCGCGATCTTGCGTCGCTTTCCCCGCAGCGGGCCGTTCCGAAATCCGCCTGCCGCTAAGGCAGATTGTCCCGCATCACGATGTCGATCCTGATCTTCTCCTGTTCGCGCAGGATCGGCTCGCCGCGGGCGAGCGCCAGCAGCACGCGCACGGCCGCGCGCGCTTCATGTCCGGGGTTCTGCGAGATCGCAGCATCCATCACGCCCTGCAGCAGCAATCGGCGCGTCAGCGCCGTGACGTCGTGTCCGACGAACACCACCTGCTTGTCGCGACCGATTTCGCTCAACGCCTTGTCGTTCAGTGCCTTGGCGACGCCCTGCGTGCCGGCACCGACATTATAAAGACCGACAATGTCGGCATGACTGCCGAGCAGCCGGCCCAGCAGCTGCTCCGAACGGTCGTCCTCGTCGCGCCCTTCCAGCACGGGCAGCACGCTGAGATCGGGGAATTCCGTCGCCATCACCTGGTTGAAGCCGAAGATGCGCTCGGCATGATCGCGCAGGCCCTGCGAGCCCGCGACGATCGCGACCTTGCCGGGCTTCCGGCCGACCAGCCGCCCGACCAGCGCGCCCGCCGTGCGGCCCGCGGCGATATTGTCGATGCCGACATAATGGTGCCGGCGCGAGGATGGTACATCCGAGACCAACGTCACGACCTTGGTGCCGGCATCGACGAGATCGTTGATGGCAGCGCGCACGGCGGGATGATCCAGTGCCACCACGGCAACGCCGTCGCAATCGCCCGACAATGCCTCCAGCGAGGCTGCGAGCGCCGAGGGGTCGAACACGTCGGTTGCGACCGTCTCGACGCTAAGGCGGCGGGCCGCCAGCCAGGCTGCCATCTCGCCGAGATAGGCCTCGATCTGCTGCATGAACGGGTTTGGCCCCGACGGCATCACGAAGGCGAAACGGCGGGCGCGGCCGCGTGCGAGCTCGGCGGCGGCCACATGCGGCTGGAACGAATTGCGCTCGATCGCCGCCTTGACGCGCCGCACCGTGTCCGGCCGCACGCCCGGGCGATTGTGCAGGACGCGATCGACCGTGGCGAGGCTGACGCCTGCCTCGCGGGCGATGTCCTTTAGCGTTAGCGCGGTCGGGGTGAGCGTCTCGGCCATGGCTGAAGGCTAGCAGAGGTGTTTTGAGGTGCGCAACTCATTTTGAGGCGACCTCGCTGATTTGCGTGCCTTGCGTGGAGACGCGCTCCTGAGCTACCGACGCGCCGGCGCCGACAGGTCCAGCGCCAGGAACAGGCTGTTGGGATCCTCGACATAGCCCTCGAACGGGCCACAGACGATGAAGCCGTGCGCAAGGTAGAGCGCGTGGGCCGGCTTGAAATAGTCCCACGAGCCGGTCTCGAGGCTGAGCCGCGTCATGCCGCGCGCACGAGCCTCCGTGATGATGTGACGCAGCATCCGGCCGCCATAGCCGCGCCGCCGCGCGGTCTGCAGCGTGTGCATCGACTTGACCTCGCCGTGGCTCGCCGAAAGCGTCTTCAACGCCCCGGTGGCGACCAGCGTCTCGCCGTCCCAGCCGGTCCAGAACGCGACGTCGGGTGCACGCAAGCCCGCAAGATCGAGCGCGTGGGCGCTGCCCGGCGCCGTCTGCGCCCGCGCGGCCGTGACGTGGTGATCGAGCAGCGCGACGACGCGGGGATCATAGGTGTCGCCGGTGCGGATCTGCATCGTGCTCGTCTCCATGTCCTGCCCTCACATCTTGCCGTAGGACGCGCCGCGCCTGATGATGATGACGTAGCGCGCGTCCTGTTTCGTTTCGTTCTCGAAAATCACGGCGCGCATCACGTCGAAATCCAGACAATCGCCCTCCCGCAGCCGCACGGCCTTGGCATCGATATGCACGGCGATCGCGCCCTCCAGCATCAGCAGCTGCTGGGTGAAGGCGTTGCGGCCCCAGGGGCTGTAGGAGACGCGAGCGCCGGCCGGAAGGTCGACGACGATGATCTCGATGCCGCTGGCCGCATCCGGCGGCGAGGCATGACGCCGGCGATAGCCGCTGTCGGGATCGCGCCAGAGCGGCTGGTCCGCAAGTCGCACTAGGCGCTCCGGCGGCTTTTCGGCGATCGCGACGACGTCGCTGAGCGTGACGTCGAGCGCCGCGCAAAGCTTGTTGAGCAGCGCCGCCGTCGCACTGCTCTGCGCCCGCTCCACCCGCCCGATCATGGCCCGGCTGACGCCGGAGCGTGCTGCGAGCTCGTTCAACGTCATGCCCGCCTGCGTCCGAAGCGTCTTCAGGCGCCGACCGATCGCGCGATCGAGTTTCTGCTGGTCCATGGCTTTCATCCGAACATCACCCGACACGAGGACCGCACCCATCGGCGCAAGAGCAGCCTAGCGCGCACAGAGGCAAACGCCGGGAGCGGGAAGACCAATATATTAGAATCTTTGCTGAGCACGTTGGGCCGATTAGGATGGGCACCAACCACAATCACCAATCGGAGGCGACGATATGGGCGAGCCGACGCAGCGGACGATCAAGACCAACGGCATCAGCCTCAATGTCGCCGAGCAGAGGGAGGGGCCAATGGTTCTGCTCTGCCACGGCTTTCCGGAAGGCTGGTACTCCTGGCGGCATCAGCTCGAGGCGTTGGCAGCGGCTGGCTACCACGCGGTTGCGCCCGACATGCGTGGATACGGAAAGAGCGACCGGCCCGAAGCAATCGATCAATACACGATCCTCCACATGGTCGGCGACCTCGTCGGCGTGCTCGACGCCTTCGGGGCGAAGGATGCCGTCATCGTCGGCCATGACTGGGGTGCGACGATCGCCTGGCACACGGCGCGCCTGCGGCCCGATCGCTTCCGCGCCGCCGCTATCCTCAGCGTACCCTATCGACCGCGCAGTCCTGTGCGGCCGACGAGCGTCATGCCGCAGACGGCGGATGCGCAGTTCTATCAGCTGTACTTCCAGGAGCCGGGTATCGCCGAAGCGGAGTTCGAACAGGATCCTCGCGCAACGCTCCGTGCCATGCTCTTTGGCGGTTCCGGCGAAGGGGCCGCGGCGATCCGCGCCAATGCCGAGCGTCAGGGACGGACCGTTGGCGTCGGCATGGTTTCGCGCAAGGACGGAATGTTGCCGAAGATGCAGGTGCCGCTGCCCTCGTGGCTGAGCGCCGCCGATCTCGACTATTATGGCGCCGAATTTACGCGCAGCGGTTTTCGCGGGCCGCTCAATTACTACCGCAACATCGATCGCAATTGGGAATTGATGGGGCCTTCGAGGGCGTGAAGGTTGTGGTGCCGTCGCTTTTCATGGCAGGCGACCACGACATGGTCATCGCCTTCCCCGGTGCGGCCGATCATCTCGCCCACATGAAGCAATGGGTGCCGCAGCTCCGCGAGATCATAATGCTGCCCGGCTGCGGACACTGGACGCAGCAGGAGCGGCCGGCGGAGGTGAACGCGGCGATCGTGGAGTTTCTGCGAAGCTTGCCGGGCTAAAGTCTTGGAGCGGGCGAAGGGAATCGAACCCTCGTATGCAGCTTGGGAAGCTGCCGTTCTACCATTGAACTACGCCCGCTTACGCGCCTTGCGCCCCTCCTGATTAGCCGAGACGGCGCGTCCCGCCAAGCGGTTTGGCGCGCCCGGCCCGACGGTTGTTAACGTCCTGAAAAGATTCCAAGTGCGCCGGATTGTGGCGGTGTTATGATTTCGTGTCTGGGGCGAAACGTGCACTGAGTGGGGCGTGTGCATGGCGGGGCGTGCTTACGCGATATTCGACACGGCGCTGGGGCGCTGTGGCATCATCTGGAGCGGCACCGGCGTGGTCGCCGTGCAATTGCCGGAGGCGCGGGAGATCGACACCCGCCGCCGGATTTTCCTGGCCCATCCCGAGGCACGGGAGCAGCGGCCGTCCGAGAACGCTGAGCTGGCGATCGAGGGGATTGTCGGCCTGCTGCAAGGCGGCGACCCCGATTTCTCCGACGTCAGCCTGGACGCCGGCGGGGTGCCCGGCTTCAACCGGCGGGTCTACGAGTACACCTGCACGATCCCGCGCGGCGAAACGCGCACCTGCCACGAAATCGCCAAGGCGCTGGGCGCCTCCGGCGCCGTGCACTCGGTGGCGCAGGCGATCGCCAAAAATCCCTACATGCTGATCGTGCCCTGTCACCGGGTGCTGGAGACCGGCAATTACACCGACCGGCTTTCGCCCTATGCCGGCATGATCTCCAAGCGGCGGCTGCTGGCGCTCGAAGGCGCCCATCCCGTCGCCAGCAAGACGCTGTTCGAGGTGCTGCTGCCCGTTGCTCCGCCCCGCGCGCCTACCTAGATAGGCCGGATGGATGCGACCACGCTGCTGACGACGCCATCAATGACGGTCTCCGAATTTCGCTGCGATGCGGGACCGGACGATACGCCGTTTGCCGAATGCCGCGCCGGCCATTCCATCGCCTATGTCCGCGCAGGGAGCTTCGGCTGCCATTGCCGCGCCGGTTTCTTCGAGCTGGTGGCAGGCTCGATGCTGGTCGGCGCCCCCGGCGAGGAATACACCTGCACGCATGAGCACGTGTCCGGCGACGTCTGCCTGTCGTTCTTTCTCAGCGAGGAGCTGGTCGAGACTCTCGGCGGGCGCCGTGAGGTCTGGCAAATCGGCGCGACGCCGCCGCTGCCCGAGCTGATGGTGCTGGGCGAGCTCGCCCAGACGGCAGCAGATGGCAACAGCGACCTCGGTCTCGACGAGATCGGCCAGATCCTCGCCGGCCGCTTCATTGACGTCGTCTCGGGCAAGGTGCGCAAGCCAGCTACCCCCACCGCGCGCGACCGCCGCCGCGCCGTCGAGGCCGCGCTGTGGATCGACGACAACTCGCATGCCGAGCTCGACCTCGAACAGGCCGCGCGGCAGGCGGGCCTCAGCCCGTTCCATTTCCTGCGGCTGTTCTCGAGCGTGCTCGGCGTCACCCCGCATCAATATCTGGTGCGCTCGCGGCTGCGGCACGCCGCGCGGCTGCTCACTGACGACGACATCGCGATCACCGACATCGCCTATGACGTCGGTTTCGGCGATCTCTCCAATTTCGTCCGCACCTTCCATCGCGCTGCCGGCGTATCCCCGACCAAATTCCGCCAGGCCTCGAAGGGACAGCGCAAGATTCTCCAAGAGCAGCCTGCCCTCAACTGACTAGGGTCGTCTCCGCCGCGTGCCCCTCTCGGCACGCTTCTGCAATGGAGACGAACATGTACGACCACATCGGATTGCGTGTTGCCGACCTCGACGCTTCGACACGCTTCTACACCGCAGTGCTGGCGCCGCTCGGCTATGTCCTGTGCTCGAGTGGCGACGGTTATGCCGGCTTCGGGCCGAAGGGCGAGCCGGCGCTGTGGCTGCACCTGAACAAGGGCCGGAAGGCCGAAGGCGCCCATATCGCCTTCCGCGCCAAGAACCATGACGAGGTGAAGGCGTTTCACAGCGAAGGCCTGAAGAGCGGCGGCCGCGACAATGGCGGCGCCGGGCCGCGCAAGGACTACAGCCCGACCTATTATGCGGCGTTCTTGATCGACCCCGACGGCAACAATGTCGAGGCGGTTTGCGTGTGAGCTCTCTGCTCTCGCGACGAAGCAATCCAGGCTGTCCCCGCGGAAACATTTCTGGATTGCTTCGCCACGCTCGCAATGACGATGCCCGCGGCACCACTTATCACAATCAAGGACACGTTGATGGCGTCCATCCGCAACGACATCCCCCTCCCCGCCTCCGCACGCGACGTCTGGGACGCGGTGCGCGATTTCGGCGCGCTGCACCAGCGGCTGGTGCCGGGCTTCGTCACCGCCTGCACGCTCGACGACGATGCGCGCATCGTCACCTTTGCCAATGGTTCGGTCGCACGCGAGGTGCTGGTCGATTGCGACGATGCGCGACAGCGCCTCGTCTATGCGATCAGCAACGAGCGGCTGAAGCATTACAGCGCCTCCGTGCAGGTGATCGCCGAGAGCGAGGTGCGCTGCCGGCTGGTCTGGATCATCGACGTGCTGCCGAACGAGCTCGCGGCCTACATTCAAGGGCAAACGAAGGAGGCCGTCGGCGCGATCCACAGGGCATTCCCGCCTGCGTCTGCGTGATGTTCTTCACAGGGCGCGCCCTCGCCAGCCGTAACCATGCCCGCGTACGTCCGGTCGGCTCCGCTCTCCCGATGGAGCCAAGCACGCGAGGAGCATGCCATGAGGGGTGCGGACAGTGATTTGCCAGCTAACGCTTTAGTCGGCAGCTGAAAGCGCCGGCCTGATCGCAGCTTTCGCCTTGCGCGGCCCCCAGCGTGTCAGCACCACGCTGGAGCACGACAGCACACCGAGCACGACCATCGAGCTTGCGGCCAGCCAGAAGAAGCTCTGCGCGCTGGCGTCGTGCGTCGACAGCCACCAGCCGACGGCCGCGATATAGATCAGCCGCGCCGTCTGCGCGAGCACCGGGCCGATCACCTTGGCGGCGCCTTGCGAGGAGAAATACATCGTCGTTGCAAGGCCGAAGAAGGCGTAGAACGGCCCGACGGTCGAGAGATATTGATGGCTCGCCGCGCGCACGGCCACGCTGTCGGTGAACATGTTGACCCAGAGATCCGGGAACATCGCAACGAGGCACGCAGGCGCACCAACCGCCACGAAAGCGGCCGCACTGGCGATCCAGGTGATGCGCCGGGCGCGTGCGATGCGGCCTGCGCCGATCGCCATCCCGACCATCGGCACACAGGCGATGCCGAACGAGAACGCGATCGAGGTCAGCAGAAACTCGAGCCGCGCGCCGATGCCGTAACCGGCGAGGATCGCGGTGCCGAACTTCGCCAGCATGTGGGTGAAGATCGAGATCGTCAGCACCGATTGTAGCGGCGAGAAGCAGGCGATGGCGCCGACCTTGAGGATGTCGAAGAACATCGCCCATCGGATGCGCAAGCCGCGCAACCTCAGTACGATCCGCGCGCGGCCGGAAAACAGGTACCAGCCCATGATGCAGATGTTCATGGAATAGGCGATCAGCGCGCCGGCCGCGACCCCGCGCATTCCGAACTGCGGCACCGGTCCGAGCCCGAGACCCAGCGTGCCGCCGAGCACGATCTGCCAGGCCGCGGAGTTGAGGATGAGAAATGACGGCAGCTTCATGTTGCCGGTGCCGCGCAGGACACCCGCCATGGTGTTGAGCAACCACGGCAGCACGGCGCCGCCGAAAAACACCTGCGTGTAGGCGATCGCATGCGTCAGCACGGCGCCGCGGCCGCCAAGCATTTCGAGCACCCTGGGCCCGAAGATCAGCATGCCCAGCATGAAGACGAGACCGAAGCTGATGCCGATCAGCATCGCATGCACGGCGAGCGTTCCGGCGCGCTCGCGATCGCCGGCGCCGAGCGCACGCGCGATGGCCGAGGCCACCGCACCGCCCATGGCGCCGCCCGACATCGTCATGGTCAGGATCACCGTCGGAAACACCAGCGCCATCGCCGCCAGCGCCTCGACACCGAGCCGGCCGACATAAGAGGTCTCCGCGATCACCACGCAGATGCCGGCCGACAAGCCGATCACGTTCGGCCAGGCGAGGGAGAGCAGCGTGCGCAGAATCGGCCCGTCGGTCAGCGCGCTCTTGACGGAGCGCGGGGGCGGCGGCAGCGGGCGCTCTTGCTCATCGACCGGGATCTCGGCGATGTCCGTCATGTCCTCTCCCGGGCAGAAGCGCCATTTGCGGCGCGGCAATGAACGGGTGTGCCAATCAATCCATTCGCGCGCAGGGCGCGGCGGGGACTTGTTAGCACGGTGCGCGCCGATTCTTCCTGCGTCGGGTGCAGGCGTGCCCTGCGGCAGCGCTCCCAATCGGTGAACTTACCCGATCGTCCAGACCAGGGGCGGACGGCCAGCGGCCGCAGAGCGCATCTGCACGCCAATGTGCCGTCCGCACCCCGCGGCGAGCCCCTCGAACAATCCCGCCAGCACCTGCGCACAAGCGGGGTGGTGGTCGGCGACGTCGTCCATCAGCTTCCAGCTCTGCTGGTGTATTTCGAACGTGCCTTCTGATTGCGTGGTCTCGGCCGCATCATCCTGCGCGGCAAACAACGCGCTCAGGAACGATGCGAACTCTCTCGCGCCGCCGCGGGTCATTGCCAGCGCCGGGGCAACCTCGTCGAAATATTGCATGCCGATCAGCTTGCCGGTGAGATGCAGGAGATAGCCGGCATCCTCCGGACCGAACAGCTGCACCATCACGGGCGCGGCGGTGCGGACATATTCCATGGCGTAGTTGCGATAGGCTTTTTCCAGACGCGGCTTCGGCCAATTCGCGACCGGCAGCGCCGGCGCGGTCTTCGCATCGAACAATGGAGCTTCCAGATGACGGGCGAACACCAGGCGCTGGTCCAGCTCGAGCGGATGGTCGTACTGATGATAATAGCCTTCGAGCCCATCCTGGCCATCGACGCTCTGCTTGGTGCAGACGAAGCCGAGCCTGAGATCACCAAGCGCAACGCCGTTGTTGGCGTGCCAGCCACGCAGCATCGCGCGGCTGACCTCGCCCGGCACGCCGCAGATCGCGGTGCCCCTCCAGATCCAGCGTGGCGGCGGATAGCGAATCCAGGCTTTGCTGTCGCTCTCATACATGTATTCGACATGCACGCCGCCGATCCAGTTGGAGAGATAATGATATTGGGCAGCCGCCACCGCCGGCGGCAGATGGCTGAGCCCGAGCTTCTCGAGCCCGGGCAGGAAACGCTCCTGCTGCTGGCGGCGGAACACACGGAAGACGAATTCCGCGGCATCCGCTGTCCCGCGCCGAGTCACCACGGTGAGGATGAGGCCGGTGAAATAAGCATGATAGAGATCGGCGACCGCCCGCCAGCGTCTCCATTGCGCTTTCTGCGCCGCTTCTGTTTCGCTCCTCATGCTTGCTCCCGATGGATCTGTTGTAACGGACTGTGTCATTGCGCGAGAGGCGACGCAACCGAGCCACGCGCGCGGCCGTCATGCCCGACCAGATCGGCGATCCAGAAAAGTAACCGGATGAGCGACGCTATATCCGGATCCTTCCTCTGATCATCCCGGATATCGCTTCGCTCGTCTACGGCTTGGAGCAATCTCGATACGCTTTCATCGATTCGCTCAGCATGACGTTCAGGACCTTTCGTGTTAGCTTTCTTACTTGTCCCGAGAACAAGGGCTATCGGATGCGCGCAATATCGCTGGCTGTTCTTCTGCTTCTGTCGCAGATCTTGCCGTTGCTTCCCGTATCGGCGGCGGACGAAGACAGCGTGGTCAGTCCACCGCCAGCGCTGGCGCCGGGGCAACCGCCGCCGCTGCCTGGGCAAGGCCACTCGCCGAGCCGCGCTCGCGGGATCAGGTCGGTTTTCCCGCGGCGCTGACAGCGTCAGTGATCCCGCCGGCAACGCCGCTTGCACCTGCGACGGTTGCGTTGGGACAGAAGCTGTTCTTCGACGCCCAGCTCTCGGGCGACGGCACCATCGCCTGTGCCACGTGCCACGATCCGGCACGCGCCTTCACCGACGGCAGGCCAGTGTCGATCGGCATCCATGGGCGCGCCGGCCAACGCAACGCCCCGACCGTGCTGAATGCGCTCTACAACAAGTCGCAGTTCTGGGACGGTCGCGTCGACACGCTTGAGCAGCAGGCGGCGCTGCCGATCACCAACGC
Organism: Bradyrhizobium sp. GW821-FHT13H06; assembly: GCF_058803975.1. Taxonomy (NCBI): domain Bacteria; kingdom Pseudomonadati; phylum Pseudomonadota; class Alphaproteobacteria; order Hyphomicrobiales; family Nitrobacteraceae; genus Bradyrhizobium; species Bradyrhizobium sp. GW821-FHT13H06. Next base: position 31,336 of record NZ_JBXAPN010000017.1, on the reverse strand, counting down.
TCTCGAGATGGGCTCGGCCAGCATCGGCGATGCTGTATCCAAGATCGCCGGCGACAAGGACTATCAGGCCCAGTTCATGCAGGCCTTCGGCCGCGGCGTCAACGAACAGGACATGTTGCGCGCCATTGCAACCTATGAACGGACGCTCGCGTCCTTCGATTCGCCCTTCGATCATTTCATCGCTGGAGATGCGAATGCGATCAGCGATTCGGCCAAACGTGGTTGGGAATTGTTCAACAACAAGGCGCGTTGCAATCTTTGCCATGCGCTGACGGATAGAGAGCGCGATCCAACTGTCTTCACCGATCACGATTTTCACAACATCGGCATCGGCATCCTTCGGCATCGCGTCGGTGCGCTGGCGGAGCAGGCCGAGCGCGAGCTGGCGCAGGGACGTGCGCTGGATGTCGACAACGCGGCGATCGCGAACGAAATGTCGGTTCTGGGACGTTTCCTGATCACCAAGCGGCCGGGCGACATTGCGTCCTTCAAGACGCCCGGCCTGCGAAATATCCTGGTGACCGCGCCCTACTTTCACGACGGATCGATGGAAACGCTGTGGGACGTCATGGATCACTACAACAAGGGCGACGGCGTCGCTGACGCGTGGCTCGATGAGGACATCCAGCCGCTGGCGCTGAGGGAGACCGAGATCGACGACGTGGTGGCGTTGATGGCGGCACTGACCAGTCCGCAATACAAGGACGCCGGCGACAAGGAGTATGCGCGACAGCTCGCACTAACCAGGGTGAACCGTCCGCAGCGCGATACGGCACGCGCCTTTGGTCCGAAGCCGCCACGGCCGAAGCCGCCGCTTTGAGCCATGGTTCACGCGCAGCGCTTGCTGACACTTACACCCGAAAATGCTTGCTCAGCTTCAGGCCCTGCGCCTGGTAGTTCGAGCCGATGCGCTGGCCGTACATCGCGTCGGGGCGGGCGAGCATCTTTTCATAGACGAGGCGGCCGACGATCTGGCCGTGCTCGAGGATGAACGGCACTTCGCGCGAGCGCACCTCAAGCACGGCCCGCGAGCCCTGCCCGCCGGCGCCGGCATAGCCGAAGCCGGGATCGAAGAATCCGGCATAGTGCACGCGGAACTCGCCCACCAAAGGATCGAACGGCACCATCTCCGCGGCGTAGTCGGGTGGCACCTGCACAGCTTCCTTGGAGGCGAGGATGTAGAACTCGCCGGGATCGAGGATGAGGCTACCGTCGGGGCGGGCCGAGATCGGCTCCCAGAAGTCTTCGACCGCGTAGCCGGAGCGGCGATCGACGTCGACGACACCGGTGTGGCGCTTGGCGCGATAGCCGACGAAGCCGCTCGCCTTCTCGCCGGAGAGGTCGACGGAGACGGCGACACCGCCGGAGAGGTCAGCATCGTCGATGTCGACGAGGCGCTCGGCGGCATGCAGCGCCTCGAGCTCGTCGGCATTGAGGATGGCATCACCGGTGCGGAAACGCACCTGCGACAGGCGCGAGCCCTCGCGCACCAGCACCGGAAAGGTCTTCGGGCTGATCTCGGCATAAAGCGGGCCATGATAGCCGGCGCCGATCATGTCGAAGCGGCGGGTGCCGTCGGCGATCACGCGGGTGAAGACGTCGAGCCGGCCGGTCGAGCTCTTGGGGTTGGCTGCCGCGACGATTTCCGGCGGCAGCGCCAGACTTTCCAGCAGCGGCACGATGTACACGCAGTTGGTCTCCAGCACCGCGCCGTCGGCGAGGCTGAACTCGTGCAGCTTCAATTCATCGATGCGTTCGGCGACCGTGGCGCCGGGACCGGGCAGGAAGCTCGCGCGGACGCGATAGGCGATATCGCCGAGGCGCAGATCGAGGCTCGCCGGCTGGATCTGGCTCTCGACAAAGTCGTATTCGGGCAGGATGAGCCCCGCTTCCGCCATCGCCGCGATCATGCGGTCGGGCAGGATACCATTGGCGTCGGCGGCGACCGTGAACGTCAACCGGGGGTCCTCATCAGGGCTCTCTTGCATCCCGACATACGGGAAAAACAGCCTGTTACGGCTAGCCGATGGACGCCTTGACGGAAAGGGCATTGCGGAATATGAGCATCACTTATCCCGTGGTGATTTGAGCCGGCCGGCTTGCAGCCACGTTAAATAAGTCGCTAAACAGGCCGGGGACCTCTGTGATCCCGGCCAGTGGAGATATCCAGGCCGGTTTTTTTGTGACCGTTTGCGCATCGAATGGTCATGTCGGAGGGTCCTATGTCGAAGTCGCCTGCCAACTACCGTCCCGAAACCCGCCTGGTCCATTCCGGGACCCTGCGCTCGCAATTTGGCGAGACGTCGGAGGCGCTGTTCCTCACCCAAGGCTACGTCTACAACAGCGCCGAGGAGTGCGAGGCGCGGTTCAAGGGCGAGGATCCCGGCTTCATCTATTCGCGCTACTCCAACCCCACCATCGCGATGTTCGAGCGCCGCATGATCGAGCTCGAAGGCGCCGAAGCCGCCCGCTCGGCGGCGACCGGCATGGCCGCGGTGACGACCGCGATCCTCGCACCGCTCAAGGCCGGCGATCACGTCGTGGCTTCGCGCGCCCTGTTCGGCTCGTGCCTCTACGTCATCCAGGACTTGTTGCCGCGCTACGGCATCGAGACCACGCTGGTCGACGGGCTCGATCTCGACCAATGGCAGCGCGCGCTGAAGCCCAACACCAAAACGTTCTTCCTGGAGAGCCCGACCAACCCGACCCTCGACGTCCTCGACATCCCCGGGATCGCCGAGATCGCGCACAAGGGCGGCGCGCGGCTCGTGGTCGACAACGTGTTCGCCACTCCGATCTGGCAGAGCCCGCTCGCGCTAGGGGCCGACGTGGTCGTCTATTCCGCGACCAAGCATATCGACGGCCAGGGCCGGTGCCTGGGCGGCATCATCCTGTCGTCGGAAGCCTTCATCGCCGAACACATCCACAATTTCATGCGCCAGACCGGCCCCTCGATCTCGCCGTTCAATGCCTGGGTCCTGCTCAAGGGCCTGGAGACGCTGGGCGTGCGCGTGCGCGCGCAGACCGAGACCGCAGCGCGCATCGCCGAGGTGCTGGCGAGCCATCCGAAGATCTCGCGGCTGGTCTATCCCGGCCGCGCCGATCATCCGCAGGCAGCCTTGGTGAAGAAGCAGATGCGCGGCGGCTCGACCCTGGTCGGCTTCGAGGTCACGGGCGGCAAGCAGGCCGCGTTCCGCATGCTCAACGAATTGAAGCTTGCGAAGATCTCGAACAATCTCGGCGACGCCAAGAGCCTCGTCACGCATCCGGCGACGACGACGCATCAGCGCCTGAAGCCGGAGGACCGTGCCGCGCTCGGGATCAGCGAGGGATTCATTCGCTTCTCCGCGGGGCTCGAACATGCCGACGATCTGATCGAGGATCTGACGGCGGCGCTGGAGAAGGCGTGAATGGCGAATAGTGATTGGCGAATAGGTCGATCTATTCGCTACTCGCCATTCCCTATTCGCCCTCTCACATCGGCCGGTACGTCCGCACGTCCGCGGGCACGTTCACCCCGAGCTTGATCTGGCCGACGGAACGGATGATGTCGTCACCCAACAGCTGAGCGAAGCAGGCATAGCCCCAATCGTTCATGTGCAGGCCATCGGCGATCACGAAGCCCTCGACCGGAATGGCCTGCTTCTCATGCCAGTCGCGCATCACCTCGAAGCGCGGGAAGATTCCGACGTGACGGAGCTCGGCGACCTTGCTGAGCAGCTTCACCATCTTGCCTGCGCTCTCGGCGCGCTGGTTGACGGCCGGCGAATATTGCGGATCGACCAGCACGATGTCGGCGCCGCCCGCGGCCTGGATGCGGCTGATGCCGTCCTCCACCATCTTGGCGGTTTCGCCGGGATCGAGATTGCGCAGCACGGCGTTGGTGCCGACCTGCCAGATCACGAGATCCGGATGCATGTCGATCACCTGCGTCTGAAGGCGCTTCATCATCTCGGGGGCGTCCTCGCCGCCGACGCCGGCATTGACGACGCTGATGTCGGCGGTCGGATAGTGCCGGCGCAGCTGCGCGGCGAGACGATTGGGGTAATTGAACTCCGGCGAGCTCGCGCCGAACCCTTGAGTCGACGACGAGCCGAACGCGACGATGACGACGGGCAGGCCGGCGACGAGCTTGCCAGCAACGTGCGGTAGCGAGCCCATCGCCTTCGAACCGTCCTTCGGCGGCTGGCAGGGCACACGGTTGAAGATGTCGCTGGCGGATTTGGCGGCCTGCTTCACCTTGTCGATGGCGCGCGCCGTGATACCTCGCTGCTCGGGCGACGTCGCAGCGACGGTGGTCTGGGAGGGCGAAGTGGGAGCGGGATCAGCCGACTGCGCGGGGGCGGGTGTCGCCTGGGCGGCTGGCGTCTGGGCATGCGATTTCGAGGCCGGAATCAGCAACAACAGCGCCGCGGCTGCAGGCGCGGCCAGCCATGTCGTCAGGCAAAAAGGGCGGAGAGAACTCATTAACGCTAGACCTCAATTCTGCTGCTGGGCCGGCTCGAGACGGGCTGCGTCGAACACGAACTGTGCCAACGCCCGGCCAAGGCAATCATGGACCTGCTTCGCCAGCTCGGGCCCGCGGGACGGGCTGAACAGGTCGAACTGACCCTGATCATTCCACTGCCGCATGATCGCGAAACGATCGAACAGCGGAATACTGTGCTCCTGCGCCACCACCCGCATATTATCGAGAAAAGGCTGCGCCGAGATCATGGTTTCAGTGCGTGGACTATACTGCAGATTCATCAAGACGACGTCAGCCCCCGCATTTTGCAACGCAGCAACCCCTTCGGTGACGGCGCTGCGAAACTCGTCGGGATCGCTGGCGCGGATAGCGTCCACCGTCCCGGTCTGCCAGATGACCAACGTAGGCGTTTTTGCTTCCATCAGCTTAACGAAAGTGGAGGCGGTCTCCTCCGCCGTTTTCTTGCTCTGTATTTCTACGGAGACATGCACCGCCTCCGACGGCGGCAGCTTCTCCTTGAGGATCGCCTCCATGCGCGCCGGGTACGAGCTGTTCTCCGAAGATGGAATGGTCGTCGAGCGGCTGCCGATGACCAGGATATCGAGCGGCTTGCCGGCCTTGACGGCGGCGGCGACCTTGGGCAGCGGGCTTTCGCTGGCCAGCAGGTAGGCCGGCAATTCGCAGGAAGGGGGCGCCGCGGGGGGAGCCGTGGGCGCAGCATCGCCCGCACGCGCCACAGGCGCGGCGAGGCCACCGCACAGCAGGATCAGGCTCAGGAGAACCTTCGCCTTCATCAGCCCCCTCCCGCCAGATCGGCATTGCCGACGGCGTTTTTGGTCTTCGCACCGCTCTTGTCAGCCACGCGCTTGTACCACGAAATGACCCAGGCCACCCCCCACATGATCAGGACTCCGGAGAGACTAATCAAGGCATGCATGGCTGCGCCGCCGGAGACTTCGGCCAGGATGAAGTGGCCGGCGAAAGCAAGGAAGACGCCGAGACAGAAGATCTCGAGGGAATGCTGGCCGCACAGGATCAGCGGCCGCAGCCAGGGCGACTTCAGGCCCGGCCAGTCCCGCGGCAGGAAGCGCACCGTGAGCGCGGCCAGCGCCAGAAAATGCGTGAAGCGCAGCACGTCGAGATCGGTCTTGTTGATCGGATACATCCATTGCTCGATCAGCTTCGGCATGAACTGGGAGAGCTGCGGCACATACCAGGTCAGCGTCACGTAGAACGACGCGACGAGATAGGCGATCGCCAGCCACATCGTGACGCGTGACGACAGAATACGCGACATGCGGCGCGCACCTCCGAGCGCGCACCAGGCACCGAACACGAACAGCAATTGCCAGGCAAAGGGATTGAAGGCCCAGAAGCCGTTCGGATAGGCCGACAGATAGAGATCGTACTCCCAGGTGACCGCGTAGAGCAGGACCGAAAGGCCGAGGGTGACGTCGGGCCGCCATTTCATCGACCACAGGATCAGGGGCAGCGCCAGCATCAGCACGATGTAGAGCGGCAGCACGTCCATGTTGACGGGACGAAAGCGCAGGAGCAGCGCCTGCACGATGGTGACGTCCGGCTGCTTGAGGAAGTCCATGATGCCCATCTCTTCGGTGTAGAGCGGGTTCTCGAATCTGGTCGCTACATAGGAGATTTCGGCAAGGAAGATCGTGAACAGGAAGACGTGGGCGACGTAGATCTGCCAGACCCGGCGCAGGATGCGCGCGGTGGCGATGAGGACGCCGCTCTCCAGCATCGCCCGGCCGTAGACGAAGGCGGCGGTGTAGCCGGAGATGAAGATGAAGATCTCGGTGGCGTCGCTGAAGCCGTAATTGCGGATCGTGAACCAGGTCAACAGACTTGGCGGCAGGTGGTCGATGAAGATCAGCCACAGCGCGAGCCCGCGGAACAGATCGAGCCGGAGCTCGCGCTCGCCGATGGCGGGCAGCGTGATGGCCGGCGCGGCGGCGCGCGGCTTGGTCCCTGCGGGTCTGGCCTCCGCGGTCCCCGCGATCGTCGATCCCGTCACTTGGTCGGCAATGGTCATCGGGGGCCTAAGAACCCTTCCGCAAAACGCGACGTTGAAGGAATGTAGGGGTCCCGCCGTCGTCTCGCAAAGCGGCCCGGATCATATAAGGGAATCTCCCTCTGGGGTGTCCTTCCCTTCGAATTCTGGCGGGACGATGTCGCCAAAGCCGTCTGTGGCGTTTGGTTCCCGGCACGGATTTGGCTATTATAGCAACCATGTACCGCGCCGTGACCCGCCAGATCGAAGTAACCGTCGAGCCGAACTTTGTTCCGGAGCAGTCGTCGGCCGACCGCTCGCGCTATTTCTGGTCCTACACCATCGTCATCACCAATTCGGGCGAGGAGACCGTGCAGCTCAAGACGCGGCACTGGATCATTACCGATGCCTCCGGCCGCCAGCAGGAGGTGAAGGGCGAGGGGGTGGTCGGCGAGCAGCCGATCCTGGCCCCCGGCGAGCGCTTCGAATACACCTCCGGCGTGCCGCTCTCGACCGCCTCGGGCTTCATGACCGGCCGCTACCAGATGGTCAGCGAAACCGGCGAGCGCTTCGAGATCGACGTGCCGACGTTCTCGCTCGACAGTCCCGACAACAAGCGGGTGTTGAACTAGCGCGGTGTCGCAGGGCGGGCAGAGGCGCAGAGCGCCATGCCCACCATTCCGATCGTCGCACGGGACATGGCGGGCACGCTCCACTTTGCCTACCCTGCGATGTCCGAACGTTTGGCGAGCTGCCTCCACATCGTCCTTGCGAGGATGCCGCGTTAGGCGTCTTCCACGCCCGCCTCGTGGGGCGAGAACTGGTACACCGACGAGCAGAACTCGCAGGTGACGACGACCTTGTCGTCCTTGACCATTGCGGCACGATCGTCCGGCGAAAAGCTCTTGAGCATCGAGGCGACCGCATTGCGCGAGCAGGAGCACTGCGCCTTGAGGACCTGCGGATTGAACACGCGCACGCCGCGCTCGTGGAAGAGACGGTAGAGCAGCCGCTCGCCCGAGAGTTCGGGATCGATCAGCTCGACGTCTTCGACGGTCTCGATCAGCGAACGCGCCTCGACCCAGGCGTCGTCTTCGGCGACACTGTGCACTTCGACACCTTCAGGCGCATCGCCGGGATGCAGATCGGCCTGCCGGGCGCGCTCCGGCGCCTTCGGCAGAAACTGCATCAGCATGCCGCCGGCCCGCCAGCGATGCTTGCCGCCGTCGCTCGAGCGCCACTCCTCGCCGACCGCAAGGCGCACGCGCGTCGGGATCTGCTCGGAGCGGAGAAAATATTCGTGCGCGGCGTCTTCCAGGCTGCCGCCGTCGAGCGCAACCAGACCCTGGTAGCGGCTCATGTCGGGGCCCTGGTCGATGGTCATGGCGAGATGGCCGCGGCCGAGCAGCGCGCCAGACTGCATGCCGGCGTCCTTGGCCTCGCCGAGGCGCTCGGCGTCAAAGCGTGCATAGGCGCGCAGGCGATCCGGCGCCATGTAGTCGACGACCAGGAACGACACCGGACCGTCGGTCTGGGCCTGAAGAATGAAGCGACCTTCGAACTTCAGCGCGGTGCCGAGCAACGTCGTCAGCACGATGGCTTCACCGAGCAGCTTGCCGACGGGTGCGGGATAATCGTGCTTGGTCAGGATATCGTCGAGCGCCGGGCCGAGCCGCACCAGCCGCCCGCGCACATCGAGCGCGTCGACCTCGTAAGGCAGCACGGCGTCGTCGATCGGAACCGCCGATGGTGCGCGAACCGGGCCTTCAGGCCCGGTTTTCATGTCAGGGGATTGGGAAACCATGGCGCGTTATCTGGGGTCGGAGGGCTGAAAATGGAAGGGGGCGGCGACCACCACATATTCCGCGATCGCTCCGGACAAGCGAGCGCTGGTCCGGGACGACAGCGGTGCGCGGGGCGACAGCAACGCCACCACACGCCCCCGCTATTTCACCGCGTCGAAGCACCAGGCCAGAATACCCTTCTGCGCGTGCAGGCGGTTCTCGGCCTCGTCGAAAACGACCGATTGCGGACCGTCGATCACGTCATCCGTGACCTCCTCGCCGCGATGGGCCGGCAGGCAGTGCATGAACAGCGCATCGGGCTTGGCCAGCGACATCAGCTTGGCATTGACCTGGTAGGGCTTGAGCACGTTGTGGCGGTGCTCGCCCTCCTTGTCGCCCATCGACACCCAGGTGTCGGTGACGACGCAATCGGCGCCGCGCACGGCGGCTTCCGGATCGGTGCCGAGCACGATCGGCGCGCCTGACGTCTTGATCCAGTCGCGCATTGCCTTCTTCGGCGCGAGCTCCGGAGGTGTTGCGACGTTGAGCTGGAATTTGAAGCGCTCGGCGGCATGTGCCCAGGACGCCAGCACGTTGTTGTCGTCGCCGGTCCAGGCCACCGTCTTGCCCTCGATCGGGCCGCGATGCTCCTCATAGGTCATGAGGTCGGCCATCACCTGGCAGGGATGCGACCGCCGCGTCAGGCCGTTGATCACGGGCACGGTCGCATAGGCCGCAAGCTCCAGGAGCGCCTCGTGATTGAGGATGCGGATCATGATCGCATCGACATAGCGCGACAGCACCCGCGCGGTATCGGCAATGGTCTCGCCGCGACCGAGCTGCATCTCGGCGCCGGTGAGCATGATGGGCTCACCGCCGAGCTGGCGCATGGCGACATCGAACGACACCCGCGTCCGCGTCGAGGGCCGCTCGAAAATCATCGCCAGCGTCTTGCCTTCGAGCGGCCTGACCGGCTGGTGCGCCTTCTGCTTCGCCTTCATGGCGGACGAGGCGGCGAGCATGCTCTTGAGCTCCGACAGCGGCAGCTCGTTGATGTCCAAAAAGTGCTTTGGAGCTTTATTGGGCGTCTTGCTCATCAGCTTGCCGCCCGCTTGGTCTGGCTGGACGAGATCGCAGTGCAGGCGCGTTCGAGCCGCCCGACGCTGTCTTCGATCTCCGCCTCGGTAACGATCAAGGGCGGCAGGAAGCGCACGACGTTGTCGCCGGCTCCGACGGTGAGCAATTTTTCGGCGCGCAGCGCCGCGACGAGATCGCCCGAGGGCACCACGGCCTTGATGCCGATCAGGAGCCCCTCGCCGCGCACCTCGCTGACGACATCGTGATGGCGATCGATCACGGAGGCGAGCTTCTGCTTCAGCAGCAGCGACATTTTCTGCACGTGATCGAAGAAGCCGGGCTTGAGCATGACATCGAGCACGGCGTTGGCAGCCGAGATCGCGAGCGGATTGCCGCCGAAGGTCGAACCGTGCGAGCCCGGCCCCATGCCGCGTGCAGCGTCGGCGGTGGCGAGCACCGCGCCGATCGGGAAACCGCCACCGAGCGCCTTCGCAAGCGACATCACGTCGGGCACGACGCCGGTGCGCTTGTAGGCAAAGAGTTCGCCGGTGCGGCCCATGCCGGTCTGCACCTCGTCGAAGGCGAGCAAGAGGCCGCGCTCGTTGCAGAGCTCGCGCAGTGCCTTCAGGAATGCGGGAGGCGCAGAACGAACGCCGCCCTCGCCCTGGATCGGCTCGATGAGAATACCGGCGGTGTTCGGGCCGATCGCCTTCTTCACGGCTTCCAGATCGCCATGCGGCACCTGGTCGAAGCCGTCCATCGGCGGGCCGAAGCCCTCGAGATATTTTGCAGAACCGGTGGCGGCCAGCGTCGCCAGCGTGCGGCCATGGAAGGCGCCCTCGAATGTGATCATGCGATAGCGCTCAGGATGCCCCTTGGAGAAGTGATGGTGGCGCACCAGCTTGATCACACCTTCAAGCGCCTCGGCGCCGGAATTGCAGAAGAACACGAAGTCCGCAAAACTTTCATTGCACAGACGCGCCGCGAGCTTCTCGCCGTCCGGGCTCTGGAACAGGTTCGACATGTGCCAGAGCTTCGTCGCCTGCTCCTGCAACGCCTTGACCAGCGTGGGATGCGCATGGCCGAGCGCATTCACCGCCACGCCGGAGGTGAAATCGAGATAGCGATCGCCATTGGTCGCGATCAGCCAGCAGCCTTCTCCGCGCTCGAAACCGAGGTCGGCCCTGGCGAAAACGGGGAGCAAATGCGGCGCGGCGCTGTTGGTCATGACGTCACTTGAATGTTGCGGACGGTGTGACGCGTGCATTACGCAACGCACCATTGACCGGCCCGGAAAACGAAACGTGCCGCCTTTTAAGGGCGGCACGTAGCACTATCTTATGCCTGGCAAGACGGGTGTCAATGCCGCCCGGAAAGCCCCGCGAAACGCTGAATCCGTAGTCTTGCGGTGCCGATTTTGCGGGTTTTTCACCACGGAACATGTGGACGCGAGTCGGCGGACTCTTGCGCGGGAGTCACGCCATATTGTAGCGTTTGGACTGTCAGATACGACATCTCGTGCAGCAGTTCTGATCCCTTAAGTCCTCATGTACCGGCGTAAACGTTCGGGCGTCTTGAGCGCGCCCGGCGAGCCTTAAGGGATTCTGGCGGCACGGGTTTTTGAAGGCTTAGGCAATCGCTGCGAAGGCCCCAGGATGGCAGGCGCGCAGCGAGGGAAAGGGTGCAATGACGGTTTTGACCTGGTCCGATGATCGCGTCGAGCAGCTGAAAAAGCTCTGGGAGGCCGGACTTTCGGCCAGCCAGATCGCGGCGGAGCTCGGCAATGTGACCCGCAATGCCGTGATCGGCAAAGTGCACCGGCTCGGCTTGTCCGGCCGCGCCAAGAGCCCTTCATCGGCAGCGCCCCGGCCGCGCAAGGCGCGGCCCGCGCAGCACATGATGCGGGTGACCCGCCCCGTCGCCCGCGGCAACACCGCGCTGGCGCAGGCCTTCGAGGTCGAGGTCGAGGCCGAACCCGTCACCTACGACAATGTGGTGCCGATGAGCCAGCGGCTGTCACTGCTGGAGCTGAACGAGGCGACCTGCCACTGGCCGGTCGGCGATCCCTCGAGCCCGGATTTCTTCTTCTGCGGCGGCAAGGCGCTCTCCGGCCTGCCCTACTGCGCCCAGCATTCGCGCGTGGCGTATCAGCCGGCGGCGGATCGCCGCCGCGCACCGGCGAAGCCGGGCACGCGCTGAGCTCGCGGAATTCTCTGATCAAGACCGCAGCCGTCACACGATGACGGCTCCAGTTGCTCGGTGTCATCCCCGCGAACGCGGGGATCCATAACCACAGGGCGCAATCGTTGCGCGGGATGGTCACTCCGAGTCTTCGCCACACCAGGTCCTGTGGTTATGGATCCCGGGCTCGCGCTACGCGCGCCCCGGGACGACAGCTGAGATTGTGGCCACAGCTGCCAGCAAACAGCTCACCCGACCTTACGCCTGCTCCGCCTTCGCAAACCGATCGTCCAGCGCATAGCCGGCGCCACGGACGGTGCGGATCGGATCCTGCTCGCGGCCGAGATTGAGCAGCTTGCGCAGGCGGCCGATATGGACGTCGACGGTGCGCTCGTCGATGTAGATGTCACGGCCCCAGACGCTGTCGAGCAGCTGCTCGCGCGAGAACACACGGCCGGGATGCTCCAGGAAGAACTCCAGCAGACGATATTCGGTCGGGCCGAGATCGATCGGCCGGCCCGAACGCGCCACGCGGCGCTTGTCGCGGTCGAGCTCGATGTCGCCATAGGCGAGCACGGTGGCGAGCCGCTCGGGGCTGGCGCGCCTGAGCAGACCCTTCACGCGCGCCAGCAGCTCCGGCACCGAGAACGGCTTGACGATGTAATCGTCGGCGCCGGTCGCAAGACCCCGCACCCGCTCGCTCTCCTCGCCGCGCGCGGTGAGCATGATGATCGGCAGCTGCTTGGTCTCGGGCCGGGTGCGCAGCCGCCGGCACAGCTCGATGCCCGACAGGCCCGGCAGCATCCAGTCGAGCACGATCAGATCGGGAATGTGCTCCTTGAGGCGGGTGTCGGCGTCATCGCCGCGCATCACCGTCTCGACGTCATAGCCGTCGCCTTCGAGGTTGTAGCGAAGAAGCTCGGTGAGAGCTTCCTCGTCCTCAACCACCATAATGCGTGCGCCCATGTTGTCGTCGCTCCTTAGGTATTCGGGATCGTCGTGGCGAAGTTCGTCATGTCGCCCTTCGGCCGCTTGTCGGTGATCGCCTGGCCCTCGATCATGTAGAACACGGTCTCGGCGATGTTGGTGGCGTGGTCGCCGATCCGCTCGATGTTCTTGGCGCAGAACATCAAATGGATGCAGAACGAGATGTTGCGCGGATCCTCCATCATGTAGGTGAGGAGTTCGCGGAACAGCGAGGTGCAGATGGCGTCGACTTCCTCGTCGCCCTTCCACACCGCCATCGCTGCCGGCAGATCGTGCGCGGCATAGGCGTCCAGCACCGACTTGACCTGCTGCTGCACGAGGTCGGTCATGTGTTCCAGGCCGCGGAACAGTTTCAGCGGATGAAAATCCGTTTCCAGCGCTGCGACACGCTTGCCCATGTTCTTGGCGAGATCGCCGATGCGCTCGAGATCGGTCGCGACGCGCATGGCCCCGACGATCTCGCGCAGATCAACGGCCATCGGCTGGCGGCGGGCGATGGTGAGCACGGCGCGCTCCTCAATGCGCTTCTGCAGCGTGTCGAGTTCGGCGTCGGTGGCGACGACGCGCTGACCGAGCGTGACGTCGCGGCGGATCAGCGCGTCGACGGAATCGACGATCATGCGCTCGGCGATGCCGCCCATCTCGGCGACCAGGCGCGTGAGTTCCTGGAGGTCGGTATCGAAAGCCTTTGCGGTATGTTCAGAACCCATGTTCCGTCTCCTCAGCCGAACCGGCCGGTGATGTAATCCTGCGTGCGCCGGTCGCTCGGCGACGTGAATATCTTGCTGGTGTCGTCGAACTCGATCAACTCGCCGAGATACATGAAGGCGGTCTTGTCGGAGACGCGCGCCGCCTGCTGCATGTTATGGGTGACGATCGCGATCGTGTAGTTCTCGGACAATTCCTGGATCAGCTCCTCGACCTTGGCGGTCGAGATCGGGTCGAGCGCCGAGCACGGCTCGTCGAACAGGATCACCTCGGGCCGCACCGCGACGGTGCGGGCAATGCAGAGGCGCTGCTGCTGGCCGCCGGAGAGCGACAGGCCGGAGGCGTTGAGCTTGTCCTTGACCTCGTTCCACAGCGCGCCGCCGCGCAACGCCTTCTCCACGCGACCGTCCATCTCGGACTTCGAGATCTTCTCGTAGAGGCGGATGCCGAAGGCGATGTTCTCATAGATCGTCATCGGGAACGGGGTCGGCTTCTGGAACACCATGCCGACCCGGGCGCGCAGCAGATTGAGGTCGAGCTTGGGGTCGAGGATGTTGGTGTGGTCGAGCAACAGCTGGCCGGTGGCGCGCTGGCCCGGATAGAGGTCGTACATCCGGTTGAAGATGCGCAGCAGGGTCGACTTGCCGCAGCCGGACGGGCCGATGAAGGCCGTGACGCGATTGGTGCCGAGCGCCAGATTGATGTTCTTCAGCGCATGGTGCTCACCGTAGTAGAAATTGAGGTTGCGCGCGGTGACCTTGGCAGGCGCCTCGGGCAGCGGCTGCGAGCCGGGATGAACGGTCGGCGCGCTTACGGAAATAGACATTTCACTCATTTTGCGGTCCTCTCGGCACCAAGGATGCGGGCGCCAATGTTCAGGGCAAGCACAGTCAGGGTGATCAGCAGCGCCCCGCTCCAGGCGAGTTGCTTCCAGTAGGCGTAGGGGCTCTGCACGAAGTTGTTGATGGTCACTGGCAGGTTGGCCATCGTCTTGTCCAGGCTCAGGCTGAAGAACTGGTTGGACAGCGCGGTGAACAGCAGCGGTGCGGTTTCGCCGGCGACGCGGGCGGTGGCGAGCAGCACGCCGGTGATGAGGCCGGAGCGCGCCGCACGGTAGGCGATGCGCTTGATCACCAGCGAACGCGGCAGACCGAGCGCGCTGGCGGCTTCACGCAGCGGGTTCGGCACCAGCAGCAGCATGTCCTCCGTGGTGCGCACCACGACCGGGATCACGATCACGGCGAGCGCCAGCGCACCAGCGATGGCCGAGAAGCCTCGCATCGGCACCACGACCGCACCGTAGATGAACAGGCCGATGATGATCGAGGGCGCCGAGAGCAGGATGTCGTTGATGAAACGGATGACCGAGGTCAGCTTGTCGTTGCGGCCGTATTCGGCAAGATAGGTTCCGGCGAACATGCCGAGCGGCGCGCCGATACCGACGCCGATCGCGGTCATGATCAGCGAGCCGACGATGGCGTTGCGCAGGCCGCCCTCGCTCGATCCGGGCGGCGGCGTGTCTGCGGCGAAGACCTGAAGGTTGAGCCCGGCCAGACCGTTGTAGAGCAGCGTGATCAGGATCAGCGCGAGCCAGGTGACGCCGAAGGCGGCGGCTGCGATGCAGAGGCCGCGGATGACGATGTCCCAGCGGCGGCGGCGCGAATAGATCGGGTTCATGGCTTCACTTTCCGGCCTTGGTTTCCAGGCGCATCAGCATCAGCCGCGCCGCCGCGAGCACGAAGAACGTCAGCACGAACAGGAGCAGGCCGAGCAGGATCAGGCCGGACTGGTGCAGGCCGTCGCTCTCGGCGAACTCGGATGCGATCGCCGCCGAGATCGTGGTGCCCGGAGCGAAAATCGATGAAGAGATGCGGAACGAATTGCCGATGATGAAGGTCACGGCCATCGTCTCGCCGAGCGCGCGGCCCAGCGCCAGCATGACGCCGCCGATGATGCCGACGCGGGTATAGGGGATCACCACGCTGCGCACGACTTCCCACGTGGTGCAGCCGACGCCGTAGGCGGCTTCCTTCAGCACCGGCGGCACCGTCTTGAACACGTCGACCGAGATCGAGGTGATGAAGGGCAGCACCATGATGGCGAGGATCAGCGCGGCATTGAACAGGCTGAGATAGGACGGGGGACCGGCGAAGATCGCGCCCAGCACAGGAACGCCGTCGAAGATCTTGATCATGGCGGGCTGGAATGTGTTGGCCAGGAACGGGCCCAGCACGAAGAAGCCCCACATGCCGTAGATGATCGAGGGAATGCCGGCGAGCAGCTCGATCGCCATGCCGATCGGGCGGCGCAGCCATTGCGGACAAAGCTCGGTGAGGAAGATCGCAATGCCGAGACCGACGGGAATGGCGATCAGCATCGCGATGAAGGAGGTGACGAGCGTGCCGTACATCGGCCCGAGCGCGCCGAGCACGGGCGGATCGGCCGAAGGGGCCCAGCGCTGCGTCCACAGGAACGACAGGCCGTATTCCTTGATCGCCGGGAAGGCGCCCACGATCAGCGAAAGGATGATGCCGCCGAGAATGAGCAGCACCGAGATCGCGGAAAGTCGCGTGATCCAGTAGAAGGTGACGTCACCCAGCTTGAACGCGCTCAACGCCTTGGCGCGGTCATAAGGTCCGGCAGCATCAATCACGTTGCTCTCGACAGCCATTTCTGCCACGCCGATCCCCTGTTACTGAATGATATCGTTTTCTAAGTCGAATTCTAAGTCGGTGGTCTCGTGCTCCGGACGCTCGCGGATCGCGAGATTGGTCCGGAGGACGGTCGTTCGCGGGGTCCGAGCGACGGTGCGGTCTTCGCGCCGCACCGTCTTCCGGAACAGAAGAGCGCCTTAGCTCTTGATATCGGCTGCCCAGGTCTTCTCGATCAGCTGGACGACGCTGTCCGGCATCGGGATGTAGTCGAGCTCTTCAGCCAGCTTGTCGCCCTTCTTGAACGCCCAGCGGAAGAACTTGATGGCTTCCTGCGAAGCCGCCTTGTCGGTGGCATCCTTGTGCATGAGGATGAAGGTCGCCGCCGTGATCGGCCAGGACTTCTCGCCCGGCTGCTCGGTCAGGATGACGTAGTAGCCGGGAGCCTTGGCCCAATCGGCGTTGGAGGCGGCCGCCTGGAAGGCTTCGACGGTCGGCTGCACCGTCTTGCCCGCCTTGTTGACGAGGCCGGTGTAGGTCAGCTTGTTCTGCTTCGCATAGGCGTACTCGACATAGCCGATCGAGTTCTTGGTCTGGCCGATGTTGCCCGACACGCCTTCGTTGCCCTTGGCGCCGACGCCGACCGGCCACTCGACCGCGGTGCCCTCGCCGACCTTGCTCTTCCAGTCCGCGCTGGCCTTGGAGAGGTAGTTGGTGAAGTTGAAGGTGGTGCCGGAGCCGTCCGAGCGGCGGACCACGGTGATGGCTTCCGACGGCAGCTTCACGTTCGGATTGAGCTTCTTGATCGCGGCATCATCCCACTTGGTGATCTTGCCGAGATAGATGGCGGCCAGGGTCTCGCCGTCGAACACCAGTTCGCCGGGCTTCACACCCTCGAGGTTGACGACGGGGACGATGGCGCCCATCACCATCGGCCATTGGACGAGGCCGTCCTTCTCGAGCTGCTCGGCCTTGAGCGGCGCATCGGTGGCGCCGAAGGTCACGGTCTTGGCCTGGATCTGCTTGATGCCGCCGCCGGAGCCGATCGACTGGTAGTTCAGACCGTTGCCGGTCTCCTTTTTGTAGGCGTCAGCCCACTTGGAATAGATCGGGAACGGGAACGTCGCGCCGGCGCCGGTGATGTCGGCCGCAAAGGCTGCCGTCGTCGATGCGGCGACCAAGCCAGCAGCGACCATAGTTTTGAGGAAATTCATGCTGGTCTCCATACAGGGGAGCGAAGCGCCATCCGCGCCCGATCGCGCTCCCCGCGCCGCCCGTTTAGGAGCGGTCGGCTGTGCTTTTACGAAGGTTTCATGACAGTTGGATGACGCGACCAAGCGATTGAATTCGCTTGATTTTTAGGCCGAAGCCGAAACCTTCGCCTGGGGAAAACACGCCGTGAAAGTGGCGCCCTGCCTGGGCACGCTCTCGATCAGAAGCCGGCCGCGATGACGGTTAAGAATATGTTTCACCAACGATAATCCGAGCCCGGTCCCGCCTTGCGAGCGGCTGTCGCCGACGTCCACCCGGTAGAAGCGCTCGGTCAGCCGCGGCAGGTGCTCGGGCGCGATGCCGGGGCCGAAATCGCGAACCAGGACCCGGATTTCCGGAGTTCCATCAGTGGCGACACTTGATGTCAGCGACACGATGACGCGTCCGCCGGAGGCGCCGTATTTGAGCGCGTTCTCGATCAGGTTCTCGAACAGGCGGAGCAGTTCCTCGCGGTCCCCCGCGATCATCACCGGCAGCTCCGGCAGATCGATCTCCACCTCGACCTGGCGCTCGCGGGCCAGCGGCTCGAGCCCGTCGGCGACCTGGCGGATGATCGGTATGAGGTCGACCAGGGTGTCGGGCCGGACATGGGCCGACAGCTCGACCCGCGACAGCGACAGCAGATCGTCGATCAGGCGCGCCATGCGCGTGGCCTGGTTGTGCATGATACCGAGGAAGCGCTCGCGCGCCTTGGGATCGTCCTTGGCCTGGCCCTGGAGCGTGTCGATGAAGCCCGACAGCGCGGCCAGCGGGGTGCGCAGCTCGTGGCTGGCATTGGCGACGAAGTCGGCGCGCATCTCCTCGACCCGGCGCAGCGGGGTCTGGTCGTGGAAGGTCATCAGCATGCATTTGTCGGCGCCGCCGAAGCTGGTCGGCACCGGAACCGGCGTGATCATGAGCTCCATCCAGCGATCGACCGGAACATGGTCGAGATAGGTCGCGCGCCGCGGCTCGGTGGTGGCGATCGCCTCGCGCAGCGCCGTGATGATCTCCGGCGAGCGCAGCGCGAACTGGGCGAGCTCGTTCCTGCGCAGCGCCGGCGCGAGCTGGGCGGCCGCGGCATTGAGATGGATGACGCGGCCGGCGCGGTCGAGCAGCACCGCCGGATCCGGCATGCCGGCGACCACCGCAGCCACCGCCGCGCTCTCGACCGGGTTGATCCGCCTGACATCATCGCGTGAGGCGGCGGGATCGTGCAGCCGCCACGGGATCAGGGCAGCCACCGCGATGCAGAGGAACACAATCGCGGCGTGCAGCGCGGACAATTCGCCGAGCGAGACCACGACGGACAGCGCCAGCGCCGCGGCGATCAGGATGATGGTCGAGTGCCGCAGCCGGTCGGACCAGGGCTGGGCGGGGGGAGAAGATGGGGCGTCGATCGCCATCGGGGCGGGCTTCTCCTGGGGGACTTGTCCTACGGACCTGGCACCGGTCAGGCGCCGCTGTCGCTACGCTCTCGCACATAGGCGGCTTCACGCGCCGGGCCGGGGTCCAGCTTGAGCGCCGCCTGATGCAAACGCTTCGATCGCGCGCCGATGATAACTTCCCGAAGCGTCAGCAAGATTACAGATAGGACGAAGGGAGACAGATAATAGAGGACGCGGAACAGCAGCATGCCGCCCAGAAGCTCCTCCCGGTCCATCTGCCAGAGGCCGACCAGCATGGCGGCGTCGAACACGCCGAGCCCCCCCGGGGAATGGCTGGCAAAGCCGAGCAGGGTGGCCGAGACGAAGATCACCGCGACCACGACGAAGCCGACATGGGGCTCGTCCGGCACCAGGACATACATCGCCAGCGCGCAGAAGCCGAGATCGACGATGCCGATCGCGATCTGAAGCAGCGTCAGCGGGCCGCCCGGCAGCACCACGGTCCAGGGGCCGCGGCCGACCACCCGCGGCTGGGTCCAGACCCAGACCACGTAGCCGATCAGCGCCACGATGATCATCAGCGCCAGCGTCCGGTTCAGCCAGGGCGGAAGCTGGTCGATCGAGGCGGCAGCCTCCGGGTGATAGGCGATGCCGAGGCCGAGCACGGCGGCATTGCCCAGCCAGAAAGTCAGGCCGGCGAGGAAGCAGATCTTTGCGACGTCGATCGCATTCAGCCCATAGGCCGAATAGATGCGGTAGCGCACCGCGCCGCCGGTGAAGACGCTGGCGCCGACATTGTGGCCGATCGAATAGCTGGTGAAGGCCGCGAGCGCATTGATGCGATAGGGCACATGGGCATGGCCGATCGCGCGCGTGGCGAAAAGGTCGTAGAAGGTCAGGGTGAAATAGCCCGCAGCGACGAACAGCGCCGCCATCGCAATCTGGCTCGGCTCGGTGCTCTTGATCGCCTCGAGGACCTCGTTGAAATCGATGCCTCGGAGCATGTGGTAGAGCACGTAGCAAGCGATGCCGATGACCGCGATGCTGATCACAACTCCAAGCTTATGCAGGACTTGCTTCTGGCGCAGAAACGACATCGCCCTGCGTATGGCTTCCAGCATCTAGACCTCGAACAACGCTTCGGCGGCCAGGGTGGCCGGCGGACAGGCGGACGACGCACAGGCACCTAGCGAACCCTCGCCGTCGGCTCCGGCATCGCGCATACCCCCTGCCCCTCCACTAGCGCGTTTTCGGGCGGAGTGGAATTCGCCAATCCGAACAAAAACACGTGCCTTCAATATTTTAGGCAGGGTTACGGCTCCTGATGCACGATTTGGCGCTTTCGGCGGCAAGGCTTGACGCGAATCTCCATGGCAATCCTGCGCGGACGCCATGAAGTTTTGATGATTTCGGCCGCACAATGTTCCGTCACGCCTTAAGCCGACATCAATCTATGGGGCAGGCCTGACTGTTGAAAGAGGAGGATCGAAGCGGCCAGTTGACGCGTTCTGACGCGCCGGAAGGCCGCGGCGGACGCGCCCCCCGTCCCTTCAGTGAGGGTGCGCAGCAACATCACAGAGCGGCCGGTGGCGCGGTGCGCGAGACCACGCGGTCGCGCAGCCACGCACCGACGGTGCAGCCGACGAGGTAGCAGGCGAACATGATCAGGCCGAGATCGAGCCAGTAGCCGAAGCGGCCGGGGACCACATGGGCGAGCGAGGCCGCGACCAGCGCGGCGGCGAGCGCGGCGAGCCAGCGCGCCGTCACCTTCGAGGTGCCGTTGCCGCGCTGGACCACCGAGATCCAGCCCATGCAGAAGCCCAGCAGCAGCGAGCCGATCAGCCAGCCCAGATGGAACGAGACGAGATAGGGCATCGTCACCTCACCAGAAATTCGATACGGCGGTTCTGGGCCTTGCCTTCATCGGTGTCGTTGCCGGCGAGCGGCTGCGTGCTGCCATGGCCAACCGCGGTGAAGCGGCTGGCGGGCAGGCCGGCCTTGACCAGATAGTCGATCACCGCCTGCGCGCGCTTTTCCGAAAGAGCCTGGTTGAAGGAATCCTCGCCGTCGGCGTCGGTATGCCCGGCGATCTCGATATTGGTGGTGGGGCAGCGCAGCGCCGTCTCGATGAGACGATCGAGGATGCCGGCGGAGTCGGGATCGATGTCCGCACGCCTGGTCGCGAAACGGATCTTGCCCTTGGTCAGAAGCTCCGAGAACAATTGCTGGCACACAGTGCCGTCGACCGGGCCTGCCGCAGGCTTCACCGTGATCTCCGGCTTGTATTGCCAGTTTTTCGGGAAGTCCTTGCCGAGCCCTGCGCGGATATCGTTGGCGGCGCCCTCGTAGAGCGCATCGCCCGACAGCTTCACCTCGCGGTCGGAGACGACAAGCGTGCCGGTCGACAGCCGCGACAGCGCGCCGAGCGCTGGGACCACGGCCGTGCTGAAGGAGCCGGGTGCCCCGATGCTGGCCTTGAGGTTGTCGACGACCTTCTCGGTGAAAAACTTTCGCGCGGCGCTGGTGGCGATCGCCGCATGGACGTTGTTGTCGGGAACATAGCCGGTCAGCGTCACCGTCGCGGCCACCGGATCCTTGTAGGCCTGGAAGATGTAGGGCGGCGCCTTGATCTCGTTGGCGGCAATCGAGAAGCCCTCGGGCAGGTTCTTCAGCGCGGCCGCGATCGCCTCGCGGCCGCCGAGCTCGCGCGCCATGCCCGACAGATTGACCTTGGTGTCGGTTATCGTGATCTTGCCGTCCTTGAGCTTGCCGATCTGATCCAGCAACAGCATCGCGGCAGCCTCGAAGCGCGGCGGCGCGCCGCGCGCCAGCCCCATCTGGTCGGCCACCTCGACGCCGCCGACCTCCTTGCGGGCGGCCTCGGTCAGCCGGGCCTTCATCGACGGCAGGGGCGCGGAGCCCGACAGAGTCACCCGCACCACGTCGCGCTCGGCGGTCCAGACGAAGGGCTTGGCTTCGGGAACAAGACGGGTCCGATCGTCGACCAGGCGGACGCCGGGGACCGTCTCGACCGCCATCACGGCGTCGCGGCGACCCTCCTCGGAGAAGGCGTCTGCGGCCAGGCCGACGTCGCGGCCATCGACCAAGATCCGTGTCTTGTCCAGAACGGTATCCTTCAGCGCCGCCGAGCTGCGCGCCGACAGATCGGCCTCGACCGGTAAGGTATTATTCCAGGCCGCAAATCCCCACATGACGGCCAGGGGGATCAGCCCTGGCCACCATTTGCTGGCCCACCTGAAAAGCTTCTGCATTCGACGACCCGAACTCTGGAAACGGAGACAAAACAAACCCTTGGCAGGCTGTCAAACCGGAAATGCTGCCGATCCAAGGACCCCGCGTGGACAATCAGAATAACTCTTTCTTCAAGGGTTCTTCCGTAAGTTGAGGGCGGAATGCCAGAGTCCCCCCAGCCGTCATGAAACAATTGCGTAACAACGTCATCCGCGCCGGGCTGGGAGCACTCTATTTCAG
Organism: Bradyrhizobium sp. GW821-FHT13H06; assembly: GCF_058803975.1. Lineage (NCBI taxonomy): Bacteria > Pseudomonadati > Pseudomonadota > Alphaproteobacteria > Hyphomicrobiales > Nitrobacteraceae > Bradyrhizobium > Bradyrhizobium sp. GW821-FHT13H06. Next base: position 9,341 of record NZ_JBXAPN010000017.1, on the reverse strand, counting down.
CGGAGCGCACCACCTGCTGCGCCCGCTTTTGTCGGGTGTCGGCGCCATCTTCATGCTGCACCATGTGCGGCCCGCCCGCGAGGCTGCGTTCCAGCCGAACCGGCATCTCGAAGTCACGCCCGAATTCCTGCGGGCGACGCTGTGCCATTTGCGCTCGCGCGACATCGACATCGTCAGCATGGACGAGCTGCATGAGCGGCTGGTGCAGGGCCGGTTCGGCCGCCGCTTCGCCGCCTTCACCCTCGACGACGGCTATCGCGACAATCTGGACTATGCCCTGCCGGTGCTGCGCGAATTTGACGCGCCTTTGGCGGTCTATGTCGCGAGCGATTTTGCCGAGGGCACCGGACGATTGTGGTGGACGGCGCTGGAGGCCGTGATCGCCAAAGCCGAGCAGATCGACGTCAGAATCGGCAACTCCGCGCTGCGGCTCGATGCGACGACGCCTGCCGCCAAACAGGCGGCGTTCGATCGCCTCCACGACTGGCTGCGCGCGCTGCCGGGCGAGCACGACCTCAAGCGCGAGATCGAAGCGCTCTGCACGACGTACGACGTCGACATGGAAGCGCTGTGCCGCAGCTTGTGCCTGTCCTGGGCCGAGGTGAAGACATTTGCCGCCGATCCGCTGGTCACGATCGGCGCGCATAGCGTCAGCCATTGCAACCTCGCCAAGCAGGCGGAAGACATCGCCGCGCAGGAGATGGCCGCGAGCCGCGCGCGAATCGAGCGGGTGTTGGAGCGCCCCGTGTTGCACCTCGCCTATCCCTATGGCGATCGGGAGGCCGCGGCCGAGCGCGAGTTTGCCCTTGCCGCATCCGCCGGCTTCAAGACCGCGGTGACGACACGGCCCGGCATGCTGTTCGCGGAGAATGCCGGCCACATGACCGCGCTGCCCCGCGTCTCGCTCAATGGCAACTACCAGGACGCGCGCATCCTGCCGGTGCTGACCTCGGGCGCCGCGACCGCGATGTGGAACGGCTTTCGCCGGATCGCGGCGGCGTAGGCCCCGTCTCTCGGCTGTCGCGCCACGCGGCGAGCCGGGGCACATTCCTTGACTCCCACCCCTCCCCCGGCTCACACAGCTTCCCAACCAAGGGAGGCACCATGTTCAACGATCTGTTCTCGCTCAAAGGCCGTATCGCGCTGGTGACCGGCGGCTCGCGCGGCATCGGCAGGATGATCGCCGCGGGGTTTCTGAGCGCCGGCGCGGCGAAGGTCTATATCACCGCGCGCAAGGCTGGGCCGTGCGAGGAGACCGCCAAGGCGCTCACCGCGCAATATGACGGCGAATGCATCGCGCTGCCGATCGACATCTCGACGCTCGCCGGCGCCGAACTTCTGGCCAGCGAGTTCAGGAAGCGCGAGCCCAGGCTCGACATCCTCGTGAACAATGCGGGCGCGGCCTGGGGCGCGGCGTTCGACGAATTTCCGGAGAGCGGCTGGGACAAGGTGATGAACCTCAACGTCAAGGCGCCGTTCTTCCTGACCAAGGCGCTGGCCGGCCCCCTGCGCGCGGCAGCAAGCGCCGAGCGTCCGGCGAAGGTGATCAACATCGCCTCGATCGACGGCATCTTCGTCAATCCGATGGAGACCTATTCCTACGCCGCGAGCAAGGCCGGGCTGATCCATTTGACCCGCCGCATGGCGGTGAAGCTGATCTCCGACCATGTCGTGGTCACGGCCATCGCGCCGGGCCCGTTCCAGTCCGACATGAACCGTGCCGCGCGCGACCATGGCGACGAGGTCGCAACGCGCGTGCCTGCAGGCCGCATCGGCACCGACGAGGACATGGCGGGCGCTGCGATCTATCTCGCCTCGCGCGCGGGCGACTACGTGGTGGGCGCGACCATCGCGGTCGATGGCGGGATCGTCTACGCCAACCCGGGGATCAAGGGCAGCGGGTGGGATAGTGATTGATCGAATGATCCCTCGCCGCGCGCAGTGGGGCTCCAGACTAAAATGTCGAAAACAACCCCATGCACAGTAGAATGCCCCTTGATCAATAAGGGTTTTTTAGGCCGCGCGGAAAGGACATTTGCAGCTGCGATGATGTTGACCCGTCGGGCAAGACACCGTCGGCCTGGGACCTCTCCCCTCACATCACATGCGCTGTACGCCGCGGCTTCTCTGACGCCACGAGACCGCCTCAGGACCACCCGCTTATGCGGGTGGTGATACCGTTTGTGTTGCGGGAGCGTCGGCTCCCGATGCTTACGACTCGATCTTCACATACTCGAAATCGCCCGGCTTGTTGTCGATGCCGACCTTGGGCGGCGAGATCCAGGAGGCGTACTGGCCGGTCTCGGTGACGGGCTGCATCAGCGAGGTGATGAAATCGCCGTCGCTGGCCGAGGGCAGCCACTCGTCCTTGCGCCTGGCCCAGGTGGCATCGTCGATCAGGATGCCGTCGGGAGTCGCGTGAACATCCTTGAACTCGCCGATGTGGCGGTGGAAGGCGACGTTGGGCAGGGTCAGCTTGAAGTCGTAGCCGGCGGTCGAGATCACCTTGTTCCAGCGCAGCATGCCCTTGACGCAATCCTGGCTGTAATCGTCGCGCAGGCGCATGTTGAGCGCGGTCAGCGCCGGCTCGTCGACCAGCTTGATCTCGCCGTTGATGAACTTCAGCACCGGATAGGTGGCGTTCTTGAGCTGGTGATCGTCGTCGATCTGGGTCTCGTGATAGCGGCCCTTGATGCCGGCGTTGAAGGCGTTGGCCGCGTTGGTCGAGACCTCCGAGCCGAACAGGTCGAGCGACAGCGTGTAGTGCAGGTTCAGCTTCTTCTGGATGGTCGGCAGATCGATCACCCCGAGTGCGCGGACCTTGGCAATGTCGGTCGGGTCGGTGATGCCGGCGGCCTTCATCGCATCGCAGGTGCGCTGCACGACGCGGGTGATGCCGGTCTCGCCGACGAACATGTGGTGCGCTTCCTCGGTCAGCATGAAGCGGCAGGTGCGCGACAGCGGATCGAAGCCGGACTGCGCGAGCGAGTGCAGCTGCATCTTGCCGTCGCGGTCGGTGAAATAGGTGAACATGAAGAAGGACAGCCAGTCGGGCGTTGCCTCGTTGAAGGCCCCCAGCATGCGCGGTGCGTCGGCATCGCCGGAGCGGCGGCGCAGCAGATCGTCGGCCTCCTCGCGGCCATCGCGGCCGAAATATTTCTGCAGCAGGTAGACCATCGCCCAGAGGTGACGGCCTTCCTCGACATTGACCTGGAACAGGTTGCGCATGTCGTAGAGCGAGGGCGCGGTCTTGCCGAGATGGCGTTGCTGCTCGACCGAGGCCGGTTCGGTGTCGCCCTGGATCACGATCAGGCGGCGCAGCATGGCGCGATGCTCGCCCGGGACTTCCTGCCAGGCCGGCTCGCCGTAGTGCTCACCGAACGGCACGACGCGGTTCTCTTCCTGCGGCGCAAGGAGAATGCCCCAGCGATATTCGGGCATGCGGACGTAATCGAACTTGGCCCAGCCGCGCGGATCGACCGAGTACGCGGTGCGCAAGTAAACCAGCGATTCCTGGAAACCTTCCGGCCCCATGTCGCTCCACCAATCCATGTAGCCGGGATGCCAGCCTTCCAGCGCCTTCAGCACCTGGCGGTCTTCAGCGAGATTGACGTTGTTCGGAATCTTGGTCGAGTAGTCGACGTTCATGATGTTCATATTCATTGGGAGCTCTCCCGTGTTGAACCTGATCGTTTCGCGCGAATGGCGAATGGCGAGTAGCGAATGAAAATCCCTATTCGCTATTCGCCACTCCCTATTCGCTACACCCGCGTCATATCGAATTTCGGCTTCTGGCCGCTGCCGTAGCGGCGCAGCGCGCCCTCCTCGCCGACCGCATTGGGGCGCTGGAAGATCCAGTTCTGCCAGGCGGTGAGGCGCGCGAAGATCTTTGATTCCATCGTCTCGGGGCCGACGAAGCGCAGGCTCGCTTCCATGCCAGTGAGGCTGTCGGGCGAGAAGCTGGCGCGCTCCTCGAGGAACACGCGGACCTCGTCGTCCCAGTCGATGTCGTCGAGCGCGAAGGTGACGAGGCCGAGCTCCTCGGCCTGCTCGGCGTCGAGGCTGGTGCCGAGCGTTGCTTCCGCGCGCTCGACATCGGAGGGGTCGGCCTGGAAGCGCGACTGTAGCCGGGTCAGCCCATGGCTCATCGGGTAGGGTCCGAAATTCATCGCGGAAAGCTCGATCGACGGCGGCGGGCGGTTGTCACCCTGCCGCGTGCCGATCAGCATGTAGGAGCGGTCGGCGGCAAACACGAGCTCGGCCAGCGTGCCGGCAAAGCAGGAGCCGGGCTCGACCAGCGTCACCAGTGTGCGCGACGTGACGTCGATGCGCTTGAGCACGCGCTTCCAGTAGTGGCGGATTTCGTTGACCAGCCAGTGCGCCTTGTTGGCTTCGAGGAAGGCATCGCAAGCGAGCACATGGGCCCGATCGCCGTGGCTCTTGAACACCAGCATCGCGATCTCGAGCTCGTTGATGCGCAGATGCAGGATGGCGTCGTCGAGCTCGCGCGCAACCTGGAGCGGCCAGAACGACGCGCCCTGCGCCATCATGCCGTCGATGTCGGCAGGCCGCGCGGCCTCCGGTGCCTTGATCGAGATGGTGGCGATGCGGGCCGTGCGATCGATGTCGACGGTGACGAAGCCGTAACGGATGCCGGTCTCATCGATCACGCGATCGAGCGGCGTCAGTGCGATGCCCTTGCCGCTGCCGGAGCGTTTTGAGGCTGCCGCGAATTCCCTGGCACGCTCGGCGATCTTGGCTTCCAGCTTGGAATTCGGCGCGATCTCGTCGACGAGGCGCCATTGCACCGCGCGCTTGCCCTTCACACCCTCCTCGATGGTGCAGAAGAAATCGGCGTGGTCGCGGCGCACCTTGCGCTTGTCGACCACGCGCGTGAGACCACCGGTGCCGGGCAGCACCGCGAGCAGCGGCACCTCGGGCAGCGCAACGGCGGACGAGCCGTCATCGGCGAGAATGATGTGATCGGTCGCAAGCGCCAGCTCATAGCCGCCGCCGGCGGCCGAGCCGTTTACCACGGTGATGAAGCGCTGGCCGGAATTCTCCGAGGAGTCTTCCATGCCGTTGCGGGTCTCGTTGGTGAACTTGCAGAAATTGACCTTGTGGGCATGGGTCGAGCCCGCCAGCATGCGGATATTGGCGCCGGCGCAGAACACGCGGTTCTTGGCCGAGCGCATCACCACGACCTTGACCTCGGGATGCTCGAAGCGAAGCCGCTGAACCGCGTCGGCAAGCTCGATGTCGACGCCGAGATCGTAAGAGTTGAGCTTGAGCAGGTAGCCCTCGAACAGGCCGCCGTTCTCGTCGACGTCCATGGTCAGGGTCGCAACGTCGCCCTCGACCGCCAGCTTCCAATGCTTGTAGCGGGACGGTTCGGTCTGGAAATCGATGAATGTCGCGCCGCCTGCGAGGCGCCGATCTTCCCCGGCCATGGGTCATCCCTGAGCTTGATTATGCGTTTTGGCTTGAGCGTTAGATGCACAATAGTGCATATTTTCGGATGCGTCTAGCCCTCAATACCCATAGCATGCACTTTGTTTCATGTCACTCATTCTCGGCCGCCATCACGCGGCACGTCCTTGCAGGCCCTCATCGTCGCGCAGGGCCGCCCCTGCGAACTGCTCGATCGCTTCGAGCGTCGGCCCGGGCGCTTCACGATGCGGAGAATGTCCCGCGCCTGGAATGATCTTCGGATCGACCGGGCAGTAGCATTCTTCCTGCGCGATCTCGACCTGACGCAGGGTGCCATATTGGTCGTCGGCGCCTTGCAGGACCATGATGGGGACGCGGATATAGGCCAGGTATTCCGAGATGTCCCAGTCGCGGAACTTCGGATCGAGCCAGGCGGCGTTCCAGCCGTAGAAGGCGTTGTCGACGTCCTTGTGCCAGCGCGCCAGCTTTGCCTTGAGGTCCGTAGTCTCTAACGTCGTCTTGATCGCGGCGATGGATTTGATCGAGATGTCCTCGACGATGAAATGCGGCGCGATCAGCACAAGACCGTTCAGGCGATGATCCTGATGCGTCCCGGCATAGATCGTCGCGATCGAGGCACCGTCGGAATGGCCGAGCAGGAGGCCACGCTTGAAGCCGATCGCATCGAGCAGCTTCGGCAGCACGTCCAGCGCCTCGCGCTGCATGTAGTCGAGCGGCCGCGGCAGCGCGACTGGACTGGACTGGCCGTAACCCGCGCGCGAATAGGCGAAGATGCCGGCGCCGGTGGCCTGCTGCAGCTTTTCCGGAAAGTCGCCCCAGAGGCCAACAGAGCCGAGGCCTTCGTGCAGCATCACGATGGTCGGCGCGTCGGCGGCCTGCGGCGCGAGCCATTTGTATTCGAGGCTGGCGCCATCGATGCTGAGGAAACCGGTGGGGGTGAGGTTGGTCATGCTGTCACTCTTGTTCGCAATGAGGACGAGACGCGTCGGCACCCCCCGTCGTTCCCTCCCCCCTTGCGGGGGAGGGAAACAACGGGGGTGCCACACGGGGGACTCCCAGCGTGACGAAGAACACCGTGCGCGCGACGATGAAGGCCGATTGCTGGGCTACCCCTCTCCCCCGCCCTCCCCCGCAAGGGGGGAGGGAGCGCAGCGGTGTGTGCGGCGATAGCGCGAGTCATACGACGCACCGTCTCGCTCAATTCGCGCCCTCGCGCAGCTTGAACCGCTGGATCTTCCCGGTCGCCGTCTTCGGCAGCGAGTCCACCACGTCGATCCAGCGCGGATATTTCCATGGGCCGATCTTCTGCTTGACGTGCTCCTTCAGCATTTCCTGGAGATTGCTCGTCGTCACGCCCGGCCGCAGCACGACGAAGGCCTTCGGCTTCAGCAGCCCTTCCGGATCGGCCTCGGGCACGACGGCGGCTTCCAGCACGGCCGGATGCGTGATCAGCGCGCTCTCGACCTCGAACGGTGAGACCCAGATGCCGGAGACCTTGAACATGTCGTCGGCGCGGCCGCAGAAGGTGTAGCGGCCCTCGGCGTCACGAACATATTTGTCGCCGGTTCGCGTCCACGGTCCCTCGAACGTGCGGCGGCTCTTGTGCCGCTGATTCCAGTAGCCTTCGCCGGCGGAGGGCGCGTCGACCAGCAGTTCGCCGACCTCGCCGTCGGCAACCTCCCGCCCGGCCTCGTTGACGAGCCGCACTGCGTAGCCCGGCACCGGTTTGCCGGAGGAGCCGTATTTGATGTCGCCGGGCGCGTTCGAGAGAAAAATGTGCAAGAGCTCGGTCGAGCCCACGCCGTCGAGAATGTCGACGCCGAAGCGCGCCTTCCAGCTGTAGCCGACCGATTCCGGCAGCGCCTCGCCGGCCGAGGTGCAGATGCGCAACGCCTTGCCACAGCGCTCGCTTTTCATCGTCTCGTCGTTGAGCATCGCCGCGAACAGCGTCGGCACGCCGTAGAAGATCGAGGGATTGTAGCGGTTCATTAGATCGAACATGCGGGCCGGCGTCGGACGCTCGCTGTTGAGGATGACGCTGGCGCCGACCGACATCGGGAAGGTCAGCGCATTGCCGAGACCGTAGGCGAAGAACAATTTTGCCGCTGACAGGCAGACATCGCTCTCGCGAATGCCGAGCACCTGCTTCGCGTAGGTGTCGGCGGTCGCCTGCAAATTCGAGTGCAGATGGCGCACGCCCTTGGGCATGCCGGTCGAGCCGGACGAGTACAGCCAGAATGCCGGCTCGTCCGGGTGCGTCGCGGCAGTGGTGAACTGGTCGCTCTCACCTGAGAGCTCCTCGGCGAGCTGCTTGTGGCCGTTCTGCTTGGCGCCGGAGACCACGACATGCTCGAGATCGGGCATGCGGCCGACGACGTCCTTGATGACCGGATAGAGCGCTTCGGACACGAACAGCACGCGCGCGCGGCAGTCGGCGAGGATGTAGGCGTACTGGTCCGCGGTCAGCAGCGTGTTGAGCGGCACCGGCACGATGCCGGCGCGGATCGCGCCCAGGAACACGACCGGGAAATCGATCGTATCCAGCATGATCATCGCCACGCGCTCCTCGCGGCGGACGCCAAGCCGGCGCAGCATGTTGGCGGCGCGCCGGGTCTCGCGCGAGAGCTCGCCATAGCTGAGCCGCGAGACCGTGTCGTCGAAGGCGAGCTTGCCGGCGCGGCCTTCCTCGACATTACGGTCGAGCAGCCAGGTCACCGCGTTGTAGGATCCCTCGCTCACGGACATCTCCCCCGAATTTAGAATTATAATTCATAGAAAGACACTGCGGCGACTTGCTGTCAATGCCAGCAGGCATTATGTTTCATTAAACCGCGCCGCAGGACACCCGTAAAGAAGGATCATGACCGAAAGTCCCGACGCCGAATCCCGATTTCTTGAACAACTCGGCCAGCGCGTGCGCACCATGCGCGCATTGCGCGGCATGTCGCGCAAGGTGCTCGCCAAGGTATCGGGGATTTCGGAGCGCTACATCGCGCAGCTCGAAAGCGGCAAAGGCAATGTCTCCATCGTGCTGCTGCGCCGCGTCTCGGACGCGATGGGCGCGCACCTCGAAGATTTGCTCCCCTCGGCCGATCCGACGCCGGACTGGCAGATGTTTCGCGACCTCTTGCGCAAGGCGACCCCGGCGCAGATCGCACAGGCCAAGGATTTGCTCGCCGGCGGCAGCACCTCCGCGCCGCGGCGCGCGCCATTCTGCGGCATCGCCCTGATCGGCCTGCGCGGCGCCGGCAAGTCCACGCTCGGCAAGATCCTGGCGAAGAAGATCGGCTGGAGCTTCGTCGAGCTCAACAAGGAGGTCGAGCAGCAGAACGGCCTCTCGGTCGCCGAGATCATCGCGCTCTACGGCCAGGAAGGCTTTCGCCGCATGGAGCAGGCGGCGCTGCAACAGCTGCTCGCACGCAACGAGCTGATGGTGCTGGCAACCGGCGGCGGCATCGTGTCCGAGCCCCTGACCTTCGACCAGGTCCTGACCTCGTTCTACACGATCTGGCTGAAGGCCGAGCCCGAGGAGCACATGGCGCGCGTCCGCCGCCAGGGCGATCTGCGCCCGATGGCGGATGATCGCTCCGCAATGGCGGAGCTGCGCAACATCCTGCTCAGCCGCGAGCCGCTGTATTCGCGCGCCACAGCGGTCGTGGACACGGCAGGACTGAGCGTCGACGCCGCTGCCGCGCGCCTGATCGACGCGGTGCGGCCGGTGCTGCAGAACGAAGCCCGCAGCTTCGGCCTGCGCAGCGTCGCGCTGTAGGGCGAGCTGCCAGCTCCGATCTCCGCTACGTTCCCTCCCCCCTTGCGGGCAGGGCAATCGCATATGGATTTCACGGGGATTGTCCGCTGGCTTGCTCCGCCTCTCCCGCTTGCGGGAGAGG
>NZ_JBXAPN010000016.1:0-120447 GCF_058803975.1 Bradyrhizobium sp. GW821-FHT13H06 | reverse complement strand
GCCGCAGCGGACCGAACCATGAACGACTGTTACCTATCCATCCGGTCTGGTTTGTTACCCATCCATCCGCTGGACAACGAAGCGCCGGATGAGGGGTTCTCTCGGCGAATTCAAACAAGAGTTGGACTCGTGGAGACGACCCCTCACCCGTCTCGCCGCTTCGCGGCGAGCCACCCTCTCCCACAAGGTGAGAGGGTACACCGCCGCGGCCTGCGCCTCACGTCCCGTAGGTCGAGCCCTTCGGCAGCGGGAACACCGGGTCCTGTGTCCTGATGTTGGTCGGCCACACCACCGAGATGTGCTCGCCCGCGTTCTGCATCACCACCGGTGTCGAGCGTTCGTTCTGGCCGGACAGCGGCGTGCCCGGCGGGAAGAATTTCACGCCATAGCCCTGGATGGTGCCGCCCGCGGGGATGTCGACGTCGAGCGCCGCCTTGCGGATGGCCTCGGGCTCGAAGCTGCCGTACTTCTCCTTGGCGACCGGCAGCACGTTGTTGAGCAGCACCCAGGTCTGGTTGAAGCCCATCGAGCAGTGTGGCGGCACGTCGGTCGCACCGGTCTTGGCCTTGTAGCGCGTGACCATGGCGTTGATCAGATCGCCAATGCCCGGCGCGAGCTTGGCGGGATCGAGCAGTTGCGCCGGCACCGGGTCGATGTTGCAGAAATTGTCGATGTCGGCCCCGAAGGTGGCGCGCAGCTTGTCGAGCTGGCTGTAGCCGGCGCCAGCCCCGAACAGCATCTTGAAGCGCAGGCCGCTCTCGCGTGCCTGGCGCAGGAACAGGGTGATATCGGGGTTGTAGCCGGCATGCGAGATCACGTCGGCCTTGGCGCGCTTGATCTTCGTGACGAGCACCGACAGGTCCGGTGCGGATGCCGAATAGCCCTCGCGCAGCACCACCGGGATGCCGGCCTGCTTGGCATAGGCTTCGTCGGCGGTGGCGACGCCGACACCATAGGGCCCATCCTCGTGGATCAACGCGACCTTGACCTCCTTCGGGTCCATGCCGAGCTTGGCTTTCGCATGCTCGTTGATGAAGCTTGCAAAGGCCTGCCCGTATTGATCCGAATGTATCTGCGCGCGAAACACGTATTGCAGGTTCTTGTCCTTGAACACGGCGGTCGAGACCGCGGTCGTGATCCAGAGAATCTTCTTCTGCTGCTCGACCTTGGCCGCGAGCGGCACCGCATGCGAGCTCGCATAGACGCCGTTGAGGATGTCGATCTTCTCCTGGCTGATCAGCCGTTCGGCCTCGTTGATCGCAACGTCGGGCTTGCTCTGGGAATCCGCGGCGACTGGAGCAATCTTGTACTTGCCGCCGACACCGCCTTTCTCGTTGACGAGATCGATCGCGATCTGCGCGCCGATCGACGAGGCGACTGAGCCGCCGGCGGCGAAGGGGCCGGTGAGGTCATAGATCAGGCCGATACGTAGATTCTCGGCTTGGGCCTGGGCGCGTGTCCAATCGAGGCTGAGTGCGGCGGCGGCAGCCGCCGAGCTCTTCAGCAGCTGCCTGCGTGAAGTCGGCATCCTATCCTCCCTTTGAACCGTGTAGTCCCGGTTATTTTCGGCGAAGTATTGGGAGCAGGAGGTGGAAAGTCAACATCGCCCAAGGTCGATGAGGCGGCGGTGTCGACCGCAGCTGCGAAGGGCGGCAAGAAGCCCAGCGCTCCGTGCGATGCAGGCGCCGACCATGCTGCGGCCGCAGATCGCAACGCGCTGTGCGGATGGAAACCGTTGGGCGCCGACGGTTCACGTCGGCGCCCTTGATTGCGGCCCCCTCGCTCTCGCTCAGCCGGGCCCTGCTCCTTGCGTCGCCGTATGCACTGCGTAGAGCGACTGGCTCGCCGCCATGAACAGGCGGTTGCGCTTGGGGCCGCCGAAGCAGACGTTGCCGCAGACTTCAGGCAGGCGGATGCGGCCGAGCAGCTTGCCCTCCGGCGACCACACGGTCACGCCGCTGTAGCCGACCGAGCGGCCGGCATTGCTGGAGGCCCAGAGGTTGCCATTGACGTCGCAGCGCAGGCCATCCGGCCCGCACTTCACGCCGTCGATCACGCAATCGCTGAACTTCTTGAGATTCGAGAGCTTGTTGTCGCTGCCGACGTCGAACACGAAGATCTCGCCCTTGCCGCCGGGGCCGGTGTCGCCGGGCCCCTTGCCGGTGGAGGCGATGTAGAGCTTCTTGTAGTCGGGCGAGAAGCAGAGCCCGTTCGGGTCGGGCACCTGGTCCTCGGTGACGACGAGATCGATGCGGCCGGAAGGATCGATGCGATAGCAATTGGTCGGCAGCTCGCGCCTGCCCGGCACGAAGCCGGCCGGCTGCCCGATCCGCGGATTGAGCTTGCCGCCCGCATTGCTCGGGCCGCCCGCGACGTCGGGCTCGCCCTCATAGAGCTGGCCGCCATAGGGCGGATCGGTGAACCAGTAGCTGCCATCGGGATGCGCCGCGATGTCGTTCGGCGAGTTCAGCTTCTTGCCCTGATAGGAGTCGGCCAGCACCGTGGCGGTGCCGTCATGCTCGTAGCGTGTCACCCGGCGCGTCAGGTGCTCGCAGGAGAGCTGGCGGCCCTGGAAGTCGAAGGAGTTGCCGTTGGAATTGTTGGAGGGCGAGCGGAATACGCTGACGCGGCCGTCGTCCTCGCTCCAGCGCATCTGCCGATTGTTGGGAATGTCGCTCCAGAGCAGGTAGCGGCCCTGCGCGCTCCACGCCGGGCCTTCGGCCCATAGCAGTCCGGTGTAGAGCCGTTTGATTGCGGTGTTGGGCTGCGCGAGATCGTTGAAGGACGGATCGACCGCGATGATGTCGGGGTCCCAGAAATAAGTGGTCGGCGCACCGTGGGGGCCGAAATCGCGCGGCGGAGTGGTGATCGTCGTCGGCGGTGCGGCGGGCCCGGTCTGGGCCAGCGCGGGGCCGGCTCCGATCACGGTCGCAGCGGCGCCGAACGTAAGTCCCCGGACAAGTGTTCGTCGTGAAAGCGCAGCGTCCTGGTCACGCTGCTCGTGGTCACGAGCCTCCTGGCGTGTCATCGCGTCCTCCCGATCATGTTCACTGGCCGGTTGATCCGGCCGAGCTGGGCGGAGGTTAATGCGGTCCGCAGCCGGTTGCGAGCGCGGAATAGGGCTCTCCGCAGAGTCGGGTCGCAATCCGGTCATATTCCTTTGCGCTTGGAATGGCGGCGCTTCGTGCTCGCATTGCGACATCAGCATGGCTCGGAAACGTTCCGCGAGACCGAGCAGAAATTTTCTGCGGCAAAGCGCGGCACACAATGCGTTCGACGCATTTCAAGCCTTGATTTCGCGCCTATTGCCGCGCACAACCGGCCCCGGGGCGACGGACGGGGTTGATCGTGGCTGGCGTCATCGTACTGTTCTTGTTGCTGGGAGCCGCGTTCGCGGCCGGCTATTTCACGCGTGAATTCATTTCCAGGAAACGACGTGCGGAGGCACGTCGCTGGCGCGCGCATAGTGAGCCGGATTGGCTCCCCGCTAACGCGCCGGCCAACACCAACGAGATCGCAAGCGCCACCACGGCTGCCGTGGTCACCGGCGAGCTCGGTCAGATGCTGAACCGCTGGGAGACGAGGGCCCGCGCCCGCCGCGCGGGATAGCTGGCCGAGTTGCTTCGCGCCATCCGGGCACCAAGGGCGCCGCGGTGCTTGTCTGGCAAACGGCATGCGAGTTGGATCGATCGTGACGGTGCGGCTTGGTCCATCGTGCTTACCGCGATGACGCTGCGGGCGACGAGCCGGCTTGCAGCGGATACCTCCAAGCCGATGTCTATATCCCGGCCGCGAGCGTCTTCGCCGCGAGCTGCTTCCGCTTTTTGCCCGCCGTCGATATCAATGCGTCCTTGCGTTCCGCCTTGCTTTCCTCCTGCAGCAGATCGATGAAGGCGCGAAGCCCGGCCGTCATATGGCGGTGACGGGGATAATACAGGCGCAGGCCAGGGAACGGCGGTGTCCAATCGTCCAGCGCGGCTTGCAAGGCTCCGGTGGCGAGATATTTAGCCACCCAGAAATCGCTGACAAACGCGAGGCCTAGTCCTTCAAGCGCGGCTTCAACCATCAGAGCGTCATGGTCGAGCGTGAGCCTACCCGGCACGTCCACGGTGATCTCCTCCCCGCGCTTCTCGAACTCCCAGCGATAGAGCTTGCCGCCCGGCATCCGCCTGCGGATGCAGGCGTGACTGAGGAGATCCGAAGGCGACCTCGGCAATGGATTGCGTGCGAAATAATCCGGCGCGCCAACGACAATGAAGCGGGAGGCCGGACCGCAGGGAATGGAGACCATGTCCTGCGGCACGGCTTCGGCCAGTCGAATTCCGGCGTCGAAACCTTCCGCGACAATATCGATGTGACGCCCCTCCAGGACAAGTTCGACGTTCATGTCGGGATAGCGCCGCAGGAATTTCCCGACGACGGGGCGGAGGATCTGGTGCGCAGCGCGCTCCTTCAGATTGATGCGAAGCGTTCCCGTCGGGGTGTCGCGAAACTCGTTCACATCTTCAATCGCGCCGGCAATCTCGCGCAACGCGGGGCCAACCCGTGCGAGGAAACGCTCACCTGCTTCCGACAACGACACGCTCCGCGTCGTGCGATGGATGAGGCGGACGCCGAGCCGTTTTTCGAGCGCGGCGACCGCATGGCTCAGGGCCGAGGGCGAAATGCCGAGCTCAGTCGCGGCCGCGCGGAAACTGCGATGCGCCGAAATCGCGGCAACGGCGTGCAGTTCGAAAAGACCGGTGTGAAGCATTGTACGATATCTTGCATCAGGTCATGCCATTTTATGCCGATTATCGCATTAATCAACCCGACTATATTGAGCCCGCAATCACGACCCGAAGGACATCTCACATGGCAAAGACCTTCCTCATCACCGGCGTTTCGTCGGGCTTCGGCAGGGCATTGGCGGAGGCTGCGTTGAGCGACGGCCATACCGTTGCCGGCACCGTGCGCAACGACGCCGACAAGCAGGGCTTCCAGGCGCTCGGTCGCGGCGCGCATGCGGTGCTCCTGGACGTCACCGATACCGGGGCGATCGCGCCTGCGGTTGCTGACATCGAAAGCAGGCTCGGTACGATCGACGTGCTCGTGAACAATGCGGGCTATGGCCATGAGGGCATCCTGGAAGAATCGTCCATGGACGATCTGCGACGCCAGTTCGAGGTCAATGTGTTCGGCGCTGTGGCGATGATCCAGGCCGTGCTGCCTTCCATGCGAAAGCGCCGTGCCGGACATATTCTGAACATTACGTCGATGGGCGGGATCATGACGCTGCCGGGCTTGAGCTATTACCACGGCAGCAAGTTTGCTCTGGAAGGGATCTCCGAATCCCTTGGCAAGGAAGTCAAGGGGCTCGGGATCAAGGTCACCGCGGTCGAGCCCGGCAGCTTCCGCACCGACTGGGCCGGTCGATCGATGGTGAGGGCGGCACGATCGATCGGAGACTACGACGCGATCATCGAGCCGATCCGCAAACGGCGCATGGAGCTGAGTGGCAAACAGGTCGGCGATCCCAGGAAGGCCGCGCTGGCGATGCTGAAAGTCGCGCTGTCGGCAGATCCGCCGGCGCACCTGCTTCTCGGCAGTGACGCAGTCCGGCTGGTCGACGAAAAGATGAAATCGTTGCAGGCCGAGCTCGATGCATGGAAAGGCGTTTCACTTTCCACCGATGTGGCGTGACGCGTGCCCGCACGCTCGCGGCTGGCGTTTTGAGCGCGCCGGGGACAGGCCAACGGCCGACGGGCCATGCTTCCAACCAGGTCAGTCTTCCTGACCATCTTTTGGCGTTGCAGTTGCGCCCGTTTGTCGTCTAGAAACGGCCGCATCGGTCCTCCTGGCAACCAACCGTCAACGGTTTTCGCCCAGGATTTCGGGGCTCAAAGGGTCTGGCAATGTTGATTCGCGGCCAAATCGAGGGGATTTCGGGGGAGGTGGCTCTGGCCGCCGCCACGACCTCGGCCGCGTTGCTGCCCACCCTCCTTATTGGCGGCCTTCTTCTTACTTGCCCCTGAGGGCCGGCTGGGCGCCATGCGCCTGGGCGCTCAGGGGTTGGTCGAGATCACCGGACACCTCAAGCGCCAGGGGACAAATCGGTCTGAACGGCGCAAACGCTCAAAAGGAAATTTCGTAATGGCCACCCAGAACAAGTCCGACAAGGACCGCGTCATCATTTTCGACACCACGCTGCGCGACGGCGAGCAGTGCCCCGGCGCCACCATGACCTTTGAGGAAAAGCTCGAGGTCGCCGAGCTCCTGGACGATATGGGCGTCGACGTCATCGAGGCCGGCTTCCCCATCACCTCCGAAGGCGACTTCCAGGCCGTCAGCGAAATCGCCCGCCGCTCCAAGAACGCCGTGATCGCCGGCCTGTCGCGCGCCCATCCCGCCGACATCGATCGCTGCGCCGAGGCGGTGAAGTTCGCCAAGCGCGGCCGCGTCCACACCGTGATCGCGACCTCGCCGCTGCATATGCGGGTGAAGCTGAACAAGACCCCGGAGCAGGTGATCGAGACCTCGGTCGCCATGGTCGCGCGCGCCCGCAACCAGATCGATGACGTCGAATGGTCGGCGGAAGACGGCACCCGCAGCGAGATGGATTTCCTGTGCCGCATCGTCGAGGCCGTGATCAAGGCCGGCGCCACCACGGTGAACATCCCCGACACCGTCGGCTACACGGTGCCGGAGGAATACACCTACTTCATGAAGACGCTGATCGAGCGCGTGCCGAACTCGGACAAGGCGGTGTTCTCCGTGCATTGTCATAACGATCTCGGCATGGCGGTCGCGAATTCGCTGGCCGGCATCGTCGGCGGTGCGCGCCAGGTCGAGTGCACCATCAACGGCATCGGCGAGCGCGCCGGCAACGCCGCGCTCGAGGAGATCGTGATGGCGATCAACGTGCGCAACGACAAATTCCCCTACTGGAACAAGATCGACACCACCCAGCTCACCCGCGCCTCGAAGGTGGTGTCGGCGGCAACCTCGTTCCCGGTGCAGTACAACAAGGCCATCGTCGGCCGGAACGCGTTCGCGCACGAGAGCGGCATCCACCAGGACGGCGTGCTGAAGGACGCTTCCACCTACGAGATCATGCGGCCGGAAATGGTCGGCCTGAAGCAGTCCTCGCTGGTGCTCGGCAAGCACTCCGGCCGTCATGCCTTCGTGCACAAGCTGGAGGAGATGGGTTACAAGCTCGGCCCGAACCAGCTCGAGGATGCGTTCACGCGCATGAAGGCGCTCGCCGACCGCAAGAAGGACATCTACGACGAGGACATCGAGGCGCTGGTCGACGAGGAGATGGCGGCGTCCCACGACCGCATCAAGCTGACCTCGCTGACGGTGATCGCCGGCACCCATGGTCCGCAGCGCGCGACCATGAAGCTCGACGTCGACGGCCAGATCAAGATCGAGGAGGCCGAGGGCAACGGTCCCGTCGACGCCGTGTTCAACTGCATCAAGCGCCTGGTGCCGCACGAGGCGAAGCTGGAGCTGTATCAGGTCCACGCCGTCACCGAAGGTACCGACGCGCAGGCCGAAGTCTCGGTGCGGCTGTCGCAGGACGGCCGTTCGATGACGGCACGAGCGGCGGATCCGGATACACTGGTGGCCTCGGCCAAGGCCTATCTCGGCGCGCTCAACAAGATCGTCATGAAGCGCCAGCGCGACACGGTGACGACGGCGGCGGCGAGCTGACGTTTCTTCGCCTCTCCCGCTTGCTTGCGGGAGAGGCCGACACGCGAAGCGTGGCGGGTGAGGATTCTTTCCCCACGGGGAATGTCCCGTTGCCGAAACACCCTCTCCCCCAACCCTCTCCCGCAAGCGGGAGAGGGAGCGCAGCAGTGCCTGCGGCATTCACCATGAATACCTGCCCTGCTAAGGGCCAATAGCGGCGTAAGCCGGCGGCCTGTATTGATGCAGCCGGCATGAAGAAAGGCCGCTCGGCGTGCCCGGCGGCCCAATAACACCCAGGGAGAGATTATGCGCACCTTCGCGATCGCCGCGTCCATGGCGGTACTGGCACTTGGCCTGACCGGGCCGGCACTGGCCCAATCGCCAATCATCATCAAGTTCAGCCACGTCGTCGCCACCGATACGCCGAAGGGCAAGGGGGCGGAGAAGTTCAAGGAACTCGCCGAGAAATATACCGGCGGCAAGGTCAAGGTCGAAGTCTATCCGAACTCGACGCTCTACAAGGACAAGGAGGAGCTCGAGGCGCTCCAGCTCGGCAGCGTGCAGATGCTGGCACCGTCCAACTCCAAGTTCGGGCCGCTCGGCATTCGCGAGTTCGAGGTGTTCGATCTGCCCTATATCCTGCCCGACCTGAAGACGCTGCGGAAGGTGACGGAAGGCCCGCTCGGCACGAAGCTGCTCAAGCTGCTGGATGCCAAGGGCATCACCGGCCTTGCCTATTGGGACAACGGCTTCAAGCAGATGAGCGCCAACAAGAAGCTGATCACGCCCGCCGACTATCAGGGCGTCAAATTCCGCATCCAGTCCTCGCGCGTGATCCAGGCCCAGTTCAAGGCGCTCGGCTCGCTGCCGCAGGTGATGGCATTCTCGGAAGTCTACCAGGCGCTCCAGACCGGCGTGGTCGACGGCCAGGAGAACACCTGGTCGAACATCTATACCCAGAAGATGCACGAGGTGCAGAAGTACATCACCGAGACCAATCACGGCTACATCGGCTACGTCGTGATCGTGAACAAGAAGTTCTGGGACGATCTGCCGGCCGACATCCGCGACCAGCTTTCCAAGGCGATGAAGGAGGCGACCGCCTTCAGCAACACGCAGTCGCAGAAGGAGAACGACGACGCGCTCGCCGAGATCAAGAAGAGCGGCAAGAGCGAAATCATCAAGCTCACGCCGGAGCAGGACGAGGCGATGCGCAAGGCGATGGAGCCGGTCTACAAGGACGCCGCGAGCCGCGTCGGCCAGTCGCTGATCGACGAGTTCCAGAAGGAAGCGAAGAGCACGACGAACTGATTCTAACGACGATGAATGATGAACGAAGGCTTCCGTGCGCTCCGCACGGAAGCCTTTTTGTTGCGAATGATTTCCGATCGCGGCTGGAGGTAAAATCGGCGGTTACATCTTCGTAACAACGCCTCCCTGTCCAAGTTGTAAGTTGCGCCTCAGCCGCGCCGCGCTCATCCTCGGGCATCCTTCCAGAGGAGGTTCGTATGAGGAAATTCACCATCGCAGCCATCGCCGTGCTCAGCATCGCCGGCTCAGGCGCGGTCTATGCCCAATATCATCGCCCGTGGATGGAGCACGTCCGCCACATGCGCATGAACCCCGAGGACCGCGCCGCCTTCGTCGACGCGCGGATCGCCGCCGTCCATGCCGGGCTGAAGCTCAACGCCGATCAGGAGAAGCTGTGGCCGCCGGTCGAGACCGCAGTGCGGGAATTCGCCAAGCTGCGCATCGATCGCGCCAATGCGCGGATGAATGCCGGCCCCGGCGATACCGACAGGCCGGAGGATCCGATCGCCCGTCTGCGCCAGCGCGCCGAGGACATGGGCGCCAGCTCCGCCGCCCTGAAGAAGATCGCCGATGCCGCCGATCCGCTCTACAAGACCCTGGACGAGGGCCAGAAACGGCGCCTCGCCGTGCTGACCCGCCACCGCGGCCCGTTCGGCGGCGGCGAGGATGGGCCGCGGCACCGCCATTTCATGGAGCGCATGGAGCGGGGCATGGACCGCATGATGGAACGCGGCATGGATCACTTCCACCATGACCGTTTCGACCGCGACGGCGGTCCGGACCGGGACCGCGAGGGCCAGCTCTGAGCGGATCGGGTTTCCGGCCATTAACCTTGGTGAAGCCGCTGGAATCCAGCGGCTTTTCGCTTTTTGCGTCCCGCGGAAGAGGCCTCGGCAAACCCTTGGAAAACCTTCACCGGATCGCTTGCCAGACCCGGATCGCTTTGCTAAACGACCGGCCTCGCAAGGCTTTAGCCGCCTTTCGGGCGCATAGCTCAGTTGGTAGAGCAGCTGACTCTTAATCAGCGGGTCCCAGGTTCGAGCCCTGGTGCGCCCACCATCCTTAAGAGATTGGCCCGCAAGGGCTTTTTTAAATTCCCCGGCAGAACAAATCGGGTCTCGTGCGACGCTTTTGATGATCGTACGTCGCACGCCGTGCGACGAGTCGGATAATTCGGGGCCGCAGCTTATCCAGCGCTGAAACACGTCGGCCAAATGAGGCCTAGCGGTCTGCGTTCAGCCGTTCATGCCTTCCTTCCGCACCTGCAATTCGAGCATGTCGATACCGGAATCGGCGCGAGCCGCATTGCGGGCTCGGTAGTGCTTCACGATGGTCTGCGCGCTTCGATACGAATGCCCTGTAATGTCGCAGATCGTCAGCAAGTCGCAGCCAGCCCGATCGAGAAGCATGACGCAGGTATCACGTAAGTCTTGGTCGTGCTTCTGGTCGAGTTCACCGGCGCCGTTGACGAAGATCAGAGTGGGGCAGGGCTTGAGACGCCATGCTGTCTCATGGCCATTGCTGTCGCGTGCGGTCTGCGCATCGAGCCATTTCGTCAAGGCGCGCTTGCGCTGATCAACCGCTCGAACGCGTTGCGCCTTATTCTCTTCATCGAGAGGAAAGGGAGCAAACAGCTTCTCGACAGTCTTGATCAATTCGGCATTCAGTCGGTCTGCGCGGACGATTGCCTGGCGCGCGCTGTCGCGCGCGAGAAAGCCGAAGATTGCGACGGCTCGGGCGGTCGACACCCAATGGCGATAGGTACTCTCGTCGTAGGGCTCGCCATTGTCTTCGTTGACAACGAGCTCGGGCGGTACCTGATCCAGTTGAAGCCGAAGCTTGAGCTCCTTTACGCGTGCACGCGAGGCATTGAGCCGTGCGCTGAGTTGTGGCGCTTCCTTGATGTCGACAAGCTCGCCGGTCTTGCTCTGTCGGAAGGCGTGCCGTCCCTCGACGTCGCTCTCGTTGCGCATCATGAGACGGTCAGTCTGGCGCTGCCCGGTGAACAACGCCAGATGAAAGCTGTCCCCAACCGAGGGGCGGTCAATCGCATCGGCCGCTGCCACCCATGCAGAAAATTCCGACATCGTAACCTGCACGATGCGTCCGTCCGGATGATCGAACTCCATGCCTTCTCGCGGGTTGGGTCCGAGACGCCACAAGACGCTTTCCTGTCCCCACGTGAATGCCGCTGAGAGTGCGGCTACCATCGCGAGCGCCATGTGGTGGCCGCGGGCCGATCTCGCATAGTTATAAAAGGCGCGGAACTCCGGTTTGCCAATTGATGTTGGAGTGGCAGTCGCGATCGGCTCCAGCTCTCGTGCAGGCTCGGCCACACCCAGCAGCTTGGCGGCACGGATCTCGGCGCGCATCCTGGCCGCGGATTCGCGTGATTGCGGTCGATACAAGATGGCGGATATACACTTGCGATAGGAGGATTGTGAGGCGGACGACAGCGCCCTGAACTCCACTGACTTACTCCAATCGTCCAAAAGGTCCTCGATCGTAGAACGCTTCCGGATCGTAATTTTCTTCGGCAATTTGCCGGCGCGGCGCGCCGCCTCGATTTCCGACTTTCGCTTGTCTGAAAAATCCGAGGCTTCCTGAAGATTGAACCACGCCCCGACGGGGCGTCCTTTTTCATCGTAGGGCGGATGGCGCAGATCGGCATCGACAAAGCCGAGTGCCCTGGCGTAAGCGCCGTGCGATGAGCGAGGACGGCCATCACGCCACTTCACATGCGGAAACTTGGGATCGGCCATAAGAGCCTCAGTGCCTATAGGAGATGGCACCTATTGGAATCTAGCTCGATCTGGTCTGTCAAGAGTCGTGCTGGCCGTAGGCCTTTCGCAGCCGCTCACGGTGCTCGTCATCGCTTGCTGCCGGTGGTGGTGCGAATGCGTCATTCGCAATCGGCTTAGGGCGCATGGGATGATGTCGGGTAAGCCAGGCATCGAATCCGGTGCGTTCCCATTTCAGCGGTCCCCGCTCGCTGATCGGCGACGGCAAGCCGTCGCGCTCGTGCCTGAGGCGGCGCGTGCGATAGAACGTATCAAGTGAGACCCCTATCGCCATCGCGACATCGGTCGAGGAATAGGGAGGCTGCATGCCGGGGTGACGCAAGGTATGGCCTTTTTGACCGAAGCCCTGATGAACCAGAATCAAGATGGAGCGTCCTGACGAAGACCCTAAAACGCACGTCAGGGATTTCGTCAGGCCTTGTATTCGATCATGGGGTTTAGGCTTGCGCTAGCCGATGCTATTGCAAGCAGCGGCATCGAGATCAAGCTGCCACCGGATAAAGATGCCTTCCTGCTACTTAGGTCATGCTCGGTCTTGCTGCTCACTTTGTGTTGAGGCTTGACGAAACGCGCTTCGACAAAGAAAGCCTTTTCCGCGTGCGGCAAGCGCCGCACCGGACTCTCGTGAACCGAGCCGCTTCGCGTCTCGGCCTTCGGTTTCGATCCCTCACGGAAGCAAGCATAGATATAATGTGTCGCTCGCCGGAGGCACTCGCACGAAGGGCTGCCGCTTCGCGGCACCGCTATCACTGCCCGTCGCGCGGGTGCCTTCTTGAACCGGTCTCGCGACTGCACTCGGTCCCGGGTCCCGCCGCGCTCCGCGTCGGCGCTATGCTGACCCTCTTGCGGGTGCCTCTTTTGATTTTCTCACTCTTGCTCTTGTTTCGATCTCTTGTTTTGGCCTGCGCTGACTTGTTCAACGTTCTAACGCTTGAGATCTATGGGGCTCCGCCCCTCGCGCGCGCCAGGGTAAAGCGCCGGCTTTCGCCGGCGCCGCCCCGAGCGGTCTCCCCGGTCTTCCGTGCTTTTGAACAGTCCTCATCTTCTCGAACGGCTGACAGACGCGCGTGCAGACCCGCTCTTGCGAGCGGCCCTTAGCGGGCGGGCGAGCCCCCTCCGCTCGGGTCGCCCTGGCACTTGCTACCCCCGGTCTCGCCGACGGGCAGGGGTGCAGGCGCGAGTGCGCCTTGCACCCATGGAAGCAAAAGGAAGAATGATCATGTCGGCAAAGCAGGTTGAAATCATCCCGGCGAGCGGGACGGAGACTTTCATTCCGCTCAACAAGCTCAAGAAGTCACCGAACAATGCGCGCAAGACGCCGCATAGCGAGGCGGCGATTGAGGCCTATGCGACGAGTATCGCCGCGAAAGGCATTCTGCAAAATCTGGTGGTCGAGCCCGAATTGGACGGAGAGGGCGTAGCCACCGGGTTCTATCTAGTGACCATCGGCGAGGGTAGGCGGTTGGCCCAATTGCTGCGGGTGAAGCGGAAGGAGATCAAGAAGACCGAGCCGATCCGTTGCGTCATCGACACCAAGAATGACGCGCACGAGATCAGCCTGGACGAGAATGTTACCCGGGAAAACATGCATCCCGCCGACCAGTTCGAGGCGTTCAGGAGGCTCGCGGACCAGCGTGGTTTTGGTGCGGAGGAGATCGCGGCCCGGTTCGGCGTGACGCCGCAGGTGGTGCGGCAACGGCTGCGATTGGGGTCAGTCTCGCCGCGATTGGTTCAGCTTTATCGCGATAGCAATCTGGCTCTTGATCAGTTGATGGCCTTTGCCATCATTGACGATCAGGCCAGGCAGGAAAACATCTATGAGCGTTTGTCTTATGACCGTGAGCCCGGCACGATACGCCGTCTGCTCACCGAAACCCACATCGTCGCGACCGATCGCCGGGCGCGGTTTGTCGGGCTTGAGGCCTACATCGAGGCCGGTGGCACGATCCTGCGCGACCTCTTCACCGAGGATCGCGGCGGCTATCTGGAGGACGTAGCGCTGCTCGATCTCTTGGTGACGGCACGGCTCGGCCGGGAGGCGGATGCCTTGCGGACGGCCGAGGGATGGAAGTGGACAGAGCCCCATCTTGACTTCCCGCACGCTCACGGCATGCGGCGCGCCTTCCCGCATCCGGTCGAGCTTTCGGCGGAAGATCAGGCCGCGCTCCAAGCCGTTCAGTCCGAGTTTGACCGGCTGACCGAACAGCATCAAACCTCCGACGAGCTGCCTGATGAGGTGGATGCTAGGTTCGGTGAACTGGAAAGCCAAATAGAGCAGTTGGAGGCGAAACGGCAGGCTTACGACGTGCACGATGTCGCGCGTGGGGGTGCGTTCGTCATCCTCAATCATGACGGCACCGTCAGGATCGAGCGCGGTTTCATCCGCCCCGAGGACGACAAATCCCAGCCCGGGGCCGGGCAAGACGGCGACGCTCGGGGGCAGGACGAGGAAGGCGACGGGGACAATCAAGCAACGCGCGATGGTGAAGGAGAGGAGGCAGAAAACGAGGAGGAAGACGGGGAGCAACGGTTGTCCGACACGCTCATTCGTGACCTCACCGCGCATCGCACCTTGGGACTACGTATCAATCTGAGCGAGCAGCCGGACGTCGCCATCGTGGCGGTTACGCATGCGTTCGCAGCACAAATCTTCTACATCGGGGCCAATGCCCACGTGGTCGGCATCCAACCCGTGAAGACGGATTTGGGCACGCATGCGGTCGGGATCGAAGATACCCCGGCCGGGAAAGCGTGGTCGGATCGTCATGCCAATTGGGCGAGGCAAATGCCCCGGGACGTTGCCAAGCTGTGGGAATTCGTAGCCGAACTCGATCACGACAGCAGGACGGCGCCGTTCGCCCATTGCACGGCATTGACGGTCAATGCGGTCAAATTGCCGTTTGACTTGAGGCCCCGCGCGTTGGCGGTGGCCAGCCGTTTGGCCGAGGCCGTCGCCCTCGACATGACCGGATATTGGCGGCCTACGGTGGGGAGTTATCTCGGCCGGGTCACCAAGGCGATCATTTTGGAGGCCGTCCGCGAAGGCGTTAGCGAGGAGGCGGCCGAGCGCTTGTCGGGGATGAAAAAGATCGAGATGGCGGCCGCCGCTGAGCAATTACTGGCGCCCACCGACTGGCTGCCCGCCGTGCTCCGCACGCCGAAGACGGCGGATCACGTTCCTGCACCGGACACGACGCAAGGGCGCGATTTCTGCTCGCAAGCTGCTGAGTGAGAGGTGTGCCGGGGTCGCAAGGGCGGTCCCGGCGCTCATCAAATTCCGGCCGCGCACCTGACGGTGCGCGGCCGTTTTAGTTGAGATGAAGCGGCGACAACGCGCGTTAGCCCGTCTCCAAATGCGAGCCACGATCCCTCCGATCTGAGCCATTTGCAGCGACCCGCGAGCTTGTGCCGCGCCTCCCTTCTGGCAGCAGCCAGGCGATCAGGTTGGGGTCCTGATTGTGTCTGGACCTCGCGTATCCGACGCGCAATCGCGCGAATAATCTTAGCCGGCGCTGTCGCATCCTCATGCGAAAATACAGCCAGTTCGCTTTGATCTGTCCGGTGCACCGTCCTAGCGATTGATGTGCAGGCGTTGCTATTCCTGATCGATCCTACTGTTCTCCAATGCCGTGGTAGGCGTCGGCAGCCACGGTAATCTCCGTCAGTCCGGGTTATGGGCTCGCGTCCAACGCAACCTCGATTGGCTGATCAGGCCCGAGGGACGGCAAGAGCCTCGATCGCCTTCCCGCAACGGCTCACGCCTGCTTTTTTCCCCTGCCGCCAAGCGGCGGCATTCCTCGCGGAAGACAAAAAAGCAGGCTTTCGCCGTCCTCCGCTGCGCTGCGGGCCTTGCGGCTGCGGGCCGATCGCTCCCCGGGCCAAGGATCGCCATCGAGGCTGCGATGGGCGCGGCCCGAGCAACAGACAGACGGAGATCACCATGGCGACCATCGGCACTTTCACCGCTTCGGACAACAGCTACACTGGCTCGATCAAGACGCTGACGCTGAACATCAAGGCCAAGTTCACGGCCTCCGAGAAGGACAACGACAAGGCTCCCGACTACCGGATTTTTGCAGGCGCGACCGAATTCGGCGCCGCCTGGAAGAAGACGGTTCGCGACAGCGACCGCGAATATCTCTCGGTCAAGCTCGATGATCCGAGCTTCCCTGCTCCGATCTACGCCTCGCTGGTGAAGGTCGAAGGCGAGGACGGTTTCAGCCTGATCTGGTCGCGCCGCAGCGGCGATTGATCGCACGGGATCAACGGCCCCGCCTCTATGGAGGCGGGGACTTTTGCGTTTCCTGCGCCGCTTTGAAGGAAGGCAGAGAGCATTTTCTCCTTCAAGAGGGAGGCGCGCGGCTGCGAATTCTCGGCGCAACTCGAAGCCAGGTTTGAGGCGCCGAGTTGCGAATTTACGAGCTCCGGGGTGTGTCTTCTTTGGTCCGTTGGCGAGCTCGATCGCTCTTTGCGCGGTCGACTGATCGCGTCGATTTCGATGTGAAAGCGGACACCAGGACCAGGCCTCGGATGCGATCCGAGCCGTTCTCCCGGCAAGTTAATAGGCTCAGAATAGCCGTTTGCGTGGGTGAATGGCGCTCTGCGGCACTGTCTGGCTCCTCCGTCCGAAGGGGCACGATTCCCTGCTTCTGGCGCTACGACCTATGGCAGCCGTCCCCCATCCGAAACCCTCGCTCGCTCCTTTTTTCCCCGCCGGCAAGCCGGCTCCTCGCGGCCGCTTCGCTGCAAAAAAGGAGCGGGCTCGGGTGCGCCGCTGCGCTTCGTCCCACGGGTTCGGTTGGGGGCCGGCCGCCATGACGGTCCCGCCATCGCAGGGCATCGGCGCCTTGCGGCAACGAAGGAGACAGACCATGACCGCGATCGGATTCGTTACCCGCACAATTTACGGCGGCTTCAGGGGCCAGCTCAAACTTCTGCCCATTTGCGTCGACATCGACATCGTGCCCAACCGCGACAAGTCCGGCGATACATCACCGGACTTCCGCATATTCACCCACGGGCTTGAGGTGGGATCCGGCCGGATTTTGACCGGCGAGGGCCGGGGAGCGGACTATCTCAGCTTGTCATTTGCAGCACCTGGCCTCGGAGGCCGCGAGCTCTGCGCCAACCTTGGTCGAACGGTTGGCCTGTACGGTGAAGGCAGCTTCTTCCTGATCTGGAATCCTATCGATTAGGTCAGAAAGTTAGGCTCCCGCGCGATGCGCGGGAGCCTAATCTTATGTGCCGGAGACGGCTTTGAGTATCGCCGGCGGGTGTACGAGTGTCCCCGACTAAACACACATGGAAGAGCGAGCGCGGCTGAACGGCCTGCGAGACGTCCCGTTGCGATCGAAAAAATGCACTCGCAAGCAACGCAATTTGCTTGGAGTTGAAGGTCGGGCGATGGCTTTTTCTCAACGTTCCGATGCAGAAAATCGCTCCGGCGCCGTCGGAATTTATGTCAATCGATGGACAGCCGAGAGTCTGGAATTGACCGCTTGGACGCGTGCCGGACGGTCGAGCTTTGCGTGCTTCTGTCCCAAATCGTTCGCTGCAAGATAGTGCGTCGGGTGTGCCATAGCTGGGATTTCTCCACCAGGATTGCCATCCTTTACAGACAAAGGGTAGTTCTGAGCGTTGAAAGGACCCTCGCTGTTATGGGCAAGAGTTCGCGGAGCAATGCGAATATTGCGTGCTGAAGGCTTATGGGCGATGCCTTCGGCCCGCGCTCTACTCGTCGCTTCGCTCCTCACCGAGCCACCCTAGGGGTGTCTCGGCCCTTCGGGTAAACGATCGCTATCGCAAGCGTGGAGACAGTGGGGTTTCGCTCGCCAACTGCGAAGTCGGGGCAGCTTTTTCGCAATAAACCGGCCACCAGCCGACGTGTTTCTGCAGGCGCTATTAAGGGATTATCGCAGACCCGAACGCATTTTGTCGCAAATCGCCGCGAGTGCCGAGAGCGTGTTGGGCCCTGGGAATGAGCGTTCGGGAGACTCAGGACAAGGGTAAAGCAGAGAAAAATCGACGCCGTCGGCAGCAAAATCTGCGTCAATCTACACGCGTCAAGGCGCTTCGATTTCGTCGATTCGGACCTTCTGAGCGGCCGGATTTTTCGTGTTTCCGTTGAGCGCCGGCCTCCTAAAGTGCGTCAGCAAACCGGCTCGCCCGACGTGCGCTGTTGGCAATTTCAGGGCTACGATCGTTTCTTTTTCCAGCTCAATTGCTGGCGAATGGAGTGCTGGCGCGTGCATCAGCGGACTTCGTCGCAGCAAAGAGAAGAAGCATGAGTTAGTCAAGAAAGAGCAGGGCCGACATGCAAGATAAAAGCACTGCCGCTACAGCGTGCTTAAGCCGTTGTCTGCACATCCAAGATTTGGCGCTCTCAGTATACTCGCTGTCGCCACGTTCGACCTAACGCGATGGCGGACTTGCGCAATTGCGTCTGCTTGTCCTTGGCCTCACAAATCGCCGGCACGTTCAACGCCGGACGCGAGCCGCGCTAGCGATCGACGACGAATCCGATGTAAAGCGGGCGGGTCGCGCGTTGTCCGCACTGCGCTATGTCTGGCGCTCCGGGGCGTGCGTGAGAACACGCCGCGCGACCTATGCGAGGTCAAGGTTGACCGCGCCGGTGCCAGAACTCACTGAGCGCAGCGCTGGCGATCATCACCAGAATTTCGCTTCATCGTCGCGCCTGAAGACTGTGCCATTCATGTCGTGGAGGTCTTTACGGTCGGCTTGTCGCAACCTTAGACAATCTCGTCGGCCGGGCACTCCGGGCATGTATCGCCGATCGATTCCAGGACTTCGGCGATCGCAACCGCGGCGACCTCCGGAGAATACCCCTCCGGTGGATTCTGCCGTGCGAAGTCGAACGCTCGCTCATGGGCGTGCGGGTCGCCGCGATCCTGCATCCAGCCGTGCTCCCCGCACTCCCTGATGGCTCCGGCTTCGTTGAGGACCGAAATGGCCCAACCGCGCAGCGTTCGGATCGCAGGCCGTCTTTCCTTAGACATCAGCATGAATCGGCTCCACCGAGACGAATCCTCGTCTCTCGCCCTCGTTCCGGCCGGTTAACACAGGGCAGGGATTCCAAATCGTCGGCACTGGCGATTGTCCACGTGTTCCGCCATCTTGTGCACAACGCTAGGACGCCGCGGCTGGGTCTTCCTTCTCGCCCGTCGCCACGATCTTCAGCGCGCCGTCCGGGAGCGCCCGCTGCAGCGCCTTTGCCTCGTCCCAGGGCGCGCGCATCCAGGTGTCGTGCTCTTCGATCGTCGTGAGGATAACCGGCATCGCCTTTGGATGAACGCGTTTCACTTCTGCGTTGGGATCACAGGTCAGAAACCCAAAGACATCAGCCGTGACCTCGCCTTCCTTTGCCTTTCGCACAGACGTCCAGTTGGTCCAGATCCCGCCGAACGCGAGCAGGGGACGGCTCTCATCGGGAGAAAACCAGACGGGAACCTTCTTTCCATCGATGGTGTCGTACTCGCTGAAGCTGGTGATGGGTACCAGGCAACGATTTGCCGGCTCGAGCCACCGCTTCCAGTGGCTGCTTTTCGTATTACGGATGTTGGTTGTCCCTGAGTCTGGCTCCATTCGGAGCAGCTCCTTGAAGTCGACCTGCTTGCCCTTGGCCTCAAGCTTCTCTGCTCGTTTCTTCGTGGCGTCCATCAAGGCCTTCGGGGACGAAGGCATTCCCCACCGCGCCATAACGATCTCGCGTCCGTCTGCGGCGTTGCGGACGATGGGCGCGGGATAGTCGGGAAAGATGCCCGGCATGCTTGGCAGATTGCCAACGCGGCTGTTCAACGCTCCGAATAACTGACGTATCGCGTCAACGTTCTTGGTCATCGAGTAGAGATTGCACATCGTCACGTCTCTGAAACAGCGGGGCGGGGTCGGCGCACGAGCTGCAGCAGCGTCGCCACAGGACGGCGTCCCGCCTTAGCACATTTGTTGCACCGGAGCCTGCCGGCCAGGTCATGGACAAAGGTTGTGGAGGCGTGCGGCAATACAACGAGATCAACGTCACGCCGGGTCTTGCAGCGGGAGCATTGGATCTCCAGCCAAGGATAACCGCCGTTGATCGCCTGATCGATCGCCGGCGAAGGATCGATCGGCTCGCCATTCGCCCACATGCGCTCGTTCCAGCTCTCACACAGGAGGCGATCCGCCTGTTCGATCAGTGCTTCACCCTTGGCGCGAGCCGCTGTGGACTGCTCGGCCAGGATGGTGGTCATCGCGCGTGCCTTGCCGAGCTCCTTGCCAAGGGCCTTCCGGTCGCCGCCAGAGAGCGGCGTCGGGTGATGCTTCGGAGCCATCCGGGGCGACGCACGTGATCGGTCAAACGGGCCCGAAGGCCGGCCAGCAGCCGTCCTCCTCGTGGCGGCCGGTTCGGTTCTGGCATGTGTTGTCCAGCAAACGTTGCGCGACCTCCTTCCAGTTCGCCTGTTGCCCGTAGAGACGAATGGCGTCCACTTTCTGGATCTCAACAATGCGCTCACACCTGCGGCAGGAAACCCGCAGGACATGCTGCGGCATCTCGCAGAGGCGTTGGCCGGGGCTCGAACGTCCCGAGGCCGCTGTCTGGTCATAGGCGTCGAGCAGAGCGCGCCAGTATTCGTCCGGCATGTCGTCCTTGGGAGCGAGTGACCCCTCTCTTATGGCTCCCTTTCCCATTGAGGCGGCTAGCTTTTCCATCTGTTTCGGGGAGGGCATTCGCCAACTCGCAGGTCGATCGTTCATGACGGAATTAGAACATAAAGAGAACAAAAGTCGAGTCCGACCAAAGGAGACAGGCAGATTTATTTGCCCGGACATTGTCGGAACCAGCCGCTTTCGATCGTCTTGAGTCCGAGCGGCCCACCATGGAGTTCTGCGTAAATGGCCCCCCGCGCCAACTGGAAAGGCTTCCTACGTCTGTCCCTCGTGACTTGTCCCGTGGCGCTGTACCCAGCGACTTCTGAGTCCGAGAAGATCTCCTTCAACCAGCTCAATCGGCAGACGGGCCACCGCATCAAGTACATCAAGGTGGATCAAGACACGGGCGACGAGGTGCCCAACGAAGACATCGTCAAGGGCTATGAACTGGAGAAGGGGCAGTTCATTGAGGTGACGAAGGAAGAGCTCGAAGAGATCGCGTTGGAATCGACCCGAGCGATCGAAATCGATGAGTTCGTCGACAAGTCAGACATCGACCCGCGCTACCTGATCCGACCCTACTACCTTCGCCCGGACGGCAAGGTCGGCCACGACGCCTTCGCGGTGATCCGCGAGACCATCCGTGAACTGAACAAGGTCGCCATTGGCCGCGTCGTATTGACCAATCGCGAGCACATCATTGCACTTGAGCCGATGGAAAAGGGGCTCGTAGGAACGTTGCTGCGCTACCCCTATGAGGTTCGCAGCGAGCAGGAATACTTCGACGAGATCCAGGACGTTAAAGTCACCAAAGACATGCTGGATCTCGCCAAGCACATCGTGACCCAGAAGGCAGGCACATTCGATCCTGAAAAGTTCGAGGACCACTACGAAAGCGCACTGGTCGAACTGATCAACCAAAAGCGCGCCGGCAAGACGATCCGTCCCAAAGAGCGGCCAAAGGGTGAGAACGTCGTGGATCTGATGGAGGCGTTACGACAGAGCGTCGGGAGGGAAAAGTCGACCGAGCCTGCAAATGTTTCGAAGAAGTCGGCCAAGAAGCCCCGCAAGGCCGCAAGCGGTCAGAAAGAGATGCTGATGCCCATTGTCGGCAAAAAGCAGGCAAAGGAGACTTCTGCGAAGAAGCAGCCGGCAAAATCGCAACGTCGATCTGCTTAGCTTGTCCCTAACGCTTATTGAGTTTCCGAACGACCTCGGCGGGGTCAAAGCCAATTGCTCGCCCCAACTCGATCAGCTCAACGACGTCTATTCGACGTTGCCCAGATTCAAGATGGGTTACCCAGGATTGGTAGACCCCAAGTTTATTGGCCAGATCAACCTGACGGAGTCCCGCACCCTTTCTCAGCTCAACCAACATTGCGGCGAGCTTCTTTTGAATGGGCGAGGTAACCGTTTTGGGCATCTAGCCTCCGAAAGGGGGCCAGACACATAGAACGACTTTTCAGATACCGATAAATTAGGTATTCATGGGGCGGGGAAGTTGACGGAGTTAAGTTATTGGCTCTTGCTGCTCGACAAGCAATTGAACCCTTTGCCGAACGCGTGTGCCTTGGAAATACGCAAACGGCGGATGATCTTTATCGGTTTGGATACAGAGACGGTGAGACCGGGACCGTTGTCGCGGCGATCGAAATTCCCGCTTTGCTGTTAGAAGAAGCAGTTTCATCTAACTTGACGTCGTCGTGCAGACTTACCCCGGACGGCAATCTGATCGCCGTGTCATCGTTTGAATACGGCAAGGCTTCTGCGGGAATATCAATTTCCCCAATGCCGCTCGACCAACTCATCCGAGCAACTCTCACGCCTCAAAATCTTCATATGGAGGAAGCAACCATCGCGAACTTGAGGACTATGCTTCAAAAACTACAAGAATCGACTAGCGTTGTAAGAGAAGCGTTGGCTCGCTTTGTTCAGGATGAAGAGTCGCGGTACGGTGGCCGCGCTGTCGAGTAGCCATCTCCTGTCGCTCCCTCGCCGGAAGACCCGTCGCCTGATCGAGCTCAATTGCCAAGCCTATCAGCGCCACTCGGCAAATCTTGGCGAAAATGAAGAGCAAATCTCCGCTACGCGTCGTGGTCCTTCGCAGTCGCGCGCGATGTCAAAAATAGATAAAGTTTTGTTGGCAAGATCAGTAAATCCACGATTTCATTGGTGAAATTAAGCTTCCGGAAGAAAGCGTATAAGTAGCCCAGTTCTTTCTGCGACCCTGTTTTCGTTACTCTCCGTCCAGTAGCACCGGGTGGGAAAAACAATGGGAGGAGCGACATGCAAAAGCGGCGTCGTTTCAAACAGCAGATAACCTTGCAGGACAGACTTGCGGCTTGGTCCACGAGTGTTCTTGAACAGGCCGCCAAACTTCCGCCTGGACCGGAAAAGGACGCTCTCATCAAGAAGGCCCGTCAGGCCGATGTAGCGTCACACCTGGACGACTGGGCGCACTCGCCGGGACTTCAGTCACCGACGTAATTCGAATAGCTAAAAAACGACTCTCAGGGAAAACTCCGGCCCTCGCTTTCCCAAGCGAGGGCATTTTCTTTGGAACGGCCCGCGGCGTGACCGGCTTGGCGATGATGACCGATGTAAAATGCACCATCTGCCAAGGCCTGGGATGGGTCTGTGAAAACCACCCCGACAGAGCGTGGGCTGAAATGGAAGGCGGCAGCCAATGCGGCGCCGGGATGCTCTGCAAGTGCAACAGAGCAAACGGCGAAGACACGCCGGACATCGAAGGAATCATTGAAGAGATCGAGGGTGGAGAGACCCGCCACTGATCACATCGCGATTATCCAGGCGGCAAACGCAATCAAGAGCGTCAGGATTATCGCGGCGATAATGACGAGCTTGCCCACTACTTCTCCTTGCGAACACCCTTGTACTTCACCGCGCTCTTCTTGACGGCCATGAACTGTTCGCCCTTCTTGTTGCGCTTGGTCTTGGTGGGGGGTTCTTAAGCTGGGTACGCTTCTTCACAGTTTCGGACACCTGCGGATGTCCCTATGCGGTAGCACGTAGATCGTTAGGACTAGCGCAGCTATGGCGAAGTATCGAGTGTAACCGGGAGCCGCATACATGCTGGCCTAATCGGTGCCGCGTACCAGCGCTCCTAGGGGAGGGCGTGCGCCGAACCATGTGATTATGGTTGGGCCTCGGCGCGCGCCGCCTCTGTGACCTTCTGGGTCTGCGCGCCTATTCGGCGGCCTAGCTTGGCAGGCCGGCAGGGCTCGACGGCGGTCGATCCGCCGGAGTCTGATCGGCGGAATGGGGCGTACGACATCGTTGAGCTCGCGCATGAGCCCATCTGTCGGATATCTGGCGGAGAGGAGTAGGGCGCCTGCGAAGGCCGGAGCGCTGCTCGAGATGCCCAAAGCTACGGTCGCGAAGCTGCAAGATTGACCGTGGCCAGGACCGTAGATTGCTCGCGGGTTAGGCGAAAAAAAGGACTAGCAATTTCAGTAGATTTGACAGACACCCCTTTCCGCCAGCATGCTGTTCTCAACTGTTCGGAATTCACAGCAGACTCAAAGGTCTGGTTCGAGTCGCATCGCATTCTCGATGTGCCTGGATCGCCGAGCACACGGGCGCAATTCGACCGTGGCCGAGATCGTTACGGAGGGCGTGTGCCGGCGGCGGGACGCGCAATTGCGCAAGCTGACGCGACGCGAGCAACGAGCACGATCATCTGAGATTTGCAGTGCTTCATTCGGCCGAGATGCTGATAGCACTGGAAAGAGTACGACGCCCGCTGGAACAGCGAGACGCGGGGCAAGACGAAGCGCCGCCGCAGACCGCACGGGATGCGCGACCGGCTGCGGCTCATGACGCATCGTCGAAGGTTGAAGCGATGACAACAACAGCGCGGGGGCTACGTCCCGCGTTGGCTCTCTTCAGTCGCGTTGCCGAATTTGGGCATTGACAATCAGCGCTTGGGCAGATGGCCCGGTCAATCGAGAGCGGCCGTTTTTTGTACTATGACTTCCTCTGCGACGTGATGACACGTCGTTACGACAAATGCCGCTCTGCTGCATTTCCATTCACTGCCGAGGACGACGGTCGAGACTGGTTCGTAAGCGGTCAATCCTAACAGAGCGGCCGCGCCGATCAGCAAATTTGCGATAACGAGCTTGCGCGCTTTGCGAGTCCACGTTGGGCTGATCATAGAGGTGGTTCCCCTTATGGGCATGCGCTGGCAGAGAGTAAGCTAGGCCTCGCTTGTTTCAGGCCGACTTCACGACACAGGAAAATGGTTTCATGGCGAGTCTTTGGGGAACAAAACACTTTTAGCCGGGGCCGATTGTTTCTGCCTCCGACCCCAGCCTCGCTCATCCATGAGCAGGCTCAGGCGACGTCACGCAGCGGCAGCGCGAGTTGCAAGCCGTATGGACGCGAGGAATTGGCTTGGACGAAAGCTTGCAGCGCGGGCGAAAGGTCAAGCCCATCGCGGCCAGCTAGATCCGCCAGAGCATAAGCGATGTCCTCAGTGGCGTCGCGGGACCAGCCCTCGGCCGCGTTGAACGCGACGATCCTGAGTGGGTAGGCGTATTGGCCGGAGATGATGTCCCGAAGCACCGTCTCGCGATCGGTGTCCTGCTCTTCGGTCTCTCGCCACGCGCAGCCGGCCCGTGCCCCGAAGTCTTCCAGCACCAGATAGATCTCACGATCGAGACGATCGGTTGGCACAATCGAGGGAGAGGAACGCAAACGCATACTCCGATACTACCGAAGGCGCAGAGACGGCCCCGGCTGGCAGGGGGGCTTTTGAGGTAGGCCGGGGCCGCTCGGCCGGCTCGGCGAGAGCCAGCGAGACTGACAATCTGGTCGGCAGAACTTCGTTCCTGAAGCTCCTGGCTGATCACTCATGGCTGCTCCCGCTGGACAGACCGGGGCCGATTATCCGTCCGCGCTTCGTCTCTTCTGAGTGCTGCCAGTCTATCCAATTGCGTGGCCAAGCCGGCAAAGCTCCTCGCGATATTCTTCAAAACGGACGCCCGGGCCGCGGAAATGCCCGGCGCTTTGGAAAGTGCTTTGTAGTGTTCGGATGCGTGATGGCAGGTCGCGGAGTCAATCATTTGAGGCTCCATGGCCGAAAGCAATTAGGGCGGCAATACTTACATAGGTCGCCGCTCTCGCCGAAATGGTTCGCGACAGGCTGCTCAACTCCAACGTCCGGCAGCCCGCTAGGCCGATTACGACCCCAGATTCGTAGCTATGTGCCTCGCCGCATGCGAGGCTTGAGCGATATTACGCGTTTCGGAGGGAAGCCCGATGCGCCTGGCATTGCCTTATGGGAATTGGTTTCTGCGTGCTCTTGACGGGATGGTTGTCTTTGACACTCATCTCTTAACTGATCAGATCCGCGCCGGGTGTAGCAGCCGCCAAGGTGCCGCTCTCGTGTAGTTCGAGCCAGCTCTGCGCTACGGCGTATTCGGACTCAGCGCCGAACTCGCTGACAGTGGCCTTCAGCTTGAATGAGGATGGCGCGCATGCGGCCGTCTTGGGCGGCTTGGAAGGCCGCTGAGCTGCGGGTCGTAGGTGTGGAAAAGGGGGCAGGCAAAGGAAACACTCAACTGCGTTTTTGCGAAAAATCGCTCAGTGCTTTGCCGCTCTCTCAAGAAATTCTAGCATGGAGGGCGCTACATCCTCGAATTCGACGAAGCGACGGCGCAGCTCATCCGCGATATCCGCGGTCACATCGCGCGACCATCCTCGGTCGTGTTGAAGGCGACGATGCGAGCTGGACGAATGTAATGGCCTTCGATGAGGTCGCGCAGCAGAGTAGCACGATTGCCGTCCTCTCCTGCCGTTTCGGACCAGGCTCGTCCCAAACGGCCGCCGAAGTCCTCAAGCACAATGTAGACATCGCGGTTGCCCGCACTCTGCGGCACGATGGATGGAGAGGGAGCCATGAGAACGCTCTTGACTAGAGTTCCCTTCAGGACTCGAACCTGATCTGAAGTGGTCGAAAACGCTACAGCTAAAAAGGGGTAGGTAGTTGACGGTGTAGCCGGCCGGAGTCTGATCCGCGCCCATGGGGCCGCCGTGTTACGATCTTGCAGAGCAGAGCAGAGCAGGGGTGCCCGGCAAGGCTGGCGCGCTGCTCGAGATGGCCGAAAACGACGGTCGCGAGGTTGGCCGCAGGACCGTGGTTAGTATCGTAGATAGGTCTCGGCGGCGCCAAAAAAGCCGAGCAATTTCAGCTAGGTTGACAGGACACCCCTTCTACCGAACGGACCAATGCTTTCATCGAACCGCCGACGAACGTGGTTATTGCCGCGATCCTGGTGAGTTTGAGGCGAAGGTACATGGATTGGAAGAATGCGAGAAGCGAAGCCGGGCAAAATGACCAAGCGCGGCTGGTTATCTCGCGCTGACGTTTGTGAAGCTTCAAGCCGAGTGAACGCGCTTGCCTTGATGGTGATAGCAGCCCGGCGCCTTAAGAGCATCTCGGAATGTGCACGGGTCGCATTCCGCGATTGAAATCATTTCAATTCCGCCCGCGACCAGGAAGTGCAATATAGCCTTGTGGTGATGGACTGGAGGTTGCGCAGACGAACCTCGAGCGCAATAGCCAAAATGAAGTTTGCCGCTGCTCTGACCTTGCCGAGCTGGAGCGTCGAAGCTCGTGTGCGGATGGCTGAAGAGCAGGTGAGTTTGCCACTTGCTCACACTAAACATTGGAATCGACATGACAAAGGTTCTCGTCCTCTATTATTCAGCCTATGGACATATTGAAGCCATGGCAAACGCTATCGCGGATGGCGCACGTGAGGCTGGTGCGACAGTGGACGTCAAACGCGTCCCGGAATTGCTGTCCCTCGATGTTGCAAGATCTTCGAAATACAAGCTTGATCAGCCAGCGCCAGTTGCGAGGATTGATGAGTTGGCAAACTATGACGCCCTCATTGTGGGGACAGGTACCCGCTTTGGCCGCATGACTTCGCAGATGGCC
Organism: Bradyrhizobium sp. GW821-FHT13H06; assembly: GCF_058803975.1. NCBI lineage: Bacteria > Pseudomonadati > Pseudomonadota > Alphaproteobacteria > Hyphomicrobiales > Nitrobacteraceae > Bradyrhizobium > Bradyrhizobium sp. GW821-FHT13H06. Next base: position 93,048 of record NZ_JBXAPN010000016.1, on the reverse strand, counting down.
AGCTTCCTCGATCAAGCCGGAGGACTTTGGGCTAAGGGCGCGCTACATGGGAGAGTAGGTGGCGCATTCACATCGAGTGCGACCCAGCATGGCGGCCAAGAAACAACGCTGTTCTCGATCATCACCAACCTGCTACACTTTGGAATGACCGTTGTCGGCCTCAACTATGGCTTCACTGGCCAGATGAGACTTGACGAGGTGACGGGTTGCTCTCCTTACGGCGCCAGCACAATCGTCGGCGGCGACGGCGCTCGCCAGCCATCAGAAAACGAACTCTCCGGCGCGCGCTATCAAGGGCGTGCGATAGCGGAGATCGCCAAGAAACTACGTACTTAGCGAGAAAGCCCCCGTTATGCGTTCGCGGCGGAGACCGAGTTGATCTAGGTGCTCACCGGGCCTAACCGCACAAGCGTTTTGCGGAAGGTGCACGCATGTTTGCTCTCAGGAGGATCCATGCTGGATAGACTAATTCGAAGATTGGCAGCGTGTGCCTCATGCCTGACTTTCATTATTGGGTTTGAGGGCTACGGTGCTGCCGCGCAAGTCGGAACGGAGGAGGGCCGGCCAGGCGACTCTACCTACAGCACGGGACGGACAGTGCTACCCGACAACAAGGGGCAGCTTCAACCTCAGGGATGGACCGGTCCCATTTCGACCGGTTCCGGTGGCGCACCGGCGTCCAGTCCGCAAGGCGGAACCCCACCGGATATGCAACCGGCGCCTGGAGGAGCATCTAAGACTATTGTCGATCCCTCACGTCACGATTGATTGCATGCTCCTCATTGCGGCTTCCTCCCGAATAAGCTGGCATCGAGAACGCGTGGGCCTCAACGAACGCATCCCGGCTCGGTCGACACAATCAAAGCCGCCGCGGAGGTGTCCCTCAACCCAGGAAGGCTCCCAAACCAGCCAGTATATCCTTAGACCCAGCGATTGAAGCGGAGCGCACCCGCGTGCAGCCTGCGAGCCTGGCAACAGGATCTGCGACAGTTCTGATGAATGGACGATGGCTCCGCGGCTGGTGCGGGCAGGGAAACGCGGCAAGCTCGGTTAACGCGAGCTCCCAAGCCGTCGATGTGAAATTACGCAGAGCGTCCTCCGCGTTCCAGCGAAGTTCGACGTCTGGCCCAGACGCGCTGTTCAACGCGACCACACAGACAACAACAGCCATTCGAGGCACCACGATGAGGCGGATCCCATCACGGCAAGGAAGACGCAATCTCCGTCACCTGTTTAAAATTGAAGCGCCTCGGTCACGATTCTTAGCGACGTACGCCGCCGCGTTCATTGCGGTGATTGCGTCTGCTATCGCTGCCGTCCCCGCCGGGATCTTGCTCGTGAAGTACATCGCGCTTGGGCAGAACTATTGAATCTCAAATTGGAGTAAAGTGTCACGAGGAAGACCGCGAAGACGTTTGGCCGGGAGAAGTTCACTCCCGATTGGAGTGCGGCGCGACAAGTGAATGCCATTCAACCGATAAGAGCACCAACTTCACTTCCACTAGTGGGTCAGTCCTGATTATCGTCATGCCGTCTACTCCGGGCTAAAGCACCCGCCTCTGGAGTGCTCACGGCGCGAGCGAGACGTCGCCGGTGTTCTATGAGAGGTGATGTAGCACTCTCAGCGCCACTTGCCCCGGCAGAGCGAAAGGAGTTGGCATGAGTGACCGAGCAGTAAGAGTAAGAGAAGAAGTTCTTCATGCGGTGCACTGGGTTGCCGGAAGCCAGTCCGAGAAACTTGGCATCCAGGCAATGCGCGTCGCAATCGCAATCATTTTCCTGTGGATCGGGGCGCTCAAATTCGTCCCCTATGAGGCGGACAGCATCACGCCGTTCGTAGCAAATAATCCAGTGATGCAACTTTTTTACAACCACCCAGAACAATACAAGGCCCATCTCACGCGAGAAGGGCAATTCGTCGCTGCCGAACGGGAGTGGCAAACGAAGAATAACACCTACGGCTTTTCGCAAGGACTTGGAATTGTCGAGGTGGCCATCGGTCTTCTCACTCTGGTCGGTCTGGCGTCGGCCCGCTACGGACTCCTTGGAGCCGTTCTTTCGTTCCTGACGCCAATTGTCACCCTGTCATTCTTGTTCACGACTCCGGAAGCTTGGGTCCCTGATCTTGGGGATGGACAGTATGGCTTTCCATACCTTTCTGGCGCCGGACGATTGGTCATCAAGGATGTGGCGCTATTCGCCGGATCGTGGTTGGTCGTCGTCGATTCGGTGCGCGACGCCCTCCACAGTCGCGCGGTTGGGTCCGCCACAGCTATCGTGCATGCCGCGCAGCGTGGGGGCTCGCATCTATAACAAAGTGTATATGCGAGCGTCTGATGATTTCGGAATGGCAAGGTAACGTTGCGTTGCATGTTGCTCTGCTCGGACGAAATCGCAGGCCGCCTGTCAAGATAGCCGGTCACTCGTCTACCGAGCAGCGAGCGCAATCAGTTTACAAGCAACGTCAATCCAAGGCACCTGATGCGCGAGGCGGTCGTATCGCTTGCACTTGCGTGGCCAGATGTGGCGCGAGCCTTAGCGACATCTTAAAGGCTGAACGGGTGGAATAAGCAAGGAGTGGTGAATGGATCCGACGGCGCTTCTTCTGTCCCGCTTGCAGTTTGCATTCACCATTTCATTCCACATCATTTTCCCTGCCTTCACGATTGGTCTGGCTGCTTGGCTGACAGTGCTCGAAGCGATGCACATGTACACAGGAAAGAACGTATACGGCGCGTTGTTTGAGTTCTGGCTGAAGATCTTTGGCGTAGCGTTTGGGATGGGTGTCGTCTCGGGAGTCGTGATGGCATTCCAATTTGGAACGAATTGGAGCGTGCTCTCGAGAATGTCTGGTCCCATTCAGGGGCCACTCCTTTCATACGAGACCTTTACGGCCTTTGCGCTGGAGGCTGGCTTCTTCGGCATCCTTATCTTCGGACGCCCTCGTGTGCCCCCGTGGTTCTATCTTTTCTCGATCGCAATGGTCGCGCTCGGTACAGCGATTTCCGCGTTCTGGATCATGGTGAACAACAGCTGGATGCAAGTGCCCGTCGGATACGTCCTGCGGGAAGGCCAATTTGTACCGGATGATTGGTCGGAGATCATTTTCAATCGCGTGGTTTGGACCAGATTTCCGCATATGCTTTTGGCCTCTTACCTGACGGGCGCGTTCTGCGTGGCGGCTACTGGCGCCTGGTATCTGCTGCGGCATATTCACCGGAGCGAAGCGCTCGTGATGCTGCGCATGGGTCTTGCGTTAGCTGCCACGCTCCTGCCAACTCAGCTCTACGTCGGACATCTTGTTGGTGACTACGTTCACGATTTCCAGCCAGCGAAATTCGCGGCCATTGAGGGCAGGTGGCATGATCAGCAGCCGGCCTCGGAGGTATTGATCGCGATCCCCAATGCAGAAACCGAGTCAAATCGGTACGAAGTCGCGGTGCCGGTCTTGGGAAGCATTATCGGAAGTCTGAGCCTCACCTCAAAGGAGGTCGGGATAGCCAGCTTCCCGCCGCAGGACCGCCCGCCAGTCGCGATTACCTTTTTCGCTTTTCGCATTATGGTCGGTTGCGGAATTATCATGCTCGCAGTTTCTTGGTTGGGTCTGGCCTTGAGCATAAGACAAGCTCTTGAGCAGAGGCGCCGTGCCCTGTGGTGCATCTTTCTAAGCTTCCCTCTGCCCTGGATTGCCATCTTAACCGGCTGGTACACGGCTGAGGTGGGACGACAACCCTGGACCGTCTATGGACTGCTGCGGACCGCTGACGCGCTGACCCCGTTTCTCACAGCGTCCGTCGCTTTAACCTCGCTGATGGTGTTTGTCGGCATTTACGTTTTCATTTTTTCGTTTGGAACGTACTACATTTACCGCCTGCTATTTGCTGGACCCGGGGAGCTTAACGAACGACGAGTACAAAGCGCCGCTCCAAATCGGCCAATGTCGTTCGCAGAGGGCGCTTCAACAATGTCCCTTCAAAGGGATCCGGGAGAATAGCCGTGGTGAACTTCTGGGCCTCGCTTCTTGCTATCAGCGTCCTGATCTATCTCATTCTGGACGGCTTCGATCTTGGCATCGGCATGTTGTTCGGTCTGGTCAAGAGCGAGCGAAGGCGCGATGCTGTGTTTGCGACGATTTCTCCAGTATGGGATGGCAATGAAACGTGGCTGGTCGTAGCTGGCGTGATCACGTGGGGCGCTTTTCCTCTTGCCTATTCAATGCTGCTTTCGGCGTTCTATATTCCGGTTCTAGTTATGTTATTGGGCCTGATTTTGCGCGGCGTTGCCTTCGAATTCAGGAGCAAGTCACTGGCGTCAAAATGGGTCTGGAACGTCAGCTTTGTCGTAGGTTCGTTTGCCGCGAGCTTTATGCAAGGAACGATGGTTGGCGCCATGGTCCACGGATTGCATTTTGTGGATCGCGAATACTCAGGTGGTCCTGCCGGCTGGATTACCCCGTTCTCCGCCCTGTGCGGCGTCGGCCTGTGCCTTGGCTACTCCCTGCTTGGTGCGAGTTGGCTGGTGGGAAAGAGCGAGGGCGCGATCCATCGTTCGGTACAGGAGCAGATTCCGCCGCTTGCAATTGGAGTTCTTATATTTCTTGTCGCTATATTTGCGTACTCTCTCGCCGAGCGGCTAGAGATTTTACATCGCTGGCTCGACCGACCGTATCTATTTGTCTTTCCTTTAGTCGGTGTTGCCGCGGCCGCGATGCTCGCGCGAAGTATCGTTGACCACAACGATCATTGGCCGTTTCGACTGGTTGCACTGATCTTTGTGGCCGCCTTTGCAACGCTCGGGCTTTCGTTCTGGCCCTACATGATTCCATTTGTGCTCACGATCCAGGAGGCCGCCGCCCCATATTCAAGCCTGGCCTTCATGTTTTGGGGCGAAGGCTTGTTCGTTTTCCCGCTGATGCTGGTCTATGTGGCTCTTGGATATCACGTATTCCGGGGCAAGGCCGTGATACATCACGAATAACGTCAACTAAGGCTGAGAAATGGGAGCCAGCTACTGCGAGCGGGCCAGATCGTGGGAGTCGGCAGTGGTGCGCCGGTTTGTGTATCCGACGGCGGCAAGAATTCGATACTCCTCCAGCCGGCCTGCTCGGCTCACGGCGAAAGACCGAAGGGACAGCAGAATTTGACCCAATCGGCTCGACAACAAGGGAGCACCGCTCGTGAGAGTCCGGCTGTGCGAGGTGCGTATAGCAGACATCCTGACCGTGATGGATTTCATCGCTGCGAACGTAGTGCCGCATGAAGCGGGCGCATCGTACTAGGCGACTGCCTCTGTCGATGCCGGAGGCCAGCGTGGTAAGGTGCAAGCTAATCATCCAAGTCGCGTTGCATAGTCGGTTTGCATCATGCCAAGCTTAGCCGCCAATCAAAGCGGCTTCCATTGGTGTGCACACATAACAAGCGGAGGAAGTTTGACATGCTCGGGAAAAATTATGCAAGCGCCGCACTGGGTCTTGCCGCCGCGCTGGCGACCTCACAAGTCCAAGCCCAATCGGCAAGCAGCAGCGAACAGGAGATTGCGCTGCTGAAGCAGCAGTTGAAGCTGCTCGAGCAAAAGCTCGAGAAGCTTCAGAGCCAGACCACGGCAAACACGGCGGCCACAGCCAAAGCCGAAGCAAAGGCGGAGGCCAAGGCCGAAGCGCGCTCGGAGGCAAAGGCCGCGGTCGCCACTGCTCACGCGGCAATCCCCGTCAAGGGGCCTGCGCCGACCCCGGCTGTCACCGTGACGATGCCGAACAACCGGCCAACGATTTGCACCGCGGACCAAGCGAACTGCGTCGCCGTCACCAGCCGTCTGCATTACGACGTAGGTGGATACGACTATCGTCCTAACACCGCGGCGACGGTGCCGCAAAAGCTCGACAGCGGCCAAAACGTTCGCCGCGCGCGTATCGGCGTCACCGGCAAGTTCTTCAACGACTGGAACTTCGCGCTGGTGTACGATTTCGGCGGCTCGTCTGATGGATTTGGAGGCGCCGCGCCCGGATCGCTCCCTGGCGGCGGCGTCTCGGGCGTGGAGAATGCCTATCTCAGCTACACAGGGTTGAAGCCATTCGGCGGCAAGATGGCAATCGAGGCCGGCATTATGGATGTACCCTACACGCTCGACGAAGCGACGAGCTCCAACGATATCATGTTCATGGAGCGGGCCTCGCCCGGCGTGATCGCAACCAACATCGCCGCGGGAGACTTCCGCTCAGCTGCCGGCGCGCGCTGGTTCAACGACCAACTCTGGATCGGGGGCTATGTCACGGGGCCCTCGACCGGTGCAATCCACTCCGCCTCGAGCGTCTCGCCGCCGGGCACGAGCGAGCAGTACGGCGCTGTAGCGCGCGTGGCCGGCAATCCCGTCAGCGCCAAAGATTACTCAGTGCATATCGGCGCCAATGCGGAATGGCTGATCCAGCCGCCGCGCAATTTGATCGCCAATACGCAGACGGTCACGCTGAGCGATCGTCCGGAATTGCGGCTCGATCCGACCACGCTGATCTCCACCGGCGCCATCGCCAATGCCGCGGGCGCGCAGGTCTATAGCGTCGAGGCGGCGGCGACGTACGGCCCCTTCATCGTCCAGGGCGAGTACTTCTGGTACAATGTCGATCGCACCGCCAACACCGGTGTGCCAATGATCGGCGCGCCTAGCCTGAAGTTCCAGGGCGGCTACGCGCAGGCCGGCTATGTGCTAACCGGCGAGGGCCGATCCTACAATGCGGCGAACGCGGCCTATGGCGGGATCAAGCCGGCGAATCCATTCTCGCTCGAGGGCGGCGGCTTGGGCGCGTGGGAGGTTGCAGGGCGCTTCTCGACGATCGACCTCAACGATCAGCTCGCGACGGCGAGCGGCGTCGCCGGCGGCCGGCAGACGGTCTATACGCTCGCGCTCAACTGGTATGTCAATGGCAACGTTCGCTTCATGCTGGACTATCTGCACGGTACCGTGTCGCGGCAGGCCTCGCCGGTAGCAACTGCCGACGTAGGTTCGAAGTTCGACGCCGTAGCGCTGCGCACACAGTTCGCATTTTGAGAGGGCGGCAACGTTATACGAACGGATCGGCGCCAACTCGGATGGCGACCTCTCGCAGTTTTGCCCTGCCGAAGCTTGTGAGAGGTCATTCGCCGACTTCAGAACGCTATACCGGGCGCACCCTAATCGACTCTCGCACTTGGCTCGGCAAATGCATTCGTCGATGAATTCTGGACATACCCCCAGAGAACCACGGCGGACGAAGCGGCGATAAGCATGAGCATTAGGCAAGCAAGAGAAAAAGCACGCATTTCGGAACTTTCTGCTGGAGTGAACGCGTCATGGGAAAGGTTGGTTAGCCGGGCTCGCGAGCCCGAATGCTTCTGTTTCGACTTCGATGAAGGTTCGTCCCAAGAGACCTACAGCTCGATAGAAGGCGGAGATGCTTGACCTTTCAAGGTCGACGAAGAACTGTCTCGCCCACGGCGCGATATGCTTTTCGAAAAAGAGTCGGTCAGCGCCGGGTGATTGCGGAATCTCCGCCCCGGTCAAGCCTGCCATGACCTCAAAGAGGAATCCTATGTGGTCCTCCGGCTCGGTTCTGTCAGGAGCTTTCTCGATCTCGAAGGACCGAAGTGTCTGCCGCAGCCGGAGCAATGGACGTCCATACACAGTATTGGCCAAGTAATGTGAGGCATAGGGCCATAGCCCCTCTTCACTCAAGCCCGCGAATAAGCAAAAATACTCGCGTGCGATAGCTTTGACCCCAGATTCGGAAGCTGCGCCGGCCAATGCCGAGTGAGCTCGTCCCATTGGCGTGGTGTCGCCCCGCAATTGGATCAGACCAGACAATAGGGCCGCGCTGGGACTCCTGGAAAGAAGAGTGGCCAGCAATGCGTATTCGTGCGAACGCGCGATGTCTAGTTCGTCGATATTGGGTTCGGAAAGAACTTGTTTCGCCACGATCTTGATCCGCGTGCTACGTCAGCTCGGCAGTGCGCTGCCATGCTTCGGTTGCGTAGAAGACAAAACTAGAGGGAGCTGGTTCTCGGCAACTCGGGTTTTCTCGGAGTTGCTTTGGACGCCAGCGGTTGACGAAGCACCGATCTCCGCCTTCTGCAGTAGCTGGTCTGACTCCAATCCGGGCGGGCCAACGAAAAATTCGCCATGGGCGCGCGGAGCTTCAGGGTGCTCGATGCTAGTGGCAATTAGGGAATTGACCGCACTCGGTCTGATTTCCAGTGGCGTCAGAGGGCCAAAGCCTGGTATTCCATTCGGATCGTTGAAGTCCCATTGGTTCTCAGCGATACCAATGAAGTCGCGTATAGAGGGATCAATCGCCCAGGCTCGGCGCAAGGCGGCCCTGGTGAGTTCTGCCGGAACACCGGGCTCCAAGAAAGCGGTGACGTCGGAATCGGCGGTGATGGATTCAATGGGCGGCAACCTTGAGGCCTCAAGCGGCCTAACCACCGAGCTCGGCGCTGGGATGTTAGTTGAAACTGCCACTTCAGGAACAGTCTGCTTCGGGTCGAGCGACGCCTGCTTCATCCGCATCCATCGCTGAAATCGACTTTCAACCTTTTTCATTGCATCCTCTGCCAGCCCCGTGACCTGACGCCGAGCCCTTTTGATCGCGCCTCCGCTTGACGAAGGGGCGCTCGACGTGATGCTCCGCGACGAACCGCTCAACGATCTCAGAGATGCTGGACGGCATCGGCAGAGCTTCGACAAGGTCTGTTCCGGCGTCCGTAAATGCCTCGCCTTCTGCTGGGTCGACCGTCACCCCGCACAGCTCGTAAGGCGGTTCAGCGGCCGTCGGACGCATGCTGACCCATACGCTGGGCCGGTCTGAAGCGAGGTTCTCGCGATAATTGGTTGTCTCAGTACGGTGCAATTCGATAGTTGCGGCCCCAGCATAGAACAACGACCGTTTGTGACCCCCCGTTAGAGAAGCCCAAAGCGCTGCGGTTGGCATTCCCTGCAACACCAGGACTGGTCGCCACAGAACGTCGGCCCAGGCGCTTCTAGCGTTGTGCCGCTCGATGACAATGCCCACCGGAATGCGAGCCAGGGCGGTCGATATCATGGGCCGCCTCCATCCAATTTCGTTTCAGCTAACGAAGTTGCAGCTTGCTCGCGCTGGTAATCGTCTGTCGTCCGAACAAGAGGAGCCGCTTCGCCGGATGCTTCGAAGCCCTGTTCGGCGGCAAAAATGACCCGGCAGTCGCCACACATCTGAACGGCGTCCAACCTCCGGGCCGACGGCGCGTACATCCAATGCTTGCCGTTAAGCTTGGAGATCATTCGTTCAATTGTGCTTCTTACGCCGAATGGCTTGTTGCAGCGAATGCAGCAGAACGGCTCTTCCTGCTTCAACACGCGCGCTGGAGAGTTTGCAGCGCCAAAATTGACCCTTGGTATGAGCGTTACGGCGCGCTCAGGACAAGTGGCTTGGCACAAGCCGCATTGCACGCAGGCATCCTCGACAAACCGGAGCACCGGGCGTTCTGGATCGTCCCGTAGCGCGTGAGTAGGGCATGCCGACACGCAGGAGAGACATAGAGTGCAGCTTGCGTCGTCGATCGCGACGCTCCCGAGGGGCGCTCCAGGCGGTAGTGCGACGATATCAACAGGGTTTGGAGCGGAGCGGTGCAATTCAGCCAGCGCAAAGCGGAGAACGTCTCTCTTATTTCCTATGGGACGAAAGCTCGCCGGGCGCGGCGTGCCGGGACGAGGCTCGGCTCCGCGAAGCGCGTCAAGCAAAGAATCTGGGTCATCTGTCTCAATGGTCGAGACCCGTTCAGGGCCAAAACCAAGGCCGGTAAGAATCGAGCCGGCAAAAGCGATCGTCTGCCTCAAACCCGTAGGATCGTGGGGCTGTTTTGATGGAAGCAAGAATTGCAGCTTGGACGCCCCGTATGCGAATGCTGCGGCGATCGTCTCTAGACCTACCTGCGTGGTTTCATTGACAGCGATCGGCAACACATCTGCCGGCAATCCGTCACCGAACCGGGACAAACATTCGATCAACGGTGCGCCGTGCGAGTCATCATGCACGAGCAGCATTGGATGCGTCCCACCAGCATCCCGATAAGCGACCATCATCGCGCGCAGGCGACGAACAAACTCATCTGCTAGTGGCAGGGCATACGATGCGGCTCCCGTCGGACAGGCAGCAGCGCATTGACCGCATCCTGCGCAGATATGGGGGTCGATAGAAACATGGTTTCCTGATGGAGTGATTGCGCCGGCCGGACAGAGGTCAAGGCATCGTGTGCAGCCTGGACGTTGCGAGCGCGAGTGCGCACATAGCTTGGCTTCGAAATTAATATAGCGCGGCTTTCGGAAGGTTCCGACAAGATCCCGCGCCTGCATCACGGCTCGCAGCGTAGCCGCTGGATCTCCCAGATCCTCGCGCAGATATCCCTCCCGTAGATTGCCAGCCGAAAAGAGCGCAACACTCCCGGTCAGGTCGAGAATGATGTCGCAGGTCGATCGGGCGTTGCTTCTCGTCGAGCCAAATTTCAATGCTTCGCGCGAGGAAGGAGTAGACTCAGCGAACTCGTCGACAACAAGCTCAAAGGAACCAAGATGCCCGCGAGCGCTACGGATCTTCCCTTTCGCTGTGGGAAAATCGACCTTACGAGATAGTGCGACCTCTGCTGGCGGGGTGATCAAGACCGTGACATCCAGGTGATCCTTCAGAAGGTTGCCAGCCTCGATCGCTCTCTCGTCGCGGCCGTAGATAAGAATAACGCCACGGCTTTCGAAATCGACCGTCTCCGGCTCTGAGGTCGGCTCGGCCGCTGCGGCCAACAAAGCTGCCATCTTGGGAGCGGCACGCTCGCCCTCGCTGGACCAGCCGGCTAGCTCGCGCACATTGGCAAACTGTATCGGTCTAGTCCGACCCATCTCTGCAGCAATGCCGGTGAAAAGCGCAGCCTGTTGCGTGCAGGCCACCGTCAGAGGGGTGTCTCTTGACGCAACACTTGTGAAGCGATCGATTTCACGGCCGCACAGTTGAACCGCGGATGAAATTTCGTGGCGGCAGCCACGGCGAATGCCATCCGGCTTGAGCGGCATCGTCTGGTCGCATGAGCAAATCAGAATGTCTCGGGTTGAACCAGGCAAGTCGCTCATCTCGTGCCGCCTCTGGATGTAATGGCCGGCGAAACTTCGCTGAATGAGGCCTCGGTCATTCAGAAGGGCTCGCGGGAGATTGCTTGGCTCGTTCGAGGCGCTCGGCGAGCCATTGGTCATGATGTTCTCGTGCCCAATTGAGATCCACATCTCCAGTAGCCATCGCTTCGAACGCACCTTCCATCCCGAGAGTGCCGATATAGATGTGGGCCAATATCAGCGAAATGAACAACACAGCGATGACGGCGTGGGCGACGTGGGCGAGCTGCATGTCGGCAACGTTGGTGCCGTAGAACGGGAATAGGAGCAACAACCCGGAGACGGAGACTGCTGCGCCGGCCGCGACGGATAGCCAATAGACCAGCTTTTCGCCGAGATTGAATCGGCCTGCCGGAGCGTGCTTGGACTTAATAAAGCCGCCGCCCTTCCTGACCCATTCGATATCGACTGTCGACGGCAAGTTGTCCCGGAAGAAGATCAACCCGATCAAGGCCAATCCGACCATGAACGCGAAGCTGACGAAGTTGTGCGTGTATTTTGCGATCTGCGAAACCTCGGAGAATGACTCCGGCCCGATTATGGGCAGCAGCAAGATCTTTCCGAAGGTGACGTTCAAACCCGTCACTGCAAGGACAAGGAAGGATACCGCCGTCAGCCAATGCGAAAAGCGCTCGAAAGCGACAAAGCGGGTGATCATCTTCCCAGAGTGCCCAGCAGCAATCCGAAGGCGTCCTAGGATCAGATAAGCGAGCGAGAGGAGTGCGATTGTTCCAAGAAGGACCATCGCACCGCCACAATGCAGCAGAACTTCGTGGAAGTAGTCCCAGGTCCGTCCGCGAGGTTGTATCAGGACGCTTGCCTTCCGATCAGGAATGTCAATACGACCTTCAATGCGCGGCGCCTGCTGCAGCAGTGTCCTTTGATCGATGACGCTGGCGTCTGGATTCGGTGCGCCATCCGGCGCCAGCCTCTGGGCGCACAGCGGCTCTGCAGCAAAGATCTGCAACACGAGCACCAATGTTACGAAGCCTATGCGAGCGAAGAAGGACATGGCATTCACTTCCGTAGGAGATGGGGAGTCTGTTGGACCTTTTACGCCTGACGCCCCAAGTTACGGCTTGATGTCCTCATGATAGGCTGTCTCCCAGCCCCAAGCGCCGGAGCCATAGCCGCGGGTTCGAGACCTTTCCTCATAGAGTTGCCCGATGATGTCGCCGTCCCCGGCGAGGAGCGATTTGGTCGAGCACATCTCTGCGCACAACGGCAGCTTGCCTTCAGCAAAGCGGTTTGAGCCGTATTTTGCATATTCGGCAGCGCTGCCAGGCTCTTCCGGACCACCGCCGCCAGCGCAATAGGTGCATTTGTCCATCTTGCCGCGAGAGCCGAAGTTTCCGACCTGTGGATACTGAGGCGCTCCGAACGGACAGGCGTAAAAGCAGTAACCACAACCAATGCAAAGATCCTTGTTGTGGAGAACTATCCCATCATCAGTCGGATAGATGCATTGTACCGGGCACACCGACGCACATGGTGGGTCGGTGCAATGCATGCACGCCATGGAGACCGAGCGTTCGCCAGGTTTGCCATCGTTGATGGTGACCACCCGGCGCCGATTGAGACCCCAGGGCACTTCGTTCTCGTTCTTGCAGGCGGTAACACAAGCGTTGCACTCGATGCAGCGTTCCGCGTCACAAAGAAATTTCATCCTCGCCATTGATGTACTCTCAAGCTGCTTTGATCTGACAGAGCGTTGCCTTAGGCTCCTGCATGCCGGTGGCAGGATCGTAGCCGTAAGTGGTCAACGTGTTCACGCTCTCACCCAGTACAATGGGATCGGCGCCTGGGGGGTACTTCGCTCTAAGGTCTTTGCCTTCGTACCAGCCGGCGAAATGGTAGGGCATCCATGCGACACCCCGGCCAACGCGGTCGGTGACAAGTGCTTTCATCTTGGCGCGAGAGCTATTCTCTGCGCCCATGACCCACACCCATCCGCCATCCTTGATGCCGCGCTCCGCAGCATCTGCAGGGTTGAGCTCCACGAACATGTGCTGCTTCAGTTCCGCGAGCCACTTGTTGGAGCGTGTTTCCTCGCCACCGCCTTCGTACTCAACCAGTCGACCAGAGCTGAGAATCAATGGGAATTGTTTTGAGATACCTCGATCGACGGCAGCTTTCTGAACCGAGAAGCCGACGTTCGGCACGCGAAACTGGCGCGCGTCAGGTAGGGTCGGATAATCGGAAACAAGATCCGGGCGCGGCGTGTAGATCGGTTCGCGGTGCACGGGAATGGGATCGGGCAGATTCCAGGCGATCATTCGCGCTTTGCCGTTGCCGTAGGGCGAACAACCATGCTGGATGGCCACTCGCTGAATACCACCTGAAAGGTCCGTGGACCACGAAACGAGATCGGGTTTGTCGGGGCTGACGCGAAGGATCATCTGCCATTCTTCGGGCGTAAGATCCTTTTCCCATCCAAGCTTCTTCAGCACACCCAGCGTGAACTCCGGATATCCATCCTGGATCTCAGAGCCGGTGGAGAAAGATCCCTCAGCGAGGAGATTGTCGTGCTCCTGCCGCTCGACCTCTCTGCCGTTTTCCATCACCTTGCGGGAAACCACACGCTCCACGCCGAACCGGGCGCGAAACGTACCACCCCCCTCAATGACAGGGAGCTCGGTGTTGTAGAGGATCGGGGTCCCCGGATGCCTGAACTGAGGTGTTCCCCAACACGGCCAGGGCAATCCGTAATAATCTCCCCCTACCTCAGGATCATCTTTCGGCGCACGGAGCGTGACCAGGTCGAACTTCGCCTGGTTCTTCATATGAGCTTTCAGGCGTTCGGGAGATTGGCCACAATATCCAGTGGACCATCCGCCGCGATTGATCTCCCGAAGGATGTCTTCCGCCGACACTGAACCGTTCTCGACTTTGATATTCTTGAACATCAAGTCGGCGAAGCCAAGCTTGGCCGCCAGCATGTACATCGTGTCGTAGTCATTCTTGGATTCGAAGACGGGATCGACGATTTTTTCACCCCATTGTAGGGAGCGATTCGAGGCCGTTCGCGAGCCATCCATTTCGAAGCTAGTGCAAGCGGGCAACAGATAGATGCCGTTCTTACGCTCGGAAAGCACGGACCACGCGGTCGGGTAAGGATCGCACACCACCAGCAGTTCAAGCTTTTCGATGCCTTTCACCGCTTCCGGCATCCGGGTGATGGTATTGACTCCGTGGCCCATGATGAACATGGCCTGCACCGGATTGGGTTGAGCAACCTGATCTCTTGGCAACAAGGTGGCATCGAACCAGCGCGTGCTGGGAATGCCGGGCGTCTCCATGAGCGTCTTGCTGGGGAAGCGTCCCCTCATCCATTCGTAGTCGACGTCCCAAACCCTGCACCAATGGCGCCAAGCGTCTTCTGAAAGGCCATAGTAGAGGGGGAGAGAGGTGACATCGAGGCCTAGGTCGGTGGCACCTTGAACGTTGGTGTGACCGCGAAAGATATTGGCGCCGGTGCCTGGTCGCCCCACATTCCCAGTGGCGAGTAGCAGAAGACAGCTGGCTCGCACGTTGGCTGTACCAGTTGTAAATTGGGTTTGTCCCATCGCCCAGATCAAGGTCGAGGGTTTTTGCGTCGCGAACAGCCGCGCAATATGACGAACCTGTGCCTCGGGAAGTCCCGTGACTCGCTCGACTTCACTTGGCGGCCACTTAGCTGCTTCTTTGCGGATTTCTTCCGCGCCATATACCCGCTGGTTGATGAATTCCTTGTCTTCCCAGCCATTCTCGAAGATATGCCACAACATTCCGTAGATGGTCGCAATGTGAGTGCCCGGTCGAACCCGGACGTATTCGGTTGCGTGAGAAGCGGTCCGTGTCATGCGCGGATCCACAACAATCATGTTGGCTCGGTTGAGCTCTTTGCCCTCAAGAATGTGTTGGAGAGAGACTGGGTGTGCTTCGGCGGGATTCCCTCCCATGAGCAGTATTGTCTTGGCGTTGCGGATATCGTTGTAGCTGTTCGTCATGGCGCCGTAGCCCCATGTGTTAGCTACGCCGGTAACAGTGGTCGAATGGCAGATGCGGGCCTGGTGATCCGAGTTATTCGTGCCCCAAAAGGCCGCCAGCTTGCGATTGAGATAGGCCGCCTCGTTGGTGAATTTTGCAGACCCAAGCCAATAGACGGAATCGGAACCCGCCTTCTCCCTGATTGTAAGCAATTTGTCGCCGATCTCATCGATCGCCGTTTTCCAGGAGATCCGGATCCATTGGCCATTCACAAGCTTGACCGGATAGCGCAGGCGTCGCTGACTCAAGACGTCGTCGCGAACCGCAGCTCCCTTGCAGCAATGTGAGCCGCGATTTATCGGACTGTCGTAGTCAGGTTCCTGACCGATCCAAACTCCGTTCGAAACCTTTGCGATCACGGAACATCCAACCGAGCAATGCGTGCAGATGTTCTTGCGGGTAACCACATCTGCTTCCGGCGCAGGCGGAGCGCCAGCCTCGGCCTTACGGATGCCTTCCAAAGGAAGCGAGCCTAACACCGACAGGCCTGCAACGGTCAGCCCGGATCGCTTCAGGAAGGCACGGCGGTCCTGCTCATAGCAAGAGGAGGAGCGCTCCGCACCGCTCAACCGCTTCGAGAAGGGCCGCTTTGATGTCTTTACTAGCACAGGATCGTCCCTATCGAGCGGGGTATCGGTTGACGCGATAAAAGTTACGAATTTCCGGGGAGTTCGGCTGGTAGCGAGTTCTCCGCTTGCTCTTGTCGCCGGTGGCGGACGCGCCAGCGGACGTCAAAGGTTGCGAACCGACCACGGTTGCGGCCATCCCCGTCAGACCCCAGCCGAGCAGACCGCGGCGGTGAAGTCGTCTCTCGCTGCTCTTGGTCATCGCTTACGTTATCCGAGTTTCGACTTGCGAGGCGCACCTGCAAGTCCCAGCTAGGTTGGATAGCTTTCGGCATTTCGGCTTTCACGATGGCACGAATATCCCGATGTCCTACAATCAGTTCGGTGAACAGCACCGTTTGCGACGGTGCGCCTCCAACAGAAAGCCACCTAATTTGGAACGACCAAAGCCTTGCTCTTCCGCAAGGAGTCCATGACGTCCTTGGGTAGCTTAAGGTGCGCATCTACAAGCTCGGGCGGGGTCGATGCCATCCAAGTGTCCAACGAGAAATCCACGAAATAGCGGCTCTTAAACGTCTCAAGAAAGCGGAATGGACCAGATCCAGTGTTCTCCAGATAATGTCCCATGGCTACGGGGACGTAACCGACGTCGCCAGCCCTAAGGTCAAACGTGCGCGCTTGGCCCTGACCTGCGAATACACCCATGCGAGCCTCGCCCTCGATGACATAGAGCCACTCGTCACCATTTGGGTGCCAATGGAGCTCGCGCAAACCGCCGGGGTTGACTTCGACCAGTGCAGCGGCGGTTGTCGTGTTGATTGGGAAGAGCCGGGAATCGTTGATGCGCACCGTGCCGCCCTTCGTGCGAATGGGCTCCTGCGCCATCAAACGCCACGTATAGCTTGTCTCTACGGGGTTCGCTCCCCGAATGTTTTCTGAGTTAAGTGGGCCGGGCAAAGGGGCCGAAAAGATATAGCGCTCGCTCTCATCCGGGGTATGGCCAAACAGCGAGGGTGAAACTCCAAAGTTCTTTCCGAGCACCTCGTTCGGTGTGTGCTTGAACCAGTCGTTGATCATGAAGGTGTTGTCTTCGTCGAAATCTCCATCATCAAACACGAGGAGAAACTCGCAACCGTCCGGGCCCAGTCCTTGGATCGAATGCGGTGTACCGGATGGGAAGAACCACAAATCGCCCACGCCGACATCATCGACAAAATAGCGGCCATCAGGATCGACTGCCGTGATCCGGGCAGTACCTTGAAGCATGTAGGCCCATTCGGAGGCCTTGTGCCAGTGCAATTCGCGCACGCCACCGGCGTTGAGACGCATGTTCACGCCGGCCAAAGCAGTCGCGGCTCCCAATTCGCGCCGAGTGACCTGGCGCGTCCATCCGCCGGTCTCAAGTCGCATATGCGCATCAGAGAATGAAAACCGCAGGTTGGGCAGAGATCCGTGGTCGGTCGAAGGAGGTACCAGTATATCGGGGTTCTGTTGGTCTCGTGCTAGATTGCGAGGTCCGAGATCAGAGCCGCCGCGGCCCGGACGCTGTGGCTGGGGGATGGGGTTGTTTTGTTGCGGCTGCGCGGCCGCAGCTGTTGTCAATAGCCCAGTAGCGGCAGTTGCGGCGAGCATCTTTCGACGAGAAATCGTGGTCATGTGATTCCTTCCAGTCAATGTCATCGACGAGCATCATGCGGACATGGGTCCTGGTCGATTGCTGATCGATGCGTCAGTTGCTAATCGGACGTAGCGATGCTCGGGATGTTGAACGGTCTGGAAGTGCGGTGGAAGTGAAACCATTTCAGCCGCCAGATGCGTCTACTGCAACTCGTGCCGCATCCGCGCATCGGGATGGCGGCACGAGGTCGGAGCATGTGGCAATCCGCTCCAGAGTGGCACTGTGCCAGCCCGGCGAGTTCGATCACATCAAGCTGCGTTCTCTCGATTGCCTAAATGGGCAGACAATCGTCTGATGTCGGAGCTGATCTCAGTCCGAGTGTCGATCCCGCGGAATTCTTCGGACATCAACAAAGCCCGTCGGCGAAATCTGTCGGTATCAAGAACGGTCCGCACGGCCTCGCGTATGGCTTGAGGTGTCGGAGCATTTGTCCTGAGATCAATTCCGGCTCCGGACCATTGGACGCGTATGTTCACATCGGCTTTGTCTTCGGTCAAGCCGGCGCAGACCAAAGGAACGCCAAAGCTCATGGCTTGATTGACACTGCCATAGCCTCCGTTTGTGACGAACACGTCGGCTCTGGGCAATATCCAGTCAAACGGCAGGTAGCTCGCCAGACGCGCATTGGCCGGGATCGGAGCGGGGATGTCCTCGACCCGCCGTCCACCCGCCGTGACGACCACGAGGAGATCGGGCTCTTCAGCCAGCGCTGCCAGAGTGGGCACGATCAGGAGATTGAAGTCGTGGTTGGCCACCGTCCCCTGAGTGACGAGAACGACTTTGCGCTTGCCGTCCAGGTCTGCGGCCCACTGCGGAAGCGGCGCTTGGTTCGGGATGATCGGCGGCGTCCCGATGAACTTCACGGAGGGCGGTAGAGGCCTGGGGAATTCAAAACTCGGAACTGATAGTTGCCAGTAGATGTCGGCCATCCGCACCATCGCTTCAAATGGAGGGGTTGCAAGCGGCCCGCTGCCTAGCTCTACCAGATACTCATTCAGCCGCCGGGCAAGCGGTTGATGGACGATCCTGTCGTGGTCCTGAATTGTTTGGGCATGGTCGGCCGGGCTGGGCGCCGGTGGCAGTCCGAGAAAGTCGGGCGCTCCGTCGTCCCGCGCCCAATGCAGAATGGATGTGCCGAAGCAGACGACAGGTGGTCGATTCGGTCGAGGCTCCAGGAGCATCGGCAGAAGGCCGAGGAAGCAGTCGTCACCAATGACGACATCGGCCTGCACGTCCTCAAGCACATGTTTCAATCCATGGTGCTGCGCTGGAATGTGGTCGACGAACAAACGTTCGAGAATGATACGAAGCAAGTCCAGCCCGGGAGGCAGTGTCTTGAACTCGGGATATTTTGAGAATGGATCGACGATGTCCTGATCTGCGCTGGCGGGAATAGGCCGGAAGGTGGCTCCCATCGCCTCGATGCGTTCTCTGAAGGCACGGCCGGTGAATGCGAGCACCTCATGACCCTCGGCCAAGAGAATTCGTGCGATCCCGAGCATAGGATTGACGTGCCCGGGCGCCGGCGTGGTCGCGATGACGATTTTCATGTTTCCTCTCTTCGAGCCGCAACGAAAGAGCGGCCCCATAGCGTCGCTGCAGTCGAGGTGACTGCGAGACGAAATTCAACAGTTGGAGTTTCAGCTCGATGTCGGGGCAGCGGGATCTTGCTACAGCCGCAATGAAATTGCGGATCCCTGTAACGCGACCGTAACGCTGACGAGCGAGAGGACCGAGCGTCCATTCGCGTCGTAGGTGCAACAGATCCAGTGGGTCTAACGATCGAATGCCTGCCGATCTCCTTAAGGAAAGTGAAGTCACGGAATGAGGATAGTGCAAGAACTTCACTGGGGACGCGAACGGATTGGATCTAGAGAGGATAGGCTGACCTTACCTAAAGATGGAGGCCTAAATGGCGCGTTTGATAGAATTCAAGACCGTTGCGCCGTTGTCTGATCGTGGGTCGGATACCATCATCCGAAATGGCTCGCCCATTTTGCTGGCGGAAGTCGAGCGCGCGCTGACCGCGCACCCCATGGTGCAAGATGCTGCGGCGTTCGGCGTACCGGATCCAATGCTAGGTCACCGGCTCGCGGCAGTTGTTCAGCTTGAGAACGAAAATGACGACGCGATCATTGATGAAATTCTGGCGATGGCCCGGGTTCAACTGCCCGAGCACAAGCTTCCCGAGCTATTGACAGCCGTTGATGCTGTGCCGCGAGACCCGTTCGGGAATATCGATCGCAGGACGATTGCAGAGAGCATTCTTGGCAACCCAACAGGTCGAAGCAGGAAGTAAGTCACCCTGCTGCAATCAGACGCAGGTACGTCGGGGTCGATGAACCCCAATGTCGCGACGCTTGCATGCCATGCGCAATTCCTAGGAGACTACAAGACTATGTCAACTTACGTCCTTGTTCACGCAGCCTGGCATACTGGAGAGCATTATTGGCCCACCGCCTCTTTGCTGAGAGCTGCAGGGCATCACGTCTTCACCCCGACTATGAGCGGCAACAGGCTAGGGGATCAAAAGACAACCGGACTGGCCGAGTCAATCGAATCGGTCGTAGAGTTCGTCTCGGAAAGGAATCTCGACGATGTCGTTTTGGTCGGCCATAGCTATGGCGGCATCGTCATCACAGGCGTTGCAGACCGTATTGCACATCGCCTTCGCAGACTTGTTTATCTCAGTGCATTTGTCGCCAATGACGGCGAATCTTTGAGCGACCTGGTGCCGCCACATTATCCCAGCTTCCTCACGCATGTTGGGGATGGCTCCGTGGTACTGCCGTTTCCTATTTGGCGAGAGGCCTACATCAATGATGCAGATGCGGAAACGGCTCAACGGGCGTACGACAAGTTGAACCCACATCCCTTCAAGTCGTTCACCGACAAGCTTGCGGTGCGCACGAACCCGGCTGAGATGAGTTTGCCGAAATCATTCATCAACTGTACGGAAGACATCGCGCTTCCCCATAGCTTCCCACTACATCCGAGACTTTCAGAAAAGCTCGGGCTATATCGGCTTGTTCAAACCGCAGGAAGTCACGAGCTTTGCTTCTCAAACCCTGCACGACTTTCGCAAGCTATTTTGGAAGCTGGTCGAGACTAGAACTGAAAGCCGGCCATGTACGGGCGTGCACCAGGACGCGGCGCGCCCGTCGGATGAGCATTATTGGACGGCGGTAGACCAAGCTGCGCCTCATCATCGCAAGCTAATCGGAAGCTACTTAAACACAAGCTCGGTAGGCGCAGCAGGCCCAGTGGTCGGACATTTTGACGGTCCTTGGCTGCTCAGGAAGTCTCTCCTAACTGAGCCCTTGAAGAAATCCTGTGCGCGATCCATAGCGCTAGAAGAGAGCCTAAACTGAAGATTGTAGCCACTATACCCAGGCGTACAACGGCTCCTTCAGCAACAAATATCGCACCTGTCGCGGCTCCTGCTGCGCTTCCCAGGTAGATCGCGGATGAATTTAGTGAGAGACTGACAGACGCCATATCAGGCGACAGCGCCACCAACCTCGCTTGCTGTCCGGTCATTGCCCCCCAACTGGCAAGTCCCCAAAGAAGCAGAGCAGGAAGGATGGCAAACGCGGCGTCTCGCGTCGCCAGGATCGGGGCGAAAGATAGCATAAGGTAGGCCAAAAGCGTGAGGCTGCATCCGGTCGTGACTGTGAAGGCAGCCCCCAATCTGTCCGTCATGACACCGCCGATCCAAGCCCCGAGTGCGCTGGCAATCCCAAAGGCGAGCAACACCATGACGAGACCCGACGGCCCGATACCGGCAGCTTCGGCGAGAAACGGGCTCAGATAGGTATAGAGCGTAAAGGTGCTCGCCACCGTCAGAATGCTTGTCGCCAGCACCGCCAGCATGTCAGGCCGCTTTGCTAGTGCAAAGCGTTCGCCGAGCGTTGAAACGGTACCGGGCGGCTGGCGGGACATCCCGCTCAAGATCCCAATAAGAGAGAGCGCCGAGAGGCCAGCCACACTAGCAAAGGTCGCTCGCCAACCAAGCCGCTCGCCGATCAGGACGCCGAGCGGGACGCCAGCGACGATAGCAAGGGTTAGTCCGTTGGTAACAATTGAGAGGGCGCGCCCCCGCCGCTGATGCCCTCCCAAAACGGCAGCATAACCGCTTGCTGCAGGCATAAAGCCTGCTGCGGACAATGCCAATAGTAGCCGAGCCATCAACAATCCAACGTAGTTAGGGGTGACCGCAGCAAGTGCATTTCCAAAGCCAAAGCATAGCATCGCCACAACGAGGAGGCTGCGCCGTTCAAACGAGGCGGTTAGGACTGCAATAACGGGAGCTCCGAGTGCGTAAGCAAACGAGAACGCCGTCACCAGATGGCCTGCGGCCGGAAGTCCTACATTCAGATCACGTGCGAGATCCGGCAGCAATCCGGCGATCATGAAACCCTCGGTGCCGATAGAGAATGCACCCAGGGTTAGCCAGAGAAGCTTGCTATGAGACACTTGTCATCGTTCCTACGATCTTGCTACGGCTCGGCGCCCTGGAGGTGTTCACGGGATGATACCTCCTGTGCTCAGAAGCTCGCGTAGTGCGTCGCAGCTAGAGACATCCGATTTGCGCAAGCCAGGGTGTACGGCACCAACAGACCCTAGCTTGGCCAGGGGGTATTGCGAATCCGCATGCAAGCGTTGGGCTTGTGAAATCCGGGGTCGTGATGCTCGATATAATCGAAATTCACTGTCCCAAAGGTTGTCTGCGGCTTCTTCAATGCCGAGCAGGTCTGAACCTTCACGAATTCGTTTTTGAAGTCCCCACGCGGCCATGCTGCCAGAACATGCTCCCGTTGCTCTGGTGTGTACTCGTCATATCCAATTCCCACGACATCCACCAGGACGCCCGCATTGGTGAGCGCGATCTCTGGCCGCATGAATTGCGGAATGCCTGGAGTTGTGTGTAGCGCTATGGCGTCCCAAACAAGATCCACTTTCGGTTCCGGTATCCCATGGCTCTTTAGGAAATCACGAGCGGCATCTGCACCATCTACTTCGAAGCGCTTCGTCGGAGTGTGGTAAGCGTCGGCGAGCCCAAGGTCATGAAAGAGCGCCGCGACATAGAGCAATTCAGCGTCGAATTTCAGATTCTGTCGGATTCCCTTCATTGCGCCGAACACAAACACTCGCACTGAATGGTTGAACAGCATGTCGCTCTCGTGCTGCCTAACGAGCTCGGCAGCCTCGCGAGCAAGCTTGCTGTCGGGAATCTTGATACTTGAGATTTTGTCGGTCATGCCGAATTCCTCTGTTCACGTGCTGGAGCAACCTGCTTCCCCCGTCCTAAGGGCGAGCGCTGCGGCCGCGATACTACCTAGATCGTCAGAGAATAACTTTAAGGGGCCCTACACATGAAAATGTTGCAAGGAGATATTGGATAAGCTGCATCGCAAGCGAACTACTGCGCCCCCTTAGGCCTAGTGGGAAGGGCAGGGCAGGCCTCGAGCTATTTCGCTCGACGCTTAAGGTCTATCAGGCTCTGTCTGCTCGAGGTAGGTTCTCTGTTGCTCGAGCAAGGATGTTGTGCAGCCATTTATGCGATGGATCTTCGTCGAGTCGCTCGTGCCAAAGGAGATGAACCTCGAGCGAGTTGGTCGTGTAGGGCAACTCATGGATTGCAATTGCATAGGACTGTTCAACGACCTTCGCCAGAGGGCGTGGGACGATTGCTGCGAGGTCGCTTCCCTCGATAAGAGCTGGTAACGCAAGAAAATGGGGTAGGCTAATCGCCACGCGTGGCGGCGGATCACCATTCCCGAGCGCCCTTTCGAGCGCAGCACGATCGTACATCTCGGATCGCCGTGCCAAACCACGCTCTGAGATGAATCCTTCCACGGCCCCTTCTTGCTCACCCCCAAAGGATACGACGACGAGGGACAGCTGCTCAAGCGTGGCCTTGTCAAGCCGTCGGAATTTGCTTTTCGCGCTCACAATCAGCACGTCGTCATACTCGAACAGCAAAGCACTCCTAAAGCGGTTCGGAGGAGAAGAGAAGACGCCGATTGCAACGTCGATACGCCCTAGATCGAGTTGCTCTGCGAGGTCTATTCGCGTTACGGGCTTGATGACGAGATCAACGGCAGGCGCCTCATGACCGAGCAACCTGATCAAGGGAGGCCCGAGCACGAGTGTGGTAAAGTCGTTTGCTGCGAGCGTGAACAGTTTCGTCGATGTGGCAGGATTGAATGTCGGGGCTTCAATAGCCGCCTCGAGAGCCCGTAGCGCATTGCGCACTTGAGAGGACATGGCAAGCGCCCTGGAGGTTGGCTGCATGCCGGTGGCTGTCCGGACAAACAGATCATCCTCTAGCATCTCTCGCAACCTCGCCAACGAGTGGCTGACTGCGGATTGGCTCAGCGCGAGCTTTTGACTTGCCCGTAAAACGCTCCGCTCCTCCATGACGGCGTCAAACACCTTGAGGAGGTTTAGATCCATTGTGTTGAAAGACATTGCCATGGCTGCATTCCCGCCCGGCGGCGCTTAGCCGAGCTCGAAACGTGAGCATTTTAATCTCAGCCGCATAGTAATGACAATCTCAGAGCGGCTTCACCCTGATGAGCGACATTCAATGTCCTCTTGCAAATATTTCACTTCCGCGCAAGCCGACGATCGTCATTGTGGTAGCTAGTAGGAATTTTCGAATTCATGATAGCTAAAGATGTCGAGTGTGAGGGTAATCTCTAAGTCCACTCGCGCGGCACCGACTTCCAACAATCCGACCGAGCAGTTGGAGTTGTAGACTGATGTCGTCGCTGGATCTTAAGAGCGATGGTGCGACCGAACCCGTCGCTATGCACAAGGCCGAGGACGTTCAGTCTGAACCTGCTGCGGTAGCACTGCAGGTCGAGCCATCTCAGCGGCTGACTTACAATTCGATCGATCAGATTATTTCGGGCCGGATAGCCTGTCGTGAGTTCTCTGATCAGGCCCTGCCGCGGCGCCTGATCTGTGAGATCCTCGAAGTTGCACGATTTGCGCCCAGTGGGGCAAATATACAGCCTTGGAATGTGTATGTCGTCGCTGGCGAAACGCGACAGCGGCTTTCGGCAGCTCTTCTTGACGCCCACCGGACTGCCAGAGCGGAGCACTCATCCGAATACAAGTACTACTCAGATGTACTGCCGACACCATACCGCGAGCGGCGCCAAGAATTCGGCCGAATCTTTTACGGGTCGCTTGGCATATCCCCTGAGGACGTGGAGGCGCGCGCGAACCAAACGGCGAAGAACTATGCCTTCTTCGGCGCTCCCGTTGGCCTGATCGTCACGATCGATCGCCGCCTCGAGGCGGGTAGCTGGCTAGACCTTGGTATGTTCGTCCAGAACATGCTTCTTGCCGCGGCCAGTCGTGGTCTTCAAACATGTCCTCAAGAGACCTTCGCAAAGTATCACAGGGTCTTGCGCGAGCATTTGTTGATTCCGGAGGAGCAAATCGTCGCTTGCGGGGTATCGATAGGCTACGGCAAAGAGGGGGCCATGAGAACATACGCGATGCCTCGAGTGCAGGTAGATGAATTCACCCGCTTTGTTGGGTTTGATAGCTAAGGAGGCGTGATCATGGACGCGCGGGAAAGACTGATTGAACGTAGCATCCCATTCCTGGCCGAGGTCAAGGATATGACACCAGGGGCAGAGATGGAGAGATGGCTTAACGCGACCTATGGGCTCAATAGCGAGCTCTATACCGATCTATCTAGCCTGATTAAGATCGGCGTCGACGAAGGATGGGCAGCGAATCAGGAAGTGGAAGGCCCAAATTATCGGCGGAGCCGAATCTTGGAGCCGCGACCAGAGACGTTTCATTTCAGCATTACAGCGGTGTACATGAATAGCAATGATGCGCGACGGTTCAAGGACGAGGACGATGCAGACCTTTTGCGCGGTCAATACCATGGTCATCCCTACGGTGAGCTCAATCTCGTCGTGCCCTTGACGGAGGGTGCTCAATTGCGAGGCTTGCAAGGTTGGCAAGGGGCCGGCTGGACTGCTCCTCACCCGGGGAGCAAGCACTACCCGGAAGTGAGGAGGGGCGCGGTAATCGCTTTGTTCTATCTTCCAGCAGGGCGCATCTCATACGATGTGAATTCGTCCTAACGAAGGCTTTTGATCTCTGATGGTGATCCCGAGCTTCGGGCTCGGATCGAGACCCCA
Source organism: Bradyrhizobium sp. GW821-FHT13H06 (assembly GCF_058803975.1). Lineage (NCBI taxonomy): Bacteria > Pseudomonadati > Pseudomonadota > Alphaproteobacteria > Hyphomicrobiales > Nitrobacteraceae > Bradyrhizobium > Bradyrhizobium sp. GW821-FHT13H06. The sequence continues at coordinate 67,441 of NZ_JBXAPN010000016.1, read as the reverse complement.
TTAAACGCCGTCTCGTGTCAGCATATTATGTCGGTCCGCTGGATACGGAAGCGGCCGGGAATGCTGCGCGCAGACAGTAAGAACCGACTTGCTTCTCGAGGGTGGTTCATTAACTTCCGTTCATTGGAAAATGATTCAGTAAAGATGAGCAGCAGCTCAGCTCACCCGTAAGGACATAGAGCCTCATATTTTGGAGTGTCCATATATGATCAGCCCGGAGCTCGCCGTGCTCTCGCATATTCAACGCTCATCCAAGAAGCGGCGCGCCGTTATCGCAGCTACGATTGGCAATCTCCTAGAGTGGTACGACTTTTTTATATACGGGGTGCTCGCTACGACATTAGCAAAGCTGTTTTTTCCCGCCTCGAGTGAAGTCACGTCGCTTTTGCTTGCACTCGTCACGTATGGTGGCGGGTTGGCGATGAGACCGGTGGGGGCGATCATTCTCGGGCAATATGCCGATCGTGTGGGCCGCAAGGCTTCCCTCTGTTTGGCAATGTATGTCATGGGGGCCGGTACCGCGATCATTGTGTTCGCTCCTACCTACGAGACGGCCGGGATTGTAGGGCCTTTGCTCCTTCTCCTAGCGCGCTTGCTGCAAGGATTTTCAGGTGCCGGCGAAATCGGCAGCGCAACGGCACTTCTGATTGAGATTGCGCCGCCAGAACGCCGAGGTGTCTACGCAAGCTTCAATGCCGTCAGCCAACAGCTCGGCTTTGTACTGGCTGCTTCCGTTGTCATGATCGTCAATCTGGCAGTCACGCCCGCTCAAATTGAAGCTGGATTGTGGCGCGCGCCCTTTTTGCTTGGCCTTGGGATTGTACCGATTGCAATCTACATCAGGGCCCGCGTGCAGGAGCCCGACCTATTTCTCTCGGCACGGCAAAGAGGCGGACGGCAGTTGATTTACGACGGCTTAAGAGAAGGTCGACTGCTTTTGTTGGCGGTTGGAATTCTAAGTCTCTACGTCGTCGCAGGAAATATCGTGTTCGTTTACATGCCGACGTTTGCAGTCCGGAATTTGGGATTATCCAGTGCAGGAGCGCTGCTCGCAACGGTCCTGGCGACATGTTTCATGATCGTTTGCACGTTGCTCGCGGCAGCGTTCTCGGATCGCTTTGGACGCAAGCCGCTGCTGCTGTCGGCAGGTATCACATATGGAGTGGCGATCTACCCAGCCTATATGATTGTCACGACATGGCCATCTGTCGAGGTGTTACTGCTCGTTCAGTCTGCTCTTGCTCTGCTGAACGCGCTCTACATTGGTCCGATGATGTCCGCTATTGCCGAGATATTTGCAACGACTGTGCGTGCAACGGCCGTCGCCTTAGCTTACGGGCTTACTGTTATGGTCGGAGCACTTTCACCAGCCCTCGCCACATGGCTGACAGCGGTCACAGGCGACATCCGTGCGCCAGCCCTTGTCGTCGTTGCCGCAAGTATCCTGAGCAGCCTGGCTCTCTTAAACTATGAAGACCGCTACCGAGAGGCGCTAACCTGACGGGGCTTGCGGATCTGGAGAGTTCCCGGCGCGGAACAGGCATAGCTTGATAACTTACGCCCTTCTGACTGTGCTAGGCTATGGGTTCAGCCATTTGCTGCATTGCGGCACCCAATTTATCGAGCCGCGGTCCGAGGTTGAGGGCGCTGTTGCAAAATAGACAAAACGACGGTGAAGCATTCCTGTTCGGTTCATTCCGTTTGTTGGCATCCGAACGGTTGCTGCTAAAGGAGGGCAAGCCGCTCCAGCTGGGCAGCCGAGCCCTTGATATTCTCATCGCGCTGGTTGAGCAGGCTGGCGAGGTCGTAAGTCACCGCAAGTTGTTCAAGCGGGTCTGGTCTGATGTCGTTGTCGACGAGGCGAGTCTGCGCGTCCAAATTGCCGGGTTGCGAAAGGCGCTGGGCGATGGTCGTGACGGTGCTCGCTACATCGCCAACATTCCGGCGAAGGGCTACTGCTTCGTCGCTCCAGTGGAACGGTCGCGCCAGATCCCATCTTCACCGAATTCGGTACAAGCGAGTCCCAGATCCGACACGCTTCCCGACCGCCTGGACCGGATGGTGGGGCGGGAGGAAACGATCGTATCCTTGTCTTCTGAGATCAGGCTACGCAGGTTCGTCAGCATCGTTGGACCCGGAGGCGTCGGAAAGACAACAGTCGCGGTTGCCGTTGCACATGCACTAGCCGGCGAATATCAGGGCGGTGTTTGTTTCGTTGATCTTAGCACTGTTAGGGAAGAATCGCTGCTCGTAACTGCCGTTGCTTCAGCGGTTGGATGCCTTGCCCAGACGCAGGACTCGAGGGAGCGGCTCGTGGGTGTCCTTTCTGACAAGCGAATGCTCTTGATTTTTGACAGTTGCGAACATGTCCTCGACGCAGCCGCTCTTCTCGCTGAGAATATCTATCGGGAAGCTCAATCTGTTCATATTGTGGCAACTAGCCGCGAGGCCCTTCGTGCCGAAGGTGAGAACGTTCATCCGCTTCGTTCGCTTGCGCACCCGATAAGTCCGGCGCAGCTGACAACAGCAGAGGCGTTAACCTATCCAGCTGTGCAGCTGTTCATGGAACGGGCGTCGGCAGGGGGGGCGCGGCAGACAATAAATGAAGAGGAGGCCAACCTCGTCGTCGAAATTTGCCGTCAACTCGATGGACTGCCACTCGCGATAGAGTTAGCGGCCAGCAGGGTGGGCTCATACGGAATCCAGGGCTTGGCTAGGCTTATCGGCGACCATTTAATGCTCGTGTGGCGCGCCCGTCGAGGCGTGCCACGGCATGAGACGCTACAGGCGATGCTAGATTGGAGCTATGAGCTTCTTTCCCACGATGAAAGGGCCACCTTGGCGGCGCTCTCCGTCTTTGTCGGCACTTTTACTCTGAATATGGCCCAAGCCGTCGTATCTCGGCCCGAGCGCGATGGACTGCAGATCGCAAACGACATTGTAAGCCTGATTGACAAGTCGCTCATCGCGGTATCACCGCCCGATGGCGATAGCTGCTATCGCTTGCTTGATACGACACGATCGTATGCAGCTCTCAAGATCAAAGAGCTTGGGGAAGCGAACAGCGTGGCAAGAAGGCATGCATTATACTTCGCGGAGCGCCTGGCACGCTTTCGGACCACTGCCGGTGAGCGAGACTTTGCTGTGTACACTCGTTACATCGGAGACATTCGGGCGGCATTGGAATGGAGCTTCTCGGAAAATGGTGACAGCTCGGTCGGCGTTGCGCTTAGCGCTGGTGCTATGCCGCTTTTTCTGTCGTTGTCTATGCTGGGCGAGTGCAGGCACTGGTGCCTACAAGCCATCCACGCCCTACCGGAGGAGGATCGCGGCACCAAACTCGAATTGAAGCTACAGCTGGCTTTGGCAATCTCATCGAACCATGCTCATAGCGACAGCAGCGAAGTAGGCGCCGTGCTTGAAAGGGCCATTCATCTTGCCGACGCTCTAAAGGACGCCGAATACCAACTGGAGGTCTTGGCCGGCCTCAATCTCCATCTCGCACGGATGGCTGAGTTCGGTGGATCCTTAAGCGCCGCGAAGCGCTATGCGGAAATCGCAGCGGGAGCAGGCGGAGTTCGGGCTGCGGTGACGGCTGAATGGATGCTCGGCGCAAGCCACCATCTCGTCGGCAACCAGCTGGCTGCGCAGAACTGCTATGAGAAGGGATTCGACACTGCATCTGCCTCGGGCATAGCGGAGGTACACTCATTTGGATTCGATCATCAAGTTCGAGCTCTGATCGGGTACGCGCGAACGATGTGGCTCAGAGGATTTCCGGATCAGGCAGCCCGGCTGGCGCACCAAGGTATAGAAGTAGCCGAAAGCCATGAGCATCCGGTTTCGCTATGCATTTGCCTTCAACACGCTACACCGGTGTTCCTGTGGCGTGGAGACCTGCAGATTGCAGCGAGCTTGATCGAGCGCCTCGTCACCTGCGCCTCCAAGTACTCGCTGCCAAACTACGAGGCCGGTGGCAAGGGTCTGCGAGGCGAACTTATGTTGGCCACGGGCAATACTCAGCTAGGTATCCGCATGCTCAGAGAAGCATTATCGATCCTCAGATCTGAGCGGCGCTTCATGCTCTCTTCATCTGTTTATCGGGCCTTGGCCGAGGGACTCGCTGCAGCTGGAGAGTTTGATGAGGCATCCCACATGATCGGCGGACTCTTGGCCGATGCGAGAAGCGGCTCCGCATCATTTGAACTGCCGGAATTGTTACGGACGCGTGCTCGAGTGCTGCTCTTTCGGTCATCAGACAATTGGTCTGCAGCGGAGGCGTCTCTTCGCGAATCGATCGAGTATGCGCAGCAGCAAGCGGCGGTTGGGTGGGAGCTTCGCTCCGCACTGATGTTGAGTCGCTTGTGGCGCGATCGTGGGCTGATCGAAAAAGCGCGAACTGTGCTTGCTGAGTCAATTGAGAAGTTCTCTGAAGGTTTCGACACCATCGACTTGGTTCGAGCTGCGGATCAGCTTCAGGGCCTTGGAGTGCCGGTTCCAAAGCAATGATAGGAGGCTTTCGGCTGCCTTGAGAGCAGCGAAAGATCCTAACGGCCGTTGAGCGCGGCTGCGCATCACTCTTGCATGAACCGATCGCGGATTTACACCATTTAACAGGAAAGAACTCGCATTAGGATATCATTTCGGGTCAACCTGCACGTGTCACGTCGTTCAGGTCACATGGCATGTCACCAGCTCTTCCAGCCCCTCCATTCACTTGGGCTGCCGCAGCCGGCAAGGTTCGGACAATCGAGGACGGTTGGAATAGCCGCAATCCCGCAAACGTGGCGCAAGCCTTTACGATCGACAGCTTCTGGCGTAGTGGCGTCGAATTTCTATCGGGGCGCGCGGCGATCGAGACGTTCCTTCAAAGGAAGTGGGCAAGCGAGCTAGAGTACCGTTTAATCGCCGAACTTTGGGCTTTTGGAGACAGCAGGATCGCGCTGCGTTTTGCAAACGAATATCACGACACCAACGGCAGGTGGTTCAGGTCCTACGGGAACGAGCATTGGGATGTTGATTCAGATGGGCTGATCCAACGGCGGATTGAGAGTTTCAACAATCACAGAATCGAAGAGACGGACCGGGTGCTTCGGTGGCCGCTGGGGCGGCGGCCAGATGACTATCCCGAGCTCAGCGATTTCGATTTCTGAGAGGGATTTGCAGCTAAATCCGACAAAGGGCAGGGGTCCTTTCTTTCGATTTCGATCTGGTCAACGTGCCAGCAGATGCTGGAGTACCGTCTGAGGGACACCGCAGGTGTTCCGTAGCCCGTGAAAGCATGCTTAAGAGCCACTGCTGCGCAGCGTCATTCGTCATTCGTTCGTGCCACAAAGCGCTGACCTCGACCGAGCTAGACGTATAAGGCAGCTCATGTATTTCCAGCGGCTGTGTACGAACCATAGAAGCAGCTAGGGGGCGAGGTACGATGGCAACTAGCTCTGACTGCTCAAGAAATGTCGAGAGAGCCAGGAAGTGCGGCAATGACACGACTATCCGGCCGTTATGCCCTGTAGCCGAAAGTCCTCTTTCCAGAGCAGCCCGATCATACATTTCTGATCTTCGACATAGTCCGCGCTCAGACACGAGGCCCTCCAAAAGATCATTGTTCTCTCCATGCACAGAGATTGCCACGATCGACAATTGTGAAAGGGACTTGAGTGACAACGGTCCGAGACGGTGAGACGACCTAGTGATCAGCACATCATCGCAATCAAAGAGCGTGCGAGACTGGAACCTGGCAGCCTTGTGCGAGAACGTCCCTACAGCTGCATCGATCTGTCCAAGGTCGATCTGTTCGGCCAGATTGCTTGCGCTATCGGCACGGATAGCGATCTCCATCAATGGAGCCTCATGTCGGACCAGATCGAGAAGGTGGGGAACCATAACGGCCGCCACGAAATCGCTGACCGCAATAGTGAAACGTCGCCCGGCCTTGCCTGGTTCGAACTTTGGGGCTCCTACGGCTGTCTCGAGTGATTGCCACGCCTCCCGAACAAGAGGAGCCATCGCAAGCGCTCGTGCGGTTGGCTGCATCCCGCTCGGAGTGCGGATGAAGAGCTCGTCGCCAAGTACTTCTCTCAAGCGGGAAAGCGCGTGACTAACCGCCGATTGGCTCAGACAAATTCGCTGACTGGCCCGGAGCACGCTGCGCTCCTCCATCACCGCATCGAAGACACGTAGAAGGTTCAAATCTAGCCTATTGAGGGTCGTAGTCATTATGATCCGGAGCGTGTTGGTGGTGAATCGATTGGAGCAACTATCGGCTGGGACGGCGTGATCTCACGTCGAAAGGTCAAATCTGGCCGCCAGGATCGAAAAGAGAGATCCAACCGATGGGCGAGACGCTGCATATATTCGGTGTCCCAGCAAGCCGAGCGCTTGGCGGACAATGAAGAGGCCGATCCCCAACCCATCGTTACGGACCGGATCAAGCCGAGTGAAAGCATCGAAGATCCCAGGCATCTGCTCGCTCGCAATGCCTATGCCAGTGTCATGCACTTCGATGCGAAGATTCGGGCCACAACGCCTGCATCCAAGGAGAATGCGGCCGCCTGGTTGCGTATACTTTATCGCGTTGCCGAGCAAATTGCGTAAAGCAGCTCCCAAAAGAAGGCTGTCACTCATCACCATCATCTGTGAAGCAACCAAGCGGACGCTCACACCTTTGTTTAGAGCGCTCGCCTCGTTGTCTCGATAAGCCTGCCTCAAGACGTCGCCAACACAGACCGGCATCAACTTAAAGGATTTCGTATGCTCGCGGATTCGAATGGCACTGGTTAGCAACCCCAGTTGGTCCTTGAGACGATCAATGGCGTCTTGCCCCGATTGCAACAGGCGCAACTCAGAGCTGGTTCGAACTCCCATGCCGAGTAGTTCATGTACGCTCTGGATCACCTGTAGTGGTTGCCGCAGATCATGCCCTGCTATGGCGAGTAGCACGGCCTCAAAGTCGGTACCCACGTGAGGCTGCGCAGTCGCGCGCCAAGCACAATCATCGGCAAGAACCGGCTGAACACATGGTTCCTGGTGCATTGCAATATTGGTTCGCTGCATAGTGTTCCCCTTTCAGCTGGAGCGCCTTGAAAGAACATCCCTGCCACGAACAACAGTAATCCGTTTGGGCCCGCCCTCGAGTTAAACGTGCTAAGATTTTGTAAAGACCCGTAAAGTCATTACAGTCAATTATAGGCTCGTAACCGATGGCACCGCTGCCCCTCTGCCGCCCAGAACCCGTTTGTCGGTGCCTAGCGCGATGCCGTTTGCAGACGAACAAGCCAAGCTCCAATCATTGTGGGACCTGGAGAACGGCTCGTGCCGATTGAAGATCAGGCCCTTCTAGCCCCTCAGTAAACTGACGGTAAATCGACTCAAGAACCGCCCTCGCGCCATGATCAACCCCTTGTTGGCATTCGAGCCGATTAAATGTTATCGCGGAGCGCAGCTGATACGCCAACGCAGCTTGTTTTTGGCTGACCTTTAATGAGCGGCGTATCGTCGTGATCGCCGAACATTCATCAGCGGGCGTTATCGCGGCTAAGACCTCGGCCTTAATACGTAGCAACTCGGCGAGCTCAAGTGCAGCTCCTGATTCAGTCGCCAAACCTATCGCCCTATCAACAAGCGTCAGCGCTTCGTCAAAACGTCGCTGTTGCTTAAGGCCATCTGCTAAGGCGCCAGCAAAGACCGTTTGCAAAATGTTGTGCTGCTCAGATCGGAGCGAAGAAAGCGCCTCCCGGAGCAGCTCGATACCTTTGGTCAGCTCTCCATTGTACAGAGCGATCTCCCCCTTGAATGCGAACCCAATCGCCCGAAATGGAGCTAAACCATGTTCAGTTGCATACTCCGTCAGCCGCTCAGACAGCTCAGCAGCGCGCTGAAGCCGGCCAGCTCTGAGAAAGACCTGGACAGTATAAAGCGAGACGCAAATAGAAATCGGCTCTTTTCGAACTTCCGCCTCTCGTATGGCCTGTTCTGCAACGCCGAGAGCGCGCTTGGCGAAGCCGCGTAGCCATAGAATGCCCGCCAGACCGACAAGTGCGCGGACGCGATGATCATAGCCGAAATAGCTCGGCTCGGGCATTTCAACGCGAACCGAGCGAGAGAAACCCCGCCGGCAGTGCCTTTCCGCAGCATCTTGACTGCCGACGCAATGATAGGCGATTCCGAGCATCCAGTCGGCGGCGACCAAACCCATTGGTATGTTGCCATTTTTCGCGACGATCCGTGCCTGCCTTCCGACGGCAATGGCAGCGCGAAAATTGCCCGATCTGTACAAGAAAGCATTGAGACCCGCTAGGAAATGGAGTTGCTGATTGCTGTCGTGGAGGTTAATGGCGATCGTCAAGCCTCTCTCAAGGCTTGCTCGCACCTCTTCGCTATTTCCCTTTATGAACATAGAAGTAAACGATAGAGCTCCCTGTAAGTGCATCTCGATACGCCCACCGGCGTGTTGGTGCGGCAACAACGCAAGAGCTTTCAGGCAAGAACGTCGGCATTCCTCGAAGAATGACATCCGGATCAAAAGCGGCGCGGCCAACGCAGCTAGCCGCGGGGCAAGCTCAGGATCTCTATGCGCCGATAGCACCCATTTGAGCGCCGCGCGAACGTCTTTGACATAAATGTCCCAGCTATGGATATCGCAGGTCTCAAGCGGAAAACATGATTTGGAGCGCATCTCCAAGAGTCCTGCGAAAGCGGTTGCGTGCCTTCGGCGAGTATCTTGTGCATCGCCGCTTTCGTCGAGCTTTACCGAAGCATAGCTGCGAGTGATCTCCAGAAGGCGATATCGAACGTCTCCCCCATAATCGGTGGCGCATATCAAGGATTTTGAAGCGAGGCCTGCCAACGCGTCGCAGACGGCCTGTCGACTCAAATTCGCATCGGTGATGACGTTTGCGGCGAGCTCGTTGGTAAAAGCATCGGCGAACACGGACGCGCGGCTCAGAACGGTTCGCTCTGCGGAAGTTAGAAGAAGATAACTCCAATCAAGCAGCTTAGCGATGGTTTGGTGCCTGCTGGTCGCGGTTCGACGGCCTCTCCAATCGAGTACGAAGTTGCCTTCCAGAAGATCGGCAGTGTTGCGAAGACCGAGCGAGCCGACACGACTCGCTGCCAGTTCTAACGCAAAGGGAATGCCATCTAGCCGGCGGCAAATCCTTGCGAGTTGTGGAGCATCTGAATCGAGTAACGGGAGCTTGTATCCCGCGGCAGTCGCGCGTTCGACAAACAGCTCGGCAGAAGCATAGCTCAGTGCTTCGGTGGCGCTCAGGCTGGATCTGTCGGGCGGGTAATCCAGAGCGCTCAAGATCTGGATATGCTCGCCAGTGGCGCGCAACGCTTCGCGACTGGTTGCAAGGATGTATGTTCGTGCACTATCTCGATAGATGCGCCCTGTCAGTTCTGCGGCAGCGTCTATCGAGTTCTCGCAATTGTCGAGTACTAGGAGAAGAGCACTGCTCCGGAGAAAACTAACGAGGGCGGAAGTCGGATCATGCGAGAGTAGCGGATAGCCCAACGCTAAGCCCACAATGTTTGGCAGCGAGGCCGAGCTGCCGTGGGAACAGAGGTCCACAAAGCACGCGGGGATCTGCATCTGTGCGGCAAAAGCACGGGCCGCTGCAAGGGCAACAGTTGTCTTTCCAACGCCTCCTGGACCTATAACAGTCACGAAGCGGTGGGCCGCCAAACCAGTGGAGAGTTCCATCACTGTCTTGTCCCGCCCTATTATTCGGGTCGGTTGCGGTAGTAGTTGGCGAGTCGTAGTGCGGATAGCGCGGCTGCTGAAGAGCCCGCGCGGATCTTCCCCCGCGCGTTGCACGGGTGCGACGAAACAATAGCCACGGCCGGAAACGTTTGCGATGTACCGTAAGCCATCTCCTTCGGGATCGAGAGTCCTGCGCAGAGCGGCAATGTGGACCCTCAGATTGGTCTGGCCGACATAGACATCGGGCCAAGCTCTTGAAAGCAGCTCTTTTTGACTAACGACTTCTCCAGCGTGCTCGAGAAGCACCATCAGTATGTCCATCGCTCGGCTGCCAACGGCAAGCGATTGATCGCCTTTGCTTAGAATTCTGCCCGCAACATTCAAGCGGAAAGGTCCAAAGACGAAGACTTCTCTGCGCGCAACTGTCTTCAACTCGGCCATAGTTCAAATCCAGTGATCTGAACCTTGCAATCATGGCGACCTGGCGGAAGCAGGTCTTCGGCCGGAGAATATCCTTGTGTCATTCGAGCTGCAATTGCAGCTTGGGCCCTGTTTGCCAAAGGCCTAACCACAACTTTGTAGAGATCGTCGCAGGACAGAATAGGAAAGTTTGTCGAGTGGGGCCCGTCCTTGGACTCGCCCTGGGCGCCTCACGCATGCCGAGTCTGCGCAGGCAGTGAGTTGCTTTGCGGCGTTCTGGCCGGGCCTGCTGTTCAATTGCCATCGCCGCTTAATGCGGCTGAAGAGGAGCTCTCTTCTCGCAAGCGCATCGCCGGTCTCCAAGTCGATCGCGGTACGAAGCGGCTCTATTGGGGCGCATCAACGCTGAGCACGATCTTGCCTCTTGGACGCGAGATGCCACCCTCGAGCATTATGTGTGCCTTTCGGGCATCCGACAACGGAAGCACTGCACCTACTTCGGGCTTTAGCTTACCACGATCGAGGAGTTCGGCTATTCTTTTCAGCCTCTCAGTGGTCACTTCCACTAGGAAGAACTCTGCGTGGACATTGTGGCTTTTAGCAAGCCGTTGGTCCGGCGGAGACACTGTCGAGATCAGCTTTCCGTCGCGATGGAGGACGTCGAATGAGCGGGTCTGCGTTTCGCCGCCAACGAGGTCAATGACTGCATCGACCTCTCTGACGTGTTCCTCGAAACGTTGGCTGCGATAATCGATCACCTCGCCGGCGCCAAGCTTCCGCACGTAATCCATATCCGCGCTTGCTGCTGTTGCGACGACATTGACATTCGCGCCATGTGCGAGCTGCACCGCATAGCTGCCGACGCTTCCGGCAGCCCCATGGATTAGCACCCTCTGGCCCGAGGCAAGGCGAGCGTACTCGAAAAGAGCTTGCCAGGCAGTGACCGCGACTACGGGAACTGACGCTGCCTCGACATATGTTAGTGACTTCGGTCGCTTTGCTAACATCGAAGCGCTGGCGACTGCGTACTCGGCATACGCCCCAAGAAATTGCTTGTTCGTTACCCCGAAAACCTCTTCACCTACGCTGAGCTCGACAGAACCAGAGCCCACTTCGCGAACCTCGCCGGCCAGGTCAGAACCTAACGTTAGCGGCAGGGGTTGAGGCAAGGCGCTGCGGCCTGATCGTATCCATGCGTCCCAAGGCCCTACGCCTGCTGCACGAACCCTCACGAGCACTTCGCCGGGACCCGGCTTGGGACGATCAATCGTTTCGAACCTCATGGCTTCTGGCGCTCCGAAGTTGTGAACACGCCAGGCTTTCATCGGCAATGTAGATCGCGCGGCATCGCTATCTAGCTCGTCTGACATATCTTAACTCCTATTCGTGTTAGGATCTTTGCTTATAGCTGCCACGCGGCGAGCGGTCCAAAGCAGCTCGACCAGGTCGTTGAGGCAAACGAGATATCATTGGTCTGCAAGCACACGAAGTGAAACGGCTGCAGCCTATAATCCCGTAGCGTTCATATCCGTTCGTACTGGGCTCTGTCCCGGCAAAATCGGGCTCGCGCTGCGAAGCGGTCGTTCGAAATCGCGCTCCGGCGGATCGGGCGGCTATCCAATTGGAGCTGATGCCGATGGTTCGGCTTGGTGGCCGACACACTCCGGCGGTTGCGCAAGAAGGTCAATTGCCGCAACACGATTCAGGTCGCTCAGACGCCCGTCCGCCGACTTTGATAAGTCGAGACTATCTAGGACCTCCAGCAAGCCAGCAAAGGCGCGATCAGCGATCGAAACCGGAACGGGCTCTTCGTAGAACGCATCTATATAACGCGATGCGAGCAAGCTTAGCAGCTTATACAAAGCTCTGTTATTCGGGTCGCCTACAGCGAGAGTCTCTAGCTCCTGCCGGAAGAGCTGGAAGGTGCGCAGCCCGTGGTGCTGTCGCGAGAGCCAATCGTGGAGGTCTTTCATGATGAGTGCTTCTCCGAGCTCATTGAAGAAGCCGCAAAGTCCTATTCTCCGGTTGCTAGACAGTAAAGTGGCTAGAATGCACGCCTCATATGAATAGCATTCAGCTGTAGGAGCCGGGAGCGCCATTGTCTCGAATGGCTCGATGAGACAATTTGAATGAAGAGAGTACCATGCGCCATGCTCACGATAGTATTGAAATCGTTTCACTTCCATGGTCGCGCATATTTGTTGGATGATGCAGAGCGAGATGAGCGCCTTACTGGCGAGCATCTGCAGGGGCCCAAGCGCGAGCGCTATGTGCGTTGTGGCCGTAGATAGCGGCCCGTGGCAGCTAACAACCATTGCACGCTGCTGTCATCGCGACATGTTCGTCAGGTGCCTCGGCCTCTCATTGCAGGAGTACACTGAATGTCGTCATGTAAGTCGATTGCATCGCTCATTGCGAAGGCTGCCATCGTGACTATATCCCTTCCCGCTTTATCAGAGGCTGCGCCGAAGGCGCACGAGGATAGCGAAGTATCCCTTACTCGTTACCAGTGGTCAGAGATGATCTCTGGCGAGGCGGCCAAGTTCCAAATGACTCAACTGAAGGAACAGACTCGGGAGTCAGCACCTGCGGCAGGCCAACCGTCTGAGAGCGTAAAGCCAATTTTCGAGCGGCCGATTCCCAACCTGCCTGACAGAAAGATGATTGCAGTAGTCGTCAGCTACCCCCCGGGGGCACGGTCTCGGCCTCATCGCCACGCCGGATCCGCGTTCATCTATGCCTACGTGCTCTCCGGAGCGGTCCGCAGCGCAGTCGGCGCAGAGCACGAACGAGTCTATCGCCCTGGCGAAAGCTTCTACGAAGAACCGGGAGCACATCATTTGATCAGCGAAAATGCAAGCGATACAGAACCGGCAAGCATGTTGGCGGTCTTTATAGTCAAAGCCGACGATAGGCCCCTCACGGTACCTGACACCGAACCTGGCAAGTAGTGTGGTAGGCATGTAGTTCGCGGGCAGGCCCGACCTGATCGCCGCCACAGCCAGAATGCAGCACGACTTGCCGGAGCCTCGCACATGGTTCGTGGCAGAAATGCGAGGAGAGGTTTCAGCTGAAATCATAAATCGATGGGAGTAGCGATCCTGTAGCACCCAAGCCTCATCATATTTCCCATGGACCATGAAGGTCCCGCGGAAGACAGGGTGTCTGCAATGACCGAGACGTCAAGGGTGAACAATGAACGGGATAATAATAAGAGCGACTTCCACTATGGTTCAGGCTCGGCGAACTCAGGACCTTCCGGACCCGAGGGGACGTCCGTAGAAAGCGTGATTCGCTCGCTAGCTCGCTTGGACGATGAGACGCTTGGCAGTTTTGGCGTTTATGATCGAGATATGATTGAATTCACCGTGCGGTACTGCTTCGAGTGTTGAACGCGCCTTGCCAACTCGCTCGATGCGACCACGTTCGCCGACCGAACATGTTGGAACGTTAGGTGGCCGCGCAACGTCAAGCGCACCGATCTGTGGCTGTACTAGCCAGCTGGTTACGAGCTCCACAACAACTCATGCGCAAGGCAGATGAGACATGATACCGGATATCCTGAAAAGAATAGAAGAATACAAGCTTGCGGAAATAGTGCATGCCAAGCATGCGCTACCGATGAGTGAGTTGCTCTCTCGGGCCAAGCGTTCGGCGCCCGCCCGAGGCTTTGCGTCTGCGCTTCGGAAAAAGCGAGCATCGGGAGAGTGTGCCCTAATTGCAGAGATCAAAAAGGCGTCGCCCTCTAAAGGGCTTATCCGAGAGCAGTTTGATCCTGTCGCTTTGGCGAAAGCATATGAGGCGGGAGGTGCTGCTTGCTTATCGGTTCTAACGGATCAACCGTCCTTTCAGGGACAACTTGAATTCCTGACGTGGGCTCGAGATGCGACGAGTCTGCCGGTTCTGCGAAAGGACTTTATGTTCGACGTATATCAGGTGGTAGAAGCGCGGGCCTATGGCGCAGATTGTATTTTGCTGATCATGGCCGCCCTTGACGATCAGACCGCGGGCGAGCTTGAAACCGCGGCATTTGACTTGGGCATGGACGTGCTGATCGAAATACATAATCGCACTGAACTGGAACGTGCCTTGCGCCTGCGTTCACCATTGATTGGGATCAATAATCGTAACCTCCGAACATTCGAAACGACGCTTACCGTCAGTGAGGAGTTGGCCCGGTACGTCCCAAAGGATCGGCTGCTCGTCGGGGAAAGCGGGATATCCACCCCGGACGATATCGCTCGTCTCGGGCGAATAGGTATATCCACCGTCTTGGTCGGAGAAAGTCTCATGCGGCAAGCGGACGTGACTGTAGCAACGCGCGCCTTGTTGACGAGGAATCGCAGATAGGCTGCCGAGCTCACTAGAAGGGGGCTTGGCCCACAGAGCGCCGAAGCTCGTAGCGAGAGCAAGCGTCGCTCGTCCGCTGAGGGGTCGACTATCAGGCTTAGAAGCGCGGCCATCTGAGCTAAACGAGCCCGACCTCCATTGCAAAGACTTGACGTCGCTGCCCACCAAACGTTGACGTGTGTCGTCGTCGAAGACGATCTTACAATGCGTCAGCTGGTAACCGACTATCTGACTGATAACGGCTTTCACGTGATCTCAGCGTCGTGACGAGAACAGCCGCGCGTCATTCTCGCGCAGCATAAGCCGGATCTCGTGATTCTTGATCTTCGCCTCGGGCAGGAGGACGGTCTGGACCTGCTCCGCGAGATCAGGGCGAAAAGCGATATCCCAGTGATTATTGTGACAGGTCATCGGCGCGACGAAATCGATCGTGTAGTGGGACTAGAACTTGGCGCGGACGACTACTTGATAAAGCCTTTCGGCCTGCGGGAGCTTCTTGCACGTATCAGAGCGGTCCTGCGGCGCCGAGACGCAGGGTTGGCCTCGGCTCAAGCGGATAGGGGGAAGGGTCTCTGGCGTTTCGGCAATTGGCAGATCGATAGGCGAGCGCGTCGCCTGACCAATTCTAGCGGCGAAGCAGTACCTCTTTCCAAGGGGGAATATGCATTGCTGACGGCGTTTTTAGATGCTCCGCAAAGGCCGCTCTCTCGTGAACATCTTCTCCAAGCAACCCGGGTTCACGAGGATATCTATGATCGGAGTATCGACGTGCAGGTTCTTCGATTGCGACGCAAGCTCGAAACGGACCCAAGCGCACCCTCTATCATTCGTACGGAGCGAGGGATCAGGTATGTTTTCACGCTGCCTGTGGAGCGGCTCTCGTGAACATCAGAAGGCATTCACATCCATGCCTAGTGTTGCTGATGTAACCTCGTTATCGCTGTTCTGTACTGGCCAGGCAACGGGAGGCTCACACGATGTGCAACGTCGGTTGCGGCGGAGAAAGGCATGTTGATCAAGCAAATCGGTCTCGTTCGTGAGAGAGTGGAGAACCGCCGGAAATCTATTACGAAAAGACAATCGTCGACTGATCAAGAAAATCAGCCGCCTGTCCGGCCGAGCTGGGGGCTAGATCCAATTGTGGCAAAGCCGTCGAGCCTAATTGTGACGTTCATCTGCCAATACAGCCGCCTGTCTGTGGGCCAGCCTTCCTGGCTGTTGGTCGCAGTCTGCTCGTGGGTCATCGCCAATGTTGTCTCGTTAACGGCGCAGGCTCATGCCAAGGCCCTCGATAAAGAAGGCGCGCTTGCATCAGTCGCCCGCCAATCGAAGCGTCGGGGTTTGCGGAGATGATGAGCGGGCCCAACGGTAATGCGCGCTTGTTGTCCGTGATTTTTCTGGCTGCTGCTTCAGCTTCTGATCTAACTGGTGCCGTTGCTGACGGCCAAGGAAGTAGCGGCTGGTCATCACTTGAGCAATTTCAAGTCGGCGCTACGATTGTCCCGATCCCGCAGCCTCCAAGGGCCGACCCTCGGAAGCTGGGCTTGGGCGAGAGTCTGTTCGGAGATGTGCGGCTGTCTGCGGACGGTAAGCTATCGTGCTCCAGCTGCCACGACCTTACGAGCAATGGAGCTTACTCGCATCAGGCGCCGTCAAGAGGTGCAGCTCTCGATGTACCGACAGTCTTCAATGCGGCACTGAATTATCGGCATACATGGAGCGGGAGCTTAAGAGACCTTTCCGAGCAGGCGAGGGCGTCGATTGCGGACCCCTCCGGCATGCATAGCGACATTGAAGATGTTGTCGTTAAGCTGAAGGCCGACCGGGATTTAGATGAGAGATTTCTGAAAGCGTATGGACGTTCCGTCGACAGTGAAGGCGTGCTTGACGCACTGGTAACTTTTGAGAAGTCGTTGCTTACGCCCGACAGCCGCTTCGATCGATGGCTTCAGGGGGACTCGACGGCTCTGACGCCGGCGGAGGTTGAGGGATACAATACTTTCGATGCGGTCGGATGCAGTTCTTGCCATCAGGGAATCAATGTCGGGGGCAATCTGGTGACCCGGCAGGGTATCTTTGCTCCCCTAGTGCAATCGGGCCCGAGGCAGGTCCGTGTTCCTAGTTTGCGCAACGTGGAAGCAACCGCTCCCTATTTTCACGACGGAAGCGCGCCAACACTTGAGAGTGCTGTTCGACGAATGGCCGCCGCTCAGCTTGATCGTAGCCTGACCGATAATCAGATCGCTTCGGTCGTGGCGTTCCTGAAAACCCTGACTGGCAATTTCAGAGGCCGGCCCGTTGTGGGAGGTCGACCATGAGCTTCCATCGACCGATGATAACCGGTTTCAGCCTTATTGTGATCCTCACGGGGCTATCGTGCGCGCAATCAACCCTCGCGCCGAGCAGTTCGACCTCGCGCTGAACGACATCGATCGTCTCGAGCTCGTTCAGGATGCACTGTATCGTGATCTTCTGGAGACCCGCATCGGCTTATCGCGCAACTACGATCTGGTTGTGAGTGAGATGGATAATTCGCATCGCCTCGTTTCTCATTTGGAACAAACGGCCTCGTTCGACGAGCAAACAAGGGAAGTCGTTAGTCGTTTGAAGGAGTCCATTGATCGTGAAGAGAGCCTAATTGAATCATTCAAGCGGGAAAACGCGGTTCTTCGCAACTCGTTGGCATTTTTCGCTCGATTTGCGATCCGTACCGACGTGCGCGAGCTTGATGCTGCGATCGGCGCTGCCGCAACCTCAATTCTCCACCTCACTCTGGACACGTCGCCCGATGCGGTGGCGAATGCGGCTATGCGGCTCGAGAATTTGGAACGTCAAGCAGAAGTGGCGGGACAATCCGCTGAAGTGGAACCTCTTGTCGCCCATGGACGTCTTCTGCATAGGCTATTACCCTCGATCGACGACACTCTCAAGGAGACCTTGATCCTCACCAAGAAGGCAGATCTGGATGCGCTGCGCGATCTGATACAGATTCGGCAAGTCTCTTCTAGAAACACGGCGCGCAGCTACAGATCAGCGCTGTATCTCGCGTCATTGGCGCTGCTGGCATTCCTTGTGTACCTCGGAATCCGGTTAAAGGCACTGGTAGCGGACCTTCAGAAGCGAGCCGCCCTGGAGCACTTGCTTGCGGATATCTCCATGCAACTTGTGAAGACGGCGCCGGGCGAGATCGATGCGCAGATTGAGCGTGCGATAGGGCAATTAGGGTCCCACAGCGGCTATGATAGGGCATATTTGGTGATGCCAGGTGAGCGCGAAAAGGCATATCGTTGGCATTGCGCGAGCGCGCCCTTTCCTCCCGGCTGGCCGGAGGCGGTTTTGGAGCTTGCCGCGCAGACTGGAGAGAGTGGGCACCTCGGAATTAGCGCGCCCCGAGTTAGCCGCCTACCCGCAGGGCGAACTAAGTCTCAACTCGATCAGCTGGGCGTCAATGGTTGGGTATGCGTAACCGGTATCGATCGACAGGGAAGCGTACTCGCGTTGGGCCTAGAGACCCTCAGTCCGGTGAGCACACTCTTTCAGGATAGCGGTGAGCTTACATTGCTCCGTATGCTGCTTGACACATTCATCCATGTGATTGACCGCAGGTCTATCGAGGAGGAGCGCATTCGCCTTAGGGACGCATTCAGCAATCGAGCAGAATGGAGGAGATTGGAGCATTTTCGAGCGGCATCGCTCACAATTTCAACAACATACTAGGCGGCATTCTGGGCCACGTGGAGATGATGCAGAAGTCGAGTGCCGTGTCCGGAGATAGCACGCGTCATCTCGTCGGAATTCGGAAAGGTGCGGAACGGGCGCGAGATCTAGTTGGTCAGATCCTGGCGTTTGGACGACGCCGCGAGATCGGCTGGAGATCAGTTCGCATGGTCGAACTCACGCGCGAGACGATCCGACTTTGTCAGGCGTCGCTGACATCTAAAATCGAACTCGAGATGACATCAGTTCCAAGCGGCGTGATCGTAAAGGGAGAGGCCGTTCAACTGCAGCAGGTGATACTCAATCTGTGTCAGAGTGCGGACGACGCCATGGGAGGGAAGGGTCGCATTCAGGTCATTGTTGAAACCGACCAGACCGAGACAAAGATTTCTCTCATGCACGGCGAACTCGCGTCGGGAGGGTATTTGAGGATCTCGGTAGTGGACACCGGAATCGGAATGGACGCGGGCGTACTAGATCGCGTATTTGAGCCGTTCTTTACAACGAAGCCAGATGGGAACGGGCTGGGGCTTGCAACGGTACGTGATATCGTTTGCGACCATAGAGGAGGGATCAATGTCGCAAGCCTTCCTGGAAGAGGAAGCAGGTTCGAGGTCTGGTTGCCGTTGAGCGCCGAAACAGCTCTTTTGCCTGCCGCAACCACGAGAGATGATGGCCTCGGCCGAGGCGAGGCCATTATGCTTCTGGAACCTGACAAGGACCGGTTGCTCGGCGATGAGGAGAAGCTTGCCGCTTTGGGATAGGAAGCGGTCGGTTTCACGACGGCAGAGGCCGCTATAGACGCGTGCATCACGAGATCGGGCGGTTTCGACTTTGTCGTGTTGGGCCAGCTAGGTTCCTTGGCACACTCTCTCGAAGTGGCGAATGATCTGCGTCAGGTGCTGCCTTTTACGCCATTTATCGTCGCAACGACGTCGGCTTCTGAGACCGATCCCGACTCTCTCGTGGCCGCAGGCGTCTCGGACGTCGTTCGATGGCCGATATGTTTGGAGGAGATTGCAGCCGTTTTGTCACGGCTTTCGGAGCAGCAGTTCAAGAGAGAGATCTCGGCGACTCCGGTGGTCTGTCGCTAGGCGCTCCAGTGTGAGTGCCGGATCACGCTGCAGAAATTGATCGGACGGAAGTTAGGGTCCTTATCCGCGAGGACATCCGCCTTGACATTGCCGAAAGTGGTATGCGGCTTATGTTTTATTCCCTGATAGAACGCGGAGATAATGTCCTCCTTGAAATGTGGCGTCCTGGGGTTTGCGGCAACAATCGCGAGGCGTTGTTCGTCGGAAAATTCATCGTACCCTATTCCTAATACGTCCATTTCTACACCAGCAGTGACGAGTGCTACGATCGGATGCATGTGGACGGGGATGCCGGGGGTTGTGTGGAGAGCGATTGCCGTCCAGACAAGATCGATGTCCGCTTGCGAGATGCCGCGAGCCTTCAGAAAATCGCGAGCAGCATTGGCTCCGTCTACTTCGAACCTTTCGGTCTTGCTGCTGTACTTCGGCGTAAGGCCCATGTCGTGGAACATCGCGCCCGCGTACAGGAGTTCGCGGTCGAAGGTGAGGCCGCGACGGAGACCCGTGAGCGCCCCGAAATGATAAACTCGGCTTGAATGATTGAACAGAAGCGCGGATTCGGTGTCGCGCACGAGCTCTTGGATTTCCTTGCAAAGCGCCGTGTCGGGAACCTGGATATCGTCGATCGTTGCCATTAGCCATCTCGCTGTAGACCGAACAAGAAATAGCTGCCTGCGCATGAGGTTGAAGCGGCAGCCGTTTGGAAGCGATTGTGGCTCAATTCGAAGAAGCGGGGGAAGTGAATTTCCGCCAACATCGGTATGACAAGTCTTCATGCTGCGGAAGGACCGCGAGGTCTAAATCAGGTCGTGCGGGGTTCGACCTCTCTCATTCGCGTCCTGAATACAGTGCACTTGCGTCGAGCTTCTCGAACTGAATTGCTGGTGGCTCCTCCCTGACTCTTGCCCGTCGCGCCTTGGACGCGACGGGCTCTTTCTGGCGTAAGCACTGCCTCTTACTCTCGCGCCTGCAGTCGAGTGAAACGGCGTCATCTCGCCTGTGAAGGAGTTTCACTTCCACCTGCGCGGATGAAGGCGCATACCACGGCGACCGGGTAAGCAGCCAAACAGGAAATGTTGAGATGGGTACCGCAATACAAGCCAGGAGTGCTTCGCCTGTCTCCCATATCGAGCAGAGCCTACCTTCTGATGTTGCTGTTGAGATCAGCGGTGCGCTGACAGACATACTTGCGGACGTTTTCGCTTTGTATCTGAAAACCAAGAACTTTCATTGGCACATCGCGGGACCTCATTTTCGGGACTATCACCTGCTGTTGGATGAACAAACCGATCAGGTGTTCGCGATGGTCGACGCGGTGGCCGAACGTTGCCGAAAAATTGGTGGTCAAACGATCCGGTCGGTGGGCGAGATTGCCCGTAGGCAGCGGCTCAAGGACTCCGATGAAAGCGAACTCTCGCCAGAGGAAATGCTGAGTGAGCTTCGGGCTGACAACCTCCGGCTCCGAGAATTTATGCTTGATGCGCATGTTCTCTGTGACCGACACAAAGATGTTGCGTCAGCGAGCGCGCTGGAAAACTGGATTGACGAAGCCGAAGGCCGAATCTGGTTCCTGTTGGAAGCTACGCGCAACTAGGGCCGAGGTAGCAAAATGGGCCGATCCGCGACTCATGTTGGTTCAGGAATTCTCTTGCCTGAACGGCTACTCTGTTGTTCACCGCGGCCGGTCAGCCTCTTGACTTTCTGTGCAGCAGTCTGGCGACCAGCTATAGGGGCAGGTGGCTTGCAGGGTGCTCAAGGATCAGTTGCCGTTCTTTCACTTCCTTCTCGGCGCTGATGGCGCAAAGTGCCCTGCAACTTGTCATGCCAACCTGTGACAATTTGGGATCGCGGATGGCTTTGAAATTGTGCCAAGCGGCATTGTCCGGAATTTGCGCCGTTACCCGAGTGGCTGCCGCGGAAGAATAGAGAGAAAGCCGTGAGACTGGAAAGCAATTACTCATTTGCCGAGACGTTCACTCGCTTGCGCTCAGCCATCGAAGCGAGCGGCTTGAGAAGTTTTGCGACCATCGATCACCGAGCGGCGGCTCAATCGGCGGGATTGGAGATGCCCCCGACGACCGTCCTCATATATGGTGACCCGAAAAGCGGCACTCCTCTGATGTTGACTGCTCCAGATTTTGCGCTCGAACTTCCGCTGCGGCTCCTTGTTCGAGAAGGTGAGCAGGGTAGAACCTACGTAGCCTACAACTCGTCTGCCAGCCTCGATGGAAAACATGGGCTGCCGGCAGGCATGGCATTAAGGCGTGCTCGAGTAGGGCACATTATCGCCAATGCGCTGGAGCCTCCCGCTGCGAACAACTGAGAGAGGTCCGATCAAGTGCGGTCCGCTAGTTCGACTACAGAAGGAGTATGTCCATGAAGCTGTGTACCACTCTCACCTTCGCGGTCTTTGCGATGGTGTTGGTCGGAACCGCATCGGTGTCAAGGAGCCAGGTCGAAGCCGTGAAACCGCCAGCTGTCAAAGCGCCTTCAAATGCTATCGAAGTCGCCGGCATAAAAGTACCGGACAGCGATCTGGCTCGCGACGCAGCTCAGGCAATCCGAGATCGTGAAGGCGAGTTACTTTTTCAGCACTCTATGCGCGTTTATTGTTGGGCTGCCTTGGCTGGAAAGCGCAAGGGCCTGCGGTTCGATCCGGAGCTTCTCTTTGTAGCGGCGATGTTCCACGACTACGGATTAACCGCTGACTACAAGGCAAGCCATTTGCGCTACGAAGTTGATGGCGCGAACGCTGCACGTGAATTTTTGCACCGTAAAGGCATTTCGGAAGCAGACCGTCAAAAGGTCTGGCTTGCGATCGCGCTGCATACCACGAATGGGATTTCCCCGCATCTGTACCCGATTGCATCGCTCCTCGCGGAAGCTGCGAACATGGACCTTGTTGGCGCCGGTTTTGATGACTTCACTGCGGAGCAACGGAGCGCTGTAGAGGGAGCTTACCCGCGTCCGCGGCAATTCGCGGAAGGCTTTCTGCAGGCTCTTTACGATAGCCTCAAGCACCGCCCTGAGACCACTCAAGGCACGGGTTTGGCTGATGTATTGGCCTACAAGGACTCCAACTTTCGCCGCAGAGACTTCAGCAGTCTGATGCGGACGTCGCGCTGGGTTACCAGCAAATAGCCGAGGTGCCTCGATAGCCGCCCCACTTCTTGACGGCCTTTAATGACAGCTGGTTACCAAGCCCGGGCTTTGAACGAAGTCTAAGGACCGACGAGCAACACCTGTACCTTTGGATTCCATTTTTAGCTCGGTTCACGCGGTTCAACTAAGGAGGAGGTTCGCGATGCCCACGATCACCACCAAAGACGGCACAGAGATATTCTACAAGGACTGGGGTTCGGGACTGGCCGTTATCTGCCGACGATTGGGATGCGCAGATGCTGTTCTTCCTTGATCATGGTTTTCGCGTCATCGCCTACGACCGCCGTGGCCATGGGCGCTCGAGCCAGGGCTGGACCGGACACGACATGGATTACTATGCTGACGATCTCGCTGCACTCACTGAGCACCTCGACTTGAGAAAGGCGGTACATGTCGGCCACTCCACGGGTGGCGGGGAGGTCGTGCATTATTTAGCCCGGCACGGTGAAACCCGCGTGGCTAAGGCTGCAATCCTCTCTGCCGTACCGCCCTTGATGGTACAGTCGCCTACTAATCCGGGGGGCTGCCGAAGGGAGTGTTCGATGGCTTTCAGCGGGAATTGGCGGCAGACCGATCGGCATTCTACTTCAATATCGCCTCGGGGCCGTTCTATGGGTTCAATCGGCCTGACAGGAAGCCGTCGCAGCCCGTGATCCTAAACTGGTGGCGTCAAGACATGATGGGTGGAGCGAAAGCACATTACGACGGCATCGTCGCGTTCTCGCAAACTGACTTCACTGAGGACCTAAAGAAGATCAACGTCCCCGTACTGGTGATGCTCGGTGACGACGATCAGATCGTGCCATATGCCTATTCCGCACCACTCTCCGCTGAGCTTCTGATCAACCGTACACTGAGGATCTACAAAGGGATTCCCACACGCCATGCCGACGACAGAGGCCAACACGACGCAGACCTCTTGGCATTCGTCGAGAGCGAATGAGGATCGCCGTTGGTTGTACCCGACCGCGACCAATGGCAAGTCGACACAATCGTTCGGATCGAAGATTGCACTCGCAACGCCGTATCCTGCGCCCTAAGGGGTTCCTAGGAGCTACCTATGGCTACTCTGAACCAGCATAGCATGTCACGACGTGGATTCTGCTTGTGCTGCATGGCGGCAACGACCGTTACGGCGGCGGGGGGCTGGCTCTCGCCGGGACATGCTTTTGCCAAAGCGCGCAACCTTGTGGACCTTATTCGTGACGACGCTGCCAAAGCCCCTATCAAGATCCACAAGCTGAGCGCAAATATTAGCATCCTCGAAGGTTCTGGTGGCAATATCGCTGTAGTAACGGGCGCGGACGGCAAGGTCTTTATCGATGCGGGGATCGCTGCATCTCGGCTGCGGATCTTGGAAGCTGCAAATAGCCTCAGTCGCGACCCGGTTTCCCACCTAATTAACACGCATTGGCACTTCGATCATACAGACGGTAACCAGTGGCTGAATGCGGAAGGGGCAGCCAGAATCGCCCATGAGAATACCCAGAAGCATCTGCTAGCCGCCCAGAGGGTCGAAGACTGGGATTTCAACTTCCCGTCTTCTCCGCTGTCGGCCGTTCCCACCGAAACCCTTTCGTCTGAAAAAGTTCTGAAGCTGAATGGATCCACGCTTCTGCTTAAGTACTACGGTCCCGCGCACACCGACGGCGATTTATCGGTGACGATCCCTGAAGCAGACATTTTTCATTGCGGCGACACCTATTGGAACGGCATCTATCCATTTATCGACTATTCAACTGGCGGCAACATTGACGGGATGATCAAGGCGGCTGATGCGAATATTGCGGCGGTATCCGATAAGATGATCGTCGTGCCAGGGCACGGCAGCCCGATAAGCAATAAGGCAGAACTGTTGGCCTATCGCGACATGCTTCTCGCAATCCGCGACAATGTCGGCGAGCTCAAACAGCAGGGTTGCTCGTTAGACGAAACGATGACTGCCAAGCCGACGGCGGCTTTCGACGCGAAGTGGGGCCAATTCCTCATCAGCCCGACTTTCTTCACCCGACTTGTTTAGGAAGGCGTCTAGACCTCATCTCAAATCACATAAATGGTCTCATCGCTCGATAGGAGAATTCATATGTTATCCTCCGAGAAGCCGCTTCTTATTGATATCCCGGTAACGCTTGAGGACGTGAAGACAGTGTATAGCATCGGAGCGCTGACGTTCGAAGGCGATCTGCCGGCGTCCATTTTTCACCTTCAGCTTATCACTAACGACATCGCCGGCTCGCGCGCCAGGTCGGAGGTTATCGCCGTTTTTCACACAAATGCCGGCCACGCAACGCTGCACGATGCGGCCTACAACGCCGATCGCAACATCGCGACCGGTAATCCCTACAGAGAGCTCCTGACAGACTTGATGGGCCGCGGTGTGCGCCTAGAGCTGTGCGGCGCTACCGCAAGGGCTCACGGCTGGGGCAATGCTGATTTGCTGCCTGGTATAAAAGTCAATACAGACGCCATGGCAAGAACGACGCAGCTTGTTCAGCGAGGATTCGTGAAGATTACTGAATAAGAGAGATGGTCGAATGTTGAAGAGCTGACCCGCTTAGCTCAACACCGTTGACGCGCCTGTGTGTATGCAACGGCTAAGTGATCGGAGAAAACGCAGTGCGTTGTGTCTTGGGATTGTGCTTCTTGATCGGCTTGTGTGCCTATGCGAACGCCGCAAGATGGCATCACAAGTCTGGCCATTTCATCGTTCGCCCTACCCAGGTCCCGCTTCCGAACTACGTCACATTGGGAGGAGCGCGGATTTATCGCGACGATTCAGCTCCAGGCGGTCTGCGAACCGACCACGACGAGCCTCCTGCTTACGATGATCCATCCAAGTTCGGCGGCGGCTGATCCAATCCCAAGTGAACGGGCACCTGTAGCTCACAATGTGAACAATCACCTTAACTCGCAGGGCCCCAAGTGTTTATCCGCAGGGGTTCAGCACGAGCTTTGTCTTGTCTCCCATCTCGCCAGAGATGCTGGTCTTGTGACAGCTCCTGGCTGCTGACACGTCAGTGCGCACGTCATCGGCAGCCGCCGTCTTTGACGGCGCAGTGCCGCTCCGTTGCGCTGCTGCGAGATCGGGAGATGGCACACTCAACCTGATTATTCGTTCTTTACCACCTACTTGGCGGAGAGACCTCCTATGCGGCTGATGCAGCGCGCGCGTCCCTACCCGCAAACGGACAGCGATTTTGGGAAGTTAGGAACGAGGTAATGTCTTCCACATTCTTCCTAAGGTGCAACAAGGAGCCTCAGCATGGCAACGCAAATCGTTATGGATCACAGCGGCGACAGCCGGCACTTCTTCGACCGCTCCAGTATAGATGCGCTGGCGGAGGCGGAGGACCGCTTTGTGGAATATACTAGCAGGGGATATACGGCGGCGGTGCGGAGGGGTCCGGGGGAGGTAACCAGGATCACCGCGTTTGATCCGACGGCCGAGGAGACGCTGTTCTTCCCGCGGCTCGTCGGCGGGTGATCACCAAGTGAAGGGAAAGCTTGGTCTCGTAGGACCGCGCACAGTTCGAGGCCTAGCGGTTGGTCGGATTTATCAAGGATTTAGGGACGAGAATACGATTCGGGCGTACGCTGAGGCTGCTGCGCTCCTGGCTCGCGCCACAGGAAAGAGCTCAGTTCAATGCGAAGGGGTACTTCGACGTTGTAGGATGTGATACGGGGAAGCGGTACCGCATCCGGCGGGGAACGTCCGGTAACGTCAAATGAGATTGACGGACACGGACGCCTCGGAACCGGGTTGGTGCTTCGTGCCGCTGGGTGGCTTGGTCGAGGGCGATGTCATGCTCGCCCGGAGAATAGCTCTTGAAACTAACGAGCCGCGCGCTTTGAGCATCGCCAACTGTTCCCCGGGGCCAATCAGGTGGCGCCTACTGGTCAATCGTTGCTCAGAGGGGAGAAGTTAGCGTGTGCGCCTTTATCCGAGCTAGAGCCTATACAGGACACTGCAATTAAGCCCCCGCTCGTCACCGAGCGGACTGCGCAGCCAGAGGGACTGCAGGTGGTTAGAGGTGGGCAATCCCGCATTGCAGGGGAACGGTGCGCCACGACAGCCGGGGCAGGGGAACCTCACGCGGCAACGGCCTAGTGATCGATCCTTGCACAAGGGTGGCGCCGCCGGGCAGGCGATCAAGCGTCGGAGACAACCAAAATCAACCTACCGGGTGCTCTCGAACTCAGCTCGTAACCGTATTCCTGTTGAGCTGGCAGCACGTGAGGCGCTGTACCGGCGCAACAAACACATAGCCTCTTGTGGGTACGGTCACGATGAAGCGCTCACAGTTCGAGGCTAATGCACGTCTAAGATCGGAGACCTGAACTCGGATGCTTGACTCGCTAACCGTCAAGTCCTGCCAGACCTGGTCTAAAATCTGCCGATGAGTGACAACTTCTCCGGATCGCTTTACCAAGAGCGCCAGTATGTCGAAAGCCCGTCCTCCCAGCTCCACTTGCTGCTGGCCATCAAGGAGAAGACGTCTGCTGGGAATCAGGTAATAACGTCCAAACTTTAGAACTTCTGGCGATTGGCTAGTCGGCATATCCAATATTTG
The DNA here is from genome assembly GCF_058803975.1 of Bradyrhizobium sp. GW821-FHT13H06. Classification (NCBI taxonomy): domain Bacteria; kingdom Pseudomonadati; phylum Pseudomonadota; class Alphaproteobacteria; order Hyphomicrobiales; family Nitrobacteraceae; genus Bradyrhizobium; species Bradyrhizobium sp. GW821-FHT13H06. The sequence continues at coordinate 40,421 of NZ_JBXAPN010000016.1, read as the reverse complement.
CCCTAACACATCCTGTTGGCGGGGTATGCGGGCAGGCACGAGTTCGTTGATTTGCATGGCATTTACCAGTCTTTCTTGGTTGTCCTCAGGCGCTTGCTGCAAACCAATCAAACAACAACCAGGTCCAGCGTCGCAATCGCACATTGGTGGGACCGAGAGGTCGGAAAGACAGAAAAGCCTATACAATGGTATAGTAGTTGTGAGATCGGAATACGTTGGCTCTGAGGGACTCTGAAGACAGACACCCCCTGCAATGCTTTGAAATCACAGAGCCGAATTCGGTGATAGACCTGGAAACGAGTGGCCGCCCTGATAGTACCTTTCATGCTCCGTTCTAGGGCGATGGACATGGTCACTCCGAGCCGCAGGCACGTGTAGCTAGAGCAAGGCGCAGTTGCGCTTGAACTCGTCAATGCGAGCGATCTGGGCGAACAAAGGTTCAGGAGCGAACTGGTTTGCCCCGTCACACGTCCGAGGCTTGCCCCGGGGCCGTGAAATGATCAATGCTGATGTAACGAGGGGCTCCAGGAACGGGGAAATCTCCACAAGATCATCCCCGGTCCTGACGTCATCCTTGGGGGCGCCACGTGCACTCCTCTGCCTGGCTGCCGATTACTAAAAGTACCTTATACGAGAGCAAAGCGGAATCCTCTTTGCTGCCCGGACAACGGGTAACAAAGGTTACTGGGGGCGTGACGCATTAGAGTATACCCCACAGAAGGGTGAGGAACAGTAGTCGCAGCAAACTCGCATCCGTTACTGCGTGCCCATTTCGCCAGAAAGCGGTTTACCGAACAGTTCGTTGTACTCGCCGTTGAAGCGCGAGAGCTGCATTTGCTCAATCGGATTAAAATCGCTTTCGTTGGTGTTGATCTTTATGCCCGGGAGAAGGACGCCAAGCTCAAGATCCTTCAAATTAGCCGCTTGTCTCATGATGTTCGCGCGCGTCAAATCGTCGCCGCATTGCTTAAGAACCTGTATAAGCGTCTGTGCGGTCGCGTACCCATACACGGTGAAGGTCGAACTCTTGTCGCCATCCGGAAAGTGCTGGTCCATGAAGGCCGACCATTCTTTGATGGCCGCGTCATCCTTCCAAGTTGGATCGGTTGGGTCTTTGAGATAATTCGCAGAAATAACTCCCTTAGAGTTTTCCAAGCCCGCCGGCTTGAGGACTGCGCCTACCGAATTCGAAATATTGGCCAGGATCAAGGTTGGCCTCCAGCCGATTTCTGCGGCCTTCTTGATGGCTTGGGCGGCGAATTTTGGTGAGGCCTCGTCGAAGAAAATGTCGGCGCCCGATGATCTCAGCGCCACCACCTTCGAGTCCACCGTCGGCTCAGTCAAGTCGTACGAAATTTCGGCGACGATCATACGCTTTGCTGCGGCTTCCCCGAGCCCGTCCTTCAGACCTTTTAAGTAGTCACGGCCGGAATCGTCATTCTGATAAAGAATGGCGATCTTGCCATGCGGAATATTCTCGAGGATGTGCCTTGCATAAATGCGTCCTTCGGTCTGGTAGGTCGGCTGCCAACCTATAGTCCAAGGAAACGTCTTGTAGTCGCCGAACCTGCTCGCTCCGGTCGCTACAAACAAATGAGGGACGTGCTTTTCGTTCATGTACCTCTGTATAGCCGCGTTCGTGGGGGTGCCCAAGCTCTCGAAGATGAAGAGCACCTCATCGCCTTCAACGAGCTTCCGTGCTTGCTCCACGGTTTTTGGCGGACTGAAGGCATCGTCATAGCTGATGAAATTGATCTTGCGCCCGTTGATCCCGCCATGTTCGTTGACCATCCGGAAATAGGCCGCTTGCGTCCGCCCTATTTGCGCGTAGGCCGACAGTGGGCCGCTATACGGCATGATGTTCCCGACCCTGATCTCGGTATCTGATGCGCCAGGATCGTATTTCTTCTGAGCAGCACTTGGATGTGTAGCGAGCGAAACTAACAACGCGACGGATACGAACAGAATGAAGCGGAGCTGCATCATGACAATCATCCCTTGCCGTGGAGAGACAACGCTTAATCGAGCAACCAATAATGCCCTCTGTCTGATTCCAGAGGGTCGGGGATCCCTCTCGAGGCTGCATCCCAAAAAATGCATTTTACAAGTCTTCCCACACTCGGCCACCTCCCTTTGGCTTAAGCCGATTTATACCAACGTATGATGGAAGGGGTTTTGGCGCTGCAACAAGTCTCGGGCGGCGACTGGCATCTCAAGTAACCATCTCGTCGGGCGGCTATACTTGAAAACCTGTCGTCGTCGAAGCGTTCGGCCGATTGCTGTGTCGCGCTCGACTCTGGAAAGCTTCCACGACATTGCGCAAAAATGCTAGCTTGGAACAAAGAAACTGGTTCGCACCTTTAGTGCCTCTGACCTTTTTGACGCGTGCCGGCTATCCGCGCCTCGTGGCCAGGGTAATGATTGCCAGGGCAATGATTAGTGAGTGGGACCATTTCCAATGGTGAACGCGCGCGGAATAGATGTTCTTGAGATCTTATCGGAAGACGGTGGGTTCATCTTCGGCCGAGGTTCACGGATCGCCTCAGGATGGCAGCGCCAAAAAGTACTGGTTGCCTTTCCGGTTGCGACAGGGGAAGAGGCGACATCCCTCGGCCGCTTGGCGCATGAGTATTCGTTGAGGGATGAACTTAAGGGTGACTGGGCGCTGCAGCCGAGTGAACTCCTGATGGACTGTGGTCAGAGCATTTTGCTGTTTGAAGACCCCGGTGGCAAGTTGCTCAGCGGACTACTCGACGCTCTGATCAGCATTGAAGTGTTCCTGCGAGTCGCCCCCAGCATTGCAGCGGCCCTTCGAAAGGTCCATGAGCAAGGCCTCATCCATAAAGATATTAAACCGAGCCATATTCTCGTCGATGCGGACAGCGGGGAGGTACGGCTCACCGGCTTCGGTATCGCGTCACGCCTCTTGCGAGAACGGCAGGCGCCATCCGCGCCGGAGTCTATTGCAGGGACCCTCGCTTATATGGCTCCGGAACAGACAGGGCGGATGAACCGCTCGATGGATTCGAGGAGCGACCTGTACTCCCTGGGTGTCACGCTCTACCAGATGCTGACTGGGGCGCTCCCCTTTAGTGCGCGCGATCCCATCGAATGGGTCCATTGCCACATTGCTCGAACGCCTATACCGCCGAGCCACCGGTCAGACAATATTCCCACGCCGCTTTCTCAAATAGTTATGAAGCTCCTCGCCAAGACTGCTGAGGAGAGATATCAGACGGCCGCGGGAGTCGAACACGATCTGCGACGATGCCAGGTCGAGTGGGATAAGCGGCAGCGTATCGAAGAATTTCAGCTCGCGGAGCACGATTTAACAGGCCGGCTCCAGATCCCTGAAAAGCTCTACGGTCGTTCGCACGAAATCGACACCCTACTGAGCGCCTTCGATCGAGTCGTGACCACCGGTGCGCCCGAATTGGTTCTCGTCTCTGGGTATTCGGGCATCGGCAAGTCCTCAGTAGTTAATGAACTTCACAAGGTCCTGGTGCCGCCGCGAGGGCTGTTTGCCTCTGGCAAGTTCGGTCAGTATGAACTTCACATTCCCTATGCCACCGTAGTGCAAGCCTTTCGAACTCTCGTCCGCCAGATACTTAGCAAATCCGAAGCGGAGCTCCGACGTTGGCAAGAGGAGTTGCGCAACGCGCTTGGCGAAAATAGCGGATTAATCGCAAATCTCATCCCCGAACTGGAGCTCCTTATCGGCAAGCCACTGCCAGTCGCCGATCTACCTCCTCAGGAAGCGCAGCGACGATTTCAAGCCGTCTTACGACGATTTATCGCTGTGTTCGCCCGTCCGGAGCACCCGCTGGCGCTTTTCCTCGACGATCTGCAATGGATAGATGTCGCAACGCTGGACCTGATCGAAAGCCTTACTACGCAATCTGATGTCGGGCATCTGCTGCTGATTGGCGCTTATCGGGACAATGAAGTCGACCCTGGGCATCCTCTCTTAGCAAAGGCCGACGCGTTACGTGGAGTTGGCGCGAGAGTACATGAAATCGCATTGGCGCCACTAACCTTGGCCGACCTTTCACAATTGATCTCGGATGCCTTGCGCTGCGAGGCACATCTCGCCGAACCGCTTGTCCGGTTGATTCACATAAAGACCGGCGGGAATCCCTTCTTCTCTATTCGATTTCTTTCATCCCTCGCGAATGAAGCGTTGCTCGTGTTCGATTCTGCGAATTCACAATGGTGCTGGGATCTCGATTGCATTTACGGCAAGGGCTACACGGACAACGTTGTCGATCTCATGACCAAACAGCTCGGCAAGTTACCGGTAAAGACTCAGGAAGCACTTCGGCAGCTCGCCTGTGTTGGTTCAGGTGCGACGTTTGGGCTGCTTGGGATGGTCTGCGAGATATCACAGGAAGATCTTCATGAATGCGCCTGGGAGGCAGTTCGAGCCGAGCTCATTCTGCGCTCAGATGACTCGTATGTATTCCAACACGATCGCATTCAGGAAGCAGCCTATTTGCTCATCCCCGAGGAAGCGCGCGGGGAGAGTCACCTACGTATAGGCCGGCTGCTCTTCGCATATACGCCGCCTCACAAACGCGAAGAGGCGATCTTTGACATCACAAGTCATTTCAATCGAAGCGCGGCATTGATCACCTCGCAAGAGGAGCTAAATCAAGTTGCGCACCTCAATCTGCTTGCCGGCAAACGCGCCAAGGCCGCGGCTGCTTACGCCTCTGCGCAGACCTATTTTGCCCTCGGGCGTTCGTTGTTGGCAAAAGACTGCTGGTCGCAGCTGTACATACTCGCTTTTGAACTGGAGTACAACCTTGCCGAGGCCGAGTTTCTGAGTAACGATTTGGGCGCCGCAGAACAACGATTGTCCGCGCTCGCGAAGCGCGCGAAAAATATCGCCGACCTAGGCACTGTCACGTCGCTGCGCGTAGATCTCTACGTGATGCTCGCTCGTTCCGAGCGCTCCGTCGAGGTGGGACTGGAGTATCTCCGAAAGGTTGGCATCAACTTGTCGCCTCATCCAACAGACGAGGATGTGCGGCAAGAGTATGATAAGCTCCGGGAACAACTTAGACTGCGCTCCATCGAGGATCTGCTTGATCTACCATTGATGGAGGACGCCACCACGCTTGCGACTATGAACGTCCTGTCCAAGCTCATGCCGTCCGGCAACAATACAGATTACAACCTCAATTGCCTTTTGATTGCGCGGATGGTGAACCTCAGCCTCTCACACGGCAACAGCAATGCTTCATGTCTTGGATACGCATCCCTGGCCCTAGTTTTGGCCACCGACTTCGGAGAGTATTCCATGGCGGAGCGCTTAGCGCAGCTCAGCCTCGATCTCGTCGACAAGCGTGGAATGGACCCGCTCAAGTCCCGCATTTACCTAAGAGTCGGAGGGGCAGTTAGCCCATTGATTCGCCACTTTCGTTTTGGACGCCTGCTCGTCGCAAGGGGCAGCGAAGAGGGAGATAAAGTAGGCGACGTCCTTTACGCTGGTCATTGCCGCTCTCACCTGATCAAAAGCTCGCTTGCCTCTGGTGAGCCTCTTGATGCCGTAGAGAAAGAAACCCTCGCAGCGCTGGATTTTGTGCGTCGGACTGGATCCAGTTTTGTTTACCTCCTCATCCTCAACAAGCTCTACTTCGTTCGTACTCTGAGGGGGAGACCTCTGAACCTCAGATTGTTTGATGATACTGAGATCGATCAAGCTGCCTATGAGCAATATCTCGAGGCAGATCCTAATCTGACAAATCCTGCGTACGCATATTGGACAAGAAAGATGCAGGCGTGCGTCTTCACGGAAGAGTATCCGTCAGCGCTGAAAGCGGCGAACAAGGCGCAAGGCATGCTCATGGGCCCATCTCCAATCGAGCGTGCCGAGTACCATTTCTATTCCGGATTGGCGCGAGCGGGATCGTTCGGCAGTTTTGAAGGCGTCGAACCTGACGAGAGGAGGGCGGCACAGAAGGCACTGACGGCTCACCACAGGCAGCTTCATATCTGGGCTCAACAATGTCCTGAAAATTTCGAAAACCGGGCGGCGCTAATTGGGGCGGAGATGGCTCGCCTCGAGAGGCGAGACATGGATGCGCAACGGTTGTACGAGCAAGCGATCCGGTCGGCCGAGCTTAACGGCTTTGGGCACAACGCGGCTCTCGCGCGCGAGTCAGCTGCACGTTTTTACGCGACGCGCGGCCTTGAGGGGATCGCCGATTTGCTTCGTGAAAAGGCGCGACACGGCTATTTGCGGTGGGGGGCTGATGCCAAGGTTCGGCAACTCGAGTCCCGGTATCCTCACCTAGCTATGTCCGATCTTCGCAGAATGAAAGGAGAAACCGGGACACCGGATCAACAGCTCGACGTTGCCGCTGTAGTGAAGGCATCACAGGCCTTGTCGGGAGAGATGCTGTTGCCTCGCTTGATCGAGCGGCTCATGACGATTGCCATGGAGAGCGCGGGAGCCGATCGTGGCTTGTTGATCCGGCCAGGCGAAGGCGATTACCGAATCGAGGCAGAAGCGCGGGCAGATGGGGAGCAAATTGTCCTGAATTATGGCTCAGAAGCAAGTTCGGCGGTGCCCGCAACTGTCGTTCGGTATGTTATGAGAACCCAAGAGACTTTGATACTCGACGATGCGGCCAAACAGCATCTTTTCTCGGAGGACTATTGCCGCTCAGGACGCGCGCGATCTATCCTTTGCGTTCCGCTTGTTCGGCAAGGAGCGCTGGTCGGATTGATTTATCTCGAGAACGCGCTGGCCTCGGACGTTTTTACGCCGGATCGCGCGAGGCTTTTGGAGCTCTTGGGTTCGCAAGCGGCGATTTCACTTGAGAACACCCGTCTCTATAGCGAACTACAGGAACGTGAGGCGAAGGTTCGCCGCCTTGTCGATTCCAATATCATCGGGATATGCATTTTCGATTCCAATAGTTGTATTTCTGAAGCGAATGATGCGTTTCTTGACATAGTCGGCTATAGTCGTAGTGACTTCACGTCTGCTCGCCTGAACTTTAGCGACTTGGTACCTCCGGAAAGGAGTGGCACCGAAGTGCGGCTGTTGGACGAGATAGCCTCAGCGGGAAGCTCAGAGCCAAGTGAAGAAGTTCTTGTGAGGAAAGACGGCACTCGTGTACCCGTGCTTGCCGGTGGAGCGTCGTTCGGAGAGCCCCAACGCCAAGGTGTAGCCTTTGTCCTCGATTTGACCGACCGAAAACGCGCCGAGGAAGAACTGGCGCACGCAAATCGGGTCGCGACTATGGGGCAACTCTCTGCCTCCATAGCCCACGAGGTCAACCAGCCTCTTGCTGCCCTGCTCACAAATGCCGGAACCGCGGCGCGCTGGCTCGCTCGTCAGCCGCCGAACTTGGAGAAGGCCCAGCTGTTGATTGACCGGGTTGTCGGTGATGGCAAACGGGCCGCGGACATTCTGAGCCGGATTCGTGATTTCTCCAAGAAAGCGCCAGGACGCGCCGAGGCATTAGACATCAACAAAGTGGTACTAGAGATCTTAGGGATAACCCGCGTCGCTCTATCCGAACATAGCGTCTCATTGAAAATGCACCTTTCAGATCAATTGCCTATCATTTTTGCAGATAGAGTCCAATTGCAGCAGGTGATCTTGAACTTGATTATGAATGCCATAGAAGCGATGAGCGGGGTTAGTGAAGAGTCGCGCACGTTATCGATCACCACGAGTGCAGCCGATTTAAGCGGCGTACTTTTAGCTGTAAGCGATTCGGGGCCCGGCCTCTCACCAGCGAACGCCGAGCGAATCTTCGAGGCGTTCTTCACGACGAAGCCAAGCGGCTTAGGAATGGGTTTGTCGATCTGCCGATCAATCGTTGAGGCCCACAGCGGGCGACTGTGGGCGATGCCTAACGAGCCTCATGGCGCCATGTTTTGCGTGTTGCTGCCTGTTGAAAAATGAAACTGCAAGAGTCTCAAAGCCCGAGCTTATAAGTGGCTGGTTTAGGGGCACTGCTGCAATCGCGCTGTCTCTCCTGCAAATCTCAGCAGGCAGAAAAGCGACTAATGCTAACGGATCGTATTGCCACGGCAACCTTTCAATGAGTCGGCCATTCGAACCAACTCGGCATAGCTTTGAGCGCTCATCTTGTGCATGACCGCTCCACGATGAATCTTGACGGTGATCTCGCTAATTCCAAGATCGCTTGCCACCTGCTTGTTCATTTTCCCGGCTGTGACGTGCCACATCACCTCCTGCTCGCGTGGCGAAAGAGTTTTGAAGCGCTGTTCCAGCTGAAAGACATCGTACTCAGTGCTCCGACGTTGCCGGTCTCGCTCGATGGCAGCTATGACTGCATCGAGCATGTCCTGGTCACGAAACGGCTTAGGAAGGAAGTCGACCACGCCATGCTTCATGGCACGGACTGACATCGCAATGTCGCCGAAACCGGTTATCATTACCACCGGCATCCGGACGCCGATCTGGCCCAAGCGACCTTGAAACTCAAGACCGTTTACGTCCGGCAGTCGGACATCGAGAACGATACAACCGGGTCTGTCGGTCCGGCCGGCCGAGAGGAAATCCTCAGCTGTTGCATACGTCTCAGTTTGCAAGCCTACCGAATCAAAGAGCTCTGTCAACGCACTACGCACCGACGCGTCGTCGTCAACGACATGCACCAGGGGTTTTGTCTTCTCTCTGGCCTGCATGCCCCCAGTCTAAACCGTCTCTCGCCAACACTGCTATCAAAATGGCATGGATTCGGCGATCACACTTTTGTATGATGGGAAACGTCTGCTTCACAGACCCATTTAAAAGCGGCTCTATGACAAGAGGTTAGAAGCATCACAGTGGCTCTCCCGAACAAGCATTTTGTCCGCGGTCCAAAGGTAGTAAAACAATAAGCCATCGCAAAATTCAACCATCCCGCGCGAACGGCGTAACACTCTCGTATGATTCCACCCGACCGCATTGCGTGCGAGTGTACCCCGTGCTCCACTTATCCATAGCTCAGTTGAAAGCAAAAGTGCCAAGAGAGCTTGAGATCGCAGTCATCGATGATGATGAGTCATTCCGGACGGCGCTGGTGGAGTCGCTTTCCTCGCTCGGATTTGGAGCGAGTGGATACGCTTCCGCGGCGGAATACATCAGCGCGGTTGCAAAGACCTCATTCGATTGCGTTGTCACGGATATTCATATGCCCGGAATGAGTGGGCTGGAGCTGATGAAATGGCTCAAGGCGCGGGGATCAACAATTCCGGTCGTTCTGGTTACGGCGCACACCGAAGAAAACTTGGAGGGCAGAGCGGCGTCTGCCGGAGCAGTATCCTTACTGCGAAAGCCGTTTGAAATTGATGATCTGATCGAATGCATAGGGCGTAGGCGGCAGAATTAGCGGCGGGCATTTAGTCGGCAATGCACCGCCATGACGTCGGAGCCAATAGGCCAAGCTACGGGACCGTTTTGGAAGCGTTTTCCAGCGATACCGGTGAAATTGCGGATTGCACGACAGCCGCCCAGTTTGGGCGCCCGCGAGCGCGAAGCCTAGGACTGGCCTGCCGATGCTTGGACGACCAACGAAATTCCGTGCCCAACCCCTTTCAATAGCCTTGCCATAGCCACGTTGAGGACAACTCAGAGCGTTTCCAGATCCGCATCGTTTCGATGATGAAAGCTGCTTGATCTCGTCGATCCGGTACTGGATGGACAAATCATACCCCGCGCTTCGAACAGGAACTCGCGAGGTCGTCAGTCTCACTCATGCTCAAGTTCGAAGGGCCTGACTTTGGTTCATCCGCGAGTTGAACCAAGTTCACTGGTAGTGGTGGGTGCTATATGGGACGAGAGCGGTGCCCAAAATACGAGCGTCCGGACTGCGGAAGAACGGCCCTGCTCCCAACCGTGTGACTGTTTGATTGCATATTGGGTCGTTCTCACTTCAGAAAAGAGGAAAGAAGATCATCGGATAAGAGAGAAGAAAAATGTCCAATGTAAATGGAAAGAAGGTAGCCATTGTTACGGGTGGTTCGCGCGGCATCGGTGCTGCAATCGTCGAACGGCTCGTCAGTGATGGCTTTGGGGTTATCATCAATTATTCAGGCAAAGCGGCCGAGGCGGAAGAGCTGGCCAGAAAGATCTCTCAGGCAGGCGGTCGGGCTATTTCTGCGCAGGCGGACGTTAGTAACGCGAGCGCTGTGGCGAGCATGTTCGACACCGCGGAAGCTGTATTCGGCGGCGTCGACGTGCTGGTGAACAGCGCCGGGGTGATGCGCCTAGCGACGATTTGTGAAGCCGATGATAATGTCTTCGACAGCCAGATAGCCATTAATCTGAAGGGCACCTTCAACACCCTACGCGAGGCGGCACGCCGGCTGCGGGAGGGCGGCCGCATCGTCAACCTATCCTCGAGCCAAACTGGTCTCTTGCATCCAACTTACGGCATTTATGCCGCCACTAAGGCGGCTGTAGAGACGATGACGCAAGTCCTGTCCAAAGAGTTGCGTGGCCGCAACATTACCGTCAACGCCGTAGCACCCGGACCGACTGCAACGAAACTGTTTCTCGACGGCAAGCCTAAGGACTTGATCAATCACCTCGCGAGCCTCGCGCCCCTGGAGCGGCTCGGCGAGCCTAGAGATGTGGCGGCTACGGTGGCGTTTCTCGTCGGGCCAGATGGAGGCTGGATTAACGGTCAGGTGCTCCGAGCCAACGGCGGGATCATCTAATGATTCGACCGGGCGTCAGCAGATAGCTCGAGAGAGATATCCCATGAGTAAGATTGTTCTAATCACCGGCGCGTCCGGGTCGTCTCATGGTCGAAGCGTTGGCCAAAGCCGGGCACGTCCTCTACGGCTCCATGCTTTGGACCTCGCCCCGCAACGCGCCCGTGGCGGCGCAAATGACGGTATTCTCTCGCGAGAACCATGCAGAACTGCGTCCACTCAAAGCAGGGCCTGCTAGTCTGGATTTCCTCCTCCAGCTTGGCCAGCGGCACCCCGCCTTATCTTGCATTTTGCGGCAAAGGCGGGAATGAGCTCGATAGCCGTGCAGTATGCCCGGGAGCTGTCGCGTTGGGGTGTCGAGACCTCGATCATCGTGCCAGGCGCCTTCACCTCGGGCACCAATCACCTTGCTCATTCGGGGCGGCCATCGCTGCGCGTTCAAGCTCCGGTGCTGCCCGACCCAGGCTCACGAAGGGTGGCCGGCTCGGTCTACGAGGGCGCTCGCGGCATGGCGCGCCAGATCGCAAGATCGGGGGAGGGCGCACTTCTCGTCGGCTTCGCAAGAAGATCGAGATGCTGTTCGCGCACCTCAAACGCATTCTCCAGCTCAATTGCGTGCGAAAGGGGCCGAACGGCGCGCCCGACGAGTTCACCCCCGCAGCCACCGCCCAGAACCGCTGCAAAATGGCCAAAGCTGATCCCAATGCCAACCCCGAGGCTCGCATAAGAAGCCGGTGAGCCGTCGGCCGCATCGGCGCTCGCACCATTACAACGAAATACTCCGACGTTTTCAACGGAATCTGAACCAGAGCAGACATCCGCCCCGCCTAGGTAGAATGACAAGCTTCCATGTCTTTCTTGTCAGTTGGCTCAAGTCGCGGCCGGACATTATCGAGCATTTGCAGAGAGTGTCATTGGCTTGGCAAGCCAGCCCAAGCGGCTGGGAGCTGGGTGCAACATCGCTGAGCCGCTTAGTGATCTGAGCACGCAGGTCATGACCATGGCGCGTACCACCTACTTCAAGGGCTTATCGCTTCTTGCGCTTCGCCTTCCTCGACCAACTAGCTACGTCCTACGTTGTTTTCCGTTGCCCGGTGCGTTCCAGTACCTTCACAGTCCAGCGCTCGTGCAGAGTTCTCATCTGGCGCCTGCAATCGTTTCATTTCCGTAGTTAACATCGCTTCGCTATCAATGATGAACGATCTGGAGAGAGCCATCCATTACGTCGATCAGATATGTCAGGCGGACCAATTGTTGCGTTTGCGGTGAACCCGATCATCTAGGATAAGTCATGTCTTGCAAGTGGATCGCAGTGGCTTTGACGATACTCTTGACGACCAGATTGGAGGCCGCGGGGCAGACTGCGCAGACCAGCAAAGAGCCTTGGCCCATTCGGAACGGTCATAATATCCAGCCGACCGCGCGAGAGCTCAGAGCCTTAGGTCGAGAGGATGTCACGCCCGAGGAGGCGAGTGAAATCGATCGATTGTACGATCAACTCTTGGGAAACGACAAAAAGGCTTCGAAGGCCAAGCGGCCTTCTGGACGAAATAGAAACGATCGGCGTTCTGACCTTCTACTGCAGCGTGGGTAGGACATATTCTGTCGATTAAGGCATGGCGAGATGAATTGCGTTCACGCGGCCTCTCAAGACGCTCGCAGGAATTGTCTACCTCCAGATCAAACAAACGGCGGTCGCTATGAAAATGGAAAGCAAGTTTTCTTTCGACGATACCGTCACCACCCTGACCGCCAGCCTGACGGCGTACGGCTTCACGATTTTTTGCGTGATTGACCATCAAGCGGCCGCGCGGTCAGTGGGATTGGAGATGCCGCCCGCGACCGTTGTTGTTTATGGTAATCCGGAGGGAGGGACGCCAGTCATGATCGCGGCCCCTGATTTCGCCTTGGAGCTCCCCCTGCGAGCCTTGATTCGAGAGGAAAATGGCAGAGCGTACGTCACGCTGAATTCGTCAGCCTCGTTAGAAGGCAAGCATGGCTTACCACCTGGCATGGCAGCTAGGTTCGCTCCAGCGGAAAGGCTTATCGCTTACACAATATCAGCAATAGCCGAGGCCAGATAGCTGGTAGAGCGAGATATTCGTTTTTTATGGCAAGAGCTTTCAGGAGTGTCGTGGACACGTCCTGTATCGCATGACTGTCTGTTGCGACGAGTGGCCTGGATAGAAGGAATGCCATCGTGAATGAACGATCACCTGCACAGCTAACTGCAACGCCTATTGCTGCTTTTATCAGCCTGCTCGCATCAATGGCAGCCGATGCAGGACCCGCGACCCAAGACGAGGTCAGGCAGGAGGACTACTTTCATACGGGCGCCGGCTCTCGATATCTCAAGCGAGCCGAGCCAGATCTCTTGGTAGAGCCTTTACGCGGAGGACTCACCGTTTTGATGGGGCCCGGCGGAGACATCACAGTCTTGCCTGGCAACGAAGGAAGGTTCTTTGGTTGATGTTGGGATCAGAAAATCGAAGTGTATTGGAGACTGCACCCCACACTATCGGCTCGTCGCGGTTGAGATACGTTGTTAACACCCATTGGTATTGGGACCACGACGGACGCGAGTGGATGTATGCCGCTCGTGCGACCATCGTGGCACGAAGGAACACGAGCACGCGGTGTTGCGCACACCATGACTTTGTGGTCGGCGACATGAGCGATGAGCCGCTCGCGCCTGTAGGTCCTCCGTCCATACACTGTCATCGGCGCCAGGTTTATTTCCGGGCGGCGAACGCTATTTTCAATTCAGGCAAGCGCAATGCATGCAAAACATCTCTGACGCATATGGCCAACTCTTTGCGCCGGTTGCGTTAGGAAAGGAGATCCAGTCATGGCAATCAGCCGGCTTACCATTCCATCGATCGCCGTATTCATTTCGGCTCTTGCTTTTGGATATGCCGCCCCCGCAGCCGCCGCCGCGTTGGTAAAAGGAGACTATTTCCATACTGGGGCTGGCGCGCATTATCTTGAGCGAGCCAAGGGCGACATCGTCACTGTGCCTGTTCGCGGCAACATCAATGTCCTTATGGGATCCGGCGCGAATATCGTGGTTCTCTCCGGAAGCGAGGGCAAGTTCCTCGTCGATTCAGGCATCAAGCCTTCAAAAGAAAAGTTGCAGGAGGCTCTCAATAACCTCAGCCCGTCACCGTTGAAATACGTCGTAAACACTCATTGGCACTGGGATCATACCGACGGAAACGAGTGGATGCATGCAGCCGGCGCCTCGATCATTGCGCAGATAAATACGCTGAAGCATCTTGCCGAGACCACTCACGTCGATGATTGGAATTGGACGTTTGATCCCGTTCCAGCCGGCGCGCGCCCGACGATCCTCGTGGACAATGAGAAAGAGTTCACCTTTGCGGGTGACACTATAAAGGTGGAGCATTTCGGCGCCGGCCATACCGACGGCGATGTGGTGGTGTATTTCGAAAAGGCCGATGTGATGGCCCTCGGCGACGCGTTCTGGAACGGAAACTATCCGTTCATCGACAACGAAGACGGCGGCAGCGTCAATTCGGCCATCGCCTTTGCCAATAAGATTATCGACCACACCACGGATAAAACAATCCTGGTTCCGGGTCATGGGCAGGTCGGCAACCGCGCTCAATTGATTGAATTTCGCGATATGCTGGTCGCGGTGCGCGATAAGGTCGCTGCACTGAAGTCGCAGGGAAAATCCCTCGATGAAGTCATAGCGGCGAAGCCGACCGCCGCCTTCGACGCGAAGTGGGGAAGATTCGTAATCGGTCCGGAATTCTTCACAAAGCTTGTGTACGAAGGACTTCCGGCACGTTCGCAGAAAGACCCATCGTGAACGTCGTGCAATCTACGTTCGAGGGCGATCTGTCCACACGTGCCAGTCGGTCGCCAACGCTTTCGAAAAGCATAGCGTCGACGTTGCGCGGTGGCCGACCGGCATGAGTTCGGCCGATATTTCGCTGCTGGCACCACGAGACGTTCCGCAAGGTGATGGCGGTCGAAAGCCGCATCATTCCCGACCCGGTTGAGATCAGCGACAGCTGAACTTCATTTGGACGAAGGCAACGAGAGGACCATCATGATCGACAGACGCACCCTCATGCACTCCGGAATGATGCTTGCGGCGTCCGGTGCCGCTATATCTTTTTCATCAAAGTTGGCTTTGGCTGAGACTGTGACGTTGCCGTTCGGCAATGGCGAGCGGCCGCTGATCAAATACCCTCAGAAGCGTCCGCTGATCGGCCTGACCAGCCGGCCGCCGCAGTTAGAGACGCCGTTCTCTGTGTTCAATGAAGGTGTGATCACACCGAACGATGCGTTCTTCGTGCGCTACCATCTCGCCGATATTCCGCTGGAGATCGATCCGGATACTTTCTCCGTCGAGATCAAAGGGAAGGTGGACAAGCCGCTGAAGTTGTCGCTGGCCGAGATCAAAAAGATGCCGGCCATTGAGCTCGTGGCAGTCAATCAATGCTCCGGCAATAGCCGTGGATTTTTTGATCCGCGCGTCGGTGGTGGTCAACTCGCCAACGGCGCCATGGGCAATGCACGCTGGAAGGGCGTTTCTCTAAAGGCAGTCCTCGACCAAGCCGGCATGCAGGCTGGTGCTAAGCAAGTCGTATTCGGTGCGCTCGATGGTCCGGTCAGCGACAGGACGCCGGATTTTGCCAAGGCACTCGACGTCGATCATGCGAGAGACGGCGATGTGATACTGGCCTATGCCATGAACGGAGAGGACCTTCCGGTCCTTAACGGATATCCGCTGCGCCTGATCGTGCCCGGCTACTATGGCACCTACTGGGTCAAGCATCTCAACGAAATCACTGTCATCGACACGGTGTTCAATAACTTCTGGATGAAGAGTGCCTATCGAATTCCGGACAATGACTGCAACTGCGTCGAGCCGGGAACGGCGCCAAAGGCGACCATTCCAATCAATAAATTCACCGTGCGCTCCTTTCTGACCAGTCTCGTTGACGGCGCCAAGGTGAAGGCTGGTGCTGAGACGCCGTTAAGAGGCATTGCATTCGATGGCGGAAGCGGCATCAAAGAGGTCGCGGTCTCGACCGATGGCGGACAGATCTGGACGCCGTCACGCCTCGGCGAGAATCTCGGCCGGTACTCATTCCGCGAATGGACGTTGATGGTCAAATTGCCGGCCGGCGCGCATGAGTTGAAGGTCCGCGCGACCAGCAATGACGGACAAACGCAGCCCTTGCAGCCATTGTGGAATCCCGCTGGCTACCTGCGCAACGTCGTCGAAACCTATCGTATTGTGGCAGCTTGAGGAGAGTGGTCATGAAGCTCGTGGTTATGACTGGCCTCCTGGGTGCGATGGCCTTGGCAGGAATTGCTTACGGTCCGATGTTGGCGAAGGCCAAGCCTGTCTCCTACAACCTTCCCGAGGAGACAGCTGCTTTCAAGCCAGGGCCAAACCTGGAAGTCGTCCAGAACAACTGCACCGCATGTCATTCAGCCGACTACATCAAGACTCAGCCACAGGGCCCCAAATTCAAGAAGGATTTCTGGCACGCCGAGGTCATGAAGATGATCAAGGTGTACGGCGCACCGATCGACGAAGCGGACGTCGACAAGATCGTCGAGTATCTTTCGCAGACGTATTAAAGCGACCAGCCCGCTGTATCGATCAGTCGGACAACGGTGAACGACCACTGCGTTGCCCGTTCGAGCCCGTATCGAGATGGCAGCAACGAAGTCGTGTTCGTGCAATTTCCTCAAAAAAAGTCTTGAGGAGATGGACCACATCTACCAAGTTCATGAGGAGGGCTCCCTCAACGTGGAGGTAAAAATACTACCGAAGGATATCGGTCAGCTACACGTAGCCCCATCACGTTGGTGGCCTCGGAATTCAGTCTTGGTCCTAACACGAGAGGCAGTTGTATGAGCTGGACTCCTACACTAACCGATCGCGAAGGCCCGGTTTATTTGCGCATTGTGGCAGCCTTGGCCGCGGACATCGAGAGCGGAAGGCTAGTGCGCGGACAACAGCTCCCCACGCATCGGGAGCTGGCGAAGACGCTCGGCATCGATCTCACCACGGTGACGCGCGCCTACACGGAAGCTCGGCACCGCGGGCTGACGCAGACCCGCGCCGGGCAAGGCACGTTCGTCGTCGAGTGTCTATCGTTCCCGAGGCGCAGCTCGTACCAGGCGCCGGACATCGACCTTTCGATGATTCTTCCGCCTCAACCGCTGGACAGCGACCTGGAAGGGCGGCTCACGCGCGGACTCGCAGCGATCCAGCGCGAGGTTGGGTTCTCCGCGCTTCTCACTTACCGGGACCCTCGAACATGCCAGGCCGAGTGCAACATTGCTGCGGAGTGGCTCCGTTCGCGCATTGCGGACGCGCGTGGTGATCGCCTCGTGATCTGCCCCGGAACTCAGAACGCAATTTTCATTCTGCTTGAAACGGTGACGTCGCCAGGTGATGTGGTTCTCACCGAAGCGCTGACCTATCCCGGGATAAGGGCCGCGGCCGGATATGCGGGTGTTCGCCTGGTCGGGGTCCCGATCGATGAGGACGGCGTCGTTCCGGCCGCGCTCGAAGAGGCGTGTCGGCGACATGCCCCCAAGGCGGTGTATTTGGTTCCGACGATCCACAACCCGACGACCGCGACAATGCCGCTTCCGCGGCGCCAGGAGGTGGCCGAGGTATTGCGGAGAAATGACGTACTGCTGCTGGAAGACGATGCCTACGGCGCACTCGAGCCGGAGGCGGTGCCGCTTGCGTCACTGATTCCGGAGCGGACATACTTCATGGCGAGCCTTTCAAAGTGTATCGCTCCCGGCTTCCGTGTATCATTTGTTCTGACCCCCGACCACGCGTCCAAAGAGCTTCTGGCGGCCGCGCTGCGAGCGAGCGTTCAGATGCCGATGCCCCTCACCGTCGCGCTCGTCACGCGGTGGCTGCAGGACGGCAGCGCCAATGCGATCATTGATGCCGTCCGCGCCGAAGCGGCAGCAAGACAGAAGCTGGCCGCCAGCGCGCTCGCGCGACACTCCTATCGCGCACATCCCAACGGTCATCACATCTGGATCCCGTTGCTCGGTGATTGGACCAGCACCGAATTCGCGTCGCATGTTCAGGGTCAAGGTCTTGCGGTCGTTACCTCCGAACCATTCGCCGTCGATAGAGTTCCGCGGCACGCTGTTCGCATATCGCTCGGCGCCGCCACCAGTCGATCCGATCTCATCAGAGCGTTGAATCTCGTCGCCGCCGCATTGAATCATCAATTGACGAGTCAGTCTGACTCAACCCAGTCTAACCAACTGCGTCGTCGCTAATACGAGCCGCTCAGTACTCTATCCCGCAACTGAAGTACCCGACGGCGGTTCTGATCTATCGAGCCCGCGAGACTGCGTTGGCCCACGCTGAATGCAGCTTCTTTTATCGCCTGCAGGTCCTCGGTCCATACACTGCATCGTAGCGAGCTTTATTTGCGGTAGGCGGAAGGCTACTTCTATCCGTGCAAACGCAATTTGACAGTTCGATGCGCGGATGACGATTGAATGAGTCCTTACGCGCACAACTTTCTGGCTCGCCGAGTGAGTGCTCGCATGTCTTTTGCCAAAGATCGCGGTTCAAGTCTTTTTAAATCTGACGAGCCGATTGTGTGGCCCGAACGGAACCGGACGGCGCGAGTCGCATTTGGTCTCAGATCATTCTGGCTATTGGCTTCAGTGTCTGTAGCGTTGCTGTCTGGCTGCTCTGACAAAGCTCAGAGCTTCCTGGCACCAGGCGCACCCGTCTTGGAACGAGAGTATCATCATTTGTGGTCGATCACGCTGGCCACGCTAATCGTCCTGGCGTTGTGCCTGATGTTGTTCTCGGGGTCGCTAGTTACCCTTATGAACCCGCGAATTATCTGGCTACTTTTCAACCTACATAAGCGGATAATGTCGGTAGCCAACGCCGCCAGCCTTGAGGTCCTCTTTCCCGGAGCCGAACCATTGTAAGTCGATGTCCCGATCTCATGCGACAAGACTGCACGAACCCAACCATCACCATGAGGAGAAAGAAGATGATAATTTCACTGTCAGCCCTAGTCCTGGCTTCGCAACTGATCGTCACGGTTGCGGATCATGTTCCAAACTTCAACATTGAACGGGGGTGCAAAATCGAAAGCACCTCCGCAGTCGACCCGAATGCAGGTTTGAACGCAACGGTAAAGAAATGTGTGGACGACGAGCAAAGCGCAAAGGACCAACTTCAAACGCAATGGGCGCAATATGCACCGTCCGAAAAGAAAATATGCATGGCATTAACAACGGACGTCGCTTCTATCCCGCCAAGCTACGCCGAACTGGAGACGTGCCTTCATGGCCAACAGCTAGTCCGACCGAAGGATAGCAGGTAAGGCGCGTTGGCTCTTCACTCCAAGAACGCGATAGAGCACCACCTCGCGGACAAGCAACGCCGCGGCTTCCCGTGGCAGCTTGCTATCGACAAGGCCGGCGTCGGTATCGAGGCTCGCTCCGTGTCAATTGCTCGGAAAGTTCATACGCGGGCGAGGCAATTCATTCGTCTGATCTTCCCCGAGCAGATCATGTCCGCGCATGCCGGCACGGCTGCAGTCTGCCGCGCGACGGGTTTCCGCGGCGGGCTCGCCGTCGCCCCACCGGACATGGGTCGAACGAAAGCAAAGATAAGAAAAATGAAGCACGAAAGGTCGATAACTCCCACGGCACCAGCGAAGAGCGAGGTCCAAAATCTCGATCCAAAGCGGTGGTGGGCGCTCGCGTGTCTACTAGTGGGTTCATTTCTGGCGCTGCTCGACTTCTTCATCGTCATTGTCGCAATGCCGTCGATCACGTCGGGTCTGCAAGCGACGGCGGCGGACGCGCAGCTCATCATTTCAAGTTACTCCGTGGTCTATGCGGTCTTTCTCATCACCGGTGGACGGCTTGGGGATATTTATGGGCGCAAGTCCATCTTCCTGATCAGCCTTGCCGGCTTCGCCTTGGCTTCCGCATTCTGCGGCCTCGCTTGGTCGCCATCCTCGCTCATCATGGCGCGCCTGTTGCAGGCGATGGCCGCCGCCGCCATGGCCCCGCAATCGCTGGCGTCGGTGCATGCCCTGTTTCCGCCGCGCGAGCGCGGACGCGCGCTCAGCATTTATGGCATCACCCTCGGCCTCTCCTCGGCCGTGGGCCAACTTGTGGGCGGCGCCCTCGTTGCCGCCGATATCGGCGGATTGAGCTGGCGGTTGATCTTCCTGATCAATGTGCCGATCGTGGTTGTCGCATTCATCGCCACGCTCCGCGTGCTGCGGGACACGCGTAGCGAACGCCGTCCGCGCCTCGACTGGGGCGGCGTCGTTTTGTCCTGCGCAGCACTTACGGCTTTCGTGCTGCCGCTGGTCGAAGGGCGCGAGCGCGGCTGGCCGGTGTGGTCGATCGTCATGTTGCTGACCACGCCGATCTTCGTCGAGTGGTTCCGACGCTACGAAATCCGGCTGGCTGGGGCCGGTGGCGATCCGCTCATCGCTCTTGAAATCTTTCAACAGCCTGGCCTGATGCGCGGCCTGGGCGCCATCATGACGCTCTACGCCATTTCCACGTTCTTTCTGATCTATTCGATTTATCTCCAGGCTGCGATTGGCTTTACCGCCCTGCAGGCCGGGCTCGGAGTCATTCCGTTTTCCATCGGCTTCGTGACCGGATCGACCTTCAGTCCACTGTTCGGCCGCTGGTTAGGAAGGGCAGCGACGTCGCTCGGCTTTTCTCTTTCGGCGACCGGCGCTATCGCGATCGCGTTGATTGCTTCCCATTTCGCCGCTGGTGTCGCTCCGCCGTGGACGTTGCTGGGTCCAGCGGTGGCGGTCGTCGGGCTCGGCATGGGCATGTCCATGCCGACGATGATGCGGGCGATTGTCGAGCGCGTGGAGCCGCGCCACGCAGGTCTTGTCGGCGGCATTGTCAATTCTACGTTGCAGGTCAGTGCCGCGGTCGGCATCGCGGTGCTCGGCGGCCTGTTCTATTCCGTCATTGGCGCGCATGCCGTTCCGGCAACCGTGACGCGAGCCTTTTCAGTCACCCTTGTCGGGATTGCCATCTGCCATGTCGGCGGTGCTTTACTCGCCGCCGGTTTGGGGCAGCGCAAGCCGCGCTCCCCAACGGGCACGGTATTTTAGGAGTCGTATCGCGCTTAAGTGAGGACCAGCCAAATCATAGCCATGACGGCTGCCGTACCGCCAATACCGAATACCCGATCGAATAGCCCACAGGACCTTAGGCCCCGAGATTTTGCAGCGCCAAAACAATGCGGACGTTTACCGAAGTCGGCTGATGATCGATACTGTTGAAAAAGTCGAAAATAGTACTAGCGCAAAATGTCGCTGAGATCAGCTCAGGGCGAATTCCGGCAAGAACAGCTTTCACGGCAAAGCTAGGAAGATCGAAGAGCGATTCAGCGCAGATTGACGTGGCGCCCCGTGTCTAACGGCGTCGACCGCACCGGTAGCCCTTAGAAAATAGGCATGCGCGACAGATCGGACTTTTTCAACAGAATCGCTCCTGAGCAGAACAACGCAAGAGCCGTCGCTATGTCGGCTGTCTGCGGCAGAGCGTGCGCCATGTGCTCGCTGAGCTGACTGCTGCTGTTGACCCTGGCTGTGTGAAGAGCCACGAGTCAGCTACGATTCCCCCGTTTCCTGATGGGGGATACTGTCCAGCCGATCAACTATCCGACGCGCGGCACCGAGCGGCTGCGCATTACCGCGACGCCCTACCACGATGACGCCTGGTTCGCGCCGGTCGCTTTAGCGAGCTCGCAAACGATTTGAGCGCGATCGTCCTGTGCACATGACTGCACGACGATGGGCCGGCCTTCGTATTCCTGACGGTGGAAACTCCTAGGCCAACTCAACCGGTGAGAGATAGCGCGCCGCGGACCCAACTATCGCGCCCGGCGCTCTTACTCGGCTCAGCCTCAAGAGCTGTCCTTGAGACCTTGAACTTGCCGTGTTGCTTGCAATCAAACCCTTCGGCATCACCGGTTCTTGGAAGCTCTCCGATTTCGTTTCCGCAAATCGGACATGTCGCCATTTGGAATCCTCTCCATGCGGGGCCGCTCATGGCACTGCAAAACCAAGCGAGATTTAGCGTGCGAGAAGCGTGCCGCTATAGGCGCATTCCCGCGCACGTTTCTGCATTTGTACTCACTGCGCCTACCCCGATGGTTTTCCAAAGAGCCTAAAAATCAAAGGGGGAAGCTGGTGCTGCCAGACAGGATTGAACTGTCGACCTCTCCATTACCAATGGAGTGCTTTACACGTACGGCGCATCGAATACTGGAATGGCGCTGGCGGCTAACCACCGATTGACCACCGAAACGCCGTGAACAAACGGCTTTAAGGTGGTCAATCAGGAATGATCTTGATTGTTTTTGCTGGATTTTTCGATTGCTACTTACGTTCGGGACGCAGGGGTCGCAGGCCGGAAAAAGCGCCGGCTCGTGATTTACAACTCAGCTGTAACCCATTGATCCATATAGCTCTGCTGTGACCTTCTTTTACATCTAAGTACCTGTAGTTATTTAGAAAACATCAGACTCTTAATCAGCGGGTCCCAGGTTCGAGCCCTGGTGCGCCCACCATATAATCCCTAGCAATGACTTAGAAATTCCCCTCGGCACGCGGCCCCGGATTATTTCGGGCCCGAGGCAAATAACCCAGATTGCCCCGACGCCGCTGCTGCTGGGCCGCGGCATCGTGGCTATCACCTTGAGTAGTGGTGAGCCTAGTTCTTGGTGTGCGGCAGGTGGATGACGTCCGGCGGCTGAGGTCCTAGATCGCCATCATCGCTCAGGCCCTCGGCACGCATCCTGAGGTCGGCCGCCTTGGCAACGAGCTTTGCTGAGAGTTGTGGGTCTGATGTGGCCTTCGCGAACGCCAACAGCGTCGCTGCCTGCGTCGTCAGGAACTGCTTACTCACTGCCACGTCGAGAACTCCCCGTGGCCCCGCCTCACTATGCTTGAGCAGGCCTAGGGTTCCAGGAACCTGCAACAATTCGCCCTCGGCCCAAAAAAATCCCCCTCTGTCGAGCAAGCTTGTTGCGGTACCTCAACAGCACCTGCTGCTGATCTTGCGAAGAGTGACTTCACGACGGCCATATGAAGAGGCAGGACCATGAGAAAATTCAACCCGACTTCGTCCCATCCCGAACGCGCCGTTCAGGCGTGGCAGATCCTGGTGGGCAAAGCGAAGAACAGACAGACCGTCACCTATCAGGACCTCTCTGTCCTGATGTACGGCCACGAGGCGGCCGGGGTACTGAACGACATCCTTGGTCACATCGCCTACTATTGCAACGACAACGCGCTCCCGCCTCTTACGGCAATAGTGGTGGGGAAGGGCCGGGGGACGCCGGGTGAGAACATCCCGATCGATCAGTCGACGCTCGATAGGCAGAGGGAGGATGTCTATGACGCGAAGAGAGTGGACTGGTACGACGTCTATCCCCCGTCCGCGGAGGAGTTGGCCGAGGCCTTCTCTCGTCATCGCGACCAGGCACGAAGGGCCGTGTGAGCCGCAATCACCTTAGCGCCGTACTAGCGAGAAGCGCTGACGGGCCGCGCAGCTTGCTAGTTCACGCCCAACATGTCGAGGACCGAAGTGCTTCGCATCGATAGGAGCCAGAAGTTACTCGTCCGGCTCAAGTCCGAGAGCTCCGTAGGCCTCGGGCTGCTGGAGCGCGAGGACCTTCAGCGGATGATCCTGCAGAGTTCAGAGGCCTTCTTTGAGGAGATGGGCGAGAACCTGAAGATCATCGGCGAGGAGGTGCGTCCCACAGACTT
The DNA here is from genome assembly GCF_058803975.1 of Bradyrhizobium sp. GW821-FHT13H06. Taxonomy (NCBI): domain Bacteria; kingdom Pseudomonadati; phylum Pseudomonadota; class Alphaproteobacteria; order Hyphomicrobiales; family Nitrobacteraceae; genus Bradyrhizobium; species Bradyrhizobium sp. GW821-FHT13H06. The sequence continues at coordinate 16,917 of NZ_JBXAPN010000016.1, read as the reverse complement.
CGTCGCCGATCGAATTGACCTGCTCGCCATCGATTCCGACGGAGCTGCGGTCGTAATCGAGCTGAAGCGCGCCAGTCACAAGCTTCAGCTCCTCCAGGCCCTGTCCTACGCCGGGATGATCTCGAAGTGGTCTGCGGACAATTTCATCGAGGAGCTAGAGCGACACAAGACGCGTGACGCGGCAACGACCGAGCTGGAGGACTTCCTCGAGCAGGGCGAGCTGGAGAGCATCAATCGTTCGCAGCGAGTCATCCTGCTCGCGGAGGAGTTTGACTTCGAGGTTCTGGCCGCCGCCGAGTGGCTCTACGAGGGCTACGACGTCGACATTCGCTGCTACCGTCTCGCGATGGCAGTCGACAATGAGCAGGTGTTCTTGACGTGCGCGCGACTCTACCCGCCGCCTGAGCTGACGGCCCAGGCCAGGCGTCGCGGCGTGCGCGCTGCCTCGGGGGCGCAATTTCCTGATTGGGCCACTGCGCTCGAAAAGATCGAGAATCCCGTCGTGCTCCAGTACTTCAAGGCAGAGGCAGAGCGCGGTCGCGAGAAGGCGCCGCGAAAGGCCGTGCTTCGCTTCCGCGCCTCTGATCGGATTCGCTTCAGAATGGCTGCTAAGAGGACCTTCGCCTACGTCAGTCAGAGGGGGCGCTTCCAGGCAGACCAGGAGTTCTGGGCCGCTCGACTGAGCGACAAGGAGCAGATCAGGCCCGTGGCTGCGGGGAAGAGATTGCGGTTTCGCCTTCATACCGAGGAAGACTTCCGGGCGTTCAACAAGGCGTGGGACGAGCAGCTGCAGACCGTACCATTCGCGATTGCCGTCGAGGGCGAGGGGCCCAGTGCCGACGACGAGGCGGACGAAGATAGCTGAGCGTGAGGAGGTCCTGCGATGTCTAAGAAGTCGGCCGACGTGACCTCGGCGGGGGTACCCTGGTCAGAGGTCCCCGAGTTTGCCCGGCCCAGCGAATCGGCCTCTCCCGACGGTCGACGAAGTACCTGTGCCTCCCGAGTTCGAGGACCTGCCGTGTCCCCATCCGGATCGCCCGCGCGGGACGAAGCCGATGATCGATGCTCACGCCTCTAAGGCTCGACTGGCGAACTGCCGCCCTGGGGCCTGGCTCGTCAGCCCCTACACGGGCTGGGAGTGGCCGAATGGCGAAGTGGCCCGGCTCCCTTCTTCAATTTGCTTGCCAGAATCGCTCAGAATCCGTGCCTTATAGGGGTTGGAGGCCTGATCTGGTCCGCAATCGGGCGCCCCAAGACTAGATAGTTTTTATCGCTAGACAACCGCGCATCTTCCTGCATCTTGCGATTGAACAACGTCGTTGGGGTTTGCGGGCTAGGTGCAGCTTTTGCTGCGCTCGCGATAGGGGCACATATGTTCGAGCAAGTATTCAAGAGCATCGACGACTTCCTCTGGAAAGAGGTCGGCTGCGCCACCGAGCTGGACTATGCCGAGCAGACGTCCTGGATACTCTTCCTCAAGTATCTCGATGACCTCGAAAAGATCAACGCGGACAAAGCAGAACTCAACGGCAGGAAGTATCAGTCGATCATCGACAAGCCGCACCGCTGGTCAACCTGGGCCGCACCGAAGAAGAAGGACGGCTCCTTCGATCACGACAGGGCACTGACCGGCGACGATCTCATCGGCTACGTCAATGATAAGCTCTTTCCTTACTTGAAGGGTTTTAAGACCCGCGCGGAAGGTCCGAACACGATCGAGTACAAGATCGGAGAGATGTTCGGGGAGATCAGGAGCAAGTTTCAGAGCGGCTACCTGCTGCGCGACGTCCTCGAGCTGGTTGACGGTCTCAGTTTCCGGTCGCAGGCCCAGAAGCACGAGCTTTCCGAGCTCTATGAGGCCAGGCTCCGCAATATGGGCAACGCCGGTCGGAACGGCGGGGAGTACTATACGCCGCGGCCGCTGATCCGCGCCATGATCCAGGTGGTGAAGCCCAAGATCGGTGAGCGCATCTACGACGGCGCTTGCGGATCGGCCGGTTTTCTCTGCGAGGCGTTCGAATACCTGACGCGTAACCGGGAGAAGCTGACAACCAAGGACCTCCACACTCTTCAGACGAAGACTTTCTTTGGCAAGGAGAAGAAGCCGCTCGCCTATGTGCTCGGCGTCATGAACATGATCCTGCACGGTATCGAGGCCCCGAACATCGTGCGCACTAACACGCTGGATGAGAACATCAGCGACATCCAGGACAAGGACCGCTTCGACCTGGTGCTGGCCAACCCCCCATTCGGCGGGAAGGAGCGTGCGGAGGTCCAGCATAATTTTCCGATACGCACCGGCGAGACCGCTTTCCTGTTTCTACAGCACTTCATCAAGTCTATGAGGGCAGGCGGCCGAGCAGCGATCGTCATAAAGAACACCTTCCTGTCGAATACCGACAACGCTTCTGTGGCGCTACGCAAGGAGCTCTTGGAGAGCTGCAACCTGCACACGGTGTTAGACATGCCTCCAGGCACCTTCCAGGGGGCAGGCGTCAAGACCGTAGTGCTGTTTTTCGAGAAGGGCTCACCGACGCGGAGGATCTGGTACTATAAACTTGATCCCGGTCGCAATCTTGGCAAGACGACCCCACTCCGTGATGACGATCTTAAGGATTTCGTCGCGCAGCAGGCGAATTCCGAGGCCGGCGAAAGTTCGTGGTTCGTCGACGTCAAGAGCGTCAATAAGTTGACTTACGACTTGTCGGTAAAGAACCCGAATAAGCCGGACGAAGCAGCTCTGCGCGATCCGAAAGATATCATCGCCGAAATAGCCGCACTGGATGCAGAAAGCGCAGAAATCCTGGCAGACATTGGAGCTTTGTTGTGACGGGCTGGGAAGAAAAGAAGCTGGGTGATGTGTTGGCCCTTCAATATGGCAAGCCGCTGCCTGCAACGGAGCGGAATATTGATGGGAAATATGCCGTCTATGGTGCCAACGGTATTAAGGATCGATCTAACCTATTTTTCGTAGATGAGCCTTCGATCATTGTGGGTAGGAAAACCACTGAGCTTGGTAATGAAGTGCGATTTATTGACTACCGCGGAAAGACTCCGCCAAAACGAAAGGCGGGAATTCGATTGATCACGGCGAAAAATGTAAAGATGAATCGTATTAGACGTGAGCCGGAGGAGTTTATTGATCCGAGTGTCTATCGCAGCTGGATGACGAGAGGGTTTCCAAGAAAAGGCGACGTGCTTTTCACAACTGAGGCGCCTCTCGGAAACGTTGCACAGCTGGATACTGATGAAGATGTGGTTATCGGCCAACGGTTGATTACGATGCAGCCCAACGATAATGTGCTCGATCGAACCTTTCTGAAATATGCACTGATGTCTCGACCGATCCAGCAAGAAATTATTAGGCGGGGCACCGGAGCCACTGTTGTAGGCATTAAGGCGAGTTTGCTGAAGCAAGTTCCTATCTCATTTCCGACTGAGGTCAAACAGCAGCGAGCATTGGCTCAAGCGATCGAGGCTAACGCAAATTCGGTTCAACGGCTTGCAGATATTTATCGGCGAAAGCTAGTCGAGCTGGCCTCCCTAAAACAATCCGTCCTGCAAAGGATGTTTTCCGGAAAACTGAGTACGCCCTCCGCGGCCATCAGAGAGGCGGCTGAATGAATGAGGCCGAGACCCGCGCCGAACTCATCGATCCGGCGCTCCGGCAAGCTGGCTGGGGCGTCGTAGAAGATAGCCGGATGCGGCTGGAAGTGATTTGCCCGGGTCGTATCGAGGGCATCGGACGCCGCGGAAGGTCCGAGATTGCCGATTATGTCCTGACATTCCGTAATCATAAGCTAGCGGTGATTGAGGCCAAGGCCCGCGACAAAACCGATACGGAAGGCATTGGCCAGGCAAAGGCCTATGCCAAAAGGCTGCAGGCTCGATTCGCCTATTCTACCAACGGCCGGCGCATCTACCAAATCGACATTGAGACCGGTGAGGAGAGGTACGTCGAACGTTACCCGACGCCGGAAGAGTTGTGGGCCAAAGTATTTGCTGTTCCGAACGAATGGCGCGACCGCTTCGCCAGCGTGCCGTTCGAGGAACGAAGTGGCACATGGCAGGCGCGTTACTACCAGCATAACGCAATCGAGAACGCGCTTGAGGCCATCGCGGCTGGCAAGCAGCGCATCCTACTGACGCTCGCCACAGGTACTGGCAAGACCGCGATCGCTTTCCAGATCGCTTGGGCTCTATTCCAGAGCCGCTGGAATCTGTCGCGCAAGCCTTCGCGGCGGCCGCGCATCCTTTTCCTTGCTGATCGCAATATCCTTGCTGATCAAGCCTACAACGCTTTCTCTGCGTTTCCTGAGGACGCACTGGCCCGCATCAAGCCTGAAGAAATTCGTAAGGCCGGTCGGGTGCCGAAGAACGCGAGTATCTTCTTCACCATCTTTCAGACCTTCATGAGCGGGACGGATCTGGATGGCGAGCCCGCTCCCTATTTCGGTGATTATCCCCCCGACTTCTTTGACTTCATAATAATAGACGAGTGTCATCGCGGCGGCGCTAACGACGAAAGCAACTGGCGCGGCATTCTCGACTACTTCGCGCCTGCAGTGCAGCTCGGCCTGACGGCCACTCCGAAGCGCCGTGACAATGTCGATACTTACAAGTACTTCGGAGAGCCGGTCTACACGTACTCGCTGAAAGACGGCATCAACGATGGATTCTTGACTCCATTCAAGGTGAAGCAGATCGCCACCACCCTCGACGACTACGTCTATACGTCGGATGATACGGTAGTCGAAGGAGAGATTGAGGAGGGGCGGCGTTATAAAGAACCGCAGTTCAACCGCACCATCGAGATCGAGGAGCGGGAGCGCTACCGGGTCAAGCTGTTCTTGGATCAGATCGATCAACGCGATAAGACGCTGGTATTTTGTGCCAATCAGGCGCACGCGGCGCTCGTTCGCGATCTGATCAACCAGATGAAGACGAGCGTCGATCCGAACTTTTGCGTGCGGGTAACAGCCGAGGATGGTGCCCGGGGCGAACAGTGGCTGAGGACGTTCCAGGACAACGAGAAGACCATCCCGACCATCCTGACGACTTCCCAGAAGCTCTCGACTGGGGTTGATGCTCGGAACGTTCGTAACATCGTGCTGATGCGACCAATAGGAACGATGATCGAGTTCAAGCAGATCGTCGGGCGTGGCACGAGGCTGTTTGAAGGCAAGGATTATTTCACGATCTATGATTTTGTGAAGGCCTACGAGCACTTCAACGATCCCGAATGGGACGGCGAACCTAAGGAGCAGGTAGAAGCGGAAAGGCGACGGAAAGATGAGGATGCAGCTGGAGACCGGGCCAGCGCTGATGAGCTCGAAAGAGACACGCCCAAGAAGATCAGGATCAAACTAGCCGACGGGAAAGAACGCACTATTCAGAGCATGACGGCGACGAGCTACTGGAGTCCCGACGGCAGGCCGATATCTGCAAATCAGTTCATCGAGAAGCTATTCGGCGAGCTGCCTCACTACTTCAAGGATGAGGAGGAGCTGCGCCGGCTCTGGAGCAAGCCCGACACGCGGAGGGCGCTTCTGGATGGGCTGGCCGAGAAAGGGTTCGGTAGCGAGCAACTCGCCGAGATTGGCCGGATGCTAGACGCGGAGAAGAGCGACATCTTCGATGTGCTCGCGTACGTGGCCTTTGCGCTACCGCCGATCCAGCGCTCAGAACGCGTAGAGTCGTGCCGTCCTAAAATCTTAGCGAAGTACGACGCGAAAATTCAAGCCTTCCTAGACTTCGTACTGGCGCAATATGTGACCCTCGGAGTGGAGGAGCTGGACCAAGAGAAGCTCGGAAGCCTTCTGGAGCTGAAGTATCACACCATTGACGACGCGGCGGACAAGCTCGGAGGTCCCCAAGCCATCCGCGAGGCGTTCATTGGATTTCAGCCATATCTATACCTGCCCGACGCGGCCCATCAACAGGCAACGGGCCGTTCTTCGTCGAATTGAGCTTCCAATTTTTAGCCTCTACTCCGCGGCCACAGCCGGCTTGGTTCCTACTGTCGCGCTGCTTCTGGGCTCGTGGACGGAGTGGAAGTTGCCCCCGCTGTCCTCCCGCATCTCGCATCGCTCCAGCAGCGCTCGCTTGGTTGCCGCGACCCCCTCCAGGACATCTGCCATCGCCTTCCTCAGCTGCTGCTGGGCGCTGCCTCGGCATCTCCACCGCTCGAATGCGCTACTACCATCTTGCTGCCGCTCTCGACAATGAGAAGGTGTTCTTGACGTGCGCGCGACTGTAGTCCTTAATTCTCAAGAATCGCTCCTCTCTTGTCCTCTCGCGCGTTTAGGGCACGAATGATGTCTGCCCCTAGTGCCTGAGTGTTCTTGATGTCGCCCTTCGAGTTGAGGACCTCCACGCCCAGCTCAGACGCTATGGGTCTAAGCACGTCCTTGACGACGACGGGCTGAACGATGCCGTCTCGCAGGACGCGGATGGCCCCGCTCTCGTACCTGACTATATCTAGGCCAGAATGGCTGGCTCGGGCCATAACTCGCAGCTCCTCGACGGGGCGCTGCTCGCGCTGCGAGGCTCGCGGGATCGCGTAGACGAAGTTCGCGCCGGTGTGATGCATCTTTCCCTTGGCGGCCTCGGCTGGCTCATCGAGTATCTCCTCGACAGATATTCCCTTCTCCTCGTCCACGTTGACCCGCAGGACCATCACTCGATCGACCAGCTCGAAGGTCGTAGTATTGAACGTCACATGGGTCGAACTGGTAATGGTCTTGACGGAGATGCGCTCGTTCAGAGCGGAGACCACGTCGTAGCCGCGCTGATTGGTCTCCAGCGCCATCTGGCCGCGGGTGATCATGGCGGCGTAGAGCTCGCCTATTCTTCCGGTGAGGTGATTGAGCTCGCCCGGAGAAACGCCCAGCTCAATTCCTTCAAACCACGATAGCGCCTCGGCGAGCGACTGGATGATCTGGACCTGGGTTAGCGTCGGCTTGGCCTCGTCCATGAGTCTCTTGTCCTCTCACTTAGGCTCCGTGATGTGACCTGCCCCTCAGGTGACTGTACTAGAGCGGGATTCAGACTCGTTGCGATACTAGAGCAGGATTCAGACTCGTTGCGATCCCCGGGCCAGGGCTACTGAGTTTTCTTCTTGGTCAAGAGCGCGCTCAAAGGTCTCCCGCTTGTGCCTGTCCTGCTCGATCGCAAGCAGCTTTCTGTGCTTTGTTTGCTCGATCCACGAATTCGTCGCATGCCATTCTCGGGGAGCCAGATGTGCCACGCCTCACGAGGCCAACCGACGTTGCGCGATACCCACAATGCAATCGGCGCGGGACCGCCACTTGCATTGTCGCGGAACTAATCATGGCGCAGCGAAAGTGAGATTTGGAATGACGAAACAACTTCCGCTTCCTCTTCATTTGAGGGTAGCGACATGGGCGGCAATGTCCGCTGCCTCGTTCCGCGTCAGCTGCATATTGGGCATCCTCGGATGCGGATCGAGCAGGAAGAAGGCGAGCTTGCCGACGTTGAACCCGGGCCTCTTTGCCACCGTAACGAAAGGGGTTGCCTCGGTCGTCGGGCCCTGCTGCCCACGCTCCACAAGGTGACAAGCGCTACACCACTGCTTGGCCAGAAGCGCTCCGTTGCGCGCGTCGGCAGCCGCTGCCGAATGACAGCTGAAGCAAAGTAGTGCGAATACCCAAAAGGTAAGTTGTTTGATCATTGTCACCGCTGGTGATTAGGAGGGGAAGTCGGCCTCTTTGATCTCGATGTGGTCAGCGTGATCCGACCATTCGGAAAGACGATGGTTCTCGCAGAATAGCCTTTTCGCAATCTCAGCTGCTTGGGCCCGAGCAGTCGCGTCGACTTCTAGAACAGACTGACAAACCTGGCTCTCCCGGCGATTCTCACCAAGTACCTGCTTGAAAAACCGGACAACGAAACGCGACATCAACAAGACCTGCTTTGCTCGGCCGCACCCCGACCATAACCCGAAGCCCTGGAAAGAGGTCCGTTGGCTTCCACAGCGCGGGGTTGCGATATGTCAATCCGGAGAAGGGGCTTCGGCTTATGCATTACAAATGCCGAACCCAACCTATGAATGCCCGGTAACTGGAAGAGCGTGTCCCCGCCCGATTGCGCCAGACCCAAACGCCGATCCAAGCTTGTTCGAGCTTCTGAAATGCCCGGCGTGTGGCCTCTCGCATCTTGTGAACAGATCAACGGGCCTGAGGAGAGCCAGCCGACCTCCCCGTCGAGCAGCCAACAGGCCGCATGAGGTCAGGCATAAAGCGGCGGACCGGGTTTTGATGCCGTAGCTGTTCTGTCGGTGCTCGCTCTGAAGTTGATGTTTGTCAACTTGCCCGCTTCCTGTGAGAGTACCACTTGGCCTCGTCACAGGTGTGTCGTGTGACGAGAATCGGGGAGGAACTTGCCCGTGTTCAAGCGCGTCCCGTTTACTCCTGGAGATCTACGCAACCATCATTTGGGCACCGATGACACCCTCATGGGTCAGCCCGTGACCACAAATGTTTCGATCGGCGATGCTGGTGGCAGCATGTTCGATTTTGCCAAGGGCGGCAACGACACCATCTTGGGAGGATCGTTTAACGCCGTCAACTTTGGTTACGGCGACGCGGCCGGTAATATGTTCGACCACAGTAAAGGTGGAAACGACGTCTTGACGGGCGGCGGCAATCCACCTGGAGGTGGTTCCACGTCCAACACCTTCTACGGTGATGCGGGCGACAACATGTTCGACCACAGTAAAGGGGGCAACGATACCTTCATGGGTGGCTTGTTTTCCGGCAGTAAGTTCTACGGCGATGCCGGGGGCGGCCTTTTTGATTTTGCGCAAGGCGGCTCCGACACGTTCACCCCAATCGAAGTATTCGCAAGCACCATCGCTTACGGCGACGCCGGCACCGACATGTCGGGCCACAGTAAAGGGGGCAACGATAGCTTTACGGGCGGCTCCATTTCCAGCAACACCTTCTATGGCGACGCTGGCGGCAGCATGAGCGGCCACAGTCAAGGCGGGGACGATACTTTCACAGGGGATATTAGCTTCTTCGGTGGATTGGAAAACTCCGTCAACTCCTTCTACGGTGACGCGGGTGGCAACATGTCCGGGCACAGTAAAGGTGGCGATGACACCTTTGACGTCTTGGCGCTTAGCGGAGTGTTCAATACGTTCTACGGCGACGCGGGCGGAAGCATGTCTGGCCACGCTCACGGCGGCAATGATAGCTTCAAGGCAAGCGGCTCCTTCACAACCAACGCCTTCGCTACGGGCATTGATGTCGTGAACACTTTCTATGGTGACGCGGGCGGCGATATGTCCGGTTCTAGCCGCGGGGGCCATGACGTGGCCGTGTTGTCGGAAATTACCGGCCAGCCCGGTACGCAGGCGGTCAATGAAGCCAGCGGCGACGCTCTTACCATCTCCGGCCATGCTGCGGGCGGGAACGACGCCCTAACCGGCGGCGACGCTTCCGGCGATGGAAGCATCGGTAACATCCTCCGGGGCGATGCGCGCGGCATGTCCGGTTCCGCTCGGGGCGGCAACGACATTCTGATTGGTGGCGACAATAACAGTGGCAGTGGCCAGCTTAACAACTTTCTATACGGGGACGCGCAATCCCTCTCCAATTCCAGCAGGGGCGGCAGCGACATCCTGATCGCCGGGACCGCAGCACCGGGCTGCGCTGTCAAGAACGTTCTATGGGGTGACGGGTTATTGTTAGGTGGCGCTAAGGGCGGCAACGATCTGTTTGTATTCAAGGACGATGGTCCGATGACGGTTGGAACCAATAACACCATCGAAGACTTTAGCCAGCGCCAGCATGACCAAATTAAGTTCGTCGATGTGGCGGGCGTAGAGTCATTCCACAATCTCGTGATCGTCCAAAGCGGAACTGATACCGTCATTACCGCAGGAACGGACCAAGTCACTCTGCACAACTTCACGAGCGTGTTGACAGCCCACGACTTCCTATTCGCCTGAAAAGCCACATTACGTCAGAAGAACCGAGAGGTTCACTACAACCATGCTTGCTGCTCAACTTGCGATGTCCATGTCTGTCCTGCGACCTCGGAAGCCATCTGCCCTTGGCCGATGCTGGGGGTAAACCGAACGTTAGGCGGGCAGTCGATTAATAAGCGCCTGTCCTAGTTCCTTGCTCGGAACAAGGATCGCACGCCTAGACGCAATACTCCTGAAACAATCCGCTGCTTTCATGCCTGCATCCGGGCAGGTGTTTGTATCCTTAGCTGTTTGCATCCCGGGGCTGGTACGTTATTTTTGTCCGAAGCGCTCAGACTTCTGACAGGGCCGCCGCGAAGGCGACCCTTTCTTTTTAACCGCTAGTGCCGACGCCTGCCGAGCCCGCCCGCTAGGTCGTTAGCCGTCGTCGCCGGAACGATTCATCTCCGAAGGACTCGTACCGCGCCAACTCGGCCAACGGCATCTTCGGCATCCGTTCTTCAAGGGCCTGCGGGAGGATCTGCGATGGTGCTTATATCCGATGCCGAGCACATCGAGCAGAGCTACGGCCTCGCCATGATGGCGCTGGACAACTACCTAACGCATGAGCGCGACGCTGTGGCCACAGTCGATGCACTGATGCGCATCCTCGATCGCGACAGCCTTCGCGACTCCATCACGGAGGTGCTGGTCGACTCCCGCGTGCATCCAGGCCAAAGGCGGACGAGACGGCGCGGCGAAATTAAGCCGCTGGCCCGCCAACGTGAACGGCGGGCTGAAAACAAGGCGGGCCCGGTGTGCCTAGGAGCCCGGGCCCATAGCCTCAGCAATTCGTGCGGCGAACCACTCGGCTACATGCTGATATTGCCGGCACGGCGAACGATCGCATTGAGCTACGTCAAGACCGAGACCACCCCGTAAATTTCCCTCGTCCAAAAGGATAATCGCGATCGCTGGCCACAGGCGCTGCTTTGAGGCAGATCCTGCGGCCTGTGCCGCGACGTTCCGCACGATAGCCACGACACGCAATGGTTAGCACGGCGGCCCACCAGCGTGAACCGGCGTGGCTGCACCTTCGGAGAACAGCGTTGGGAACGAATGAGGGTTTAAGGCTTTATCGACCCCATGAACGCCAGACTGCTTTCATGGCTCCTCTTGATCGTAGTCGTTTTGGGCGGCGGCGCGTTGTTATGGCAAAACGGTCGGTATGCGACCGAGCCGCATTCGGTGTCCTCGCAACCGCAAGCCACGCCCACTCCGCCGGCCTCCGACGCGACAAAGGAGGCACTAACGGGCCTCCAGCAGAGTCTTGGAGACATTCAGTCAGCTCAGCAAAAGCTCGAGGAGCAAATCAGCCAGCTCCAGCGGCAGCTGTCAGGGGAACAGGGCGAAAGAAAGTTGCTTTCGGAGCAAGTGGGCGCGCTCAGTGCCCGTTTGGATAATCTGGTTTCCACAAACGCCGAAAAGCCGGTGCCTCCACCAGTAGGCGCGAAGAAGAAGCGAGGCTCGCCCTGACGCAAGGCGCCCGCCAGCGTGAACCGGCGGGCCCTTTTTGATTCTAGCGTGCTGGTGCGCTTTTTCTCGTTGCAGGCGGCTTCGCTTTGCTCGGAGTGTCGTAATGCGCTGAGTTACGTCCACCACCGGGCTTGCCATCCATTTTCCCGGCGGATGCGGGAGACGTTGTAAATCCTGCCGCCACTACGGCGGCTCCAAATGCGACAATGACAAATAGAGCTATACCTCTGCAAAGCGGCATGTTCTGCTCCTAATTCGGTTTACACAAAATGCTACGTCAGTCGCGTAGCTCAACGAGCCTATTCCTGAGCTGCCTTTCGAGCGAGTCTTTCCTTGAGCAGAGGCCCGTCAGCGTGAACTGGCGGGCCATCCACACCCCCGACAGGCAGTAGCCGGCGCTCGTTCCGATCTACTAGGAATCGATAATTTGCTACGCACTTTCGATACCGCTTTGATCGCGGCATGCCCCGCGCCGCCCAACGCCATACCCATACGCACGCCGACGGCCGGCCGCTTAAGATCACCTTCGGCGAAATGCGGAGCATGGGCGTTCGTGGTGTGCTGGTCTATTGCCACTGCGGCCGCCACGTTGCTCTGGACGCCGCCCGCTGGGGCGATGACTTGCGCCTGTCTGATGTCGAGCCACAGTTCGTATGTCAGGGGTGCGGTAGCCGTGGCGCCGACGTGCGACCCGACTTCGAGCGAGGCAATCCGCGGCTTGCGATCATAGGCTGAAAGAGGCCGCTAGCCGAGGCGCGTGACTGCTGCTTGTTCCGCTTCCTAATACAAGACCTATGCTAACGGCCATGAAAGTTTCATTTTCGGAACTTGCGAAAATGATTCGCCTTGCCGAGTTTTCCCGATTAGGATTCTGCTCACCGGGGCTGGCTTCATATTCCACCTAGAACTTTTCACCCGGATTTTTGACACGGCGCGGGCCGCAGCGAAATGAACCTCCGCTGCGGCCTTCGTGTGTGTGCTCACTAGCCCGCTGGCGTTCGACTGGCGGGCTCCTTCGTCAGAAGTGGTAGGCGGGGAAGCAACGCGCCGGGGCCGTCTCTAACCCGATGATAGCGGCCCCAGCGATTGCGAGTTCGTCGGAGGTCCGAGCGCCGCGGCACTCGTCCAGCAACCCGCTAAGCGCAGCGGTCTTCATTTGCTCGTTCCTTCACTGTTGGGGATCCGTGGGTCAGGCATGCGAGGACCATTCGGCATATCGTGTATCCAGCCAAGCTCAACGAGGTCGGCTATATAGCCGCTGTTGGCAGACAAGCGGACATCATACGTAGAGCAGGACGCCTAACTGAAAGCGTGTGGACTGGTGGGACGTTGGACTGACCCCTTTAGTATGTTGTAGGAGAGTAATTGGCTGACCTCTGCCGTATTTTGCTCCTCTCCAGCAGAAGTCGCTCCATAGCTCCGAGTCCACCTCGTAGATCATCTAGCGCTTTGATCAACTTCTGCTTCGCTTCTGACTCTTGCGGCGTCAGGTCCTCACGTCGATGCAGCCGCTCGACTTCCCTCGTGGCCGCCGAGCTTGCACTCTCGAAAGGCCTGAACCCAGCCAACTGCTTGATCGCCTCGCGGCCGGCCTCAGCGCGGCGCCGCACGATCTCGTCAGAGCTGAAAGCTTTGCTTTGTTCGATCTCCAGACAGTCGTCGTCAAAGGCTCGCGCGAGTTCATGAAACCGCAGTACGCACTCATGCAGCTGCCTCCAGACAACGCTCGTGGAAGCATCAGGCCAGCGCAGGTGTGTTGGTACGATACGTATGGCTATCTCGTTCTGGCTCAAGCGCCTCATTGCGGTCTCCTTGTCTGTTGTAACAATTCTATCGTGGCGATTAGTTCACCTTCCTCCACCTGATTCGCTCGCGCTCAATCGGGCGCATGGTCTTTGGATCGAGCTCGCACCCCGGCGTGCTGCCCACCACCGGATAGGTAAAAATCCGGAGCCGCGGACGAAGCACGAGGTTGGAGGCGAGGACGCCAGCGACAGCGTTAGCTAAGTCGTCGTGAGCCCCGGGAGGATGGTCGATGGACTCCTTACCGCTCCTGGCGGTGCGCCGCTCTAGGGCGATCAGCTGTGTGGTGAGTTTCGGGTTGTCGAGCAATTCAACCCGGCAGCTATTCAGGAGAGGTAGCAAGTCGAGATACAGATCGCTTTTCGACTTGTTCGAGACATCGTAGCCGATGCCTTGCTTGCGAAACTGCTCTCGTGGAAACTCGCCTGCGTACCTGTCACCTGTAATCCGTGAGATCCGGTAGGACCTGCAGGTAGAGGCGAACTCAGCAATTGCGGCTTCCGGTGAGAACGGTGGCCTGATCTCGCGAAGGCAGTCCAGGATCAGGCTATCGTCCTCTCGATGAGCTACGGCGAGCGTGAAGCTGTCAGACGATCCGCCACTCGGGTCAGTGAAGGCGAGGTAGCGTAAGCCTGATCTGGGCTGGCGTTCCAACGTGCCCCTACTAATGCACGCCTGCACGGCTTCGAGGTTGATGAAGGACTCGACGTCGGATCTGAACTCCGCGCCGAACTCGGCGCTTGCAGAGGCTGGATCGCGCTCATACGCCTGATCAATCAAGCTCTGCGGGATCGTCGGGTTCATCACCCTGGTCGGTGCTTGCCAAACCAATACTGGATCAGCATCGCGGCCGAAGTGTCTGCGGTGAGCGTCCCACAGCGCTCCGCGTCGGGCATAGGGACTGGAGGCGCAGAGGAGCAGCGAGTTTGGGAATTGCGCCATGCCGGGCCGCAGAGCATTGATGATCTCGAAGTCCGGCTCTGCCGCGTCGTCGGTCGGCCAGAAGGCGATCTCATCGCAGAGCGCAGCAATGATGCTGTAGCCCCGGGTGCTCCGGAACGAGGCGACGTGAACCTCGATGGTGATCTGTTTGTCGAGGTCGAACGCCTCCGCCGTCTCGCGCTCGATCATCTGGGCGAGGAGTGGAACGTGCAGCAGTGCTCTGATGTACCGGAGGATGATGCGAGCCTGCATTCGGTCGCGGGCAATGACCATGATCGTGCCGCGCTCGCCAGGCGCCAGGAATTGTCGGTAGTCGCGAAAGCAGGCAACAAATACGGCGAGCATCGCCAAAACAAACGATTTGCCACCCCTTCTTCCGACCGCCAGCCAGGCCTCGGTTGCCGCTGTGGTGGGCAGCGCGTCGCGTCCGGTGCAGGCTCGATAGATTGAGGCCTGCTCATCGGTCATCTCGAGCGCGAACAGCGCAGCAAGAAAGGCGAACCACGCGGCCCACAGTTTGCGGTTCTTAATCCAAGGCGCGAAGAGGTGCGGGTCGCGGGCTGCGTCGAGGATGGAGATCACGTCGTGTCCTCCTCGTCATCGGCCGACTTGCCCTTGAGATAGCTCTCTAACGAAGGCAGGACCTCCCGCGCCCTGCGGTTGATTCCGATGCGCGACGCCACGCGGACCAACGTCGATGTGAGTTGTGCGTGTTCGGCTACGTCGATCGAGCCGCCGCTCGCGAGGCTCGCCTCCATCTGCTCGGCCATGACGCAGCAGGCGGCGAAGCGCCGGATTAGCTGAAGCCTCGCCTCGGCGAGGCGGTCGATGCCGCCCTGGTCGGCGGCGATCTGGGCGGCGATGTCCTTGAACCGCCGAGCGACCTTCGACCTCCCATCGATGTCAGGCAGGATCGTGCCACCGTTGGTGATGGCAGACTTGCCAAAGGCCGATCGGAGGCGCTGATCGAGGGAGAGGTTCGGCTTGGAGGCCATCGGAAGAGCTTTCCTGGGGGATCATGCTAGGTAGTATTTCCCTTTTTTATGAGACCTGCCAGGGCGCTCTCAGGGAGAAAAATCCCTGTAGATTCAGTCCTCTAACCCGGTCTGTAGGGGGCATTTCCGCTTACTTGACGCCTGTACCGAAATAAAATTAAGTAATATCAACAGGTTGTCTGAAATGCCCACTAATTGGGGATTAGTGGGTAAGGCAATTTTGGCCGTTTCTAGAAGGGTTTATGAAGCGTAGAAGGCGGTAGTTGGCCTTCTAAATTTACTACCTAAGGTGTTAGGACCTATTTCTACCACATGGGACTAGACGACCGCGGGCGTGCCTTCGAGGACTGAGCCTTCGACGACTGGGCCCGTCCGGGGGAGTTTGAGCTGCCATACGTCCTCCTAGGCCCCAGTAAGCCCCTTTCCAGAGCTGGCCCTAAGCGGTCCACGGGATCAGCCGAGGCAGCTCCGAGCGCAGCGTTTCGCGTTTCAACCTAAGGAAAGGACCTGAAACGAAACGTCCGAAAACGAGGCCCTAGTGGGACCTCGTTTCGGCGATATGTTTCATCTGAAACGCCTAAAGATCAGCACCTTAGTCACGTTTTTATCTTGCCTCGTTTCACCCGAAACGCTGGGGAACTCGCGCCTAGGAGGCGGCCGACCGTTTCAAGACGGGGTGTGGCCCCCCAACCTGCGGAAGTTCCACCGAGGATCTCCGAAGGACTACTATAATACCTCATTGTTACTGGCGGCCCGCCCGGCTTTCGTTAGCTTCCAGTGCCCTCCTTCTTTCTTGACCAGTCCGCGCGCTTCCAGCTGCTTCATGGTCCGGTCGACGAGCGTCTTGTTCGGTTCGCCGTTCTTATAGAACCAGCCGATCGCGCGGGCGAATTCGGCTAGGGTGAGACCGTCCCTCGTCAGCATGGTTCGAAGCAACTCGCTTTCCCTTCGCCTCCCGATGTCTTCAGTCTTCGCCGACTCCTCAGCGGTCAGCGGCCGCGCCGTGACTGTCCATATCGGTCTGCCCTTGCTGTCCTTGATTTTGTTGCTGGTCCCAGCGTCCAGGGCAAATGCGATTGGGTGGAAGTCGGGTCCGCGAAACTTACCGTGCCAGTGCATCTCGACGACCTTTGGGACCTCGGATCGCGGACGGATCACCAAATTGCCGTCGACCTCGTTGACAAATGCGCCGCCGCCCCGCGGCAGCAGGTTCTCGGGGTTGGCGTTCTTCACGGGATGGCAAAGGACGATGACTGCCGGTCTGCCCTCGATCTCCGTCAGGACGCTTCGCAGCATTCGCCCGTAGTTGCCGAACTGCGTGTTTGAGTTTTCATCATCGCCCTCGAAGTATGCGGCGGCAGAGTCGATGATGATCAAGGCAAACGGCCCGTGCTTCTTGGTCTCCGCGTGAATTGTCTTCCGCAGCTTGTCGATCGAGAACGTTCCGGCCACCCAGAACGCCTGATCCGTCGCCGGGTCGATCTTCATCTCCTCGCACAGCTTTATCCAACGCATCCGAACGTCGTCGGGATTTTCGCCTGACAGAAACAGAACCTTGCCCTTCTCGATTTCTCGATCAGTAAGCTTTAGGCCCTGCACAACGTGAGCTGCTATTCGAAGCGCGACCGTTGTCTGCGTATTCCAGGGATGGTGATCAGGTGTTCCAGGCGATGGTGATCACGGATTCCACTGATCGTGATCAGGTTC
>NZ_JBXAPN010000015.1:0-149682 GCF_058803975.1 Bradyrhizobium sp. GW821-FHT13H06 | reverse complement strand
AGTGGTGATCACGATGCTCTGGAATGGGTGATCACGATCGCCTGGAATCGGTGATCACGATCGGCTGGAACGCGCACGTTGTCTTACCCGCGTTAGTCTGGCCCGTCATGGAGTACAGGAAGCGGCGCTGTAGGACCCCCTCGATCACATACTCCGGCGGCACGAAGTTTGAGATGAACTCACGACTACTGATGATCAGCGCGCGCCCCGGAGGCGGAGCAGCCTTCGCGCGGCTCTGATCTTCGGTAGTGACCCCAGCCTTGCTTTCTGAGCCGCCCGCCTGTGGCAGCTCAGCTGACGCGGCGGAAGTTTCCGCGCCCTTAGTGCTGAGGCTCGCCCGCCAGGCTGGATCGGCCTGGTGGGCGTGATAAAGCAGAGTGCCGATCGTCTTCGAGTAGCCGCCGGCGCGATTGATGCTTTCCCACTGCTTTGCCATCGCCGCCTGGCCCGGGTACTTCCTCCCCCTGCGTGACCATTCGTTCCACAGCTCAAAGCCGACATCGTCGCCCTGATCATTGAACAGGGCGCAGCCGATATCGAACCAGGCCTTGCGGTCGATGTCCGGGTCTACGGCGGCAAGGGCTGCTGCAATCTTATCCTTGCTAGCGCGCTGCCAGCTGTCTGCCGGGTCGGTCGAGACGCCCTTTCCGGCGTCGTCCAGTGCCATCGCTGCCATCCAGTCGGGCATCTTTGCGGGCCCGGATCTGGGCGGCGTTGCTGCACGTTGTCGCCCATTAGCGTCGTTGTCAGGCCGCGCCTTGCCCTTCGGCCGCAAATCCTCCGGCCAAGGCGGCAGGGCCGAGAAGTCCGACCCATTGACCCACTCATAGCCGGGACTTGGCGGGACGATGACGTAGCCGCCGTTGCCACGCGTGTCCACCCCGAGTGCGATGACGTCTGACGTGCAGTGCGGCGCTCCATCGGCTCTGAAGTAAAGATGCGCACCGCCGCTGCCCGTCTTGGCGATCACCGGGGACAGCTCTTGCCAGTTCGGGACGTTGGTATAGCCGTTTTTGCCGTTCTTGACGTCGAGGTCGAGCACCGCGATACCGGATGCAGCTCCGGTCGGCATCCCGATGAGGGCGTTGGGCCATCGATGCCACCAGCTCTCGATATCACCAGTGTCCGATGTCGCGTCCTTGAAGCCGTGCTTTGTGAGTGGTTTCTTATGCAGCTCCTTATCACCAGGCTTGTTTAGGCATGGGAAGATCGGGACGCCGCGGGCAGCAAAGTGCAGCGCCGCCTCTAATAGGCTCCTGTCGTCAGCAGCCCTGGCATCGTTCTCGGTTTGGCGGTATCTTTTACACATGGCGCCCTCCGCGGGTGCTATGGCTGTAAGCGGTACCTCCCTCGAAGGCGCCTCGGCTCTGCCGGCCGGGGCGCCTTGTCACGTTGATTTTCCGTCGCCACCTTGACGAAGTTTCGTCCTCCTCGACGAAGCTCCAGCCGTCACCGCGCGGGCGGAGGCGCGCCCATACTATCCGCGAACCACACTTTGGTAACCGCGGCCAGTCCTCGACCGTGAACCGGCCGTTGTAGGTGAGCGTTTCCTCGAAGTTGCTCCCTGTCTGCCAAACCGTCAGCGTCGGCACGTGGCTGGGCTCGACGTCGAACCACTGCTCGGTCCCGTCAGCGGCGACGTGGAGCCAGAGGCGCGGTACATCCGGCATGATGATCATCATGTCCCGCCCCCGGCGTACTCGGCAGTGGAGGCGTGGGTCCTGCTCTCCAGCCAGCGGATGACGTCACTCTTTCGGTAGCGAACCCGGCGCGGCGCGAGCTTAATGAACGGCGGGCCGAAGCCCTTGCAGCGCCCAATCTCTAACCACTGAGTTGAGACACCGAGCCAGCTCGCAGCCGTCGGCGTGTCCATCAAACTATCGGAATCGCCGGCAGGAGCCTGATGAGCGATCAGGTCGGCCTTTCTGTCGATGCGGTGATGATGTGGCTGAGCATCGCGAGCGTCGGCAAACTTCTTTGTGACCTTCTTCTTCGCGGTCTTCATTCGAGGGGTGTCCTCTCGGTCGGCCGAGGGGAGTCCTTCTCGAAAATGAGAAAGGGCCGCCCCGGCGCAAAGTGTCTTGCGCATGGGACGACCCTGTCGTGCAGGTTAGAGATCAAGCCCTGCAGCGGCCGCTTCACGTATCGCGGGCGCCAGTGTCGAGGTTCGCGTCGGAAATTTCGGCACTCTCTCCTGCTGGGCTTTCCGACGTGCCCCGGAGGCCGATGCTATCGACGGCGGGTTGATCTACCGCCGCATGAGGGTGGTGAAATTCTAACTTAGCTCTCCTAAAAGTCCAGGGGGTTCAGAACCCCAATTACGTTCTAGCTCTTCGCCTCCCTCAGCTTCGCGACATTCTCTCCCGCAATAGGCACGACGCCGCAGAGCCCCTTAAGCTCGTCGGCGACCCGCTGGGCGGCCCTGCGAAGGCGCTCGGTGCTCATGATGATGTAGCCGGCAGTCGTGTCGCTCTGGGACTGCTGCGGCAGCCTGTGGTTGATAAGGGCCTTGAGCGCGAAGGCGGACAGGTCGCAGCTCTCGGCGACGGTCTCGAACGTCCGCCGCAAGTCGTGCGGACTGACCTTGATCCCAGTTACCTTCTCGATAGCGTCGAAGGCGAACTTCGGCTCCTCGACGTGGCCGCTCTCACTGTTGGCCGGGAAGACGTAGTCGCCATCGGTACCAAGGGCGCGCCTCGCGACAAGAAGATCGTGGACGTAGTCGGACATCGGAAGCACGAAGTGGTCGTCGTTCTTCGTCTCCTCGCCCTGGAGCGTGATGGTCTTGGCTACGAGGTCGATCGCCTCCCACTTGAGGCCGGCCGCCTCGCTCCTCCGCATGCCGGTGAAGAGCACGAAGCGGATATAGTCGGCCACCAGCTGGTTCTCCAGCGAGCCGAGAGCATCGTAGAAGTTCTTAAGCTGATCGAACTTGACGAGCCGGGTGCGGCGGCGAACTCTGAACCACACTCTCTTCAGTCTTCGAACCGGGTTGTCCGGTAGCTCCGGGTCACGCTCGTGAGCGAAGTTGTAGACGGCGCGGAAGGCCCGCATCACCTGATTGGCAGTGGCGTGACCGGAGCGCGGCGTTTTCGTCTGCTTGGTCTTCTCGGCGATCTCGCTCGCGATCGAGGCGTGCCGGACCTCGACCATGTCTGGGGTGATTGAGCCCATCGGCGTGTCGAGCCAGGTGGTCAAGTACTTCTCGACCGAGTCGCGATAGCCGTCGACGCTTCGCGACCGGAGCGACTTCCTGCCGGCAAGGTAGAGGTCGAGCGCCTGCTGGAGCGACAGCCTCGTGCCCTTAAACTTCTTGGGATCGTTGCCGAGGTCGAGGTTAGCCAGGACCTCGCGGGCCTTGTCGCGCGCCTCGGCAACCTTCAACCTGTCGCAGCGACCCACGGTTACGCGACGGGTCAGCCCGCTGCCCTTGACCTTGGCCTGAGCGACGAAGGTCTTTGCGGTCGTCGTGCCGGAGCAGAGAACGCCGAACCCCTTCAGCTCCTCGTCCCAGAACAGTTCCTGTTTTTCCGAATCAGTCGGCGCTGCCAGCTTGGCGACGGAGCGTTCGGTCAGCTTGATGGTGGCCACGGGGTCCCCTCCAAATAACCCGGAATGGCCCTCGGCGGCTGCCCTATGGTCTTTTAGAAGCCAAAAGAGTCAGAGGGTGTATGCCTAAAAAGCCATGTAATTTCAATTATTTAGAGGATAGTGTAAAACTTATTAGAAGTCCATAGGGCTAGTGGGGCATAACTCTTAATTAGCCGCTCTTTCGGGAGTTTCAGATGCTTACGTCAAGGCGCTATCGATGCCCGATAGCGCGAGCGCCATGGCCAAGTGAATTCGACAACAGGGTTGCTCAATCGGTTCGTTTCAAGCTGCCCGTGACGCTCTTTTTCATTTGGAAACACCAACCAACCTATTGAAATTACTGGATCGGGAATCGACAATTTTTTCCAAATGCGCGTTGAAATCGTTGAATAATCAAGCTGATTTTGATTCCGCCATTCTGGCGTTCGCTCAAGGCATACGTTGGTGCGGAGCTCCTGGACTTAGCGCTCCACTCGGCTGTTCATTTGGAAACTAGGGATTTGGAAAGGCGCCGCGTTGCCGGCGGCCAGGACCTAGCCCGCATCCAACTATCTCAGATCTCCCGCAAGCCCCGTTCTCGTCCAGGACGCCGCAACGAATTCGCAACGAATTGGGTGAAACGACCGTGAACAGAACGCGACCAATGCGGTCCCCACATCAAGAAAGATCAATAACTTAGAAGATGCTCACTGCGTTCGGGACGCAGGGCATCCCTCAGTCAGATCGCAACTTGAACCGAATGTCGGTATCGGTGGTTGCGTCTCCCCGATTTGAACCTATGCGCGTTCAGATGACTCGCCACGCGATTTGGATGACGGGTTGAGTGATCGCTTATTTATCTTGCGGTCTCCCAAAAGGATAGCAAGCACGAATTTCGGTGCCGTGATTCGCAAGGTAGTCCCCGCACGCGCGTTGGCCCTCACTCCATCCACTCAAATGCTCGGACGAGGTACTCTCTGCCGTTCCGGAATTGGCATTCACCGTGCGCCATCACCACCATCGAAGGATCCCAGGACAGCATCTTTTCCCTGGCCACGCGGAGCACTTTCCGTCGCAGAAAAGTGGAGCGCCAATCATGAGGGGCATAACCTTTCCCTTCTGTAATGCCTGAAACATGGGCGAGCCAGCGTTGCCAGGGTTGCCAATGTTCGAAAAGCCACTCGTTCGAGAAGTTCTCTGAAAGATCCGCCAGTATTACCGTGCGAGATCTCCGGTGAAAGAAAACAATCTCATCCATCATAAACGAACCTCGGACCCAGCATTGGTCGATTTGGTCGGCCCAATGGCATGGTGGATCATCGACAAGGGCTAGCTCGAAAGAGAGATCAGGCCGCTTTCTCACGGTAGAGGCTGGCCCCCATAGTCTTGCGTGAGGGAATTCCTTCTGCCAGTTCTCCAAGTAGAGATGGTGTAGTTTGTTGGGGCTGACCAGGTGCATTGGCGGACCAATAGCGGTAACCTCCTGCCAAACATGATTGGTCAGCTTTACAGGTGACCAAATCCAAACGGTCCCATTTTGCAGCCTGATGACCACGCTCCGGGTTGGATATGGAAACCCGTAAAAGCTGACAATATCGCCTTCGATGATCCAGATATTCTCGCCGATTGAAACCAGGGAATTGTCCTCCATCAGTGAGCGTGAGGCCTGCTCAGCGCGCCTGGGCTACACCGACATGAGATAAATGATCCGGCCAAGAGCCCCCAGGAGCAGCGCGAGTGCCGCCATGGCTTGAATGAAGAAGCCCGGAAAACGCCGCTCAGCGGCCGACGCGTAGCCTGCAAAATAGATGACACGACCAAGGATCCATACGGTGCCGAAAGCCGCCGCCCATGGCGTGCTCCAATACATTGCGAACAACCATAGAGCAGGCAGGAAAATCGGCATCCATTCGAGCGTGTTCTCGTGGGCACGCACCGCACGTTCGAGTGCTGCATCGCCGGTCATCGCCGGTGGGAAAATGCGTGACTTGACGTGCGCTCGCGTAACGGCAATTCCCATGCCGGAACATAGCAGGCCCGACAGCAGCGTCACGATTGCGACGGGATAATAAGTGCTCATGATATGTCTTCTAGGAAAACTAGATTACGCCACGCCAAGGGGCTCGAGCCAGTACGTCAACGACGTGTGAGCGCGCCACCCCGTCGGCGACTGCTCGTCCCGTTTGGCGGAAAACTCAGCATACCCCTTCAGACCTTCGAGCTCGCCGGTCCCTGAACCGGCGACGACCTCCCAATGGCCGTGCACAACGGCGCCGGGCTCCATGGCGCCTTTGGCTTCGAGCAAGAACGAACCCTGGCGCCCGCCGACTGAACCCGTGATCCGTTCGTAACAAATTAGTGTGCCAGTCCCATCAAAACGTTCGAGCCTCAGGTGCGTGGCGTCGCCCTCGCCAATAATGCCACCCGCGAATTTTTCGACAAGGCGCGTTTCAACAATGGCAAGGCCGCTCGCGTCCGGCTTATTGAGAACCGACCTGTCGTACTTTTCGACTTCGACGTTGCTGTCCACAATGCGCGGCTCGGCATCCTTGTCGCCAGCAATGTTCGAGCCGCTTAGCGCGTCGGGCACGGATCGCATTATCCGGTCGAGAACAATAGCCGCCTCCCAGGCCTTTACCGTCGAGTATTCGGCGATCACATCGAGTGCTTCGTTGAGCTCGGCGCGAGTAATGCCCGCACCGGCTGCCATGCGAATGTGTGCAGCGAAAGCCTGCCCGAGCGTGCCGCCTGCGATATCGACAGCCAAGCTCGCAAACAGCCGCTCGCGATGGCTCAATCCAGGTCGGACCCAAAGCTCAGCGGACTGCTTTCCAATAGCCTCTGCGAGCTTGGGATCCGCAACCCGCAAGCTCCCAAGTGCATCTGCAGGATAGGGTGTGAGGGGATATGGCGCTGGCGTGCGCGTTGCAGCGCTGTCTGAGTCTTGGCCCAGTTCTGCGACGACTGCTGCCAAGCGCTCGAATGCGCGTGAGGTAGGGTTGAGACCGGCTGCCGGTGCGACGTGACGCAAGAGCTCACGAAGGTCCTCGACGGACATGTTGGCCTTGTTCAAGGCCATCGCCATATGCAGTTCGAACGGCAGACCGAGCTCTCGGACGGTAACATCTCCGGCTAAAAGCAGCACGGCCTTTTCACGCATCGAGAGCCGCGATGGTGACCATATTTTGCGACCGGCCTCGAGCCCCATCGCGCCGAACACTGGGTCAAGCCGCATGACGCGGTCAGGTGAAACGAGCTCCATGACAGTCTCCTTTCATTTGAAATGCGGCGCGATCTGGGACCGCGCACCCATCAGTAAACACCGGGCAGAAGGCGAGCGGTACCAGGCGATAGGTCCGGTATTCTTCGCCGAACGTGTCGACGAGCAGCGCTTCTTCGGCATTCATGCGCGCGACCACTGGAACGATCATGGCCACCGCGAGAGCCATTCCCGCGATCGAACGAAAGCTGAGTGCCCAGCCCAGGACGCAGATGAGCATGCCTAAGTAGCTCGGATGGCGGATATGCCGATATAGGCCGGTGGTCACGAGGCGGTGGCCCGGTTGGATGGCAACGAGCCCGCTGAAGCGATTGCCGAGCACGAACACAGGCCAGAGCCTCACCACTCCACCTATCGTGTAGATCACGACGCCGGTCCAGCGCACTCTATCGCCATCGACGGTCCCCCAGTTCAGGCGATCGGTCAATGCCGGAAGCCAGCCGATAAGAAGGCCGAGGATTGCGAAGGCGACCAGGACCCAGCGGTTCGAGCGATCTTCGCGGACGCCCGAGCTGAGGTTTCCACCAGAGAACATGGCCGCCACCGTCAGCACGGCCGTCACGACCGTTAGTGCCGTAAGTGGCGCATGTGAGAAAAAAAGCTGCAATCCACCCCAACCTAGAATGGCCAGAGCGAGAAAAGCGCTCGTGCCGAGCACGGCGGTGATCGCGAGGCGCAGCGCGTGCGCTTCGCCGGTTCGCCCTGCAGCTTCCATCGAATTTGCAACGCTAAGTGATCGCTCCCCACGAAATCCGACTATGACGGCGAAGAGGATTAGAACAAGCGCCAGCAGCGTCATGCCGGCGCTTGCGGCGTGAGCGTATTCCCATTGCCGGCGTGCAGCTTCGAACTGGCTCGGCATCTGCGTCCAGTTCTTCGTAAGGGAGTTCATCGGGTAGATGAAGGACCAGAAGATGACTTGCGTGCCGATAAGCGAAGCGAACGTTGCGAGCGACAGCCAGCGCGACAAAGGATTGCGCCACATTGCGACGGCATGACCGAGGGTGCAGCCGAGCGCAAGGGCGATTGCCATGCCGAAGAAGGCCCAACCGTCGTAGCTCCTTTGCACTGTCATGTAGTCGTCCGATGTCAGCTTCAATTTGTTGAACATCTCGAAGAAGTGAGCGCCTTCCGGGACGAGATAGATCGCGACAGATACAACGGCGAAGAGCCTCAACATGTCGAGTCGAGTTAGGCCAGTGGTGCTTTCACGCATCTGGAAGGCCCGTTCCCCATTCAACTGCTTTCGCGTTCCACTTCTTCGCAAACATGCTTCAGTTTGTCTGGATTGCGCACGACGTAGATGGCTCTGATTCTGTCCGAGACGAGTTCCAGGGCGATCGTGAGAATGTCTCCCCTCGCGAGAGTCGCCAGGCATCCCGGCAGCCCGTTGATCGTTGCGGGACGAAAGTCACCCAGAGGCTCCCGCCGCTTACGCGCCACGCCCGCAAGGAGGGCTAGAATCTTGGCGCGGCCGACGATCGGGTTGAGCGCCGCCCTTCGCTTGCCGCCACCGTCGGTGTGCAACACGGCGTCCTCCGCGAGGATATTCGCCAAAGCATCGATGTCGCCGGTCCGGTAAGCCTTCATGAATGCCTGAAGGATTTCGCCGCCTTTGTCGGGTTCAACCTTGAATCGCGGACCTGATCTGCGGATGTGAGCGCGTGCCCGTGCAGCCAGCTGGCGGCATGCTGCTTCGTTTCGTTCGAGAAGCTGCGCGACTTCGTCGAAGCCGACGTCGAAAACGTCATGCAGCAGGAAGGCGGCTCGCTCGAGCGGAGACAGTCGCTCAAGCGACAACATCAGTCCGACGGACAAGTCAGCTGCGTATTCGCTCGCCGTCTCGGCGCCAAGGGTCTCGGCATTCAACACCGGTTCGGGCAACCATGAGCCGACATAAGTCTCTCTTTTTGCCCGAGCCGATTTCATCTGATCAAGGCAGATGCGCACGACGATCTTGGCCAGGAAGGCGCGAGCCGAGCCGATGCTTCCCTTCTCGCACTCATGCCAGCGAATATAGGCCTCCTGCACGGCATCCTCGGCCTCGACCATGGAACCAAGCATGCGGTAAGCAACGCCGGTCATATACCGGCGGTGGCGCTCAAACTGGTCGGCCACTCCGAGCCCGTTCTCGCGAAAGTCTCCAATCGGGCCTTCTTGCGCGATATCGGTCATCATGCACTCCCACGATGTTGACCGCGTCAAATGGTCAGGCGGCCTTGCGTACGTCAGCGGGATGTTGCGCGCGAGCTCCGATCGCAAGCCGGTTGAAGGCATTGATCATGGCGATCGCGACGGAGAGCGCCACGATCTCGTCCTGCGAAAAATGTCGCCGCACCTCTTCATAAGTATCATCAGGAGCGTGGGTTTCCGCAATCCGAGTCAAAGCCTCAGTCCAGGCTAATGCCGCCCGCTCACGGTCCGAGAATAAGGCGGACTCGTGCCATCCATCCAGCAAAAGCAGACGGGAAGGGGTCTCACCGTGCTTGAACGCCTCGCCGCTGTGCATGTGCAGACAGAAGGTGCAGCCGTTAATCTGCGAGGCTCTCGTTTTGATGAGCCCCAGAAGCTTCGGCTCGAGCTTTGTCTGGGCCCATCCATCGGCGGCGCGCATGGCCTCGATCCCCTCATTTGGGGAAGCAAGATTGATGCGGGGTGTCATTCAATGTCTCCTTGGCGGTTCGACGACCGAGAGACGAGTGAGGAAATCCTTTCGTGACATGCTTTCTGATCAATTCTTGGGAGACAAAAACACATGGCTTGAACCCGGGCCGAAAATCGGTATCTGCGTCGCACATCCTTCCAAGGGAGGCGGTCCGTGTACGAGCGCGCGCATGGAACCAAGGTGGGTGTTCATCCGCGCCATCTGAGGCGGTAGCTGCATTGCTCGGGCCGACAGGCGAACGGCGGTGCGTCAGGATGCTCCGCCTTGCTGAAGGCCCTTGGCTGGAAGCCGATAATGACGGAGCGATCTGACCGGCCGCGGCGCTAGGCATCGATCTCGGGCATTGCAAGTTCGCAATCGCGAGAGCCACGCGTGGATGGTCCGCTGGCTTAGAACCAACCACCGGCGCTTACCTGAATCTGGATCAGCGATTTGACCTAACAGGATCTGCCGATATGCTAGGCAGGCTTCTGTCGTTTAAGGGAATGAAGAAGATGCTGACCGGCGGCTGCGCCTGTGGAAATATCCGTTATGAATGCTCAGGAGAACCGATCGTTCAGTTGATGTGCCACTGCCGAGACTGCCAGCGATCGAGTGGCACTGCATTCTCCGCGATGATGATGTTTGCCAGCGACAGATTTCGCTATCTGAAGGGCGAGCCGGTCTTCCATGAGATCGTTGCGGAAAGCGGCCGAATAATCCGAAGGGGCTTTTGCAATAAATGTGGAAGTCCGATTTCGGCTCACTGGCCGACGAGGCCCCAATCGCTAATCGTCACTGTTAGTAGCCTCGACGATCCGTCAAAGTTTGACCCAGCTCTCGAAACCTGGCTATCGCGCGCGGCGCCATGGCATCCTCTCCATCCCAGCACCGCCAAGTTCAGCGAAGGTTCCCACTGAGAGATTGCGTTGCCACGCCGTTGGCGGTGTCTGGCGTTCCCATAGGCGGTTGCGCTACAGCCTTTTTGATTCCGAGGTGCGCAGCACCGCGGCGCCGAGCACCAAAGCTGACCGGCCTATCATCGGCCCAAAACGTCGCATGAAAATGAGCGTGCGGATTTCTTTGAAAGCTCTGGCGAGCACTTTCCAGTGGCCGGGCAAGACAAACAAGACAGTGAGCGTGACCATCGCCGAAGCGGGGCTGACGAGACGTTGCTGAAGGACCAATTCCCATCATCGATATCTTCGGCAGGACAGCGCTCCGCCGCGTCGCGCCTAGGTTGCAATTTCCGAATGAACGCAGGTGGCGCTGAATCGATCGGGGAACATTTCCGCCGCGGCATGTCTCGGGATCGTCGTCGTGGCGGTCGCGCCTGATTTGCTGAGACTGTGCCGCTACTCGGAGCCATGTGGGTTTGCTGCCAGAAACCGCCAGAGCGCTTCGATTTAGGCGGGGCGGTTCAGGCGGCTTCCGTATCACGCAACCCGCGCATACTCTCCGCGTTTGGACGAGGGTACGGTGGGGAGCTTGGATAAGGCGGCCGTGCCGCCGTCAAGGTCGATCAACGCATCAATGGCTTCATCGAGCTGCGACTCCGCGCCCGATCGTATGCCGTCGGGCGCGGACACCACAAGGCGGTAACCGTCTAACGCCCACTGGCGGAGCAGATCTCGCTTCTGCTCCTCGCGCAATTTCGGGTCCTGCAGGACCTCACTTGGACGGGCATAGTCACTCGCAAAGTTGACTGAGACGCGGTCATCGCCCGCTGCGCCTTTTGCGGCCGCAGGTTGGGATGCGTTTGAGATCACGGCGTTCGTCGAAGTGCGTAGCGTGCCTCTCAGCTCGCTCACCTCGCATGGCCTGACGTCTGGAATCTGGTCAGACATGTAATCCTCCCGATACAGCGGGAGCAGGGTCCACCTGGCAATCGACTTGCGATACGCATTCCGTGGCGTTGCGCCGGCTACTCTTAGCCGAACGCCAGGGAGGGCGACGAGCACCTAGTGAGCCGGTTACGGAATTTCAAGGAGGACGACCGGCCCATTAGGTGCAGGTGCTGGGCTTGATGCAGCACCGCGGGAGAGCTTCGATGCCATCTCTGAGGCCGTGCTGCGCCTGCGCACGCCGCAGGCGCACGAGGTCGCTACGCTCTCGATGCCGTCATTCACCAGATGACGGCCTTATCCGACAAACCGGCCGGGCGGTGAGGAATACTTGAACTCTCCTTGACTGCATCTAAGTTATTTGACTAGCCGAATTGCAATTCGGCGAAGCGGAGCATTTGGTAAGGGAGAAAAACGCGCGTTGCGCGAAAGACAACTTGAGGGAAGTGACATGAGAAAGCTTGCTTTTGCAATGGTAGCGGCAGCAACGCTCCTCATCGGATCAGTTGCGCCGGCTTCTGCCCACTGGCGTCATCATTACTGGGGCGGCCCGGGACCAGGCCCCGGGCTTGCGCTCGGGCTGTTTGCCGGAGCATTGGCTGCCGCCGCGGCGCCCCCGGTCTATTATGGACCCGTCTACGGCCCACCACCCTATTACTATGGTCCCCGGGTGGTTCGCTACTATCCGCCTGCTTATCCCTATTGGTGGTGATGAGAACAGAGGCCCGGTTCCAGCCGGGCCTTTTGTTGTCCAACATGTCAACGCACGCTTGCTGGCGCTCGGGTCTATCAAAGCCTTCCTAACGCATGTCGCTTGCCGCTGAAACCAAACCTGTTCTCTTCAGTTGTTCCGGCCACAACTCGAGTTTGGTGCATGACCCAAAAGAGTCGGTTCAACCTCGCATATGCGGTTTTCGCTGCCTGCGCGCTGTTCTTCATTCAATACGTGATCACCACGGCAAACAAGATCGCCGTGATCCCCTACAGCGAGTACCAACAGCTGCTCCGCGATGGGAAAGTTGACAGCGTCGGCATTTCCGATCGCACCGTGCAGGGCCTCCTGAAGGAGCCGCTGCCCGGAGGACAGAAGCAGTTCGTGACGACGCGTGTCGACCAGGACGTCGCGCAGGAGCTTGAAAAATATCATGTCCGATTCACCGGACAGATCGAGAGCACGTTCCTTCGTGACCTGCTCTCATGGATCATGCCGACGCTCCTGATCGTTGGTATCTGGTGGTACATCGGCCAGCGCGTCGCACAGGGCGGTCTTGGCGGCGGGCTGATGCAGATTGGCAAGAGCAAGGCCAAGGTCTACGTCGAATCCAACACCGGCATCACCTTTGCGGACGTCGCCGGCGTCGACGAAGCCAAGGACGAGCTTCGCGAGGTCGTGGATTTCCTGAAAAATCCCACCGACTACGGCCGCCTCGGTGGCCGCATGCCGAAAGGAGTGCTGCTGGTCGGTCCGCCCGGCACGGGCAAGACATTGCTGGCAAAGGCGGTGGCCGGCGAAGCTCGGGTGCCCTTCTTCTCGATCTCGGGATCCGAATTTGTCGAAATGTTTGTCGGCGTGGGCGCAGCCCGCGTGCGGGACCTATTCCAGCAGGCTCACGAAAAGGCGCCTGCGATCATCTTCATCGACGAGCTAGACGCGCTGGGCCGAGCCCGCGGCATCGGCCCGTTTGCCGGCGGCCACGACGAGAAGGAGCAGACTCTGAACCAACTCCTGGTCGAGCTTGACGGTTTCGACTCACGCTCGGGCCTGGTGATCCTGGCTGCAACAAATCGGCCGGAAATACTCGATCCAGCCCTGCTCCGCGCCGGCCGCTTTGATCGCCAGGTGCTCGTCGATCGGCCGGACAAGAAAGGCCGTATCGAGATCCTGAACGTTCACATGAAGAAGGTGCAGGTCGCGAGCGACGTTGCTCCTGATGCCGTCGCCGCATTGACAGCGGGCTTCACAGGCGCCGATCTCGCGAACCTCGTCAACGAGGCGGCCCTCCTGGCGACTAGACGCGGAGGCGATGCGGTCAGCATGAGCGATTTCAACAATGCGGTGGAGCGCATGGTCGCAGGTTTGGAAAAGCGCAACCGGCTACTCAATCCCAAGGAGCGGGAGATTGTCGCCTATCATGAGATGGGCCACGCGCTGGTCGCACTCTCATTGCCCGGCGTGGATCCTGTGCACAAAATCTCGATCATCCCCCGGGGGGTCGGCGCCCTCGGATACACCATTCAACGGCCCATTGAAGATCGCTTCCTGATGACCAAGGAGGAACTCGAGAACAAGATGGCGGTCCTGCTGGGCGGACGAGCGGCGGAGTTGATCGTCTTCGATCATTTGTCGACCGGAGCGGCCGACGATCTGCGCCGTGTGACCGACATCGCCCGCAGCATGGTGACGCGCTACGGCATGTCGGAAAAGCTCGGCAGCGTCGCCTACGAGCGCGATCCTGGCAATTTCCTGGCGAGCGCGGACCAGCCTTACCCGGTTCGCGAGCATGATTACGCAGATGAGACCGCTGCAAGCGTCGACCGCGAGGTCAAGGATATTGTGGACCAGGTTCTGGAGCGGGCCAAAGGCATCCTGACGACACGCCGTCAGATCCTCGACCGTGCGGCCAAGAAGCTCCTGGAAAAGGAGACGTTGGAGCAGAACGAGATCGATGCGCTTATCCGGGAGATGCCCAAGGAGGGGCTGCGGGCTGTCTAAGCGGGAAGGGCGCGCTGGCAATGCGCTCAGCCAGCGCTGTTCCTGTCAAAACCTCGGCGCGTCTCAGTCGTGTTCTCATTTGCCGACGGCGCGTGTGAGATCAGGGCTGGTGACGCCCGAGGCGGTTGCGGTGGATCGAGCAACCGGCTTGCTGGTGCCGGGTAGTGCTCGATGTAGAGCTGCCCGGCCACCAACATGATGCCTGCACACAAGAGCGTTAGGCTTACAATCACGAGATCCCGATAGTCGTCCATCCCTCTCACCACAAGATCGATCCGCCGGGGAATATCGCCGTTTGCGCCTCCGTCCAAACGTGCCGGGCATGTGCTCTTCTGTCACTTATTCGGCCAGGACGCTGGATCGGGATCGCGGCGCTCGTTTTGCCGCGTCGCGTGAAGCGATCGTCTCGGCTGGACTCGAAGGCGTGCCACTGGGCGCGGGTTGATCCTCTGCCTTGCAGAGCCGTTCCGGTAACGCGGGCCTGACAAGGCGAAATGCAATTGCCGAGCCGGGGATTGGATCTTCGCCCGCGCGTTGGAGTAGCCCGCGCTCGATGAGGTGTTTCAAGGCGAGTGCCAGCTCCTTCGGCCGCCCCGCGACGCCGGCGGTGGCCGCCAGACTCTCGATCGTCATGGCTCGGCCATCGGCGGCATGACGTTCGAAAGCTGCAAGAAGCTTTCCCTCGATCTGCTGGAGGTTCGTTGACGTCCCGCGTTCCATGGCTTTTTTCCTGCGATGCCCGCCGAGAATCAACAGCAATCGCTATTCGGCCGGCGCAGCCAATATTCTTGCCCCCGCGCAAGGGGCGGCGCGGGGGAAAGCGGCAGCCGGAGAAGGCTCAGGCCGTCTGCTTGTGTTCGATCGTCTTCTGGTTGTCGTTGCCAGCCTGGATCGGAATCTGGCGCGGCTTCATAGCTTCGGGAACCTCACGTACCAGGTCAATCTTGAGCATGCCGTCCATGAAGGAAGCGCCCTTAACCTGTACGTATTCGGCCAGGTTGAACTGTCGCCGGAACGGGCGAGACGAGATTCCCTGATACAGGAACTGATGGGCGCCCTTGTCGGCCTTACGGCCCTCGATGGTCAGCACGTTCTGCTCCGCTGTGACGGTCACCTCGTCAGGCGAGAAGCCGGCCAGAGCGAGCGAGATCTGATAGTGGTCCTCATCGCTCCGCTCGATATTGTAGGGCGGGTAGTTGTCGCCCGTCCATTGGGCTGAATCTTCGAGCAGATCGAACAGGCGGTCGAAACCAACGGTCGATCGCCAGAGTGGGCTGAAGTCAAAAGTGGTCATAGCCACATCCTCCTGTCGAGCAATATGGTTACGAGCGCCCGGACACCGTATCCGGCGCCCGATAGCCGGGTCCTGAGAAGGCACCCGGATCAGCACATCATGCGCTGCACTCTTGGAATTAAAACGGGCAGAGCCATTTTCAAGGCCTCATACCTCGCAAACCGAACTCGGTAATGAAAAGCAAAGACAGCTTTTGCAGATCTGCAGGGCCCAGTTGCAGCTCGACGGCGGTTGACGCGTGTTCACATCTGCTGCTGAGCCCTACCTTTCAACACCCGGCGTCTGCGCGATCTGTGCCGCGAGATAGTCGACCAGCAGGCGCACTCGCGCGATGCCCGATCGCTCGGGGACAATCAGCATGTTGACCGGAACGGGAGGCGGCGAGAAGTCGGGCAGCACCACTTCGAGCCTCTTGGCGGCAAGGAGATCCTCGACGAGCCAGAGATGTGCCGGGGCTATCCCCCGTCCGGCGGCGAGCGCCTCGCGTGCGGCAAGCCCGTGATCAACCCGCAAGCGCCCCCCAAACGGCACCACGTGTTGGCCGCCGCGCCGCCCATGGAGCACGAGCAGATCGCTGCCGGCGATGTTGGACATCCTGACACCCTCATGGCCTGCCAGGTCTTGCGGGCGCGCGGGCTTGCCGCGCGCGTCTAGATACTGAGGTGCGGCAACCAGCACCCGCCGGGATTGGCCCAGCGCTTTCAGCTTCATCGAGCTGTCACCTGGCGGCCCGAGCCGAATGGCGATGTCGACGCCTTCGCGCACAAGGTCGATACGCTCGTCGGTGAGGCGAGATCAACCAGGATGT
Organism: Bradyrhizobium sp. GW821-FHT13H06; assembly: GCF_058803975.1. NCBI lineage: Bacteria > Pseudomonadati > Pseudomonadota > Alphaproteobacteria > Hyphomicrobiales > Nitrobacteraceae > Bradyrhizobium > Bradyrhizobium sp. GW821-FHT13H06. The sequence continues at coordinate 133,529 of NZ_JBXAPN010000015.1, read as the reverse complement.
GAGGGTAGCGATCCTGGAAGGCGAACAGGAAACGGCTAACGTGCAGCACTCCGAAGGCCGCAGTGCAGGAGATGCGCACCGTACCCGCTGCCGCGCCGCGTGTACTGCGTGCCTCCTCGCCCGCCAGATCAACCTGGCGCAGAATCTGGACGCAGTGGCGATAGTAGCGCGCGCCCTCTTCCGTCATTGTCACCCGGCGCGTGGTCCTGCTGAGCAGCGGCACCCCGACCGCGTCCTCGAGCTCTCGCAAATGCCGCGTTATCGTTGACTGGCCGACACCGAGCTCGCGCGCCACCGCGGACAGATTGGCGCGCTCGGCGACCCGGACAAAGCTGCGCATGCGCTCGAGCGTGACTTCTGATTTATCCATTTCTCGGCATAATCATATTTATTGCCAACATCTACTGAATCCCGGCTTCGCACGCCACCTAGTCGATGTCACAACATCAGGAGGTGCTGCTCATGAAAGTCTTGATCGTCTTCGCCCATCCGGAGCGGCGCTCGCTGAACGGCGCGCTTGTTGACGTCGCTGTCAGAGAGCTCAAGCGGCTGGGTCACGAAGTGCAGGTGTCGGATCTCTATGCCCAGGCCTGGAAATCAGAGGTCAATCGCGCCGACTTTCCCTCACTGGCGGATGCTGAACGGCTCCAGCCGGCCGCGGCCTCCAAGCAGGCTTTTGAGGCCGGCACGTTGACGCCGGACGTGAAAGCCGAAATCGAGAAGTTGTTGTGGGCCGACGTCCTCATCCTGCAATTTCCGCTGTGGTGGTTCTCGATGCCGGCGATCCTCAAGGGTTGGGTCGATCGGGTCTTCGCCTACGGCTTCGCGTATGGGGTCGGCGAACACAGCGACAAGCGGTGGGGCGATCGCTATGGCGACGGAACCTTGAAGGGCAAGCGCGCGATGCTGGTCGTGACCGCCGGCGGCTGGGAGGAGCACTACTCGGCTCGCGGCGTTAGCGGACCCATCGACGACCTGCTCTTCCCCATCAATCATGGCGTTCTCTACTATCCCGGCTATGAAGTCCTCCCGCCGTTCGTGGTCTACCGCGTGGATCGACTAGACGATGCTGACTTTGGGTCCATTGCCGAGGGATTGCGTGAGCGGATGCGCACGCTCGCGACCACCGCGCCCATTCCGTATCGGCGACAAAATGGGGGCGACTACCTGGTCCCGAGCATGCAGCTCCGCTCCGGCCTGGAAAATCCGGGGACAAGCGGATTCTCGCTTCACCTCGATCGAGCCGGTAACAGCGGGCAGGGTGGTAAGCCCCGCCCGTTGAGCTCGTTTCCTCGTCATGCGGGTAGCGGCAGCTCGACAGTCGACGATCTTGCGACTTGACCGAGATTTTTCCGAATCTGCCACTCGAACTAGGAACAACCCATTGGTTTCGCGGTTCTTTTGGCGCCGCCGGGCTGAGTGCCGTCGGGCGCCCTTGGAGCGTGCCAAGTCAGGCGATACGGCGGTTCGTACCATTTTGCTCAATGGAGGATTTGGATATGAAAGCCACCTGTCTCTGCGTTTGGCAGTCCGCCAGCCTGGGCCCCGTCGGTGGGCTCTCGCGGCTGCATCTTCCCTCTGGCCGGTCATTAGGCCTCAAGAACGGCAATGGCTTCTGATGGAGGGCAGGTCATGTCAATCAGGTCAGCCCTACCTGCCATCCATTCGGAAGCCGGGTTGTCCCGGTATCTGCAAGAGATCCGTCGCTTCCCGCTGCTCGATGCATCCGAAGAAGTCATGTACGCAAGGCGTCTTCGGGATTCTGGGGATCGCGAAGCTGCGTACCGTCTGGTGACGAGCCATCTACGACTGGCTGCCAAGATCGCGTTGAAATATCGGCGCTATGGTTTGCCGATTGCCGACCTTATCTCGGAAGCCAATGTCGGACTGATGTTGGCCGTCAAGCGGTTCGACCCTGAAAAGGGATTTCGCCTTGCCACCTATGCCACGTGGTGGATCAAGGCGTCCGTTCAGGAATTCGTCCTGAGGTCATGGTCGCTGGTGAAGCTCGGCACGACCGCGGCGCAAAAAAAGCTATTCTTCAACCTTCGGAAGTTGAAGAGACGCCTTGGTGCGCCGGAAGATGGCGAGCTCTCGCCGGAGCAGGTGAAGCAGATCTCTGAGCATCTTCAGGTCAAGCAAACCGACGTCGTCGAGATGGACGGGCGGATCCGCGGCGACATGACGCTGAATGTGCAGCTCAGTGACGAAGAAGGCGAACAGTGGCAGGACAGGCTCGCCGATTCATCCCCTGATCCTGAAACCCTGCTCGTCGAGGCCGGAGACCGTGAACGGCAGAAGGCCGCACTCTCGGAAGCCCTGAGCGCTCTTTCCCCACGAGAACGCACGATCGTTGAGGCGCGTTACATGGCAGAAGAGCAAAGAACATTGGACGACCTTGCTGCCACGTTCGGGATCTCTCGCGAGCGAATTCGCCAGATCGAGCAGCGTGCTTTGAAACGTATCAAGTCGATGATCTGCGCTCGCCTGCCGGACCTTGAGACTGCCTCAGTGAGCGTACACTAGAAGCAGAACACAGAGGCAGCTGACCGGCTGCTGATCGAGGATCAGCAGCCGGTGCAGATATTCGGTACGATGGCTTCCGCTGAGAAATCACGATCCTTGCGGGTATCGGACTTCGTTCTTGCGGGCTTGCCACGCGGCTGATCGTTTTGATTGCTGACGAATTGCTTAACGGAGGCGCCCGAGTTCGTTAGCCCTCGCAATGATTCTGCTTCTTTGGCCTGCAGCGAAACCACCATGCCGAGTAGAGCAGCAGCTATCATTAAGGTCCGCATCTTTAGTCTCCTCCTTCCGACGATGCTCCAAATTGCTGCGTAGAGCCGCTCCGCAGCCGAGGAAACATCTCGGTGTGCTGCCTTAAATTTTCAACATGTGTGCAGTTAGCAAATCCGGAAGCTTGGGCAGACTCTCGGGGCGCCGGATCGCGACCGAAGCTTTCTATCTAGGCGCGAGCTTGAGAGAAAATTTTCGTGCTTCCTCTTGAAAGTTGATTCCTCGCTCCTAGGTGCTTTTTCGCCCCGGGGGCCGCTACGGACCCGGACTTTGGACATCGCTAATCTACCCAAGGAGAATGTGCATGCATTTCCGTCCCTTGCACGATCGCGTGCTCGTGCGACGTCTCGACGCCGAAGAGAAGACCGCCGGCGGCATCATCATTCCAGACACAGCAAAGGAGAAGCCGCAGCAAGGCGAGATTGTCGCCACTGGCACCGGCGCACGCAACGAACAGGGCCAGCTTGTTCAACTCGACGTCAAGCCCGGTGACCTTGTCCTGTTCGCGAAGTGGTCTGGTACTGAGGTCAAGATCGACGGCGAGGAATTCCTGATCATGAAGGAAAGCGACCTTCTGGGTGTCATCGACAAGGCAGGCACCGTCAAGAAGGCAGCATAGCGCACTGACAGTCATAGAGGAAAAGGAGAGATCAAAATGGCTGCCAAGGACGTGAAGTTCGCAACCGAGGCCCGGGAGCGCATGCTGCGGGGCCTCGACACGCTGGCTAACGCGGTGAAGGTCACGCTCGGTCCGAAGGGGCGCAACGTCGTCATCGAGAAATCGTTCGGCGCGCCACGCATTACCAAAGATGGCGTGACCGTCGCCAAAGAGATCGAGCTGGAAGACAAGTTCGAGAACATGGGCGCGCAGATGGTGCGCGAGGTCGCATCGAAGACCAGTGATGTTGCGGGCGATGGCACCACGACGGCGACCGTGCTCGCTCAAGCTATCTTCAAGGAGGGCAGCAAGTCCGTCGCCGCCGGCATGAACCCGATGGATCTGAAGCGTGGCATTGACCTGGCTGTCGACGCTATCGTCGACGATCTGAAATCCCACGCCAAGAAAATTACCGCCAATGACGAGATCGCCCAGGTCGGCACAATCTCCGCCAATGGCGACACCGAGATCGGGCGCTTCCTGGCCGATGCCATGAATAAGGTCGGTAATGAGGGCGTGATCACAGTCGAGGAGGCCAAAAGCCTACATACCGAGCTCGAAGTGGTCGAGGGTATGCAGTTCGACCGCGGCTACATCTCGCCATACTTCGTCACCAACACCGAGAAGATGCGCGTCGAGCTCGAAGATCCCTACGTTCTGATTCACGAGAAGAAGCTGTCCGGCTTGCAGACCATGCTGCCGCTGTTGGAGCAGGTCGTTCAGTCCGGTAAGCCGCTCCTGATCATCGCCGAGGACATCGAAGGCGAAGCACTTGCGACATTGGTCGTCAACAGACTGCGCGGCGGGCTAAAGGTCGCGGCCGTCAAGGCGCCGGGCTTCGGCGATCGTCGCAAGGCCATGCTGGAGGACATCGCGATCTTGACCGGCGGCAATGTCATCAGCGAGGACCTCGGCATCAAGCTGGAAAAGGTAACTTTGAAGATGCTCGGGCACGCCAAGAAGGTGGTCATCGACAAGGACAATACCACCATTGTCGGCGGCGCGGGGTCCAAGAAGGACATCGAGGCGCGCGCTCAGCAAATCAGGCTCCAGATTGAGGAAACGACTTCCGACTATGATCGCGAAAAGCTGCAGGAGCGCCTGGCGAAACTTGCTGGAGGCGTTGCGGTGATCCGCGTGGGTGGCGCGACGGAAGTCGAAGTCAAGGAACGCAAAGATCGTGTCGATGATGCCATGCACGCTACTCGCGCGGCGGTGGAGGAAGGCATTCTCCCCGGCGGCGGGGTCGCCCTTCTGCGCGCGCTCAAGGCTTTGGACGGCCTCAAGACCGCGAACCCTGACCAGAAGGCCGGCATCGACATCGTTCGCCGCGCCATCCAGATGCCGGCTCGGCAGATCGTAGAGAATGCCGGTGAGGACGGCTCACTGGTTGTTGGCAAGCTTCTTGAGCACCAGAGCTACAACTGGGGCTTCAACGCGGCGACCGGCGAGTACGAGGATCTCGTTAAAGCCGGCGTGATCGATCCCGCTAAGGTCGTTCGCACCGCGCTACAGGATGCCGCGTCGGTCGCTTCGCTGCTGATTACAACTGAGGCACTCGTCGCCGAGAAGCCAAAGAAAGCCGAAACAGCTCCAGCAGCAGCTCCCGCCATGGACTTCTGAACAATAGAGCCCGGCCGACCACGGCCGGGCTCCCAATGAGAGGAGAATACCGCTTTCAAACATGGAGCCTCGCATGAACAAGTCTAATCGTCGTCGGCTCAGGATGAGGCAGGACGCGATCCATTGGTTAATGTTCTCCCTGAGCTTTTTCTCCGTCGCCTGGATCTGCTTTCGAACAATTGGAGGAGTATAGATGATGAGCCATCGCCGTACATTCTCCGCCCGAACGGAGACCATCCGCCGTCTGCGACAACGACTGCTCGCGCTAGCAATGGGCGGCGCAATTTCCCTGAGCGCCTTCGGTGCCTACGGCGTGGAGAGCCCCCGCGATACACAGCTAGCGCAGGATGTCTTCACAGGATTGCCGCTACCGCCAATCCCGTATCTCGATACGATGCCCTGGCTGAAGTGGCAGCCGTCGGCGGCAACGATGAAGATCGACATCTTATTGCCGCCGACCTCCGCGCCGACCGGCATCTGGCCGCAGCCAACGACCCGTCCCGCCGGACTGGCGGCAACAAGCTGAACGTCAATGAGCGGCCCGCGAAGGCCGCTCATTACCTTATGCAAGATCGTCAAGAGCGAGCGACGACGATGTCCGGAGCGAATTTGGCGAGGCATTCCGTGCGCGGGACCTCCGACGTTGCCATGAGCGCAGCAGAAGGAACCGGCGTCCGCGACTTTCTTATTCGGGGCAGCCAGAAAGTGATCGGTCACTACGAGCGCCTGCTCTCAACTGCGAAGCGCGAGCAGGAGCGCCAGCTTTATCAAGCTCGGATTGAGCGAGAGCAGCGAGTAATTGATGATCTACGTCGGAGCGCTTTTCCGGATCGCTTGGCGGCGTAGTCACCGAGCGACCAAGCGAGCTTCGGGCAGAAAAAAATCTCGACCTCTTGAACTCACGAACGTCAGTTCTAGTTCGTTTCTCGACCGCGACAGCGGTGTGTCGAGCGCCGGGCGGGCTCGGCACGAGGCGCTGGACTGGAGTTTTTGACCCTATCCGAGGCTCCTATCCTGCCTTGCTTCGTATCCATATTGCTCTTTGGAGGACTTGGCTATGAGGACACTTGATTTTACGCCATTGTGGCGCACCAGCGTCGGCTTCGATCATCTGGCTGGCCTTGTCGACGGCATGTCGCGCCAGCCGGCTGAGGACAACTATCCTCCCTACAATATCGAACGTCCCGGCGAGGATCACTATCGAATCACGTTGGCGGTGGCAGGTTTCGGCGCCAACGATATCTCCGTGACGGCCGAGCAAAACGCGCTCACGATCGAAGGCAAGAAGTCCGATGGTGCTGCGCGCGAATATCTCTACCAGGGTATCCCGGCGCGCCCGTTCCGGAGAGTCTTCAACCTTGCCGATTACGTTCAGGTCAAGCAGGCATCCTTCCAGGACGGTCTCTTGATCGTTGATCTTGTTCGAGAGATCCCGGAAGCGATGAAGCCGCGCAAGATCCAGATCGGAAGTGGAACGGCTGCTTCGTCCCAAACTGGGCAGAAGAAGGCTGCTTAGGTAGCCGCGATCCATGGACCGGCTACGTCAACGGACATCTGTCCTGTTCATTTCAACAGTGGGTGGCGACATCGAATACGCCGCTACCCAAATCTCGAGCACCATCCCTTTGGAAAGGAGTCAATAGGGAGGCGAGCCATGACTAACATAAAAATCGCGGGCGGTGGTCTGCAACCATTCTTCCATCCCGCCGCTCACTACGTTTCTCCGGCAGAAGTCCTGGATGACAAGGAGCTCTCGACACCTGAGAAGCGGATCATCCTATCCTCGTGGGCGTCGGACATGTACGCTGTGGAATCCTGTCCCGGCCTGCGGGAGATCCCCGGAACGGGCCAGGCTGTAAAGCTGGCCGACATACTGGCAGCGTTGCGTCAACTTGACGGAGACGGCGATGATGATCCGCCCCGTGGCGGTGGCGTTCCCATGCGGCTGCGGCGGCCCTGGGCCGCCGCACAGCGGGAGTCGCTGTGATGATCACGGAAGCTGTCCTCGGCATCATGCTGCTTGGCCATGCCGCGGCGGCCTGGGCGATTCCGATAGCAGCATTGCAACGGGCGCTTCTGCCGCTGCCTGGCGATCCCATGCAAGGGTGATTGAAATGTTACGACAGCGAACAATATTGGCATGGCTTCTGTTTGTTGTACTCTCCGCGTCTCATCCGGCATTAGCTCAAGTGCCGGATCTGAAGACGGGCGGTTCTGTGCCAACATTGGCGCCGGTGGTTCGACAAGTGACGACGGCGGTTGTCAATATTTCCGTGCACGGCCGCGTTCGCGAGGACAATCCACTTTATCGCGATCCGTTTTTCCGCGAATTTTTCGACATTCCCAAGCAGGTTGAGAAGGAAGTTAATTCGACGGGTTCGGGCGTCATCGTCGATGCCAAGCGCGGCTATGTGCTGACCAATAATCATGTGGTCGAAGGCGCCTCCGCCGTTCAGATTACGACCAAGGACGGCCGCCAGCTATCTGCGAAGGTGATCGGACGCGACCCGCCCACTGACGTTGCAGTGCTGCAAATCCAGAATCCTGCCAGCCTTCAGGGGCTTCCTTTCGGCGACAGTGATGCGCTTGAAGTCGGGGATTTCGTGCTCGCGATCGGCAATCCCTTTGGTCTCGGTCAGACTGTCACGTCCGGCCTGGTCAGTGCGCTGGGTCGCACAGGCTTGAGCAAGGAAGGCTACGAAGACTTCATCCAGACGGATGCTGCGATCAACCCGGGGAATTCCGGCGGCGCATTGGTGAATCTCCGCGGCGAGTTGGTCGGGATCAACTCGGCAATCATTTCGCCGGGTGGAGGTAATGTCGGGATCGGCTTCGCAATTCCGGCAAATATGGCGCGGCTGGTCATGGAACAGATCATAGACAAGGGACGCGTCGAGCGCGGCCGAATAGGCGTGTCACTGCGGGACCTCCAACCGTCGACCAAGCCAGGCCGCAACGAAGGGGCAGTGATCGCGGAGGTCGCGCCGGAGTCTCCGGCTGAAAAGGCCGGCTTGCAGAAAGACGATATCGTGATCATGGCAGACGACCGTCCGATCCGCACCGCCTCGCAACTTCGTAACAAGATCGGCCTTGCACGTGTTGGTCAGGATGTGAGGCTTACCGTCGTACGGGGCGATCACACCAGTTCCGCAGTCGTCAAAGTCGCTCCGCCCGTCCAGGCAGGCAGCACACCCACTCGCCTGTTGCGCTAATGCGAACAGGTTCAAGACAATGTGGCCGGTCTGACGCAGCCAAATCCAAAGGTGAGCAATGCGCTGGCGGGCCGTCGGCTGCTTTTAGGGCAGCCATCTAACTTGCTCAACCTTGTAACTCTTGTCGCCGCCTGGAGTCTCGACGGCTACGACTGAACCTTTGGACCTGCCTATCAACGCCCGTGCGATCGGTGAGCTGACTGAGATCTTGCCTCTGGTCGGGTTGGCTTCCGGCTCGCCGACGATTTGGCAAACCGCTCCTCGCCCGTATCCTGGTCCGTCAGCGTGACCGTCGCGCCGAACTTGATGGTTTCGCCGGACAGTTTGGACACATCGATAATTTCTGCACGTGCAAGCTTGGTTTCTAACTCGGCTATGCGAGCCTCGTTGAGGGCTTGGTCGGTTAGCGCCGTCTGATATTCCGAATTCTCAACGAGGTTGGGTTCGTCGGCAATCGCTTGCTGAATGCGCTCGGCAAGATGCGGCCGCTTGATTCTAACGCGGTCGGCTAGTTCGTCATTAAGAACGGCATGACCGGCCGCAGTCATCGGGAGGGTTGGCATCGATTCGCTACCGACTTCTAAGAGCACTACCGAGAGCTGAAAGCGGGCCGCGCTGTCGTCTGCCGGCCCACGTACCTCGTCGTTATTGGGCTGGCAACTATGCTGACCCTCGCCTGTTCCAAGGAGGACCCGCGTCCATAGTGATGGCCAATGAACAAAGGAACTGACGTTCCGTTCGTGAGTTTTGCGGGCATCCAGAACGGACTCCGGCACGCTCGCCGGTCGAGCGCCCCGGAGCGTCGCTCGTTGCACACGACGATGAATATAGGGGTGTCGACCAATGTACCAGTATCCAGAATTCACGCCTCCGATGACGAGCGTGGCAATCCTCCTAACGCGAAAGCAGCACCTCATCAGCCGCCTAGAGGAAGATCCTGGTCCAAGGGAGCGCGAGGAGATCGAGCGTCTTCTCAAAAAAATTGACGCCGAACTGGACGCCGTCGATAGGCCGGACAGGCTGTAAGGACTGGGAGGGCATCCATGCCGACCCATTCGTGTTCCGACTTGGGCAGTGCCGCTCAAGACGAAGCGGCATACCTTGAATCACTGATCCGCCAAGATTTCGAGCGGTGCCATCCGGGCGAGACTCTCGACGATCTTAAGCGGCGGGCAGCTTTTTCTAAGGAGGACAGAGGCTTGCTGCGAGATTGGATGGCGATTGCGGCGAGCCGTGCAGCGGCTGAGCGGGCAAAGAGGAAGGGATTCAATTCGGCGGCCTAAGGGGCTTGATTTCCGCACGCTGTCGGAAATCCGATACATCAACCGAACCGACCATCGGCTGGCACGCCCGAGACAGTGCAAGCTCTATCGCGTCAGAGCGACCAGGGAAGGACGCCCTCACTTTGCCGGGCCGTGTGGCTCGGTCAGCGAAAACAAAGGCAGGCACTGGACGAGTCCTACCGGCTCACCAAGCCAGGCAGTTCGCTCTTGATCCCGGTCATGATAAAATTCACGGCGATTGCTGCGATAATGAGCGCCATCACACGCGTCATAACGTTGATGCCGGTTCGGCCCAGGAAGCGTTCGATCGCGGCAGCCATCCACAAGGTCAAGCCGATCAAGGAAGTCGCAACTACCGCTGCCGCGGCCAGGAACGTCTTCCCAAGCCATCCCGGGTTGTCGTTCGAGAGGGTGATCATGATGCTCAGCTCGGCCGGTCCGACCAGCAACGGAAACGCAAAGGGCGTGATGGCGAGGCCATGTATGTCGACCTCCTTAAAGTTCGTCTCATCAGCGCGAGGAATGAACTTTCCATATTGCGCCTGAAACATTTCGAACGCGATTACCAAGACGAGCAGCCCGCCCGCGATTCGAAAGTCATCGAGCCCCACATTGAAAAACGCCAGGATCTCCTTGCCGAACATTGCAGATCCAACAAAGAAGACGGCTACCGCTGTACAGGCCAAAACGATGATCCGGTGCGTCTTCAGCGCGCCTGCGCCCCCATCATCGCCAAGAACACTGGAATAGCTCCGACCGGGTTCGTCAGGGCGTAGAGAAGGATGGTGGTGCCGACGAACTGATTCCAGGCCACAGTCTTGCAGTCCCTGCTACTCGTCGAGCAGCAGTCGTGCTCGAGATCTTGCTTGGGAGCCGGGTAACTCCGACTTCCTATCCGGGTTCCGGCCCGCAGCAATTTCAGAGGCTTGACAGAACACCGGAAATTCGTGCGAAAATAGCGGTGGGAGATGTTTGGAACCTAGGTGCCTGCTCAAGGGCCTTGGTCTTGTCTTCGCGAAATCACGACAATTTATCCGAGCCATGCCGGCCGGGCGGGGCGACGCCTGCTTGCCTGCGCGCGCTTGAACAATCGGAAGACAAATGAGCACTCCTGAAGGTAGTACTAGAACGCAGGCGGTTTCCACGGGCGTCGGCGGCTTTGATGGCATCCTCGATGGCGGATACGCCTCGCACCGTGTGCACTTGATCGAGGGTCAGCCGGGAACGGGCAAGACGACACTCGCATTGCAGTTCCTTCTCGATGGCGTATCCAAAGGCGAGCGTTGTCTTTACATCACGCTCTCTGAGAGCAAAGACGAATTGCGACAGGTGGCTGAGACTCACGGCTGGACGCTCGATGGGATCGACATCTTTGAGCTTGTTCCCGCGGAGCTCAGCCTGGACCCCAAGCAGCAACAGACGGTGGTCTACGCCTCAGATCTCGAGCTCGGCGAAACTACCAAAATGACCTTCGACGAGGTGAAGCGGGTTGCACCTGCTCGGGTGGTTTTCGACAGCCTCTCCGAAATCAGGCTCCTCGCGCAGAACCCGCTGCGGTACCGCCGGCAGGTCATTGCTCTAAAGCATTTCCTGGCCCAGGAGGGTTGCACCGGGCTATTTTTGGATGATCTTACCGGTGAGTCCGATGATCTCAATCTCCACAGTCTCGTCCATGGCGTTGTCAGGCTTGAGCATAATGCGCTGCAATATGGTGCGGAGCGCCGCAGGCTGCGTATCTTCAAGATGCGCGGTCGCAGCTTCCGCGGCGGCTTCCATGATTTCGTCATTCGCAAGGGCGGAATTGTTCTGTTTCCACGGCTGATTGCGTCCGAGCATCTCGATGGCAAGCCCCCGGCAGAACCGCTTCGGAGCGGTATCAACGAGCTGGATCAATTGCTGGGTAGCGGTCTTGATCGGGGAACGAGTACCCTGCTCATGGGCCCATCCGGCTCCGGCAAATCATCGATCGCCATGCAGTTCGTCATGGCCGCGCTGGGTCGTGGTGAACGCGCCCTCTTGGTGACCTTTGACGAGACGAAAGCGATCCTGATGAAGCGTGCAGCGGGCATGGGCTGGCATTTGGATCAGCCAATAGCATCAAAGCAGCTTCTTCTCGAGCAGGTCGATCCCGCGGAACTGTCCCCCGGCGAGCTTACCGGGATGGTCCGCCGGTGCGTCGAGGCGGACAATGTCCGGGTCGTGGTGCTCGACAGCCTGAGCGGGTATCAGAACGCCATGCCAGCCGAGCAGTTCATGTTGTTGTTGATGCACGAAATGCTGACCTATCTCAATCACCGCGGTGTCGTGACGATCCTGACGCTTGCGCAGCACGGACTTGTCGGTTCGATGCAGTCGAGTGTCGACCTCACCTATCTGAGTGACACGGTCCTGCTGCTGCGCTTCTTCGAGGCCGCTGGAAAAATCCGTCGCGCGATCTCGGTTCTAAAGAAGCGCACAGGACGTCACGAAGACGAAATTAGAGAGTACCGTCTCGATAATCGGGGCATTCGTGTCGGCCCTCCGCTGGCGGAATTCCAGGGCGTCTTGTCGGGGTCCCCCATCTATACCGGCCAACAGGGCGCGTTGCTTACGGCGACAACCAATGGACGGTCGTGAGCCGAATCCGAGCGGCCCGGTGCTCGTCCTTGCACCGTTCGGCCGTGACGCTCGCGTCGTTTGCTCCGCTCTGCGTGAGGTCGGCATTCAGGCGCTGGAGCAGTCGAGTCTCTCGGAACTGGTGGCCAGCTTGAATGATGCAGCCGCTGCCGTCGTAGCCGAGGAAGCGCTCTTACACGAGTACCGTGGCGCATTGGCCAAATGGATCGCCAGTCAGCCACCGTGGTCGGATTTCCCCTTCGTGCTGCTGACATTGAGAATAGGCCAGAATGGACCGGCGCTTGCGGAGCTGCTCGGTCTGCTTGGCCACGTTACGGTGCTCGAGCGACCATTGGCCGCGACCTCTCTCAAAAGTGCGGTACTGGCGGCGGTGCGCGGTCGCAGACGGCAGCGACAGGCGGAGCAGTATCTAGGACAATTGAAACAGCTGGCCGATACGCTTGAACGGCGCGTGGAAGAGCGGACCCAGCAGCTTTCGGAAGCCAACAAGCGGCTGAGAGACGAAATGGTGGAACGAGAGCGCACGGAAGTCGCGCTCCGTCAGGCCCAGAAGATGGAGGCCGTGGGGCAACTCACTGGGGGCATTGCCCACGACTTCAACAATCTCCTGATGGCAATCATCGGCAATCTTGAGCTGATTGCCCGGCGAGTGGAGGATGAAAGCATTCAGCGATATGTCCGGAACGCCATGCACGGCGCGCAGCGCGGGGCCAAGCTCGTCGGGCAGCTGCTGACATTCTCTCGCAAGCAACGGCTCGCGCCGGAGCCGGTCGACGTCAATCAACTCGTGGGCAACGTTGCAGAGATGTTGTCCAGAACCCTTGGGGCCTCCATCCGGGTTGACGTAATCACAAACAGGGATCTTTGGCCTGCACTGGTCGATGCGACCCAACTAGAACTGATGTTGCTCAATCTTGCGATCAATGCGCGAGACGCGATGCCGAACGGCGGCGTTCTTTCGATAGAGACAAACGTGCTCCACCGCGTCCCCGAGGATCTTCAGACCGAGCTCAAGCCAGGTGAGTACGTCTCGATCGAGGTGAAAGACACCGGCACCGGCATGCCTCCGGAAGTCCTGGCCCGAGCCTTCGATCCATTCTTCACCACCAAGGAGCCCGGTAAGGGAACAGGACTTGGATTGTCGCAAGTCTACGGGTTTGCCCGCCAATCCGGTGGGACCGCGAAAATTGAGAGCCAGGTTGGTCGGGGGACGGTGGTGCGGATACTGTTACCACGGTCAACCGATGCCGTTGTAGGAAGCGAAGATCGCCAATCGGATGCTACACGTACAGGAGCAAAGGAGCACATTCTCATTGTGGACGACGACGCCAGCGTGCTCGAAACGACACGGAGCATGCTTGACGATCTCGGATATCAAGCGATCGCGGCTGGCAATCTGGATGCGGCGCTGGCAACACTTTCCGATCAAGCCATCGATTTGGCGATCATCGATCTCGCGATGCCCGGCGTCTCTGGACTGGACGTTGGACTTGAACTTCAACGCCAGCAACCCGGCTTGCCCATCGTGTACTGCAGTGGCTATCCGGATCTCATCGAGGAGACTGGCAAGCATATCAACGGCAGCATGCTCCTCAGCAAACCGTTTTCCTCCCGAGAGCTCTCGGCCAAGCTCGAGGCGATGCTACGCACAAGAGCCAGCCAACATTCTGCTTGAGTCGGTCGCACGCGAACGGAACCGGAATCCGTCGGGCTCAATCGAGACCGGTCCGCACCATAGCGCGAGCCAGCTCGAGTTCGCTGATTGCCTGGCGCAGCGATCGACGGGCCGCCGCCTTATCTCCGTTCGCACAGGGCACTTTCAGTTCCTTAATATGCTGAGCCGCGATCTCCGCATGCGCAACGACATCCGCGGCGCCAGCGAAACTGGATTTCCGTTTTGTGTCCATGTTTGGGCACGTCCCCCAAGACGGCTTACGCCATTAGAAGCGGGACGGGAGCGGGGGGCGCTCCCGTCGATTTGCCTCATTTCGAGTTGATCGCGATGCGCTTCACCTTCGATTCTGCTTGCGGCAGCTTTGGCATGGTGACCGTCAGCACGCCGTTCTTGAACGCGGCAGATATCTTGTCCTGGTCCACGTCGACGATCGGGATGCGCCGTTCAAACCTGCCATAATAGCGCTCACTGAACTTGCGATCCTTGTCTTCCGTCTCGGTCTTCTTCTCTCCCTTGATCGAGAGAACGCCGTTAGTTAGCTCGACCTGGACGTCTTTTTCGTCAAGGCCCGGCAGCTCCGCCGTGACCCTCACGTCCTTGTCACTCTCATTGACCTCAATGCTCGGCCAATTCATCGACTCGAAAAAGCTGCCGCCAAACGGCGCCACATCGAAGCCGCGGAAGACGTCGTCGAATAGCCGATTCATCTCCCGATGCAGGGTGAGAACTGGATTGTAGTTTTCGGCGCGGCGGGTGGTTAGATCGCGACCGCGGCCCCAAGGGATTAGATCATTGATAGCCATAGGGTTTCTCCTTTCTTTGTTCCAAAGGTTCGCGAGGCGGCGTGGATACGCCGCACAATTCAACTACGACCAGGCGGTGTTAGGCCGCTTGCTTGTTCTCGGCTTGCTGGTGATCGCCTGTGCTGATCGTAATCTGGCGCGGTTTCATCGCCTCGGGAATCTCCCGTGCCAAATCGATCTTGAGCATGCCGTTCTCAAACGAGGCGCCCTTCACTTCCACATATTCGGCCAGATTGAAGATCCGCCGGAACGGGCGCGAAGAGATGCCTTGGTAGAGATATTGATAGCTGCCCTTATCGGCCTTTCGACCCTCAACGGTTAGGGTGTTCTGCTCGGCCGTGATGGAAACCTCCTCAGGCGTGAAGCCCGCAAGAGCCAGCGAGATTTGGTAGTGGTCCTCGCCGACGCGTTGGATGTCGTAAGGCGGGTAGTTGTCCCCGCCGGTCCATCCGCCGGAGTCCTCGAGAAAGTCGAACAACCGATCGTACCCAACTGTCGATCGCCACAAGGGAGCGAGATCAAGCGTGGTCATAGCCATATCCTCCTTCGAGCAACATGGATAGGAGCGCCTCGGACACCTGCCGGGCGCCCGCGGACCGGGCCCTGCGGAAGGCGCCCGGTATGCCGTGCGATTACTCGCCCGGTCACCCATGAAATTAGAAGCAGCCTCGATCGTTTCAAGTCCCCTCGGTCCCTTGCGAAAACAGCCGTGCCGCACCCATGTTGTTGGCGGCCCCGGCTGAGACGATTGGAAGGAGTTTCTGCCGTCCTGCTGCACCTCGGCCGGGCCCTTCCAAGCGTACCTACCAACGAGTGTGAGTGACCATGGCACGAGCAGTCCAAAACGACGTGGTCGAGACAGCGCTTCTGGAATCATTTACTGCGAGTGATCCGCCGTGCTTCGCCGCGCTCGGCGTCAACATCGGCTCTCCAGGTCGGCTTGGTTCGCCGGTAGCGCAAGGGGCCGAGGCTAAGCGCGAACGCAAGAGCCGCTCCCCGGCGGCGGTGCATAATGACTTCCCGGAACGGCTGGCTCCGTCTGGGGCCGCAACGCCGCCGCGCATCGGCGCAGTCGTGGTGGCGAAGGCCGGCTAGACCTGAAGTTGTAAAGAGCATGAACCGATTGGAAGCACGGAGAACGGAATGAAGATCGCGCAGATTGCCCCGCTATTCGAGAGCGTACCGCCCCGGCTTTATGGCGGTACCGAGCGGGTCGTGCATTACCTGACGGAGGAGTTGGTCAGGCAGGGTCACAAGGTCACCCTGTTTGCGAGCGGGGATTCCATCACCTCAGCCGAACTCGTTCCGGGCACGCCGCGGGCCCTGCGGCTCGATCCGGATGTTCAAAATTCCATTCCGCACCAAATGGTGCTCCTCGACAAGGTCCGGGAGCGCGCTGCGGAGTTTGACGTCCTCCATTTCCATGTCGATTACCTGCACTTTCCGCTGTTTCGGACGCAGGCGGCACGAACAGTAACGACCCTGCACGGGCGGCAGGATCTGCCTGACCACCTGCCGTTCTACGCCCATTTCCCTGAGATGCCTTTGGTGTCGATCTCCGATGCTCAGCGCACGCCACTGCCGCGAGCCAATTTCATCTCAACTGTCTATCACGGGCTGCCGCTGGATCTGCACAAGCCGTCCTATCACCCGGGCGGTGGCTATCTCGCCTTCCTTGGACGAATTTCTCCGGAGAAGCGGCCTGACCGCGCCATCGCAATTGCGCGAGCGGCAGGCCTGCCATTGAAGATCGCCGCGAAGGTCGACCATGCCGACGAGGCCTATTTTCGCGACACTATTGCGCCGCTGCTTGACGCACCGGGGGTCGAATTCATCGGCGAGATCAACGAGAGCGAAAAGACGGACTTTCTAGGAAACGCCGCAGCGCTGCTGTTTCCAATTGATTGGCCGGAGCCATTTGGTCTCGTCATGATCGAGGCGATGGCATGCGGCACACCCGTTTTGGCGTTCCGCGGAGGATCGGTCGCTGAGATTATTGAAGACGGCATCACCGGACGCATCGTTGAAAGCGTAGACGAAGCCGTGCACGCGATGCCGAACTTGCTTTCGCTGGATCGAAAGGCCGTTCGCGCCCGCTTCGAGGATCGCTTCTCCGCAACGCGCATGGCAGCCGAGTACGTGAAGCTTTATCAGAAGATGCTTAGAATGCGTGCATCCGAGCATCATCTGTTGAGTATGGCTGGGCATTCGGTCCGCCGTTCCGATGCGGGAGCTGCAGTCGCAAATGAAGTTAATTGAGCATGCTAAATGGGGGAGATCTGGCGCGCTATATTGCCGGGCGCTTGTTGGAAGCGACCGAAGCTATGCGCGTGCGCGCACGACATAGTAGACCCACTTGCGCTAAAAAGATTCCGCAACAAGATATTCAGTGCGCGTTCGACCCCATCGCAGGTTGCCTCGGGCCGCCACGAAGGCGCCAAGGCGGAAAAGGCCGTGCCGTTCCCGACTGCCTGCGATCGGGCCGATGAAGTTCTCATTCGGCGGACACCATCCATGACTTAATCGGCGAGCTGACGTGTTTCTCGTCCATCAATCCGGCGATAGTGCATACCGTGCCCAGCGCGCTGCTGTTATTCGGCGCCCAATGTGGCCCCCGATCGGCTCTGAAGGTTCACCCACCCGGCGCCGGCGAAGCCATTGCACGATCATCAGAATGCGACGGGCTACGCTCGCAACGCGATCATTCATAATGGCCGCCTCGATAAGGGCGTGCTGCTGATCGTCAAGAGCTGCCGGATCAGCCGACCGAGGGCCACGATATCGGGTGTGCTGATGTGTCTCGCGCGACCGTCTCGGGAAGCCGCTCAGTCCCTGCCCCTCGCTGTAGCGAATATAAAGTTCTGCCGGCACCGGGAAGGCGCCGCAACAGCGCCGGCGGAATGGCACGCCGCTTGTCCCAAGCGCCAACCTCCCAGACCAGACCGACGGCGAGCTTCTGGAAATGGTGAAGTGGCCCCGCGGCTGCGTCCCCCGGAGGCAATGTCAGATAGGGCGCGCGCATCTCGACTGTTCCGCGCCCCGCCCTGATCGCGTGCGGAACCTCCATGATCTCGATATCCACATCGAACTCGGTGCGTTGCTGAAGGGCGCGCATGCTCTCGCCGCCGGGCGGCCGGCTCGTGGCGCGCTGCGTGTTCCAGACCGACCAGCGCGGATCCCGCTCGATATCGTCGAACGATTGTCCGGTCCGCGATGATCGCTTCCTTCGGGGGTTCTCGTCGTCATCGCGGAGGCGCCGATTTCTTGCCGTCAGTGCAAAAATCCACAAAGGCCGCAGCTGCGAGGTGGTCGCCCCTTTGCAGGAACGCTTCCAGCCTCGGTCGGTTAGCGGAAGGACTAACGGAGCTGAGCCATGACCGATTATCCCAAGCCCCCTTATCCGACTCAGCAGCAACCCATGCCGGGTTCGACTGGCGCGATGAAACCGCGTCCCGATCATGGTGAGGTAAGCTATAAAGGAGCGGGCCGCCTGGCCGGCAAGAAAGCCATCATCACCGGCGGTGACAGCGGCATTGGTCGAGCCGTCGCGATCGCTTACGCGCGGGAAGGCGCGGACATTCTCATTTCCTATCTCAACGAGGATGAGGATGCGGCCGAGGTGAAGACCTTCGTGGAGCGAGAAGGGCGGAAGGCTCTCCTCATGCCCGGCGATGTCCGACATCCCGATCATTGCCGTTCGATCGTGCGCCGTGCGGTCGAGCAATTGGGAGGCATCGACATCCTCGTCAACAATGCCGCCCATCAAGCCACCTTCAAGGACATTGAAGACATCAGCGACGAGGAATGGCAGCGTACATTCGAGGTGAACATCCACGCGATGTTCTATCTGACGAAAGGCGCTGTCCCTCACATGCCCCCGGGTTCGTCAATTATCAATACGGCATCTGTGAACTCCGATATGCCAAACCCGAGTTTGTTGGCATATGCCACCACCAAAGGAGCGATACAGAACTTTACTGGTGGGCTCGCCCAGATGCTGGCCAGCAAGGGCATTCGCGTGAACGCAGTCGCACCGGGGCCGATTTGGACGCCTCTCATTCCGTCGACCATGCCTGAGGAGACCGTCAAGAATTTCGGCAAGCAGGTGCCGATGCAGCGAGCCGGACAACCGGCTGAGCTCGCGACTGCCTACGTTATGTTGGCCGATCCGCTATCGAGCTATACTTCAGGCGCGACCCTGGCTGTTACGGGAGGAAAGCCGTTCATTTGACGGCGGAAACCGCAGCCTTGTCGAATAGGGAGCCGACCGGACCATCGAAGGGGACGCCACACTTCAACGTGCTGCGCAACCATCGGCCTTACGCGCGTCCTTGCAACAGTCGTTACGGCGCATCACCTAGACCGCAAAGACGACCGTCAACGCGATGGCTTCGCTCGTGGTTCATTGGCTTCCGAGACGAGCTCGGCGACCGATAGACCGTAGCGCCGATACTTCAGCTCTATTTTGGCAGCCAGTCTTAGATGGCTCGTCACCAGATGTAAGCAGCTTCCGATCTCCAGTCTCCCGAAGGCGCCTCGCATACGTCGTTTCCTGGGACGCGGTGAGCAGTGGGAAGTTGCGGATCTGTGGCAGATATCGTGATAACCCGCCTTCCGAGTTGATCGTGGGGAGGGCTGACGGGATTGACATGGCTTGCCCTCCTTCAGCAGCCGGCGCCATTCTTGCGGTCGAACGGACTGCCAGAGGGAGGCACGCGCGAGGGCCGCTCAACGCGGGCCAAGCCGGTTGACGGCCCAAATAGGAGACAGGTGGTTTTCATATCCAAATTCTCCATGGAGCAAAATGGTACGAACCGCCGTGTCCGGATTTGGCTGGGCCCTTGAGGCGCCCGACGACACTCAGGCCAGCGGCGCCCAAAGAACTGCGAAGCCAACGGGTTGTTCCTTGTTTCGACGGTGCAATAGGTTGGAAATGGTTTCAATCAACTCGGTATGGAGATGAAGGCCACCGTGGTTGGGTTTTTTCGCTGTAAATTACAGGATATCCAATGTTTGAATTTGAATCTCGTTGGGAAAATTCTCTTGGGAAATCAAAGCCGATAGCGTGTCTCCTAATTAGCCGCTCGGTCGGTACGCACAAAGTCCTACGACGCGTTGGTCGTGTGTCTTGCGCGGCTTCCGGAACAGACCTCCGGATGAGAATGGCTGAGGCATTGTGCTGAGGGCGACCGCGCAGCATGTAGTTGGCGAACCTCGGAGAGGCGCTTCCTTATTTGGAAATTCCTGCTAAGCAATTGATATCACTAGAGGCGAATTGGCCCGTTTTTCCAAATGCGCTTTGAAATCATTGAATAATCAAACTGATTTTGATTCCGCCATTCGGCGTCTGATCTGTTGTGGCTAAAACGACGCTCAAGGTCTTGAGTTCGTTACGTACAAAGCGCCGGTAGGCGTAGGTCCTTAGTACGTGTTTGGAAAGGGTGCCATCCGGTCACCTGACACGCCGACGGCTGAAGTCATGCGGCCTTCCGAGTTCTTTCTTGCTCCTCGCCCAGAGTGTTTGGCTCTAATCGGAATTGGGTCACGGCTCTTCGGCTGGCTCTGTGGCCAAGCCAATTGATCAGAACTTGCTCTTCTGTAAGCGACTTACCCAGTGCGGAAAATACGACGGTGCTGATAGCTTGTTGTTGGCTGCGCAGGTGGTCTTCAACCAGCTTGTGTCGGGTGACATAGCCAGCGTTCACACCAGGGATAGAATGGTTCATGAGGAGCTTGGCATCGAACTCGGAAACGCCGGCAACGGTGGCAATCGTCCGAAATGTTTGACGAAGGTCATTGCCCCATTTTGATAGAATATCTCGACCTTCCTTTGTTTCCGCCAAGTGCCCTGAAGCGCTCTCAGCTGGGAATAGCCATTTTTGCGCCTGAGACGGATGCATTTGCCTGCCGAAACGAAGCACCCTGGTGAGGCTCAGGATCATTTCCCGAGATAGCGGGATGTCGAACGCTCGCTTACTGCCTCCCTTAGGCTTTGGGATGTGGAGCGTTCGCCTTCGAAAATTGATGTGATCGGGCTTGGCCTGCTGCAATGCGGTGGGCCTCGAGCCACAGAGTAATGTGAAAAGATGGAATTCGCGCCGGATCGGATTGTCCAGACCAGCCAGCTCTAAGAACCATTCTTTCAAATCACCGGTGCCCATACCAGTGTTCCTGCGCTCTTCCTGATTCCAATCGACTGCATCTGCCGGATTGTCACGTGGCAGCGATCGATTGGTCTTCCGAGCATGATTGTAGATGGCCCGCAGCGTCCGCATGCTGCCATTCGCCATATACGGACCGTTCTCCTTGGTAAGCTGATCATGCTTTTCGGCGACGCGGCCGGGATCGTTCGCGAGATCGAGCAGAGGGGTGTCAAGCCATTCCGAAAAGAGACGTTCGACGTGATCCCGATAGCCACTTATCGTTTTCTCGCTACGGCCTTTTCGGATCAGGTGAGCTTCCAGATAGCGTTGCCAAGCCTGCTTTAGGGTAGCGGCCGCTACGGCACTATTCCCATCGGTCTCAGCCCGTCCGGCCTTTCCGTCTGGTCTCGTTTTCGGGTGCTGTCCTTTGCTGATCTGAGCAAGATATTCTTTGGCAATCGCGCGGGCTGCTCGGGTCGTCAACTCGCTCGCATCTCCAATCGACACTCTGATGGATGAGGCTCGCTTTCCCCGTTGTCGAAGATCACCTTGAACAGTGAACGTCCTCTTCCGCTTCCCCACAACCACGAAGAAGCCTTTCAACTCGGTGTCGCGAGCCAGATACCAGCCATCTTCGGGCGTGGGTAGCTGAGCGATGGCCTTGTCGCTGAGAGCAATGCGAATGTCGGTCATGGGGGCGGCGTGAACTGCTAAAACGGTTTTCAAACGGTTTTGGCGAACTGAGGTGTTTGAAGGTGAGGGTTCGCTGGAGTGCGAAGCTATGCGACAAGTCCCTATAAATAAAAGACCTTCTTGGACGCCGTCGTAGTGTGGCGCAGATTCAGAAATCGCAGCGAGGCGCCGGTTTTGAACTCTTAATCAGCGGGTCCCAGGTTCGAGCCCTGGTGCGCCCACCATTTCAATGACTTAGCCAGCAAAGCCGTTTGAGCATCTAATTTTTCAAACGGCCATTTTCGACCGACGGCCCGCAGCGGCCGATAGAGGCTTGCGTCGCGCGACACCTCAGCACTTCTTGTGTGATTAAGAGCTGACTGCCATCAGCGCATGGCGAGATCCACGAGTGGCGCTCCGGCTTGTCCAACGATGGATCGGAGCGAGAGTTCAAGTTTTCAATTGGATAGGCGGCGGCGTGTGCACGACATGTGCACCGGGAGATCAAGAAAAATCTCACCACGGCTAACGTGAGCAGGCTTGCTGCGCATGCGCATGATCTGAATTTGCGAGGCCAGGAGGCGGTGAGTTCTTACGCTGCAGTCTCGGCTGTTCGAGGCGGCGTGCGCGGCTCACGGGGACGGGATGGACGAATCTTTCTTTCAATGGCTTCAATCGGACATCGACCGCTGAGGCTGAATCAAACTTGACCATGATGGTCGGGAGGAGCCGGAGGCGGCACTGCCATTCTCGCCTGCCGGCGAAAGGCAGCAGCGAGCCTCACGCTTGAACGCATCCATTTCCTTCGCGAGATCGTTCAACAGCTGACGCTGCTCATCGTGACTAATCGCACCGCTTGCTAATTTGCGATAGCGATCGCGATTCGACTGGCTGAAGAATCTTGACATTCCTGGTGCCGGCTTCCGCATCCTGATACTTTGGTGCGATCTGCTCATTGCAATCTTGCTCCATCGATCGAGGGATCTCGCGCGAACACTTTCATCATGTCCATTCTGTATCCGTTCAAAGCTCAGAGCACACAAACGAATTGTGTTGACGTTTCAATGCAAGGCGATTGCACGGTGCGCGATGGATTCTCGCGATTCGCAACGATGAGGAGGACGATTCGAACCGATGATGATGTTCTGCCGCCTACTTGAAGCGTCCCGTCCATCGAGCTTTCATTTGCTATCTTCCGATGAGAGGACTGCAGTACAATCGGGCCGTTCCGCGACCAAGGGAAACTGACCCTCTTTAATCGGGTTTGCGAAGACTACTTAGCTACCTCCAAATATATTGATATCGAGCGGCATTTCTACTTCCGGCCGAGCGTCTGGCTCGATCCGGACCTGTCGTCCTGGACGGGCGGAGTTGGCCTGCAACCTGGTCGGTCTACATTTGGCCTTCTTCGGGTTTTTCGACCTTTTCTTGCGGCCATGGACGGTCCGGCAGACGTCCTCCAGCTGGCGCCGTTCGGTAGAGGTTGGCGGACATAAACTGATTGCCGGCGATGGGCACGCGGTGACGTTCTTTGATCTTGCCGGCGGTCGGCCGATGGATCGCGAGCCTCTAGCAAGAACAACTGCTTAGGATCGGGATAGCGAGGCTATCCTGCGGCGGCGCGCTTGTGGAACGTCGGCCAATTCGTCACCGCCAGTTGCCAATCCGTTGTGTCGACCGGGCAGCCATGGGGAATGACGGCTTGGCCGAAGGTCTAATCCGATATTGCACGAACAAGCAGGAAAGCAAATTCAATTGACATTTTGCTGCAGCAATTATGCTATGAAACGATGGATATCGAACTCGCCAGAACTTTCATCGAGATCGTGTCAACCGGTAGCTTCATCAAAGCTGCCGACCGTTTGCATGTCGCGCAGACCACGGTCAGCGCACGTGTGCGTCTCCTCGAGCAGCAGCTTGGGCGGCCGCTGTTCGTTAGAAACAAGGGCGGTGCGAGCCTCACCCCGGCTGGCGAACAGTTCCTCCGTTTCGCGCCGAGTTTCGTGCAATTGTGGCAGCGCGCAAAACAGCAAGTGGCGGTGCCGGAAGGACACAGCGCTGTCTTGACGATTGGAAGCGAAGTCAGCTTATGGCGGCCGCTTTTAATCGAGTGGGTCAGGACGTTGAGGCAATCACACCCAGACATTGCGCTTCGCGTTCACGTCGACGTTCCTCAGGATTTGATTACGCACGTTGCTGCCGGGCTTGTAGATATCGCGATCATGTACGCTCCCCAACATCGACCAGGGTTGGAGGTCGATCTGGTCATGGAGGAAGAACTTGTTCTCGTGACAACCGATCTCGCGAAGTATCATGAGAACGATCCTCGGTATGTTCACGTCGAATGGGGTTCTGAGTTCGCTCTTCATCATGCGGTGAGCTTTCCGGAAACCGTGCCGAGTCTCGTAACAAATCTCGGTCCGCTTGCGCTGAGCTATATCCTCCTGGAGGGAGGTTCAGGATACTTCCGAATGCATGCGGTTCAGTCATATCTTGCCGAGGGCGCACTTCACCTAGTTCCTGGCGCGCCTCGGTTCTCATTCCCCGTCTACGCCACACACGCGACAAATGTCGACGCCTCAGCGTTGGAGGCGGCACTCGTCGCGCTGCGCAAGGCTGCAAGCGTCGGGAAGTAGCTCGACCTGCAATCGCGTCAGCATTGGCGAGGCGCTAATGGCGACGGTCGCCAAGACCGTCACCATGCATCGATACGCTGTGTCGCCGATCAGGTCGGCGGTGATACTCCGCTCGCTCGCACTTCAAGCACCGCGAGGCTTCGTTCCCTGCCACGCTCAGTCCAATGAATTGTCTGCCCAGGTCCGAGTCCAATGAGGGCGATGCCAAGCGGACTTAGAACCGAGATGCAATGAATGGTTCTGGTTTCGTCCGGAAGAACGAGACGACCGCGACGAAGATGTGAGGTTCCATGCTCGACGAACTTCACCTCGCATCCGAGTCTGACGGCTGAACTCCATGCGGCGGTGTCTGAAATCAGATCGGCGCGATCAATCTCCTCTCGAAGAAGGCAATCGGTATCGACGCTCCTCGTTGGCAAGTCTCGAAGCAGCCTGAGCAGCTTTTGTCGGTCCATTTTCGTTAGAACTATGGACGGTCGGTCAGGACGTCTCTTTCCAGCGTTGGCCATGGTACTCGTCTCCCGGAGAGGAGCACCTTCCCATCGGCCGCCTTCGACGACAAACGAGTTAATTTGCCCGTTCGGTGCAATGAAAACGCTGGGCTAAGCGACGCAGATCTAATGCGGCAGCGTGGCGAAAGTCGCAGCGATAAGAGCCACTACGCGCGCTGTGCAATTGTCGCGGGGCAACGTTCAAGCCCGTATCTCGTCGCGTTTTCAATCCGCGGAGGATCGGAAGGTGTCTAAGTACGAAGGTACGAAGCATTTCGCGACAAAACGGCGCGGACCAACGGAGTATCTTGATTTCGCGGACCGTCGCGCCAAGTATGTTGGCATGATTATCATCGCGCTCGATCAACAATACTCCGTCGAGGGCCACCTGCAAATTGGCAGGTGACCCGGGTAGCCTTAATGGCTGTCCGGGCATAACTAATTTTGCAGCAATCTTTCCTGCTCTGTCACGAAGTGCGCAGCACGCGCTGCGCGCTCGTTTGATATGAGCATGTCGGCGAAGGTGCGCCGCAATACGAAGCGTGGTCAACTGGCGACCGGCAACCTGCTGCACTATCGAGCTAATATCGAAGGAGTTCAAGCGATGACAGAGGCGAGAGAGATCGGGCGGGTGTACATGAACGCCGCGAGCGATGTAGTTGCGACCATTGCAGAGCATAGTCGCAAAACCGTGCAACTGGCCGGCAACAACACGTTGCAGTCATTTGCATATCTCGCCCGCCTTGCAGGCGCCAGAACCGGCATGGAAGCGATCGAGGTTTCAGACGCGTATTATCGAAATCAGATAGGTGCGCTGGGGCAGCACGCGAACAATCTGATCGATCTAACCCGGAGGATGCGAAGCATATGTCTAGCCCCCTCCGAGCGCCAAGGGGCGGACAAAGGCGTCTTACCGGCTCGTGAAAACTGAGGAGTATTGCGCGATGTCAAGCATCCAATTCGATTCCACCGAGCAATTGCCCTCGATCTTCATAGCGCGACGAGACCATGCGCGCCTTGAACGGTTAGCCGATGATGCCGTGAAGGAACGTCATCCGGTTGGCAGATTCCTGATGTCAGAGATTCGTCGGGCCGCCGTGTTCGATACGAACCAGGTACCGGATGGTACTGTGCGTCTCAACGAGTGGGTGACCTACAGGGTCGATGGTGGTCGGCAGTCCGAAAGCAAAATCCTGGTGTGCCCGCCAGATCTTAGAAACGGGCTGATGGAACTATCGGTCCTCTCGCCGCTTGGTGCCGCCCTTCTCGGAATGAGAGTTGGGCAGCGTATGAAGTTCTTCAGTATCGAGGGCGGGCTTCATTCCGTCATTGTCGAAGGCGTCCTGGCACCGGCGGGAGCACCCCTGTTGTTTCCGGCAAAATCCCGCCCCAGCTCCGGTCGGGCTTCCACTAGCTCTCCGGGGTCCGATGACGACGGCCCTCAGGCGGCTTAGGAGCGGATGTGTTCGCAGAGAGCTGGATCGCTCGATAAGACTTGAGGAGTGGGAAATGCAGCGCGACAGAGTAGCTGAGATGAGACCGCCGATTGCCATTGATGCTGATCATTTCGCCAGACTATCGGCGCTCTCGTCGACGGCTAGCGGGCCGATGGCCGAAGTATGCGAATATCTTCGGGAGGAACTCGAGCGAGCGCATGTCCTGCCGGCAGATAAATTCCGTCCCGATATCGTCACTTTCGGCAGTAAAGTGAAATTTCGGGATGAACAGACCGGAAAGGTTCAAGAAGTAGTTCTAGTTTATCCACCTGATGCCGATATTGCATGCCGACGTGTATCGGTGCTGACGCCGGTTGGCGTCGCACTTCTGGGACTTTCGGTCAATCAGACGATTTCGTTCCGCACCAGGACCGGCGAAAGGCGCGAGCTAACCGTGCTCAAGGTCGGCCGCGAAGACTAGTCGGGCGCCGAAGAGAGAACGTGGACGCGACGGGTGCCGTCGCGCCCACTTTGATCCAATCAGCTCGTTGCTGGGCTGCGGTTGGCTATACCTAATCCGACCGATATCTATCGTGTCGCGGATTCGCATCGTGGTCGATCTCCCAAAGGGTCCACACGAGGGCAATGCCCAGGCAGACAATAATTGCCAAAAGTAGCAATGTCAGTTGGGGCGCTGTGAGCGCGTGGGTGCCCATTGCATGCTTGGCGAAAGTTTCGAGCGGCAGAGGCATTGCATCCGTTGTGATAGTCCGCGTTCGGCGTCCCCATGGAGCCTCCTGAGTTGTCGTCCATTGTGCGAGTCTTGCAAACGAAAAATGTTGTCAGTTCTCATCGACGAGAATGTTAGGTGCAACGCCCGGCAAGTCGTGCGTCCATGGTCGTTTAGATTGAAGAATTCTCGCCCCATTTTCCTTCGGTCAATCGGCATCAACCGATGATGGTTTTCGTTTGTCGAATGTTGGTCGACGTGCAGGGTGACCTCAGCGTGATCCGCACCAGGAGCGAGAGAAATGCCGACCGACCATGCCCTCGAGGAACCATTGCGGTGCCGTCGACGTTCCGAGCTTCAACGTATGTCGAACCAAGGACTCTGATGTACAGAAGGATTCTCCTGGCTTTTGATGGATCACCGGAAGGCCGCGACGCACTCGTTCATGCCCAGAATGTGGCGGCCGCGTGCGGTTCGATAGTTCATCTCGTTGCGATCGTTGAATCGCCCGAGCGAATGCTCACCGTCGAGGCGGGGGCATCGTCCTTCGTGAATCAGGGAGTTGAGACCCAGGCAGTGCTCGACGAGGCTGTGAGGCAGCTCACGGGCACCGGATGCGCGGCAGCAGGTAAGCTGCACTACGGGAAGCCGGCGGAGCAGATAATGCTCGCCGCCGTTGAGACAGGCGCGGATCTGATTATCGTCGGTCGCCGAGATCACGGAGCGCTCGCCCGCTACTTCAATGGCCTGGCAGATGGGTCGACCTTGTCTCCACTGCCATGCAGCGTGCTTGTAGTGGCGAAGTCTGAGCGCACGCAAGCAGCTTAACGCCCATGAGGCGCAGACGAGGCTACCGGGCGCGCAGCCTCTTTTGTCGAACCCCGGTGCGCCACCAATCCCTCCTGGTCTGACGGCGGCTGATGATGCTCGCCTGAATCGAGTTCGCAGCAGTGTGACTGTGCGGCAAAAGTCCGCAGCTGCCTTGGGATCCCGTCTTTAGACCATACATGAGAGCAATGATGTTTAATCGAGTTTCCAAGCATTCTCCTCGCAGCCCGGGGTATCGACAAATCCGCTCGTGAACCGGGCGTGCACCGCATCGCGTGCTCGCGCCCGGAGGTCCGAAGCCCCCAAATCTGGTCCCGCATTGAAGCAGGGGCCTCGTCTTGCGGTCGCAACCCCTTGCCGCAGGAAATCCATTCGCCAACCACGCATT
The DNA here is from genome assembly GCF_058803975.1 of Bradyrhizobium sp. GW821-FHT13H06. Taxonomy (NCBI): domain Bacteria; kingdom Pseudomonadati; phylum Pseudomonadota; class Alphaproteobacteria; order Hyphomicrobiales; family Nitrobacteraceae; genus Bradyrhizobium; species Bradyrhizobium sp. GW821-FHT13H06. Next base: position 105,539 of record NZ_JBXAPN010000015.1, on the reverse strand, counting down.
CAGCGCGGTCGCGGAGAAGGTCAACAGGTTTGGTTGTCCGCCGAGATAGGAGAGATTAGTCGTGACAAGAGAAATTGAGACCCGAGAACAGCGCGAGAGACGGGAACTGGATGAGGAATTGGACAGGCAGCTGGAACAAACATTTCCCGCGAGCGATCCGCCGAAAATCACGCGCTCTGCTCCAGCTAGGGGAGGCAGGTAGGGCAGAACGGTCCGGCCCGCGGGGCTTCTGCGACCGCGGATCATGGACGCCCTGACGGGTCTTTCCCCATACTCTCCCCGCAGACAATACGGGCGCGCGGGCGCTGCGATTAGGTGTTTTTATATCCGCGGCGCGAACTTGGCCTTGATCCATCGAGAGCGCGAGAAATGTTGCTAATCACGAGATAGTCAAGTCTCGCATCGCGCTCGGTTACCGGCCGATGCGAGGCTAAGGCGCTCCGGAGGTGCTCCGGCCGAGCAAGATTTCCCTAAGAACGACGGCATCGTTGTGAGCAGCATCATGCGCTGCGAAAACGAGCGTAATACGCCCCCGTTGGGCAAGGGCGCGTAGCTCGTCAAGCCGCTCGCGGTGCTGGCGCATCTCTTCCGAGTAGCGGCGGCGAAACTCGGTCCAACGATCGGGATTGTGTCCGAACCACTTCCGCAGCCCGGTGCTAGGCGCGATGTCCTTGGCCCAAAGGTCGATCGCCGCGTCCACTTTCCTGACGCCGCGGGGCCAAAGACGGTCTACCAGAATTCGCGTGCCGTCACCGGAGTGGACTTCATCGTATGCGCGCTTCAATTTGATGTTCTCCGCGATAATCTTGCGTCCCATTGATGCCTCTCCCTTCTCTCGACCGGTTCGTTCTATTCGGAGCGACGCTCTAATCCGTTCCGATTCGACTCGACGATCGTGTGGCCGTATCCCGCCCGTGCAGTCTTGCTGACGACGTTGATCGGCTCGCCGGAGTCCCTGGTCGAATTCCGCACGCTGTTTCCCGAAATGGCGATCGAGATGAATAGCGCACCGAGGACCACCCACACCGTCAACCCGCCGATCCCATCCTCTGCCCAGGGCGCTGCCGATGAGGGACGGCCATGCGACGGCAACAGATCGATCAAGGGACCAGCCAGCACGATTGCCTCCGACGGAGACCATTGCTCGCTCTTCGATCGTGAAATCGTCGCAGCAAAGCTCTGTATTGCTTGAGCCTTTGGCAGGCTCGTTAGGCGAGCCGCCTCTTGCCAGGGATCGACGTCTTGACGTGCGAGTAGTGACAAGACGCTCAAGTTGCTCTGATCTGTCTCGCCTATCGAGGCAAACAGGAAGGCGTCGTATTGAGGGTCGAGACCGCACAGCCCGGCCATGATATCCTCCCATGACCTCATTGCTTCATCGGCGCTGCGGCGTCCTACGCGCCGTCGGCGGATTTTGATTGAACATCACAAGATTGATCGGTGCTTCATTCGCAACTTGGGCACACGGGCGCCCTGCCGTGTATCGTCCGGGGCGCCATGCGACTTCGCGGAAAAGCGAGTAATCTTGGGTGGATCGCTTGCCGGAAATGTGCCCTCCAGCTCATCGTTCAGTCGACGATCGATCTCTCTCTTCTCCCACTGTGCAAAAGACTCTCTGGCGGTCACGACAATCTCCCTTCGTTTCTGCATGTGCCGCGCGACACGAAAGACCTGCTGGCCCCACGTGGGCTATGCGGCGATGGCTTCAAGCTGCTCGACCTGTTTGCGGTGTAGCAGCAGCAAGTAAATGAGCTTCGCATTCAGTTTGGAGTCGAATATGTCCACGACAGCATCCTCGATCATGTCGGCCAGCATGGCCTGATTGCGGCTTGCAAATCTGATCCGGCTTCGGAGACTGCAATCGATATTGGGAATGGCGTCCGCCGCCTTTGCGCGAAGCATGCCGGTCCCGCCTCTCGCGGCAATCTCCTTTCTGAGCAGGATGCAAATCGCTCCTTGGCCCATTTCGGCCTCTAAAGCCAGGTCTGCAAGATGGGTGCAGGCCGCACGACCGATCGCTGCGTATGCGGTCAGGCCGATGTGTTCGCCGTCAAGCAGATGCTTGAGAAAGCTCAGTATCTCCTCTTTGGACCAATAGCCAAAGTAGCTGGAGCCGAGCGCATTTGCCTTGAGAGGAGAGGGCGCAAACTGCCGGATTGCGACGTCCGCGTTCGTTTGTTGGGGTACCCGGGCTTTCCGCATGATGTCGTTTCCCTGCGAGAACGAGAAGGATCTGCAGTCCTTGGCTCATTGGGCCATCGATGTCTTGGGCTGCCGCGCACCAGTACCGGCTATTCGGTCGAGTTCGACAAGCGAAAAGTATTGCAAGTTTGCATCAAGAATGTTGTTGGCTCGTGGGAGCGCGACGGGTGCGCTTGCGCCAAGCTCCTGTCGCGCTTCCTTGCGACCGCGCAGCGTAGAGTCGAGCGGCTATGACCGCCGAAGTCAGGCCGCGCGTGTTGCAGAACGCTCTCGCTCGACGCGTTCGGTGACGTCGCGGGCCATGGCGACCGAGCCAAGCACGTCGCCGTCGACACCCTTCACGAGGGCAAAGGTCATCTCGACGTAGAGCTTGCGTCCGCTCTTATGCAGGGCTCGCGTCAAAGTCGGACGACCTTGTAGCTTCAATAAGCCGGTTGACATAGCTGCGTCGAACCCCCGCCAATGCGGAGCGCGCAGATGCTCTGGAATGATCAGATCGAGACGTTGGCCGAGCGCCTCTTCCGAGGGGAAGCCGAACATGGCCACCGAAGCGCGATTCCATCGCGCGATCTCACCCGATCGGTCTGCGTAGATGACGGCGTCGGCAATTTGATCGAGAATTATCTCAGACAAGAGGTCGTTTTCCATGGAGCCCTCTAGTAAACGATATCCTCTGGCCATGGTGGGGCGTTCCGTCGTCAGGGGGCGCCGAAGTTCACGTTGCAGCGCTTGAACCGTCGAGTACATCGGAAACGACGCTCAAGCGTAAGAGTCGCAGAAGGATAGATCAATTTTCTTGATCATGACGCGCAATGTTTTTCGCTTGCGGATAGCAAGCGGTGAGCGAAAATAGCGAGGTTCGACCCGCCAGGAGTCCGCCATGAATACGCCCGACGACCATCCGATTGCACTTCCTCCAGTCATGCTTTCAGAAGCGGATCGAGACAGGCTATACGCCATCGCTATCTCCGCGCTGACGAACAGCCGTATGGCGTCGTCCGCATCGAACGTACTACGGGAGATATCTCGGGCGAGAATCGTCCCTGATGACGAGCTCCCAGAGAACGTCGTAGCAGTCAACTCGCATGTGGACGTGCGCGATAATGTTACCGGCACGACAAGGCAGGTCGTCCTCGTCATGCCCCACGAAACGTCGGAACAACCGAACGCGGTTTCGGTATTGAGTCCCCTGGGAGCAGCCTTGATCGGACTATCGGAAGGCCACTCGGTCGATTGGTGTTCAGCAAGCGGCGAGCCGAGCAGCGTGACGGTCCTCCGGTCGACAGCGAGTTCGGCAAGATCGCCAGCCCATGCCGATCGGCATGTATCGCGCGGTCAGTCCCGTTCATGAAGGATTGGGTCCCATGTGGTACAATTTCACGGCCGCGCACGACGTCCGTGCTGTCGAGGTCGAGTTTCACATCCGATTGAGCGGCGCTTCGTTCCGGCCGAGCTCGCGGTGCTCGGCCGGTCTCTTCGGCCAGTTCTGATATCATTGCCCCTCGCGCCGGCTAGAATGGATCGCCGCGACGAGCAGCGATCCTCTGTGCTCGTTGTCTGCCTCGAAGGTCAGGAGAACTTCTCGGCAAATTGCTTTGCCAGAGCGTCAGCGGTGGCATCCGCGATCTGATAGATGTGATTCTTCATCTCTTCCCAGGTTTGAGCCTCGGCGTCGTACTGGTGATCGGTTAATTGCTGGATCTGCTGGATGTGATGACTACCGTGGGCCTGGAGCAGGCCGTTCACGGCATCCTTCTGCAGATATGGGTTTGCCTTGCTCAGGAAGCTTGCAATTTCCTCGGCGTTCGAAGTTAGAGACTGAGTTGCCGCGCCTTGCCTGGTGGTGTCGCCTGCGACCGTCGCTGCAAGATAGGCTTTTACGGCACCATAGTGTCCCGCAAGGAGCTTGAAGAAGGCGTCCTTGGCCGCTGCGCCGTAGAATGGCTCTATGGTTGCGGCGATGGACTGAGCGTTGGCGACGGCTTGTCGTTCTGCCGTTTTTGCGATCGCTCCCTGTTTTTCGATCGTCGCGAGCGAGACGGCTCTTACCCAGAAAATGTGTCCGATCCAAAGATCGCGAAGCGTGGCCGCCGTCTCGGAAGTCTTGTCGGTTCGAGTGCTTCCCTTGTTGGGGCGCGAGCGCCTGGCGGCCGCGAACCCACTGTTGGAGAGAGGCAGAAGACCGGCGATAGCGGCGCCGACGGTGAGAAGCTCACGACGATGGGCAAGCTGCCGTACTACGTCTCGCGACATCGAAACCTCCTTGGGCGGACCTGAGCCGCTTTGTTGTGTGCTTGAGAGAACTGTATTCATCCGTGGTTGAACGGCGCAAACGAAATTCGTTGCCAGTTCAGTGCAAGTTCGATGCAGGTGGATGTTTGATGGGGCAGCGTCGAATCCTTTGTCGCTTCGTCACATCTCACACCTTCGATCATTCTCAAAATTGTGCGTTGGTGCCACGCGATATCAGGTAGCAACAAAACCGATATCAAGTGTTGATACTTTTCGTTTGTCAAACTTGATCCCCGACATACGTTGATGACGGCTTAATCGTGCAGATCGTTGCGCCGAACGGCGTGCTGCTGAGGAATGCCGAGATGACGCGAACTTCCGCAAGTGTTCTTTTCGAAACGCTTCGGCTGGCCTTCGATGGTCGGTGGCGTCGACACCGTCCTGAAGGCTCAATGGCTATCGGCCATCTTTGCGCCAGCAGCTTGAGCGTATCGATGAAGGTGCCGGCCGCTCGCGCCGTCTATTGGGCCAAGATTGCCAGATGCTCGGCGGTCAGGCGTGTCGCTGCTGGCCGCGCACGTAAGTACGGAAAGGAAACCCGCAATGTATAAGAAAATCCTGTTGGCTTTCGACGGCTCGCCCGATGGCCGCGAGGCACTGGCGCAGGCGGAGACGTTGGCGTCAAGGTGCGGTGCGACGGTTCATCTTCTGGCGATCGTCGACGCTGCCGAAAGCATGCTCATCGGCGAAGCGATGACTTATATCCCGCAGAATCAGCAGTTTGTGATGCAGAAGGTGCTCGAAGAGGGCGTCAAGCGTTTCCAGCGCGCTGGATGCATAGCGACCAGCGAGATCCGGCATGGGAGGCCGGCCGAACAGATAGTGGTTTGTGCCCGCGAAATAGGCGCCAAGTTGATTGTTGTGGGCCATCGAGATCAAGGGACCCTTGCGCGCTGGTTGAACGGATCGGTGGGCGAGTCGATCTTGCATCAGCCGCCCTGCAGCGTTCTCATCGCCATAAAGCCCCAGCGGACGGCGAGCAGCGTCGCGTCGTTACCGCAATCGAAGGCGAGGAGGGGAGCATGAGCTCCGTGTTCAGAATCTCCCGTCTGTCGGCGCTCCTGCTGTTTGCCGCTGCCGTCGCGATGCCGTCGGGCGAGGTTCTTGCAAAGGAGATCGTCTTGGGAGCGTCGGTACAACTGACGGGACCCGTCGCCAATACCGGCCGCTACTATCGCGACGCTTATCAGCTCGCGGTCGATCGCATTAATGCCGCGGGGGGCGTCAAGATCGGAAATGATTCATACAAGCTCGCGCTCAAGCTGTACGACAATCAGTCCGACGTGAACTTGAGTGTGCGTCAGTACACGCAGTTGGTTTCGCAGGACAAGGTCGATTTCCTCCTGGGGCCGTTTGCGAGCAATTTCGCGCTGGCGGATTCGGCCGTGTCCGAAAAATACAGAGTTCCAATGGTGCAGGGGGGCGGCGCGTCCGACCAGATCTTCTCGCGCGGCTTCAAGTTCATCTTCGGGACGCTGGCGCCGGCCAGCAACTACTTTGGCTCGACGATCGAGATGTTGAAGGGGCTCGATCCTGCGCCCAAATCGGTCGCGCTGCTGTACGCGGACGATGCCTTTGACGTTTCGGTGGCGGAGGGGACTCGACCAAAATTAAAGAAGGCGGGTCTGACGTTGGTCATGGACGAGCGATACAGCACGAACGCCACGGACTTCAGTTCACTTCTGTCGCAGATCAAAAGCAAGAACATCGATGCGGTGCTGGTCGCTGGTCATGAGACCGAGATCCTGAATTTCGTGCGACAGGCGAGGAGTCTGGCGGTCGCTCCAAAGATGTATTCCTTCACTGTGGGCGTTCCCAGCGAGGATTTCCGCAAGGCGCTGGGCACGGATGCCGATTACGCCTTCGGCATGACAGCCTGGCTGCCTTCGGCAGACCTGAAGGACCGCTGGTTTGGCGATGCCGCGCAGTTCGCGGCCGTCTACAAGGCGAAGTTCGGCTACGACCCCGATTATCATGCAGCCTCCGGCGTCGCCGACGTGGAAGTCTTGGTGCAGGCCGCGGAAATGGCAGGCTCGACGGATCCCGCGAAGGTGCGCGACGCGCTCTCGAAAGTGAAGTTCGACAGCCTGTACGGTCCGGTTGAATTCAATGAGAGCGGCCAGATCGATCTGCCCCAGACGGTCATTCAGGTTCAGGGTGACCGCTTGGTCGCGATTTTCGGCGGCAATGGCAAGATCGCGCCGCCGAAATATCCCATGCCGGCTTGGGACGTGCGCTAGGCAGACTGCGAACGGGCCTTCGGTTGAGAAGAGGAAGATGTGGACCTGCTCGCGCAAGTTCTTGTCAACGGAATGCTCCTGGGCGGTCTGTACGCCGTGATGGCGCTCGGTCTCGCCCTGGTCTGGGGCGTCCTCAATATCGTCAACCTTGCGCATGGCGCGTTCATCATGCTCGGCGGCTATGTGTCCTGGTACCTCTACACTTATGCCGGCATCGACCCGTTTCTGGGGCTGCCGCTGACTGCCGTGGTGATGTTTGCGGTGGGATACGGCGTGCAGCGAGGCCTTTTGAACCTGATCGTCAGGGCCCCGATGTTCAACACTCTGCTGGTGACCTTCGGGATCGAGGTCGTGCTCACCTACCTGGCTCAGTTTGCGTTTTCAGCCGACTTTCGCACCATCAACCCGTCCTATGTCGGCGACAGCATCGCCTTGGGAACGGTGGTACTGCCGGTGTCGCGTCTTCTGGCGTTCGGCATTGCAATCGTGCTGACGGTCAGCATGTGGCTCTTCTTGCTGCGCACACGGCTCGGACGTGCGATCCGCGCCACCGCGCAAAATCTGGTCGCGGCCCGGCTCTACGGCGTCGAGCCCCGGCACCTCTACGCCATGACGTTTGGGATCGGGATTGCGCTGGCTGGCGCCGCCGGAGGCCTCTACGGAACGGTGTCGCAAATCAATCCCTATATCGGCGCGGCGCTGACGGCCAAATCCTTTGCCATCTCGATCATCGGCGGACTGGACAATCCGTTCGGTGTGATCGTCGGCGGCTTATTCCTGGGAATCCTGGAGTCCCTGACAGCACTCTATATCGGATCGACCTTCTCCGACGTGGCAAGCTTCGGCGTACTGGTGTTGGTGCTGATCGTTCGCCCCAACGGTCTGCTCGGGAAAGCGGCATGAAGGCGGCACGCACCATGCTACTTCTGGCCGCGATTGCCGTCCTGGCAGCGGTGCCGTGGTTTGGTTCGGACGTGCTCATCCAATTTGGCATCAATGCCCTGCTTCTGGCCGTTCTGGCGCAAGGCTGGAACGTCATTGGGGGCTATGCGGGCTATGCCTCCTTCGGAAATTCGGTTTTTTACGGGCTCGGTAGCTACGGAGTGGCCATCGCGATGGTGCAGTGGCAATTGCCTTTCGGGGTCGGCCTCCTGTTCGGCGCGGCGCTTGCGGCCGTGTTTGCCGTGCTCATTGGGATACCGGTGCTGCGGCTGCGGGGGCACTACTTCGCGATCGCGACGCTGGCGCTCGCCCAGGTCATGGCCGCGATCGTCTCCAACGTGAAACTGGCCGGGCGGAACATCGGACTCGTCTTGCCGCCCCTCAACAACGACCCGCTGTTTTACGAGTTGTCGCTGCTGCTGCTCGTGCTCGCGACCCTGACCGTCTACTGGCTGACGCGCAGCCGCTTCGGCTTTGGATTGATCGCCATCCGCGAAAATGAGGAAGGCGCGGCGGTGATGGGTGTCAATACGACCCTCTACAAAACCGTGGCTTTTGCCATGTCGGGCGTATTCAGCGCGCTGGCGGGCGGCATTCACGCCTACTGGGTTACGTTCATCGACCCGGAAAGCGCATTCGATATCGGCTTGAACGTCAAGATGATCATCATGGCGGTATTTGGCGGACCTGGGACGGTTTTCGGCCCCGTCGTCGGGGCGCTTTCGCTTTCGGCGGTCTCCGAGCTTCTGTCGAGCGAGATCACCAGTCTCGCGGGCCTGTTCTTCGGCGTTGTCGTTGTCGTTGCGGTCGTCGTGATGCCGCGCGGCCTGGCCGACGTGCTGCGGCGCTTTCGCAGCACGGGCTGGCGATATTTCGCCGAAAATATTCGGAGCCACCAACTATGACGGCGATGCTCGAAATCAGCCACGTCACCCGGCGCTTTGAGGGTCTGGTCGCCGTCGACGACGTCAGCTTCATGCTGCTGCGTGGCGAGATCCTCGGCCTGATCGGTCCGAACGGTGCAGGCAAATCAACGCTGGTCAGCCTGATAAGCGGAACGCTGGCTCCCAGCTCCGGCGACATCCTCTTCGAAGGAAGGTCCATTGTCCACTTGCCTGCATATCGCCGTGCGAGACTGGGCATAGGCCGCACCTTCCAGATCATGCGTCCCTTTCCCGGTTTATCGGTCCTGGACAACGTCGCCGTGGGCGCACTGTTCGGACGGGGAGGCGGACAGGCCCAAATGGCGAAAGCCCGCGAGCAGGCCCGCGCTCAGCTGGAGTTCGTTGGACTGGCCAGAAATATCGATCAGCGCGCCGACGAATTGGGGGGGCCCGGCCGCAAGCGGCTCGAGCTGGCGAAGGCGTTGGCAATGAAGCCGAAGGTTCTTCTGTGCGATGAGGTCATGGCGGGTCTCAATCAGGTCGAGATTGAAGACGTGATCGAAGTGATCCGCAAGGTTCGCAATGAGGGGATCAGCGTCCTCGTCATCGAGCACGTCATCAAGGCCATCAGGAGTCTGTCGGATCGGCTGCTGGTGCTGAATCATGGCGTGAAGATCGCCGAGGGCGATCCGGGCCGCGTCCTGTCAAACCAAACGGTCGTCGAGGCCTATCTCGGCAAGAGGCGGGCATGAAACTGGACCCGGCAGCCAAAGCGGTCCCGCTGCTTGACGTGCGCGGAGTAAGTGCGGGCTACGGCGGAATGCCGGTCTTGCAGGACGTAACCCTGAAGATCTACGCGGCCGAGGTCGTGGCGCTGGTCGGCAGCAACGGGGCGGGCAAGACCACTCTGCTGCGCGCGCTGTCGCGCGTGCTTCCCTGCCAGGGCAGCATGACCTTGAATTCCCGGGATCTCCTGTCGATGACGTCCGACGGTGCCTTTAGAGCCGGCCTCGTGCAGGTTCCTGAAGGTCGTCAGCTCTTCGACCGCATGAGCGTACGGGACAATCTGTTGATGGGCGCGTTCGTACGCGCGGACAAGTCTGGAATAAGCCGAGACCTGAACAGAATGTACTCTCTATTTCCGCGCCTGGCGGAGCGCCGGCGTCAGCTTGCCGGCAGCTTGTCGGGAGGCGAACAGCAAATGTGCGCGATGGCCCGCGGATTGATGGCCGCTCCGATCCTCTTGATGATCGACGAGATGAGCTTGGGACTGGCACCCGTAGTCGTGGAGCAGTTGATCGATGCGCTGGTGGCGATCCGCAGCGAGGGCGTGACAGTTCTGTTGGTCGAACAGGACGTCAATCTGGCTCTGTCGGTTGCCGACCGAGGTTACGTCATGGAAAGCGGACATATCGCTCGCAGCGGGTCCGCCAAGCAGCTCATCGACGATCCAGAAGTCCGACGCGCTTATCTCGGGCTTTGAGACCTCGGCCTGCGACGGACCGACGGTATCGAGGAAGGTCAATTCGATGTGAAGGCGCGGTGGAAAGACAGTTTCGTGCCATGCCGGAAAGGGGGAGTACGTTGAAATGCCGGCTTTGCCCAAACCGCAATTCGAGCACACCGCAATCAAGCATGACACGATCGCTAAACTGAAATCGCTGCAACGGAGCAACGACGGCTGCAACGTGCACGAAAGCGCGGAAACGGTGATCTGCGACTTCCTCGACGCAGTCGGCTACGAAGAGATCGCACGCGAATTTCGAAAGGTTCACGAGATGTATCCGGTGGTGGTTCCCAGATACTCGAGGCCTTCCTGGCGATCTTAGACGAGTCATACGAGCGGCGGGCGCAAAGGCTCGCTTGGTCTTAAGCGGACATGGCGCTCCGCTGCCGGCGTAGAGGTCGGTCTCGCTCCTTTCTGGCCCAAGTCTTCAATCGCCAGAGAACCACGTGGGACATCGCGCGATCGATGATTGGCGCCTTCCAAATGGAGCGTGGACTGCAACGTCTCTGACGTCGGCCTCGAAGAAGGACGCGAATTTCAACGATCAAGAATCATGCATTTAAGCTGCAATTAAAATCGATTGCCGCTCGGCTGCCTTGATGGAAGATAGAAGCAGCCACTTGCTTTGAAGGCCGTGAGGCGAGCAGGTCTAACCTTTCAATGCTTGATCGGAATTGGCGATGACAACCATGTCGACAGTCGGTGACGCTCACGAAGCGGAACAGGCACATCCCGGCGGCTGGCGTCGCTATCTCTATTCGACCAACCACAAGGACATCGGCACGATGTACTTCGTGCTCGCCATATGTGCAGGCTTTATCGGTGGGATCTTTTCGGTTTTGATTCGGATGGAATTGCAGCTTCCCGGTCTGCAGATTTTCACGGACCCGCATGTCTACAACGTATTCGTGACAGGCCACGGCCTGATCATGATCTTCTTCACGCTCATGCCTGCGATGATGGGCGGATTCGGCAACTGGATGGTGCCGCTCATGATCGGCGCGCCGGACATGGCGTTTCCGCGAATGAACAACGTTTCATTCTGGCTGCTGCCGGCGTCGTTTGCTCTGCTCATCATTTCGATGTTCGTCGAAGGCGCGCCTGGAGCGGACGGCGCCGGCACCGGGTGGACGCTCTACGCCCCGTTGTCGACCGCTGGTCATCCGGGACCGGCAGTCGATTTCGTGGTCCTGTCGATGCATCTCGCGGGTGCGTCGTCGATTCTCGGCTCGATCAACTTCATCACGACGATCTTCAATATGCGAGCGCCCGGCATGACGATGCATAAGATGCCGCTGTTCGTCTGGTCGGTCCTCGTCACGGCTTTCCTGCTGCTGCTGTCTCTGCCTGTACTGGCCGGCGCCATTACCATGCTTCTGACCGACCGTAATTTCGGAACGACGTTCTTCGCGCCCGAAGGCGGCGGAGACCCGATCCTGTATCAGCATCTGTTCTGGTTCTTCGGTCATCCCGAGGTCTACATCATGATCCTGCCGGGTTTCGGCATCGTGAGCCATGTCGTTTCCACGTTCAGCCGCAAGCCGATCTTCGGCTATCTGGGGATGGTCTATGCGCTGCTTGCGATTGGGGTCATCGGATTCCTCGTCTGGGCCCATCATATGTACACCGTCGGCATGTCCAGCAGCGCGCAGGCGTATTTCGCCTTGGCCAGCATGGTTATCGCTGTGCCGACGGGCATCAAGATCTTTTCCTGGATCGCGACAATGTGGGGCGGCTCCATAACCTTCAGGACGCCGATGCTGTGGGCTATCGGATTCATCTTCGTATTCACGATCGGTGGGGTCACCGGCGTTGTGCTTGCCAATCCAGGCATCGACCGATCGCTGCAGGACACCTACTACGTCGTTGCGCATTTCCATTACGTCCTGTCGCTTGGCGCCGTGTTCGCAATTTTTGCAGGCTGGTATTATTGGTTTCCGAAGATGACCGGATACACGTTTTCGGAAACCCTCGGCAAACTGCACTTCTGGCTGACGTTTGTCGGCGTCAACATTGCGTTTTTCCCTATGCATTTCCTCGGACTGTCGGGAATGCCGCGACGAATAGCAGACTATCCGGACGCATTCGGCGGCCTGAATCAAATTGCCTCCATCGGGTCCTATCTCTCCGCCGCCGGTCTGATCACGTTCTTCGTAACCATGGTGCATGCCTTCGTCCGGAAGGAGACGGCAGCGGGCAACCCGTGGGGGCCCGGCGCGACTACGCTGGAGTGGACGCTTTCGTCTCCGCCGCCGTTCCACCAATTCCAAGTATTGCCTCGGATTTCGGGAGATCATTAGGAACCACTGCGCAGGTTGGCGCGAAAGAAGCAAGCGGCTCAGATCGCCGCGGAAGCAAGAGGCATGACAGGACGAAGAGCGCTCTTTATCGATGGAGCCAATCTGGATCGGACAGCGAGAAACCTTGGCTTCGAAATCGATTACAAAAGATTATTGCTGGAATTCGAGAAATCCGGGGTCATAGTCCGTTCTTACTTTTACTTGGCGATAAGAGAGAGCGCGGCCGGCGGCGTTCAGCGTCTCAGTGACTGGCTCGAGGTCAATCGGTTCACCGTCCGTACGAAGTTGATGAAGCGCCATGAGGATGAGGGTAGGAGGTCAAGACGCAGCATTGGTATAGACCTTGCCATTGACGCCCTCGAGATCGCCCCGCAACTGGATGAACTGTTCCTTTTCTCTGGCGACGGCGATTTTCGTGCCCTCGTCGAAGCGGTTCAGCGTTTGGGGGGCAGAGTCACGGTCGTGTCAAGTGTACAGACCACACCGGCGATGGCGTCCGAAGAGCTGAGACGGCAAGCAGACGAGTTCCTCGAATTGGCGACGTTAAGGAATTCAATCGAGAGATAGAACGCGCTGGTCGAATTGAGGAGTTTGCAGCGCAGAGTCGGTGCAATATCCAAGTCATTTTCGGGGCTTTGAAACGCCCCTACTGGCGGCCCGCGAGCGCGGCGGAAATCGGCGTATAAGGTGAAGCCCGATGGACGCTATCTCGTCGTGCGCAGTCACCTATGGAGGATGGCCAATCCGGATGTCGAAGATGACGAGCGCTTAACGTGCGTCAAGCGCCCTATGACCGCCAAGCGGCCGGTCCGGGATGCCAAGGGCGCGACAAGGACCAGAATGCCGAGGCTCCCGCGCATCGAGCCGTGAGCGAGATAAAGCAAGCACTGGGTGGCGGGGCCGGTCTAGTGGATGAACAGGGCGCCCGACCTCAATTGGCATAAGGCGAAAAACAGGCTCTATCAGGTCTGCGTGAATAGCACTCCATGCGATGCGCGAGTGGGGCGAGATAGAAGCGGCGCTTGAATGGGTCTTGTGGGACCGCGATCGCCGATCGAGCCGCGCCGCCGCGCACGGGCACGGGCACGGGATAGGCTGCAGCTTTATAGAAAGGCGGGGGCATGGCGTGGGTGACCGGCCTAATGCTCCCGCGCAAAGCCTGGTGTACGGGACGTTATAACCGTCTACGTCAGCTCGCTTTGCGGATCGCGATCCCCTTGGAGTTGATACGGCCCATTAAATCTTTCCAAGACTTGACGAAAGACTGGGCGCCGTCGTTCTGCAGCTTGGCAGCGAGCACGTCGATATCGATGCCGGCCTTCAGGAATTCGGCGAGAACCCTCTCGCAGTCTCCTCCGTCAGGATCGAGGGTCGTGTCGACCTCGCCGTGGTCTTCAAAGGCCTTGAGGGTAGCGTCCGGTATCGTATTGATCGTGAAAGGTGCCGCGAGTGCTTTGATGTAGAGGATATCGGATGCGTGCGGATCTTTGGTGCCGGTGCTTGCCCATAGCAGGCGCTGAGGTAGTGCGCCGGCGTTGGCGGCGCGCAGGAAGCGCGGGGAGGCCAACAAATCTCGATAAGCCTTGTAGGTCCGCTGAGCGACGGCTATGCCGAGCCGGGTTGTCAGCGCGCCCGGAACCTTGCCGGCGACTGCGACATCCCAGCGGCTGACGAAGAGCGAGGCAACCGAGGCCACTGCCGGATTCAGCCCCGCCGCGATGCGCCGCTCGACGCCGCGCAGGTAGGACTCGGCAGCCGCGACGTATTGCTCGCGCGAAAAAAGCAGCGTGACGTTGATGGGAACGCCGGCAAAGATAGCCGCCTCGATGGCAGGCAGCCCTTCCGCAGTGCCGGGAATCTTAATGAACAGGTTGGGCTTGCCGCCACGCCGGTGAAGCTCGCGCGCCGCCTCGACGGTTTTGTCGCTGTCATGAGCTAAGGCGGGCGAGACTTCCAGCGACACCCAGCCGTCGATCCCATTTGTCCGCGCGAAAACAGGTTGAAACAACTCGGCGGCGCGGGTCAAATCTGCCAGAGCCAGATCGAAAAAAAGATCCTCAGCCGATTTCGTCGGCAACGCCTGCCGGCAAATGTCGACGTCATAGGTTGTACTGCTGTTGATCGCATGATTGAAGATTGCGGGGTTCGACGTCAGTCCCGTCACCGAGAGCTCGTCGATGTAACGTTGCAAAGTGCCATCGTTGAGCAAATCGCGAGTGATGTTGTCGAGCCACAAGCTCTGACCGAAATCGTGAAGCGTTCTTGTCGGATTCATCGCGCTACCTCCGTGTTGAATGCGACGGGCATAGACGCGGCGCGAGACGACGGATGTGCTCCGGTCGTCCGGCGACGGGATTGGATGACGCCGTTGTTTACACCGAAGCACCTCAGATATCCAAAGACCGCGCTTAACGTCACGCCATTAGTTTTGTCTCTTGTGCGCATTTGACAAGCGACAAATATTGCGCGTCAACTTCAGAAAAGATGATAGGTGCGGATACATAACTCTGAAACTCGTTCATTAGTTGGTACCCGGTCAGCAAAGTCAGTGCATGCAAGGCAATTGCAACAGCCCCGACTGGTGGCCGCTCAAGAGCGCAGGCGTAGCCGGTAGGAAGTACGATCAGGCGCTGCGCGCCACGGGCAACTGCTACGGCGACCGGGGTGTTGCTCGATATCGCTCCATCAGCAAGATATAGATCGTTGACATCATCGGTGCAGCCGACCACCACGGTGGCGGCTGTCCGGCCGTCATGAGGGGCACGATACGACTATCTGACCTCTGTCCGACGGAAGGGGGGCGCCATATCGTCGTGACCGCTGCGACTGCTGAAAAACATCAGCGCCATCAGCCCGCAACCGACTAGCAGGGAGAAGAATGTTCCGAGGCCAAGGGCTATCCAGCCATGCTTTCCGATTTCCATACCGGTGGTCGCTCCCCACGTAACAACAGCTCCAGCGCCGGTGAGCAACAATATGGCTGTTAGAATGGTCAACAGAGCGATTTCCGCGCCTTTAATCTTCCTCATATCCTGCTCTCGTTCTTCGGCCCGACGAGGTTCCAAGTGCGTACGGCTGCAAGTTTGCGGCGGCCTGACTGGTCCGTTACATGCACGAGGGGACAACGTGCTCTAAGCCGCGCTCGTATGGTGGTTCTGCATAGCCGATCGACCGACCTGTCCGGCTGTCATTCCGAAACCGATAGAAAGATCAGACCTTTTGTGCGCCTGCCGGGTGTCTCGAAGTCGATCCGATGACGCCTCTCGGCTTCGAAATTGGCCATCGATTTCTCCTATGCCGCAGATGGTCCTGGGTCATCATCAAGTGGCTTGCTCTGCCGACGCGCCGCCTTGGGCAGGAGTGGCACTGCCTTGGCGTCCGACTGGGCCACGTTTTGCACCCTGACAACGTTCAAACAGCCGGCAACGAAGTATGGCATTTGGTCGCCGACCTGAAGCCCGATCAAAGCCGCACCTAACGGTGTCAAAACTGAAATGCGGGCAAGATCCGCTTGACACTCCTCGGGCCAGACCAGTTGGACCCTTCGCGGAGGAACGCCCCAGTTTAGGGAATAGGTGACCCACGATCCTATGGTCACGAATGAGGGGAGATCCTCCGACTCTTCGGGTACGATCTCAGCCCTGTTGATCTCGCCCATAAGGAAGATCCCGTCCAAGTCTCCTTGTCGGGCGGCAATGTGGGCGAGCTGTTCAAGCCGTGGATAGTCAGATGCGGTGAGCGCGATTTTTGGAAGAGGCAGCATGATAAACTCCTTCTGCTTCAATTCGATCTCTCGGGTGGAGATCACGAAAGCTGGAAAAGAGCCCGGACGGCGCGCACACCGTCCGGCTAACCGCCTGCATGAAGGAGCCCGGCGTGAAGATCAAAGCGCGCCGCGCGCGTATCAATGTCGATGCTATAAGCCATACTACAACTAATATGGTGTCCTTAGCCCGTCGGCGACATTGCGGCGAAACCGCACAGTCGCTTGCACTGAAGCCGAGTGAAACCCCTGCTGGGTGAAGTAGGCGGCGGCCATACACAATTGTGCACGCACATAGTACGCTGAACATACGTCGGTCCGCATCTGAGGACCCTAACGTTCTGTCGCCCGAATTGGGCCGGGCCGGCCTTTGACGTGAATGTGAGCCGCAATTCCGCAGCACGTCGTTATATTGGGCTGGACTCACCTGCGTGGAACAACGAATGGCATCGACGACATGCGACGCCGCTCAGAGTTCAGTGAAGCCAAAGACGGCGAGGCCGTTGTGCTAAGCGCCTGGCGGGTGGTCGCGCTCTGCGGATTGTACGCGTTTCTTGGCGCGCTGGCGGCCGCAATTGCTGCCTTGGTAGGCACTTTTCCTCATTGGATCTGAACCGTTCGATTGTGAATGAGGGCTGGCCAGTGGCCCCGGGGCATGCCGGTCGACCCGCAGAGCGGCGCCAAACCTTACAGTGGCGATACGCGTCTGTCTCGGCTAAGCAAGCTGGGTCGCGAAAACATACCCTCCATCTAGCAGTTGGGGCAGCGAAGGCATGTTCCTCCTTGCCGTTCTCGTCCTTCCCTTCGTCGGAAGCTTCATTGCGGCGCTCCTGCGGGTCCATGCCCGCAATGCTGCGGCATGGCTCGCCGGAGGAGTTGCACTTGCAGCCTTTTGCATCATTGCTGTGGCCTATCCGAGCGTGACGCACGGCGGGGTCGTCGGCTGGCGCACGGCGTGGATCGCCGAACTTGGTCTTTCGTTCGCTCTGAGACTCGACGGCTTCGCCTGGGCGTTCGCCATGCTGGTCACCGGCATCGGATTTCTGGTGGTGCTGTACGCCCGCTATTACATGTCGCCTAGCGACCCCGTTCCGCGGTTCTTTTCTCTCCTGCTCGCATTCATGGGGGCGATGCTCGGGATCGTGCTCTCCGGCAATCTGCTCCAGCTCGTTTTCTTCTGGGAGCTGACCAGCCTGTTTTCGTTCTTGCTGATCAGCTATTGGCATCACAATTCGGCTGCGAGGGACGGCGCACGGATGGCGCTGGTGATCACCTCGAGTGGCGGACTCTGCCTCTTTGCCGGCGTCCTGCTGATCGGTCACATCGTCGGCAGCTACGACCTGGACAAGGTGTTGGCGTCAGGAGAGGCGATCCGTTCGCATCCGCTCTATGTTCCCGCGCTCGTGCTGATCCTGCTCGGCGCCCTGACCAAGAGCGCTCAATTTCCATTCCATTTTTGGCTGCCGCACGCGATGGCGGCTCCGACTCCCGTATCCGCCTATCTGCACTCGGCAACGATGGTGAAGGCGGGCGTGTTTCTTCTGGTCAGACTCTGGCCCGCCCTCGGCGGATCGAACGAATGGCTGTGGCTGGTGGGATCGGCCGGCCTGATCACCTTTCTGCTGGGCGCGTTTCTCGCGGTATTCCAGCAGGATCTAAAGGGCTTGCTGGCTTACTCGACCATTAGCCATCTCGGCTTGATCACGCTCCTGACTGGACTGGACACGCCGTTCGGGCAGATCGCGGCGATCTTTCACATCATGAACCATGCCACCTTCAAGGCCTCGCTGTTCATGGCTGCGGGCATCATCGACCACGAAACCGGCACGCGCGACATCAGGCGCTTGAGCGGTCTCTACGCGTTCATGCCGATCACTGCGACGCTGGCCATGGTTGCGGCCGGATCGATGGCCGGCGTGCCGCTGCTGAATGGCTTCCTCTCGAAAGAGATGTTCTTCGCCGAGACAATCGAAGTCCATGACAATTCATTTGTCGATCAGGCGCTTCCCTACATCGTCACTGCGGCAAGCACTTTCACCGTTGCCTATTC
Organism: Bradyrhizobium sp. GW821-FHT13H06; assembly: GCF_058803975.1. NCBI lineage: Bacteria > Pseudomonadati > Pseudomonadota > Alphaproteobacteria > Hyphomicrobiales > Nitrobacteraceae > Bradyrhizobium > Bradyrhizobium sp. GW821-FHT13H06. The sequence goes on along the minus strand of NZ_JBXAPN010000015.1, from coordinate 87,359 downwards.
TCTCCGGTTCATTCGCGACGTGTTCTTCGGTCCTGCCCCTGTCGGCCTTCCGCGCACGCCTCACGAGCCGCCCCTCCTGATGCGGCTTCCAGCCGAGCTTCTCGTGCTTGCATGCGTCGTGGTGGGCATCGCTCCGGCGTTGACCGTTGCACCGGTCCTCGACACCGCCGCTGGCGCCGTGCTTGGCTCCAACATGCCGGAGTACAGTCTCAGGATCTGGCACGGCTTCACGCCCGAATTGCTGATGAGCGGCCTGGCGATGGTTGGTGGCGTCGGCGTCTATGTGATGCTGCGCTCCTACCTTCTCGTTAACGAGGGGCCGCCTCTGCTCGGCCGCTTCAGCGGGAAGCAGATCTTCGACTGGACGATGGTGACGCTATCTTGGCGTCTTGCACGCTGGCTCGAGAGCAAGCTCGGAACGAGACGTCTCCAGCCACAATTGAGAGTCCTGGCCGGTACAGCGTTCCTCTCTGCCTTGCTGCCGATCTATTCGCGCGGCGTCCCGCTTGCGGATCCCCTGCGCACTACATTCGACCTTGCGTTCGCTTTGCTTTGGACGGTCGGCGCCGCCTGCGCGGTCGGCGCCGCAATCCAGGCCAAATTTCATCGCGTCGCTGCGCTGATCCTGCTCGGGTCTGCCGGTCTCGTGACCTGCGTCAGCTTCGTATGGCTATCGGCTCCCGATGTGGCGCTGACGCAGATCGTCGTCGAGACGGTTACGACAGTCCTCCTTTTGCTCGGCTTGCGGTGGTTGCCAAAACGTATCGCCCCGGCCGGGGCGGACGCGCCAACCGGCACGATTCGATGGCACCGCGTGCGTGACTTCGCGATCGCGCTCTCCGTCGGCGTCGGCTTGGCGACGCTCGCTTTTGCGGCCATGCAGCACCCGGATACGAACAGCATCTCGCAATACTTCATCGAAAACGCCTATACAAAAGGTGGCGGAACCAACGTGGTCAACGTCATCCTGGTGGACTTCCGCGGATTCGATACGATGGGTGAGATCACGGTGCTCGCCGTCGTTGCGCTCACCGTCTACGCGCTGTTGCGCCGCTTCCGTCCGGCACCCGAGAGCATTCCCGTTCCCGAACAGCAGCACGCCCAGGACACCCACGACGAGGCGCATCCCGACCGACAGAAGGGTGACACCGCCAAGGATACGACGGAGACGGCGGCGCTGATGATGAGGCTGATGTTTCCCGTGATCGGTGTCGTGGCGATCTTCCTGCTGTTGCGCGGGCACGATCTTCCGGGCGGAGGCTTCGTGGCCGGCGTCGCCATGGCGACCGCATTCATTCTGCAGTACATGGCGCGCGGCACGACATGGGTGGAAGCTCATCTGAACGTCATGCCGGTACGCTGGATGGGGATCGGGCTTCTGCTCGCCGGGTGTACGGGGGCCGCCGCCTGCGTTTTCGGATATCCGTTCCTGACCTCGTACTTTGCCTATGCCGAGCTGCCGCTGATCGGCCGGGTCCCCACGGCAAGCGCATTCCTGTTCGACGTCGGCGTGTTTTCGCTCGTGATCGGCGCCACGGTGCTGATGCTCATCGTGATCGCGCACCAATCATTGCGTCGCTACGCGGTTCCGCCTCAGAGCGGCAGCTCAGCCAGCAAGACATCGAGGGAGGAACTGGTCTGATGGAGCTCGTGCTGGCGATCGGTATCGGTACGCTTGCGGCGTCCGGCGTTTGGCTGATCCTCCGGCCGCGCACCTTTCAGGTTATCATTGGGCTGTCGTTGCTTTCCTACTCGGTCAATCTCTTCATCGTGGCCATGGGGCGAGTGAGGACGGGGGCTCCAGTGCTCATCGCAAAGGAGGCCGCAGAATCTGCGCCGTATGCCGATCCGCTCCCGCAGGCGCTGGTGCTGACTGCAATCGTCATCAGTTTCGCGACCACCGCGCTCTTCCTCGTGGTGCTGCTGGCATCCCGCGGCCTCGCCCGGACCGATCATGTCGACGGCCAGGAGCCGGAAGCGTGAGCGGCGCCTCTGGTTTGATCATTGCCCCGATCCTCCTGCCCCTGCTGGCAGGTGCCTGCATGCTGCTGCTCAACGGAGAGAGGCACCGGTGGATCGTCGCCGGCCTCAACGTCTGCGCAACCCTTGCCCTCGTTTGCATCGCCACGATCCTGCTCGGTATCTCCGATACCGGCACGAGCGACGTCTATCGTCTGGGCAATTGGCCTGCGCCGTTCGGAATTGTCCTCGTTCTCGATCGGCTGTCGGCTCTAATGCTGTTGCTGACCAATATCCTCGCGCTGGCCTCAGTTGTGTACTCCCTTGCACGCTGGCACCGGGCAGGCGCGCATTTCCATTCGCTGTTTCAATTCCTGCTGATGGGCCTCAACGGCGCCTTCCTCACGGGCGATCTCTTCAACCTGTTCGTGTTCTTCGAGTTGTTGCTGGCGGCGTCATACGGCCTTCTGCTGCACGGATCCGGCCTTGCACGGGTGAAGGCAGGTCTGCATTACATCGTCGTCAACCTCGCCGCCTCGCTGTTGTTTCTGATCGGGGTCAGCCTGATCTACGGCGTGACCGGAACGCTCAACATGGCGGATCTCGCGGCACGCGTGCCGGCGATCGCCGCCGAGAGCCGCGGCTTGCTCGAAGCAGGTGCGGGCGTGCTTGCGATTGCCTTCCTGCTCAAGGCGGGAATGTGGCCCTTGAACTTCTGGCTGCCGACCGCCTACGCCGCCGCAAGTCCGCCGGTGGCGTCGATCTTCGCGATCATGACGAAAGTCGGCGTCTATATCGTGCTGCGCCTGTCGCTCTTGCTTTTCGGCGAGAATGCCGGCGCATCGGCCGGCTTCGGCAGGGAGTTCTTGTTGTTGGCCGGCTTGGCAACGATCCTGTTCGGAGCCATCGGCACACTGGCCTCGCAAGATACCGCCCGACTCGGCGGTTTTTCGGTGCTCATATCCTCTGGAACGGTGCTCGCCGCCACAGGGATGGGACAGGTCGGCGTCACCAGTGGAGCGCTCTTCTACCTGGTCAGCTCGACGCTCGGCATCGGCGCATTCTTTCTCCTGGTCGAGCTCATCGAGCGCGGCCGTGAACCTGGAGCGGACATGATCGCTGTCACGCGGGAAGCTTATGGAGAGGAGGTCGAGACAGACGAAGCCGACGGAGCTGTGGGCATCGCGATCGTGGCCACCATGGGATTGCTCGGCGTCGCTTTCATCGGCTGTGCGCTGGTTATCGCCGGCTTGCCGCCGCTGTCCGGATTTATCGCCAAATTCGCGCTGCTCGTGGCGGCGCTGCATCCAGCCGATCAGCCGGGCGGGGCCATCCCCGGCGGCGGATGGGCTCTCCTCGCGGTGCTGATCCTCTCGGGTTTCGCGACCTTGGTCGCGATGGCACGCGCGGGGATCCGCATCTTCTGGGCCTCGCGCGATCGCACTGTGCCGCGCGTGCGCGTGATCGAGATGGCGCCGATCATGTTCCTGCTGTTCATCTGTGCTGCGCAAACCGTCTGGGCGGGTCCCGTGATCCGCTTCATGCAGGCCGCGGCGCATTCCCTCCACTCGCCGGCGGACTACATCAGCGACGTACTGGACACCGGCTCTAGCAGCCGACAAGGGGAGGGCAAATGACACGCTTGCTGCCCTTTCCCATTGTCAGCGTCTGCCTGCTCGCGCTGTGGCTGCTGCTCAATCAAGCGGTCACCCTCGGGCACATCCTGCTTGGCTGCGTGGTCGCGCTCGTCGGCGGACGGATTCTGACCGTACTGGAATTACCGAGCCTGCGGGTCAGGCGACCCGGCGTCATTCTGCGACTATTGGCACTGGTCACCGTCGACATCGTCCGCTCGAATCTAGCGGTGGGGCGGATCGTTCTCGGCTTTGGACGGCGACAACGAGCGCCGGGCTTTGTGGAGATTCCCCTCGACATGCGCGACCCCTACGGGCTGGCCTCGCTCGCCTGCATCATTACGTCGACCCCGGGGACTCTGTGGGTGAATTTTGACGCCCAAAGAGGCGCGCTGACCATCCACGTTCTGGACCTTGTCGATGAAGAGGAGTGGGTCCGCACCATCAAGGAGCGTTACGAACGTCATCTGCTGGAGATATTCGAATGAGCCAGCTCATGCTGACCTACTCGCTCCTAGTCGCGCAGGTGTTGCTGGGATTGGCGATCGGCTGCGGTGCTTTGCGCATCTTCCTCGGACCGCGCGCGCAGGATCGCGTTCTCGGTTTCGACACGTTGTCCGTCAACGCGATGTTGTTGCTTCTGACGGTTGGGATTCGAACGGGCGAGGCGCTCTATTTCGAGGCCGCTCTGGCCATGGCCCTGTTCGGCTTTGTCGGTACGGTTGCCCTGGCCAAGTTCCTCCTTCGCGGCGAGGTGATCGAATGAACGGCATCGAGCACTTGCCGCCTTGGGCTGCCGTCCTCACAGCGGTCTTTCTATTGACCGGCGCTGCCGTCACGCTGATCGGCTCGCTGGGCCTTTTGCGGCTCGGCACCTTCTACGAGAGGGTCCATGCGCCGACGCTCGGAACGACGCTCGGCACCGTCTTCATCGCCGCCGCTTCGATGATCTGCTTCTCGGTTCTGCAGACCAGACCGGTGCTGCACGAAATTCTCATCGTCGTACTCGGCATCGTGACCACCCCGATCGCACTGACCATTCTCGTCGGCGCAGCCCGCTTTCGTGACATCGCCGAACGGGCGCAGGTGGATGAACCACAGGATAGGTAGGCCGGAGCTGCTCACGCGCCGGTTCCAGATGGCGCGCCGCCGCGCAAGGCCGGCTAAATGTCGCAATTGATCTCCCGCGGCGCATGCCTAAGTCCATTGTAGGCAGGATGCTGAGCTGTGCGCGTTCTCCGCGACTTCAGCCGGCCGATCATCGGGCCGTCGCCGGCTTGATTATGTGGATTCCGTTCGGAGATCTGCGGCATCGCAAATAGAGGACGTGATGACCAAAGTGCAACCAGACATTCAGGAGAACCGGCTGCAAATCGGCATGTGACCCGGGCGATTTTGTAATCGCCCGGGCACGGCAACTCAACGATTCTGACCAAGCTGGGAGTTCTTATGTCTGTCTTTTTGGCACTGCTCGTCCTGACCTCGTGGATCCTATTCATCTGGATTTATGATCCCGACGGATTCCGTGCGGCCTTCGCTCGCCGTCCGCCGCCGATCCCGCATCACCCAGAAGGGTGACGCTGGAAGGTGCTTTGTCACCTCGCGCTGCCGCCCACACGGCTTTCGACCGCGACATGCGTCTGCGCTTTGGATCTCGGGGCCGCCTGTGTGCGGCCGGGCCACGAGCCGCCCTTCAAGCAATCAAATCGCCGCCTTGCCGAGATCGCCTCGGCGAGATTGGCGCCAATATAAGGGTTCTGACATGATCATCGTCGCTGCGACGGATTTTTCTACGCGTTCTCATCGCGCTTTGCGGCAAGCCGGCCTTCTGGCTCGCGCCCTCCGTGCCGAGCTGCACCTCATTCACGTCGTTGATGAAGACCTGCCAGCCGATCTGGTTCGCATGGAAGAGCGCGAGGCTCAGCGGGTCCTGACAGAGCAAATCGGGTCCATCCCCGAGCTGCCCGACGCGCGTTGCCATGCGACCGTGATCAGGGGGCACCCCTTCGACGGGATCTTGCGCGCGAGCGCCGCGGTCGGCGCCGATCTCATCGTGATGGGGGCCCATCGCAAGCAGTTTCTGCGCGATATCTTTACGGGGACCACTATCGAGCGTGTCATTCGCGGAGGAAAGTATCCCGTTCTGATGGTGAACAACGAGGCGCAGCGGCGCTACGAACGGGTTCTGGTGCCGGTCGACATGTCGGAAACATCGGCCCACGCGATCCGCTTCGGTCAGTCTGCCGGGCTGTTGGAAGAGGGAGCGACGCTTCTTCACGCCTTCTCGCCGGTAGCTAAGAGACGATTGCTCAGCTCTGGTGCGAGCCCCGACGTCATCAGTGGATATGTCGATAGCGAGCGCCACGGGGCGATGGAGGAAATGAGCGCTTTTCTCGTGGCCAATGAGCTAGGCACCCAGCGATGGTCGCTTAGGGTCGACGAGGGCCTTCCCATGCACGTGATCTCGCGTGCGGTTGCGGAAAAGCGGCCGGACATGCTCGTACTGGGTACTCACGGCCGATCTGGGTTGCTCCGAGCGTTGATTGGCAGCGTCGCTGAAGAAGTTCTGCGGTCCGTGAACGTGGACGTTCTCATCGTTCCTCCCACTCGCCCTGACCTCAGACCTCCAAAGGTGGCCGCGGTTGCCTCCTCTGAGGCGTGACGTGGAACGATCGGGAGCTCGCCGCGCAGGTCTCATCCAGCTCTAGGCTCGGAATACCCTACGCAGCAAGCATGGCGTCCGCAGGCAATCGCATTCCGCGGATCGCCATGCACCGCGTCCTTCCGAAATGACTCAGCGGCGGCTTCGCCCAGTGTCGCGAACAGATGATTTCCGGCGGGTTCGTTTGGCTGGTCGCGTGATTTTTGGGGGATCGCTGGCCGGAAAAGTTTCCCGCAGTTGCCGGTCCAGTTCCTCGTCCAGTTCTCGCTTTTCTCGCTGCTCCGATGTTTCGTTTTCCTTTGGCATTATCAATCTCCGCGTTTAGCAGTCGATCGGCCGTCTTTTGCCAGAGAACTTCGTGGCAAACGCACATGGTACTACCAAAAAACAAGCGGAATTGAGGTTTTGCTTCAGAAGGGCTTTGAATACTGCCCGCGGAGCATGTTTGCCGCAAGCGCGCAGCAAGGCAGGCCACGCCGTCCTCTTCTGCTCACCTGAATTTGGTGTGCCGGTGAGACGCAAACTGCGTGGCAGGCGTAGCTCTTACTGTACTTATCGCCCTGCAGGAGGGCACGTATTCGGCGCAGGAATCTTCGGCGCTTGACGAGTGAGTGACTGCGATCCTCGCTGCGAACGATTAGTTCATTTCTAGCAAAATCGGGTCGCCTGGACCGAGGCGATCAATCACTGAAAGCTACTGGCAGAGAGAGGCCCGCGCCTTCTTGCGCAGGAGAGGAAGGGCACCTCCTTCGGTCTGAGAAGGGTCTTCTGTTCTTCTTGAGGCGCTATGCGTTCCTGACGAAATGTCGCATTTGACTTTACGCCAGCAATGCCCATTTGAACTTTATCATGTTGAGCTTGGCAACATTCTTTCAGGGCCTGTGTCTCGCAGGTTATCCGATCGCGGGCGAATAGCCCCGAGCTCAGCGTGCTTGTCCGCTCCGAGCTCGGGGCGCTCTCAGCAGGCAAACTAAAGCGCATCGCGCTCGGTCGAGCCCAAAACGCCTGCAAGCGTGTCGGACCGCGCCGTACGTACAGGGCGTATGCATCCGATGAGCACCCGAATTCCGCCAGCCCAGATCGGCCCAGAAGCTCGGGCCGCTTCATTTCGTGGAACGAACTCTCCTCAAACTGGCGCGGCGACGGGAGCCACACCACCAGACAAAGCAACGTCTGCGGCCTGAATCGCCCCAAGACGATCTTGTCGGGCCACCACCCGAACGCAAAAATGGAGAAGAGCACGATGTCAACAACATCAACTAATACGACCATGCGCAGCGAGATCAAGCCGCCGATAACGCTCACAGCCGATGATTACAAGCGGCTGTCGCTGCTCGCGCGAGCAGCGGCGAACAAAATGCCTGATGTGGCCTCTGTACTAACCGAGGAGCTGGAGCGGGCACACGTGCTTGCGGATGGTCATCCTGCGCAGACTGTTTGCATGGGCTCTGAAGTGCGATTCCGGGACGACGCGAACGGGACCGTTCGGACCGCGACGCTCGTTTATCCGGACGATGCGGACATCTCCCGACGAAGGATTTCGGTCCTGACGCCCGTCGGCGCCGCACTGATTGGCCTTAGTGCCGGTAACTCGATCACCTGGGAGACGCGGACCGGCGACCTTCGGCGATTGACCGTCCTTGAGGTCCGCGTACACAGAGTGCCTGAGGTTCCGAAGGGATAATGGTAATGGCGATGTAACAGCGCGGGGCAGTACTTATTCTGCCTCGCGGTGATGACGTCCGCGCTCGGCCCCCTAGAATCTAATGCGCAACAAGCAGAGACGGGTGAACAAAGCAATGTTGAGTACTTGCCTCCATTACGTAGATCCAGGGGACGAAGCTGAGCGAGACTTCCTTGAGAGCTTGATCCGGGAAGACTTTGCGCGCTGTTATCCCGACGATACAATTGAAGATCTTCGGCGCCGGGCCTCCCATTCGAGGCATGACAAGGGGCTTCTTCGCGATTGGATGAGCTTAGCGGAAGCGCGAGCCGGGACGTTTTCGGCCCCCATGCGATCTACTCGCGCCGCTTGAACGGATGGCTAATCTGCGGACGAAGAGCGTGGGCTTTTGTGAATACAGTCGCATCAGCCGAATTACGTTGAACTGTTTTGTGCCCTATTCGCCGCAGTGGTCGCAATGTCAGTAAGGACTATGTTGGCGTTGTTATGATTCACGCGATTGAGCCAGATACGCACGTTGCGCGGCGTTCTCTGCATGGCGGACGCTTGCAACTAGGCATTTAGCCGGACGGTAGCCTCGCCCGTCCGGACTGTCTTTCGATCAAACAGGTTGTTCCAGCGCTTCGTTGCGGGACCGCCTCCCTTTACCTTGACAACTGAGTGTAGCAATAATGCCTCTGCCTTCCATCGCCCTAACCGCGTCCGACCATCCGCGCCTATACACACTCGCGCGCGTAGCTGCACAGCAAGGAGACACGGGTGGGGCGTTTCTGCTCGCTGAAATCGATCGAGCAAGTATCGTCTCGGATAACGCTCCCGAGGTCAAATCGCTCGTCGCGATCGGCTCGTGGGTCGAGTTCTGGACGAATTGGGGTATTCGCAGACGCACCGTGCAGTTGGTCTGGCCTTAAGACGTCACGTCCAATCCGGCTCAGCTTTCCGTTTTGTCGGGGTCGGGCGCCGCGCTTGTCGGCCTTCGGGTTGGAGATCACATGCCATACTTCGTCGCGGAAGGAATGGATGTCCTCAGAATCGAGAGCCTGAATCAAGCCGAGTGACATCCCTCGTCCAACGCTGCGCTCTTGTGCGTTGCGGACCAAGTGCACCGTCTCTGCGATGCCGCCCTTACTCATGCTTCGCCCGAGCCGGAGAAAAGCAAGATCGGCGGCGTTGCCCTTGGCGCCGGAGCGCGTCAGTAGCTTGATCCGCTGCTCTTGAGATCCTATCGCTTGGCCAGGTCGAGCAGCCGCCGCTTCGTGAACGGGTCCGCATTCTCCGCCAGATCGCGCGCCCGCTGCGCGAAGCCTCTGTCGAACTCTTCCACGACGCCACTCACTGAAAGCCGGATTTCACTATCGGCCAGCGGAGAGGTCAAGATCTGAGGAGATCGCGGACAACTTTAGGCGACACTGTTGCACCGACGTCCAGCGAGGAAACTACGCATGCGGGCGGCAGGAAAGATCTGAAGACTGTGCTCTACGCGAGCCGAAAGCTGTGCCCGTCGTGCGGCACCGCGATGACCGGCTGTTCCCGGCGATGCCGCGGCCCCTGCGGCAGCGCTATGGTCTGCCTAAACGCGCTCGCCCGGCGACAATGAAATGGCGCTCGTACCGCAGCGACGTAGCGTAGGTGGTGGCGACCGCCGCGGTGATGAGGGAGGAGGGGTATCTCTGTGCCTCTTCGACTCGAATTGGACGTCGATTGCTGGAGTTAGCTCAAACTTGCCCATGATGGATTGGACCGCATTCATGCGGCTGCTTAGAGCGTCAAATTCTCGAATCCTGGTCCAGATTGATCGTTGTTTAATGTGAGCGGCCGATCGCCTTGTTCTGTGTCTGTGGCCAAAGCGGCTCTTTGGTTTACTTTCCGCCTGACACCCCTTCCGAGCCAATCTCGCAGCACAACGTCTGCGGCTATTGATGTGCCCAGCGCAACAAATACAGCATTGCTGATCGCTTGCTGTTCACTCCGCAGATGATCTTCGAGAAGCTTGTGTCGCGTAATGTAGCCCGCGTTTACTCCGGGAATGGCATGGTTCATCAGGAGCTTGGCATCGATCTCGGAGACGCCGGCCACTGTCGCTATCGTACGGAAGGTCTGGCGAAGGTCATTGCCCCACTTCGGCAGTATGTCACGGTCCTCCTTTGCCTCCGCCAAATGACCCGATGCGCTGTCGGCCGGAAACAACCAGTCTTGCGCTTGCGAAGGATATATCTGTCTACCGAAGCGGATTGCGCGGATGAGGCAAAGGATCATTTGACGCGACAACGGGATATCGAAGGCCTTCTTCTTGCCGCCCTTTGGCTTGGGAATGTGCAGCGTGCGGCGCCGAAAATCGATGTGCTCCGGCTTGGCTTCTTGGAGCGCAGTAGGCCTGGAACCGCAAAGGAGAGTGAAGAGGTGGAACTCTCTGCGGACCGGGTTGTCGAGGGCGGCTAGTTGCACGAACCAGCTCTTCAAGTCGGTGGATCCCATTCCAGTGTTGCGGCGCTCCTCCTCATTCCAGTCGACCGCATCGGCTGGATTATCTGACGGCAGTGACCTGTTTGTCTTCCGAGCATGATTGTAGACGGCCCGCAGGGTCCGCATGCTGCCATTGGCCATGTATGGCCCGTTCTTTCTTGTGACTTCGTCGTGCTTTTTTGCCACCCGAGCCGGATCGGTTGCGAGCTCATGAAGGGTGGTGTCTAGCCAGCCCGCAAAAACTCGTTCGACGTGATCGCGGTAGCCCTCGATGGTTTTTTCGCTACGGTTCTTCCGGATCAGATGCGCATCGAGGTAACGCTCCCAGGCCTGCCTGAGAGTGATGCTCGCGACCGCCGCACCAAGTGCCATCGCTGGAGCGGGATGCGGTTCTTCGGCTCGTTTATCGTCCTTAGGATGTCGTCCGCGGCTAATTTGAGCCAAGTACTCCTTGGCAATGGCGCGCGCAGCGCGGGTCGACATCTGACTAGCATCGCCAATGGAAACCCTAATGGATGAAGCCCGCTTGCCACCCTGCCTGAGGTCACCTTGGACGGTAAAGGTCCTCCGTCGCTTTCCGATGACCACGAAAAAGCCCTTCAATTCTGTATCACGCGCGAGGTACCAACCGTCCTTCGGAGCCGGCAATTGAGCGATCGTCTTGTCGGTGAGAGAAATTCGAATATCGGTCATGACGAGAGTCCACGGCCGCCAAAACGGTTTTCAAACGGTGTTGGCGGATTGAGCAGTTGGAGGGTTTGAGTTCGACGAAGCGCGAAACTATGCGAGAAATATCTATAAACAAAGAGTTTCTCGAAGACTCGTCGTAGCGCGGCGTGCGTTCGGAAACTGCGGAGAAGCGATGGTGTTGAACTCTTAATCAGCGGGTCCCAGGTTCGAGCCCTGGTGCGCCCACCACCCTCAAGAGATTGGCCCGCAAGGGCCTTTTTAATTTTTCCGATGGAGCAAAACTGGTCTCGTGCGACGCTTTTTGTGGTCGTACGTCGCACGCCATGCGACGAGATATGATTTCCTGGACGTTTTTGATGGGATCCGATATCTGCCCTCACTACCGCCAAGACGATCCGATGGACTGCTGCCGCCCGGGCGGCTTTGCCCTACCGAGATACACCACGATCTCGTGCGGCCGATGATGTACACGTCACCGTGACGGGGCGCCTTGTCGTGGATCTGTTCGGCCATACCATTGAAGTCATTAGACAGGGCTCCGATAGGTAGTTCCCTAACAGTGCCGACGCTTGCGGCACTATGTCTGGACCCGCCACTGGCAGGTCCTTTGCCGCTATCGCCATCGCTTTACGTGGTCGACCAAAGCCCGCAGCTTCGGCGCGAGATTCCGACGATTGGGGAAATGGAGAAAGAAACCTGCGAATGGCGGGCAATAGTCCTCGAGGAGAGGGACCAACTGACCGGAGGCAACATAGGGCCTGAAGGTCTCCTCCATGCCGAAGGTGATGCCTCCCCCCGCGCAGGCAATACGGATCATCAGCCACATATCGTTGGTGGTGATCTCAGGATTGACGGCGACGTCGTACTCGCGTCCTTCTTCGCCAAACTCCCAGCGGTAAGGCGCTGTCCGGGGTGCAGGACGCCAGCCGATGCAGCGATGCTGCGCCAGCTCAGACGGATGCAAAGGCTTGCCGAAGCGCTCGATATAGGCGGGCGCGGCAACCACGGTCTGGCGCTGCTCGCCCGACACCGGGATGGCGATCATGTCCTGGTCGATCACCTCGCCAAGCCGCACCCCCGCATCATAGCCCTCCGCCACGATGTCGAATTCCTCATCCGTGACGGTCACGTCGATCTGAATTGCAGGATAGGCGTCCGCAAAGCCGGCCAGCAGCGGTCCTGAGATGAACCGTTCTGCGATCGAGGACACCGCCAGCCGCAGAAGGCCGCTCGGCGCGGTGTCCCGATCCGCGACGGCGTCGAGGGCCGCGCCGACCTCGCCGATGGCCGGCGCCACGCGCTGGAAAAGCTGCTCGCCGGCCTCGGTCAGGCTGACGCTTCGTGTCGTTCGCTGAACCAGCGCGACACCAAGGCGATCTTCGAGTCGACGGAGGGTCTGGCTGACTGCTGGCCGCGTCACGCCCAAATGCTCAGCGGCCGCGCGGAAACTTCGCATCTCCGCGACCGCCAAAAAGACAGAGATTCCAGCGAGATTAATGGCCATTGGTAAGATCACATTACCAACCTGGTCACGATTGGGCAAGTTGTCCGCTCTGCTGTCGGCCTCTAGTTTTTGGTCAGAGAATTGAGGAGGTCCGAAAAAATGAAGCTCACCGACTACAAGTTGCTGGGGCGCTCGGGTTTGCGTGTTTCGCCGTTGAGCCTGGGCACCATGACGTTCGGATCGGATTGGGGCTGGGGCGCGGATAGTAACGAGGCTCGCCGCATCTTCGATCTCTACATCGATCAAGGCGGCAATTTCATCGATACCTCGGTGAACTACACTAACGGGGCGGCCGAACGCTTCCTTGGGGAGTTCGTCGACGACAAGCGAGAGCGGCTCGTCCTCGCGACGAAGTTCACGATGGCCCGTGAGCTCGGCAACCCCAATTCGGGCGGCAACCACCGCCTCAACATGGTGCGCTCGGTCGAGCAAAGCCTAAGGCAGCTCGCCACCGACCGGATTGATCTCCTGTACCTCCATGGGTGGGACATGACGACCCAGCCGGATGAAGTGATGCGGGCCCTCGACGACCTCGTCCGGTCCGGCAAGATCCTATACGTCGGCATTTGCAATACGCCCGCGTGGCGGATCGCTGAAATGCAGACCCTTGCCGAGTTGCGCGGGTGGTCGCCCTTCGTCGCGCTTCAGATCGAATACAGCCTGGTGGAGCGCACCGTCGAGCATGAGCTCATGCCGATGGCCCAAGCCATGGGGCTCGGCGTGCTTCCGTGGTCGCCGCTGGGTGGCGGCGTGCTGGCCGGCAAATACACCAAGGCGGACGTTCAGGATTCACGCGATGCGGCGGTGTCTCCCAGTCGCATGGGCGTCATCGCCTCATCAGGGCATCTCAACGAGCGCTCGATCGAAATTGCGCGGGAGGTTCGCGCAGTGGCCGAGGAAGTGGGATCGACGCCGTCCCAGATCGCGCTGGCATGGACGCTCATGAACCCGACGATCGTATCGCCGATCATGGGCGCCCGCACCCTCGCCCAGGCGGAGGAGAATCTGGGCGCTCTGGATGTGGCGCTGTCGCCAGAACAGCTCGATCGCCTGAACCTGGCGAGCGAACCGGCTGCGATATTCCCAGCGCGCTTCGTCGATCGCCCATTGGTTCAGCAACTCTTTTTCGGCGGAGCCGCGGTAGCGCGTCGCGCCTGAGCGCCGCGGAGGGCGACCAACGACGTTCGTGATGGCGGCTCCGCAGACGCCGGGCTTTCGTCCGCTTCAGCAAACGGAAAGGAATATGCAATGAGCATGATCCAACTGACCGACCGACTTATCGGCGCCAGCCGCGCATTCGTGCTCGTCTCAGCGTTTCTGGTCACAATCGAACCGGCGGCCCCGGCCCAAACCGGAGCGCCCACCCGCACCGAGCGCCGCGACGCCACTGTGGAGACGCGCAATAAGGCCATCGTCCAAGCAGCCTTTGAAAAATGGCGTGCAGGCGGCAACGTCTTTGCGGAGCTTCTCGCGCCCGACATCGTCTGGACGATTCACGGCTCCGGCCCGGTCGCCGGCACTTACCGCGGTCTCCAGGATTTCATTCAACGCGCCTCTGCGCCGCTGGTCAGCCGTTTGACCGGGCCCGTTATGCCGGAGGTCCGGAGTATCTGGGCGGATGGAAACGTGGTCATCGTTCGTTTCGACGGATCGGCCACTACCACATCGGGAGCGCCGTATCGCAACCAGTTCGTCTGGATATTACGGATGAACGGCGGCCGAGCCGTCGAGGCGGAGGCCTTTCTGGATCTCGTTGCCTATCAGCAGGTCGTCGAGAACAACAAGCCGCGCGCGCAATAACCCGGCGACAGGATCGGCTACGGCTCGGCCTCGCCATGGTCATCGCCAGACAGCAGGCTGAACACCCTCAGAACGTCAATCACGCTTAGGAGACGATCATGCGCCGCGCACTTGCGATCGTGATGACCGCCATATTTTTGAGCCAGTCCGCGCTAGCCCAGGAAACCAAATTGCAGACCGACCATCCTTATTCCGGCATGTGGATTACCGACGACGGCCGCGTTCGCCACGAGCTCCTGCCCACCGGGCGCTACGTCGAAGCGCGTGGGACTCGCGAACGCGCCTATGAAGGGCGTTATGAAGTCACCGGTACGCATATTGAATATTGGGACGACACCGGCTTCACCGCCGACGGCGACTTTGTCGACGCAAACACCCTCCACCACGGCGGAATGATTTTGCGCCGGTCTGCGGACAGTAGCGGCGTCCCCACCGCCACGAAACGGCAGTGATGCCCGATGGTAGAGGGGAGTGGGAGGCCGGGATTTCGGCGACCGGTTGGAGATCGAGAGAGGCTCTTGGCAGCCCGTCGCGGAGTAAACCCCGACAGCTTCGCCGATCTTCGGGCGATACTGGATAGCGAAGTTTACGCCAGTCGCGCCAAACCGCATCGGTTTGCCGTGATCTCCGACTGGCGCTTCATTGCGACGCGGGCGCGTTGAGATGGTGGCGTCTAGCCCTCCAAGCCGCGCCGCAGGACAATTGGGCGGCTTAGCCAGTTCTCCCGACCAGAGAAGTCGCCGCGGCCACAATCGCCTCGCGAGGCTCGCGTGGTGTCCAGCCGAGCATTCGCTGCGCCTTGTCGTTCGAGGTTTTCTTGGCGTAGCCGAGGTCGGGTACGAAAGGACGCATCTCGGCATTGAAGCGCGCAGCGATGCGTACCACGAAGTCGGGGAGTGCGCGCGTCGGGACCCGCTTGGCCGCATCCCCAAGGGCAGCCTTGATGATGGCGCCGATCTCCTTCAAACTGAGCGCTCGGCCGTTGGAGAGTAGGAACCGCTCACCCGCCGCAGCCGGGTTGGTCATCGCCATGACATGCGCGCTGGCGACGTCGCGGACATCGACCACGGGTATGAATAGGTTCGGGACGACCGGCATCGCGCCGTCGAGCATGCGCTGGACGATGTGGTTTGAGCCGGATACGTCCTTGCCCATCACCGGTCCGATGACCGCGACCGGCAACATCGTGGTCAGATCCAGGCCGCCGCCCTCGGCGGTGATGAAATCCCAGGCCGCGCGTTCGGCAAGGGTCTTGCTCTTGCCGTAAGCATCGACGCCGGGCCCATCGAGAATCGTCCAGTCGGCTTCGGTGAACACATGGTCGCCATACGGATGCCCCCAGCTCACGGCGTGGAATGCAGAGGTAAGCACGACGCGCTTTACCCCCGCGTCGCGTGCCGCGCGCAGCACGCGCAGCGTGCCTTCGCGCGCGGGGACTATCACCTCGTCCTCGTTCGCGACCCTCCCAGGCTGGACCGGCGAGGCGACATGCAGGACGATGTCCATGCCGGCGACGGCCTCTGCCCAGCCGTCGTCGCGCAGGAGATCGGCCGCGACGAAGCTCAGTCTGTCGGAATGAACCATGCCCGCGTCCTTGAGGACGCCCCGCGCCGCCGCCTCCTTGGCCAGAGACCGGATGGTGGAGCGGACGAGATGGCCTTGCTCCAGAAGCTGGAGGATGCAGTGCCCCGCGATGAAACCGGTGCCGCCGGTGACGAGAACGCGGTGCCGAATCATGACGGGGTTCCTTTGTGAATGCGATGCCCGTCGACCAGTTGGTCACGCCAGCGGGTCGGAGTTGTCCGCTCCCAGTGACGGAAGGCTCGGGCAAATGAATTGGGCTCGACGAAGCCGACCAGCATGGCAATGGCCGCCGCATCGAGGTCGGTGGCTACGAGCAAACGACTGGCGGTGGTTCGCCTCACGCCCGCGAGTCGCTCTTGAAAGCTCGTCCCGAGTTCGTGGAGCCGGCGTTGAAGCGTGCGGGTGCTGAGATTGAGGCGCCCGGCCACCGCCGCTACGCTCGGCTGGCGTCCCTCGCTCAGTTGCCGCGCAATGGCGACGCACACCTCGCCCACAAAAGCGGGGAAGCCCTCTCCGTCGCGGATGCGCTGCTCCAGGCCATCTAGCACATGCGCGAAGGCGCCGCCGTCCGCGGTGAGAAACGGAACGTCTAGTGCTGCGCGATCGAACACCATTGCGTCACTTGCGGCCCCGAAGACGATCGGGCAACCGAAGTGGCGTCGCAGAAGCTGCTCGTCGATCGCGCGCCGCGTCAGTTCGAGCCGTATCGGCGTGACCTTTCCGCCGGTGCCTCGCCAGGCGAGCTGGCGCAGCGAGGCCATCGTCATATCGACGAGCAGGCGTGGAACCGGTCCGGTCGCCTGGAGCCAGCGGTAACGAACGACGGCTTCGCCGCCCTTTGCTTCAACCTCCACAAGTTCGGGGCAGGTTAGGCTTTTATACCGGGAGAGCGCAGCGAGCGCGCTGCGAAAGTCGGGTGCGTGCAACGCGACGATCGCCGCGACGCCGTAGCCGCGCGCGATCCCTTCGTCACCAAAGCGAATGCCTGCCCAGGGATCGGGGAATTCTTCCTCGGCCGCCACCCAGAGGCGGAAGAAATCGCTCGTCACCCACGCGTTGGACGGCGCCACGCCTGCACGCGCGCACAAGCGTTCGATCGGCACGCCGAGCTTCGACAGCACGCCGATTGACAGCGAAAAGGTGTTTGAGCCTCGCATGGAGACTACATAGGCACGCGGACATTTCACAACAAATCCGATCGCGCCAATCGACCAGCGGGCGCTTCAGGCGGCCATCCGCGATGCAGAAGCGGCTTCAAAGTGGCGAACGCCCCAGGTCTCCTTCGCCTGGCTGACAGGGCTACAGCACTGGTCGCCGTCGCGGCGTCATCGAGTCCGGTCCACTTTCCGCAATAGATCGATGAAGGCCCGTAAGGGGGACGGCAAGTGTCGGCTGCGCGGGTAGTAGAGCGCCAGACCAGGCGTCGGCGGACACCACTCATCAAGTACGGTCACCAGTTGGCCGGACGCCACAAACGGCCGCGCAAAGTGTTCGGGCACATAGGCGATGCCACGTCCGTCCACCGCTGCCTGCGTGAGAAGATCATTGTCATCGAGGGTGAGGTTGCCCGGCACGTCGATCGCGACTTCGGCGCCGCGTTTCGAGAACTCCCAGCGATAGCGCTTTCCGCTCGGCAGACGTTGGCGGATGCAGCAATGTGCATAAAGATCGTCGGGTGTATGCGGTCTTGCTTTACCGTCGAGGTAGCACGGCGCTGCCACGGCGATGAAACGCACGTCGCCGCCGAATTTCACTGCGACCATGTCTTTCGGAACAGCTTCCAGCAGGCGTATACCGGCATCGAAACCCTGTTCCACGATATCGACGAGCCGGCCTTCCGACACCAGATCAAGCTCGACGTCGGGATAAAGATCGAGAAAGCGCGGAACGACGTCAGCCAGCAGTATGCGGGCACCGCTCTTGTTCGCATTGATCCGCAGCGAGCCGCTTGGGGCGCCGCGTTCCTCCGAGAGCGTATCGAGCGCCTGATCGAGATCCTGAAGAACGGGGTCGAGCCGCGCCAGCAGGCTAGCGCCAGCGTGGGTCAGCGACACGCTGCGTGTGGTCCGGTTGAATAGCCGCACGTCCAGTTTTGCCTCCAAGCCGATGATTGCGTGGCTGAGAGCGGAGCGCGAAACGCCCATCACGTCGGCAGCTCTGCGAAAGCTCTGGTGACTGGCCACCGCAGCGAAAGCGGCAAGATCGTTCAGACTGGGACGTGCCATTGGTGAGTTTTTGTTACCTCCTCATCTCAAATTGAAGACCTTATATCACCAATGTCGCTGTTTTATACCGGCTGTTGAACAGACCAGGAGTTCACATGCCGAAGACATGGTTCATCACCGGCGCTTCCTCGGGGCTGGGTCTCGAGATGACGCAGCAGCTGCTCACTCAGGGGCACAATGTGGTCGCGACGATCCGCCGCGCGGGGGCGCTGACGAAACTGGCGCAGGAGTACCGCGAACGCCTGGATATCGTTCAGCTCGATCTGGTCGAGCCGGGGAGCATTGCCTCGGCCGTCAAAGATGCATTCCAACGACGCGACCGGATAGACGTAATCGTCAGCAATGCGGGCTATGGCCTGTTCGGCGCTGCGGAAGAGCTCACGAACACCCAAATCGATCGACAAATAGCCACCAACCTTATCGGATCGATCCATCTGATTCGTGCCGTACTGCCCTTTCTTCGAAGGAAAGGCGGCGGACGGATCGTCCAGGTTTCTTCCGAAGGTGGGCAGATCGCTTATCCGGGCTTCAGCCTCTATCACGCGACCAAATGGGGTATCGAAGGCTTCATCGAATCCGTTGCACAGGAAGTGGCTCCCTTCGGCATCGACTTCATCATCGCCGAACCGGGGCCGACCGGCACGAATTTCGGGGCCAACCTCGACCTTGCAGAACCCATGGCCGCCTACGAGGAAACCCCTGCCGGCGCCGTTCGCCGCGCGATCAGCGACGGAAGCTTCGAGATAAAGGGCGACGCGGCGCGGACCGTGGCCGCAATTATCTCGGCCGCAGAGAGCGACGCACCGCCATTTCGGCTGGCGCTGGGCAGCACAGCCTATTCCTCGATCTCACAGACGCTTCTCGCGCGCATGAAGGCCCTTGAGGCGCAGCAGGAGCTGGCGAATTCCGCCGATCGACAGGCTGGGTGAGTTGCGGCGACGGCCGGGAAGTCGGCGTTCAAGAAGCGGGAAGGAAACACCATGTTCGTCCGACCAGTTATACTGGCTCTTGCCCTCAGCATGTCGATATCGCCAGCGTTCACGCAGACCGCGGCGGAAAATCAGGTGATAGGCACCTGGAGGCTGGTGTCGGCGACGATTGATCCAGGCGGGCAAAACATCCCGGCCTATGGAGAACACCCTAACGGTCTTCTCGTTTTCACTCCCGACATGCACTTCGTGGAAGTTCTTGCCGACGCCGATATCCCGCGGTTTGCTTCCAATGCTCGCGGTGGGGGGACGGATAATGAAAATCGCACGGCCATGGCACGCAGTATCGGGTTTTTCGGGACCTACACAGTTGATGAAAAGGGCGAATTCAACGGAAACCGGGTGGAGGGGGCGACTTTTCCAAACTGGGTTGGCAGCGTCCGAACTCGTAACGATCTGAGGTTGGTCGTCGACGGCGACCGCATGACCGAACAATTCCGTAGGCCGGAAGGCACTGAAATCAGGATTGAATGGCAGCGCGTCAAGTAAGCCAAGTAGACTGCTGCCCGGAGAAACGCGCCATCCAGGGAGCTTCGAATTCGCCGAAAGGTTGGCTGCGCCTCGCAGCGGCATCAAGAATTGCTAGCCCATCAACTCATAAAAGCACCGATCCAGGAGAAACCGAGCGGTTCAGCCTCCGGGCAGAGATGCTGGTCAATCGACACGATGCCGATATGGGGATTTTTGCGCGGATGGCTTGGGCTTGCAGAATTCTCCACTGCAACAGGTGGGCCAGTTACGGAGTGCAACCCGCATGACTGCAGTCCACCCAGCAACTGGCGGCGGTGGTAGGAATGAGCTCAGGCGTTGAAGCCAGCGTCCACATTGAGAATCGTACCCGTAATCAGACTTGCTGCGGGACCGGCGAGAAACGCGACGGCGCTGGCGATTTCACGGGGCTCGCCAAATCGACCCAGCGAGGTCAGACTGCGCTGATAATCAGCGTTTTCGCCATCGGCCGGGTTCATCTCCGTGTCAGTTGAACCCGGCAAAACCAGGTTCACGGTAATACCTTGAGGGCCGAGTTCGCGCGAAAGGCCTCGCGTGAACGACAGAAGCGCTGACTTCGACATGGCGTAGGCCGTTACCCCCGGGAACGGAACACGCTCGGCCAATGAGGAGCCGATGGAGATGATACGGCCTCCCGATGAGAGATGCGGTATCGCTGCCTGGGCGAACAGAACCGGCGCGCGAACATTGACGTCGAGCATGGCTTGCAGATCGGCTAGTGACAGGTCCGCCGTCATCCCAGCCGTTCCGATGCCCGCGCTGTTGACCAGAATATCGAGGCCTCCAAGCGTGTCGACCGCCTCGGCGACTGCTCGGCTTATGGCGTCGGGATTGGCGCTGTCCGCCTGAATGGCGATCCCGCGCCGGCCTTTCTCCTCGATTGACCGAACCACTGTCGCAGCCCGGTCCGCTGAGCGGTGATAGGTAAAGGCGACATCAGCCCCATTTCCGGCGAGCGCAATCGCGATCGCGGCGCCTATTCCCCGTGAGCCCCCGTTCACCAGAGCGCGCCTTTCAAGCAGATCCATGATCGTTTCCATTATGCAGTGATCGATGTATAAATCAGTAAGTTCATTGCAGTGCGCGGTCAACTGATTTATGCAGTGATTGATGCACAATGATTTTCCGGCACCTCCAGCCTGTCCGGCGCCGACACGCCCCGCGCGCGGTCGGCCGAGGGAATTCGATCGCCAGGAAGCGCTCGCCGCCGCGATACGACTATTTTGGATCAGGGGATATGAGGCCGCCTCGATCGCCGATCTGACGGAAGCGATGGGGATCGGGACAAAGAGCCTCTATGCCGCCTTTGGTTCGAAGGATGCGCTCTACGCCGAAGCGCTGAAATTCTATTGCACGACCTATGAGGGACTGGTCTGGACCCGTTTCCGGAAGGCTACGACCGCGAGAGAGGCGGCGCTGGCGTTCCTTCAGGACTCCGCCATCGCCATGACGGGTGGTGACTGCGATCTGCCGCATGGCTGCATGGCCACGCTCGCCACAGTCGGCAGCGAAGGACATGCCGAACTCGGCGAACTCATGCGAGCCACCCGCGCGGGAGGCTTTGATCTCCTCAAGGCGCGCTTCGACAAAGCAAAAGGCGACGGGGATCTCCAGGCCACGGCGGACACGACCAAGCTCGCAAGATTAGTCCAGACGGTACAAAGCGGCATGGCGATTCGCGCCCGCGACGGAGCGGACCGCGCTGAACTTGAGGCTGTCGCGGAAATGGCATTAGCCGGCTGGGACCACATCACTGCCCCCATGGATAATGGGGAGTGAGATAGGGCTAGTCCGCAGGCGACCAGCGCGATGAAGACGGCGGGGTGCCTAAGGAGAGATGGTGCGGGCGGTCGGAATCGAACTGACACTTCTTTCGGAACCGGATTTTGAATCCGACGCGTCTGTCAGTTTCGGCGTTTTCAATGTGGCGGCTTATCATTGGCCGCGATGAGCTCCGCGGTTGGGGTGGGGCGCCGCGTGCCCACCCGTGTCGCTCGTCAATCACGGCCTGGTGCCGGCAAACTCACCCATTTGAGACGTCGAAAGGCGGCCCATCGCTCTGTCCCTTTTGCCCCTCGCTCAATTCCTGCTTCCGACCTGCGTCAAATTAATGCACTCAGTGCAGTTTTTGTTGACAGGAAGAGCCTCGACCTTTACCGAATTGGCTTCGCCCAGAGCTGCGAATGCTCGGCGGGAAATAGCAGGATTGATTTTCATGAGAAGCTGGTTGGCTGCTTTGGCGTTGGCATGTGCCGTCGCGACGGTGCTGCCTATGGGGGCGAATGCACAGAATGCCCAAGTACAACAGGAGCATGCGGCATTTCATGCGATCGACTTCGATTGGAAAGATGCCTCTCGGGGTCGCGTAGTTCCTGCTCGCCTGTATTGGCCGACTGGGACTTCGCTCGGACGGGTGCCGCTGATCGTCTTCTCGCACGGCATGGGCGGTTCGCGAAACGGTTACACTTACCTCGCTGCCCGGTGGGCCGCTCACGGCATCGCGAGTTTGCATGTCCAGCATATCGGAAGCGATGCTGCACTCTGGCGTGGCAATCCGTTCGAGCTTGTGGGGCGGCTGCAAGCGGCCACACGGGATGACGAAGCCGCGGCACGTGTCGGCGATCTTCGGTTCGCGCTCGATCAAATGCTACTATTTTCAACCGGACCGTACGCGCGATTCATCGATGTGCGACGCATCGTCGTAGCTGGACATTCCTATGGCGCGAATACCGCATTGTTGACCGTGGGGGCGCGGGTCATTCGGGATGGCCGTTGGCTCGATTTCCGCGACCGGCGCTTCAAGGCGGCGATAGTGATTTCAGCCCCACCTTTTTACGGTGAAAACGACTTGTCGAACGTGCTCGCTAACATCTCCGTGCCGACGCTTCACGTGACGGCTACACAAGACGTCATCAAGATTCCCGGCTTCTATTCGAATGCACGCGATCGAGTCGCAATTTTCGAGGCGATCGCCAATCGGCGTAAGCTACTGGTCATGTTCCGAGGAGGATCCCATAGTATATTTACAGACCGCGCTTTGACCGGGGGGCCAGGACTAAATCCGAAGGTCAAGGAAGCCACCGGGGAATTGACGCTGGCATTCTTGGACTATGCGTTTGCCGGGGATTCCAAAGGTTTGGCGCAGTGGAGCGTCGATTGGCAGGATATTCTCGCCCAGCCAACCATGCGGAACGCAATGCCGATCTCGGGCGCGTCTGGAAGGGCAGCTTGGCAAGATAACATGCCTGCGACTGCGGCCGAGAAAGGCGGTGCTATCACCGGTGAGCGGCAGAACAGTTATTCTCTTGGGGTCGGTGCTCGTCGAGCGGCGGCAGAAATCGACGGGTCGGCATCCGCATTGCGTCGATAAACCCGATGCACCGGTTCCTGCTTATAGCGACTGTGTGTCTACTGAGCGCCGGGTGCGCGAACTGCGCCGCTGAACAGCGCGGGCTCTCTTGCCAGTTATGATGGTCTGAAGCCATCCGACGGCGTTTTGACGAAGTCGATCGTTCGCATCGACAAGGAGGACGTTCTCGGCGCAAAGACCGTGCGGCTCGTAGAAACTCGATTTTCGACAAAATCAGCGGCAGAGGTATCCTTCTCGCCCGATCAGCGCAGGATCCTCGGCAACGCCATTGACCGTGCTCTGTGCTTCGGATTGAGCGAGAAGTTCGAAATTGTCGGTCCGGCGGATCAGGCCGACCTGACGATTCAGGCCGTCATCACCCATGCGGCGGCGACGGATCCTGCAGCGGCAGGTGCGTCGGGGTGTCGCGCGGGTCGCCAAAGCCGTACTTCTGCCTGATGTGCCAGTGCCTATTCCGCGTATTCCGTTGGGGCTTGGCAGCCTGTCGGTCGAAGGCGAGGCGAGGGACAGACGGGGGAAGCAGAAGGCCTCTATGGTGTGGGGCCGCGGGGCCAATTCTTTCACAAGTTCTCCCCGCGTCTCGCCTGATGTGAATACATACGACCTCTCCACGGCATTTGCCGCCGACTTTAGCCGGCTATTGGTCACGGGGAGTACGCCTTTCGGAACCCTTCCAGCACTGCCGTCGCTCGAGAGCCTGCACACGTCGCTGGGCGGTGCGCCGAAGCAATCCGCGTGCGACGTGTTCGGAAGAGCCCCGGGAATTGCTGGATTTGTCGGCCAAGGGCTTGGAGCTCCCCCAAGTTGGACAGACAAGGGAGCAACGCCTCCGGTCTCCCCGGCTGCAGCACCGTTAGTGGTTTCCGCCGATCCGATCTGGCCGTCGATAGAATCATCTCGGAGATAACGTCTGTAGGCGAACAGACGCGGCAATTGGCGGGGCGCTACGAGGGTCTATTCCTCGAATTGCGCCGCACCCTGAAAGACGAGCTCTCGCGTGCCTCCAGCCTCGCAGACGCTGCGCTCATAGCTATGGCGATTGCAGATGCGGCAGCCTCTGCCTTCACTTCGCACTTTCCACATCAGCCGAGGCGCGACTGCCGTGCCGGCTGTGATGCTTGTTGCCATCTCTACGTGACGATTCCCCCCGGCGTCGCTGAGGTGATCGTGGATTTCCTGACCGAGCGTCTTGACCCGGCCGCTGTTGCCGCGTTGCGGGTTGAGTTGATCAAGGCCGCTGCCGCCGCCGACGCGTCTACAGATCCGACGAGACTGCGCCATCCTTGCCCACTGCTCGATTCGAATGGTCTTTGCATGATCTATGACGTGCGGCCGCTGACGTGCCGCGCGTTCACGTCGAAGTCTGCAGCAGCATGTCGCTCGCTCGTGTTCGATCCCAATGGGACGGTGGCCGCCATTGCGCAGAGCCCATCGCAGTTCCGCGTCTATATCGAAGCGACGGATGCATTAGAGCAGGCTGCTTCTTCTCGAGGGTTGCCGGCGCAGCAAACGGGACTTGCTAAGGCGCTTCTCGCGCGTTTGTCGGAGCAGGCGAGTTGGCAGGCGGGTCATGGTGGAATAGACGAGGAAAGCAGCTGCTGATGTCGGACGTTCTTTCCCTACTCGGGGCGCTAGTGGTCCTTTCGGTTTGTCTATCACGGCTCGTGTTTCAAGGTATCATCGGCGTCCCCCCGCTATCGTCAAATGTCGCTGAGGCGGCTGACATTGTTGCTCTGCTGAGGCAGGCCGGCTCGGCGAAGAGGGCGATTGCTTACGAGTTGGGCTGCGGTTGGGGTTCGCTGGTGATCGAGCTGGCGCTCGCTTTTCCGGAAGCACAGATTCGGGGTATAGAATTGTCTCCCTTTCCGTATTGGGTTGCCCGGGTTCGGGCTCGAAAACTGCCGAACGTAGTCTTGCACCGAGGCAGTTTTTACGACTGGGATATTCGAGACGCATACGCGGTCGTTTGCTACCTGATGATCAACCCAATGCCGAAATTGGCGGAGTCTTTCGATCTCTCGCTTGCATTTGGAGCGCCGGTGGCGTCGCTCACCTTCTGGTTTCGCAACAGGGAAGTTACCGCGGTTCGAGAAGGCCCGGGCCTGCGCGGAGCCGCTGCACTGTATTACTGGCCTGCGCGGAAGGTAGGGCGGCTGAAGCCGCCCAACGCCATCGCATAAGCTGGCGATCGGTTTGTGGTGATACGTGCCTTCAATTGGGATCTATCACTGCCCTGAGCGGACTACCCGATCGAGAGTCGGGACGGCGGGCGATGTCACCCTTTTCTCAGCTTGTTCTTTCCTTCACAGCACGCTCTGCAAATTTGCGAACGATTCGCGGAGATAAGCCGCGGGTGGTCGTTTTCCCTTGTCGTTGCCCCAGGCGTCGATCGCCAGTCGAAACGCTCCGACCGAGACCATGGCAACGTACCGAAGAGATTTCCGCCGCTTGGCTTGAG
The DNA here is from genome assembly GCF_058803975.1 of Bradyrhizobium sp. GW821-FHT13H06. Classification (NCBI taxonomy): domain Bacteria; kingdom Pseudomonadati; phylum Pseudomonadota; class Alphaproteobacteria; order Hyphomicrobiales; family Nitrobacteraceae; genus Bradyrhizobium; species Bradyrhizobium sp. GW821-FHT13H06. The sequence continues at coordinate 61,827 of NZ_JBXAPN010000015.1, read as the reverse complement.
GCCATTTCACGCACAGAGCTTCGAATATGGCTTGTTCCTGGGCAATATACTTAGCATGACTTGCGGACATCAATGCTTCGCTCGAACGGATGACCCGGTCGAGAGCAATGCTTTGATCCGAATCATAACTGCCGGTCAACTTCAGCAGCGCGTTCTTGACGGTGTCGATCGGAGATTGGTCGGAGGGCTCTGCGATCACGGCAGCTCGGAGGAGCTCGGTGAAGTGGCTCTGCCACGCCAGGAGGATTTCCTCCTTGGACTTGAAATAATAGAAGAAGGTCCGCCGCGAAATACCTGCCGCTTCTGCGATGGCCTCGAGCGTCGTCTGTTCGTAGCCATTGGTCATGAACAACCGGAGCCCAGCTTCGGCGATCCGAGCCAGCGTCTCACGTCGTTTGCGCTCGCGAAGACCCTCATCCGCAGCTTTGCCGTCCGCTATTACGCTTTTTCGCAAGGGAAATGCCCGTCGTTCTAAAATTGCACCGAGTGCAATACTCTACACTTGGCTTAAAAAACGTGCAAGAAAAAACCAGTCCGTCTGCGCGTGACTGAGGCCGTTGTATGACCGTGGATAGCTCGTGCGGCACGTGGATCCTCGCCGCGCCCGCGGCTAGGCGTCGCACATTCAGCCTTTCCCGGAACCTTGTGAAATTACACTTCGTGCAATAAAAAATGCACTCGATGTAATTATGGAAGGGCGAGCCCATGCTCAGCTGGAAGATACTTGCGACGGTCACCATCGTGTTTGGACTGGTCTTAGCCGCGCCGGCGGCGCGGGCCCAGCCGGCTCAACCCGACGATATCGTTGGGGCTTGGGAGTCCGAGTCGCTGAAACTGGAGTTCTTCAAAGTGGACGCCGAGTATCAGGCGCGAGTCCTGTGGGGCGACCGGATCGTCGAGAGCGACGGTGTCACCTTCAAGAAAGATACTTTGAATCCCGATCCCTCGCTCCGCAGCCGGTCCTTGCAGGGAATCGTGATGGTGAAAGGGCTGACCTATCAGAATGGCGAATGGAGTGGTGGAACGGCGTACGATGCGTCTTCCGGGCGCACCGTCAACTGCAAGGCGGAGATCACCGAGGGCAAGCTCCACATGCGCGGCTATGTCGGAGTTTCACTTCTAGGGCAAACGGTCGTCTTCCAGAGAGCGGCGATGAAGACTTCGGTCAGTCCTGTGAAGTCTCCGGCTGCGAAAAAATAGTCGATCCGATGTTGCGCCGGCAGCTCGATGGCGGATTGCAACGAAACCGCGGTTGCAGAGAGCGAAATGGGTTTCCAGTTCGGCCGCATGAGGCCGGCCGCCGATTGCAAAATTACACTTAGTGTAATATTAGAAGTGTACACCAAGTGTAATTTTCTGCAGAGGAGAACCTTTCCATGCCTGATTGGACCATCAAGGATATTCCGTCCCAGCTGGGACGATCTGCCGTCGTCACGGGAACCGGGGGCATCGGATTTGAAGACGCGTTGGCGCTGGCTCGAGCCCGCTGCGAAATCATCATCGCGGGCCGCAGCCCGGAAAAAGGTGGGCAGGCCGTGGCACGGATCCGAGCGGCCCTTCCGGACGCCAAGGTGCGCTTCGAAGAGCTCGATCTCGCCAGCCTGAAATCGGTGAGAGACTTTGGCTCTCGAATGCGTGCCCAGCGAACCAGCCTGGACATCCTCATCAACAATGCCGCCGTGATGGCCCCTCCGGTGCGGAAGGTGACGAGCGATGGGTTTGAGTTGCAGTTCGGGACCAACTACCTCGGCCACTTCGCGCTGACGGCGGAACTCCTTCCACTTTTGCGCAACGGCGAACAGCCGCGGGTCATCAGCATTTCGAGCGTCGCGGCCCGGAGCGGGGCGATCGACTTCGAGGATCTTCAAGCGGAGCGCGGCTACAAGCCCATGCCGGTCTACAGCCAATCCAAGCTCGCGTGCCTCATGTTCGCGTTCGAACTTCAAACTCGAAGCCAATCCTCCGGATGGAAGATCGCGAGCATCGCCGCGCACCCCGGGGTTTCGCGCACAGAGCTGATTCCGAATGGCGCTGGTTCCCGAAGTCTGGCGGGCTTCGCCCGATCCTTCCTCTGGTTCCTATTTCAACCGCCGGCTCAAGGCGCGCTGCCGACGCTGTTCGCGGCGACGTCTCCGTACGCCGAACCTGGAGGGTACTATGGTCCCAACAGGCTGAGCGAAACCCGCGGTGCGCCTGCGTCCGCGCGAATACCTCCGCAAGCCAAGGATGCGGCCGGGTCAGCGCGGCTCTGGGAGGTTTCCGAAAAGCTGACCGGCGCCCGCTTTGCATGAGCTGTTCGACCACGAAAGCTGGCCGCAGCAAAATGGCGAGGCCGCAGCCCTCGTCATCGATGATGGTGGCTTCCCCCCTGCGGCGCGCCAACCACGACTGTCGTCCAAATACCAACATGGGGTATGCGCTCGAGAGTCTCCTGGTGGGCTCGCCGCGCATGTCGAAAAGGATCTCTGCAATGTTCAGTCGGAGCGCCTTCTCGATTTACGCCGTCGTCTCACTCGCTCTGACAGGGTGCGGCACACCCCTGGTCGGCGCGGATCCGGCACCGTCCGCAACGAGTCGAGATGTCGCTCGGCCGGAGCTGGAGCGGAGTGCGGACTTTGAGACTGTCAGCGTCGAGACCGACATCCAAGCACCTCTGGCTTCCGTAACGAATTGGTTCGCCGATCGCGGCGCCGCCGCATTCGGCTCGTTCCTTACCGGAACGGATAGTGTGCCCGGCGTAGTAAGCACCGAGATGATAATCGGCAACTGGAGCAAGCCCGGCGACCGCCGACGAATCGTGTTCTCGGACAATAACAGTGCGCTGGAGGAGATTACGGAGCGCAGACCAGAGCTTCTGCAATACCAGATATGGAACCTGACCAACCGCACAGGGCGCTACATAAGATACGCGCTGAGCGAGCTGGACTTCACGAGCAGAGGCCAGGCGACCCGCGTGCGCTGGACGTATTCCTTCCGACCGAAAATCTGGCCGGACGGCTATCTCATCCGGCCCTACGTCCAGAACGACTTTCGCCGATTTATGGAGGTCGGCCTGGCAGCGATGCGCGACAAGGCAATGACAGACATCGCTTCGAAACGCAGCATGCGATCGTCATAAGTTAGGGAATGAAGTTCGTGAGTATCCGTCAGAGAAATATAGACCCGATGTCCCATCCGAACGATGTCGTGTCCGCACGCCTTTGTCTCGCCCTCGCTTCCTTGCTCGGCCGCAGCCGCCCCGGTTCTGGACCGGGAACGGTCGCTCGGGCTCATGTTCGGCTCCTCGATGCGTTAAGCACCGCGCTTCGGCCGAAGCGCAAGAGCAACCATCCAAGCTCCAGGGCAGGGCGCGCGCTTGCCATCCTCGGCTTGGCCGCTTACGGCGTCTCCGACGCGAGCGCGGCAGATGGAGACGTGCGCGCTTCCTATGCCGTACGGTTCGCGGGCCTGCCGGTGGCTGACGCCAATTTGTATGTGGCGCTCCGTGGCAGTACCTACACTGCCAGGGTCGACTATCGCGTCTCCGGAGCGGTCCGGCTCTTGAACAATGCTGCAGGTGTGGCGTCGTCCACCGGTACTCACAAAGGAGGACGCTTTGTCCCGACCGATTTCGATCTCGAACATCGGAGCGGCTCGCGGCGGCACAGAGTAAAGCTCGGCATGGCTGACGGCGTCGTCAAGACAATGCTGGTCGATCCGCCGCCGGTATCGGGATCGAATCAAACGCCGATCGAACCGAAGCATCTCACCGCAATCGTCGATCCCTTGAGCGCCTTCTTGATGGCTGCAACCAGGATTGACGGAAGAACGCAAGGGGGAGCGTGTGATCGGGTGCTATCGATCGTCGACGGTTTGAGCCGATATGACGTCAAGCTTGAGCAACAAGGCATGGGAACAATCGCGCAAAAAGACCTTGCCGGAAGCACGACCGTCTGCCGGGCAGTCTTCAAGCCTGTTGCGGGGCAGATCGTCGAAGGAGATGGGGCACGCGCCGCGTCCTCGAATTCCGACGTCGATCAAATCCTGGTCACATTCGGGCGTGCCAGCACGATTGATCTCCACGTCCCGGTCTACGTCCAGGCGCAGACCCGGTTCGGAGCTGCCAGCGTGGCCCTGACGGAGTTCAGCGCGGACCCTGCGAGGTCGACCGCATCCCGGTGAAGACGCGAGCCAGAGGCTGCCGTCTTGGTAATTCCCCGCTCACCCGTGTTCGGCCCGAGAGCGTCGATGTGACGTCGTCGCCGGTGACGACGCGGATGAAAGCCGACGTCCTGAGAAGTCGAACTGATGATCATCGGCGCCAAATAGTCGCACCAAATTTCCGGAGTCCGTGCTTGCGTGTTGCACCGAGTGCGATAATATTTTTACACCAAGTGTATAAATTAGGAGCGGAGAGCTGGACGTTCGAACCAGGCGAAGCGTGGCGGTCCCTGACGCTTCGAACTTGAACAGCCTCGGTTCGCGGGCATGAGCCGCGTCCAACACCCATTTCGACAGACCGGAGCAACGCATGTCGCACGATTTCCTTTCGTTCTTCCTTGCCTGGATGGCAGCCCCTGGCCGGGTAGGCGCCATCGCGCCTTCCGGCGATGCGTTGGCCGAAGTCATGACGCGCGAGCTAAGCTCATCGACGGGACCCATTATCGAACTCGGGCCGGGTACCGGTGCATTCACATACAAGCTGCTCGATCGTGGGGTCCGTCAGGAGAACCTTACGTTGGTCGAGTACGGCTCGGACTTCGTCAGAAAGCTCCAGATACGCTTTCCAGGAAGCCGAGTTCTATGGATGGATGCTGGCCGGCTGCGAGAAGGAGTGCTGTACGACGACAGAGTCGTGGGAGCCGTCGTTAGTGGTCTACCGCTTCTCAACATGTCCACCCGCAAGGTCATGTCTGTCTTGGACGGCGCCTTCAGCTACATCCGGGCCGGAGGCGCATTCTATCAATTCACTTACGGGCTCGGTTGTCCGGTGCGGAGACCTATCCTCGACAGGCTGGGTCTGAAGGCGACTTTGGTCGATCGAGCAATCCTCAACGTCCCGCCGGCCGCGGTCTACCGCTTCACCAGGCGGACACCGCGAGGCGCGGCATTCCGCGCCGGCAAAAGCCACAGCGCGACCGCTGATGCCGCGGAGAGCGGCCATGAAGCTTGACCGCCTCGGCATCATCCGCTGCTTTGCAATGGCTCTCGTCAATTTCCAGTCAATCACACTCGCGCATGCACCAGCGGTGTGCGCGGAACTCACAACACGAGATGTCGCCATCATTTCCCAAGACGACGTATCCGATGCAAGCGATGGGCGATGAATGCCCCGGATGCTTCGCAGGATGATGACTCTTCCTGACCTGCATGAAGCCGCAGGGCATGTCGGGTTCGGGCTCGATCGGGACTTGTTTGTCGAGGTGCTGGTGTTCGTTGGACGGGCCAAATGGCGGCAATAATTCGCTTCACAAATGACTTGAAAATTACACTCAGTGCGATATATTTCCGTGTGCACTGAAAATATGAGGCTCGTCGATGAAGCTTAACGTCAATGGCGAGGATCGGGATTTCGATGGCGATCCGAATATGCCGCTACTCTGGGTCCTTAGAGACCATCTGAACTTGAGCGGCACGAAGTTCGGCTGCGGGATCGCTCAATGCGGAGCGTGCACAGTACACTTGAACGGCAAGGCTGTGCGTTCGTGCTCCGTGCTTGCGGTTGAGGCGCAAGGCATGAAGATCAGAACAATCGAAGGCGTCGGTGCACGTCATCAATTACTCGTCGCCTGGGTCAAGCACGACGTTCCGCAATGCGGCTATTGTCAGTCCGGGCAGATCATGCAAGCGGCGGCGCTTCTCGATGAAAAGCCGAAGCCTACGGATGCCGACATCGATGCTGCCATGAGTGGCAACATATGCCGTTGTGGGACTTATCGGCGTATCAAAGCGGCGATCAAAGATGCCGCCGGAGTGGCGTGATGTCGAAGCGTAAGGTCGGAGAGGAAGAGCAACCTTCACCTATTCTCACCCGCCGCCGATTGGTTTTGGGTGGAAGCTTGCTGGGTGGAGCTTTGGTGGTTGGCTATGCGGCGACAAATTTGGGGGTCATCGCCGCCGGCGCGCTGAGTATTGGCGCTCGAGATATAAATCCGAGCGTGTTCGGGCCGTTCATTAAAATCGACGAAGCCGGATGGGTCACGCTCGTCAATCGATTTCAAGAGATGGGCCAAGGTACCCATGCTGGCCTGGCCGCAATCGTCGCAGAGGAGTTGGACGCCGACTGGGAGATGGTGCGATGCGAGACGGCGCCCGCGAATGCTGCCGTGTATCGGGACGCGACCCTCGGGATTCAGGGGACCGGGGCCTCACAGGCAATTGCGGGCTCCTGGGACCAGCTCCGCAAGGCCGGCGCTGCCGCGCGCGCGATGTTCGTCGAAGCCGCTGCTCGGAAGTGGGCTCTGCCGGTCGAGTCGATCGCCGTGCGGAACGGGGTCTTGTATCACTCGGCTTCGAAGCGCAGCGAGACGTTCGTCGATCTGCTCGCTGACGCGGCGAAGATCACGCCCCCAGAGCATCCTACGCTAAAGGATCCAAAGGATTACAAGCTGATCGGCACGGAGATCGTGCGCCGCAAGGATAGCCAATCCAAGAGCAATGGCTCCGAGGTGTATACGCAGGATGTCCGGCTTCCCGGCATGCTCGTTGCGATGGTCGCCCATCCCCCTCATTTCGGCGGCAAGGTTGGCAGCCTCGACATAGGTGCGGCACGGAAAGTGCCCGGCGTTGTGGACGTTTTCGAGATCGCGAGCGGCGTTGCCGTAGTTGCCAAGGATACATGGTCCGCCCGTCTCGGGCGCGACCTACTCAAGATCAATTGGGACGATGCAAAGGCCGAGACACGATCTTCCGATGAGCTGCGATCGCTCTATCGTGAAATCGCGAAAGGAAAGACCGATGTAACCGGGTCGGCGTTCCAGACAAAAGGCAAGGTCGATGATGCCTTCGACGGGGAGCTGTTCGAAGCATCGTTCGATTTTCCCTACCTCGCAAATGCCCCCATGGAGCCGATGAACTGCGTTGCTTCGGTCGACGGACGCCGGGTGAAGCTTACTTTCGCCGCGCAGATCCAGACGGTGGACCAGATAAACTGCGCCTTGGCCGCGATCACGCTCCCAGGGTTTGTGGAAATCGAGACGTTGCCGGCGGGTGGTTCATTTGGACGTCGCGGCACGTTGACGTCCGACTACATTGTCGAGTGCGTCAACATCGCCCGTCACGTCGGCGGCGGTCGGCCTGTCAAGCTCGTCTGGACGCGCGAAGACGATATGAGCAGTGGGTACTACCGGCCGATGGCTCATCACAAGGTTTCCATCAAATGCGACGAAGGTGGGCTGCCGACCGCCTGGCGCCACAACATCGTGTCGCAAGCAATCGTTCCTTTCGGCGCCAACGAGCTCCCCACCCACGGCGTGAAGAATTCACCCTATCTGTCTGTGGCCAGCGTGGTGGACGCCAAGATTTTCACCCCGAAGCTCGCTGTGCCCCCTGGCTTATGGCGATCCGTCGGCAATTCGCAGTCAGCGATGGTCATGGAACACACGGTCGATCTACTGGCGCGACGCGCGAAGCGAGATCCGGCCGAGTATCGCCGCATTATCTTTGCGAAAGTGGGTGATGTCCGCAAGCTCGCGGTGCTGGATCTTGTCTGCAAGAAGGCAGGCTGGGGCAGTGCATTGGACGCTGGATGGGCGCGAGGGCTTGCCGTCCATGAGTGTTTTGGCACCGTCGTGGCCCAGATCGCCGAAGTCTCGGTGCTCGGAGGGAATCTCAAGGTGCGCCGGGTGGTGTGCGCGGTCGATTGCGGCATCGCAATCGCTCCGAGTCAGATAGCCGCGCAGATCGAGGGTGGAATTTGCTTCGGACTTGGCGCAGCCCTTTATGGAAGGATCACGCTTGATCACGGTATCCCGCAAGAGACGAACTTCGACGCTTACAGGGTCCTCCGTATGGACGAAGCGCCGGTTGTAGAAACCCACATCGTGCCATCGAAGAAAACTCCCACAGGCATAGGCGAGCCGGGTGTCCCGCCGATCGCTCCCGCCGTAGCAAATGCGCTTTTGAGTCTGACCGGGAGACCGACCAGCAGTCTTCCGTTCGTCGTATGATTTGGCACGGCAGCTTTGGAGGCCCCTCATGCGATGGATCGCCGCCTTCGACTTCAGCATCCGACTTGTCCTCGTGGCCGGTTTGCTCGCGGTCGGCGCGGTCTTCGTTTACTGAACCGTTCGTCGTTTTCTGAACGGGTAACCGTTGGATCAAACAATTTGGCCTTTGTTCAGAGTGATCACGGATGCGCGCGCCATGGGTCATTGGGCGACGCTGAAGGCCGCAAGAGGCAACCCGATTTGACTGCGAGCAGGTCCCCTCTCGACGGACCGATCAGCCTCAGCCGGTGGGGCAGTGCGACGCGTCCGATCGAGCCGCTTTCAGGATGAGTCGACGCAGCCAGGCGTGACCCGGATCAGAATGCGTTCGCTCGTGCCACACCATCCGATAATCAAAGTTCGGGAGCTCCAAAGGAGGTTCGATCAAGCGCAGCCGGCGGTCGCCCGAGAAATTTTCGGCGGCCCGGCGCGGGATGGTCAAAACGAGGTTCGACGTCGAGGCGACAAGAGCTGCTGTGGCGAAATAGGGTATCCGTACTGCGACGTGCCGGGTTTGGCCCAGTGTCGCGAGCGCGGTATCGACCGGTCCCGTTCTGCCCCCAACGACGGTGACGAGGATGTGCGAGAATGCAAGGTAATCCTTCAAGTACATCCGGCCGTCTGCGGAACGCCTGACGGCGGGATGGCCGGCGCGTACCAGGCATGCGAAGCGCTCTCGAAACAGATCGCGGGTACGAAGGCTTGGCGGGAGTGGGTTGTCGCTATACAGGGCAATGTCGATATTCACCTCGCCAAGACTTCTGAAGGTCTGCGCGTCGACAGGTATGATCTCTAGACTTGTCCGCGGTGCTTCGGAAGTAACCAGATGCGCGAGCCGAGGAAGAATAACGGTCGCACCATAATCCGTCGTGGCGATGCGGAAGACACGCTCGCTCGAGGACGGGTCGAAGTCGGAGCGGTTGGCTAGGACGTCGCTGATATTCGCCAAAGCCCTCTGTATCGGTTCGAGTAGTTCGCTTCCTTTGACGGTGGGCCGCATGACAGTACCTGCTTTTACAAGCAGCGCATCGTCGAAGATGCGACGCAGCTTTGCCAATGCCCTGCTCACGGCGGGCTGGCTCATTTGACTTCGGTCTGCGGTCTTGGTGACGCTCCGAGTTTCAAGCAGCGTCTTCAAGATCACCAAGAGGTTGAGGTCGATCCGGTACAGGTTGTCATCAGCTGATGGGCGATGCACGGGTCCCTCATCGAAGCGCTACGAACGGTAAGCGTTTTCCACCTAGTGAATAACGTGTATCGCGTTAGGCCACTTTCTGCAATTCGTCGCGCCGCCTAAGTTTGAGGGGCCATATGCGCTGATCGCGTGTTCGGTCGTCGACGGTTTCAAGATGACAAAAGGAGTTTCTCTTGAGCGCTTACTTGATCAACCGCCGCAAGGTCATGCTGACCGCTGCAGCAGGTCTATCGGCACTGGGAATCAACAGTGCAGCCAATGCGCAAGCACCAGTGCTAGCGGCGACCAATGCCGGGCACTATCGATTTCGCGTGGGTCAAATACAGGCCACCGTGCTGAGCGACGGGCTTCTGTCTGGCCCGCCGAAGATTTACGCCAACGATGCGCCGGAAGTGGAGCTCAGGGAGGCGCTGATCCGCGCATTCCTCCCTACGGACGTAATGACGCTCAATCTGAACACGCTGCTGATCGAGACCGAAGGCCGCCGCATTCTCATCGAGGCTGGCGCGGCGCAGACGATGGGGCCGAAGGGAGGACGGCTATTTGGCAATCTTGCGGCGATTGGCCTGAGGCCAGAGGATATCGATGTGGTCGTCGTTTCGCATACGCATCCGGACCATGTAGGCAATCTAAGGAACGCCCAAGGCGGAAAGTCATTCCCGCGCGCAACTGTACATCTGCCCGAAGCTGATTGGAATTTTTTCATCCGTGGCGAACCGGACCTCTCCTATATGCCGGTAGACGCGGATTTCCGTCGACGGTTTGGTGAGGCTATCAAACGTAGCGTAGAACCGATCGCGGCCGATGCCGTGCTGTATCGGCCCGGAACGGAAATCGTTCCCGGATTGGCTACGCTGTCTGCGGAAGGACATACGCCCGGCATGGCGTCGTTCCTCGTTCATTCGGGGTCCGATCAGCTCTTGCTGACGGCCGATCTCGCCTATCATCCGGTCGTCAACGTGGATCGCAATTGGCGACCAGGCCCCGATCGCGACAAGGAGGCAGCCTTTCAATCGCGCCGCCGCATTTTCGACCGCGCGGCAACGGACAAGCTCTTGGTCCTGGGGTTCCATTATCCATTCCCCGGTCTTGGCCGAATCCTGAAGACCGATGGCGGCTATGCCTGGATACCCGCGAACTGGCAGTTCTAAATAGATGGCGGATGTCGCTTGGTGTTTCGACATGCAGGCATCGTCGGGTTTCGTATGCTCCGCAGAAGTGTCCCGACGTCCAATGCGACGGACCAGCGGATCAAGCAGGCGCCGAGCTTGCCGGACGTCGACTTGCGCACACCTGCGTCGATATTACCGAGCGTGTGGCAGCGGTAATTTCGCTAAGATTGTCTGATCAGGTGATCTCGGTTTCGGTGTCTTCTGCGAACTAATCACCGAGACGTCGCCGCAGTCGGGTACTTCTCGATACCGAATTAAGCGCCGATGTTGGATCTGCCATGAGCGTCCCCTCGCCAGTCCAACGTGCAGCGTCCCCGCTTCGGGAAGACGGGCTGCCGATCACGTGGCTTCTGCCCATAGCCCTTGCGGGCCTTGTACTCGCCACCGTGCTTCCCGTCGTGGCGCTTGGCTATTACGCCGCGCGGGAGAACACGGCCCGTTTGCTTCGTGACCGCTCCGAACTCGTGCTGGACCTCGTAGTCGAGCGCGTGAACTCCCATCTCGATCCAGTCCGGGCGCAGATGACTTATCTAGCCGCCGCAATTCGGGAAGGCCGCGTCGATCCGAGCGACGACGCGGGTATGGAGCGCTTTGTCCTTGGAGGGCTGGCGGCGACGCCGCAAGTCGTGGGCATCTCGCTGACACGATCCGACCTTAGTGTGCGTCGCTATGACCGAGCGGAAGTGCGTAGGTTCGATACAGCGGATGCATCGGCTCTTCCCGCAGTCGTCCAGAGCGTCGCGGACGCGCGGGTCGATCCCGAGCCGCGCTGGTACGGTCCCCTGGTGAGCCCGCTCTTGGCCCAAGGTCAGGTCATTCTCGCCCTGAGAATGCCGCTCCGCGGACCACCTGAGACTTCATTCGGCGCTGGCGAGGATGCTGCAGGGCCGTTTCTTGGCGTCTTGGTAGCCGCGATCTCCGTCGCGCAATTGTCGCGGTACGTCGGCGAGATCGGAACCGCTATCGGTCAAACCCCATTCATCCTTTCAGGTCGTGATCGCGTGCTTGCTCATCCCGTGCTGTCGATCCCGAAAGCGCCGGCGAGCCGGAGAATTGAAGACCCACTGCCTCGTGTCGACGGCTTCAAAGATGTTGCGTTGGCCAGTATTTGGGCGCGTGAGCCGAACGCGCTGACGGCATTCGCCCCGTTCAAGCGTTCCGCCGGCCATTTCTCCTGGGTCGGCGACGACAGCTTCGAGAGCCGCGTGTACGTGTATCGGGAGCTTGTGGGTTACGGCGATGCACCCTGGATCGTCGGGACGCACTACCGGGGTTCGGAAACGCGACGGGAGCGTTGGCTGGTGCGCGGCGTCGGGCTCGGCGGTTTGGTGCTGCTCGCGATAGCGATGGGAATGGCTATCATCATCGCCAGACGGTTAGGCCGGCCGGTGCTTCGACTTGCCGATGCGGCGGCACGTATCGAGGCGCTCGAGTTTGATGGGGTGCGGCTTCCACGGGGGCGCGTGAGGGAGCTCAACCGGGCAGCCGGCGCCATCGAACGGATGGCGGCCGGCTTGGTCTGGTTCGAAACCTATCTACCCAAGACGCTCGTGCGCCGGCTCGTCGCCTATGGCAAGGCCGGGGCACCAGAAGCCGAGACGAGAGAGGTCACTGTTCTATTCACCGACCTCGAAAATTACACGGCCTACTCGGCCGACAGGCCTGCCGCCGAAGTTGTCAGCTATCTAAACCAACTGCTTTCGCGCGTCGGGCCGCTCATCGAGGAAAGAGGCGGCACGATCGACAAGTACATCGGCGACTGCATCATGGCCTTTTGGGGTGCGCCCGAGCCAAGTACGGACCATGCTTCCGAGGCCTGCGCTGCCGCGCTCGCCATAGCGGCGGAAGTGAGTGTCTTCAATGCCGAACGCCGCGCGAGCGGACTGCATGCCTGCCGCATGCGCCTCGGGCTCCACAGCGGAGCGGTCGCCGTCGGCAACGTCGGGTTCTCGGGGCGAGTCGACTACACGATCATTGGCCGCACGGTGAACATTGCGCAACGCCTTGAGCAGTCCGGAAAGAAAGTGGAGCAGGAGGGCGAGGTGATCGTTCTCGTCTCCGAGGCAACAAGGGTTCGGGCCGGTGCGAGCTTCGAATTCACGGAATGCCCTTCCATACGTTTAGACGGGACAGGCCCAGTCGCATGTCTTGTCAGGAAGGCCCCTGACGCCGGGCCGCACGGCTCGTGGGCTCCGAACCAATTGGAATGAGGTGGCGTGCGGCGCCGCAGTTCTGCGGATGAAGCGCCTCGGCCGTCCCGCAGCACGGATCGTATCCCCGGCGGTGTCGCCGGCGAAGTCTGCCCAGTCGCCCGTGCGATGGCGTCGCCGCGCAGCATCGCCGACATGGCAAAGCGGTTCGTTGAGTCCGACGCAGGGCAATTTGATCGCAACGGTTGGAGTTGTCGCTGTAAGCCTTTGATCTGTAATGATCAGATTTTGATTCAGTTGGAAAAATTCTCTTGATGGATCAATGCTAGGATCGTGTCTCTTAATCAGCGGGTCCCGGGTTCGAGCCCTGGTGCGCCCACCAAAACCCGCATTAGATCAAAAGCTTACGTGCTGGCCGCCCAGCACGAGGCTGCCTTTCTTGCCTTGGGTCTGCGTGGGTCACACGATGAGGGCACTTTGGCGCCGCGTCGCCTCAAGGACAATCCGATGTTCCTCAATCCAAGAATTAAATTGCTTGCGTACGGTTGCCGTCAGACCAAGCAGTCTGATCCTTGGATTGAGGTCGGATGAGCGCACTCCGCGCGGCCCTAAGATTCGGCTCTCGAAACTCCCGACAACGCCAGTAGCGGATTTCCTCGGTATAGGCCGAGAGCGACTTGTCCGCCACGAAATGGATGTCGCATTCGATGCGCAACCCGCCGGGTCCTGTGACGCTCTCGATTTTCGCGCAGGCTGACGTTACCCAGCTCCGGGAATCCCAGCGTTGGGGCAGAGCAGAGCTGCCGCGGTCCCTCTGAGCTTGCTTCCGGATCTCCGAAAGCTTTTTCGATATCTCTCGGAGATCCGACAGCGCTTCATAACACCCTGAAGATGGATGAACTTTTGTCCAGCCCATTGCGCTCCAGCCTTGCCTTCGGAGGGCAGCTGTTCGATGGCGAAGCTCTTGAGCACGTTGGCACATTCGCCACCGGACTTGACGGATTCCGTGTGGCAGGCGCTCCTTGTTTGAAAAGGGCTACTAACCGATGTCGTGTCCGTGCCACGTGCAGATCTTCAACAAGGGGCTGCGCTCGTGGCGGGAGCTTCCAATCCGCTATGCCGAGTTCGGCGCCTGCCACCGCAATGAATCTTCCGGTTCGCTCCACGGCAGCATGCGGACGCGCGCCTTCGAGCAAGACGACGCCCATGTGTTCTGCCGCGAGCCGGACGTGGAGAACGATGTCGCTTGCTTCATCGCCTTGCTGACGAGGTCTACCGAGACCTCGGTTTTCCCACCTACGAGGCGGCGCTGGTCACGCGGCCGGCGGCGCGCGCCGGCGACGACGCGACCTGGGAATGGTCAGAGGCGAAGCTCGGCGATGCCGGCGCGGCAATGCGGCCTCGTGCCTCAATCAATCCCGGCGAAGGCGCGTTCTACGGCCGAAGCTGGAATTCGCGTGGCGCGTGAATAGCGGTGCCGGAGATGGCCATCGTCGGCGGAGCGAAATGAGGGACGTCCGGGTAAGCCTGTGCGAGCCCGACGGCTTACAGGCCGACGTTCCGCTCACCGAGCGGTGTCCCGCCTGCAGGCGAGGGTCCCGGCCGGGCGCCTTGCGGCCGAAGCATGCGACGGTCTGGGCTTCGGTGGGTGTTGCCCCAAGTAAGCGTTTCGAGCATCTGCGCGATGAGTACCATGCACAACCTTTCATGACCCAATTCCCTGGCATTCTCCCGCGAGCAAAATCAATCGCGTCTGATGGCGCGAATGATCGGGTCAGTTTTGCGCAAAATGCGCAATAAGGCTTGAATACTGAGCGATATGAGCATATATGGCCAAAGAAATTGCTCGTTCTTAGCAAAAAACGCAAAGGATCGGCAGTGTGCGGTGCGCGGGAGGACAACAAAGATGCGGGTTCCAATTAAGCGGGCGATCGAGAGCGTGCCTGGCGGAATGATGGTAGTCCCTCTGTTGGTCGGGGCGCTTATTGCCACCTTCTTGCCCGATACCCCGAAGTTTTTTGGCTCCTTCACGGGCGCACTGTTCTCTGGAGCGCTGACGATTCTCGCCGTGTTCTACGTTTGCATGGGCGCGAGCATCGACTTCCGCGCGACCCCCTACATTGTGAAGAAGGGCGGCACCCTGCTGATCGTGAAGGTTGGCGTGGCCGTTGTCCTCGGCCTGATCTTCGGCCGCATTTTGGGAGAGACGCCGGTCGCAGCTGGCATGTTCGCCGGTGTCTCGACGCTCGCGATCGTCGCCGCCATGAACGACACCAATGGCGGTCTCTATATGGCGTTGATGGGCCAATATGGACGTCCGCGTGACGTCGGCGCCTATACCGTCATGTCGCTGGAGAGCGGTCCTTTCCTCACCATGATCACTTTGGGCGTCGCCGGCCTCTCGGCATTTCCATGGCAGACACTCGTGGGCGCTATCCTGCCTCTGGTGGTGGGTATGATCATCGGCAATCTCGACAGAGAGATGCGCGACTTCCTGAGCCGCGCGGTGCCTGTGATGATCCCGTTCTTCGCCTTCGCGCTCGGCGCCGGCCTCGATCTGTCGAAGGTTTGGCAGGCCGGCCTGCTCGGCCTCGGCATGGGAGTGGCCGTGGTGGTTGTGACCGGCATCCCGCTGTTCCTCGCCGATCGCATCACTGGCGGGAATGGTGTCGCGGGTGTTGCGGCGGCCTCGACGGCCGGTAATGCGGCGGCCGTCCCGGCGATTGTCGCCGCGGCAAATCCGGCCTATGCCGACGCGGCGCGACCTGCGACTATCCTCGTCGCGGCGTGCGTCGTGGTTACCGCAATCCTCGTGCCGATCGTCACCGCCTGGACAGCCCGCGTTGTTGGTCGCGACGTCGAGAAGCCTGCGGAAGAGAACAACGTGGCTTCTGCCGGCAAGATGACCCCCGCGGCGCGTTCGGTTGTCACTGAGTCAAGTCACTGACACAAAGTCACCGAAGCAGGTCGCTGAAGATGGCCCCTAGATTGTTTTCGAGCGAAGTGGATGCCGGTTCGCGTCAAGAAAATGCGTCAAGCCGAAGCTGGCTGATCGTCGCTGACGATCTCACCGGTGCCGCGGACTGTGCGATCGCCTTCGGCAGAAGGGGGCGTGCGGCTGCGGTGACGTGGGGTGAGATGACCGACGCATTGGGCTACCAGCTGCCCGTCTTGGCCTACGATGCCGCGAGTCGAGGCCTTTCGGCCGGGGCCGCTGCAGCCCGACATGCCGATGTGCTGGCGCGCCTGTGCGAAGGCGGACGTATTCTTTTCAAGAAGATCGACTCGACGCTGCGGGGGCAACCTGCAGCGGAGACTGTCGCCGCGCTTGCGCATCTCAAGTCACGGTCGGGTCCGGCCTTCGGCGTGTTCGCGCCGGCCTTTCCGGCCACCGGCCGCACCACCATCGACGGGCGTATCCTGGTCAAAGGCCGCCCGCTCGAGGAGGCCGAGGTCTGGCACCGCGACCACACCTACCCGAACGCCGATCTTGTCGACGTTCTCGCGACCGCGGGCGTTCGCGGTGAGAAGGTCAAGCTCGCTGCTGTCCGCGGTGGCGATCTCAAAGCCACGTTCGCGAGGCTCGCCCGGGAGGGCGACGTGGTCGCGGCCTGCGATGCCGAGACTGAACACGATTTGCGTTTGATCGCGGGGGCGAGCCTGCATGCATCGCCCGCACCCTTCTTCATCGGCAGCGCCGGCCTCGCGCACGCCCTGGCCGGCCTCGAAGTCAGCCATGCCGTCGAGCCGCTGCGCATTCCGACGAGCGCTTCCGGCACCCTGATCGTGGTGGGCTCGCTCGCCGGCGCATCTCGCGCCGCCGCGCGCGAGCTGGAGGCGACCGGCACCGTGGCGCATTTCCCGGTCGCGCCGGAGACGCTGCTCAACGATGTTGCCGGCCGCGCGGCGCTCGCCGCGGACGTGATGAAACGACTTGCCGGCGGCGGCGATACACTGGTTGAGATCATGATGGATGATCACCCCGACATGTCGCTCGGCCCGCAACTCGCCAAGGGGCTCGCCGACGCTCTTGAGGCCGTCGCACCCGCGATCGGCGCCTTCGCTGCGACCGGCGGCGAAACCGCCGCGGCGATGCTGTCGCGCTTCGGCGTCAACGGCATCCGTCTTGCCGACGAAATCGAGCCGGGCGTGTCGCTCGGCCTTACTCTTGGCCGATTGTCTGTTCCCATCGCCACCAAAGCGGGCGCGTTCGGTGACGAGAACAGCCTCATCCACATCAGCGAGCGGCTTCGCGCCGTCCGAACCAGAGGAAGTTTCATATGACTCGTCCGACCATTGCGATCACCATGGGAGATCCGGCCGGTATCGGGCCCGAGGTGATCATGAAGGCGCTGGCGCAGCCGCAGTTGCAGGCGATCTGCAATGCGCTGGTGATCGGCGACTCCAACCGTCTGCGCAAGGCCGGTCAGATCGTCGGCGTGCCGCTTGAGGTCGATGCGTTGAGCGACGCGAAGCAGGCGAATTTTGCGTCGAAGGCCGTGCAGTGCGTTGACCTGAAGCTGGTGCCGGACGATCTGCCGTTCGGCAAGGTGTCGGCGACGGCAGGTGAGGCGGCCTATCGCTATATCGAGAAAGCCGTGCAGGTGGTGCAGGCTGGGCTCGCGCAGGGCATCTGCACCGCGCCGCTTTCGAAGGAAGCGCTGCATGCGGCCGGCCACAAATATCCCGGCCATACCGAGCTCCTGGCGCATCTGACCGGCACGCCGGAAGTATCGATGATGCTGGTGTCGCCGAAACTCCGCGTCATTCACGTGACCACGCATATCGGCCTGCTCGATGCGATCGAGAAGATCGAGCCCGGCCTCGTCGGGCGTGTCATCGCACGCGGACATGACGTGCTGGTGCGCGCCGGCGTCGCCAATCCGAAGATCGGCGTCTGCGCCATCAATCCGCATGCCGGCGAGAATGGGTTGTTCGGTCGCGGCGAGGAAGCCGCGAAGATCGCGCCGGCCGTGGAAGCCTGTCAGCGCAAGGGCTGGGACGTGCGCGGCCCCCTGCCTGCCGACACGCTGTTCTTCCTGGCCGGCCGCGGCGACTACGACATGGTGGTCGCGATGTATCACGATCAGGGCCATGGACCCATCAAGGTGCTGGGGCTGGAAGCCGGTGTGAACATCACTGTTGGTCTGCCGGTGATCCGCACCTCGGTCGATCACGGGACCGCCTTCGACATCGCAGGCAAAGGCATCGCCGACGAGCGCAGCCTGATCGAGGCGCTGCGGCAGGCGGTCGATCTCGCGCCGAAGGAGGCGGTTTGAGGGGGCTGCGCGGGCTCCTCAGGATGGGGAGTGAGACGCGCGTTAAGCGCTGACATTGCGGGGCCGATGCATCGTGGTATCCATCGGCCGTGCCGCGAAGCCGATACGTCGAGTTCGGCTGACGGCAATGAATCCGGGGGCTGAGGTTCGATGTCGATGCGCAGCAAGGAGCGTCACGCTCGTCTGTTGGAAGCACTGAACGCGGGAGAGATCGATGTCGATGATCTCGCACGGCGCTTTGACGTCTCCGCTTCCACCGTACGGCGTGACCTGCAGCATCTTTCCAAGAACAATGCCGTGCGCCGCACCTATGGCGGCGCCATTCTCACCGCCCACGCGAACGAGACGACGCTCGAGCAGCGCCTCGCGGTTCAGGGCAAACAGAAGCAGGCAATCGCACGCGCGGCGATCGATCTGATCGAGGATGGTGACACGCTGATTCTCGATGCCGGTTCGACGGTCGCAGCCTTCGGCCGACTGCTGCAGCACCGGCGGCTGCGCATCATCACCAACAATCTTGCGCTGCTGCCCTTCCTCGCCAAGGCTCCAACCATAGAGCTTGTGGTGCTGGGTGGTGCGCTGCGCACCACCAGCATGAGCACCATGGGGCCGCTTGCCAATGAGGCGCTGCGGCGCATGACCGCGGACCGCGCCGTCATGAGCGCCGATGGCGTGGTGAATGGCCGTGGCCTGTGCGAAGCGGATCTCGAACAGGTCGCACTGAAGTCGCTGATGATGCAGCAGTCGAAGGAAGTCATCGTTCTCGCTGACGCCAGCAAGCTCGGCCGCGCCGAACAGATGGCCTGGGCGCCGCTGCCGCCCCGCTGGACTCTGGTGACTGATGTCGGCGCATCTGAGGAGCAGTGCAAGCGTCTCGCTGATGCGGGAGCGCGCGTGATCGTTGCCAGCGTTCGCTGAGCCGGCATCGCAATTTTTCGCGTGATAGGAGAAAAATATCGACCCGAGGCGGGGTTGCGGTAGCAGCGAAGGAATCTCCGGCTGCCACCTCGCCTAAAGGCGATACTGCGATGCCGATGAACGCACCAACGGCAAAGGGAGCCGAGACAGTCCCCCCCCCCGGCGCTACGTCAAAAGAGGGCAAGCCTCAACATGTGCAGGGCAAGCCGGACGCAAGAACGACCGGCGACAAGAAAGCTGAGGGCCAGTCGAAGGCTCCGGACTCGGCTGCTCCGACCGCCGCTTCGAAGGATATGAAGAATCCGACAGCTGAATCGAAGTCACTTCCTGACAGCAAGGCGGCAAGCGAGCTGAAAGCCGACAGCAAGGCAAAGGCAATTGATTCGACCGCCACCTCAAAGGACGTGAAAACGCCGACTGCCGAGACCAAGCCATCGACCTCCGACAGTAGGACGACGGGAAATGCGGCAACCTCGGCGACAGCAGCTCCTCCCGCCGAGAAGCGCACCCAGATAACCTCGGCGATGAAGCAAGAGAAGGTCGAGGAAGTGACGAACGTGAATTTCAATCTCTCAATCGGAACGGCTGTCCCCGCCGGTGTCCGCTATTACCCGATGCCGTCACGTATCGTGGAAATCTATCCGGAATGGCGTGGATACGATTTCATCCTAGTGCACGGCAAGTACATCATCCTCCGCCCGCGCACGCATGAGATTGTTTACATTATTGAGGGTTAGCGATCTCGCCAACTACATGACAAGCAGCTGCAGACGCGAGAGGGCGACTCAAGAGCCGCCCTCAACATCTGAATTTGGCGCTACGCGAGGTGCTGGTTTTTCCCCCGCCAGGCCTGTTGCGAAAGCGAGCAATATTGACCAGCGCAGAGGGAACCCAAGAAGTAGATTGTTTGGATCACCGCACTATCATAGGCAACAATCGGTGACTGAGAGTGTCGCGCTCCCGCCTGGTTCTCGAGGGAGTATCATGCCGTCGACCCAATCCAATCCAAGACTTAGTGCTGGAGACTTCGGAATTCATGGCTGCTCAAGATGCCGCACACCGATGACGTTGGTCTGCATCGAACCGGACAAGCCAGATTTTGATCTGCGCACCTTTAAATGCGCAAGGTGCGGACACGAAGAAGTCGTCCTCGTTGCAATTTAGGCGGGCTTCGTAAGCCGCTTGTTTGCCTGCCTGAAGAGCGGAGCAAGAACTTCACGTCTGTGCTCTTGCGAAGCCTGACGCTGAAAGGGGAGTGATTGGCACCGGGGAGATGACCCGCTCATCTCCAGAGGGAAAACCATGGTTGCCCTCATACCGCTGCAGTGTCCTTCCGTCCCGCTAGATGTCGATCCGGCAGAGCCACACGCTGCGGCAATCGAGGCTGCCAATGAGACGGAAATGCCGCTTGTCAATCGGCTTGCCAGCGGGCCAATCCAGGCGTTGCAAAAGGTCATTCGCCAGGCCGAGCAGGCTGCAGATGCTCCGCCTGGCAAGGGGTCAATTGTTTCGGTTCGCCGCGATCTGGGCATAACGGGCGTCCTTTTCGCCGGCACGCACTCCGTACTCGACGGCCTGTTTACGACGTCTTAGTGCTCTATTTTCTTCTGGTCGCGGGCAACATATTCCTCCGACGGGTCGTCGAAATCCTGCCGACGTTCAGCAACAAGCGACAAACCGTCGATATCTCTCAGCAGGAGGACATATCGGGATATCTGCCAACGCTTACGGCTATGAATGCCGGGGTGGGCGTCACGACGGCGGCCGCGATGTATCTTTGCGGCTTGGGAGATCCTCTGTTGTGGGGCACCACGGCCTTCCTTCCGAATTACATTCCAATTTTGGGGCCGCTTTTCGGCGTCTGCATTTTCGTGCTGGTTGGAATGCTGAGCTTCGAGAGCGGCGGTGGTCCTTGCTGCTGCCGTTGCTCTACTTTGGCATTCACCTCGTCGAGGGCGAAACATTGACGCACCCGCCGCCTGCGCACCGCTTCACGCTGAACCCGGCGCTGATTATCCTGTCGCTGGTGTTCTGGATGTGGGGCGTGCTTGGTGCGATCTTGGCTGTGCCGATGCTGGCTATTCTGAAGATCGTTTGCGACAGGTTGCGCCCCCTTAAGGCGTCGGGGCATTTCCTCGAAGGGGAATAGTCAACGTCGGCTGGCGATTTCACTCCGGTGTCCCGGATCTCGACCTCGCGGCCCCTGCCGGAACGAACGCTGGCGGTGCGACTTGGTGAGGCGCGACCGGATGCATATCCCCCCAAAGCATCCGATGAAATGACGGCCTCAGTGCGCCCCCCCCACGCCCTGGGGCCGTTTCTTGGGACCGTCCTGCTAGTTGCGCTCTCTGAGCAGGGGCTTCTCATGCAAAACAGCACTCAGGAGCGAATTGTGGACCTCAATGTGTCCATTATAGCTGATGAGGCCCAGCCTGCGAAACTTGTTCATGAAATAGCTCACGCGAGATCGCGTGGTCCCGATCATCTCCGCCAATGTCTCCTGACTAATGTTCGCGCTGATCGGCTGCGGATTGCCCTCCTTGCCGAAATTCGCGAGCAGCAACAGCAGTCGAGCAAGTCGCCGCTCGCTCGAATTGAAGAGCTGGTCGATCAGATCCTCCTCAATCCGACTGTTCCGGGTCAGAAGATACGACATGAAGAGCTGTGAAAATTTCGGCTCGTCACGAATAGTCACCATCATCGCGCTCTTGGTGATCGACGTGATAACGCAATCTTCCATCGTTGTTGTCGTGGCGATTCGTAACGGATGACCATTCATGCATCCTTCACCAAAGAATTGGCCGGGCTCCAGAATTGCAACAACCGCCTCCTTACCCTGCTCAGATACGACCGTTAGCTTGACTTTGCCTTTTTGAATGTAAAACACCGAGTCTGCGACATCGCCTTGCTGGAACACATGCCGGTTCTTGGGAAGCTCGAGAATGGTTTTCCCCGCGCCCACTTTGGCGAGGAATTCTTTGGGGTCAAAGATGTCCTTGGTTGGCTTTGCCACGGGAGCCTCCTTTGGCTCACAAACTTGCCTGATCTCGGTTAACTGACACGTCCAGGCTTTTTGAAAGAGTGGCGAGTGTTGTTCTAGCCAGGTAATCACTTGCGGGGCTTGCCCCATTCTCAAACATTACCTGCTGATTTTCATCAGTTCTACAAAAAAGCCCGACCTTTTGACCGCGTCAGTTGGCTGCCTGCCGGGCGACATCGCCTGCGCTTCGCCAAGCGCATCGAACACAGGCTGCCGCTACTAGCCACTCACCGGATCAGTTGCGACCGCCATGATGTGAGCGTGAGCGGAGTTGATATGTCAAAATGTACGGATATCGAAACCGGAAGGCCCTGCGTAACCTGCGGATGCTCGCCTCAACTCAACCCTGAGATCGGGAGAGCGAGGCAGCTCGCGACTCCGAGTTCGATAGACGTCTTATCGAGGTGGTTCACCGTCATGTCGCCTTCGCACTGTTGGCTGTTTAGGTATCAGCCATTCCTTCATGTCTGCGGCGACGCGAAGCTGTGCGGCGCTTCTGATGGCTTTGCATCGCATCGAGCCGGGCGGCAACTTCTCTGCCTGTGCCGAAGCCACAGAGGCCCGGGCAGCCCAATCGTGACGATCGAGATCATACGGCGGTGATTCTGTCATTTCATCCTTGTTACTTTGGTTCTCAAGCCGCTGCGATCGTGAATCGGAATAGGATGGACGCACGTTCGAATTCGGTGCTCACGGGTGCCAACGATGGTGCGGTGATGTGGCAGTATGCCGGCCTGGCGGCCCAGCGCGCTGGTCAATATTGCTCAATCTCGTGCCGTCTTATTTGTACATCGAGGCTCGTTATTCGAACCTTTGATCCCCATGTCTATCTAGTCTGACGGTCGGGATGACCGGAGATGGGCCGAGACTCCGAACGAAAGCGCCCAGCATGTTTAAATCTCAGCAATACCGCGCAAAGGCAGCCGAGTACGACGAAATCATTAAGGGTTCGACCGACCGGGATGAGATCCTTGGATTTCAAGAGCTGCAGGACCGATTTGTCTCGCTCGCCGATAACGAGCAGGGACTGGCGGATGAGTATGACAAGGCAGTGCACGCGGCGGAACAGGACCGATCGCACGGCAAAACCCTTGCGACCGAAGAAGAACTTATTCTGCGGTGTCTTGGCGCAGCCGTCATCATGCAATGGAAAGCCTTGCCGACAACGCTGCAACGGGAGATCTTCGACGCCGCCGGGTCGATCGGCAAGTTGCTGGAGACAGCGGCGCTCCGCGGCCAAATCGCGCGATTTCTTCACAACCACAAGGATGACGCCGGTCGCGGCAAATTGCCTCTCGCAGAAGAAATGCCTGCCGATGCGAGATCGTGCACTTTGGCTCTGTCACGATGGGACAACGAGGGAGGCGCAGTTCGCGACGGGCTGCCGATCTAACCGGACGCCCATAACAGGAGGTTTCCATGTCACTTACACAGTTTCGGGTCGATGACGGACCACATACCATGGACGGGTTGCGGCTTCTTGCTCAGGATGGACGTGAACAGATCGAGGCGTTCATGGGCCGGAAGGTGATGGACGTTTGGGCGGAGTCTGTCGAGCATCGCGGAGGACGACAAAGTCTGTTTCGCGATCAATACAACGCCCTTGGCAGGCTGAACCTTGCCGCACTTCAGCGGATTGTGAGCGCGAAATATCAGCGAGGCCCTGCATTCAACCGCCAACATCCCTTTATCGAGATACTATTCTCTGACATTACGGAAACCGACGAGGCTCTAAATTTAAGTCAACTCGTGCGAGAGGCGTTGCCGCCAGCATTTTATAGGCTGGCCTGAGATCTACACCACGAGAGTGCTGCCGACCGGAGTGAGATATGCGTTCGGCAGCAAGATCTTATAAGAATGACCTGCACTTGGCGTCAATTAGGCTCAGGAAGCCAATCCGCATGACATCGATGCGGACAAACAGAGTTCGGTCGTGGCGGCAAGATCCTGGAGGATCATACGGTGTTTACTCCCAGTACATTCCAGTCAGAGTGTGCCCAGAGCGATCCAGACGGCCTCGTCGGTAGCAAGGTCACTTAAGTCTTACCGGGCACCGCTTCAGCCTCGATAGCCGCAACAAGCTCGGGTGCAAGGTGTGCGGACAAACGCTGAATGATGTTCAGCAGTTGCAAGATTTCTTGCTCACGCAAGGCGTCAATCTTGTTGTGCAGCAGTTCGATCTCGAGTTCGGCCTTCACATTTATTCGATAGTCGTGTTCTGCGTGCCTGCGATCAATCTCGGATTGACGGTTCTGACTCATCATGATGATGGGCGCTGCGTAAGCGGCTTGGAAAGAAAGAACCAAGTTGAGCAAGATGAAGGGATAAGGGTCCCAATGGTTGATGAATGCTATCATGTTCAGCATGATCCAAATGCCAAGTAGCACGCTTTGGATGACGATGAAGCGCCAAGAACCAACTGTTTCAGCAACCCGGTCGGCAAGCATCGCGCCTGGCGTCAGTGCGAGCTTGGGTACGTTGCGGGCTGGCTTTTGCGCCCGAAGTTCTCGCAACCGCTCTTGGTCTTCGGGACTTAGATGCACTTTGTGGCTTTGCTCATTGCTCATTGTTGCATCCACTGTTCAGAGGGCCTGCGATACAAAGAGCTTGCTAATCGCACGGTTCGGACGAAGTTCGGCTTCGCCATGTAGCACTGCAATCCATCCGGTCGGGTAGGCGGGTTGATTCACCCCTCGCGGGTGTCGCCCGTCGGGCAGCGGAGGGATTGTGGCCTGTGCCGAATGGCAATGTAGTCCGGGCGACCAGAAGCGTACAGCTCAGCTTTAGGGGTCAAATTCCAAGCCGCTCCTTCGGCGGCCGCTGCGAGGCACCTGGGAAATGGCCCGACCCGCCCACAGCCCCTCCCACCGAGCAAGCTTGGAAGGCAACCTGGCGCGTCCAATCAGTCGACATCGCATCGACCGCTGCAATGGCGCCATCAGGGTAACATTCGCAGATGCGGCAATACGTAGGGCAATTTTGCATGCCGAATGACAGTCAATCTCGGCCAATTTCGAGGTAAATCCGTGCCAGGCTCCCGATCACGGCGCCTAGGCGCCACGGCGGTGGAACTCGCGGGCGCGGTGGCCGTTGCTTGGCCGCACAGCAGTAGCGAGGAGAGCCGTGAACCGACGCCAGCTTGTTCAAGGGACGGCGTTGCTGCCGACGTTGCTCCTCGCTTCGCGGAGCGGTTTGGCCGCCGCCGGCCCGCCGGACGGCGCGTTCAGCCCGTCCATCGTGAGGGACCTCGCCCGCACGTTGGCGGGCAAACCCTACGAGGCGCCGGACGAGAAGCTGCCGGGCGGGTTGAAGGACCTCGACTATGATCAGTACCGCTCGATCCGCTTCCTGCCCGAGCGTGCCCTTTGGCGGGGCAAGAATTTGCCTTTCGAAGCGCAGCTCTTCCACCGCGGCTTCTTCTACAAGAACCGGGTGAAAATCTTCGAGGTCGCGGACGAAAAAGCCACCGAAATCAAATACCGCAAGGAGAACTTTTCCTTCGGCGAGAAGGTGCCGGCGTTCGAGGAGACCGATCTCGGGTTTGCCGGCTTCCGCATCCACGCGCCGATGAACCGCGCCGACTATTTCGACGAGGTCTGCGTTTTCCTTGGCGCGAGCTATTTCCGCGCCGTCGCCAAGGGGCAGACATACGGGCTTTCCGCACGGGGCCTTTCGATCGATACGGGCGAACCCAAGGGCGAGGAATTCCCGCTTTTCAAGTCCTTCTGGCTCGAGCGGCCGGCGCCCGGAGCGACCTCGCTGGTGATCCACGCTCTGCTCGACAGCAAAAGCTGCGCGGCAAGCTACCGATTCACCGTACGGCCAGGGGACACGACGGTGTTCGACGTCGAGATGTCGGTCTACCCGCGGGTCGAGATGCAGCGGGCTGGGCTCGCGCCCATGACCAGCATGTTCTTCTACGGTCCGAACGACCGCAACGACATCGACGATTTCCGCCCATCCGTCCACGATTCCGACGGACTCGCGATCTTCAACGGCAAGGGCGAAAGCCTTTGGCGCCCTCTTAGCAATCCCCGTGACCTCCAGATCAGCACCTTCCGGGATCTCAATCCGCGCGGGTTCGGCTTGATGCAGCGGGAGAGAAATTTCTTCGCCTATCAGGACATCGAATCTAGTTTCGAGAAGCGCCCCAGTCTCTGGATGGAGCCGATCGGAGACTGGGGCGAGGGCGGGGTTGTGCTGTTCGAGATCCCGACCAAGGAGGAGGTTCACGACAACATCGCCGCTTTCTGGCGGCCCAAAAGTTCGCTGCAGGCCAAGGGCGAACACAACTACACCTATCGGCTGCATTGGGGTCCGGACAGTCCGAAGCCGCACTCGCTTGCTCGCTTCACGCGCAGCGGCATAGGGGCGATGGGCGAAGACTCCCGCCTCTTTGTGCTCGACCTGATTGGAGGCAATTTCAAGGGCATTGATCCGGCAGGCGTCAAAGGCGTGGTGACGGCGGAAAAGTCGGAGGTGAAGAACATCGTCACGCAGCCCAACCCCTACACCGGGGGCTGGCGGCTGAGCTTCCAGTGCCAGGTCAAGGGCGAGCCCATCGAGCTGCGCGCCTTTCTGACCGAAGGCGACAAGCAGTTGTCCGAAGTCTGGGTCTACCGATGGGCACCTTGAGCACGGCCCCGCGACCGCTCGCCGGCGATATCGCGACCCAACGCCTGCTACCGCGCGAGTCCCCCCTTCCCATGGCTCCCGGCGATCTCGGAAGGGCTCGGGCGCCTGACCGCATGCCTGCGCCGACCGCCGCTACGATGGCTCTGCGTCGCGGCCTCATCCTCCTCTCGACGGCCGCACTCACGGGGGCAGGCGGGTATGTGATGTATCGCGTCCTGGAGGTCGGGGGCGTCACCGTCCTCGAAGCCATGGTGCTGGCCCTATTCCTCGTCCTGCTCGCCTGGGTCGCCTTTTCGTTCGCGTCGGCGGTGGCCGGTTTTTTTGTGCTGCTGGCCCATCACCCAGAAGGGGAAGACCTCGGGCCTGGTGTGCAATTGCCTGCGATCGCAAGCCGCACGGCCATGCTGCTTCCCACCTACAACGAGGACCCGCACCGATTGACCGCCCGGCTTCGAGCGATCATCGAGTCCTTGGAGGCGACGACGCATGGAGAGCTGTTCGACTGGTTCGTTCTGAGCGACAGCACTGATCCGGATATCTGGGTCGCCGAAGAAAAAACGCTGCTGGCGTTGCGACAGGCCGTCGGAACAACGCGGCTGTATTATCGCCACCGGGCCGACAACAGGGAGCGCAAGGCCGGCAACATCTCCGAGTGGATCACCCGGTTCGGCGCCGTCTACGATTTCATGATCGTGCTCGACGCCGACAGTCTCATGAGCGGGGATACCATTGTCCGGTTGGTCCATGCCATGGAGACCAACCCCACCGCCGGGCTGGTCCAGACGCTTCCCATGATCGTCAACGCGCGAAGCCTGTTCAGCCGCGTCCAGCAATTCGCCGGCCGCCTGTACGGTCCGCTGATCGCCGCCGGCGTCGCCTGGTGGCACGGCTCGGAAGGCAACTACTGGGGACACAACGCGATCATCAGAGTGAAGGCGTTTGCCGAAGCGGCCGCGTTGCCCCAGCTCCGAGGACGGAAGCCATTCGGCGGGCACATCCTGAGCCACGACTTCGTCGAGGCCGCGCTGATGCGGCGGGCCGGGTGGGGCATCTACATGCTGCCGAGGCTCGGCGGAAGCTACGAAGAGGTGCCGCCTTCGCTGCTCGATTTCGCCGCGCGCGACCGCCGCTGGTGCCAAGGCAATCTTCAGCACCTGGCCGTGGTCCCCGCGCGCGGCCTCCATTGGGTCTCGCGCATGCATTTCATGGTAGGCATCGGGGCCTATCTGACGGCGCCGCTGTGGCTGCTTTTCCTCCTGCTGGGAATGCTGATCTCGCTGCAGGCACGCTTCGTGCGTCCGGAGTATTTCCCCAAAGGCTTCTCGTTGTTTCCGACCTGGCCGGCCCAGGATCCCGTGCTGGCCATCTGGGTGTTCGTCGCCACCATGGGCCTATTGTTGTTGCCGAAGCTGCTCAGCCTGGTCCTCGTCTGGACGCGGCGATCGGCGCACAGGCAATTCGGCGGCGGGCTTCGTACCGCGATCGGGGTTCTGGCCGAGGTTGTCGTGTCGGCGCTGATGGCGCCCGTGATGATGATCTTCCAGTCGATCGCGGTCGTAGAGATTCTGGCCGGCCGCGACGCGGGCTGGCAGACACAAAGGCGCGACGACGGCACGGTGCAGCGCCGGGAGCTTTATCGGAAGTACGGCGTCCCGACCTTGTGCGGCGTTGTGATGGCCGCAAGCGCCTACGCCGTTTCGCTGCCGCTTCTGCTCTGGATGTCGCCGGTCATCGTAGGGCTTCTGTTCGCCGTTCCCATAGGCGCCCTGAGTGCCAAACCCGCGCCCGGAAAATTGTTCTCCACGCCGGAAGATCGAGAACCGCCATCGGTCTTGCGTCGAGCGAACGAATTGAGCGCGTCCGCGGACGAAGGGATCAAACCGGCCTTGGCCGAGTTGCGCCAAGACGCCGCGCTCCTGGCCTTCCACCTCGCGCAGTTGCCACCTCCGCGCGCCGTCCGGCCCGACACGATCGACGCAAATCTGGCGGTCGGCCGCGCCAAGGTCGACGCGAGCGATAGTCTCGAGCAGGCGGCTGCCCATTTGTCGTCTCGAGAGATCTTTTCGATCCTGAATGATGGTCCCACGTTGTCGGCGGCGATGCAGAAGGGATGAACAGCTGGCATCGTGAAGAGCGTGCCTTTCTCTGCGGAGGCCCTTCTCGGCGGAAGCGGCCCGATGTTCACCAAGTCGGGAAAAATCGGCAATCATCCTGCCGCACTTCCGGAACCTTGCCACCACCGGCGGGTTCTCGCAGGCCGCTTCCTGCGGTCAGGAGATTTCCATGAAGAAGCTGATGCTGACCTGCGCGGCCGCCGCGCTGATTTCGACCGGCGCGATCGCGCAGTCTACGGTCGTCACAACGACCACCGGCACCGGTCATGGCTCCGCCGTGCAGATCGAGCCGGAATACCGCACGAAGATCCGCACCTACGTCACCGAACACAAGGTCCGCCCCGTGCAGACCCGCGAGAAGATCGTGGTCGGCCAGCCCGTGCCGCGCGAGGTCGAGCTCGAGGCGGTGCCCGCCGACTGGGTCCCGCACTCACGAAGTACCGCTATGTCTACTCGGGCGAGCGCGTGATGCTGGTCGACCCGTCGACCCGCACGGTCGTCCAGGAGATCGACTGAGTCCTTGGCGGGTCGCTGAAGTCAGCGGCCCGCCACGCCGATCCGGCCCGCCCAAAATCTCACCCCCTTTCACGAGCGGCCAGTTCATGCCGATCATTCGTTATTTCGTCTTCGTGGGCGGTCTGCTGCTGGCCCTGCTCTTCGCTGCAGATCGGTACCTGCCCGCTCCCATCGAAGCTGCCGCCGCGGCGGATCCCGACAGAACCACCATCCGGATCAGATCGGCGATAAGCCTTCCGGAGAAGATCGTGTTTAACACGCGTCCGCGTACGGACGTGCCCCAGGTCGCGCAGGCGGATCCCATCCCTGAAGAACCGCAGGAGCAGGTTCGCCAAGCCCTGGCCGCAATGCCTGCAGCACCTTCTGCCGAGATCAAGCACGAGCCGTCTGCTCGCGTCTCCGCGGGGGCCGGTCCGCGTCCGAAGCGCTCGGCCCAGCTTTCGAGAAGAGCATCCGAGCGACGGCTTGCCTTCGACCGGCACGACCCATTTGCCGGCGGATGGTGATGACCGGAAGTTCTACGTCGTTG
This sequence comes from Bradyrhizobium sp. GW821-FHT13H06, assembly GCF_058803975.1. NCBI lineage: Bacteria > Pseudomonadati > Pseudomonadota > Alphaproteobacteria > Hyphomicrobiales > Nitrobacteraceae > Bradyrhizobium > Bradyrhizobium sp. GW821-FHT13H06. The sequence continues at coordinate 32,093 of NZ_JBXAPN010000015.1, read as the reverse complement.
CCCTACGCAAAAAGGCCGCGCTTCCGAATCGCGGCCTTCGTTGTGCGGTCGGACCGATCTCACCAGTGATGATGACGATGCCAGCGGTGCCGAACGACCGGATAGGATCCGCCGTAATAGGCGTAGGCAGGACGCACGACGCGGCGATAGCGATAACCGTAGGAGACCGGCGCCGTGTAGTAGGTCGTGGTGTATCCGCCGCCCCAGCGATACGGTTCGTCGTACCCGTAAGGGCCACCGTAATAGCCGGCCCGGTGGTAGCTGGGCCCGCCGTAATAGCCATACCCCGGCCCCCAGGCGTAGGCCGAGGAGGCAAGCCCGCCGATGACCGCGCCCGCGACCAGGCCACCTGCGAGGCCCGGTCCCCAGCCGCCCCAACCTCCTCGCCAATGGGCTTCGGCGGGAGATGTCGTGGCTACCGAGGCGAGACCAAGAGCGCCGACCATCAGCGCCGACATTGCACTTCTCTTCATCGAAAATCCTTTCACGTTGCTGGCGCCCCGGCATCAACGGGAAAAACAGGCAATGGTTTCCGCTGGCCCCGGCGGCGAGCGGGCAATGAATCGCGCAGCGCGGGGCAGCGTTGCCCGAAGAAATCGAGCTGGAAACAACGCACCTGCGTTCGACGGGTTCGCGATCAATGTTGCGCCGCGACATTCTTCCGGGAGCGCTCGGCGTCTTCACCAGTGAAGCTCAGTTAACAATGTTGAGTGGCAGTAGCGTGCGTTTGCGGTAAACTATCTCTCTTTCCTTGGGGCGTCCCATGTTCGATCCAGCAACTACGGCGCTTTTGCGCGCCGTGTTCGACGAGGTTTGCGAAGACGTTCCGCGCCTTCAAAACGGAGCTCGCACCCACGTCGCTTCAAAAATACTTGAAGCGGCGGCGAAGGGCGAGACAGCGCCGGAGAGCCTGAAGCAGGTGGGACGCGAAGCGCTCCACGACGCTCCCACCACGTGGCGATAGCGGAGGGCGAGGGTGAACTTCCAGGTCACAGTGCTGAAGATCCTGGTGAGTTATCCCGATGGATTCGCCGTCATGGCGGATCTCAAGCGTGACATGGCGATCCTTGCGACTAGCGGCCGCGACTGGTCCGAGCGGACTAAGCGCCTCGCCGCCCGCGTCCCCAATCTCGATATCTTCTCGCAGGCGCTGGTCGAACGCCTGAACGGAGGATGGCGGATCACGGAGAGGGGCAGGACGGTACTCGACTTCATGGAAGCCAGGTCTTCAGAACCGCAAACCTCACCGGACGCTCCGGTCGAGCAGCTCTCGTTCGCTGAGCCGGCGCCGAGGCTTCTCCTCTCCATAAGGGTCGGCCGAAACCAGCGCCTGCGGCGCCGCCGCGCAGCACGTGCGCGAGCGCGCGCCATGGCATCCTGAACCACCTCTCGTCCAGAACCGGGAAAAACCGGAAACTTTCAGCGGTGCCTCGAGTTGGCAGCGATTGGGTTCGTCTCCGGAGAGTGAGCATGGTTGACGATGTTGTCTTGAAGAGCGCCGCGGAGACGGCATGGACGGTGTACCGGGCGCGGCATCCCGAGGTCGGCGCTCGCGACAGCCGGCGCTGCTTGCTCGAGCGCCACCTGCACAGGAGATGGGAAGAGCGCGAGAGCGACACCGAAGAACTCGCGAGCTTCGGCATCGCCTACCTGCACCGTCTTCCTAGAGACGAATGTTGACGAGCATGAAAATGCTCGTCGTGCGCGCAGCCCGCGGAAGCACAAGGCCAAGTTGGACGCTGCTCGCGATATCGTTTCTGATCTCCGGGGCTGTCGTGATCGGCCTGCGGCTCGTCGTTGGCGCCTGACCGATGCGGATCGCCCAGCTTTCCCCGTTGGCCGAGAGCGTTCCTCCGAAGCTCTATGGTGGCACAGAGCGGGTGATCGCCTGGCTGGTGGACGAGCTCGTCCAACTCGGACACGACGTCACCCTCTTCGCAAGCGGAGATTCGAGAACGAAAGGAAAGCTTCATGCCGTTTGGCCGCGCGCGCTGCGCCTGGGGCGGCGGGGCGTCGATCCGAACGCCGCCTGCGCGCTCCTCATCGAGGCGATCGCCGAGCGCGCCCGCGACTTCGACGTCATCCACTCCCATGTCGACTGGTTGCCGCTGCCGGTCCTGAGACGCACGGGAGTGCCGTTTCTGACGACCATGCACGGACGCCTCGACCTTCCCGGCCTGGCGGACGTGATCGGCGCTTTTCCGGAGGCCCCCTTCGTCTCCATCTCCGACAACCAGCGCCGTCCGCTTCCGGATGCGAATTGGATCGCGACGATTCCCCATGGGCTTCCCAAGGACCAGTTTCGACCGTCGTTCGAAAGCGGTTCGTATCTGGCGTTTCTCGGACGACTCACGGCGGAAAAGGGGCCGGAAGATGCGATACGCATCGCACGTGCCGTCGGGATGCCGCTGCGGATAGCGGCCAAGATACCCCGGGCGGAGACGGCGTACTTCAAGAAGAAGCTGGAGCCTGAGATCGACGGCAAGGAGATCAAACTCGTCGGCGAGGTGGATGAAGCCCGCAAGGAGCCCTTCCTCGCGGGGGCCGCCGCGCTCCTGTTTCCTATCGATTGGCCGGAGCCGTTCGGCCTCGTCATGATCGAAGCGATGGCTTGCGGCACGCCCGTGATCGCGTACCGCTCCGGATCGGTGCCGGAAGTGGTCGAGGACGGCGTCACCGGCTTCATAGTCGATGGCGAGGAGCAGGCGATCGAGGCGGTGGGGAAAGCGGGCCGGCTGGATCGGAGCAGGATCCGCGCCCGCTTCGAGGAGCGCTTTGCAGCCAACCGTATGGCCCGGCGCTACGAAGACAGTTATCGCGAGCTGGTCGCTCGCGGAGGCTGTCGCGCCTGACGCATCCGAGCGGACGAAGCGTTTTTCGGGATCGAGGCCTCCATCCGGAGGCGCCTTTTTTCGATGCGAGCAGACGAAAGAAAAACAGCCCGTCCGGAGATGCCGGACGGGCCGTGGCTGGTTGAAGCGCCGAGCGGTTACTGCTCGGTGCAGACCTTGGTGGTCTTCACGGCGGACTCGGCCTCAGTTTTGGTCTTGTAGACGCCGTTGCCGACGACCGTCGTCGTGGTCGTCGTCGGCTTGGTGTCGACCACGGTGCACTTCTTGGTGGTCGCGTCGCGGACGATGTAGAATTCGGCAGCGCTGGCGGCCTGGGTGCCGAGGGCGAAAGCGGCGAGCGCGCCGCACACGATCAGTTTCTTCATGATGTCCTCCTCAGTGTTGGTAGTCACTGCAAACGAGGATGCGTCATGCATGTTCCGGTTGTTCCCAGCCACGAAGCCGTCGTGCCATTTCGGTACAGCAGCATTTCTTGCACCGTTCGGAATAAATCGAGAGCAGATTGCCAAATTGTCCCGAAACGGAACCGTGCCTGCCGCCGCGGGTTGACCGGCGTCCGCATTTAGGAGGTTTCAGAGATGAACAAGCGTTTATTCTTGGCCACGACCGCTGCCGTCGCGATCGCGACTTCGGCTTTCGCTCAGTCTTCGCCGAACTCGTCGAGCTCAAGTCCGACTTCCACTTCCACCCAGCGTCAGCAGGATTCCTCGACGCCGTCGTCTTCGACTTCGGCCCCGGCGAACAACCCTTCGTCGGGATCCGCGCAGACCAGTCCTTCGACGAATTCCGCCCAGACGCAATCTCCGTCATCGACGGGGCAGACCGCTGCAGGCCAGTCGTCCAATTCGGGCGCGGCTACCAACACCACTCAAGCGCCCTCGAACAACTCCACCAACCAAGCCCAGACCAATCAGCCGTCCAACCAGACAACGGCGCCTTCCAGCCAGCAGCAGACCAATCCTCCTTCGAACTCAAACAACCAGACGCAGAGCGCCAACCCACCAGCCTCAACCACCAACCAGGCCCAATCGCCGTCGGGTAGCGGATCGGCAAACACCGCCCAGCAGCCCAACAATCAGCAGAGCACGGCAGATCGTTCGTCGAACACCAATGTGAACGCGTCGGTGAACATCAACGACCAGCAGCGGACCCGCATCAGCGCGTCGATTTCGCACCTGAACGTGCAGCCGCTCACCAACGTGACCTTCTCCCTCTCGGTGGGCACGGTCGTGCCTCGCGACGTCCGTCTGCAGCCGCTGCCGGCCGAGGTCGTCGAGGTCATCCCGCAGTATCGCGGTTACAACTTCGTCCTGGTCAAGGATGAGATCGTCATCGTCGAACCGTCGACCTACAAGATCGTAACGGTGCTGCCGTACTCCGGCCGCTCGACGGCCGCTGCGCCGGCGAGGACCGAGCAGCGCAAGGCGGCGTTCAGCGATCGTGAACGCGAGATGATCCGGAAGCACGCCAAGGCTCGCCCTATCGAGCGCGAGCGGCAGACCACCGGCAGCACTGTGCGCACCGAGATCCGCAGGGGGGAGCGCCTGCCGGAAGGCGTGGAAGTCGAGACTTTCCCCGAGGAGGTTTACCGCGAGGCGCCGAGCCTGCGGGAGTACCGGTACATCAACCGGGATAGCCACACCTACATCGTCGATCCAGGGGAACGCCGCGTCATCGAAGAGATCGATTGATCTTGTCACACCGAGGAGAACGAACATGAGAACTATTGCTCTCGGAGCGTTTGTCGCCACCGCCATGCTGGCGTCCGCGGCCTCGGCGGCGCCGCTCAACCCAAGCCCGGTCGGATCCATGGAGCTGGCAAACATCGATCAGGTCCGCCTGGTCTGCAGCGAGTACGGCCGCTGCTACCGGACCCGTGGCCCACGATACGTGCAGCGCTACTACGGCGGCGACGACGGCTACGTGGTGCGCAGAAGCTACGGCTCCTACGGCGGTCCGGGCTACTACGACCGCAGCTACGGCTATTACGGCGGGGGGCCGAGCATCGGCTTCAGCTTCGGCACCGGCCGCTGGTAACTGGAAAAGGGCCGCTCTCCGAGCGGCCCTTTCGACGTCGGCTTCGGTTTCCGCGTTCATAGATGCCTGCTAATGCGAGGCTTCTAGTTCAAGGGCTAATTGTTGCGCGGCTAAAGCCGATCCCGGCTCGAACGAGAGCGCTGAATCTAGGCGCTTATCGTCAAGATTGAGACCCCGTGGAAACTGCTAAGCGCCCCTTACTGCTTTAGTCCTGACGGCCGAAGGCCCCAGCTCTGGGGGGCTAGGGGGCTTTGAGCTGGGGCCAGTTCGGCGTCGCCCCTTGGGGCAGGGGCATCGGGAAAACTTGGTACTCGCGCAGTCGTTCCTCTGAGCGCAACGAAGTTTTTGGACCGGCGGCCCGGCGGGCAGAGGTCGCGTCCGCGCGCTCGCTGCCTTTCAAGATTCGCCGCAGCCGGAGAACAGCACCGTCGGAGGCGTGGCGCGCTGCGGCGGAAGGGACCGCGCGCTTGCGGCGCCTGGCCTGCTCTTGACATCGTACCGCTGGGCAAGGTCGAGCAGCCTCCGCCTGGTGAATGGATCGGCCGCCTCCGCAAGATCGCGCGCCCGTTTCGCAAAGCCCCTGTAGAACTCCTCCATGACGCACCCAGCAACATCACCAGAAGCGCGATCTCAATAGCTTGCGCGACGCACGTCAAGCCTTGATTGATGCGCTTGCGCAGACGTTGAGAGCGGGACTAAGGTTGGGACGGCAGGGGAAGTCCGATGGCAGTCCTTTATCCGATCCGGAAGACGTGCCCGGCGTGCGGCAAGGAGATGGTGGCCGTGCCTGATGACGTTGTCGCCGGCCGGTTACGCTACGTGTGCACTGTTTGCGATCAAGACCCATTCCACAACACGACGGCTCGCAATTGGGCCGACAGCCCGCTGAGGCCTCCGGAAAAGTAATCGTAGTTCGCAGCGGCCGAGAGGCGGGACCCGGAGTGCCTAGGAGTCCGGGCTCCGCCTCGGCACGCTATGCCGAAGTGCCCGACGCAGGTCAATCCTAGATCCAGTCGTTGGGTTCGCTTTGACCCACCTCAACTTCCGGAGAGCGCCCTAGGTAGTCATCCGCAATTTCGCCGGCAGCGGGCAAGGTGCATGGTGGGATCATGCAGCGCCAGATCCTGTTCAACTGTCCGCGCACGCGAATGAACGTCCAGCTTTCCCTGGACGACGAAGCGCCTGAGTGCAGAAAACCTGAAGATACCTACGTTTCGGTGCCATGCCCGGCCTGCATGTCGTTGCACATCGTCAACAGCACGACGGGCAAGATGTTCGGCGATCTCGCCGCGATGCACCATTGATTGCCGCTCTCGGCGACTACCCTCTGCGAGATAGTAAAACAGAAATGCCGCCTCTCCCGATGGAGACTTGCGTCGGCTTGGCGCGTTCGCGCCAGAGAGACGGGGCGGCAATGCCAGTCTCCTCTGCGCAGTCAGGTTTCTGCGCAGTCAGGTTTTTGGGGGCGGCTGCGGTGTCGGCGAGGGTTGGGGAGCGGTGGGTTGAGGATTTGGCTGCTGCAGAGGCGTGCCGGGAAGCGGATCGCCACCGTGCGGAATGCAAGTCCCGATGTTGCTCAGTAGCCGTTTGGCTTGGATGTCGCGTGCCTTGGAATAATCCCGACGTCGCTCGAAATTGAGTGCCGCCGATCTATCCCAAGCCTCGAATGCGTCCGCGTAATGCCTCCGCATCTGCTCCTCGGCGGATAGGCAATCCGCGAATTTCTCGAACACCAGATCGGTGTTGACCGGCGTCACGCCGGCGACCAGAACGACAAGCATCCATTTCATGTAGGACCGCACTCGCTTTCCAGGCCAATCTGGCGGTCCCGGTATCAGCCGCCGCCGTCTCCAATTCGGCTTTACCTCTTAAGACTCCTATTCTCGATCTTGTTCCCGAGATCCCGAGCGGCGGCGGGAACGGCGATCCCCAACGGGTGGTTTAAGTTTCCATGAACAGGCTGTCCCCGCTGGGCTGGAGCACCGTCTCCCGGCTGTTGCCCGGTACTGCATCACCATCTGCATCCTGGTCGTTTGCGCAGTGCTGCAGATGGCGCTCCGGATGCAGACCGGGGCGCCCGGCGACTTCCTGCTGCTGCCTGGGATATTCCTCTCGGGCCTGATCTTCAACCGCGGGTCCGGCGTCCTAGCCGCCGTCATCGCCGTGGCCGTGAGCGCCTATGTCGCTTATCCCGGGAGCTCCGGCTTCAACTATCTGGTGACGAACGCGCTGTTCGCGATCACCGCGGCAGGCACGGCCGTCGTCGCCGAATTTCAACGCTCCGAACTCCGACGCGTCGTGCTGGCGGACAAGAACAAGGCCGTGCTGCTGCAGGAGATGGCGCACCGGACCAAGAACAACCTTGCGATCCTCGGCGGGATGATGAGGTTGGAGGCAAGGCACGGCAGCCCGGAAGTCGCGGCGGCCATGGAAGCGACCGCACGCCGGCTGCAGGTGATGGCCAAAGTCTACGACCATCTGTCGTTCAAGGAGGACTCGGGCTCCGTGAACATGCGCTACTTCCTGAACGATGTCGTCGAGAAGGTTTTTCAATCCTTGGCTCCGTCGGCGCCGATCGCCTTCCAGGTGGTCTGCGACGAAGTTTACCATCCGCACAACGAGGCGCTCGCGATCGGCATCATTGCCAAGGAGCTCGGCACGAACTCGCTGAAATACGCATTCCCGGACGACAGGCCCGGTCACGTGACGGTGGCCTTCGCAGGCGGCGCCGGCATGGAGTTGTCGGTCTTCGACAACGGAAGAGGTCTTCCTGACGCGACCGCCCCTGGCGGATTGGGCTCACGGATCGTGCAGCTTCTCACGCAGCAGCTCGAGGGTGAAATCGCATATGAACGCCTAGACCCAGGCCTGCTCGCTCGATTGTCAGCGTCCCGGTCCTAAGTGGCGGGCCCGGTTCCAATGTACACTTTTGACCATTTCGGGGAACGAATCGCTGGGGTTGCAATTAGCTGCTCGGGGACGGCGGGTCGGGGGCGATCATGCCTAGAGAGTGCGAAGTGGCGGGACGAGAGTATCAGAACCGGCAGGCGGCCACCCTGCTCAGGTTTGCGAAGGCGACGACCGATCCGAAGGTCGCCGCCCGCTTGGTTGAAAAGGCGGCAGACCTGAAGGAGCGGGCCGAGGCGGCCCGGGACGAAGCAGACGACGGTGCACCCGAGGCCTCCGGCGGCTGAATCCTTTCGTGTTGCTGGCGGCAAAGGAATCCTCCGAATGACCGATACTGTTCGCATTCTGGTCGCGGAGGACGAATTGGTCCTTCAGGAATTCGCGAAGAGGCACTTTCGGAAGGGGGATTCGAAGTCCAGATCGCGCGATCGGGCGACGAGGCGTTCTCCCTGTTCAGGGATAATCCGCAGAATTACCGTGCATTTTTGACGGACATCGGCATCGGCGCGGGGCTGAACGGCTGGGCGCTCGCTCGGAGGGTCCGTGAGGTCGATCCGGATTTTCCGATCGTCTACATGACGGGCAGTCACGCCGAGGACTGGAACGCGCACGGCGTACCGAACAGCGTTCTGATAGAGAAGAGCTCCGCGGGCCACATCGAGCAGCTCCAAGCGTTGGCCGCCGAGAAGGGCATGCGGCTGGACCTTGACGGCCTGCACAATACGCGTCGAAATGGGAAAGCGTCATTGCGTGGGATGGCCTGTTGCTCGACGGATGGTCACCGCTCCTCCAAACGAGGATGGCCAAGACATTGCGTACCTTGCATTTTATGGCAGGCAGCCTGAGGTTCGCGCGAATAGCCACGGTGACAAGCTACGGGTTTGCCTGCTGCTGCGAGTGGGCGCAATCTACCAAATCGCGAGAATTGGATGACCGCGGTCAACTTCGTACCTCGGAGTTGATCGGTGCGCGTGCACATTTGGCGAGCATTCAGGGGAACGGAGCCGCCTAGGTCCTCCAGCGACGCGCCTAAATGGATCGCGGCAGGTTCGACTCAAAATACGCCGACAACATCACAAACCCTGCACTTATTTCGATGCTGCTAACGGATTTTCCTCCCCGCCAACGAGGGGGCCGAACAAGTCCCACTGGGCGCCGTTGAACCGCATCATCTGTAGTTGCTCAATCGGAAAAAAGTCAGTCGGCGATGTCCTTATACGGACGCCAGGAATGTAACCGCCGATTTCGAGGTTGAGGTCGGAGGCGGTCTTCATGATGTTCAGGCGGCTCAGATCGTCGCCACAACGTTTGATGACTTCAACAAGCGCTGTGCCCATATTATACGCGATTAGCGGGCCGCTCTCAGTTCGGTCGACCTCGGGATAGTATTTATCCAGGAAACTTCGAAAACTCCGCATGCCAGGCTGTCGGGCCCACTGGGCGTCCGTCACATCCATCTGATAGCCAGCGCTCAGAATACCATTAGAGTTCTGTAAACCGGCGGGCCTTAGTACCGCGCCGATCGATACGGATACATTCGTGAGGATGTGTATTGGCCGCCAATTGAGTTCGCCCAATTTCCGGATGACCTGGGCAGCATATTTGGGCGTCGCAACGTTGATGAAAACGTCCGGCGCGCTTGACTTGATCGCGACGACTTGAGAATCCACGGTCGGCGTGCCGACCTCGTAATGTGCAGCTGCGATCACCATTTTGGAAAACCTATCCTTGAAGACGTCTTCAAGTCCGCGAAGGTACTCCCTTCCAAAATCGTCATTCTGGTAGATAATCCCGATACGGGCATTTGGATGATTGGATAAGATATAGTTCGCGTAGACGCCCGCCTCCGCACGGTAAGTTGGCTGCCAGCCCATGGTCCAAGGAAATTGCCCGGGGTCGCCCCAGCGTGAGGCGCCAGATATTACAAATAGCTGCGGGACACGCTTGTTATTCATGTAGCGCTGTATGGCGGCGTTGCTTGCGGTGCCGAACGGCGCGAAGATAGCAAGAACCTCATCGTCTTCCACCAAGCGTCGCGCCTGCTCCATGGTTTTTGACGGGCTGTAGGCGTCATCGTAGGAAATGAAATTGATGCGACGGCCATTAATGCCGCCGTTGTCATTCACCATTTGAAAGAAGGCCTTCATCGTCCTTCCAATGATCCCATAAGCGGACGCGGGCCCGCTGTAGGGCATGATATTGCCTATCCTTATCTCGAAGTCACTCGCGCCGGCGTCGTATTGCTTTTCAGCATTCGCGCATCTCGTGGCAGCCATCAGTACGACAAGAGCGATGAATGAGATCCAATATTGCTTCGGTGCCAGCATCCGCTCACTCCTAAACAGTTTCAATTTGAAGGAGAGGACCCGGCTGAAACGGGCAGGGTGAAGCGAAAGATCGCCCCACGTCCTTCTCCGCCACTCTCCGCGGTGATCCGACCGCCGTGAGATTCGACAATGGACCTGCAGATTGCCAACCCCATGCCCATTCCATTGTCTTTGGTCGTGAAGAAGCTATCGAACAGGCGATCGAGATGCGCGGACTTGATCCCGGGTCCATTATCTTCAAATACGCAGCAGAATTCGTCCGGGCTCGGGCATCCGGACGTGATGATTATCCGACGAGACCGGGTTCCGGCACCTTCCATGGCCTGCATCGCGTTCATCGCAAGATTGACGATGACCTGTTGCAGCTGTGTTCGGTCACAGAGCGCGCGTATTGACGACGCATTCTTATGGAACGTCATAGTAACACCCTGCATCTGGCTTTCATGCTGCAGAAATAGCAGCGCCTCTGCGATGGCTTCGTCCACAAGTACTAGCGATCTGGCTGTTGATTGGCCGGCGGCCATCGCGCGAACTCGTGCAACAATGTTAGCGGCCCTTTGGGAGCTGGCCAAAATTGTCCCGATCGATGACCGCACCTCGTCCAGGGCCGGTTGAGGCCGGTCGAGCCACCGCAGGCCGGCGCTCCCAGAGGTCGATATTACGGCGAGCGGCTGATTGATCTCATGAGCAATGGAAGCGGTTAACTCGCCAAGCATCGAGACGCGCGCCGCATGCGCAAAGTCCGCCTGCAGCTTCCGCAAAGAGTCCTGCGCGCGGATACGCTCCGAGATGTCGATTGTCCCGACCAAGCTCATTTCATAGTCGTGGACCCTGCCAACCCGGGCGGTGATAAAGAGGACGTCGATCACCCGACCGTCCCAGGTGACCATCTTGGTTTCCTCCTCGAAGCTGGGCTCGCCGCGAAAACGCGACTCCATTGCGCGTCGGAACGTATCGGGACGGGCCTCCCAGGTGCGGACCAGAGAGACGGGTGAGCTTTCGCCGGCATTACCGCCGAACATCTGGATTGCGTGCTCGTTTGCCTCGCGAAAGGTGAGGGCTTCCATGCACGTCTGGAGGAATCCGGGATTTGCCTCGAAATAGAGGCCGAGATCGGTGACGCCGTCCTGGCGCAATTGCCGGAAGATTTGAACGAGTTTGGTGGCATCGAGTTGCCGAAGGGCGATCGGCATGCGCGAGAAAAGCTGCCGATAACGTTGTTCGCTCTTGACGAGTTCTACATGAGCGCGCTTTTGCTCGCTAATGTCCATTACCACGCCGACAAACTCCGGGGGGCTGTCCGGGTTCGTCATTGGATGGGCTTTCAACCTTAGGAATTTAACCGTTCCGTCCGGCATCAGCAGCCGATGTTCCAGAGAGAAGCCGTTCCCGCTTTCCTGCGCGTCGGTGACGGCGGCGCGGACTGCGTTGAGGTCATCAGGGTGGATCCGTTGGAAGACGAAGTCCATCGTGGGCGTCGACAGCGACGGCAGTTCGAATATTCGGAATGTTTCTGCAGACCATACGAGATGATTGGTCGCGATGTTCCAGCCAAAGCTGCCAGTCTTACTAAGCTTTTGAGCTTCGGCAATGTAGGCGGCTTGGCTCTGGAGTGCGGCCTTCTCAGCTGCACGACGCTGCGTAACGTCGGTATTGCATGCAATTGTACCGGATGTATCTGGCTGCTCGTGTCGGCTCGACCAGCGGCTTAGTACGAGAATCCTCGCGCCGCTGCGAGTGGTATGGACCAGTTCGCCCTCCCACCGTCCTGTCAGGGCGAGCGTCTGCCTTAGATTGTGGAGGGGTTCTGGGAATTCAGTTTTCAAGAGGAGATGTTCGACTTTGCCGATGGCCTCCTCGCGCCGCCAGCCGTAGAGCGCTTCAGCGCCCCGATTCCAGTACGTAATGACCTCTTCCGTGTCGCGGACAATAACGGCGTCCGTAGTGAGGTCGAGCAACCGAGCTTGCTCGAGATGCTTTGAATCCAGGGTCTGGATACGCCAGATCAGGCTGGAGACGAACAGCGAGCTGATCAGAAATGTGGCAAGAAGCACCGCATGCTGGGGATTGCCCACACGAAAGCTGAAGGCAGGATCCACAATGAAGTAGCTGAGGCAAAGATACGCCACCACTAAGAATGCAAAGGACGTCAAGAAGCCGGCGCGATAGCTCAGAATGGCTATGACGACGAGAAGTGCAAAGGCCGCTGTCGCATGATCGAAACCTAACCGAACACAGAACAGCAAAATAAGCGCCAGTACGACTGCGGCGCAGACCAAAGAGAGAAACCGAGACCTTCGCTTCGTGCTCCAGCGATGAGCAAGAACGGGATGCGTGAAGCCATTTGAAAGCTTCTGGAAGAACTGCCTGAGCTCGAGTCCCAGACGAAAACCCGGTTTCGATGCCTCTCGGAGTTCAGTGCTCATGGCTCAGCCATACAGGCTGTGTCGATGACGGCCGCGGGGTTGTCCGTCCACTTCCACGATACAACACCGGTTGGCGACTTGCCTGGTGGAACAATCGTCAAGGTGAAGCCTTCCGAGTACGCGATAGGAGATCTTCCTCGTTACACATGAGGTTCCGCCGCACGCGCTATGGTGGCGCATAGTTCGATCAATCAGGAATACAATAAGGGTGTCGGAGAGGAGGGGCTGCACCCATCTTGCTCCAATCTTGACCGTTCCTGCGGTGTCAGAATCAGAAGCAGCCTAGTTAAGTCAGGCGAGACGTACCTGCGCTGAACCGGATTTGGACCACCCAGAGAGGTGAGGTGCTATCGCGATGCTCGGCGGTATTCGCCAGGCGTCATACCTGTTGCGCGCCGGAAAGCTCTGGTGAAGCTCGACTGCGAAGAGAACCGGCAGTCGATCGCAATCCTTTCAAGCGATTCGTGCCCGGCGGAAACTGCTGCTTTGGCGTGGTCAAGTCGGCGCTGACTGACATAGCGGTGAGGCGGTACTCCAATTGAAGTCGCGAATGCCCGGCTGAAGTGGAAAGCGCTGAGGCACGCCACGTTGGCCAAGTCGGCAACAGTGATGTCGTCTGCCAGATGCACTTCAACGTAGTTGAGTACCCGCTTCAATCGCTTGGCATCCAGACCAAATCTGGCCGAGGCTGGCCGCCGCGAGAGCACAGGATCCAGGTATGAGTGCGCGAGACGTGCCGCGAGAAACAGCGAAGACGTCTCGACCAGCATCCGGCCCGCGGCCGTGGGATTCATCATTTCGGAAAGCACAGCTTTTCCCAATTGGCAAATTATCTCGTCCTGTACACCGCAGATGTAGCGTATGGCGCGTCCTGGAGAGATCGGGAGATTGTAATCGTCCTCCAATCGGCCAAAGACATGCTCTGGCACATACAGATGCATAACGTGCACTGTCGGGGCGCTGATTAGCGACACATCCGACTTGGCGCCAACGGGCCTTAGCCAGATCGTACCAGTGGTTGGCTGAACGGTCCGCCAGCTCGCGCATATTTTACATGCGACCCGCCCTTCGCTGCCGCCGCGCATGGTGATTGCGACTTCTGCATGTGAAGCTGCAGATCCCGGCCCATCGCTGCACCCGTGCGCGCGAAGCTCGGCAAACAGAGTGGACCATCCCGAGTCTTTTGACGAATTGAGCAGTTTAGAAGTCGGGTATTTGAGGTTAGGATTTCGCTTTAGATTCGTTTTGCTCATGATCACACTCGCGATCGATAGTAAATCGCCCAAGGTCGTTTCTACGCCCGTGGCTCCCTAGAATGAAAATTCTAGCGACCTTCGCGATCGCTCTATTATGTGCCGAAAACATCTGCCTGCGACCAGTGCGCGCTAGTATGCTCCTACCGGCAGTGGAGACAAGTTATGCGATTTGAAGACGGGTCGTTGCTCATTCTTTCAGCAGATATGCCTCATGTCCGGTTCGTGAGACTAAATCGTCATGGCCAAGTCTGTTAGCAGTTCATGCCCCTTAGAACACGGGGGTGGGCTCTGGTAGCAGAAATTGAAATCGTGCTTTTTGGAAAGGGCATTCCAGACGTGTGCAATCACCGGCCGCATGGGCTCATCAGATGTCTAATTTCCTCCGGCTTTCGTCGCTAAAACTGCGTAAGGGATCCAGCGCGTGGCCATCGGTAAGCGTTCTTAACTCCGGCAGTGTTTTGTTAGGGGTAAAGTACGTGTTCACGATCGGCCTCACGATCGCCTCTGCCGGGACGCCACCCGGATCGCAGCGATCGTCACAGCAGCGGCAGGAAGCGCAGCGAACGAGGCCGCGAAATTCTTTGATCGTGCATGACGAGAGCGATGGAGAGCACACCAATTGAGGTAGCCGCGCCTCGTGCAATGCCGGTCGGGAAGACGAGTTGGGGGCTGCCGATCTGTTGGCTCGCAATCAGCTTCTACGCGGCGAAAGCTCACCACAACCAAAAAGTCGAGGGGGAAGAAAGCCTCCTGAAGTTGTTTAGGTCCGCGGAAGACATTCCTGATGGCCTACTACAGCAATGGTCTGAAAGAGCTGATTTACTTGGTACTAGCCGGATGTCTTGCCCAGGCTGATCAGCCCCATCCCGCCGCCAGCCAACGGCGGCTCGACCTGGCTAGCCTGTACGCCAATTCCGGCGGCCACCGCGCTCGGGTCCATGCGCGCTCGATCGCCGGATACGTGATCGTCAATCCCCGCGCGATGCGAACATCGTCGTGCGCCGTTAGGTGAGGGGCCTCGCCGGCCCCTTCAGATCGTGTAAAGCCTCAAGCCGGGCGCGGGATGCCCCTCGCGTCGGGCTTTATTATCTCCGCGCCGGCGTGTCCGCCTTCGGCGGTGGATGCACCCGGGCATCGACCTGCACCTCCGTGATGGAGTCGCGACGGCTGTCGCGATCGAGGATGCGCATCAGTGCATCGACTGTGGCCACAGCGTCGCGCTCATGCGTGAGGTAGTCGGCCAGCGCCATCATGGCGAGGTCGTAGCTCTGCTCGATGTGCTCGGCATCGGATATAAGCACCATCGCAGATCCTCCCGCAGGCCCTTGAAGAACGGATGCCGAAGATGCCGTTGGCCGAGTCGGCGCGGTACTCGACTTCGGCGGCGAGGCGCGGCTCGACCCAGATGCCGCTGTTGGGGATGCGCTTGGCGAAGGGCTGAGTCTTGCGCACCAGCTTCTTCAGTCTCTGCTGCAGCTCCGCAACGGCCGTATTCCTCGAAGCCGTGCTCGCCCTTGCCGGCAGAGAGCAGCTTGTCGCCCTTTTGGCGGCCGACATGGATGCCGTCGAAGCGGTTGTCCTTTATCTTGAAGCCGGCGATCGTCAGCGTCTCGCGGTGCGCGCAGGTGGTCTTGACCCAGTAGTTGCTGCGCAGGCCGCCATAGGGCGAAGCGGCGATCTTGGACACGACGCTCTCGAGCTCGCCGGCGCAGACCCGCCGATAGAGCTCGGCGCCGTCCAGATCGAAATGGTCGCTGTATTCGATCGGCGCGCCGGCGAGCAGCGCCTTGAAGGCTGCCTTGCGCTCGAGCAGGGGCAACTTCCGCAGGTCGCGGCCATCGAGATAGAGCAGATCGAATGCCACATGACGAGGTTGTCGGCCTTGCCGGATAGGCTCTTCTGCAGGGTCGCGAAGTCGGTCTTGCCGCCTTCGCCCGGCACCACGATCTCATCCGTCGATGATGGCAGATCCGGCATTGATCAGGTCGGCATCGTGCGCCACCTTGCGGAAGCGGCGGGTCCAGTCGAGGCCGCGGCGCGTGTAGATCCTGATCTCTTGGTTGGCGATGTGAAGCTGGCCTGCGGTAGCCGTCGAACTTGATCTCGTAAATCCAGCGCTCGCCCGCGAGCGCGCGCGCAACTGATCATGCGTATACCGATACTGTCACGGTTGTAGCCACAGACGGTACCCGGGCAGTCTTGACCATCAAAATCACTCCGCAGAAGACGACCACTGCTCCCGGCAAAACGGCCAAAGCTGGTGGCAAAGCCGACTGCATTGAGACTTTTGTGGCTGATGGTCCGACGAGGGCCAGCAAGCTCCTCGAGTCCCGTGCTGATATTGCCGCCAGCACGATCACATTGCCGACGCCCACAGCTCCAAGGCTCGGCTTGAGCAGCTTTAGCACGTTCGTATGGACAGCGATCGGAGTCTCGATTTTCGAGCTCCTTGCCAGCGCCGCGCAGGCGTTCACTTTTTCCGGTAGCCCAAGCGATTTCTTTGCATCGGATGGCGCCAACGCTACCAGCGAGTTTGACGCTCTCAATATGGCTGACGGCATAGATGCGAACCTTAATGGCTTCCGTGACCTGGCCTGGCTCAATTTCGAAACACGCAGTGACTTATTCGCCTTCGAGAATGTTCGAGGTGATACCATCGGCAGAGGCGACGAGCTTCAGCTCCCTGATGCAGCTGCGAACGAGGCTAGTGCTAGGGGCAACGGCAACCTTCACGTTGGGGCCGGTGCCGTCGACGCCCTGATCGAACATGGCGGCTTCGAACAGGAAGGTCGAACGGACACGCCAGGGAATGCGGAGCTCGGGCCAACACAGGCAGCTGAAGTAGACGGACCTAATCATGGGCAATCTCAGCGTGATTTCCATGTTGCGGAAGAAGGCACCGCGAAGGGCAAGCCGCATGCCGAGCACGAGCCGCCGGGACGAGATCTCGCCCAAGGGCAACCGCAGCGTGACATGCATATTTCCGAGGAAGGCAAGGTAAAGGGCAAGACGTATGCCGAGCATGACCCGCCTGGACCCCCATCCAATCGTGAGCAATTGCATCGCGATGGAGACGCTTTAAGGGATGGCCCACCGGGCAGGCATATCGATTCCCACAAATCGCAACCTGACTCGCAAAAGGCGCATTTAAACGCTTCCGAAAATCTACGCGGGGGGCCGAGTGAAAATGCCGGTGGCAACAGCCAAGCTGCCGATGACGCGGGACCGACACAAACGGCATCAGCGCCCGAGCTCGGAGACTCCTTTCATTTTAAGAATGACATGGCAGCGGCCAAGCATTCGGATCATATCGAGGACAACCAGAGACCTCATACCGATGTGAGTGGGCTGCACAATGCCGAGCATAATGGACTTGCGCTGATCCAGTATGCGGGCCTGATTAGCCCTTCCCACGCCGAGCAGAGCGTGGTCGATCACGCAGGGAGTGTTGATCACCATCTGATGCATGGTTGGTTGATTTAGGGGCTGGCCTACCCGGGACAACGGCGCCGGTACTCAGGCCCGAGCGTTTTGCCGACAGGGTTTTAGCAATGATGAACTCACTCGATTACAGACACTTCCACCTGCGCTCGTTGAGCTTTTGGTACCACTGAGGCCAATAGTCTTCCTTTGTAATCCCGACCGTCGCAAGCTGACAAAACCTCCACTCGTTGATCGACGTGGCCGGTTCCCCGACGGCATGTGGAATGATGAACGCTGCGCGGCGGTCGCAATCAAGTCCAGTTCTGAGCGAATCTCGGTCATCACCCCGAAGTAGCTTTGAGCGTTGATGCGATTCTCGCATCTTCACGTCCTCTCTGCCCTGAAATTGGAGTTGTCATGCGCCGTTTGCCCAACGACACGATCACACTGTCCTTCCCGGACATCAGTTTCGAAACCCTGTTCGGCGATCCTGATTTCCCCGCCAACGCGCGTGGCGGCAACGATACCATCACCGTCAACGTCGAGAGCATGACGTTTCTCACTCTCGTGGGTGATACGGCAACCCTGCTGGACCGGTCCCAAGGCGGCAACGACACACTCAGGGTGAACCTCGCGGGCTCGCTCAGCACCGTCATCGTCGACGGCGACGCGCAATCCATGTCCGGCCATGCCCAAGGCGGCAACGACACGGTCATCGGCGACAGCACGAACTCGATACGCAACGGCTTTTCGCTCTTTGGCGATGCCCAGGGTGCCATGTCCGACCACGCGCAGGGCGGCAATGACACCGTCATCGGAGTATTCGGCGGCAGGTCATTGAACACGCTGGTCGGCGATGGCGGCACCATGTCCGGGGACTCTCATGGCGGCAACGACACGCTGGCCACTCATCAGACCGGCCAGACCGGTTCGGCAGTTCTGTACGGCGATGCTCCCGGCCTAACGGATCACGCGCGGGGCGGCAATGACGACCTTACCTTCACGATCGGGAACGAAGCGCAGACCGGAGGCGGAAACTTGTACGGCGATGCGCATGAGCTTTCAGGAGATGCACGTGGTGGAAACGATGCCCTGACCGTCGTCGATCTCCACGCCAACCTTCACTACTATTCCTTCCTGATGGTCGGCGACGCCTTTTCCATGTCCAGCAACGCGCATGGCGGCAACGACGTCCTCACGGGCGGATCGTACGCCGACATTCTGGTGGGTGACGCCCGGCACTACTACCCAGCCGCGCCGGCTTCGATCACGGGCGGCAGGGACGCCCTGAACGGCAAGGGCGGCAATGACGAGATGTGGGGCGGACCAAACAGCGACGTCTTCGTGTTCGACAAGGGCTCGGGCCAGGATCTCATCCACGATTTCGGTCAAGGCAACAGCACCGTCGGCAGCACGGTGACGGAGCACGATCTGGTCGACGTCCAAGACTACGGCTTCGCGGATTGGACTGCGCTGAAGAGCCTGATCAGCGACGACGGCGCGACGGGCAACGCTGTGATCCACCTGACCGCCAGCAATACGATAACGCTGCAAGGGGTCCAAACGGTGGACCTGCGTGCGACAGACTTCATCGTGTAGACGATGTCGATAGCTGGCGCGTCTCAGCCCTCAAAACCGCTCGGCGTCTTCTTGGCTCGCCGACATCGGACTGGACCCCCACTTGTTCGGGACGCATTCTCTTCGCGGCACCAAGGCGACCTTGATCTATCGCCGAGCCGGTAATTTGCGAGCCGTACAGCTCCTTCTGGGGCATACGAAGATCGAAAGCACCGTTCGATATCTCGGCATCGAGGCCGACGATGCCCTCGCGATGACAGAACAGGTAGACGTCTGAGTTTGGGGGCAGAGCGGACGCGCTCTGCTCTGCTCCCACCGGCGGCTCCGGGCCACAACCGGACTTGGGACCATTGAGCGGAGTGGACGGAGGTCTCTGCAGGTTGAAAGGCAATCATAATGTCCGGCGGCCCCGCGACGGGAGGGGTTCCTTTTTGCTCGCCGCTGGTGTTTCCTCTGCACGGCGGAGAACGGGCATGCAGGGATCGCTGGGGGAGAAGATCGGTGAAGGCGCCTTCTCCGAAGCCTACGCCTGGGCGCCCGGTCAGGTGGTGAAGCTGTTCAAGGCCAGCGTCTCTCATCTGCTCGGCCGGCACGAGGTGCGCATGATCCGCGCCGTGCGAGCCGCCGGCCTCCCGGTGCCGGAGGTGTTCGGCGAGGTGACACTGGACGGGCGGTTCGGCATCGTGCTGGAGCGCCTCGACGGACCGACCCTGTGGCATCTCTCGCGGACCGGCGCGGTGACGTTCGAACAGGCGGGCGCGATCGTCGCGGCTCTTGCCATGTCCGTTCACAAGACGCCACCGTCGGCGGAGGTCTTCTCCATGCGCTACTATATGGAGAACGAGTTGCGACGCGACGATGGGAAGATTCCGAAGCACATCGCTACCGATGTCCTCGCGCTGATCGATCGCCTGCCGCACCGCGACGGGCTTTGCCATTGCGACCTCAGCCCCGGCAACGTGATCATGACGGCGGAAGGCCCAAAGCTGGTCGACTGGTCCTTCGCGATGCGCGGGCCGGCCGCCTTCGACCTCGGGTTCTTGCATGTCATCCTGTCCGAGGTCGCGCCGGAAATCGCCGACAATCCGGAGCGTCCGCGCGACCAATGCGGCGGCGCAATCCGAATATGCACGGCTGGGCGGCATGTCTCTCGCGGAGCTGACGGCGGCAATGGAGCCGTATCTGCCCATCGTCCGCACCTTCGTCGTCCTTGGCAACGTGGTGCCTTCCTTGCGGGAGCGGCTGATCCAGCGCATCGAAGCGGGGCTGCGCTCGGAAGACTGAACCGTCTTGGTCGCGCGCGCGAGCCGATGTGGCCTGTCGAAGCGAGGCGTCAGTGTCTCCTTTGGGGCCAGGAGCAGTCATTATTCAATCACCTTGTCGGCTCGGCCGATGACCTCGGCCGGAATTTTCAATCCCAGCGCCGCAGCCGTCTTGAGGTTCAGGGCAAGCTCGAAGGCTACAGGTTGCTGGACCGGAAGCTCTGCCGGTTTGGCTCCCTGAAATATCTTGGCTGTATATTGTGCTGTTTGCTTGCCCATCACTGCGAGGCTTGCCCCGTAGCTTGCGAGGCCACCCAAATCCACGAAGGCGCTGATCTGGTAAACCGCTGGAATCTTCGTACGAGCGGCCAGTAAAACAATTTGCGGCTCGATCGGAGCAGCAAGTACGAGAAGTGCATCGCACTTTTCCTGCACCATTCTTTCGAAAGCTTGGCCGAGATCATCCCGGGAGGAAGTAAAGATAGGGATGGTCACCAGACCCAATATCTTTGCAGCGGCCTCCGTCTCTTCAAGCTGTCGCTTGTGGGCGGGGATAGGCGAGCCCAGCACGGCCACTCGGGTTGCTGCGGGAAGGATACTGTGCAGAAGCTCGAGTGACTTGCCGGTCGTGTCGGAGAACATTGTGGCTACACCGGTAAGGTTTCCTCCGGGATGCGCCAAGCTATTGATAAGGCCCAAAGCAACCGCATCCCCGGCTCCCCACATCACAATAGGAATGGTTGCGGTTGCTCGTCGCGCGGCCGCTATCGCAGGTGTCGCAACTGCGACCACTACGTCTGGCTTTTCGGCGATCAACTCGTTCGCGAGCTGATCGAGCCGCTCTATACGGCCCTCTGCCGCTCTGCGCTCGATGACGAGGTTTTTGCCGTCCGTGTAGCCGAGCTTCTGCAGTTCGTTCCTGAAAACCTCGAACAGGGCGCGCTGGACTTCACTTTCCCACGAGTCGGTGTTCAGGAATGCCAAACGCCAGACCTTACGAGCGGACTGCTGCGCTCGTGCATTTGGCGGTCCCGCCAAAATCGCGCCCATCGCCAGCGTGATCACATCGCGCCGTCTCATTGCCAGACCTCCAGACGCGCATAAGAGGACAAGCATAGCACATTAAGATATGTCCACTTAGGGTCCCTGACAGCCGACATGACACGCGATCAATCGACCTCCGGCTAAGGGACAATACATTGGGTAAAGAATTCCATTTCAGGGCCCCAACGCTGTTCGACTCGTCGGCTAGGTGGCTTGAGCGTGACCAACTGATCGCAAGATGCGCCTTTCGACAATAGTGATCGGAGCTAGGAAACCTTGCGAGTCCGCGCGTTTAGGGGGCGGAGCAGGCCATGGAGGAGAAGCATGCGAACAGCAATTTTCGCGACGATTGTAGTTGCCGGAAGCGCAATGACCTTCCAAGCAATGGCCCAACAGCAAAAGGCCGCGCCCAGTGGGCAAACCAAGGAGGAGTGCACCGCGATATAGACAAAGGGCTCAAGGCTGACGATCCCAACGAGCAGATGCAGCGTGATGCGGACAAAGGGATCAAGACCCGCAACTCCGGAGAATCCGGATACGTGGCCGATCAAGACAAGCCCGGCGCCTCGGCGCATCCTCCGGGCCGACCTGGAAGTGAGCCGACCACAGGTTCGGCTGGTCAGACCGGCGCTCCGAAATAGAGCTCTTAGCGACGCGACCCACGCAAGTGGTCAGCCGACACTTCGCGTTCGGGGCCCGGATAATGCTGCAAGGCGGTACGCATACGCTTACTCCACACTATCGAGCGCGCCGAGAGACGGCCCCGGCTTCAGGGGCTTTTGGGGTAGGCCGGGGCCGCTCCGCCAGCTCGGGCCTGGCAAGACTCTTAATCTGATCCGAAAACCTTCGTTCCTGTTGCGTCGTCCTGCCGCCAGCGTGCGACGGTAACGTGAGGCCGTTCGCGGCGGTTGAGGGGAAATTGTGAGTCCGAACGATCACGTCAGTTTGGGCGGCCGAAGCCCGGGCGAGGTGACCCAATCGCTCAAATGGGCACCCGTCTCGGCCAAATGCGCTCTCCTCAGTAGCTTCTCGCGCTCGGCACCAGCCGGGAGACTAGCGGCTTGTTCTTTGAGCTTTGCCGCCTGTTCGGCCATCCTCTCCTCCAGAGAGCGAACTTGCTTCACCCTGCGGCGCTCAGCCATGGATACCTCCCTCACACCGTTCTGTTGGTCCGAAAGGCGCCAAGACCCGGTTCCGTTCCCGGTTGGAACGAAAAATCGCCGGAGACAATCAGCCGGTGCCCATCCGTGGCGGCTGAAAATCCGGGCGGAGGTCGGCGCCTCGTTGGCCGCGTCTGCGGCAGATGAATTTCGGCTCGAGATCGGAGAGCCTGACATCGTCGGGCCAATGGTCGACCTCGGCCGGCGTGAGCCTGATCATGTGGCCGCAGCGGTGGTCGGCGCAGAACACGAGCAGGCCCCGCGCGCCGGCGCGACCGTGTCGCATCTGGCCAAGGGTGATCTTGGGGATAGGTGGCGTCACGGCCAACTTTATCGGGGCTGGCCAAATCCAACTGAGGCGGCCTTTCTCTTACAGATTGAAATACAACATAGAGCCTAGAACCGTCGAAAAGATGCCCAGTCCTATGATGGCAATTTTCAAAACCAAGTCTGGCGCGGTCACGCTGCCCCCCTTTGGTTCGCAAATCACCTGAAGCTTATGCCTTAGTTCGGTGGCCGCAAGCCCGGCGATTTCAGCCATTCGTCAATATAGGCGGTGGTATTGGCTACGCGGGCCTTCCTCAAAAGGTCTTCACGTTTCGCGCCAGGGGCAACTGCTCTGTTTTTTCCCGTGCGCGCATAGCTTCCTCGATGAGTCGTCCGCCTAGGGCTATATCCTGTTTGAACCGTCAGCGGCGTAGAGTAGATACTCCCGGTGAGATAGATGACCCTCAGGCGAAACAGTCTGACGAGGCGGCTCCTGTAGCGCCGCTGATAGTGGAAATCGCCCTTTGGCGCGCCGGGCGGGTCAGATTCTCAAGCAACTCGCAGAAGGCGTCCTTAGCCGTTGTTGCGATGATTGTGCTTCTACTCCTGATCGTACTTCTATCACTTTTTGAATCGTTCCCCGGTCTCCATCCCAGCGCGGGCGCAGCATTGGAAAAGCTGAGCCGAGCACTGGTATTAGTGCTTGGCGTACTATTGGGCGTCGATTGGAACACCAACAAGTCCGATTAGCTGGACCGTCCACCCTGAATTACCGTGAACTTCCGCCGCCGATCTAGCGAGGTCTCAGTAGGTAGCGCGGAGGCTACAGAGAGCGCCGCGTCCACAATCAATTTGCGCCGCAGATCCTCGATAAGCTCGCGCTGTTCCTTGATGTCCTCCATGACGATCTCGCGCAGTTCTTCCGTGCGCTGCTCCTCAGGAGGTTTCTTGGGTGCTGGCGGTGCCTCCTTGCTCATGGGCTCGATCCATCACGCGGCCGCCGGTAAGGATCGCTTCACCGACGATGAGTATTACTTACGACTCCGATAGAATGCGACAGTCTGCTCTATCTGCGCAACGGAGTGTCTGTTTACTTGCCTGCTGTGCGCTTACCATCGCCTTCAACGCTGCTGAAGCCCAATGCTCGGCGCAGGATGCCCTGCGCAATCACTTGGCGCTCAAGGGGGCTCCGCCAGCCCGCGGCATCCGGACTTCGTTCAGCTCCGCCGCCGACGTTCCTCTGTGGAAGAGGATCACCGTCGGGACCTTTACGAATCTAGCTGCCGTTCGCCGCGCGATGAGTGGACTGGGCTGCGGTGTTGGGAGCTCGGCTGACGAAATTACCGGTCGGCCGGCCTTTACTCGCAGCGCGAGGAAAGCCGAGGTCGAGTTTGTTGCCGTATCGCCAGCCGAACTTGGCTTTGAAGGCGAAACGGCAACGCTGCGGAACATCTATGCGCGCGCGCAATTGCTGGGCCTTCGGCTTGCTCCCGCCGAAGTCGCGCCGCAGCTAAGGCTTCAGTATCTCGACCAGCCGATCGGCGAAATTCCTTATCATGGCCATGGAGCCGATCAGGAGATGGGCGGGTGAACCGGTCATCCTGATGGTGGCCAATGGTGGAGCGGGCCTCATTCTGATCGGGCAGGACGGCAGGTGACGTCATAGGAGAGGGTTTGGCAGCTCACCTCCTGCTACTCGCATTCTGGGCAATGATCCGCGTTGGTGCGCCTCTGTGCCTTGGGTCGGTAGCCGAGGACACTGGGTGCAATGCACGGTAAACCGCGACAATAGCGGTTGAGCGGGGGGCCTCCCGTAGTCCGCCGCGTGGCGCAGGTCCGCGTCGGGTCAGAAGCAGCGATCGAAACAGCCCCCGGC
Organism: Bradyrhizobium sp. GW821-FHT13H06; assembly: GCF_058803975.1. Classification (NCBI taxonomy): domain Bacteria; kingdom Pseudomonadati; phylum Pseudomonadota; class Alphaproteobacteria; order Hyphomicrobiales; family Nitrobacteraceae; genus Bradyrhizobium; species Bradyrhizobium sp. GW821-FHT13H06. The sequence goes on along the minus strand of NZ_JBXAPN010000015.1, from coordinate 7,678 downwards.
TGGGCCCGCTGCCTATGTGGCACCGGATCTCGGTACCCTTCTGCGCGATTTCGCCTCAGGCCAAATCCGGACTCATGCAGCGCAGCAAATTGGTCACGTTTAGCTCGGATCAGGGTTTGGCAAGTCTTCGGACCTCAACCTTCTCGCCGACCTCGATGACCATTAAATCTTCACCGAGCTTCAAGGGACGGGATTCTACCGAGTCGGCGGAATCAGATCCTACTAGGTGGCAGCCTGATCGAACATCAACGTTTTCGGGTTCGCTTGATCGGCACCGGCGAGTAACGGCTCCACGGCGCGATCCTAGGTCATCGTACTCACGCAGAAGATTTGGGCGGCAGGAGGATGCGATTTATGTCTACATGTGCTAAATTGGCAGCCAGATATTGGGCGTATTGACCATGAACGATCCCTCTATCACACGACGTTTGGCTGCCATTTTGGCGGCGGACGTGGCCGGCTATAGCCGCTTGATGTCGACGGATGAGGAAGCGACCCTGCGGACTTTAGACGCCTATCGTCGCACGATGTCGGATCTTATATCCGAGCATGCGGGCAGGGTTTTTGGGACGGCCGGAGATAGCGTAATTGCGGAGTTCAGTAGCGCAGTGCAGGCGGTACGCGCCGCCGTGGCAATCCAGCGCGCGCTTGATCGCCACAATGCCGATCTTCCTCAGGACCGCCGGATGGAGTTTCGGATTGGCATTAACGTCGGCGACGTCATGGCGGATGGCGACAACCTGCTCGGCGATGGAGTGAATGTAGCTGCGCGACTCGAGGGGGTGGCTGAACCGGGCGGAATTTGCATCTCAGGTGCAGTGCGCGATCAGATCGAGGGCAAGCTGAAGTTTGCACTCTCGCCGATTGGACAGCGCGCACTTAAGAATATTAGCCGTCCGGTCTCGGTCTACTCGGTGGACTGGCAACCTGAGCATCCGGTCGCCAGCGGCATTCTGGCCGGTGCACTCGCCATTCCGGACAAACCTTCAATTGCCGTCCTGCCATTCTCCAACATGAGCGGAGATCCAGAGCAGGAATATTTCGCGGACGGGATTACAGAGGACATCATTACCGCTCTCTCTCATCACCGATGGTTCTTCGTCATCGCCCGAAACTCGACGTTTGTCTACAAGCGGCGAGCCGTCGACGTGAAGCAGGTCGCTCGCGAACTAGGCGTACGATTCATCCTTGAAGGCAGTGTACGACGGGCCGGGCAGCGCGTGCGGATCACGGGACAGCTAATCGAAGCAGAAACGGGCAATCACCTCTGGGCCGAGCGATTCGACCGCGATTTGGCTGATATATTCGCCATTCAGGACGAGATCACACAGAGCGTAGTCGGTGCCATCGAGCCTGAGATGTTGCTGATCGAAGGAAAACGTGCCTTTCGTAAGAACGTTGGAAATCTCGATGCGTTCGATTGCTGCATGCGTGCGATGTGGCATTTTTCGCAGCTCGGATCTGAGGATCACAATCAGGCCGTAACCCTGATAAGACAGGCACTGACGCTTGATCCGAACCTTGCCCAGGCGCACATGACGCTTGCCCGCACCCTGAATGCTCGCATTTGGTATGGCTGGAGCGGCGATCCCGTGAGGGATGTGTCGGAGATCTATGCCGCGGCCGCGCGTTCAGTCTCACTCGACGACCGCGACCCCTACTGCCACTACGCTTTTTGTTGGGCCAGCTTGTTGAGGCAAATGCACACCCAAGCGCTTGCGGAGGCGCAACGTTCGATTGACCTTAACCCAAATTTTGCATTGGGCTTTTTCTCACTCGGTTTGGTTCGCGTCCATATCGGGCACTTCACCGAAGCTCTCGACTCGTTACTGCGCAGCCTTCGTCTAAATCCCAACGATCCGCAGGCGGGAAGTTTCCTGAGTTTCGTCGCGTTGGCTCACTATCATCAGGAGAACTACGAGGAGGCCGTGCATTACGGCGAATTAGCGGTCCGTGCACGACGCCCCTATCTCGCCCTGAGAGTTCTCCTCGCCAGCCTGGGCCAACTTGGACGTCTCGAGGGAGCACGGCCATTATTGCAGGAATTCATCTCCCGGCAACCGAAAGACCCGCAGCGGCAATATGAAGTTACAACGCCCTATCTCGACTTGAAGTACCGCGATCACCTCACCGAAGGTTTGCGTCGAGCGGGTGTCTCGTACTTGCGATGATGGACGGCAAGATCTCCAGTTTGAGCATTTGAATTGTGGAAACGGAAGCTTGTTGGATCTCGTTCTTGACCCCTCGCATTGCTTCGACGTTGAGCCTGGTTGGAGCGGGTCTCGTCATTACATTCGTTCCCTCGTCGCTCCAGCGGATGAACATGGAAGGCGTGACATATCGCTCGCTCAGGGGTCCCGTTCGGCCAAGCGCTGCGCTCAAGCTTGCTTCCCGCCGAGGCGATCGGTCTGCAGTCGTCAAGCAGTTCATCACTATTGTCCGGAAAGAAGCGCAAGTCCTCGCTCTCAAGCAGGCTCCGTCGCCTTAGCTAACGTCGGCTTCGGGTCTGGGATGTGTGAAAACGAAGACGCTCAATTGCGATAGAGAAGTTTATTCGTTCAAGACCGTTTTAGTCGCTCCACGCGCAAGCGGATTCAACTTAGAGATTATCATTCTTCGTCGCGTTTCGATCTTTGAGTTTTCACACAGCCAGGGTCAAAGACTGCCCACTGCGGCGTAGATACACTGTTCGGCTCACGTCCAAAGCGGATGTCCCGGGCCTGTGATCGATGGGCAGCCAGGGGCCACGAGTAGACAAGGCACTACTAGCGAACGAGTGCTTCACAGCGTAAGCTGTCAAGATCGGCCCTTGAGAGGCAGTCGTAATTTTTGGGAGGACGCCAAGATGTTGCGTAACCGCGCTATAGAATTGTCGTTTGCCGTCATGCTGCTCAGTACAAGCTTTAGCACTGGGCACGCGAAGCCATTTATGGTCGTGGGGCTGGACGAGAAGCTTCTGTGGGACGACAGCGGCAAGCCCGTTCTTTCAGCAGCCGGAAAGGATCAGGTTCTCATCGTCGATCTCGCCTCTCCTGAAACCCCCCAGATCGTCGCTGCCCTGCCGCTCAAGAACTCGGTGGTCGGACCGCCCGTGAACGTTGCGATCGATCCCAGCGGAACGATCGCGCTGGTCGCCGACTCCGTCGATGTCGTCAAGGACGGAGACGCGCTGAAACAGATGCTCGACAATAAGATCTACGTCGTAGACTTGCAGGCCGATCCGCCCAAGCTGGCCGCGACGCTCACTGGCGGGAAGCAGCCGTCCGGGCTCAGCTTCAGTCCAGATGGCAAGATGGCGCTCGTCGCCAATCGCGGAGACAATTCGATCAGCGTCCTCTCCGTGAATGGCACGGATGTGAAAATTACGGACACCGTTGCGATGCCGGACAGTCCGTCGCACGTGACGTTCACACCGGATGGTAAGCGAGCCCTGGTAGCCCGCTTTCCTGCTCACAAGATCTCAATGCTGGACATCGCAGGCGACAAGGTGACGTACAACAAGATTGACCTGCCGGCCGGCCAGTGGCCCTACAATGTCGCGACCACACCCGGCGGGAAAATCGCGCTGACCTCGGACAACGGCAACGCAGGTGCCTCCGATGGAAGCGTGGACACCACGAGCGTCATCGATCTGGAGAGCAATCCGCCGCGCATCATTGATCGCGTGGTGGTGGGCGACGGTCCCGAGGGTCTTGCAATCAGTCCCAAGGGCGACGTCGCGGTTGCCGTGATTCTGCGCGGCTCCAACATGAAGAACGCATACTTCTACGAAAAGAACGGCAGCATCACGGTGCTGAAGATTGATGGGAAGAAAGTGAGCAAGATACAAGATATTGAGGTCGGTGGGCTGCCGGAGGCCGCGGTATTCAGTCCTGACGGCAAATACCTTCTCGTCGGCAACTATCTGACACAGGACTTCTCGATACTGAAGGTAGATGGCACGAACGTAACGGATACCGGCAAGCGCTTCCAGGTGCCGGGACATCCCGCCTCGGCCGGGATGGGGCCGTAGCTTGTCTTGCACCCATTATCTGGCGCTCAGAAGTCGAAGGCCCGCTCCAAATCGGGCCTTCATTCTGTAATCAGAAGATTGGCAATCGCCTTTCAGTGCCCGGGCCAAGACCGCGAACGGCGTCCCATGCTTGCCCCTGACCGCTACGGGTCAAATCGGCCCTCTCATCGCTTGAATTGGACGCAAGTACGTCTCTAATCATCTGAAAGCGGACGCAGGATGAGGGGCTCAGGGCTCAAAATGGCCAACCTCACGAGTTGAGGAGGTCAACATGACAGATATCCTGAGCGCTCCCCCTGCCGTTTCGAAACACAGTCCGTGGAACAAGGCAAGATCGTCGGCGCAAAGCCGCCCCCCCGTCCGAAGCACGTCTGGTCAATCCGAACCAAGCTCCAAGTCGAAGGCCGAATGCGCGATCTGGCGCTGTTCAACGTCGACAGCAAGCTGCGCGGGCTGCGACGTCGTAGCCTTGAAAGTCGATGACCTTGCGCCAGGCGGACATGCGGCCGACCGCGCGACCGTCCGACAAAAGAAGACCGGCGCCCCGTCAAATTCGAACTGACTGAATCGACCCGGCAGGCAATTGATGATTACCTGCGGATTACCGGTAAAAAGTCAGGAGAATACCTGTTCACTGGCCGGCGGCGGAGTGGTCATATGACGACCCGCCCGTATGCCCGACTGCTATCCCAGTGGATCGCTCACATCGGACTGGACCCGCACCTGTTCGGGACGCATTCCCTTCGCCGGACCAAGGTGACCTTGATCTATCGCCGAACTGGCAACCTGCGAGCCGTACAGCTCCTTCTGGGGCACACGAAAATCGAGAGTACCGTTCGATATCTCGGCATCGAAGTCGACGACGCCCTCGCGATAGCAGAACAAGTTGACGTCTGACTTCGGCGACAGAGCAGACGTGCTCTGCGCTGCCCTCACAGACGGCGCCGGGCCAACAACGGACCTGCCTCTCCAACGCGTGTGGATCATTCGAGGCGGTTCGTTTCGTGTTGCGTTCAAGAGCTCCTTACCGCTCAATCGCCATCCAACGTCCGAGGCTTTTAATTTCAAGCGGCACCCAGCGCGATTTCGTCTCACTGGCGCGAGCGATTTCGAACCAGATGCGCGGCGTCTTCCGGGCGATAGAGATCGCGTTGGGAAGCTTCTGATGTGGCTTGACAGGCCGCGGACGCGGAATGGCTACGTCGCCGGCCATGAAACCGCACGCCAAGAGCACACGATCCGCCTCTGGTTTGTCGATTACAGCGGCTTGTAACCGTTCCCTGAGATGATCGAATGTGATTGCGGTGAGGCGGATATCGGCGAAGACGGGGGTGTGGCTCGAATAGTGCTGCATTCCAAGCTCTCGGGCCTCGTTGAGCTCGCAGAGATCGAAGGTGCTACCTTCCAACTCGGCATTTTCCCCACCTCGCTGGATTACGATTTTGTCCAGGTCCCTCAATCTATACTCGTCTTCGTCGGCACAGAAATCAGCGGCCTGCGTGACGAAATCGAGCCGATTCTGCCAATGGGGCAGCCAGAACTCTTCGGCGAGCGGTCCGCACCGAGCATCCTCCTTGATCGACGGTTCAAACAGCAGCGTCAACCGACGTTCCTGCCGCCAATCAGCGTGCCATTGGTCTTCCGAAAGGATTTCGACGTCTTTCATGCGGCGACCCTGGAGTTCTGTTTGTCGCATCGCCCAAGACGTTACGGATGGTATCAGGCAACTCTCTGCCTACGAAAGAGATCGCAACAAGTCGGCAGTCGATTTGCCGGTAAAAAGCGGGCGAGCCCGCTTCGTGTCAAAGGCTGCCCTCGGGAGCCTGCATGGCCGTGGTCGGTTGGGCCGAGGTCAGCCACGTTCCAAAACGGACATCCCCGATACTTCCGAATCGTTTGAAAGTGCGGTGAGCGTCAGGTAAAACTTGGCGTTGTGAGGCTGTCGTGTCCGCTCGCAGGGGAGAATGCGCGTGAAGGAACTGGCAGGAAAGACGGCATTCGTGACCGGTGCGGCGTCCGGTATCGGATTGGGGATCGCGACTGCTTTCGCCCAGGCTGGGGCGAAAGTGATGCTTTGCGATATTGAAGAGGCGGCGCTGTCCGCAGCGATCGAGCAACTGCGACTCACCAACGTCGATGTCGACGGCGTGAAGGCAGACGTCTCGCTCAAAGCCGAACTCGCGGCGGCCGCAGAAGCCACGACCGCCCGCTACGGCAAGGTCCATATTCTCATAAACAACGCGGGCGTCGGCGGAGGTGGGCCCTACGGCAGCTGGACCGATGCGGCGTGGAATTGGACCTTGGGCGTCAACCTGATGGCGACCATTTGGGGGATCGAGATCTTCGGGCCGTTGATCGAGCAGCATGGCGAGGGTGGACATATCGTCTCCACAGCCTCGATCGCAGGCGTCATTTCAGGAGCGAGCACTGCATACAACGTTTCAAAGTATGGCGTTGTCGCGCTGTCCGAGGGATTGCGGCAAGAGCTCGCTCCCCGCGGAATTGGCGTATCGGTACTGTGTCCCGGCTACATCCGCACTCAAATCATGAACTCGAGCCGCAACCTCCCCAAGCGCTTCGAGGGGGCAGTCCGAGCCCCGCCGACTTCGGGCCCGATTGCCGAACGGATCAATCAGATCCGGGAACGAGTCACTCAAGGTATCGACCCCCTCTATGTCGGCGAACTCGTCCGCGAAGGCGTCGAAAACGACTGGCCCTATATCTTCACCGACCTCGAATTTGAGCCGATAGTCGAAGCGCGCTTCGCCGGAATCAAGCAAGGCTTTGACCATATCCGCGGGCGCACCCCGAAGCGTTGAGTGCGCAGACTTTCTCCTACCCGATCGGTGTTTTTAATGGTCATGGCGCTGAGACGATTCTGTCGGTCATCCGGCCATGTCCGCAATGGGTCGATTGTGTTGAAAAAGGCCGCTGGTGCGACGCAGGGGGATCAGTGATTCAGTCTGTCTAATTGGCAGGACTGAAGATCATGATGGGGCATCGGCAAGCCGAACAGGCTGCGTTGTTCTATGAGTTCTCGCTCGAAAGGCATATTCCCGCCGACCACTTGCTCCGGTCGATCGATAGATTTGTCGACTTTGAACAGGTCAGGCAAGAGCTGGCACCTTTCTACAGCAGTATCGGTCGACCTTCGATCGATCCCGAGTTGATGATCCGGATGCTGCTGATCGGTTATTGCTTCGGCATTCGATCGGAGCGGCGCTTATGCGATGAGGTTCACCTCAATTTGGCCTATCGGTGGTTCTGCCGGCTCGGTCTGGATGGCGCGGTGCCGGATCACTCGACATTCTCTAAGAACAGGCATGGCCGCTTCCGGCAGAGCGACCTCTTCCGTCGCGTACTCGAGAGCGTGTTGGGCCGCTGCATCGAGGAGCGACTGGTCGGCGGAGAAGGATTTGCCGTTGACGCGAGCCTGATCAAGGCCGATGCCAATCGGCAGAAGGGGATCGAAGGCGACAAGGGACTTCCACCGGAGGCTGCCGGCCGAGCGATCGACGAGTATCTGGCTGTCCTCGATGATGCTGCTTTCGGAGCGGCGACTGAGGTCACGCCGAAGTTCGTGTCACCCTCTGCGTATTCCAGGGATGGTGATCAGGTGTTCCAGGCGATGGTGATCACGGATTCCACTGATCGTGATCAGGTTCG
>NZ_JBXAPN010000014.1:0-185216 GCF_058803975.1 Bradyrhizobium sp. GW821-FHT13H06 | reverse complement strand
CTGATCCTCCCAGCCGACAGAGAACTGTCACCCATCCATCCGGTCTACCGTGTTACCTATCTATCCGGTCTGGACATCGCGCCACCTTCTCCCACAAGGGGAGAAGGATACGCAGCGTGCGCATGGTGATGTTCTACAGTACCACCCGCCGCCCCTCCTCCGCCGCCCAATAGCCGGCGTAGTTCACCTTGATCGTCTCATACGCGAGCGCGAGGTCCGACAGCGGCTGTCGTCCGATCGCAACGCATTCCATGAAGTCCTGGATCTCCTGCAAGTAGCCGCGCGTCCATTCCTCCTCGAGGCAGACATATTGCCAGCCGGTCTTGCGATCGACCTTCTCGGTGATGTAGACGCCGGCGAGCTTGTCCTCGCTGGTCTGATAGCTCATCAGATGGGTGTTCGGGGTGATGTTGGCGAACAGCGAGCCGCCACTCGTATAGGTCTCGATCAGATTGCGCACGCCGCCCATGATCATGTCGCCGGAGAACACGGTGGCCTTGGTGCCGTCGGAGAACGTCGCGGTGAGAGTGCCCCAGTCCTCGACGTCGACGGGATTGGCCCTGATGTAGGCGCGCTCCTCGGGCTTGAGGCCGGCTGTGACGTTGCCGACGTCGCCGGTGACGCTGGCGACGCGGATGGTCTCGCCGCGCGCCTTCGCTTCGACCTGCTTGAGATAGAGCACGGCCGAGAGCGGATGGCAGCCCATGCGGATCAGTGAGCCGCCGCCGGTCATCGCCCATTGCGCGGCATGCGCGGCGTGCGAGCCGGAATGGCTTTCCTCGCCCTTCATGAACAGGATCTTGTCTTTCGTCGCCCTGATGATCTCCGCTATCTTGGTCACCGCCGGCGCGTAGATCCAGTCCTCGGCGTACATGAAGAGCTTCCCGGTCCGCTCGATCGCGGCGCGTGTCGCGTCCATCTCTTCGAGCACGCGCTCATACATCAGCGCCTTCGGCACGTGCTTGCCGATGGGCTGCTCGTCGCCCTCGCGGCCGAAATAGCCGGCGAAGGGCTTTTCGCAGATCACATGCCTGCCCGCCTGCATCGCGCCGACGATCATCCCGGTATGGAGATTGGGCGGCGTGCAGATGTCGATGACGTCGAGATCGGCGTCCGCGACCAGATCGGCGAAGCTGCGATAGACGCGCGGGATGCTGTGCCGATCGGCGAATTCAACGACGCGCTCGCCACGCGCCGCAACCGCCGCGACCTCGACGTCCACGCCATAAACGCGCCGGAACGCATACATGTGCAGCTCCGACACGAAGCCGCAGCCGACGACTCCCACCCTGATCCTGGCCATGGCGCCCCCTTGCTTTGGGGCGGCACTATAGCGCGCACAGAGGACTATTCCACCGAGACCCTCACCACGCCCGCGCTCATCATGCCGAGCGCGCGGGCGGCCGGCACCGAGAGATCGACGATCCGCCCGCGGATGAAGGGACCGCGATCGTTGACGCGGCATTGGATCGTGCGCCCGCTATAGGACACCTTGAGCACGCTGCCGAACGGGCGCGTGCGATGGGCGCAGGTCAACTCGCCGCCTCTGCCGGCCTTCCCGTATCCGTAATAGGAGGCGAGCCCGCTTTCGGCCTTTGCAACGGACATGAAGGCAAGGGATGAAGTCACGAGACCAAGCAATAAAGTCGGCTGCGCGCGCACGGCACCGCTCCCGGTTGACCCTTGCCCGGCCCTGCAACGTCGTCTTGTTCCCTCAGGTTCCAGGAACCCTGCCGGGAATGCGCCGCGGGCCATCACGCTTTGTTACCGCTCGCGAAACACCACGCGCGTTGCCGGCTGGCGCGGGCCGCCGTCGCGAATATCCGGCGCGCCTTCGACACGCTTGTGCACGGCGCGATCGAAGATGAAGACGCGGTCCTTCTTCAACGTGGCGCGCAGGAATGCCTCGACCGCGAGATAGTAGACCGTCCTCACCTCTTGCGCCGGGTCCGGGACACGAGAGGTGCCTACAGCCCCGGCTTCGCGATCGCGTCGGCGAAGGAGCGATCGACGATCTCGACTGCATCGAGCTTCTGCTTGATCAGACCCCAGCGGAAATAGAGGTCGATCGTGCTCTGCTCGTCCGCAACCACGCCATCGTCGATCGGAGCGATCCGGATCTTTGCGCGCGACAGCCAATTCTGCGGCACGGTGGCCGGGATGTTCATCAGCCTGCCCCAGGTCGCGGCATAGCTATCGACGTTGCTCAGCGACCACGCCCGTGCTGCGGTGAGACGTCGGACGAAGTCGGTCAACTCCGCGCGCTTGTCGCGGATCGCGTCAGGCCGCGCCACCTGGAAACTCAGGCCCGGCGTCAGGCCCTCCGAGGTGATGATGCGTCGCGACCTGAACAGCACCTCCTCCTGGCTGACATAGGGCTCCCAGGTCGACCACGCATCAACGGAGCCTTGCGTGTAGGCAATCTTGGCGTCCGAGGGCGCCAGGAATGCGATCTGCACGTCACTCGCACTCCAGCCGTTCTTCTCCAGCGCGGCGAGGATCAGCTGATGGCCAATCGAGCCGCGGCCGGTGGCGATCTTCTTGCCGCGCAGATCGGCGAAGCTCTTGATCGGCGAACTCTCCGGCACGAGGATCGCGAGGCCCTCGCGCGTCTGGCGGATCGCGGCGATCGCCTTGACCGGCGCGCCGGAGGCGGCGGCGAAGGTGAAGGGCGCATCACCGACGAGCCCGGTCTCGATCGCACCGGCGCTGAGCGCTTCGAGCAGTGGAGCTGCCGCCGGAAACTCCTTCCACTCGATCTTGTAAGGGACGTCCTTGAGCACGCCGGCCGCTTCCATCACGGCCTGTGCATTACCCTTCTGATCTCCGACGCGGAGCGTGGTTTGTGCCGCCGTCAGCCCGACCGAGCCGAGCAGCAGCGCGCCTGCCAGCATGAGACGGATCATTCCGCAGCCTCGCCGCGAACGGCCTGCCGCTTCGCGATCAGCTCGCGCGTCCGCGGGATCAGTTCGCGGCCATACTCGATGGCGTCGATCAGCGGGTCGAAGCCGCGGATCAGGAAATGGCTGATGCCGAGATCGTAATAGTCGCCGAAGACTTCGGAGACCTGCTCGGGAGTACCGACCAGGGCCGTCGTGTTGCTGTTGGCGCCGGTGAGTTTTGCGATCTCCGTCCAGAGCCGCTTGTCGATGCGGCTGCCCTGGTCGGCGAGCGCGAGCAGGCGCCGGGCACCGGCAGTGGCGTGGCCGTCCGCGGGCTTGCGATAGCCGGTCTTGTCCTGGAGCGCGGTGGCGCGCGCCAGGATCTCCTCGGCCTTCTCCCAGGCCTGCTTTTCAGTCGGGGCGATGATCGGCCGCACCGAGAGACTGAAGCGCGGCGTCGGCCGCCCATGCCGGACCGCCGCGTTGTGGACGCGGGAAGTGATGTCGCGGACCTGCGCATAGGATTCGCCCCACAGCGCAAAGGTGTCGGCATGCTTGCCGGCGACGTCGATCGCCGCATCCGAAGCGCCGCCGAAATAGATCCGGATGCCCTCCGGACGACAGGGCTTCACCTGCGAGAAGGCGTTCTCGACCTGATAGTACTTGCCCTTGTAGCTGAACGGCTTGTCGCTGGACCATTCCAGCTTGAGAACATCGAGAAACTCCGAGGTACGGGCATAGCGCTCGTCCTTGTCGTCGAGCGTGTTGCCGTCCTGCCGAAGCTCGGTAGCGTTGCCGCCGGTGATGACGTGGAGCGCGACCCTGCCGCGGGAGAACTGATCCAGCACGGCGAACTGCCGCGCCAGCAGCGTCGGTGCGGTGAAGCCGGGCCGCTGCGCGATCAGCACGTTGAGGCGGCTGGTCGTATTGAGCACGTGCTGGGCCACCTGAAGCGCGTCGGGCGTCGTCGAATGAAACGCCAGCAGCGCACGGTCGAAGCCGGCGTTCTCGTGCGCCTTCGCCACCGTCTCGATGTGGGTCGGGTTGAGGACCGGTCCTTCGCGGACGACGGTCTCGGACGAATTGTTGTTGCTGATGAAGCCGATGAACTCGATCGACATGATCGTCTCCCTGTTGATGTCCTAGAGGCCGAGTGCGGCGCGGCCGAGGCCGATGCGCGTGGAATCGTCCTGTGGCGTGTGCACGCGGCCGCACAGGACGTCGCGATAGTGCCGCTCCAGCGGATTGGTACGGCTGAGGCCGTGATTGCCGGTGAGCGATAACGCGTCCTCGACCACGGCGACGGCATTGTTGGTCACCGTCAGCTTGACGGCATTGGACTCGCCGGCGGAAAGCTCGACGCCCTCGTCGACATCGCGGGCGAACGTGTCGATCAGCCGCGCATTGACCGCGAGCCGGGCCTCGATCGCGCCAAGAGTCTCCTGCGCGCGCGGCAGTGTTGCGAGCGGCGCGCCCAGGCTGGCGGGCACGCGCTGTTTCAGGAATGCGATCAGCCAGTCACGCGCGGCGCGGGCGACGCCGTCATAGATCGCGGCGACGAAGACGGCATGGACGGCCGCCTGCGCAAGGTCGGGCGCGCGCCAATCCGCCGGCTTGCGCACGTCGATCTCGGCATCGCGCGGAATCACGACGTCCTCGAAGACCACGTCGTGGCTGCCGCTGGCGCGAAGCCCGTGGTGGTCCCAGGTCTCGACGATGCGCGTGCCCGGCAGGCCTGCCGGCACCAGGAACTGACCGACGCGCGGCTCGGCCTCGTCGGTCCGTGCCCAGACCAGGTACCATTTCAAGATCGGCGATCCCGTTGAATAGATCTTGTGGCCGGTCAGGCTCCAGCCAGTCTCGGTCCGACGCACAATCGTCGCCGGCAGGCCGCCGCGCGCGGGTGAACCGAGCTCCGGCTCGACGCGCAGCGCGTTGATCAGCGCAAGGCCTTCCACACTCTCGCGCGCAAGCTTGCGTGACAGCCGCACCGGCCAGGTCGGGCTGCGTGCCATGACGAGATGATTGATGTAATGCATCGACAGCACCAGCGCGGTCGACGGATCGGCCTTGCCGATGATGCCGATGACGCGCGCGGCGTATCGCGCGCCAGCGCCTGCCCCGCCATGAACGGCTGGCACCGTCAGCGACAACAGGCCCGCCTCGGAGAGCTCGCCAAAATTCTGGAACGGAAAGGTCCCGGTGCGGTCGTGCCCGGCGGCGCGCGCGGCAAAGCCTGCCGCGAGCGTCTCGGTGCGGGCGACGTAGTCGGGCTCGCCATGGACCGTGCGGTCTTCGGCTACGGACGTCACCATGTGGCATCCAACCCCAGCAAACCAAGGATCTGGCGACGCAGATCGGCCAGATACGGATCGCCGCGATGGCGCGGATATGGACGGTCGACGCGGATGTCGGCCTTCACGCGCGCGGGACGATCGCTGAAGACGATGACCCGGTTGGCAAGCACCAGCGCCTCCTCGGCATCGTGCGTCACCAGCAGGGTGGTAAAGCCCTTGCGTTGCCAGAGCGAGACGAGCTCGGCCTGCATGGTGATGCGGGTGAGCGAGTCGAGCTTTCCCAGCGGCTCGTCGAGGATCAGGATCTTGGGATCATTGACCAGCGCCCGCGCGAGCGCGACGCGCTGCGCCATGCCGCCGGAGAGCTGGTGCGGGTAGGCCTTGCGGAAGGAGGACAGTCCGACGAGATCGAGCGCGGCATCGACGCGGTGACGCTGGCTCTTGAGGATGCCCTGGGCCTCGAGCCCCAGGGCGACGTTGTCCCAGACCGAGCGCCAGGGAAACAGGGTCGGGTCCTGGAATACGACCACGCGCGAGGGATGCGGACTTCTGATACGGTCCTCGTCCTCCCGCAGTCTCCCCGCCTTGGGCTTGTCGAGGCCAGCGACGAGCCGCAGCAAGGTCGACTTGCCGCAGCCGGAGGGGCCGAGCAGCGCGACGAACTCGCCGGGCTCGACCGAGATGCTGACGTCGCTCAGCACCGGCAGCTCGGCCCCGTCGATATCGAAGGCATGGCTGACCTGCTCGATGTCGAGCGCGGCGCCGGCGGCCGGATGCGTGGCAATATCGGCCAGGGCTGCGGCTACCATTTCACGGTCCCCTTCTGCCAGACCAGCAAGCGGTCGCGGATCGAAAACAGCAGTGTGATCGCGCCGGAGCAGAGCAGCGACATCACGATCAGTGCCGCGTACATGTTGGCGTAGGCCGCCCAGCCCTGCGCCCACTGCAGGTACCAGCCGAGCCCGGCCTTGACGCCGATCATCTCGGCGACGACGAGCACGGCGAAGGACGAGCCGAGCCCCATGAACAGGCCGACGAAGACGTGCGGCAATGCGGCGGGGATCGCGACCTTCAACACCAGGAAGGACGGCTTTGCGCCCAGTGTGCGCGCGACGTCGTAATAGGCGTTGCTGACGCTCGCGACGCCCGACCAGGTCAGCACCGTGACGGGAAAGCCCGTCGCCAGCGCGATCAGGAAGGTCGAGGCGCTCCAGCTCGAGGGGAAGGTGAAAAAGGCGATCGGGAGCCAGGCGGTCGCCGGCAGCGGACCGATGAAGCGCAGCACCGGGTGCACCCAATAGCCGACCGCGCGCGACCAGCCGATCGAGACGCCGGTCAGGAAGCCGACCGTCGCGCCGATCAGATAGCCGCCGAGTTGAAGCTTCACGGACGCAAGGACGCTGTCGAGCAGCTTTGGCAAGTCGTCGGTGTAGACCTCGATGATCGCCTGCGGCGGTGGAAAGAACGGCAGCGGCAGCCAGGCGAACTTTGCGGTCGCGACCTCCCAAACCGTCAGGAATGCACCGAGCGCGACGAGCCACGGCGCCCGCTTGTGCAACGCTCGTCCCGCCGCGCCGAGATAGTCGGCGCCGACGGTCCCGAACAGCGCGATGGCAGCAATGACGAAGGCCACGATGCCGAGCGAATGCGTGCGCGACCAGTCGCCGACGTCCGCCCACCACAGGCAGGAGAGGCCGAAGGCGACCCAGACGACGCTGGCGAGAAAGCCGACGCCGGACTGCCGGACCCAATTCGCGAGCAGCGGCGCGCGCGAAAGCCGCGGCGCGCCGGAGGCAAGCCCGTCAGACAGCGAATACGTCGACATAGATGCGCTCCGCGAATTTTGCCGTGTCGGTGCTCTGCTTGAAGACCTGCACGCTCTTGAGATCGTCGGCATAGGCCTTGAGCTCGCGCTTCAAGATCTCGCCGACGGGATGATGATGGTGGGTGTGGTAGCGCACCATGCCCTCGATATCGGCGAGCGTCGCCGCTTTCGGCGCGTAGGGCTGGAACGACTTCGCCGCGACGGACGAATTTTGCGAAGTGAACATCGCCGCATCGAGCAGCGCCTGGGTGATGGCGCGGGCGACCTGCGGCTCCTCGCGCACCAGGCTGCCGCGCAGGCCGAGGATGCAGCAGCTCTTCTCGCGGTATTCGCCGTCGAGGTTGGACGCGACTTCCTTGTATTGCGTGTCCTTGAGCCAGAGATAGGCGAGCGGATCTGACGAGAGGAAGGCCTGCACCTCGCCCTTCTCCACGGCGACGTTGAGCAGATTGCCGGGATAGGCACGCCAGTCCACGTCCTTCACCGGATCAATGCCGAGCTTCGCCAACTGGATCGAGAAGAAATTCTTGTCGGGACCTGCGAGATCACCGACCGCAACGATCTTGCCCTTGAGGTCGGCTAGCTTGGCGACGCCGGAATCGGTGCGCGACAGCACGCGCATGCAGCCGCCATGGGTGCCCGCGGCGATCTTGACGTCGAAGCCCTGTTCCAGCGGCTTCAGCCAGCGCAGCGCCATGCCGAGGCCGGCATCGCTCTTTCCTGTCGCAATCGCCTCAAGCAGCTGGTCGGTCGATCCGGAATAGTTGACGAGTTCGACGTCGAGATTGTGCTTCTGGAAGAAGCCGTGCTCGATGGCGACCGGCACCGGCGCGAGACAGACGGCGCCGGCGTTCCACGACAGCTTCAGCTTGCGCGGCGCGCCGGTGAGCGCGGGCGCATTCGATGCCGTCCGGCACAGCGGAAATTCCGAGAAGTCGACGCCCGGCGCGATTCCGCGCGGCACGAAGGCCTGCGCTCCCAGGGCACCGAGCGGCGCGGCGAAGGCCGCGGCAAGCCCCGCCTGCAGCAGATAACGGCGGTCGAGGCTCGCTCCGCTGCGCTTGTCGTCATTCTTCATCAGCCCCTGGCTCCTGCGCTGGCAAGACTCCGCCGTCTGCGCAACGGCTCGCGTTGCGCATGTTCCGGGCGGAGCTGCGTTGAGAGAAGATTTTTCCGTCGGCGTTTTGCGCGCCGCGTTGATGCGATGCTCAAATCATGCGGCGCGTTTGCCGTACCGTCAATGAAATGGATTTTCGAATGTTGCGCGAAGGAAAGTCATTCTCTCCATCGGTGGATACGGGAGCGATGAAACGATTTCGCCCGCGCATCGGTCGACGGAGTGCAGCGCGACTATCGCCTCCTGCTCCATTCCTGCGCATCGTCGGCCGTGTACGCCACACGTTCTCAAAAGCGACGATTCTCTGAAACGTCATTGCCTGGAGCACCCGCAATACGGTTGGCCATTTCATTGACGACGCATCGCGCGCTCATAGACTTGATGGTCTCGCAGCATCGCTGGCTCACGCGTCGTGAGCCAGCTAACAAGACAGGCCATATGAGCATCAATTCCCACGACCATTCCATCACCCGCCGGCTCGCAGTATCGCTGTTCGCCGCCGCCATCACGTTGTCGACGGCTGCCATGGCCTTCGCCGCGGACGCGGTCGTGCTTCGCGTCGGCGACCAGAAGGGCGGCAACCGCTCGCTGCTCGAAATATCCGGCTACGCGAAGGACCTGCCCTACAAGATCGAGTGGTCGGAATTCCCTGCAGCCGCGCCAATCCTCGAGGCGCTCAACGCCGGCGCGCTGGACGTCGGATACACCGGCGACCTCTCCTTCCTCTCGGTCTACGCCGCCGGCGCGCCGATCAAGGCGATCGGCGGCACGCGCTCGGATGCGAAGACACAGGCCATCCTGGTGCGCCAGGATTCGTCGATCAGGTCGGCCGCCGACCTCAAGGGCAAACGCCTCGCCGGCACGCGCGGCGGCTGGGGTCAGTTCCTGATCGACGCGACGCTGGAGAAGGCGCAGATCAAGCTCGAGGATGCGACCTTCGCGCCGCTCGGTCCCGTCGACGCCAAGATCGCGCTGGTCGCAGGCTCGATCGACGCCTGGGCGGTGTGGGAGCCCTACGTCTCGTTCGCGACACTGAAGGACAAGGCCCGCGTGATCGCCGACGGCGAAGGCCTGACGCCGACCATCACCTTCATCGTCGCTTCCGATCACGCCATCGCCACCAAGCGCGCGGCGGTGCAGGATCTCGTGCAGCGTTTGAACAAGGCGCGGCTATGGTCGCTCGATCACCTCGGCGAATACGCCAGGAACACGGCCGAGCTGACCAGGCTGCCGGAGGACGTACTGCTGTCGGCCTACACCGCGCAGCGCACCAGCCCGATCGTGATCGACGATAACGTGGTAAAGGAGGTGCAGGAGGCCTCCGACCGCTCGACGCGTTACGGCATCCTGCCGAAGAAGCTCGACGTTAGCCAAGCCGTCGACCGCAGCTTCACCGCGGCGGCCGCGGGATCGAACTAGGTGGAGGCGGCGGGATGCGTGGGCTTCGCCTCAAGCCCGGCCCATTGCATCTCGCCGCGATCGTGCTCATGCATCTGGCATGCATGAGCTTGATCGTGTGGCTCTCGTTCTAGCCGCGGTGCTTACCAATATCTGCGGTAATAGTGCCGGGGATAGGCACGGTACGGCCGGTAATAGCCATAGCTGTAATACGGACGATAGGGCCGATAGTATCGCGGATAGGCATAGGCCGGCGCGTAGCCATAACCGCCGTAATATGCCGGGGCGTAGCCATAGCCGTAGCCCGGATATCCATAGCCGCCATAGTACGGACGACCATAATAGCCGTAGCCGTAGCCATAAGGCGCGCCGCTGGCGATGGCGCCGCCGATGATCGCGCCGGCGGCGAGACCACCAAGGGCAAATCCCCAGCCGCCACCGCGCCAATGCACCTGCGTGACATCGTCGCCGGCCGCAGCCTTCATCGTCGCAACGTTGGTCGGCATCGGGCCCGCCGTGGCCTGCCCGATTTGGCCTGCCATGACCACGCCGGCCAGCGAGCAGGCAATTGCCGTCTTCCAGATCCTCATCGTCTTACTCCCTGTCTGACCTTTCGCTTGGAGAAGGATCGCAGCGTCATGATCGGGCATCCTTGCGCCAAGTCAAAGCCTGGAATTTGCGTGCACCGCACAAGACGCATGCCTCCGTTCTGATCAACCGGTGCCCACCGAAGCTTGACGAGCTCGCCTCGTGCGACACCGGCGCGACGGCGCCTGAGGCCCGAACACCCGGAAAGCATTAAGCTTCCGTGCATCCGCAACCAACAACCACCTTCCCGATTTACTATTCGTGCCATTACTATCGGTTCCAATGTGCGCGGCCGGGAGGCTTCTCGCGAGCGCCAGAGTTGTGGGAGGATGACATGAGTGCCGCGAGACCCGAGCCGCTTGCCCGTCAGGCGCTGGCGTTCGTCCTGGCCGGCGGGCGCGGCAGCCGGCTCCTGGAGCTGACCGACCGGCGTGCCAAGCCCGCGGTTTATTTCGGCGGCAAGTCCCGCATCATCGATTTTGCGCTGTCGAACGCCGTGAACTCGGGCATCCGCCGCATCGCGGTCGCGACCCAATACAAGGCTCACAGCCTGATCCGGCATCTTCAGATGGGCTGGAACTTCTTCCGCCCCGAACGCAACGAGAGTTTTGATATCCTTCCCGCCAGCCAGCGCGTCTCCGAGACCATGTGGTATGTCGGCACGGCGGACGCGGTGTACCAGAACATCGACATCATCGAATCTCACGCCTGCCGCTTCATCGTGGTGCTGGCCGGCGACCACATCTATAAGATGGACTACGAGCTGATGCTGCGCCAGCACGTCGAGAGTGGTGCCGACGTCACCGTCGGCTGCCTCGAAATGCCGCGGACGGAATCCTCCGGCTTCGGCATCATGCATATTGACGAAAACGGCTGGATCCAGGCGTTCCTGGAGAAGCCGAAAGATCCGCCGTCGATGCCGGGCAAGCCGGACGTCTCGCTCGCCAGCATGGGCATCTACGTATTCGACGCGAAGTTCCTGTTCGACCAGCTCAAGCGCGACGCCGAGGATCCGAACTCGAACCACGACTTCGGCAAGGACATCATTCCCTACATCGTCAAGAACGGCCGCGCGATGGCGCACCAGTACTCGACCTCCTGCGTCCGCTCCGGCAGCGACCCCCGCGCCTATTGGCGCGACGTCGGCACGGTCGATGCCTACTGGGCGGCCAATATCGACCTCACCGACGTCGTGCCCGAGCTCGACCTGTTCGATCGCGCCTGGCCGATCTGGTCCTATGCCGAGATCACGCCGCCCGCGAAATTCGTCCACGACGAGGAGAGCCGGCGCGGTCAGGCGGTGAGCTCGCTGGTCTCCGGCGGCTGCATCATCTCCGGCGCCTCGCTGCGCCGCTCACTGCTGTTCACCGGCGTGCGCATCAACTCCTTCGCCAACGTCGAGAACGCCGTGATCATGCCCTATGTGAATGTCGGTCGCGGTGCCCACTTGAGGAACGTCGTCATCGATCGCGGTGTCGAGATTCCGGAAGGCCTCGTCGTCGGCGAGGATCCCGAGTTCGACGGAAGGCGCTTTCGCACCACCGAGCAGGGAATCTCGCTGATCACCCAGCCGATGATCGACAGGCTCAATACATGACGCCTGTTCGCGTCCTCGCGGTCGCCTCTGAAGTCTATCCTCTCGTCAAGACCGGTGGCCTTGCGGATGTCGCCGGCGCGCTGCCGGTTGCGCTCAAGGCGCATGGCGTCGAGATGCGCACCTTGATGCCCGGCTATCCCGACGTGATGCGCCTGGTCTCGGGCGCGGAGGAACTCCGGAGCTGGCCGGATTATTTCGGCGGCCCCGGCCGGCTGCTGGCGGGCTCGTATGACGGGCTCGACCTGTTCGTGCTCGACGTGCCGCATCTCTATGCCCGGCCCGGCAACCCCTATGTCACCGCTGAAGGCATCGACTGGCCCGACAATGGTGTGCGCTTCGCGGCGCTGTCGCGCGTCGCCGCCGATATCGGCCACGGCCTCGTTCCGGCGTTCGTGCCCGATATCGTGCACGCCCATGACTGGCAGGCCGGGCTGGCGCCGGCCTATCTGCACTACGACGATCGTCCGCGGCCCGGCACCGTGATGACCATCCACAACATGGCCTATCAGGGCAAGTTCGCTCCCGAGCTGATCGGATCAATCGGCCTGCCCTGGCACTCCTTCAACGCCAACGAACTGGAATATTTCGGCAGCATCAGCTTCTTGAAGGCCGGCCTGCGATTCGCCGATCGCATCACCACGGTATCGCCGACCTACGCGAAGGAAATTCAGAGCGACGAAGGCGGCATGGGGCTCGGCGGTCTGCTTCGTGAACGATCCGGCGTGCTGAGCGGCATTCTCAATGGCATCGACATATCGGTGTGGAATCCGCAGGAAGATCCGCACATCGCCTACCGCTTCGGCGCGGAGGACCTGACGTTCCGGGCCGCGAACAAGGCGGTGCTGCAGCAGCAGTTCAACCTCGATTCCTCCGACGAGGCGCCGCTGCTCGGCGTCATCAGTCGGCTGTCGTGGCAGAAGGGGCTCGATCTCCTGCTCGAGGCCATTCCGACCATTTTGCGCGAAGGCATGCAGCTCGCACTGCTCGGTAGCGGCGACCGCGATCTGCAGGATCGCTATCAGGCTGCGGCCCGCGCCAACCCCGGCCGGATCGGCGTCGCGATCGGTTATGACGAGATTCTGGCGCATCTGATCCAGGCCGGTTCGGACGCCCTCGTCGTTCCTTCGCGGTTCGAGCCGTGCGGCCTGACCCAGCTCTGCGCGCTGCGCTATGGCGCCGTGCCGATCGTCTCCCGCGTCGGCGGCCTCGAGGACACCATCGTCGACATCGGCGAGGCCAATGCGTCCGGCCACGATGCCACGGGATTCAAGTTCGGCCCCGTGACGGCGGATGCCCTCGCCGGCACGCTGCGCAAGGCCAACACCGTCTTCCACGACAAGCCGACCTGGCGCCGGCTGCAACGAAGCGGACTTGCGACCGACGTCTCCTGGCGCAATCGCGCCGGCGACTATGCCGCGCTTTATCGCCGCCTCACGACGGCCCGCGCGTGAGGCGTGGTCGAATCCATGCTATAGAGGCGGCCATGGACCCCTTCGCGATCAAGCTGCTCGGCTTCGCCGCCGCCACCTGCACCACCGTCGCCTACGCGCCGCAGTTCATCAAGGTCTGGAAGACCCGCTCGGCGCGCGACATCTCTCTCGGCATGTTCCTGGTCATGGTGCTGGGCCTGGCGCTCTGGCTGGTCTACGGCCTGCTCTCCGGCGATGCCCCCCTGGTCGCCGCCAACGCCGTGACCATGGTGCTCGCCGGCGGCATCCTGTTCATGAAGCTGAGATACGGGTGAGGCCATCTTCGCCTCTCCCCGCAAGCGGGGCGAGGGACAAGATCAGTCACCCAAACACATACGACGCCATTGCCACGTTCGCGACCTCGTCGACGAAGACGCGGCGTCCGACGTCGCTGCCGGCAGCACCGGCCGCCACCATCAGCGGCAGCAGATGATCCTCGCGCGGATGCGCAAGGCGCGCGCTCGGTGCATTCTCCCAGTCGACCAGCATCGCGTTGCGGCGCGCCGCATCCGGGTTGCTGATCGCCTCGTTCAGATAGGCCTCGAAGTCGTACGAGACCGGCTTGGACTCCGGCCGGTTGAAGCCGCGCATGTTGTGATAGGTGAGCCCGCTGCCGACGATCAGGATGCCGGCGTCGCGCAGCGGACCGATCGCCTGTCCCACCTTGATGTGCTCGGCCGCATCGTAGCTCGACTTCAGCGACAGCAGCACGATCGGCATGTCGGCGTTCGGATACATCAGCCCGAGCGGCACGAAGGTGCCGTGATCGAAACCCTGGTCGGGATCCTCCCGGCAATCGAGACCGGCGCGTGCGAGCAGCGCCTTCACCTCCGCGGCGAGCTCGGGCTTGCCGGGCGCCGGATATTTCAGCTGATAGGTATGCTCGGGGAAGCCGTAGTAGTCGTAGACCATCGGAGGATGCGGCGAGGTCGACACGGTGAAGGCATCGGCCTCCCAATGTCCGGTGATGACGAGCACGGCCTTCGGCCTCTCGGGGAGAAGCTGCGGCAGACGACCGAACGCCTCGGCGGTCCTGGCATATTGCACGCGCCTGTCCTCCATGAAGGGCCAGGGGCCCCCGCCATGCGACAGGAAGAGGGTCGGAAATCGCGTCATGGGGCTCGTCTCGTTGACAGCGGGCGCGGGCGTACTGTCCGCACGATCCGCGGTGAGCATAGGCAAAGCAGCATGGTTAGCAAGCCGTTAACGATTTGCCGCTCAGAATCCCCGCCGTGGCCGAAGGAGTCGGCCTGAAGACAAGTGAGACGTGAGATGAGGAAGTTTGCGCTGGGGGACGTCGTCAACAGTGACAAGGGCCGCCGCGGTGTCGTCCGTGCCGCCTTCAAGTCGAGGGAAGGCCAGCAGTTCTACGCCGTCGAGAAGGACGGCGCGATGGACTATCTGGAGGAAGACCGGCTGACGCCGGCACCCCGCGTCGAACTCGCGGCGTAAATCCAACTCATTTGCTGTCCTCACCGGCCAGCCGATCGAGACGCTCCGCCAGCGGATCGTCTTCGCTCGCGATCCGGTCGTTCGTGATCAGCAGCAGGCGATCGCCGCCCGCCGCGTCCCAGCGTGGCAGATCGGGACCATTGGGATCGCCGCTTCTCGCGAAATTGATCCAATAGGCGCGCATGCGGCTCGCGACCGCGCGATCACGTCGCGACAAGATGCCGGCGCCGGGCACGCCTTCCGCACCGAAGATGAACTGCAACTCCCGCCCGTGGCCAGCTTCCGGATTCGCCCGCCGGGCCTCCGGCACATAGGCGAAGCGATAGCGAAACGTCGGCGCACCACTTGCGACGTGCAGGCGGGCCAGCAATCGCACCGGCTCCGAGAAGACCTTGTCGGTGTAGAACCTTGCCGCGAGATCCGAGGATCTGGCGAGGCCCGGATAGAGCTTGCGCAGTTCGCCGCTTGGAATGCCGGACGACGCAAGCTCCTTCTTGATGTCGATCTCATTGTCCAGGCCCGTCTCGTCGTCGTTCGCGCCGATGATCAGGGGAATGCGGCCTTGACGTCCGGCCGCGAAGCCCGGGGCGAGATCCTCGGTCACCAGACGCCCATCCATCATCGGCGCGAAGCTGCGCGGCGACGTCGCCAGCAATTGCTGCTCGGCGGCCAGCACGCGCCGCGGCTCGGCTGCGCGCAAATCTGCCTCCGGTCCAAGCGCGGCCACGAACTGCCGGCCGATGGCCTCCGCCTCTTGCACCGAGCGCAGGCGCGCACGAGCGGGCACCGATTGCAGAATGGCTTTCTGGAAGAGGTCGCGCGATTGCGCAGACAGCATCAGGAGCGCGACCGACGTCGCGCCTGCACCGCTGCCAAACAAGGTGACGTTGCCCGGATCGCCGCCGAAGGCCGCGATGTTGTCGTGCACCCAATGCAGCGCGGCGATCTGGTCCATCAGGCCGTAATTTCCGCCGCCGTCCGAAAGCGCGGGATGAACGAGCCAGCCGAGCGCGCCGAGGCGATAATTCACGGTGACCACGATGAGGCCCGCCTGCGCCAGCTTGGCGCCAACGAACAGCGGATCGTTCGCCGTGCCCGAGACGAAGCCGCCGCCATGGATGAACACCATCACCGGCAATGGGCCGTCGACCCCGAAGGGACGGAACACGTTCAGTGTCAGGCAATCCTCGCTCGCATCCTGCAGCGACGGTTGAAGGCACGGCGCACCGTAGTCGTAGGCGGTGCGCATCTCCGAGCTTTCGGCCGTCGGCTGCGGCGCGCGCCAGCGCAACGCGCCGACCGGCGGCGCCGCGTAAGCCAGCCCCTTGAAGGACGCCACCTCGCCTTCCACGGCGCCGAGCATCTGTCCTTCACGCGTCAACGCGAATGGAAACTGTCCGACCGGCTGAGCCTCAGCCGATCGTGCGCAACACAGGATTGCGCAAGCCGCAACGAGTGCAAGCAAAGACCGCATCTTCGAAGATCTCGATGAAGGATCCCGGGCAGGTTATGTCCAGGGCCGTCAGCGAGGCAAGCCTCGCGCCCGCGCCTAGCGGCCTTTGCCCATCAACTCCGCCAGCGCGCGCCGCGCGACAATGCCGAGCTCGCCGAGCGTGGAGTGGCCGGACTCCGCCGCCTTGATCAGGCGCTCGGCGATGAACCTGCGGCTGTCATGACCGCCGCCATGCGGCAATTGGCGGCATGTCTCCTCGAGAACGACGTCCATGTTCGCTTTGGTGCGCTCACTCAACTCTGTCATGACGCCCGGCCGGTACGCGTGGCTTGTAAGCGCAAGCATACACAGAAGGATGCGCTCTGATTACCCCGGGCTATCACGGCCATTGTGCGTCGCGATGCGTGTGGTGCCGCAAACATTCGCGCGGTCACGATGCGCCGCAAACAACCACCGGGGATTGCACTTGCTGTGATGACAAGCTGAACCTGCGGCGATAGCCTGCCGGCAAAACAGAACATACGGGAGGAATGCCATGCCTGACGCAATGGTTGCCACACGTGCCTCCGATGAGCGCGGAACCGCTCAGCAGGTCGATGTCGCCGTGGTCGGCGCCGGATTTGCCGGCCTCTATCTTCTCCATCGCCTGCGCAAGGCCGGCTTCTCCGCGGTTGCTCTCGAAGAGGCCGGCGATGTCGGCGGCACCTGGTACTGGAACCGCTATCCGGGGGCGCGCTGCGACATTCAGACCGTCGACTACAGCTACACCTTCGATCCGGAGCTCGAGACCGCCTGGACATGGTCGGAGAAATACGCGACCCAGCCCGAGATCCTGCGCTATCTCGGCTTCGTCGCCGATCGCTACGGTCTCAGGCGCGACATTCGTTTCAGGACCAAGGTCACTGAAGCCAGATGGGACGATGCGTCCGAGCGCTGGCTCATCACGACCGACAATGGCGCACCGGTCTCCTGCCGCCATTACATCATGGCCACCGGCTGCCTCTCCGCGCCGAAGCCGCCGGAGATCGATGGCGTCAAGGACTTCAAAGGCGAGGTCTATTTCACCGGCCGCTGGCCCCATGACGGCGTCAATCTGTCGGGAAAACGCGTCGCCGTGATCGGCACGGGCTCGTCGGCGATCCAGTCGATCCCGCTGATCGCCGAGCAGGCCGCACATCTGACCGTGTTCCAGCGCACGCCGAATTTCGCGTTGCCCGCGCATAACGGCCCGGCGCCGTCGGACCGCATGAGCCTGCTGCAGGGCGATCGCGCCGCCTATCGCGAGCAGGCGCGTCAGTCGATGGCCGGTGTGCCCTATCCGCAGCAGGCGGTCGTGAGCTGGCAGCTCACCGACGCCGCGCGCCGCGCGCGGTTCGAGGAAGCCTGGGGCAAGGGCGATCTCGTCTACATCCTGACGCAGTTGTGGGCCGACCAGGCGGTCGACCTCGAAGGCAACAAGCTGATCTGCGATCTCATCCGCGAGAAGATCGCAGCCGCCGTGAAGGACCCGCAAACCGCGGCGGCGCTGATGCCGGACGATCATCCGTTCGGGGCGAAGCGCCCCTGTCTCGACACCAACTACTACGCCACCTACAACCGACCGAACGTCACGCTGGTCAATCTGCGCCAGGAGCCGATCAAGGCGATCACCGCAGGCGGCATCACGACGGCCAGGCGCAGCATCGACCTCGACGTCATCGTGTTCGCGACCGGTTTCGATGCGATGACCGGCGCGATCCGCGCCGTGCACCCGATCACCGGGCGCGGCGGCAAGTCGCTCTCCGACGTGTGGGCGAAGGGACCGGAGACCTATCTCGGCCTCACGGTCGCGGGCTTCCCGAACTTCTTCATGATCACCGGCCCCGGCAGCCCGTCGGTGCTGTCGAACATGGCGGTGTCGATCGAGCAGCATGTCGACTGGGTCGTGGATCGCCTTGCTGCGCTGCGCGAGGACGGCTTCACCACGATCGAGCCGACAGAAACTGCGCAGGCCGGCTGGGGCCGGCACATGGCGGACTGTTCGACGCTGACGCTGCACCGGCTCGCCAACACCTGGTACACAGGCGCCAACGTGCCCGGCAAAGTCCAGGGACTGATGCCCTATACCGGTGGCGTCGGCCCCTATCGCAGCATCTGCGACGAGGTGGTCAGCCGCGGCATGCTCGGCTTCAGGCTCACCGGCCCCAACGGTGCCACGCAGTGCAATGACGGCGAGGTGGTGCGCCTGCAGCCGGACGTGCGGCTGGTGCTGAACCTGCTCGCATCGCTCAACCTGCCGCCGATCGAGTCGATGGGCGCGATCGGGGCGCGCGCCTTCGTCAACGAGTTCAACAAGAGCCGCCCGGCAGGACGGCCGGTCGGCGAGATCGTCGACGGCACCCTGCCTGGCGCCGACGGTCCGTTGCCCTATCGCGTGTACAAGCCCGCAGCGCCCGGCCCGCATCCGGTCGTGGTCTATTTCCACGGCGGCGGCTGGGTGCTCGGCGACGAGCAGTCGGACGAGCCGTTCTGCCGCGACATGGTGCGGCGAACCGGCATGATGTTCGTCAGCGTCGGCTATCGCCACGCGCCGGAGCATCGCTTCCCGGCCGCGGCTGAAGACGGCTATGCGGCAACGCGCTGGATCGCCGAGCACGCCGGCGAGCTCGGCGGCAAACCGGGTCCGGTGCTGGTCGCGGGCTGGAGCGCCGGCGGCAACATCGCCGCCGTCACCTGCCAGCTCGCGCGCGATCGTGGCGGGCCCGAAATCGCGGGCCAGCTCCTGATATGCCCGGTCACGGACTGCACCTTCGATCGCCCGTCCTACAACGACAATGCGACCGGCTATTTCCTGACGCTTTCGCTGATGTACTGGTTCTGGGACCTCTACTGCTCCCCGGCCGACCGCACCGATCCGCGCGTCTCGCCGCTGCGCGGCAAGGTCGCCGGCCTGCCGCCGGCCTTCGTCGTCACCTGCGAGTTCGATCCGTTGCGCGACGAGGGCGTCGCCTATGCCGAGGCAATGGCCGCAGCCAGCGTCCAGGTCGAACAGCTTCAGGCCCGCGGCCACTTCCACTCATCCTTCACCATGGTCGATGTGGTGATCACCGGAGTGCCAGGCCGGGTGCGGATGGCCGAAGCCTTGCGCCGCTTCGCCGGGCTCCCGCCGGAGGTCAGCCGCGGCGACGAGCACAGCAGCGGTCAGGCCAGCCTCAAGATCGCGGCGGCGGCGAGCTGATCGCGACGAGACGGCGGGAACCTTTTCCCGGCTGCCGCGTTGAGGCGCTTGCGGCATTGAGATGCAGCGATAGGTGCGAGCCCCGGCACGCAAATTGGCGTGCTGGGGTGCTTCTTGCGTGAGGCGAGGCGATGGGGGATGCAGTCGCGGGTTCAAAGGTCGATTTTGGTGCGCTCGCGGTGCTGTACAAATGGCCGTCGCTTGCAAACCAGCGCCGGCCGGACCGGGAATCATACCAGATCAGCGAAGGTACCCTCGACGAGTGCATCTCGGCCTTCATGGAGAAGCCGGCAGCGACCCGGCATCTCTATGAGATCCGGACGGCGCCGCAGCCGCCACTCGTGACTGAGATCCTCTCGCCCGAGCACGTCATCGAGTTGTCGCGGCTGAGGGAATTTCTCTGACGGCAGCTTGCAAGCACGCGCGTAGGAACCTTCATCCGGACTTTTCCGTTGTCAGCGATCGGAAGCCAAGATCGGAAGCCAAGGCGTGAGCGCCTCAGATGCTTGAAGCTGGCATACCTTCACCTGTCGTGCCCTATGGCGCAGACCAGACTCTCTTCGTGGTGATCGATCGCCTCGACCGGTCGACCGAAATCCGCATTGAGCGGAGCGATCTCGAAACCACGATCGACGAACTCGTCGCCGGCTGCTTCAACGACCCCGTCAAGGTGATTTCGTTCAACACGCTCGAGCATTGGATGAAGGACATCTCGGCCGATGTCGCCGGCGAGATAAAGGCGCGCTGCGACATCGATGGCGTGACGCTGCCCGACTATCTCAGCGACTTCGTCGAGAGCCACCGCTAAAGCCCGTTGCGCCGATTGCGGGCGATAAAGAAGCGCCGGCTCCGCGGCGCTCTTCGAGGGCGCACCTCAGTGTCATTTTCATGCACGCAGGGACGGCGCCCGAAAAAAGGAGCTCCGCGCCGAATGACGTGGCGCGATGAGCTCAAAGCATGGTCTGCGGGGAACGCGTGCCGCGGTGCTTGCCGGCGATGACCTCGATCTCGCGGCGGCGCTCGCGGGCGAAGGTCAGGAGCTTTTCGATCGTCAGCGTATCCGTGATCCGTTTGGCGAGCCGCTCGGCGCGCGCAGCCTGATCTTCGAGATACTGGATCGTGTTCAAGCGCCGCCTCCCCGAATGCCCCGAATTGTGTGGGCAGCCATGGTGCTTGAGAAGCAGCTAACAGCCGGTTAAGCGCGTCGCATCGGTCTTGCCGAGTCGTGCCCTATTGCACGACCTCAAGCCTGACATTGGTGATGCCCTTGTCGACCATGCCGAGCGCCTCGGCCGCAGAGGGAGTGATGTCGACCACGCGCCCGCGAATATAGGGTCCGCGATCGTTGACCCTGACGGTGACGAAGCGGCCGGAGGAGGTATCGGTGACCCGCAGCTTGGTGCCGAACGGCAGGGTCGGATGCGCCGCGGTCAACTCGTTCTTGTCGAACTTCTCGCCGCTCGCGGTTTCCGTATCCGAATAGAAGCTGGCGACGCCATGCGCGGGGGTCTGCTTGGCGTCACGGTCCGGGGCACGCGCCCGGCTGATCGGGCGTGGATGCAGCGCCGCCACCCTGTGCAGCCGCTCCACCGCGGCATGCCGGCTGGTACCGGCGAGATCGGCCTTCTGGCGGCCGACCGGCGCTTGAGCGCAGGCGGCGAGCGATGCTGCGGCGACGACCGCGAGCAGCAGCCGGCACGAGGTTACGAAGGAAATCCGGGCAGTTTCGGCACGTGCAATGCGAGACATGGTACGCCCTCCGAACGACCGGATTTTCGGTCGGCAATGAGGGCAGAACCTTGTCGGAACAAAAGCGGCTCTGGGGCCGCGGACGTTTCACGACCGGCTGTGACGATTCCACCACAGTGCGTGTTCTGAATCGGAACAGTCGGCCCTTGGCCAGCGTGCGAGGCTGCGAAATCAGGCGCCTCATCGGAGGATGGCGAGCGCCTGACCGGATTGCGTTCCGGCGATCCTGATCGCATCGCGCTTTGGGGCCTCAGTATTTCGGCTCGTACATCTGCGACTGGACCAAAGCCTTCACGTCATTCGGCGCTGGTCCGTCCGCGAGCCCGCGCTGATAGGCGACGTCGGCAACGGCCGCAGCGATGCGGACCGAGACCTCGCGGATGCGCGGCAGTGCCGGATAGAGACTGCCTTGCGTGAGGTCCTCCTTGCCGACGCAATCGGCAAGCGTATGGGCCGCCGCCATGAACATCTCGTCGGTGACGAGGCGCGAGCCGCTGGCGATGACGCCGAGGCCGACGCCGGGGAAGATGTAGGAATTGTTGCCCTGGCGCGGCACGAAGCTGCGGCCGTTGAGCTTCACCGGATCGTACGGGCTGCCGCAGGCGAACAGCGCGCGGCCCTCGGTGTAGCGATAGGCATCTTCCGCCGAGCACTCGGCCTTCGACGTCGGGTTGGATAATGCGAACACGATCGGCCGCTCGTTGAGCTCGGCCATTGTCCTGAGCACGTCGGGTGTGAAGGCGCCGCCAACCGCGGCGACGCCGATGATCGCCGTCGGCTTCAGCGTCTTGATCGCGGTGAGGAAGTCGGCGATCGGTGCCTGGTCAGTGTGGGCATAGCGGAGCTTGTGACCGGAGAGGCCCTCGCGGCCGCCGACGACGAGACCGCGGGAATCCACCAGCCAGTTGCGGCGGAGCGCCTCGGCCTCGGTGGCACCCTCGGCCATCATGGCGGAGACCACGAGATCGGCGATGCCGGTTGCGGCCTCGCCCGCGCCGAGGAACAGGATGCGCTGATCCCTGAGCTTGCCGCCGGAAATGCGCAAGCCTGAGAACAGGCCTGCGAGCGCCACCGCCGCGGTGCCCTGGATATCGTCATTGAAGACGCAGGCTTCATCCCGGTACTTGTGCAGCAGCTTGAAGGCGGAGTGATTGGCGAAATCCTCGAACTGGATCAGCACGCCCGGGAAAGTCTTTCGCGCAGCCTGCATGAACTCGTCGACGAAGCTGTCATAGGCTTCGCCGGTCAGCCGCCGCTCGCGCAGGCCGAGATAATAGGGATCGTTCAACAGCTCCTCGTTGTTGGTGCCGACATCGAGCACGATCGGCAGGCACGCTTCCGGATGCACGCCGGCGCAGGCCGAATAGAGCGAGAGCTTGCCGACCGGAATGCCCATGCCGTTGGCACCGAGATCGCCGAGGCCGAGAATACGCTCGCCGTCGGTGACGACGATCAGCTTGGCCGGATAGGGCCAGTTCTTCAGGATCTCCGCGATCTGGCCGCGATCGCGCGAGGAGATGAACATGCCGCGCGGCCGCTGGAAGATCAGGCCGTATTTCTGGCAGGCGAGCCCGACCGTCGGCGTGTAGATGATCGGCTGGATTTCGTCGATATTGTCGACGACGACGCGGAAGAACAGCGCCTCGTTGCGGTCATGCAGCGCATTCAGGGCGACGTATTTTTCCAGATCCGTCGGCAGCGTGCGCAGATTGGTGAGCACGCGCTGGGCCTGCGTCTCCATCGTCAGCACGCAAGGCGGCAGGAGGCCGCGCAGGCCGAGCGTCTCGCGCTCCGCTTCCGTGAAGGCAGTCCCCTTGTTGAGCAAGGGATCGCGCAGCAGCGTCATGCCTTGCTGCGAATTGGACGACGTCGATTGGGCAACGACCCGGGCAGGTCTATTCACGAATTCCCCCAAGGAGCTTCTATTTGAACCGCGGACATTGTCGGCCAGCGCTTCATCCAGATCAAGGACGGAGAGACTGGGCATGAACTGTGATCTCGCACCGCAGCGAGCTTTTCGCGAGCGCCTGGCAGTTGCGCGCGAGAAAAAGGGTTAACGGCGCTACTCCGGCCTGATGTCGGCCGTCACAACGAGAGGCTACCATGTCACCGTCTCGGCCTCATGAAAGCGGCCATGTTCGCGCTGCCGCATCAATCAATAGAGGCAAGCCGGAAATCTTGGGGACAGCTTATCCAGCCGCCCGCCGCGGCGTCAGACTGGCGGCGCTATCCGCTGGCGGCGCGATGTGCATCAAAATGGTCTGGGTGGCGGATGCGACCTCGATACCGTTCTGCTGGAAGCGCAGCTTCATGCGCCGGTTGAATTCGCGCTGGACCGGCCAGCGCCCGGCCTCGGTGCAGCGGATCTGGCCGACGATCGATACCATCGCACCGTCGACCTTGTCGATGCCCCAGAGCTCGAGGTCGCCGCGTATCAACGCACGGAATTCAGGCTCGCGGCGCATCTCGTCGACGATGTCCTTGAGGATCTGGCCGGCACGGTCGGTGTCCTCCTTGTAGGCGACGTTGACGCTGACCGAGGCGTTGCCCGCGCCGCGGCTGGCATTGGTGATGGTCGTGACCGCGCTGAAGGGCACGATATGGACGGCGCCGTCGCCGGCGCGCAGGCGAATGGTGCGGATCGAGACGTTCTCGACCACGCCCGAGAGCCCGGAGACGCTGACATTGTCACCGACCTGGACCGTGTTTTCCAGCAGCAGGAACAGGCCGGTGATGAGATCCTGCACCAGCTTTTGCGAACCGAAGCCGATCGCGATGCCGACGATGCCGGCACCCGCGAGCAGCGGCGCGACATTGACGCCGATCTCGCTGAGCGCCGTGAGGCCGACCACCGTGGCGATCAGGCAGAGCAGCGCCGTGCGCAGCATCGGCTGGAAGGTGCGCAAACGCGCGGCGCGGGCATAATGACCGTCCCGGGACAGCGCATTGATCTGGCGGTCCAGCAGCGCGTTGCTGGCTTCCCAGATCGCGGCTGCGATGAACACGGCAAGGCCGATCGTCACCACGGCGGAGATCAGCCTGCTGCCGATCTGGCCGCCATAGAACCAGACGATGGCGTCGACGCCCCAGACTTCGAGCACGGCGACGAAGCCGATGAAGGCGATCACACCGGACACGATCCTGCGCAGCAGCGGCAGATAGCGGTTGGCACGGGTCTCGAGGCCCGGAAAGCGCTGGAGGATCTCCGGCTTGATGCGGAAGCC
Organism: Bradyrhizobium sp. GW821-FHT13H06; assembly: GCF_058803975.1. Taxonomy (NCBI): domain Bacteria; kingdom Pseudomonadati; phylum Pseudomonadota; class Alphaproteobacteria; order Hyphomicrobiales; family Nitrobacteraceae; genus Bradyrhizobium; species Bradyrhizobium sp. GW821-FHT13H06. Next base: position 160,948 of record NZ_JBXAPN010000014.1, on the reverse strand, counting down.
GCGGTCGATCAGGCCCAGCGTCACCATGATGACGACGCGCGTGACCAGCGCCACCACGGCCGTGCCGACGAAATATTGCAGCAGCAGCGAATAGCCGTTGCGGATGTTGAGCGCCCAAACCGCCCACAATGCGAGATCGAGCGCGATGGCAGGATAGTGCCAGCCCCCGGCGATGCGATTGCGCAAACGGGCCGCAATCCCCTGCCGCTCGGCCGGCGCGCGGATGGCGTCGGCGACCTGGCGACGGCATTGCAGGATGATGACGACGATGAAGAGGTGCACGACCAGCATCACCATGCGCAGCAGCGCGGCGTAGCCGGCGCGATGCAGGCCGAGCAGCAGCGCCACATTGGCAAAGGCGATGCCGGAGACGCCGACACCGACGATGCGGCGCGCCCAGATCTCGATATAGGCGGCGGTCTCGGCGCGCACCGGGAACAGGCCGAATGGCCCCACCAGTGCCCGGACCATGCAGATGAGCCCGCGCGAGAACGCGTAGGCGTTGACGACTGCGAGGATCACGAGGCGGACGGTGGTGGGTTCGCCGATCTCGGTCCCGAGCAGTGCCGTAGCAACGCCCACGAAGACGATCACGGGAAGCAGTTCAAGCACGATGCGGCCCAGCACGAAAGGCAGCCGCAGCAACAGCTGCCAGATCCGCGCGAGGCTGTGACGGCGCTTGTGCAGTTCCGGCTCCGGGGTGACATCCGCGACCGATGACGGCGGATCGGCGATCGGCGGGGCCTGCACTGGCAGACGTGCTGTTTGCGGCGCGCGCGCTTCCAGGAACGCGACCGGACGCCGGATCAGGCGGAAGATCACCCATTCCGCGCAGAAGGCAGAACCGAACACCAGCGCCAGCTTCCAGGCGATCTCGATCAGGAGGTTGTAGGCCGCGGGATCGTTCGCGGTCCGCATGATCCAGTAATAGAACGCCGGGAAGTGCGTGAGCGTCCGCGCCATGCTGGCGATCTCACCCGAGATCTCGCCGATCTCCTCCGACACCGTGAGCAGGAGCTGCGCACCGAGGCCGTCGGCTGAGAGCGGGATCGGCGATTTTGGCTCGGGCGCGGGTTGCTGCGGACCGGACACGTTGGCGATCGCGCGGAGCGTGTCGATCATCTGCGCGCGCTTCTTGTCGTCCTGAAGGGTTTCCAGCGCGCGCTTCGCCTCGTCGGGCGACAGTGCGGCAGCGCTGTTTGCCGGCCGCGAAGACGGCTCGGCACGGGCGCCGGAGGAAGGCGAAATCGTGAGGAAGAGAGCGGCGAGGAGCGCCGCGGCCAGCTTATGCGACACGAGGATTCCCTGGAAATACGAATGCGCCGGCGGCGTCGGGACCGTCACCGACGAAGCACATGCATCATGTCGGATTGCCGCTATTCGCCCGGGTCCTGTGTCGGAAGTTGGCCTTTGAGGCGACATTCTCTTGGCATTTGCCGCAATGCAGGATCAGGAGCCGCGGCGTCAACGAAACGCCTTCGGTCCCCGTGCGCGCAAAGACCTCTCCCGTCATTGCGGAACGACGGCGAGGAGCAGGACGGCGGACAGCAGAATGTCATGAATGCCCATCGCGGCGGCCTCGTCACGGCCGTCAGACGCGATCGATGTGATGCAAAATACAGCGCCGGGAAGGTAGGGGCTTTGCCTCACTGATGCAGCCCGCTAAACCTTGTCCCGGCGTGCCGTTCGCGGTTTCTGCCGCTATGCGATAGTCCGAACGAGCTCCATCGCAATTAACGCGGCTGGATTTGCGGAGGTGGCGTCATAGACCTCCCCTTGCTCATGAGGTGGACGTTGCGTGTCGCTTGTTTGCGACCCTCGGCATGGTCCTCCTGCGACACAAAACTGTCAAGCGGGATCAAAGGCCCTAAAATCACATTTGAAGGCGCGTTCCAGGCCGTTCCCACGAGCGATTGGCCCCGTGAAAGCGGCGGAATAAATCCCTGACGGCAGCGTTTGTATCGAAGAGAATATCCGCCTCCGTCGCCCTCGTTCATGTCCGGAAAGCCAGAGATGAAAGCATCATTTTGCATCGCTGTTCTCGCTGCCCTCGTCACCGGATCAGCATTCGCGCAGAACCCGCCGCAGACGTCCACCAGGAAGGTCGACGGCACCGACAACGTCTACATCTTCCGCTATGGCGGCCATCAGTCGATGTTCGTGGTGACCCCGCAAGGCGTGATCGCGACCGATCCGATCTCCTATTTGCGTCCCGCCAAACCCTATATCGACGCGATCAAGGCGGTCACCGACAAGCCGATCAAATACGTCATCTACAGCCACCATCACTACGATCACATCGCCGGAGGCCAGCCCTTCAAGGACCTCGGCGCGACTTTCATCGCGCACCGCAAGACCAGGGAGCGCCTGCTCGAGCTGAAGAAGCAGAAATCTCTGCTCGCGGACGTCGTGATGCCGGATCAGGTGGTGGATGACAGGAAGAGCATCACGCTCGGCGGCACCACGCTGGAGCTGAACTATGTCGGCCGCAACCATTCCGACAATTCGCTGGTGATGCGGCTGCCGAAGGAAAAGCTCGTCTTCGTGGTCGACTTCGCTCCGATCGAGCAGGTCCAGTTCCGCAACATCCCCGACAACGCCTCGCCGCTGGAATATATCGCCTCGCTGAAGAAGCTGGCGTCGCTCGATTGGGAGCGGATGATCCCCGGCCATCCCTATGCCGGCGGTCGCCTCGGCACCAGGAAGGACGTCGAGGACGACATCGCCTACATGGAGGACCTCTCGGCCGAGGTGAAGAAGGCGGCGGATGCCGGCAAGTGCGTCGACGTCGCGATGAAGGAAGTGAAGCTGCCGAAATACGAGAAATGGGCGAATTACGAGACCGCGCTTCCCGCTAATATCGAGCGCTTCTGCTACTGGTGGGCTCGCGGATATTGAGGGGAGTCTACAGAGGGGAGTCTACAGAGGGCCGTGAGGGTTCAGGATAGGCAAAGGCGCCAGAGCGCCGTGCCCGCCATCCCTTTCGCATGAACAATAGTGGCCACGCTTCGCCCACCGTACCGGTCCGCGGCGATCATGACATCATGCCCCTGTTTTGCCCGACGAGTCAAACGGCTTCGCCAAATCCGTAAAGCACGAGCTGCCTCGCCAAGTCATTGATTCCGCTGGCACGGGCTACTGTGCATGGGGTTGTTTTCGTACTTTCTTGTCGATGCAGGCGGGGCGACCTAGAGAAACATGTCCGCCAGGTCGACCGTCGAGGATTTTCCGATCTGGTCGAAGTGTCGTGCCAGCCAGCTTCGTGCCGCCTCGCGGCCCTCGTCGCGCAGGCGGCACAACAGGCTCCACTCTGGGTGGAACTGCGTGGCGGTGCCGAGCTGCGACATCAACTGGTCGTTGCCGATCCAGTGCATGTACATGCGACTATGCCTGTCGCTGTCGAGCTCGCCGTCGTCGATCAGCCGCGTGGCGAAGGCGATCGCGCGCATCTCGCGCATCAGGGACGAATTGAAGCTGATCTCGTTGATGCGGTGGAGCACGTCGGCTGCGCTGGTCGGCAGCTCGTCGCGCCGGATCGCCGTGACCTGCACGATGATGACGTCGTGACTGCCCTTGCGGTAGATCAGCGGATAGATCGCGGGATTGCCGAGATAGCCACCATCCCAATAATGCTCGCCGTCGATCTCGACGGCCTGGAAATAGGGCGGCAGGCAGGCCGAGGCGAGCACGGTCTCCGCCGTGAGCAGCGGGCTCTGGAACACCTTGATCTTGCCGGTGCGCACGTTGGTGGCGTTGAGAAACAGCTGCGGCGCCTCGGGCGAGGAATTGAGCAGGTCGAAATCGACCACGCGCTGCAGCAACGCGCGGAGCGGATTGAAATGAAAGGGATTGAGCAGGCCCGGCGGCAGCGTGTGCGTCAGCGTATGGATGACGGCGTGGACCGGATGATATTCCGGCGGCAGCCTCAGCGCCTGGATCCACTGGTTCAGCGGCGACATCAAATCGTACGCCATGTCCATGCGCGACACTTCGTACCAGAAAGCGTGCAGGCTCTCCCGCGCGGCCTCAGCACCTCCGTGCGCCATGCCGGAGGCCATCGCGACCGCATTCATGGCGCCCGCACTGGTCGCGCTGATCGCCTCGATCGCGAGCCTGCCGTCCTCGAGCACCTGGTCGAGCACGCCCCAGACGAAGGCGCCGTGCGCGCCGCCGCCCTGGAGCGCGAAATTGACGGTCTTGCGGTCCGAGGTACGGTTGGCTGTCACTTGGCTTTCTTCCTGCCTCCCGTCTCCTCTTTCTCCAGCGCCTTGCGTACCTGCTCGAACTCGGCGAGGGAGGCCTTGTCGGCGCGAGGAAAGCGCAGGTCGAGCTTTTCGAGCGTCGCGTTGATCACGGAGCCGATCACGACACGGGCGAACCATTTGTGGTCGGCGGGCACGACGTACCAGGGCGCGTGGGGCGTCGCCGTGTGGCGAACGATGTCCTGATAGACCGCCTGGTAGCGAGGCCACAGCGCGCGCTCCTTGATGTCGTCCATCGAGAACTTCCACTGCTTGGCCGGATCCTCCAGCCGCTCGAGGAAGCGCTTGCGTTGCTCCTCCCTGGAGACGTTGAGGAAGAATTTCAGCACGACGGTGCCGTTGCGGCAGAGATAGCGCTCGAAGGCCGAGATGTCCTCGAACCGCTCCCTCCAGATGTGCTTGGTCACGAGCTTCTGCGGTAGCTTCTCCTTGGCGAGAATCTCAGGGTGCACGCGCGTCACCAGGCATTCCTCGTAATGGGAGCGGTTGAAGATGCCGATACGCCCGCGCTCGGGCAGCGCGATCATATGGCGCCAGAGGAAGTCATGATCGAGCTCCTTGCTGCTCGGTGCCTTGAAGGCATGAACCTCGCAGCCCTGCGGATTGATGCCCTCGAAGATCGCCTTGATCGCAGAATCCTTGCCGCCGGCGTCCATCGCCTGGAACACGATCAGGAGCGACCAGCGGTCCTGCGCGTAAAGCTTCTCCTGAAATTCGATCATCCGCTTCTTGTTCGACTCGAGGACCGCCTGCGCCTTCTCCTTGTCGAGATCGCCCCTTTCGTCGGTCTTGTGGTCCTTGAGGTGAAACTTGCCCGAACCATCGTGGCGGAATGGCGAGATGTAGCGGTCAAGTTCCTGGGCGAGCGATTTGGACGGCTTCTTGTTCATGAGCGCGGGGCACCTTGCGTTGCGGCTTCAATCGGTCGAGCAAGCTACCAAGGATGCCCTTGGGAAGGAATATGATGAAAAGGACGAGCAGCACGCCGTAGACGAGGTTGTCCCAGCCGACCGCCTTGGTGCCGAAGCCGATGCGCAACGTTTCGGCCAGCAGAATGGTGATGATGGCGCCGACGGTCGGGCCGAGCGAGACAAACAGGCCGCCGACGATGGCAGCGAACACCATCTGGAGCGACACCGCGATGCCGCTGACCGTGTCAGGCGTGATGAACATCTGGTACTGGCAGTAGATCGCGCCGGCGAGCGCCGTCATCAGCGCGCTGAGCAGCGTGATCTTCAGCTTCTCCGCCGTGACATCGACGCCGGCGGCGGCAGCGGCGTCCTCGTCCTCCGAGATCGCCTCCAGCGCATAGCGCGCCATGCTGCGATCCACCCAGTGCCAGACCACGATGCCGAAGAGCCAGATCCCGAGCGCGATCAGGTACCAGGTCGTCTTGTCGTCGAACTGCAGCGCCAGCAGCTTGTTGCCCGAGGTCCGGTTCGGCGTGTAGCCCAGCGAGCCGCCGGTGTAGTCGCGTGTTGCGGTGATGACCTGGAGCACGATGCCGGAGAGCGCCAGCGTCACCAGCACGAAATAATGGCCGGTGATGCGGAAGCGGAAGCAGGGATAGCCGACGATCAGCGCCAGCGCGCCGGCCGCGACCATGCTGATGGGGATGCCGATCCAGGGCGACAGGCCGAGGTGATTCCAGAGCAGCGCCGTGACATAGGCGCCGATCCCCATGAAGCCGCCATGGCCGAGCGAGACCAGGCCGAACCGCCCCATCATCGACCAGGAGGTGTAGGCGAACGACCAGATCAGGATCAGCACCAGGATGTGCAGATGATAGGGATCGCGATAGACGAAGGGCAGCGCGATCAGCGCCGCCAGGCCTATTCCCCAGGCTGCAAGCCGCCCCTGCCCCATCATCGGCGCCTCGCAAGCAGGCCCGCGGGCCGGATGAACATCATGACGATGAAGAAGGCGAAGGCGAGCACATAGCCCCATTCGAGATCGGAGAACAGGCCGCCGAGCGAGATGATCTCGGCGAACACGAAGGCGGCGATGAAGCCGCCGATGAAATTGCCGAGGCCCCCGAGCACGCAGATCAGGAAGGTGATCGGCCCGAAGGACAGGCCGACGAAGGGATGCACGTCATATTGCAGCACCAGGAGGCAGGCGGCGAGGCCGGCCAGCGCGCCGCCCAGCGCCGAGGTGATCAGATAGATCCGCCTGGTGTCGACGCCCATCAGCGCCATAATCTGGCGGTCCTGCGAGATGGCGCGGATCGCCGTGCCGGTGAAGGTTCGCGTCATGAACAGATAGACGGCGACCATGCCAACCAGCGCCGCCAGGAACGATAGCAGCCGTGCATAGCTGAAGTTCATTTCGCCGAAGGCAAGCACCGGCAGGCGGATGCCGAGATTGCGGAAGTCGATGCCGAAGGCGACCGTGGCAAAGCTCTGGAGCACGAACAGCACGCCGCCGGTCGCGAGCAGTTGGTTGATCGGCGGCGCGGTCAGCAGCGGCGCGATCACGAGGTAGTGCAGCGCAGCGCCAAGCACCGCGACCAGCAGGATGGTGAGCGGCGCGGCGACGAAATAGCTGAGCCCGTAGTACTGGACCATGAAGTACATGCCGTACATGCCGATCATCACGAGCTCGGCATAGCAGATCCACGTGACGTCGATGACGCCGAAGATCAGATTGAGGCCGAGCGCGAGCAGCGCCAGCACGCCGCCGAGCAGGATGCCGTTGATCACGGCCTCCAACAGGTAGATGTCGAAAATGTCCAGGAACGCCTGCATGCCCGTCACACCCCGAGATACGCTTCCTTGACCGTGTCGCTCGCCAGCATCTCGGCCGAGGTGCCGGATGCGCGGATCGAGCCGGCCTCGATCAGATAGGCCCGGTCGACCACTTTCAGCACCTGCTGCACGTTCTGCTCGACGATCAGCACGGTTAGCCCGCTGGCGCGAATCCGCTTCACCAGCTCGAACACCTGCTGCACCACGACCGGCGCAAGCCCCGCCGAGGGTTCGTCGAGCAGCAGCAGCTTCGGATTGGACATCATCGCGCGGCCGATCGCGCACATCTGCTGCTCGCCGCCGGACATGGTGCCCGCCATCTGGTGGCGGCGCTCCTTCAGCCGCGGGAACAGCTCGAACACGACGTCGAGCCGCTCGGCATAGTGCCCGCGCGCCTCCTTCATGAAGGCGCCCATCTTGAGATTGTCGTCCACCGTGAGCTGCGGAAACAGCCGCCGGTTCTCCGGCACATGCGCAATGCCGAGGCTGACGATCTTGTGCGATGGCGTCGCCACGAGGTCGACGCCTTCCATTCTGATCGAGCCGCGCGAAGGCCTGATCAGGCCGGAGATCACGCGCATCAGCGTGGTCTTGCCGGCGCCGTTCGGGCCGATGACGCCGACGGCTTCGCCGGCCTTCACGTCGAGATTGACATCGAACAACGCCTGGAAGGTGCCATAGCCGGCATTGACGCCGCGAAGCTCCAGCATCGGCTAGCCTCCCGCCCGGCGGCGCGCTTCGGCGGCCGCGGCCTGCGTGGTCTCGGCATCGGTGCCGAGATAGACCTCGATCACGCGCGGATCGCCGGCGACCGCACTCGGCAGGCCTTCCGAGATCTTCTCGCCGTGATCGAGCACCATGACGCGATCGACGACCCGCATCAGCACGCCCATGATGTGCTCGACCCAGATGATGGTGATGCCGAGCTCGTCGCGGATGTTGCGCAGCATGTCGGCCGCCTGATCCATCTCGGCCTCGTCGAGACCGCCGAGGCTCTCGTCGGCGAGCAGCAGCTTCGGTGCGGTGGCGAGCGCCTTGGCGAGCTCGAGCTTCTTCAGGCCGGCAGCGCCGAGGCCATCGACGCTGGCATGGCGATCGGTGGGCAGGCCGACCATGGCGAGCGAGCGCTCGGCCGCCTCTTCCGCCCTGGCGCGGCTGTGGCGGCCCTGGCCGTAGAAGCCGGCAAGCGCAACGTTCTCGAAAATGGTCAGGCGGCGGAAGGGGCGCGGAATCTGGAAGGTGCGGCCGATGCCGCTGTTGATGATCCGGTGCGGCGCGAGGCCCGCGATCTCGTGGCCGGCGAAAAGTATCGAACCTGATGTCGGCGCCAACGTGCCGGAGAGCATGTTGAAGATCGTGCTCTTGCCCGAACCGTTGGGGCCGATCAGACCGAGGATCTCGCCCTCGTCGACCTTGAACGACACGTTGTTCACGGCGGTGAAGCCGCCAAATCGCTTCACCAGCCCGTTCACTTCCAGCACCGCCGCTCTCCGCCGCTACTGGTTGCTGTAGGTGGTGCCTTTCGGCAGCGGCAGCACGGCCTCGCGCTGCGCCTGGCTCTTGGGCCACACCACGTAGGACTTGTCGTCGACGTACTGGATCACGACGGGGAACGAGCGCTCGTTCTGGCCGGCCATTGGCGAGCCATCGCCGTGGAATTTGACGCCGAAGCCGAGCATGGTGCCACCTTCGGGTATGTCGGTGTCGAGTGCTGCCTTGCGCAGGGCGTCGGGATCTATGCCGCCATATTTCTTGATCGCTCGCGGCAGCACGTCGGTCAGGAACAGGTAGGTGTTGGACGCAGCCATGCCGACATGAGCCGAACGGATGGCGACGCCCGGCTTGCGCTTGTCGAACTCCTCGCCAACCGCCTTGATGATCGGCGGCAGCTTCGGATCCATGCTCTTCTGGTTGGCGAGCCAGATCGAGATCGGATCGGTGTTGAAGAAGTAGTTTACGTCGGCGCCCAGGCCTTCCTTCAGCTTCTCATAGACCCCGTAGCCGGCGCCATGTCCCACCAATGCACCGAACTTCAGCCCTTGTTCGCGGGCTTGCCGGAGCAACAGGGTGATGTCGGGATTGTAGCCGGTGTGGAAGATCACATCCGGCTTGGCCCGCTTCAGCTTGGTGACCAGCGCAGACAAATCCGGAGCCGTGGCCGAATAGCCTTCCCTGAGCACGATGTTGAAACCGGCCTTCTTGGCACCAGCTTCATTGCCTTTGGCAACGTCGACGCCGTAGGCGCCGTCCTCATGGATGATGGCGACCCGCAGGTCCTTCGGATCCTTGCCCAACTTTTCCTTCGTATTCTGCGCGATGAAGTCCATCGTCATCATACCGAACTGATCGCCGGAGGCCTGCGGCCGAAACACGTATTTGTAATTCTTGTTCTCCAGCACCGCGGACGAAATGCAGGTCGTGATCCACATGAACTTCTTCAGCTGCTCGACGCGCGCTGCCACCGGCACGCACTGCGCCGAGGAAAAGAAGCCGAGCAGCATGTCGACCTTTTCCTGCTCGATCAAACGTATCGCTTCATTGATGGCGACGTCCGGCTTGCTCTGAGCATCGGCATAGATCGCCTCGATCTTGTAGCCCTCGACATCCTTCGCGCTGTACTGATCCAGCATGATTCTTGCGCCGGTATATTGCAGCTCCGAGCCGCCGCCGGCGAGCGGGCCGGTCAGATCATAGATGACGCCGATCTTGAGCTTCTTCTCCTGGGCCTCGGCGGACACCGCCAAGCCTGTCGCTGATATCGCGACCAACAGCCCACGTACCAAACGGGTAGCCATGCGCAGGCGCATCAAAACCTCCCTGGACGATTGTGCATCGCATTCTTGTTGGTTTTGCTTTTTGCCCATCACATGGGCTGAGCGCGGCGATGTCAAGCCTCGCGCATCAGCGCGAGGCGAACTGGCGCTCGACGAAGGCCGTGACAAATCGCGGCATGGACGGCCTCAGATCACCCATGTCGCGCACGAGATGAATGGCCGACAATTCAGGCTCGTCGTCACGTGCGAGATTGGCTTCGATCCGGGCGCGGGCCTCGTCGGCCGGCATGTCCAGGTTGAGGATCTGAATCATCGCAATCGCGCGGCCGGAGACGACGCAGTGCCAGTCCGCCTCCGCCGCGTAGTCGTCGGGGGTCAGCCCGGTTTCCTCCGCGATCTCGCGGACGACGCTGCCGGGAACGTCGAGGGCGCTACCCTTGACGTCGCCGAGGTCGGGCGTGCCCGACGGGAAATAGATGCGGCCCGCATTGGCGGTGTGCTGTCCCATTTCGCCCATCACGAAGGCGCCGTCGGAGGTGCGCAGTGCGCCCATGCCGAAACCGTTGAACACGGCCGTGTCTGGAAAGCCCCAGTCGCGCCAGGCGAGGAAGCTGGCGAAATCGGTCTCGAAATAGGTCGCGGCGAGATGGCGATCGGTGAACACGGCATCGCGCCCGAGCAAGACGCGGCCGTTCCAGATCTTCGGCCGCTCGCGCTGCTTCTCGGCGAAATGCGCCGCAATCTCGGCGCGCCGTTCCTCCGCGAACGGCCACACGACCGGCCGGACGGCAAGATCAAGCGTCGTGACGCGATGAATGACAGGTGACGTCATGACGGGGCGGATACCACGCCTTCGCGTCGGCTATTTGGCATTGCCCGTGGTCTTCTTGGCCTGGTCGACGAATTTGTTGGTGAAGGTCTTGCTGACGTCGATCTTGGCGTTCGCGACCTCGGGCGAGCCGACGCTGAACACCGCAAGCACGGCATCCGCGCCCTTCGGATCCATCTTGCCGGTTTCCGAGAACATCGGGATCGTGTTCTTCAGCGCGGCGAGATAGAGGTCCTTGTTCTTGCCGACCACCTGCTCCGGCATCTTCGCCATGATCTCCTCGGGCGAATGCGCATGGATCCAGGCCAGCGTCGCGAGGATCGCATTGGTGAGCGCCTGCGTCTCCTTCTCATGGCCGTTGATCCAGGCCGCGGTCGAGTACAGCGCGCCGCCCGGATATTCGCCGCCGAACGTCTCGAGCGTGTCCTTCTGGGTGCGGGTGTCCGACAGGATGCGCAGATCCTTGTGGCTGCCCTGAAGCACGGTCACCGAAGGATCGAGCATCACGGCCGCGTCGATCTGGCCCTGCTGCATGGCGGCGACCGCGGTGGCGCCGAGGCCGACACCGATCACGGCGGTATCGGCGGGATCGACGCCGTTCTTCTTGAGCATGTATTTGAGGAAGAAGTCGGTGGAAGATCCGGGCGCGCTGACGCCGACCTTCTTGCCGGCGAGATCCTTGACCGATTTGATGTCGTTGGTGCGCGAGGGTGCGACCACCAACACGAGACCGGGGTAACGGTCATAGACCACGAAGGACTGGAGCTCCTGCTTCTTGGCCGCGAGATTGACGCAATGGTCGAAATAGCCGGAGACCACGTCGGCGCTGCCGCCGAGCACGGCCTTCAGCGCGTCCGAACCGCCCTTGAGATCCACGAGTTCGACATTGAGGCCGGCCTTCTCGTATTCGCCGAGCTGCTTGGCCAGCACCGTGGGCAGGTAGCACAGGCACGAGCCGCCGCCGACCGCGATGGTCACCTTGCTTTGCGCCGCGGCAAGCGAGGTGGTGAGCGTCAGCACGAGCAGCGCGCCGGCGAGCCTGGCAATCGTGTTCTTCATTGGGTTCCTCCGTTCGGCCGGCGGCACCATAAAGCAGCGGGACGGGCTTGAGAAGCGCTGCTCCGGTCATTCAATCGAGACCGTCACAGCCTAGCCGCGCCCGTCCGACGCGGTCGGCCTCCAGACCAACAGCCGCCGCTCCACCAGCGTGACGCCGAAGTCGATCAGGATGACGAAGGCCGAGAGCACGAACATGCCGGCGAACACACCGGCAACGTCGAACACGCCCTCGGCCTGCTGAATGAGATAGCCGAGCCCCGCCGCCGATCCCAGATATTCGCCGACGACCGCGCCGACCACCGCGAAGCCGACCGAGGTGTGCAGGGAGGAGAACATCCAGGACAGCGCCGACGGCCAATACACGTGCTGCATCAACTGCCGCTCGCTCATGCCGAGCATGCGGCCGTTGTCGAGCACGGTGCGGCTGACTTCTTTCACGCCCTGATAGACGTTGAAGAACACGATGAAGAACACCAAGGTGACGCCGAGCGCGACCTTGGACCAGATGCCGAGGCCGAGCCACAGCGCGAAGATCGGCGCCAGCACGACGCGCGGCAGCGCGTTGACCATCTTCACGTAGGGGTCGAACACGGCGGCGACCAGCGGCTGGCGCGCGAACCAGAAGCCGACCAGCACGCCGCCGAGCGATCCGATCACGAAGGCGAGGATCGATTCCGCCAATGTGATGCCGAGGTGCTTCCAGATCACGCCGGACGAGAACCATTTCACGATCTGGCTGAACACGTCGAATGGGTTGGAGAAGAAGAACGGCGGCAGCAGGATCTTGCCGAACACGGGAACGGTCGACAGCACTTGCCACAGCACGATGCAGACGACCGCGACCAGGATTTGCAGCGCAAGCAACGTCGGACGCGACATCAGACCGCCTCCGCCGCGTGCGTGGATTGCGCGTAGCCCTTCATCACCTCGTCCTTGAGCACGCTCCAGATCTCGCGATGCAGCGCATGGAATTCCTTGTCCAGCCGCACCTCGAAGATGTCGCGCGGGCGCGGCAAGCTCACCCGCCAATCGCCGATGATGCGCGAGGACGGCCCGGCCGACATGATCACGACGCGGTCGGCGAGCGCGATCGCCTCTTCCAGATCATGGGTCACGAACAGCACGGCCTTGCGGTCGGCGTTCCACAAGTCGAGCAGCAGGTTGCCCATGACCTGGCGGGTCTGCGCATCGAGTGGCCCGAACGGCTCATCCATGAGCAGGATTTTTGGATCGCGGATCAGCACCTGCGCCAGCGCCACACGCTTGCGCTGTCCGCCGGAGAGCATGTGCGGATAGCGGCCCGCAAAGGCGCCGAGGCCGACTGACGTCAGCCATTTTTGCGCCCGCGGCAGCGCTTGGGCGCGCGGCGTGCCCTTGATCTCGAGCCCGATCGCGACATTGTCGAGCGCGGTCTTCCACGGGAACAGCGCATCGGCCTGGAACAGGTAGCCGGCATCTCGGTTCAGCCCCGCCAGCGGCCGGTCGAATATCTGGACGCTGCCGGCCGCGGGCTTCAGCAGCCCGGCCGCAACGTTGAGCAGCGTCGATTTCCCACAGCCGGTCGGGCCGACGATGGCGACGAACTCGCCCTGGGCGACCGTGAGATGGGCTTTCTCAACCGCCGTATAGACCCGCCCGTCCCCGAGGCGGAACGCGACCTTGGCATCTTCCAGCGCCACTGCCGTGGGCGTCGTCATGTGCTTCCTCCGAATTCAGGCCGATGCCTTAGCCGCTCGCGCGGCCAAGTTCAATCAAGGCGCCAAGCATGCTACGCATACCGCGCTGCCGCGCTCTTACCCTCCCCTGGAGGGGAAGGGTAAGAAAGAAACGAGCTCACCTGCGATGCCCTCCCAGCTGGCGATCAGCTACCAGCACGTCACCAAGAGCTTCGGCTCCCTCATGGCTCTGAGCGATGTATCGCTCGACATCGCCGAGGGCGAGTTTGTGGCGATCGTCGGCGGCTCCGGCTCGGGCAAGACCACGCTGCTGCGGCTCGCCAACCGGCTGATCGAGGCCGACGGCGGTACCATCACCGTCGAGGGCGAGGACGTGAGAGACGTCGATCCGGTGGCGCTGCGTCGGCGGATCGGCTACGTGTTCCAGAGCGGCGGGCTGTTCCCGCATTTGAGCGTCGCCGACAATATCGGGATCACGCCGAGATTGCTGGGTGTGTCGGCGGCGGATATCGCCGCGCGTGTCGACGAGCTGCTCGAGCTGGTGCAGCTCGACCGTGTTGCGCATCGCGACCGTCTGCCGGAAGCGCTCTCCGGCGGCCAGCGTCAGCGCGTCGGCGTGGCGCGGGCGCTCGCGGCAAGGCCTCGCATCGTGCTGATGGACGAGCCGTTCGGCGCGCTCGATCCCCTCACCCGCGATGCGCTCGGCGACGACTATCGCTCGCTGCATCGCAAGCTGGGGCTGACCACAGTGATGATCACCCATGACATGACGGAGGCGATTCTGCTCGCCGACCGCATCGCAGTGATGCGCGGCGGACAGCTGCTGGCGCAGGGCACGCCCAATGAGCTCGCCAAGAGCGGCGACGCCTACGTGCTGGAGCTGCTGCGCACACCGCGGCGCCAGGCCGAGCGGCTGAATGCGCTGTTGCCGCAGAGCGGTGCGGCATGAGCCTCCTCGCCGATCCACGCTGGGGCGAGGCGCTGGCGCATCTGCCCGACTATCTCGGCAACCATGTGCAGGTCAGCCTTGCCGCACTGGCGCTCGGTCTCGCCGTCAGCCTGCCGCTGGCGATCCTCACGCGCAATCGCCCGGCGCCGCGCGGCATGCTGCTCGCGTTCGCCAGCATCGTGCAGACCGTGCCGGGACTGGCGCTGCTTGCACTGTTCTATCCGCTGCTGCTCGCGGCGGCCTCGGTCGCGCTGGCCTGGTTCGGCGTTTCCTTCTCCGCGTTCGGCTTCCTGCCGGCGATGCTGGCGCTGGCGCTCTATTCGATGCTGCCGGTGCTGCGCAACGGCATTACCGGGCTCAACGGCATCGATCCCGCGCTGATCGAAGCCGCCAAGGGCGTCGGCATGACCGGACGCCAATCGCTGCTCATGGTCGAGCTGCCGCTGGCACTGCCGGTGATGATGGCGGGCATCCGCACCGCCGCAGTCTGGGTGATCGGCACCGCGACGCTGTCGACCCCGATCGGGCAGACCAGCCTCGGCAATTACATCTTTGCCGGGCTCCAGACCCAGAACTGGGTGTTCGTGCTGTTCGGCTGCCTGGCCTCGGCCCTGCTCGCGCTCGCCGTCGATCAACTGCTTGGCCTGATCGAGAACGGTCTGCGTCGTCGCAGCCGTCTGCGCGCAGCGCTCGGCTGCGTCGGGATCGCGACCCTCGTTGCCGCAGCATTGGTGCCGACAATGGGGCGCTCCTCGCAGGGCTACATCGTCGGCGCCAAGACATTTGCCGAGCAATATGTGCTGTCCGCGCTGCTCAGGGACCGTCTTCAGGCCGCCGGCCTGTCCGCGACGGCACGCTCGAGCCTCGGTTCGAGCGTGATCTTCGAAGCGCTGAAGGCCGGCGATATCGATCTCTATGTCGACTATTCCGGCACGCTTTGGGCCAACCAGCTGCATCGCAGCGATATCAAGCCGCGCACCGAGCTGCTCGCGGAACTCAAGACAGCGCTCGCCAGGGACAACATCACCCTGCTCGGCGACCTCGGCTTCGAGAACGCCTATGCGCTGGTGATGCCGAGGAAGCGCGCCGAGGCGCTCGGCATCCGCACCATCGCCGATCTCGCCGCACAAACATCGACGATGTCGATTGCCGGCGACTACGAATTCTTCTCGCGGCCCGAATGGGCGGCCCTGCAAAAGGCCTACGGCCTTTCGTTCCGCGCCCAACGCCAGATGCAGCCGGATTTCATGTATGCGGCCGCCGCCAGCGGCGAGGTCGACGTGATCGCCGGCTACACCAGCGACGGCCTGATCGCGAAGTACGATCTCGTCGCGCTGGACGATATCAGGCACGCCATCCCGCCCTACGACGCGATCCTGCTGCTCGCGCCGAAACGCGCCGGTGACGAGCGATTGCAGGCGGCGCTGAGGCCGCTGCTCGGCAAGATCGACATCGCCACCATGCGCGAAGCCAATTTGCGCGCCAGCGGCAACGATGCGAACTCGTCGCCGGATGCGGTGGCGAAGTGGCTGTTGGACAAGATCAGGCGACAATAAAGACGGCTACAGTCCCCTGATCATCCCCGCGTCGATCAGCAGCCGGTTCAGTCGCCGCGCCTCGGCGCCGTCCTTGCAGCCGTAGAAGATGCCCTCGCAGCGGAGCATGATCTCCTTCTGCTCGGCGAAGGACGGGTCGAGCGGGATGCCGGCAGCTTCCTGGATCACCAGCGGCAGATAGGGACCGTCGATCGTGTCCATCACCGCCGCGCTCTTCAGCGGCTCGAAATTGACGGCGTCGATCGCATAATAGGTCGCGTAGAGACGCGGATCGTAATTGTCCAGCTTCTTGCCGAGAGCGCCCTCGTCGAGCCCGGGCTCGAGGATCTGCGGTGCGAATTCCGGCTGGTGATCGCCGTAGCGCACGATCAGGAAGGGCTCGCCCGGAAAGTTCTTCTTCAGGCCTGCGACAAAGGCCCTGTACTGCTCGGCGCTGATCGCCTGCCGGCGCAGATATTCGTCGATCGACGGCACATTGCCCGGCGCGCGCCAGTTCGGCAGCAGCTCGGGACGGAAGCGCGTCTCCCAGGGGAAATGATTGGCGCCGAGATAGATGAAGGTGAACAGCGGTTTGTTCGGCGGCTGCTGGCCCATCAGCTGGAGCGCCTTGTCGTAGAAGAAGCTGTCGGGTTCGACATCCTTCGCGCCGAGATCTTTCGAATCGAGAAAGCGCTCGATGCCGGTCGTCATCTGGAAGCTGCGCGCGCCCATGAAGCCGCCGTTGGCGGGATAGAGCGACAGCGTCTCGTAGCCGCAGCGGCGCAGCGCCAGCGGCAGGCCGCGCTCAACCCGGCTCGAGGCAATGCGTGTCACGAAATAGGCGAAGCGTCCGAACGAGCGCGAAGAAAGCCCCGCGAGCACGTTGTATTCGGTGAACCAGCTCGGTCCGCCATTGCTCTCGGCGAGGAACGTGCGCTGCTTGCCGTCCCAGGACGTGAAGTGGCTGCCATAGCCCTGCGGCACCTTGATGCCCTGCGCCGCGCGGATGTCGAAGCTCGATTCATCATGGATCATGACGATGTTCGGCCGGCGGCCGGCGGGATGGCAGGCATCGACCAGCGGCATGTTGAGCCGTTCATTGGTCGAAGCGGCCGCCTCCATGAAGCCGTGCTGCGCGAAATCCGACACCGCGCTGACGCCCGAGCGGAAGAATTTCGAGAGATAGCCGTCGTCGTAATAGCTGCGCCAGGCTTCATCCGGATGGTAGAGCGAATACCCGACAAGCCCGGCGAGGCAGGCGAGCTTGCAGGCCAGCGCCGGCAGGCGGCGGACGCGGAACGGGTCGAGCCACCACAGCGAATACATCAACGGCAGCGTGATCAGGCCGGCCAGAATCACCGACCAGCGCAAGTTCGGGAAGATCGTGAACAGGAACGCGACGGTGTCGCGGTCGATCATCATCAGGTCGATGAAATTGACCGTCATCTGCACGACCTCGTGCTTGAGCTGCGACAGCAGCACCAGCACGACGACCATGGTCAGCGACAATGCGCCCGAGAGCGCCGGCCGCCGCAGCAGCGTGATCCAGAAGAAGTTCAGGATGCCCCAGGCGAGCACAAAGGACAGGCGCGAGCCGAAATCGGTCTCGGTCTTGTACATCAGCGCGAGCGCAGCGAGATGCGGCGCTGCAACCGCGAGCAGGCGCCAGATGCCGAGCGCGGCAACGCTCGCCAGCACGGCCATCGTGGCAGAAGGACCTGGATTGGGCGCGGACGCCATCGACAATACGCTAAACTTCAAGTCCGGCCCGGTGACACGTCTGACCGGCGGGTCAGGGCGTCCGGCGCAGCCGGAAGCCTGCACCGTGTCACAAAACTGTAACGGAATGGTCAAGGACAGGCAACGCGGACCATCGTCCGCCCTTCGCTCAATGCGGGAGCCGGCGTCTGGCGCGACCCAGCGCCCGAGAGGCTCGCGGTGGAATGCCGTCCACACTGACCGGCCGGCGGAGCTACAGGCATCTCGAATGGATTTGAGGCAGCGCCCGCCACCGCAAAAGAAACGGGATTCTGGCCAGTGCGGTATCGCGCCGTTCCTAACCCCTGGTGATGCCGGCGATGAACAGGTCGAGCACCCCTTCGGCCATTCGCTCGATCTCACTCTCCTCCACGCCCCAGCGCGGAAAGTGGCCGTCGAGATTCATCCGAGCGAAGCCGTAGACCAGGGCGCGGCCGGCGATCTGGACGCGCTTGAGGTCGGCCGACCGTAGCAGGCCCTGCTCTGCGGCGTCGGTCAGCATCCGCTCGGTCAGCGCGACCAGCTCGGCATTGTCCCGCGTCAGCTCCGGTGAGCTGCCATGGGCAAAATAGCGCCCGGTCGAGATGATCTCGAAATGCGCGGGGTTGCGCATCGCCCAGCGCAGGTAAGCGAGGCCAAAGGCGCGAAAGCGGGCCAGCGGATCGGCGGCCGGAGCCTGCGCCAGCGACGTCTCGATCTCGGCACGAAAGCGCCGCTGCGCCTCTTCGGCTGCTGCCACCATCAGCGCGTCGCGGGTCGGAAAGTGCCGGAACGGCGCTCCCGGCGACACTGCTGCTCGGCGCGCGGCCTCACGGACGGAGACCTCGGCACCTTCGGCGGCCAGTTGCAGCGCAGCATCGATCAGCACGCGGCGGAGGTCGCCGTGGTGATACGGCCGGGATTCGGCTGCGGGGCGACGGGCGCGCGGCTTGGAGGGCTGACGGAAGGGCATAGACCATTCTAGGCTCACTCGAACGTGAATGTAAGCAATGATTACACCATTGACGATAGCGCCCCGTCCAAATGTAATCGATGATTACATAAAGAGGAGACCGCCCCATGTCACGACATCGAAGCTCGTTCGAAGGCTGGCGGCTGCTTGCCGCCCTCTCCTTGAGCCTGATCGCGCTCAGCCTTTGGATCGCCTCGATGCGGCAGTTCGAGGTCGAGGGCGTCCGCATGGTGATCCGCTTCACGGCGCGAAGCTCGCTCCTGTTGTTCTGCCTTGCCTTCAGCGCCGCGGCTCTGGCGCAACTCTGGCCCAATTCCTGGACGCGCTGGCAGCGTCGCAACCGCCGCTATCTGGGTTTGAGCTTTGCGGCCTCCCACGCGATCCACGGGGTGGCGATCGTCATCTTTGCCAACATGGATCCGGCTGGCTTTGCGGACGCCACCTCGGCCGCCTCCTACATTTTTGGCGGCATCGGCTATGCCTTCATCATCGCCATGAGCGCGACTTCGTTGGACCGCACCGCCGCGCTGATCGGCTCGCGCGCCTGGCGCGCGCTGCACCTCGTAGGCGGCTACTATCTATGGTTCCAGTTCATGGTGTCGTTCGGCAAGCGCGTGCCGGCGATGCCGCTCTATACCGCTTTCCTCGTTCCGCTCCTGATCGTGCTGACGCTGCGCATGATCGCGATGGCCCGCCATCCGCGTGGGCAGACCGTCCCGGCGGGCTGAAGCGACGCCGTGTTTGGCAGGAGCCGAGCCGCTCAAGTGCTTCAGGTCGCGGAAAGAACGAGAGAGCAATGTCTCGCCGAGATGAAAAGAGCGAGACCGCTATTTGCGATCTCGCTCGACCATAGTCGCCAAGGTCCAAGATTTGGCTTGACGAGCGAAGCTTGAATTTCGCTCGTCATTCCGGGGCGCGCGCTAAGCGCGAACCCGGAATCTCGATCAACAACCTCTGGATTCCGGGTTGCGCTTCGCGCCCCCGGAATGACGGCGCAGCCGTCAGTTCTTGCTCTTGTCGACCAGCGCGCCCTTCTTGATCCAGGGCATCATGTCGCGCAGCTTCGCGCCGACTTCCTCGATCGGGTGCTGAGCGAGCTTGGCGCGGGTCGCCTTGAACGAGGTCTGGTTGACCTTGTTCTCGAGCATCCAGTCGCGAGCGAACTTGCCGCCCTGGATGTCGGCCAGAACCTTGCGCATCTCTTTCTTGGTCTCGTCGGTGATGATGCGCGGGCCGGTGACGTACTCGCCATATTCGGCGGTGTTGGAGATCGAGTAGTTCATGTTGGCGATGCCGCCTTCATAGATCAGGTCGACGATCAGCTTCACTTCGTGCAGGCATTCGAAATAGGCCATCTCCGGCGCGTAGCCGGCTTCGACCAGGGTCTCGTAGCCGCCCTTGATCAGCTCGACCAGGCCGCCGCAGAGCACGACCTGCTCGCCGAACAGGTCGGTCTCGCATTCTTCCTTGAAGGTGGTCTCGATGATGCCGGCGCGGCCGCCGCCGATGGCGGAGGCGTAGGACAGGCCGAGGTCATGGGCGTTGCCCGAGACGTCCTTGGCGATCGCGATCAGGCAGGGCACGCCGCCGCCGCGCTGATACTCCGAGCGCACGGTGTGGCCGGGGCCCTTCGGCGCGATCATCAGCACGTCGAGGTCTGCGCGCGGGTCGAGCAGGTTGAAGTGGACGTTGAGGCCGTGCGCGAACACCAGGGCGGCGCCCTTCTTCATGTTGTCGTGCAGGTGCTCGCGGTAGATGTCGCCCTGGAGCTCGTCCGGAGTCAGCATCATGACGAGGTCGGCCCATTTGGCGGCTTCGGCGACTTCCATCACCTTGAAGCCGGCGTTCTCGGCCTTCTTGGCCGAGGCCGAACCCTTGCGCAGCGCAATGGCGACTTCCTTAACGCCGGAATCCTTCAGGTTGAGCGCATGGGCGTGGCCCTGGCTGCCATAGCCGACGATGGCGACCTTCTTGCCCTTGATCAGGTTCAGGTCGGCGTCGCGATCGTAGTAAACACGCATGGTCGTTTCCTCGTTCAGGGCCGAAAATCGGCCGATGGTCAGTGTCCGAAGGGTGAAATTTGCGGATTTCGGGGGCTGTCTAGAGCATTTTCAGCCCTGAGGGAAACCCGTTTCTGCATGGAAATCCGCGACATCATGCATCCATGAAAACGGGGTAGAGGGAAGCGAGCAGCAGGACCGCCATCAGGATATTGAAGGCGCGGACCAGCCGCTCGGAGGTCAGGACCGGCCGTAGCGCAGTGCCGAACAGGGCCCAGACCACGGTCGAGACCGTGCCGACGACGAGGCTGATCACGGTCTGGATGGCGATGTTGAGCGGGAATTGAGCGATCGCGGCATAGGCGGTGATGGTACCGATCACGATCACCCAGCCCTTGGCGTTGATCCACTGGAACATCGCCGCGCCCCAGAAGGTCATCGGGCCGCGCGCCTTCTCCTCGCCCGGCTTCGCCGGACCGGACATCGCGATCACGGCGGCCAAGTATATCAGGTAGGCGGCGCCGGCATATTTCAGGACGGTCTGGAGGATCGGATAGGCCAGGAACACGGTGCCGAGCCCGAGGCCGACGGCTGCGATCATGAAGGCAAAGCCGATGACTATGCCGACGATGTGCGGGATCGTGCGCCGGAAGCCGTAGGTCAGGCCGGAGGACAACAACATGATGTTGTTCGGCCCCGGGGTGAAGTACATCACCGCCATGAAGGCGAGGAAGGCGTAGAACAGCGAGTAGGTCATATTCACCTCACGCGATCTTGGGCAGGACTTGCGGGCGCTTCGCCAGCACCATCACGGCGATGCCGCCGATCACGGTCAGCATGCCGGCGAGGCGCAACGGTCCGAACCGCTCGCCGAACACAATGCTGGAGGCGGCCGAGCCGACGAACGGCACGAGCAGCGCGAACGGCACTACTTGCGCGGCGGGATAGTCGCGCAACAGGCGGCCCCACAGCCAATAGGCGATGCTGGTGGAGATGCCGCCGAGCATCAGCATGCAGAGCGCCGACGTCAGCGATAGGTGCGTCAGCGACGTCCACGTCGGCGCCGGCCCATCGGCGATCAGCGCCAGCGCGAACAGCGGCACCGCCGCGGCGAGACAGAGCCAGGCGAACAGATCGAACATCGGCACGCCGCGGGCGCTGCGCAGCAGGAGATTGCCGACCGCAAAGCTGAGCGGCGAGATCATCAGCACCGCGAACGCCGCGACGCTGAAATCATAGCCAACGGTGCCGCAGATCATCAGCAGGCCCGCAGCGGCAACGACGATGCCCAGCGTCTGCACCGGCGTCGGCCGCTCACCGAAGGCGAGCGCGGCAAGGCCGATGGTGAACAGCGCCTGGCTTTGCACCACGACGGAGGTCAAGCCCACCGGAACGCCATGGGCGATGCCATAGGCCTGGCTCAGGAACTGGCCGAGAAACAGCGTGAAGCTGATCGCGATCAGGAGCGACCAGGCAATCTTCGGCTTGCGAATGAACAGGCAGGGCACCGCGGCAATGGTGAAGCGCAGCGCCGTCATCAACTCCGGCGACAGCTCGTCGAGCACGATCCGGCTCGCCACGAAGGCAAGTCCCCAGATGATCGCCACCGTGACGGCGATGAGGATGTCGGCCGGCTTCATTCCAGACTCCCTAACCTCTCCCGCTTGCGGGAGAGGTCGCGCCGAAGGCGCGGGTGAGGGCTTTCTTCTCTTGGAGGTTCTCGCTTGTGGAGATACCCTCTCCCCGACCCTCCCCCGCAAGCGGGGGAGGGAGCGCAGCTACGACGTAGTTGCAGCTTGCTCTCACAGCTTCAGCCTTGCTCGCCGGCTTTCGATTTGCGCACCAGATAGGTGCCGTGCATGGGTGCATGGTAGTCGGCCGAGACCAGCGTGAAGCCGACGTCGGTCAGCATCCGCTCCATCACCCAGCCGAAGGTGGAATATTCGTCGCGCATATGCGTCACCACGCTCTCCCGCGCGAAATCGTGGTTCTTGATCTGGAAGTCGGCCCACTGCTCGACGTCACGCTCGACCGCGTCGGGCATCGCGGTATAGACGATGTCGCGCAGGTAGAAGCTCGCACCCGGCTTCAGTGCGCGATAGATCCGCGACATCGCCACCGCCTTCCAGAAATCCGGCAGATGGTGCAGCGTGAACTCGCTGACGATCAGGTCATAGGAGGCCGGCCGGTAGGCGAAACTGAGCAGGCCCGCCGACTGGGTGCGCACCGGGGCCTTGCGGTCGCGGGCGTAGATCTCGGCGAGCGCCAGCATCGCCGGCGAGATGTCGATGGCGTCGACCTCGGCGCCCATCAGCGCGGCTTCGGTGGCGAGCACGCCGTTGCCGCAGCCGATATCGGCGATACGCCAGCCGCGCTGCACACCGAGCATTTTCAGCGCGGCGCGCGCCAGCAGATCGGCATCGTCATGGCTGTCGTAGATCGATGCCACCGCGGGCTCGATTCCCATCCGGTTCCGCTCGTTGTAGTACCAGTCGCGCGCCAACATGGCTCACATCCCTTCAGGTCCGCGACCGATCGCGGCGACGCCGGTGCGCGACACCTCGACAAGGCCGAGCGGGCGCATCAGGTCGATGAACTGGTTGATCTTGTCCGTATTGCCTGTGATCTCGAACACAAAGCTCTCGGTGGTGGCGTCGATCACGCGGGCGCGGAATGCATCCGCCAGCCTGAGCGCCTCGACCCGGTGCTCGCCCTGCCCGCGCACCTTGACCATCGCCAGCTCGCGCTCGATCGAACGCCTGGTCAGGGTCATGTCGACGACGCGGTAGACCGGGATCATGCGATCGAGCTGGTGCTTGATCTGCTCGATCACCATCGGCGTACCCGTGGTGACGATGGTGATTCGCGACAGATGCTTCTGGGCCTCGGTCTCCGAGACCGTGAGGCTCTCGATGTTGTAGCCGCGACCCGAGAACAGGCCGATGACGCGCGCGAGCACGCCCGGCTCGTTCTGCACGAGCACCGCAAGCGTGTGCGTCTCGTTGGGATCGTGGCGGTCCTCGATGAAATAGGCGGATGCGGGCTGGTTCATTGTCGTCCCCTCAAATGTCGCTCGTCACACCAGCGCCTTGCCGCCGGCGAATGCCTTCGCGGTCGCCTCGTCATTGGCCTGCTCCGGCAACAGCATCTCGTTGTGCGCCTTGCCGGAGGGGATCATCGGGAAGCAGTTCTCCAGCGCGGCGACGCGGCAGTCGAACAGCACGGGGCGCTTGACCGAGATCATCTCCTGGATGGCGCCCTCGAGATCGGCGGGCTTGTGCACCTGGAGGCCGACGGCGCCATAGGCTTCCGCGAGCTTGACGAAATCCGGCAGCGCTTCCGAGTAGGAATGCGACAGGCGGTTGCCGTGCAGCAGCTGCTGCCACTGCCGCACCATGCCCATGTACTGGTTGTTCAGGATGAAGATCTTGATCGGCAGCTCGTACTGCACCGCCGTCGACATCTCCTGCATCGTCATCTGCACCGAGGCATCGCCCGCGATGTCGATGACGAGACTGTCGGGATGGGCAACCTGCACGCCGACCGCCGCCGGCAGGCCATAGCCCATGGTGCCGAGACCGCCCGACGTCATCCAGCGATGCGGCTCATCGAAGCCGTAGAACTGCGCCGCCCACATCTGGTGCTGGCCGACCTCGGTCGTGATGTAGGTATCCTTGCCGCGCGTGGCCTCGAACAGGCTCTGGATCGCATGCTGCGGCAGGATGACGTCGTTGCTCTTCTTGTAATAGAGCGAGTTGCGGGCGCGCCACTGCGCGATCTGCTGCCACCAGCTCTTGATGTCGGGCTTCTTCGCCTCCGCCTTGAACACCTGGAGGATGTCGCCGAGGATGTTGCCGCAATCGCCGATGATCGGCACGTCGACGCGGATGTTCTTGTTGATCGAGGACGGGTCGATGTCGATGTGGATCTTCTTCGAGCCCGGGGAGAACGCATCGACGCGGCCGGTGATGCGGTCGTCGAAGCGCGCGCCGACACACAGCATGACGTCGCAATCATGCATGGTCATGTTGGCCTCGTAGGTGCCGTGCATGCCGAGCATGCCGAGCCAGTTCTTGCCCGAGGCCGGGTACGCCCCCAAACCCATCAGCGTGGAGGTGATCGGGAAGCCGGTGACCTCGACCAGCTCGCGCAAGAGCTTGGTCGCCTCGGGGCCGGAATTGATGACGCCGCCGCCGCTGTAGATCACGGGGCGCTTGGCATTGGCCAGCAGCGCCACGGCCTTGCGGATCTGCGTCGCATCGCCCTTCACGCGCGGCGCATAGGAGCGGTGCACGTCGGACTTGCGCGGCGGGTGATAGGTGCCGGTCGCGAACTGCACGTCCTTGGGCACGTCGACCAGCACCGGGCCGGGCCGGCCGGAGGTCGCGACATAGAAGGCTTCGTGCAGCACCTTGGCGAGATCGTTGACGTCGCGCACCAGCCAATTGTGCTTGGTGCAGGGACGGGTGATGCCGACGGTGTCGCATTCCTGGAACGCGTCATTGCCGATCAGATGCGTCGGCACCTGGCCTGAGATGCAGACCAGCGGGATCGAGTCCATCAGGGCATCCGTCAGCGGCGTCACCATGTTGGTCGCGCCGGGGCCGGAGGTCACGAGCGCAACGCCGGGCTTGCCGGTCGAACGCGCATAGCCCTCGGCGGCATGGCCCGCGCCCTGCTCGTGTCGGACCAGGATGTGCTGGACCTCGCTCTGCTGGAAGATCTCGTCATAGATCGGAAGCACCGCGCCGCCGGGATAGCCGAAAATGTCGGTCACGCCGTGATCGATGAGCGCGCGGACGATCATCGCGGCGCCGGTCATCTGGTTCGGATCGTGGCTCTTGTCGCTCATTGGCTTGCTCCGGATGCGCTGTTGTCAGCGGCTTCGTTCGTGTCGGGTTCGGGAAATAAAAAAGGCCCCGAAGAGGGCCCATGCACACCGCCTGTCTTGTGGATGGCAGCTAGCCATCCCCGGCGGTGTGCCTGGGTACGACGGCGATAAGGAGTTTGGTAATAATATTACGCATGGCAGGCGATCGGCTTCCCAAAGGTTGCGCGAAACATAGCGGCCAAAGCCCGGATGTCAAGGCAATGCGGCCGTTCCCGCGCGATTTTGGCAGTGTAGCGGTGTTCCCGCAGTTCGGCGAGAGGTAAATTCGGGAACCCGGCGCAAAAGCGTGTCGCCTGCCCACGCGGATCGTCATTCGGACGGTCCGCATAACCAGACCCGGAATCCCGAGATGCCGGGTTCTCGCCTGGCGCCCCCCGGAATGACGGTCAGCTGGGGTCCCGGACCGCACTGACGATGGCCGCGAGCCATCCCCGCGCCGCACCCGGCCTCATCCATTCGAATTCCGGCAATTGGTGCCGGAACCAGGTGAACTGCCGCTTGGCGTAGTGTCGGGTGTCGGCGCGGCCAATGCTGGCGGCCTCCTCCAGGCCGAACTCGCCGCGCAGATGCCGGATCAAGGCCGGCACGCCATGGGCTTTCATCGCCGGCAGCAGCGGATCGAGGTGTCGGGCGGCGAGCCGCTCGACTTCCCTCAACGCGCCGGCTCCCAACATGGCGTCGAAGCGGGCATCGATGCGGGCATAGAGCTCGTCCCGCTCGGGCGCGAGAAACACAGCGCGAAAACTGTCCTTCGGCAGCAGCGGTGGCTGTCCCTCCCGGTGCCAGTCGAGCAGCGAACGCCCGGTCGCCTCGATCACCTCGAGCGCGCGCGCAATCCGCGTGCGGTCGCGCAGGTTCAATCGCTCGGCGGCAGCTGGGTCCCGGCGCGCAAGTTCCGCGTGCAGCGCCTCGACGCCGTTCCGTTCCAACCGCGCACGCACATCGTCGCGCACCTCGGCAGGAATCGGCGGCACCACGGAGAGGCCGGCCGTCAGAGCCTTGAAATAGAGCCCTGTGCCGCCGATGAAGATCGGCAGGCGGCCTTGAGCCCTCGCTTCATCGAGCGCCTTCGCCGCGTCGCTTACCCAGGCACCCGCCGAGAAATTCACGGCGGCATCGACATGGCCGTAGAGGCGATGCGGCACGAGCGCCTCGTCCGCCGCCGTCGGCCGCGCCGTGATGATGCGGAGGTCGCGGTAGACCTGCATGGAATCGGCATTGATGACGACGCCGCCGGCGGCGAGCGCAAGCTCGAGCGCCAGCGCCGACTTGCCGCTGGCGGTCGGGCCTGCGATAAGCACGGCCTTGCTTGAATGCCCCTCGCTCACGAAAACCTCAATGTCCCTCGTTGCCACGCTGATCTGCAACCCCGACAATCCCGCGCTCGACTCGACCATCGTCGACGGCGCCCGCGCCGTGCTGCCACAGGCGGCGCCCGCGCACTGGCTGTTCGACGGGGTTGCGGTCGACATCCCCTTCGGCACCGACAGTAACCTCGAAGGCGACCGACACGCCATCGAGCAGCGGTTGCGCGACCTCCGCGGCGACCTGCCCATCGACATCGTCGTGCAGCCAGTCGGCGCCCGGCGCAAGAAGCTTTTTCTCGCCGACATGGATTCCACCATGATCGGCCAGGAATGCATCGACGAGCTCGCCGATTTCGTCGGGGTGAAGGCGCATGTCGCCGCCATCACCGAGCGCGCGATGCGCGGCGAGATCGAGTTCGAGCCGGCGCTGCGCGAGCGCGTCGCGCTGCTCAAGGACCTGCCCGCAAGCGTGGTCGACGAGGTGCTGGCCAGGCGCATCACGCTGACGCCGGGCGGCAGAACACTGGTCGCGACCATGCGCGCGAACAGCGCCTACACCTGCCTCGTCTCCGGCGGATTCACGCTTTTCACGACCGCGGTCGCCGCCAGGATCGGCTTCCAGGAGAACCGTGCCAACGAACTCGTCGTGCGCGACGGCAAGTTCACCGGCGAAGTGAAGGAGCCGATCCTCGGCCGCGCCGCAAAGCTGGCGACGCTGGTGGATTTGATGGAGTCGTTCGATCTCGACGACATCGACTCCGTCGTAGTCGGCGACGGCGCCAATGATCTTGCGATGATCCAGGCGGCAGGGCTGGGCGTCGCATATCACGCCAAGCCCGCGGTGGCGGCGGCCGCGGCCGCGCGGATCGATCACGGCGATCTCACCGCGCTGCTCTATGCGCAGGGATATCGGCGGGAGGAGTTCGTGGAGGGCTGACACAATCGTCGTTCCGGGATGGTGCGAAGCACCAGACCCGGAACCTCGAGATTCCGGGTTCGATGCTTCGCATCGCCCCGGAATGACGGATGAAGTTACTGCACGCTCAGCGCCACGAAACGCAGCTCGCCGTCGCCGTTGGAGACCAGCAGCAGCACCGATTTCTTGCCGTCCTTCTTGAGCTGATCGACCCGCTTCTGGATGTCGGCACCGCTGGAAACGGCCTCCTGCGCCACCTCGACGATGACGTCGCCGGCGGACAGGCGCTTCTCGGCCGCGTCCGAATTGGCGTCGACATTGGTGACGACCACGCCCTTGACGCTGTCCTTGATCCTGTAGCGCGCGCGCAGATCCTTGCTGAGCGCTGCGAGGTCCAGGCCAAGCGCCTTCTGCGTCACCGGCTTCTCGGGCGCGGGCTCGTCGGTCTTCACCGCGGCCTGCACCTTTTCGGGGTCCTGGAGGCGGCCGAGCGTGACCTTCTTGGTCTCTTCCTGCCCCTTGCGGATGATGACGACGTCGACCTCCTTGCCGACCGCCGTGTCGGCGACGACGCGGGACAGGTCCTTCGGATCCTTGACGTCCTTGCCGTCGAACTTGACGACGACGTCGCCGGGCTCGATGCCGGCGGGCTTGGCCGGACCCTTGTCGTCGACGCCGGCGACCAGCGCACCGCGCGCCGGCTTGATGTTGAGACTCTCGGCGATCTCGTCAGTGACGCTCTGGATGCGCACCCCAAGCCAGCCGCGGCGCAGTTCGCCGAACTGGCGGAGCTGATCGACGACGCCCACCACCGTCTTCGACGGCACGGCGAAGCCGATGCCAATGGAGCCGCCGGATGGGGAGATGATCAACGTGTTGACGCCGATGACGTCGCCGTCGAGGTTGAACAGCGGACCGCCGGAATTGCCGCGATTGATGGAGGCGTCGGTCTGGATGTAGCTGTCGTATGGTCCTGATGAGATGTCGCGGTTCTTGGCCGAGACGATGCCGGCGGTCACCGTTCCCCCCAGGCTGAAGGGGTTGCCGATCGCGACCACCCAATCGCCCAGACGCAGCTTGTCGGAGTCGCCGAACTTGACCGCGACCAGCGGCTTCGGCGGCTTGATCTTGAGCACGGCGAGATCGGTCTTCTTGTCGACGCCGACCAGCTCTGCCTTGATCTTGGTGCCGTCGTTGAGGATGACGTGGATCTCGTCGGCGTCCGCGATGACGTGGTTGTTGGTGACGACGACGCCTGATGCGTCGATGATGAAGCCGGAGCCGAGCGAGTTGGTCTTGCGCGGCGGGTTGTCGCCGCCCTTGCTGCCGCCACCGGGACCCCGGCGGTTCTTGAAGAAGTCGTCGAAGAACTCTTCGAACGGCGAGCCGGGCGGCAGTTGCGGCATGGTGTTGCTGCCGCCGCCGCCCTTGGCCTCGACCGTCTGCGAAGTCGAGATGTTGACGACCGCGTCGATCACCTTCTCGGCGACGTCGGCGATGCCATCCGGTCCGCGCGCATGGGCCGGCGTGCCGAACGCGCTGAAAGCACCGACGGCGAGCGCGGCCAGCCCAATTCGCACACCAAGTCGCACGCAACGGCGCGAGCGGGACGGGGCAGTGGTGGCAGCGGTCATTGTGATCTCCAGGCAAAGGGATTCGGCGCCAGACTGCGCTCGAACGGGGGCACGGCGCAAGCGCGGAGCTTAACGGGCCTCAAGACACCGACAATACGACGAAAACCGGTCTGGCGCCTTCACTTTGGCGTTGGCCTGATGCCCTAAATTGGGCGCCGGATAACCCAGATCAGGACCAGACCGGCCACGGCCGAACCGATCCCAACCGCCCGCAGCACGTTGTCCGGCGTAGCGATGGCGCTCTTCATGGCTTTGCGCATCCAGTTGGGACTGGCCGCGAACATCAAGCCCTCCAGCACGAACAGGATGCCTAGGCCGATGAGGAAGTCGGCGAACGCAATGGACCTCATCGGAATGGAACCTCCCCGCTATACTTTCTTGTCTGGACGAAGGGCGGCCAGACCGGCCGCCCTTGTCTAGCTTACGGCTTCGCCGGCGTCTCGGTCGCCATCTTGCCGGACGGGTTGCTGAAGTACCGGAAGAAATCCGAATCCGGTCGCAGCAGGAAGCGGGTGTCGTTCGAACGGAGCCCGTTCTCATAGGCCGTCATCGACCGGTAGAAGGCGAAGAAGTCGGGGTCCTTGCCGTAAGCCTCGGCGAACAGGCGGTTGCGCTCGGCGTCGCCAATGCCGCGCGTTTGGTCGGCCTGCGACCTCGCTTCTGCCTCGATCACGGTGGCCTCGCGGTCGGCCTTGGACTTGATCTCCTGCGCCTTCTGACCGCCCTGCGCGCGGAACTCGGCGGCCTCGCGCTCGCGCTCGGTCTTCATGCGCTGGTAGACCGCCTGGCTGTTCTGATCCGGCAGGTCGGCGCGGCGGATCCGGACGTCGACGACCTCGATGCCGTAGCCGTCGGCCTCGCGATCGAGCTGGTCGCGAATGCGCTGCATCAGCTTCTCGCGGTCGTCGCGCACCACGTTGATGAAGGTGACCTCGCCGAGCACGCGGCGCAGCGCCGCGTTCAGGAGCGTGGTGAGCTGGACGTTGGCAGCCTGGATCGAGCCGATGCTCTGATAGAAGCGCAACGCATCCTTGATGCGGTAGCGCGCGAAGGCGTCGACCACGAGCCGTTTCTGGTCGGACGCGATCGCTTCCTGCGACGGATTCTCCAGGTCGAGGATCCGCTTGTCGATGTTGATCACCGAATTCCACGGCGCCTTGAAATGCAGGCCGGGCGCGGTGACGACGTCGACGGGCCGGCCGAACTGCAGCACGATCGTCTGCTCGGTCTGCTGCACCGTGAACAGCGACATGTAGGCTACGATCAGGACCAGAAGCAGCCCGAGCAGCGTGACGAAACCTGTAACCGGGGACCTCATCGGCTGCCTCCGCTCGACTGCGGACCGGTGGTAGGCGGCCGCTTGGTCGTCAGTTCGGGAAGCGGGAGATAGGGCACGACGCCCTGCCCCGAGGCGCTGCCGCCGTCATAAATGAGCTTGTCCGCGCCACCGAGCACGCGTTCCATGGTTTCCAGATAGATCCGTTCGCGCGTCACGTCGGGCGCCTTCTTGTATTCGTCGTAGACCTTCAGGAAGCGCGCGCTCTGGCCCTTGGCCTCGGCGACCGCCTGCTCCTTGTAGCCTTCGGCAGCCTGCAGGATCTGCGCGGCACGGCCGCGCGCCTGCGGCACCACCTGGTTGGCGTAAGTCTGGGCTTCGTTTTGCAGCTGCTCGAGATTGGCGCGCGCCGCCTGTACGTCGCGGAAGGCATCGATCACCTGCGCCGGCGGATCCACCTTCTGCATCTGCACCTGGCTGATCTGGATACCCGCGCCGTAGCTATCCAGGGTCTTCTGGATCAGTTCGTGCACGTTCTGCTCGGTCACGTTCCGCGCGCCGGTCAGGATCGGCTGGATCTGCGAGCGGCCGATCACCTCGCGCATCGCGCTCTCGGCGACCGCCTTCACGGTGCCTTCGGGATTCTGGATGTTGAAGAGGAAGTCGCCGACGCCGTCCGGCTTGATGCGCCAGAGCACGGTAAAGTCGACGTCGACGATGTTCTCGTCGCCGGTCAGCATCAGGCTCTCTTCAGGCACGTCGCGAATGGAGCGGCCGCGCCGCGCCGGATCGTCGATCAGCGTCATGCCGATGGAGGTGGTGTTGACGCGCAGCGCCTTCGGCAGCAGCACGGTCTCGATCGGATATGGCAGATGATAGTTCAGGCCCGGCTGCACGGTGCGGACATGCTTGCCGAAGCGCAGCACGACGCCGAGCTCTTCGGACTGCACGCGGAAGAAGCCCGACAGCAGCCAGAATGCAACGATCAGCAGGATGATCAGCGTGATACCGATGCCGGAGAAATAGCCGCCCGGCATGATCTGCTGGAGGCGGTCCTGGCCGCGCCGCAGAAGGTCTTCCAGATCCGGCGGCCTCGGCCCAACCGGTTGCGGGCCTGAGCCCCATGGTCCCTTTGGACCCGAGCCCCATGGGCCACCGCCCTGATTCTTCCACGGCATTCGATGATCTCCTCGGCAGGGTCGAATTGCCCCCGCCCGCTTTGTCCGGTCCGGCTTTATAGGGGACAGGCAGGTCCCTTACAACGCAACCCGGGCCGTCTTCCGAGCTATGCTCGGGCACGAAAAAGTCAATGTAAACATTGGCGAATGCGGTTAATGGCCGCCCGCCGACGATATGTCACATAGGAGAAGTCGGCGCTGTCGTCGGGTCCGGCAGGATGACGCATGCGCGTGGTCTCCTCCCACCCGGCCTTGTCGATGTCGAAACGCGTGTCGCCTTCGGGCCGCGCATGCACTTCGGTGATTTCGAGGCGATCGGCGCGATCGAGCCATTGCCGGTAGATCTCGGCGCCGCCGATCACGGCGATCTCAGTGACCGAACGCCGCAGGGCATCGCCGCGCGCGACCGCCTCCGCATCCGCAGCCGATGTCGTGACGACGGCGCCGGCGGCACGATAAGCCGCATCGCGCGTGATCACGATGTTGGTGCGGCCCGGCAGCGGCCGGCGCAGGGATTCGAAGGTCTTGCGACCCATGATCACCGGCTTGCCGATCGTGAGCGCCTTGAAGCGCGCCATGTCGGATTTCAATCGCCACGGAATGGCGTTGCCGGCGCCGATGACGCCGTTCTCCGCAATCGCGACGACGAAGACGATCTCCATCAGGGCGCACTCCCGGCAAGCCGCCTCAGCGAAGGCCCGGTGACGCGGCACAGCGTCCAGTCGTCCATCATGACGGCGCCCAGCGACTTGTAGAACGCGATCGACGGCGCGTTCCAGTCGAGCACCGCCCATTGCAGGCGCGACCAGCCGTTCTCGACGCATTCCCTGGCGAGATAGACCAGCAGCGCCTTGCCGAGGCCCCTGCCCCGATGCGACGGCCGCACGTAGAGATCTTCGAGATAGATGCCGTGGCGGCCGCTGAAGGTGGAGAAATTCGCAAACCACACCGCGAAGCCGACCGGCTCACCGTTCCACTCGGCGATCGCGCAATAGAGTTGCGGCCTTTCACCGAACAGCGCGTCGGCGATGTCAGCCTCGGTCGCCTCCACCTCGTGCGACAGCTTTTCGTATTCGGCAAGCTCGCGGATGAAGGACAGAACGAGGCCGGCTTCTCCAGCCTGGACACGACGGATGGCCAACGACATCTGCGCTAGACCGCGACTTCCGCCTTGATGTGCGGATGCGGATCGTAGCCGACGAGCTCGAAATCCTGGAAGCGGAAGGAGAAGATGTCCTTTACATCAGGGTTGATGCGCATCACCGGCAGCGCGCGCGGCGCGCGCGTGAGCTGGAGCTTCGCCTGCTCCAGATGGTTGGAATAAAGATGGGTGTCGCCGAGCGAGTGCACGAAGTCGCCGGGCTTCAGCCCGGTGACCTGCGCCACCATCATGGTGAGCAGCGCATAGGAGGCGATGTTGAAGGGCACGCCGAGGAAGACGTCGGCCGAGCGCTGATAGAGCTGGCAGGACAGTTTGCCATTCGCGACGTAGAACTGGAACAGCAGGTGGCAGGGCGGCAGCGCCATCTTCTCGACGTCGGCCGGATTCCAGGCGGTGACGATCAGCCGGCGGGAATCGGGAGTGCGCTTGATCATGTCGACGACATTGGCGATCTGGTCGATGCTGTGCCCGTCGGCCGTGGGCCAGGAGCGCCATTGATGGCCGTACACCGGGCCGAGATCACCATTGGCGTCCGCCCATTCGTCCCAGATGGTGACGCCGTTGTCGCGCAGATATTTGATGTTGGTGTCGCCCTTCAGGAACCACAACAGCTCGTGCACGATCGCCTTCAGCGGCAGCCGCTTGGTGGTCAGCATCGGGAAGCCGGCGGACAGATTGAAGCGCATCTGGTGGCCGAACACGGAAAGCGTGCCGGTACCGGTCCGGTCGGTCTTCTCGGCGCCGTCTGAAAGAATCCGCTCGAGCAGGTCCTGATACTGGTGCATGTGCCAAAAACCTTAGGAAGACGGCAGCCTCTGGGGGAGGCGGCGAAGTTAGCGGCCGCCCCCATGCTGCGACAGCAGCGATTCGCTGTCTGTCGCGATTATACCCGGAAAAATGAGCGGTCCCGGCACAAACGACAAGGGCGGAACCTGCGTCCCGCCCTTCCAGCCTATCGGCTTGATCGCATTGCCTAAGTTGCCGGCTTGAGCACCGGGGTCCACTTCGCGATCTCGTTCTTGACGAGGGCGGCCAGCGATTCCGGCGTCCGTTCGGCGGGGCCCGGGATGACGCTGCCGAGCTCGAGCAGGCGCTTGCGCACGGTCTCGTCATCGAGCGCCTTGATGGCCGCAGCGTTCAGGCTCGCCACGACCGCCGGCGAGGTTCCCTTGGGTGCGAACATCGCGTTCCAGGCCTGGGCCTGGAACTTCGGCAGGCCCGCTTCGGCCGTCGTCGGCACGTTCGGCAGCGACGGATTGCGCTCCGGCGTTGCGATTGCATAGGCCTTGATGGTGCCGGCGTTGATCTGCGGCACGGCGTTGACGATCTGGTCGCACATGTAATCGACCTGGCCTCCGACCAGCGCATTCATCGCAGGTCCCGTGCCGTTGAAGGGCACGCCGACCGGCTTGATGTCGAGGATGGAGTGCAGCAATTCGCAGGAGACATGCGAGACCGAGCCGACGCCGGCATGCGCGGCGTTCACCTTATCGGCGTTCGCCTTCACATAGGCGACGAACTCATTCAGGTCCTTCGGCGGAAAGTCCTTGCGCGCGAGGATCAGGATCGGCGTGCCCGCGAGCAGCGCGATGGGCTCGAAGTCCTTCTCGGGATGGTAGGCGAGCTTCGGATACAGCGGCACAGATGCGGCATGCGTGCCCATATGACCGGTGATCAGCGTATAGCCGTCATTGGCCGCGCGCGCGGCGCGCGTGGTCGCGGTGGTGCCGCCGGCGCCGACGACGTTCTCGATGATGATGCTTTGTCCCAGTGTCTGCGCCATGTGCGAGGTGACGATGCGCGCGACGACGTCGGTCGGTCCGCCGGCCGCGAACGGCACGATCATCGTGATGCTGCGCGTCGGGTAGGTCTGCGCCTCGGCCGGCGCGATGAAGGCGCCCAGCGAGGCAAGCGCTGCGGCACATGCGCCCGTGAGCGCGCGAAGAAAGGTCATGTGGATCCCCTTGGACACAAGCAAACTACCGGCCCAAAGGCCGCTATTTTCATTTCACGAAGCCGTCACACAAGTCGATTCGACTTCCGAATGCGGCGCGCCGACGCAGGACGTGGCGCGCCGTTGGGCGGCGACCTCAGTTCTCGGACTCGGTGAACACCTCGTCGCGCTTGGCGCGCAACGCCGGTAGCACCGTAAGGACAAGAAGGCCCGCCGCAACCGCCAGCAACACCGCCGACAACGGACGCGTGACGAACACGCTCCAGTCGCCACGCGAGATCAGCAGCGCGCGGCGCAGGTTCTCTTCCATCAGCGGTCCCAGCACCATGCCGAGCAGCAACGGCGCCGGCTCGAAATCGTGCTTGATCAGCCAGTAGCCGACGAGGCCGAAGATACCGGCCAGGATGACGTCGACCGGTGCGTTGTTCACCGAATAGATGCCGATCGCGCAGAAGATCACGATCGAGGGGAACATCAGCCGGTACGGCACGCGCAAGAGGCGCACCCAGATTCCGACCAGCGGCAGGTTGATGATGATCAGCATCAGATTGCCGATCCACATCGAGGCGATCATGCCCCAGACGAGGTCCGGCTGTTTCTGCATCACCTGCGGACCCGGCACGATGCCGTGAATGGTCATCGCTCCCACCATCAGCGCCATCACCGCGTTCGGCGGGATGCCGAGGGTGAGCAGCGGGATGAACGAGGTCTGCGCCGCGGCGTTGTTGGCGCTTTCCGGCCCCGCCACGCCCTCGATCGCGCCGCGGCCGAACCGCGACGGGTTCTTGGCGAGCTTCTTCTCGAGCGTATAGGCCGCGAAGGATGCGATCACCGCGCCGCCGCCGGGCAGAATGCCGAGGATCGAGCCGAGCACGGTGCCGCGCAGGATCGGCGGCGCCGAGTCGAGCAGATCCTTTTTGGTCGGCATCAGGCCGGTGATCTTCTGCTGCACGAGGTCGCGGTTCATCCCGGCGCCATGGTCGAGGTTGCGGATGATCTCGGCAAAGCCGAACACGCCCATCGCCACGGTCGCAAAGCCGAGACCGTCGGCGAGCTCGGGAATGTTGAAGGCCATGCGCGAGGCGCCGGTCTCGATGTCCGAGCCGACCATCGACAGCAGCAGGCCGAACACGATCATGGCGATCGCCTTCAGCACCGAGCCCTTGGCCAGGACCACCGCGAAGATCAGGCCGAGCACCATCAGCGAGAAATATTCGGCCGGGCCGAACGCCAGCGCGAGCTTCGTGAGCGGCGCGCCGAGGATGGCAATCAGGACGGTCGCGACGCAGCCGGCGAAGAACGAGCCGATTGCGGCGATCGCCAGCGCCGGGCCGGCACGGCCCTGCTTGGCCATCTGGTGCCCGTCGATGGCGGTGACCACCGATGTCGCCTCGCCTGGAATATTGACCAGGATCGACGTGGTCGAGCCGCCATACTGGGCACCGTAATAGATGCCGGCGAGCATGATCAGCGCGCCGACCGGCGGCAGTCCGAAGGTGATCGGCAGCAGCATTGCGACCGTCGCAATGGTGCCGATGCCCGGGAGCACGCCGACCAGCGTGCCGACGAGCGCGCCGATCAGGCACATCAGGAGGTTGATCGGAGAGAAGGCGACGGCGAAGCCGTGAGCGAGGTTGGCAAAAATATCCATCACGCCCTCACTGGATCAGGAAACGCGGGTACATCGGCATCGGCAGCCCGAGCACAAAGGGGAACAGAATGGCGCAGCCGATCGTCAGGCAGGCGCCGACGATCACCGCTTCGAGCCACCGCGTCTCGTGCGAGCCCGTCGCCGCGATCATGAAGCTCGCGAAGGCCGTGACCACGACGCCGAGCGGCCGAATCGCCAGCGCGAAGAAGAGGATCGCGGCCACCACGAACAGCGGTCCGCGCCAGGAGTAATGGGCCATCGCAGGCCCATCGGTCAGAAGGCCGGTCAGGGCGATGCCGGCGGACAAGGCGACCAGTAGCCCGCCGAACATGCGCGGCGCGGTGCCTGCACCGAAGGAGAAGCCGCGCATGCCCTGCAAATCACTCGATGCCCACAGCGCGAACAGGGCGACCGCCATCAGGACGACGCCGCCGACATAGTCTTGCGCCGAGTTGATCGTCATGAACAGCGTGAGGATCGCCACCGCGAACAGCGGATAGGAATAGATCAGCGCCAGCAGCACCTCGGACGACATCTTCTTGGTGCCGCCGCCGAACGATCCGAATATGGCACTGGGTGCGCCGGCGAGCAGCGCCGTCGCGTGGCTGGTGACGACCGTCGCCGGACCGCGGCCGGTCCCCCAGCCGAAGAGTGTTCCGATCGACCAGATCAATTCGAAAATCTGCGGCGCAATCGCCAGCAGACAAAAGCCGAGCACCACCTTGGTGTTTCGAGTGGCTGTCGCTGAGTGGCCCATCGTGTCGGCCATGCCTGTCTCCTCCGCGACCCGTAAGTCACGAGCACTGTTGTTCTAAATCGGCTGGAACTGGATCCCCCGCCCGGATCACTGCCTAGCGATTTTCATTACACAATGCCAGCAAAACCCAACACGCCCCCGGCGAGCAGGAGCCACAGTGGATTGACCCGCGAGACGGATGCCATCACCGCAACCATTGCGGTCAGAAGCAGTGCAGCAATGCTGCGATCGGTGGACTGGGCCAGGATCAGGGCACTCGCCGCCATCAAACCGATCGAGAGCGGAACCAGTGCAGCCTGGATCAGGCCGGGCCAGCGCGATTGGCTGGGGCGATTCAGGAGCCGGCTGACATAATAGGCAAGCAGCGCCGTCGGCAGGCACATCGCCAGCGTCGCCGCCAGCGCGCCGGGGACGCCGGCCACGGCATAGCCGATTAACGTCACGATAAGCACGTTCGGACCTGGCGAGAGCTGCGCGATCGCATAGGCGTCCGCGAACTGCTTGTCGGTCATCCAGTGATTCACCTCCACCGCGATCCGGTGCATCTCGGGCACCGCTGCCGCGGCCCCGCCGACGGCAAATAGTGACATCAGACCGAAGGTGGAGATCAGCGACCAGATCGGGCTGTGGCCAGTCATGCTGCTACTTTCCGCCGCAGGAAATAAGTGAGGCCGACACTGACGGGGATCGCGACCAGCAGCACCGCCTGGAGCGGCAGGCGAAGCACGCCGATGGCGAGGAACACACCGAGCATCAGGATCACCGCGAAGGGATCCGCCCGCTTGAGCAGCGGCGTCATCATGCGGAAGACCACGGCGATCAAGAGGCCGACCGCCGCGCAGGAGATGCCGGCAAGGATTCGGCGCAGCACCTCGAGATCACCGAAACGGGCGTAAGCGACCGCAAGCGCCGTCATGATCAGCGTCGGCGGCAGCAACAGCCCGGCGAAGGCGGCAACGCCGCCGGCGATGCCGCGCAGCCGCGATCCGAACACCATCGACAGATTGACGATGTTGGGCCCGGGCAGGAAGTGGCAGAGCGCAAAGGTCTCGTTGAACTCGTCCGCCGTCATCCAGCGGTGCTGCTCGACGATCGCTCGCCGGGCAAACACCAGGACCCCGCCGAAACCCGCCAGCGACATCCTGGCGAAGGCCAGAAACAGCGCGACCAGGCTTGGCGGTGCGGTGGCGAGATCCGGCTCTTGGACGGCCGGTGCTGAACCCGAGGACATGTCAGGAGCTTAGAACGAGGGTCGCGCCGTGGCCAAGACGGTCCGGAACCTATCCAAAGGGAACCGCAGCCAATCCGCTCGAAACCCCTGTTTTTCGAAAGCTTTGCGTCCTATATTGGGAGTGCCGGTTCGCCGGCTATGGAAATAAACGGTCGTCGCAATAAACCATTCGGACCCGGGGGCGGTACCCGGCGCCTCCACCAAAGCCCACCATCGGGCAGTCCCGAAGCGGGCTTTGGCGGGGGCGAAATAGGATCGACGAGGGCGTAAAGGGCGTACTTTTTCCCGGTATTGTTCCGCCGTTATCGGGCTACTGCAATAGTTGCCAACGACAACTTTGCTCCGGTTGCTCAGGCTGCGTAACGCAGTTTGAAAGACCACTCTAAAGTCCTAGCGGGTTAAGCTCCGCTAGGCGGGGTTCGGAGGCACCTGGCAACAGAAGCCTCCACTTTAACTCTTTCAATTCTTCCCCGGCGGGGACTCCTGCTCACCCGTCAGGCGCGGTACTATTGCGGCTTGGCGAGTCGGGCCGGCAGGGTCCGGCTTCGGGAATGCAACAGGACCACCATGGCGACCGATCATATCCGATATGATGTGCTGGCCCGCGACGCGCTGCGCGGCGTGCTGCGGAAGGTGCTGACCGATGCCGCGGCCCATGGCCTGCCGGGCGAGCACCATTTCTTCATCACCTTCGTGTCGAAGGCCGAGGGCGTGAAGCTGTCGCCGCGACTGCTCGCGCAATATCCGGAAGAGATGACGATCATCCTCCAGCACCAGTTCTGGGACCTGACCGTGCTCGAGGACCGCTTCGAGGTCGGCCTGTCCTTTGGCGGCATTCCGGAGCGGCTGGTGGTGCCGTTCAGTGCCATCAAGAGCTTCCTCGATCCGTCCGTGAAGTTCGGCCTCCAGTTCGACACTTCCGACGTCGCCGAGGTCGCGTCCGAGACTTTGCCTGCAGCGCCCGCGCCGTCGGCTGTCTCGGTCCCGGCACCTGCGACCGAGACAGCGGAAGCCACCGACGAGCCGACCCCGCCGAGCCAGGGCGGCGCCGAAGTCGTGCGGCTCGATCGTTTCCGTAAGAAATGATCTAGGTTGGGCTTGAGCCCGTCGCACACAGCCAAACTGCGTATATAGAGAGCACATGAAATGGCCGTGCGGCATTCGCGCGGCGGAATGGATGTGCTCATGGCCAAGAAGACCCGCCCTTCACGCTCCGCGACCCGCATCGAAACCGACAGCTTCGGTCCCATCGAGGTCCCCGCCGACCGCTATTGGGGGGCCCAGACCGAGCGCTCGCGCCAGAATTTTCGCATCGGCACCGACCGCATGCCGATCTCGCTGGTGCATGCCCTCGGCATCGTCAAGCTCGCTGCGGCGCAGTCCAACCTCGAGCTCGGCCTGCTCGACCAGCGCCGGGCGGGCGCCATCATCCGCGCCGCGCGCGAGGTGATCGAAGGCCGGCTGGACGGTCATTTTCCGCTTGTCGTGTGGCAGACCGGCTCCGGCACGCAGAGCAACATGAACCTCAACGAGGTGATCGCCAACCGCGCCAATGAGCTGCTCGGCGGCGAGCTCGGCGCCAAGAAGCCGGTGCATCCCAACGACCACGTCAACATGAGCCAGTCGTCGAACGACTCGTTTCCCACCGCGATGCACATCGCCGCCGCAAGCCGCATCAATGCCGATCTCGTCCCTGCCCTCGGCGAATTGCTCCGCGCGCTGCGCAAGAAGGAGAAGGAGTTCGCAAGGATCGTCAAGATCGGTCGCACCCACACCCAGGATGCGACGCCCCTGACGCTGGGCCAGGAATTTTCCGGCTATGCCGCGCAGGTCGAAAGCGGCATCGCCCGGCTCAAGGTCGCGGTGAAGGACCTCTATCCGCTGGCGCAGGGCGGCACCGCCGTCGGCACCGGCCTCAACTCGAAGCCGCGCTTTGCAAAGCTGTTCGCAAAGCATGTTGCCCGCATCACGAAGCTCCCGTTCACCAGCGCCGCCAACAAATTCGAGGCGCTGGCCTCGAACGACGCCTATGTGCTGGCGCACGGCGCCATCAATTCGGTCGCGACCGGCCTGTTCAAGATCGCCAACGACATCCGTCTGCTCGGCTCCGGCCCGCGTTCGGGCCTCGGCGAGCTGATCCTGCCGGAGAACGAGCCGGGCTCCTCGATCATGCCCGGCAAGGTCAATCCGACCCAATGCGAGGCGATGACCATGGTGTGCTGCCAGGTGTTCGGCAATCACACCGCCATCACCGTCGCCGGCAGCCAGGGCCATTTCGAGCTCAACGTCTACAAGCCCGTGCTCGCCTACAACATGCTGCACTCGATCCGCCTGATGGCGGATGCCGCACGCTCCTTCACCGAACATTGCGTCAGCGGCATCCGCGCCGACGAAAAGCGCATCAAGGAGCTGATGGAGCGCTCGCTGATGCTGGTCACGGCGCTGGCCCCGAAGATCGGCTACGACAACGCGGCAAAGGTCGCCAAGACGGCGCATGCCAACGGCACGACGCTGAAGGAGGAAGCGCTGCGGCTCGGGTTCGTCTCGGCCGACGAGTTCGACCGTCTGGTACGCCCCGAGAAGATGACCAGCCCGGGATAGATTTCCGAATTCCGACAGCACTCCGTAATGATACGGAGCCTCGACCCTCCAGAAATATGCGGTTTTGGAGGAGGGATTTGATTACCGTCAATGTTACGGCGGAGCGGCGTGTTACGCAGCTCTTCTGCCCTCGACGGGCGAAATTCATCGTTTGATGGCCCGATGGGCCGATTGACGAGGACGAGCGAATGACGATCAAGTCTTGCGGGGCGCAACGCGGCACCCTGTTTCTGAATGTTTCATCCTGCCTGAAGAGGATCGGATGATGGAGACACGGCATGGGGAACGTCATCAACCTGAATCGATTCAGGAAGCGCGCCGAGCGGGAAGCCTCGGCGAAGCAGGCGGACGCCAACCGGGCGAAATTCGGTCGCACGAAGGCGGCACGCTCGGCGGAGGAGAAGCGGGCGGACCAGGCCAAGGAGCACCTGGACCAGCACCGGATCGATCACGAGGAGCAGCCATGAAGTCGCCCGTCGTGAAACGGTCAATCGTCGTCGCCGGCCACAAGACCAGCGTCAGCCTGGAAGAGGCGTTCTGGAACGGCATGAAGGAGATTTCCGGCCTGCGCAACATGACGTTGTCCGAGCTGGTCGGCGAGATCGACAACAACCGCCAGCAAGGCAATCTGTCGTCGGCGATCCGCCTCTTCGTCCTGGACTACTTCAAGAGCCGCGCCATGGCCGCCCAGCCGGACAAGGTCCCGGCCCAGTAGCCCTCGGGGGCGCCCACGAGGGCACCCCGGCTGCAATACTTTAAAATCACTCTAAGGTGCAGCTTCCGCGAACGTGCGCGCTTGACCTCGATGCCTTGCGTTGAAAATACAGGGCATGACCGACACCACTGACACGCGTCCGCACATGCCGCTGGGTCTGGCCCAGCGCGGCTATACCGGCGTCATCCAGCACCTTTCCGCCAAGCAGGCGGGCTCGGCGCTCTCGGACGTCGAGCTCGAAAGCCGCCTGATCGAACTCGGCTTCGTCGAGGGCGCCCGGGTCGAGATCTTGCATGAGGGGCTGGTCGGGCGCGATCCGATCGCCGTACGGGTCGACAGCATCACCATCGCGGTCCGCCGTCGCGAAGCCATGGCCATCATCGTCGCCTAGATCGCGACGGGACGCCTCATCCGGGCCCTTGATCACATGGAACTACCCCTGCTGCATCTCGCCCTGGTGGGCACGCCGAACAGCGGCAAGACCTCGCTGTTCAACGCCCTGACCGGCAGCCGGCAGAAGGTCGCGAATTATCCCGGCGTCACGGTCGAGCGCAAGGAGGGCTTCTTCGTCACCCCCCTGGGACGCCAGGTCTCGGTGGTCGACCTGCCCGGCACCTATTCACTGCGCGGCCGCAGCCCGGACGAAGAGATCACCCGCGACTTCGTGCTCGGCAAGGCCAGCGGCGAGACGGTGCCCGATCTCGTGCTCTGCGTCGCCGATTCCACCAATCTGCGCCTGACCATCCGCCTGCTGCTCGAGCTCAAGCGCACGGGACGGCCGATGATCCTGGTGCTCAACATGTTCGACATCGCGAGCCGCCGCGGCATCACCGTCGACGTCGAGCGGCTCGCCAAGGAGCTCGGCGTGCCCGTGGTCACCTCGATCGCGGTGCGCAAGGGCGGCACCGCCGATCTGCTCCAGTTGACCGACGACATCTCGGCGAAGCTCGCCGAGCCGCGGGAGAACAGCTGGCGCGCGCTCAGCGTCAGCGAATTGCGCGCCACCCAGCGCGAGGCCGACCGCATCATCGCCGACTGCGTCAGCCTGCCTGCCAGGCCCGACACCTGGACCGCGCGGATCGACGCCGTGGTGCTGCATCCGGTCGGCGGCCTCATCGTGCTCGCGCTGATCCTGTTCGTGATGTTCCAGGCGGTGTTCGCCTGGGCGCAGCCGCTGATGGACCTGCTCAATTCGGGCTTCGATGCGCTCGGCGAGTTCGTCCACGACACCCTGCCCGGCGGCCTGCTCCAGAGCTTCCTCCAGAACGGCGTGATCTCGGGCGTCGGCAGCGTGATCGTGTTCCTGCCGCAGATCATCATCATCTTCCTGTTCATCCTGCTGCTGGAAGATTTCGGCTACATGGCGCGCGCCGCCTTCCTGATGGACCGCATCATGGGCGGCGCCGGCCTGCACGGCCGCGCCTTCATTCCGCTGCTGTCGAGCTTTGCCTGCGCCATTCCCGGCATCATGGCGACGCGCGTCATCGACAACAAGCGCGACCGGCTGACCACGATCCTGATCGCGCCGCTGATGACCTGCTCGGCGCGCATTCCGGTCTACACGCTGATCATTTCGGCCTTCATTCCGGCCAGGGACGTCTGGGGCTTCATCAACCTCCAGGGCCTCGTGATGTTCGGCCTCTATGCGGCCGGCATCATCAGTGCGCTGCTGGTTTCGTTCCTGATCAAATTCTTCATGCTGCGCGATTTTGCACCGGCGCCGTTCATGCTGGAACTGCCGGACTACAAGATGCCGCGGCTGAAATCGATCGCGATCGGCATCTACACCCGCGCCAA
Organism: Bradyrhizobium sp. GW821-FHT13H06; assembly: GCF_058803975.1. Lineage (NCBI taxonomy): Bacteria > Pseudomonadati > Pseudomonadota > Alphaproteobacteria > Hyphomicrobiales > Nitrobacteraceae > Bradyrhizobium > Bradyrhizobium sp. GW821-FHT13H06. The sequence goes on along the minus strand of NZ_JBXAPN010000014.1, from coordinate 117,337 downwards.
GATGTTCCTGCAGCGCGCCGGCACCACGATCTTCTCGATGATGGTGCTGATCTGGTTCCTGGCCTCGTTCCCGCAGCCGCCCGCGGGCGCCACCCAACCCGCCATCGACTTCAGTCTCGCCGCGATCATCGGCAAGGCGATGGAGCCGCTGCTCGCGCCGGTCGGCTTCAACTGGCAGATCGCGGTCGCGCTGATCCCGGGCATGGCGGCGCGCGAAGTCGCGGTCGCTGCCCTCGGCACCGTCTATGCGATCGAGGGCGGCAAGGAAGCGGCCGAGCAGATCGGCCAGGTGCTGGCGACGAAATGGTCGCTGGCGACCGCGCTGTCGCTGCTGGCCTGGTACATCTTCGCCCCGCAATGCGCCTCGACGCTGGCCGTGATCCGGCGCGAGACCGGAAGCTGGGCCTGGATGGCCGTGACCTTCGCCTACATGCTGGTGCTGGCCTATGCGGCGAGCCTCGTGACGTACAATGTCGCGGTCGCGTTCGGAGCGGGATAGCCCTCGCCAGATCAAAAACGCGAAAACAACCCCATGCACAGTAGACGGGAGCCGTGAAAACAATGACTTACGGATTATCCTAAGTCCGCTTGCACCGTCGGGCAAAACAGCGGCATAATGGCATCATCGGCTCGCAACGGCATACGGCATGGCGACCTTCTCGAAATGCGTCCATCTGGCTCCATCGATCGCTTCGTCACCGAACGACTGACCGCCGAACGACTGCGCGAGGCTGATCTCGCAGATCTCGTCGCATTGCATCTGGATCCCGAGGTGTCCCGTCATCTCGGCGGCGTGCGCTCGGCCGAGACGACGAAGGAATATCTCGACGTCAACATGGCGCATTGGGACCGGTATGGCTTTGGGCTGTGGGCGCTGCGAACGGGCGACGGGGCGTTCGCAGGACGGGCGGGCCTCCGGCACATCCTGGTGGATGACATCGACGAGATCGAGATCGCCTACGCGTTCACGCACAAGCTCTGGGGCCGGGGACTTGCCGGTGAGATCGCGACCGCGATGACGCGCATCGGATTGTCACAGCTCGCGCTAACGTCCGTCGTCGGCATCGTGCATGTCGGGAACGGTGCATCCCGCCGCGTGCTGGAGAAGTCGAACTACCTTCTCGAGCGGAGCACGAACCGCCACGGCGAGGATGTCGTGATTTATCGCATCCGGCGGTGAAGGTCACAATCACCGGATTGGAGCGCGCTGAAGTCCGGCCCTGATTGTGTTCAATCCTGAACAGACAGAACGAGCATCATCCGCACCTGCTTCTGAGCGGCAGGACACAGCTCGCCGGGAACTCGACCGCTGCTGAAGAGTTCCTTGTACGGACCAATCTCGGTCCAACCCAGCTTGTGGACGCTTGGGGCAAACATCGGCTTCCGGAACCTGCGTAAGGGGGTACAATGACTGGCCCATCCCAGGCCGCTCCAGACAGCGCCCTCAAGGATTTACCGAGAGTTTCGACTGGCAGCGACGGCCTGGATGACATTCTGGGCGGCGGCTTCGACGCCAATCGGATGTATCTGTACGAGGGGCGGCCGGGCACGGGCAAAACCACGATTGCTCTGCAATTCCTTCTTAGCGGCGTGCGTGATGGCGAACGCGTGCTCTATATCTCCCTGTCCGAGACCAAGCGGGAGCTGACGGTCGTCGCGCAGCGGCACGGCTGGTCCCTGCAAGGGGTGGACATCTTTGAGCTGGTCCCCCCCGAGACCACGCTCGATCCGGACCGGGAGCTCACGGTCTTCCATCCCGCCGAGATGGAGTTGAGCGAAACGACCGGTCTGATCTTCAAGGAGGTCGAGCGGATCAACCCTACGCGCGTCGTGCTCGACAGCCTTTCCGAGCTGCGTCTGCTTGCCCAGAACCCGCTTCGTTACAGGCGCCAGGTGCTGGCCTTGAAGCATTTCTTCACCAACCGCAATTGCACCGTCGTGCTCCTCGACGATCTCTCGTCCTCCCAGGATGATCTGCAACTGCATTCGATTGCGCACGGCGTCGTCATGCTCGAACAGCTCGCGGTCGATTACGGGGCAGAGCGACGACGGGTCCGCGTGATCAAGATGCGCGGCATTCGATTCCGCGGCGGCTTCCACGACTTTACGATTGCAAAGGGTGGCTTGCGGATCTTCCCGCGCCTCGTGGCGGCCGAGCATCACAAACCGTTTCCCGGCGAGTTCACGCCCAGCGGCAATCCCGAGCTGGACCAACTGCTCGGAGGCGGGCTCGAGCGCGGCACCAACGCACTGTTCATCGGCGCTGCCGGAGTAGGTAAATCCTCGCTCGCACTCACTTATGCGATAGCGGCCGCGGAACGCGGCGAGCACGCTGCGTTTTTTGCCTTCGATGAAGGCCGCGGCACCGTGGAAGCTCGCGCCCGGACGCTCGGCCTGCCGCTCGAAAAGTACGTCGAGTCCGGCCTTATCCGCTTTCAACAGATCGATCCAGCCGAGCTGTCGCCGGGCGAGTTCGCGGCGACCCTGCGCCGGAGCGCGGAAATTGACAACGCCCGCGTGGTCATCATCGACAGCCTGAACGGCTACCTGAACGCGATGCCGGACGAGCGGTTTCTCATCCTGCAAATGCACGAACTGCTGACCTACCTGGCGCAGCAGGGAGTGCTCACCATCCTGATCCTCGCTCAACATGGGCTGGTCGGCCCGATGGATACACCGCTCGACATCAGCTATTTGAGCGACGCGGTGCTCATGCTGCGCTATTTCGAGGCCGGCGGATCGGTGCGGCGCGCCTTGTCTGTCGTCAAGAAGCGCAGCGGCAACCACGAGCACACCATCCGCGAGTTTCGGCTCGGCAGCACCGGTGTCAAGCTCGGCCCGCCTCTCACCAACTTCATGGGCATCTTTTCGGGCAATCCGCGTTATACCGGCACGGACATCCCGGAAGGATCGGCCTGATGAGCGCCGACCGCGGACACCGCGTTCTTATCTTCGCTCCGATCGGCCGCGACGGGCCGGCGTCGGCCGAGCTTTTCCGCGGTGCGAGCCTCGAAGCGGTCAACTGCCGAAGTCTGCCCGAACTCGTCAGCGAGATGAGTGCCGGCGTGGGCGCGGTCTTCCTTGCCGAGGAAGGACTATTCGGGAAAGACACGGCGCCGCTCGCTGAATGGATCGCGAGCCAACCGCCATGGTCCGACCTCCCCTTTGTCGTTCTCACCAGCCATCGAGAGCAGCCCGCGGTCGTCGCCTGGCGCCGCAATATCGTCGCCCTGCTTCGTAACGTTTCGCTGCTCGAACGACCGGTCCAGCCGATCACGCTGACCAGCGCGGTTCAATCGGCGATGCGGGCGCGGCGGCGTCAATATGAGATCCGGGCCCTGATCGCAGCGCGCGAGCAGACTGCGCAGGAGCTCGAAAAACTGGTGGTCGAGCGCACGCGAGAGCTGGAGGAGGCCAACGAGCAACTGCGTCTCGAAATGAACGAGCGCGCTCGCGTCGAGGAAACGCTTCGCCAGGCGCAGAAAATCGAAGCTATCGGCCAGCTCACCGGCGGGGTCGCGCACGACTTCAACAATCTGCTGATGGTGATTTCCGGCGGCCTCGACATGCTGGACCGCCAGACGGATCCAAACCGGCGCCGGCGTCTGATGGACGGGATGATCCAGGCCGCACAGCGCGGCGCCAGCCTGACCAAGCAGCTGCTGGCATTCTCACGCCGGCAGAGGCTGCGCCCGGAAGCCGTCGACGTCGCCATGCAGATCGGCGGTATGCGCGAGCTGCTCGATCGAAGCCTGCGAGGCGACGTCCACGTCGAATTCGACTTCCCGGATGCTCTTTGGCCGGTGGAGGTCGATCCCGGCGAGCTCGAGCTGGTCATTCTCAATCTGGCCGTCAATGCCCGGGATGCGATGCCCAACGGCGGCACCATCGTCGTCCGCGGCGAGAATCTGCCTGGTCTGAATGACGGGGAGATCGCCGGCGACTATGTAAGGCTGTCGGTCATCGATACGGGCGTCGGCATGCCTCCGGAGATCCTGTCGCGGGTCTTCGAGCCGTTCTTCACGACTAAGGACGTCGGCAAGGGGTCCGGACTGGGGCTCGCGCAGGTCCACGGGTTTGCGACCCAGTCACGCGGGACCGTCCGCATCAAATCGCAAGTCGATCAGGGCACCAGCATCGAGCTCTACATGCCCCGCTCGTTGAATCTCGCTTCCAAGCAACGACACTTGATCGATTTCAACAGGGCGGTACGGCCGAAGAAGAACGGCCAGGGCCAAATCCTGCTGGTCGAAGATGACGACGAGGTGGCCGCACTCGTTGGTGAGATGCTTGGTCAGCTCGGCTACGAAGTCACGCGGGCCGCCAGCGCTGCAGCTGCTCTCGGTGCTCTGGCCGATGGTCGTTCCGTCGATCTCATCTTTTCGGACATCATGATGCCGGGCGGCATGAATGGCGTGGAACTCGCGCGGGAGATCAGGAGACGGCGCAGCGACATACCCGTACTGCTGACCAGCGGATACGCCGAGGCCGCGATCCATGAAGCCGAAACGGCGGGTATCCAGATATTAGCCAAGCCGTATCACATCGACGAGCTGGCCGCGGCACTGAATGCCGCGAAGTCGACCCTTCAAATTGATACGCAATCCAAACGCTCCAGCTCTTTGCTGAACTCTTGAGGTTCGGTGCGTCAGGCAGGATTGACCCGTGCCTACCGGAAATATCCCAGCACGAGATCGACATCCGCGCTGCCCGCGACCGCGCCGTTCAACTCCGCGTCGATGACGCGACGGCAGGCATCGACGGCGGCGTGGTCGCCGAGATCGTTGGCGGCTTCCAGCACGAGCCAGGCGGCGTCGACCGACGCCTTGTCCGGTGCTCCGCCGCCGAGATCGGCGGTGACCGCATTGCCGAGGTTCTTCTTGCGAACGGCGGTGCCGAATTGAGGCAACATTGCAAATACTCCCCTTCGAATTCCGGGATGATGCTCAGTGCACCCGACTAGTGGACCTGGAACTCGGGCTGACGGCCCGTAACGGTCTCGGCACCCGCGCCATTCTTGCGCGACTGGTAGAACTTCAAAATGCTGCGCGAGGTCTCGATCTTGAGCCGGCCGTACTCGCGCTCGTTGTCCTGGAGCTCGCGCGCCGTGATCAGATGATCCTTGGCGCCGAGGAACAGGAGCGACATCGTCGTGTCCCAGGAGAAGTCGAGCGCCTTGCACAAGACCAGGATCATCTCGCGGTTGCGGTCCATCAGCGCGCGCTCGATCACGTCGACAGGAAGCGACGAGAGCAGCGACAGGCCGATCTGCACCTCGTCGAAGCGGTGCTGGCGCGCATAGTTCGAGATGGAGTCCTGATTGAGGTTGCCCTGCCGGTACTGCGTCGTGACCACGCGCTTGGCGACGAAATAGCTGCGCGAGGACGGGCCGAACTTGGACTGGAGGTCGCCGGTGAGCTCGGTCACCGAGCTCTGGATCTGCGCCATCATCTCGGGCCGCTCGGTCTCGAGGCGGCGGCGCACGTCTTCCGACGCCTTCGAGATCAGCTGCTGGAAGATGTGGCGCGGCACGTCCTTGCGCAGGCCAAGCTGTTCGGCGAGAATCGAATCGCCCTCGGCGCGGCGGACCATGTGCAGCAGGCCGGACCCGGAGAAGCGCGCGCCGTCGTTCCTGGCAACCGACGTCACGACCTCCTGGTTGCCGCGCTTGACCAGCACGTCGGTCACGGCTTCGCCGATCGACTTGCGCTGGGCGATCGCCAGCAGATGCGACTGGCTCTTGGTGAGGGCGCTCTCGACCAGCATCTTCTCGTCGAGACGATTGGACTCGCGCAGCACGGGACCGGCGACCTCGATCTCGTCGTCGAGCGCGAGCTTTTCGATAACGTTGAGCGGCGCGTGATCGCAGGCCGCCATCAGTTCCGAGAGCTGCGCCCGCGCGGCGACCTCGATCTCCTCGGCGAGCCGGCCGATGACCTCGCCGAACGTGGAGATCTCGTCGTCGCTGTAGCGGCCCGTGATCAGGATATCGGTCGCGTGCCACAACGCCTTCGCCCGGCTTTCGTCGGTGCCGCGCGCGATCGCGTCGTCCAGATCCTGTAGAAGCGATTTCGCCCCGTTCATCTCGATCACCCCAGTTCTTGGTAGCCGTTCGGCAAGCCGTCCCGCCGCTCTTGGCGCGACGCCGAATTCCTCTGGGAGCCGACGCTAGAGATGAAACGCGAGAATTCAGTAAAATCGGCAAATCAGTTTTGCCGACGAAAATTCGTTCAAATGCGAGGGAATGGGTTAAGGGGCGGGCAACGGAGACGGTGCGCCCCCTCTCCCGCTTCCGGGAGAGGTTGGGGAGAGGGTGTGTCCGCAACGGGATAGTCCCCCAGAGGAGAGAACCCTCACCCGGCGCTTCGCGCCGACCTCTCCCGCAAGCGGAAGAGGTTAAACGAGCCTGCGGCTCCGTCTCTCCAAACCGACTTCGCCCTCACGGATTCTGCGGCGTCAGCACCAGCGGCGGCTTCGGCCTCGGCTTGGCGGGCGGCGGGCCCGGAGCCGGCTTCACCTCGATCGGCGGCGGCAGTGGCGCGGCCTGCTGGCTTGCGAGCGGCGGGCTTGTGAGTGGAGGGCTTGTGAGTGGAGGGCTTGGCGCGGCGGGAGCGGCCTGCGGGGCCTTCGGCGTCGGCGCGGCCTTTGACTTCTGCGGCGCGCGGCGCGGATCGCGGCCGGGCAGCGGCACATCCAGCAGCGGCGGCTCCGGATCGGGCGAGACCAGCGTCGGCAGCGCAGCGGTGGCCGGCGGCGGCTCGCCGCGTTCGATGGCATCGAGCCGACGCGTCTCGCGATCGATCGTGCGCACCGCAAGCCATGACGACAGCGGCGTGAGGTCGATGGTGCGGCTCAGCTTGTCGGGGGGCCCTGCCGCGAACAGCTGGATCTCCGGAGGGGCGCCGGAGAGGCCGGTCATGATCGGCGTCAGGCTGGCGCGGATGTCGGCCTGGTCGGCGGGAATGTCGTAGCCGCCCGAGACGATGGCGCGGGCGTTCTTGGCCTCCAGCGACGTCGCGCCGACGCGCAGCCGGCCGTCGCGGATCGTGAACGGGATCTGTGCCGAGGCGATCGTAATGGGACCCGCCGACAGCGCGGGCTCGACGAGCTGCCGCAGACGGTTGTCGTCCGCGACCTGGCCGCCGTCGCTGGCGCGGATCGCGATCTCGAACGCACGCGGATTGAGGCCGCTGATTTCCGCGGACTCGAGCGTCACCGTGCCGTTGCCGGCGAGCGCACCGGTCAAAGCCGCGACGCTGCGGCCCTGGCTGGTCAGCGCCATCTGCACCGAGGCGCGCCCCTTGGACAGCGCGAGGTCACGATAGCGCAGCGTCGCCGCATCGACATTGCCGAGCTCGATGCGCGCGTTCAGCGCAAGACCATTCGCGCCATTGCGCGCGTCAAGGCTCGCGGACATCTCGCCGCCACCGACGCCGCCCTTGAGCGCATCGAACGCGAGCGACTGCCCGTCGCTCCGGATCGTGCCGCCGAAGGGGCGCAGCTCGATGCCGCCCGGCAACGTTCCGCGCAAGGCCTGGAAGGCGATGCGGCCGCGCCAGCCGCCGACGAGCCCCGGACTGAACGGCTCACCGGACTCATGTCCGGCCGCGCCGATCGCGATTGCGAGCGCCGGCGCAAGATCGAGCGAGTCGAGGCCGACCTCGCCATCGACGCTCTTCTCCTGATCGAGCATCACCGAAAGATGCCCGCGCAGATGCGAGCCTGCTGCATTGCCGTCGAGATCGTCGAAGGTCAGGCGATTGCCTGACAGCGTGAGGCGGGAAGACAGGCTGACATTCTGCGCCGATTTGTCGGTCGGGCCGGTGCCGAGCAGCGGCGCCAGATTGGCGTTGCGCACGCGCAGGTTCACGCTGGCCTTCGGCTCCGACAATTCGACGCTGCCTTGCGCATCCGCATCGAGCCCGCCGCCGCTGAGCTTCGCGTTCAATTGCAGCGGTCGGCGCCAGGCGCCGCTCAAGCGGCCTTCGAATTGCGAGGCGCCCTCGCCCGCGGCCACGACGCGATCGAGCCCGAGCAGCGCCAGCAGCGCGCCGGCCTGCGATGCCGAGCCCTTCGTGTCCAGCGTGAAGTCGCTGTTGCGCAACCTTTCGAGGTCGATCCCTCCGATGGCGGCCGCCGGCGTCTGCGCGACCAGGGTCGTGGTCGCCTTGAGCTGCGGCGCGTCGAGGTCGAGCACGATTCGGGCATTGCTGCGATCGGCCTGCTCGGTGTTCCTGTCGAGGCTGAGATCGAGCTTGAGACGGGTCGCGCCGGGCGAGGACGGCAGGGCATCGAAGCGCGCGCGCACCGCGGGCGCAAACGGCTCGATCAGCGCGGTGAGCTCGCGCAGCGAACTGGCCGAGGATTTCACCGCGAGCTTGCCGGTGGCTTTGGTGCGCTCGAAGCTGCCGCTCGCCTCCGTGGTGAGGCCGCTGGCCTGGCCGAATCGCAACTGCTCCAGCGACAGCGATGCGGCGCTGTAGGCGAGCCTGGCTGCGAACGGCCGCAGCTCCTGCCCGGCGGAGATCGCGCGGCCGATATCCAGTGAGAGCTTCGCCTCTTCCGGCCACTCGCCCTGCGGCCCCGCGAGCGCGCGGACAAAACTCGCGGCGGCATCGAGATCGAGCCGGTCGGCCTTGAGCTCCGCGTCGATCCGCGAGCCCTTGCTCGCGCCGGTCTGCACGAAGGCGATGCGGCCCTCCACCGCGCCGCCGTCGATGTCGGCCTTCAGCCTGTCGATGGCGAGGTGATTGGCGGCGATGGTCACTTCGCCGGCGAGGCGCAGCGGCCGCGTGCTGCGCCGGTTGACCTCGCTGCGGCCCTGAAGCCAGGCCACCAGCGTGTCGGGATCCGACGATTCGATGCGCAGACGGCCGCTGAAGCTGTCCGCGCCGGGGGTCGCGCCGTTGAGCGAAAGCTGCGTCGTGCCGGGCGCACGCAATTCGAGCCGCTGGAAGGTCCATGACCTGCCGTCGGTCTGAAGTTCGGCCGCAATGTTCTGAAGCGGACGGCCGCCGAGCATGATCTGATCGGCATTGAATTCGATCTGCGCCGGGATTGGCGTCTGCGGGATCGCCGCAAGGCCCGCCCGCAGCGCCGGCAGGACGCGCTGCGGATCGGCATCGTCCCTGGCCGTCAGCCTGTCGGCATCGACCTGCCGCGCCGACAGCACCGCGCGGAGCAGCGGCGAGGCGCCGAACCTGAGATCACCGACGCCGCCGAGCTTCAGCGCGGTATCCTCCGTGCCGAAGCTGGCGTCGATCTGCTCGAATTTCGCGCCGGCCGGATCGGCCTTGAGCCTGGTCGCGAGCTTCCAGGGCGTCGGCCCCGCCTCGCCCGCCTTCTTGGTCGCGGGCACGGCGAGCGTCAGCGCGCCGTCGAATTTCGGCTGGCGGTTGTCGAAGGCGAGCACACCTTCGAGATCGGCGAGGATGGGACGCTCGCCCGGATCGATGTTGAGGTGGAGGCGGGTCGCGCTGCCGTCGGCGCTCGGGCCGGAGGAGACGCGGAACGGGTAGCGCACCCCGGCGGCGGTGAAACTGCCGTCGCCCCGCACCGAGCCCGCGAGCGAGCGCACGTCGCCGGAGAAGGTGATGTCGTTCAATTCAAGCGTCGAGCGGCTGGCGGCATCGTGCAGGGCGATGCGGCCGGTGAGATTCAGCCGCTCGATGGCGAGGGACGCCAGGTTGAAGGTGCCGCTCGCGCTCGACGGCAGATCGACCCGCCCGCGCGCATCCAGGCCGAGATCGACCGCCATGCCGCCCACCGAAAGCTCGGTGGCGCGCCACTCGCCGCGCATCAGCGAGCCCAGGCTGAACTCGACGTCGAGCTTGTCGGCGCGCAGGCGGCCGAGATCGTTGTTGCCGCCGAAGGTGACGCCGCGCAGCCGCAGCGTCGGCGCCGGCAGCAGCCGCGCGTCGAGCTCGCCTGCGACCCGCACTGGCACGCCGATGATCTTGCCGGCCTCCGCCTCGAACTGGGGCCTGAACTGGTTCCAGTCGACGTAGTAAGGCCCGATCAGCGCGGCCAGCAGCGCAATGATGAAGGCAATCGCCAATCCGAGCAGCGTCGTCTGCACGGGTCTCCCCTCGGCCAAACCGGCCCGGGCCGAACCTGAGGGCCTCAGGCGCGCCGGAACAGCCCCTTATATAGAGGGAAGTGTGGCGAAGTCACAGCGACTGTTGCGCGCGGAGGTTAACGCTGGCGCGCCTCACCAGCTCGCCGGCAACCGCTTCAGGCCGCGCAGCACGAAGGTCGGCCGCCATTCCGGGTTCTCGACGTCGTCGATGCGCAAGTCGGGCAGCCGCCGCAGCAGCGTGGCGATGGCGATCTCGGCCTCGATGCGCGCCAGCTGGGCACCCAGGCAGAAATGGATGCCGCCGCCGAACGACAGCGGCTTCACATTCGGGCGGGTGACGTCCAGCCGGTCGGGCCGATCAGGATAGACCGCGGGATCCCGGTTGGCCGAGCCGAGCAGGCACAGCACGCTCTCGCCCTTCGGAATCCTCGCGCCGCCGAGATCGTCGATGTCCTCCAGCGCGACGCGCCCGGTCATCTGCACCGAGGAATCGTAGCGCAGGAATTCCTCGATCGCGCCCACCATCATTTCCGGCCGCGCCTTGAGCAGCGCCAGCTGATCCGGATTGCGGTGGAGCGCGAGCAGGCCGTTGCCGATCAGGTTGACCGTGGTCTCGTGGCCTGCGCCGAACAAGAGGATGATGTTGGCGGTCAGTTCCTCATTGGTGAGCTTGTTGCCGTCCTCCTCGGCCTGCACCAGCTGGGTGATGAGGTCGTCGCCGGGGTTGCGACGGCGCAGCTCGAACAATTGCTGGAAATACATCTGCGCCATCAGGTTGCCGGCGTTGCCCTGTTTGATCTCCTCCGCAGACAAAGGCACGGGATCGAGCAGCCGCCCGCCGTCGCGCGAGCTCTTGTAGAAGACTTCGCGGTGCTCCTCGGGGATGCCGAGCATGTCGCAGATGATGGTGACGGGCAGGCGGAAGGCGAAATCCTCGATCAGGTCCATGTGGCCGCGGTCGATCACGGCGTCGATGGCCTCATCGACGATCTGCTGGATTCGCGGCCGCATGTCCTCGACCCGGCGGGCGGTGAAGGCCCTTACCACGAGGCCGCGCAAGCGGGTGTGGTCCGGAGGATCGGCCTGCAGCATCCAGTAGCTCATGCTGCGGAACACCGGCTCCTTCATGATCTCGGGACCGTAGCGGCGCGTGGTGCGCTCGACGAAATCCTTGCCGAAGCGCTTGTCGCGCAGCACGAGACTCACCTCGGCGTGGCGGCTGGTGACGAACTGGCCGAACGGCGTCACATGGATCGGATCGAGCCTGCGCAGCCGGTCGTAATGCGGATAGGGATCGCGGATGAAGTCCGGCGAGAGCGGGTTGAACAGCGGTCCGCCGCCGGCGCCTTGCACGTGCTCGTTCATGGTGACCTCAGACCGGTTGCCGCATGAATCGAATACGCCGGGCAGCCCCTCATGCGCAGCGTAACCATCCCTGAATTATCGAACTCGATACATTGTTGTATCGAGTTGCAGTCTGCCCTAACCTGTGCCGATGTCAAGGGTGAGAACGAGACCGACCAGGGACGACACGCGCGACAGGCTGTTCGAGGCGGCCGCGCGCGTGTTCGAACAGGACGGCATCGGCGGCGCCAGCATCGAGGCGATCGCGGCGGCGGCGGGCTTTAGCCGCGGGGCGTTCTATTCGAACTTCAAGAGCAAGGACGAATTGATCATCGCCATGCTCGAGGACCATGTCGAGCAGTCGATCCGGCGCAACATGGACATCCTCGCGCAGCACGACAATCTCGACGATTTCATCGCTGCGCTGAAGACGATGGACCGCAGCCGGCAGGATCCGCTCGGCCGCTCGCCCCTCCTCCACATGGAGATGATCCTGTTCGTCGCACGCGCCGAGAAGCGGCGCCCGGAGCTTGCCAAGCGCCTGCGCGCGCGGCGCAAGCTGGTCGCCGACATCGTCGAGGCGACATTGAAGAGCAACGGGCGCAACGACAATCTGAACCCACCCTGGATGGCCGCAATCGTGCTCGCGCTGGAAGACGGCTTTCGCCTGCACCGGCTGATCGATCCGGAGACGACGCCGGCCGACAGTTTCCTGCGCGCGATCACGGATCTCAGGCGCAGGACGGGATTGGCCTCGGACTACGTCGAAGTGGTCCGCGTCGGGCCCTGATCAGGCCTCGTCGGGACCGACCGGCTCCTCGCGCCATCCAAAATACGAATACAGGAATTCCCCTCCGACCTCGCGGTCGGTTAGGTTGACCCGTAGTCGGGGACCGATCGGATCTATGCGCAGCTTCATCAGGTCGTTTGCTGCACTCGACGCGCCGATGCGTCGAGAAATCTCGCCCGGAGACCGGCCGGATGTACACCGGTCCGTGCAGGCCTGCGGTGCCGTCCGGGTAGTAGCTCTCGACGATGCAGTATCCGTAAGGCTCGTTGCGCTTAGCCATATCCCTCGCTTGATCGATACCAACGGTAGCATCCAGCTCTCTGCCGAGAGCCATGCAACGGTGACGACTTTATCAAGAGCTATGACCGAACCGACCGCAGCTTCCAGAAAGAGCGGACATTCTGGCTCCCTTGATGGTGCGGGACCACTAGAGAACCCGCAAAGGTTGTTATACGGTCAGGCGCGCGGAGCGAGGGGTGATTGATCGCATGTCGCAAACCGAGGGGCCGCCCACCGGCCTGAACGTCACTTCGCGCGCCGGTTTCGAATGGCGTCGGAGCATCATAACTTTGATGCTGGTTCTTGCCCCCATGGCGCTTGCGGTCATTGTGATGACCATTGGACTTGCCGCCCGGGCGATGTGGCTCGTCATACACGGCGCTCCCGCCGAGCTGCCCGCGCCACCCAGCTTCAGGCTCTATGGCCTGCTGTCGTACGCAATCAGCAGTTGGCTTGCCGTAGCCTTGGCGTTGGTCTGGACAACGCGTCAGACCTTGCGCTCGGACGTCTTCAGATTTCGCAGACTAACCCTCCCCGCCCTCGCCGCGAGCCTCATTGGCTTCGGGATCGTCACGGCCGGCGTGCCCATCGTGACACATTGGTTGGCCAGCGTAACTGGAAATCGAAGCCAGGATGTTCGGATCGATTTTCATGACGCGAAGGCAATCGCAATTGTGGTCTTTCTTTTCGTCGTGACAACGCCGGTGACCGAAGAAATCCTCTACCGGGGCCTCTTGGTTTCTTGGCTGCGTCGAATTGGCTGGCAAGATTCCAACATCTTGGCCTTTGGCACCGTGATCTTTGCTGCCAATCATATTATTCCGCTCGGTCTCGTTTGGGCTGCAGCGATGATCTTGCTGGGCCTGGTGACGTATGCGCTGCGCTTGCGCTACGAATCGCTTTCTCCCGCTTGGCTCGTCCACACACTTTTCAACGCGCAGCTCACGCTGTCCTATCCGTTGATCGCTTGGTTCGCGCAAGCCGCCTAGTTGTTCGAGCGGCTGGGAGGGCAATGCGGCACCTGGACCCGTCGCAGGCGTTCGCTAGTGGCCTCGTTGCGACAAATTCCGGCCGACCTCAAAGTGTCGGCCGTGAGGTGTAAACCGGACGCCACTTTGACCGGGCCAAACCGAACAGATTGCCCCCGAGCAGACATTGTGGCGCCTCGGGTTGAATTGCAGCAATGACGCTGATTTTTGCCTTAAGGCCGCAGGCTTCGTTGAAGGAAGGAAACCGTATCAGCGATCGACTGGGCGCGAACCGCCGCGTCAAATCCCATCGAATATCCGGGCGCTGCGGCAAGGCAGGCTCCAATAGCGGCCGGGTCAAATGGCTTCGGCTCTCCGTCGATTAGCAGGGCCGGCCGCTTCGGTCCCAGCAGGAGGAGCGGACATTTTTTCGTGCTGACGAGGTCCGGGTAGAAGCGGGCAGTGGTCAGATCGGGAACTGTCCATGCGTGGTAGGCCCCCCGATAGATTACGGTCTGGATTGGAGCTGGCGCCCCAGCGGCGCGCGCGTAAGCCAGGTAACCGTCGATCTTTGTCACTGGAAGGTTATCGTCCTTGTCGCCAAGCAGCATCAGGATCGGGGAGCCGGTATAGGCGGCCGGATCGGCAATCGCGGCAAAAGTACCTCCGGGATAGAATGCGACGTGGGCGGCAAACCGCTCTGATCCGGGATTGAGCGCCGACCGCAGCGCCTCCATAGCCGCAAGATGGGCCACTTCAGCACCATACGAGAACCCGATGATCGCAATGTGCCTGGCGTCGATCCGACTCTCGCCGGAAAGAACGCGCAATGCGGCGTATGCGTCCGCAACGCCAATCGGCAAATAACCTGGTGATCCCTGCAGGGCAGTGCCGGTGGTTCCGCGCGCAGCGAAGCTGTCATAGGTCAACGTGGCGAAGCCTGCCTTGCGCAATTCGGCAGCGATATAGCCTTCGTTTGCATCGCGATAGCCGGCGAGCGTGTGCACGACGATGACGGCGGGGTATTGGTCCTTCACTTGTTCGGGAAGCGCGAGGGTCGCCTTGATCGTCACCGGTCCGGTCGTGGCGTCTCGCGCCAAAAGCTGGCGCATGTCGCTGTAGGTGACAGACTAAAACGTGATTGTGGTCGCGTCTGTCTGCGGCGTCCGGCAATGTCCGGCCGCCGTTCCGTATGCGAACGCCGCCACCACTCCGCATAAGATCCGGTGCATCGGGTGCCTTCGCTTCACCTTGATCAAGCAAAACTACCCGGCCGCTTCCACGAAGGCTACGTCTGGTGTTGGCCCGTGCCTGACCTTAGCCCAAAGCGCCGCAAGGTCCGCCTCCTGTAGCTGACCCGAACAGGGCGATGCGAGCGGGCAAGGGCGGCCTTTGACCCACAATCGACATGACGGCCGGCTATTGTGGAATTCATTCGGAGCGCTGTCCTCTAATGTCGCGCCAGTATTCCTCCGCGACGTCGGGGTCGATTTCGATAGGCGCGGAGCTCTCAGCATAGAGGCGATCTTTGCCATCTTTTCGCGGACCTGAAATCCAGAACCTTTCTCCAGTCTCAACGTCAAAGTAGTTTGCTTTGAACCCACTACCTTTCAGGCTTTGGAACGTGCGCCCTCCATAGCCGATAGATTTGCCCGTCTTCGAGAACGTGACGCGCCCAATCCGCGCTGGGCCGTTCAGCGACGCTGATTTATTCTCAACATACATGATGTGCGTTTTCGGCATGCTTAAACTCGTGATGGCTAGGCTCTGCTTGATGGCGGTTGGATAGCCGCGCTCGCTCCCTTCGCGTTTTTACCCTTGCCGACTTATATCGTTAGACCAGAGCCAAGGGTCAGTCCCCTTCAATCCAAATTCCTGCTTCGCTCAGAGTGTTGAGAATACGTTCGATGTCTTTGGGGTCCAGTTCTTCGCTGTCACACAATTGATTCAACTCATCGAAGGTAATCCTGCCGTTCCGTTCACCGATTTCGACGGCTCATCGAATGATTTCCGGCATGTTCATGTTCTCTCCGTTTCGACAGCTTTACTATACGGGGAGAGTGTCGGGTTGTGGCCCTTCGTCGAAGTGGAAGCATCGCTCCACGAGGTCCGCTCATGGCGGACAAGATTTGCTCAGGTTGAGTTCTTCGCATTTTTACCCACTTCGGACATCTCCATCTCTAATTCCGTCAGCGAACCGCGTTCACTGAACTAGCTTTTTGATGCAAATCGGTTGGCCATTAGGAACAGGGGTGCAATCCCAATTCGGACCGAAGCCGTTATTCGGCTTAGAAGTTGGAAACCAATAGAAGCTGATAGCGATAAGGCACAGCAGAACGACGATGAATAGAATACCCATCACATCACCGCGCCTTGGATACGGTAGAGGCCATCTCATGACAGTGTCTCGGCCTCCGTCCCGCTTTTCGCGTGCAATCTGCGGCGCAGCGATAACAACCTATAGGCGAGGCGCTCTTTCAGGTCACTTAAACGCTTAATTCAAATCGTGCTGATTACCGGCGACTGTCGCCTGTTGGCCCATCTGCGACCTGCGAGACCATTCGCTCTTCGGCCGCTGTAGGCGGTAGACCGGACATCAGGCGGCCATCGCTTGTTGAGCACATGCCATAGTGTGTCTTGAGCGAGCGGCGCGGCCCGAGCCAGCGAGTTGCGAGATTCGTCGCAGGATCGGACAAGGCATGTCCGCTTTGGGAAAGATTTTTCGGCGCGCCCTGCGCCATAAACAAGCCCATCGTTCGAATCCAAAGGTTCCGTTCTGCCTCAGTTCCCGAGCGGCGCAGCCACGCCGATGTCCGTCGTCGATGCCTTGAGGGCGGTTGCCGGTCTTCCGCCGAAGGCGCGCGCGAGCTTTTGCTGGGGCCGATGCGTTCGCGGCACCTATGCCCCCTCGGATCAGGCCAGGGAGATCACCAGGTCCTGCAGCTTCACCATGCCCTCCCGGGTGCTGGCGCGTTTCTCGGTGGACGGCGTCCCCGCGAACACGGCCGATACGGACGGTCGCTCGCTGCGCGGCTTCAGCTTCCGGCTCGGCAGCGGCAATCAGCGCTCCGAAATCGTCACCCAGAGCGCCCCGGTTCATTTCGCCAGAACGCTCGACCAGATGCTGGCCTTCCTGCAAGCACACATGCCGGGACCGGACGGCAGGCCGGACATGGCCCGAGTCGAGGCATGCTCCGCCGCCAATCCCGAAACGCTGCGTCAGACAAGCTACCTTGCCGCGAATCCGCCGCCGGCAAGCCTCGCCCGCACGATCTATTGGGGCGTGCACGCCTTTCCCGCAACGAACGCGAGCGGTGAGACACGGTTCATCAAGTTCAAGGTCGCGCCGGTCGGTGACGAACGCAGGCCGAGCGAGGACACGGCCACGGCCAAGTCCACCGGCTTGCTGCGCGATCTCGACTCCCGGATTGCGGCGCGCGATGTCAGGTTCAGCGTGATGGCGCTGCTGGACCGTCCCGGCGATCCCGTCATGGACGTAACCATCCGTTGGCCCGACGAGGATGGACGCGAAGCGGTGCGCCTCGGAACGATCGTGATAACGGGCACTGAACCAAACGAAGCGTGCGAGGCGTCCGTGTTCAATCCAGCCAATCTTGCCGAAGGCATCGGCCATCCGCCGGACGAGATATTTGCGGCGCGGCGCGACGCCTACGCCATTTCCCAGACAGAGCGCCGCTGAACGGAGGGATCACGTTTCGCCGTCCGGCACGCCTTGCGCCTCACGGCGCCACATTCCCGGGCTGATGCCGACCACCGAGGAAAACACCCGGGTGAAGTGGCTTTGATTGGCGAACCCAGCCGATATCGCGATCTCCGCCAGCGACAGGTCGCGCACCGTCATCAATTGCCTGGCCGTGTCCACGCGCTGGCGCAGCAGCCATTGGTGCGGCGGCAGGCCGGTCGAGACGCGAAATGCGCGCGAAAAATGACTGACCGAGAGATCGAACTCGGCTGCGATCTTCTCCAGCGAAAGCTTTCCGCGGAGATCGGACTCCAGCCTTTCGCAAGCCCGCTTCACCTGCCAGGGGGCGAGGCCGCCGCGCGCCGGCTCGGCGGCGCGCCGCAATCCGCCATAGGTCGTCGCAACATGTGCGGTGAGCGCGAGCATCATGTGGTCGATGAAGAGCTGGTTGGCCTCTTCAGGCTGCCGCAACGCCGCCAGGAACGACGCCCCGAGATGACGGATCGTCATATCGTCGTGGCCGACGCCGGGCTGATAGGCGAGCTCACCGATCCGCGACGCGCCGCTTTGCCTCGCCATGTCGTCCAACGCCGAACGGGGCAGATGGAAGAACAGAGAATGGAAGGGCTTGTCGATCACGTAGCGTGGATCGCGTTTCAGGTCGTACAGATAAGTGGCACCGGCGCGGATATCGCGCTTGATCACGCACCGGCCGCGCTCCCAGCACTCACAATCGGCGAAATCACGGAATTTGAGGCTGACGAGATAGGCGTCCTCCGAGGGCATCGACTCGGAGAGACGCGGAATCGGATGATCATCCCGTGTCTCGGTGACAGCGAGCTCGGCGCTGCGCAGTGAACGCGTGACCAGCGTTGGCGGCGCATCCTTCAAATGCAAGAACCGTTCGAGCTTCTGCGCGAAGGCGCGCGCCTGTGCCATGGCGTGTGTCTCAATAATGCGAGGAGCCTGGGGAGCGGAGGCGCCACACCAGATCCACGCAATTATCTGACATCGGCAACCGACGGTCCAGATTTACGCGTTGGAACGCCAGCCGTGTGACCGCTCGCCGCAGCTATCGTTCAAGAGAGGTTTTCACATGAGATTTCAACGGATTCTGATGCCTCTCGCGCGATCTCCGTTCAGTACCTCGACAACTCGTCGTCCGCCCATCGTGCATTTGTGAAAGCGCGCGCCTGCTTGGAGCATCCGTGACCGGCCGATCGATGCCGGCCGACAGCTTCCTGCGCGCGATCACGGTTGCGGCGTCGGAGGGGATCGGCGTCGCATCAGCATCTGTGCCTTCGATCGCCGCGCGACATGCTTGTCGCGCTTTAGATGCGGCCCCCTCGCTACTTCTTCTTCGCAGGTCCGAAATCTGGCTGCCAGGCAGCTTCCTTGCGGGACGGCGCCGCGGCGATCACCTTGGCTTTGTCCTTCTTCGGCTTCTTGACTTCGCGGTTGCCGCGTTGTTGGCCCTTTGCCATGTCGCTCTCCTTTGCTGGTTTGAGTTCGTCGAATTCACTCGGCTGCAGGACCCGGCCGCGCGGGGTACAGACCCTGACGTCCATGTAGCCCTCGCGCAGCAGTTTTTCCGCAAGGCGTAGCGCGACCGCCGCCGTTCCCCGGCCGAGATTGGAGCTGCCGTATTCGTTGGTTCCACTGACCAGATACGGCACGCGTATTGTCCTAGCCATTGAGGACCGCGGCTCCGCACTCGAGAAGCAGGAACAGCGGAACGATCACCGGCGGCACGATACATTCCGAAATGCGATCACCCGACATCGAACGCTCCAGCGCAGCCTTCGGCGGAAGCACATTTGCCCACAGTCACCGGCCGAAGCCGTCGAGACGCGCGGTGATGGCAGCGAGCCTACGCCCGCGCCGAACCAATAGCGAGCGTTAAGTGCCTCTTGTCGTCGCATCGCGACATGACCGTTTGCCCGTACGGACACGATAGTGCTGGCTATTGCCGTGCCAAAAGCGCATGCTCGCACCAGCCGGCACCGGTTGGGGCTTCACTTGCGAAAGGCAGGCGTGCGCATGACCATCCGCTCGCGGCGAGAGACCGTCACCTTCAGGCATCCGTTCCACATCCGCGGCATCGAGCGCATTCTGCCGGCCGGCGCCTATGAGGTCGTCACCGATGAGGAGACGATCGAAGGCCTGACCTTCGCTGCGTATCGCCGGGTCGCCACGATGATCACCGTGCCAGCCGAAGGTGCGGGCGGCGCCATGGAGATGCTGTCGATCGGCTCCGTCGATCTTGCGAATGCTCAAGCTGCAGACGCGAGCATCGCCAATGAGTGACCAGCCGGTCGATCTCGACAAGCGCCGTGGCATGGCCGCGCAAAAGGCCACCGACCTGCGCCGCGCGCTGGCGGAGGTCGAGGCCCATGTCAGAGAGCTGCGCGAGCGCGAGGCCGACCTCGAACACCGCATGATGACAGTGCCCGCTGCGTCCTGGCAGGAAGCCTCGATGAAGGCGCGCCATCTGCTCAACCTCTATGCTGCGGGCCTGCCGGCCGAGGACACGCGCCATCGCGCGCTCGTCTCGGCGCTGTTCGACGATTTCGCCCGGCTGTCCGGAGAGGGCTGAGCGAGGGCCACCTGCATTCTCGACACGTGCATGCTCGGCGGGAGCCGGGGAGCGGGCGCGCGGTACCGTTCAATGATTGGATGGCGCGAACTCGCAAGGAAGCCAACACGTAACGGAGTGAGCCATGACACTGACCAGCAGCCGCTTTATCGACCACGAATACGACCGGATGATCGTCCGGTTCTCGATGCATGACGGCGCCCGGGAGATTCCTTGCGCGATCTCGACCTCCGCGATGGATGACCTCGAGCGCGGCGCGCAAGTCAAGCCCGAGCAGCGGGAAGCCCAATTCGCCCGTCTACGCGATCGCATCGAAGCATGCGCCGAGAGCAAATATCGCGCCACCGAGTTCGAAGGCACGCCGCCGGGCATCGTGCTTCGAGGCATCGATTTCAGGCCATAATGAAGACAGCAGCCGGGACAGCCAGGCCCGGCCTTTCTGCGGCCTCAGCGGTGACGCGCCGTGATGATATCCGGAATCAAGATCGCTTCTACTCCGGCCTTGCTTTGATCTCCGGCAGGGGCGGCTTGCGCTCGAAGGGTTTCTTCTTCGGTGGCGCGGGCAGCAATCCCTCCCTGATCGCCTGCTTCCGGGCGAGCTTGCGGGCGCGGCGAATGGCCTCGGATTTCTCGCGGGTCTTTCTCTCGGACGGCTTTTCGTAGGAACGGCGCTGCTTCATTTCCCGGAAGACGCCCTCGCGCTGCATCTTCTTCTTGAGAACGCGGAGTGCCTGCTCAACGTTGTTGTCTCTGACGAGTACGTGCAATTTGATCCTCCTGGCCCGGGCTGCGAATGCGACACGTCCTGCAGGGCAGCCCAATTGCGCAGGAGCTTCATTGCGAATTTTTGAGGATAGCGATGGCGACATCGTCGCGGCTTCGGACGAGCCGATCTGCCTGTCACGGCGAGCACCTTGGTGGCGTCAACGTGACCACTGTCGCGCAGCGCTGTCAATCGATAACGTCCTGCCTGCAGGTCGACGGACACACGCAAAACGCCTCGATCGGAACAGAAGAACTGGCCCGCAGAAAACAAACCGGCTGCGCTCCTTGCAAAATCGCGAAAGCGGTGTATATTGTGGGTCGTTCGATTAGCCGCTGTGCCTTGTTGAATGCGCCCGCGGGCTCCTTTTCCAAAGACATCGACGAAGTTGAAGATACCTGCGTGATTGTCGCGCGGGATGCGCTTGCGCGCTTTGGAGAAGAGAATGACGACAGGTACAGTCAAGTGGTTCAATGGCCAAAAGGGCTTCGGTTTCATCCAGCCGAGCGATGGCGGCAACGATGTGTTCGTTCACATCAGCGCGGTCGAACGAGCTGGTCTTGCTGGTCTCGGCGAGGGCCAAAAGGTCAATTTCGAGATCAAGACCGACAAGATGCGAGGCAAAGTCAGCGCTGAGAACCTCTCGCTGGCTTGATATCGTGGCGCCGTTTCACGGATGTACTGAAACGGTTGCTTCGCCCGCTCAATCCCGGGATTGAGCGGGTTTGGCTGTTGCGGATCCGGGTGAACGATGAGCACCAAGAAACCGGCAGAGCCGTCACCCGAAAGCATTGCGCGTTCCGATCGCAAGCGCCTCGCCGCTGAAGAGGGAGCCCGGGCATTGGCAGACGTCGAAAGACAAGCCATCGAGGTTCGCAAGAACATGGCGCGGCTTCGAGAGGTGCGCGAGGCGAAGGAAGCGGCTGATGACGCGCTTCGAACAGCTTTGCCGGCGCCTACGCTGAAGAGGCGTTCAAGGAAGCCGGCGCGATAGTCGACTTCAACGCCGCCGGCCAGACTTGAGTGCCGATCTCATTGCCGGAGAGTGCAGATCGTGCCTAGAATCAAGCCAGACCACGGAACCATCACCTTCTTCCTCGCATCCGGCGCAAACCGCCAGCTGTGCCGGCTTGCCACGACATTCAATACCCAGAAGCAGGCCTTCAGCTATCTGCAGAAGCACCGAACGGAGTTCGAGCGTATGGCGCGGGCGCGCCTTGCTTCAGGGGAGCTCGAAGACGGGATTGTCGTGCTTCCGATGCTCTAAAGCATGATCCGGAGAAGTGCGCGGCGGTTCTCCGACAAGATCATGCTCAAACGACGACCTAGAGCGCGATGACGATTCATCCAGCGCACACACGTGGGCGAGAGCGCGATCTCAATTGACCTGGCGAACTCTTTCGCCGATGAATGTCGCTCTCGAGACGGGGCCGCTCGCATCCCGAACAATGATGGCGAGGCCGTCGCTGCTGTCGAACGGTTCAAGCTGCTTGGCGATGTCGGCAAGAGACAGCGCCGCCTCGATCTCCGCGGCCCGCCGGCTGGCCAGATCCAGACCTTCTTCGTCCACGACGAGCGATTCACCGTCCCAGATGTCGAAGTAGAACAGCGACACTCAAGTCGTCCTCTCGGACTGGCTGCGTCGTTCAGCCTCCCTCGCCAACCGTTCAGCCTTCAGCCGTTCGCGATTTGCGTGGAAGGTCTGTTCCGCCTTCTCGTAATCGGTCGCGGGCTTCGTCACGGTCTGCTTGAAGAGACTGTTCGCCTCTTTCGTCGCATGCGATTGGGAATACCGTTTCATTGCTTGTCCTCCATATCGCCGGTGGTTCGAATTGCTTCGGTGTCGGCGACGTCTTGTCACCCAGCCTATTCTCGAATCGGCTTGCTGCATTTGGACCGATCAATTCGTACGCGATCGAACTCCTTGGGTCCATCGAGCAGATCCCGCTTGCGGATTGCCCTGTCCTCCGCCGTCGTCGTCGTGTCGCCCATGCGATCGATCGCATCGCCGGCCATCTTGCGCGCGCGCTGCTTCTGGCGATCCGGAGCGGCGTGCGACGCAAGCCCCAGTTCCACCAGGCGACCTATCGCTTCGGACAGGCTGGGCTCGTCGCTCTGACAAGCCATCCATGCCGTGATGGCCTTGAGCTGCGGTGGCGAAGGTCGAAAGCCTGCCGCTCGGGCAGTGGCGCCGGTTTCCCGTCGTTTCATTTGGGCTCATGCGGTTTGCAAGCAGGACAAGGCCTGGCGCCCCTTCAGGGAGACGTCGAAGACCAAGCCGCTGAGCCTTGATGCGTTCCTACCGGCCGGAAATATCGCTCGAAGGCAGCTACGCCGACCGCTTCACCGCAGCCGCGCCCGCCGGCGCAATATCAAGCCGCCCCAGCATCGCCCTCGCCTGCTCGGCGCAGTGGTCGATCAGCCAGCGCTCGAAGGCGACAGGAGGCAACGCGGGTGTGTAGAGGAACCCTTGGACGATGTCGCAGCCGAGCTCGGCCAGCGTCTTGCGCTGCCCCTCGGTCTCGACGCCCTCGGCAACCACGGTGATGCCGAGGCCCTGGCCGACGCGGACCACCGCGGTGGCGATCGCGAGCGCGCCCGCGTCTTTCTCGATGTCGCGCATGAAACTGCGGTCGATCTTCAATTCGCGGATCGGCAAATGCGCGAGCCGGCTGAGGCTGGAATATCCGGTGCCGAAATCGTCCACCGAGAGGCCGACGCCGAGCTCGCGGATCGCGTTCATCGTCTCCAGCGCTGCGACGCCGTCCTGCATGAACGCGCCTTCGGTAATCTCCAGCATCAGCGCGTCCGGCGGCAGATCGTATTCGGCCAGGATGTCCTTCAGCCGCGCCGCCAGCGCGACGTTGCGGAAATTGATCGGCGACAGGTTCACCGAGACGCAGGGAATGTTGAGCCCGGCGTGGCGCCAGCTCGCGATCTGCCGGCAGGCCTCGCGCACGGACCACAGGCCGATCTGCTCGATCAGGCCGCATTCCTCGGCGAGCGGGATGAACTTTGCCGGCGAGACGTCGCCGAGCACGGCATCGCGCCAGCGCGCCAGCGCTTCGACGCCATGGATCGCGCCGTCGCAGCTGCGGATCTGCGGCTGATAGCTGAGACTCAGCGCGCCCTCCGCGATCGCGCGGCGCAGCGCCGCGATCAGGGCCAACCGCTGCTCGGCGAGCACGTTCATCTCGGCGCTGAAGATGCGATGGGTCGAGCGTCCGGCCTGCTTGGCCATGTACATCGCGGCGTCCGCCTGCTGCATCAAGGTGTCGATATCGGTGGCGTGATCGGGGTAGAGGCTGATGCCGATGCTGGCGGACATCGGCATCAGCTTCGACCCGAGCCGGAGCGGTCGCGCCAGCGCTTCGGCGATATCGGCCGCGACGCGTTCGGCGCTCTCGACGTTGCGTTGCGGCAGCAGGATGACGAACTCGTCGCCGCCGAGCCGACCCAGCATGTCGCCGGGACCGATATGCTCGCGCAGGCGTTGCGCGAGCTGGACCAGGAGCTCGTCGCCGGCCGCGTGACCGAGCGTATCGTTGACGTCCTTGAAATGATCGACGTCGAGGAAGGCCAGCGCGACGTGGCTGCTGGTCGGGCAGGCATCGATGGCCGTGGTGATCAGGTGCCGCAACTGGGCTCGATTGGGCAGGCCCGTGAGGATGTCGTGATAGGCGAGCCGCGCGATCTCGGCGCGCGCCTCCTTGCGCTCGATCGCGAAGGCGCCGAGGTTGACGCAGGCCTCGACGATGCGCCGGTGCCAATTGCTCGGCGCGCGCGGCTCGCGATAGTAGAAGGCGAAGGTCGCGATGACGCGGCCGTCCTTGGCCTTGACCGGGGTCGACCAGCACGCACGCAGGCCGATCGCGAGCGGCATCGCCTTGTAGGGCTGCCAGCGCGGATCGGTGTCGAGGTCGGTCGCCAGAACCGGTGTACCGTAGAAGGCCGCGGTGCCGCAGGAGCCGACATTGGGGCCGATCGCGATGCCGTCCAGCGCGCGGGAATAGTCCTCTGGCAGGCTGGGACCGCCGAGCGGATGGATCAGGCCGGCGGCATCGACGTGAAGCAGCGAGCAGACCACGTCGGGCGCGATCTCCTCGACGCGGCGGCACAGCCGGTCGGCGATCTCGCCGATCGGCACCTCGTCGGCGAGCGCGCTCATGATGAGCTGCTGAAGCGAGCGAAGCTGCTTGGTCTCGGTGATATCCTCGAGCAGCGCGAAGATATGCTTGACCCGGCCCTTGCTGTCGCGGAACGTGTCGATCCGGGCGGAGACCCAGATCTCCTCGCCGTCCTTGTCGTAGACGAGCAGCTCGGCCTCGGCGCGATGTCCGCCGCGCATCAGACGCCTGACGAGCTTCGCGAGGGCCTTGCGGTCGGTGTGACGACCGGCAACGAGGCCGTCGGCGCTGCGACCTGCGGCCTCCTCGCTGGTATAGCCGAACAGCGCCGTGAACGCCGAATTGACGTAGACGATGTTCCGCCCGACGTCGGTGATGATCACCGCGCGGTTGGTCTGGTCGGCGACGGCGTGGAGAAGCCCGGTCCTGACGCGCCGCTCCGCATCAAGAGTGACGTCGCGTGCGAACACGATGCGATGGGTCGCGCAGCCAATCGTCGTTGACGACATCGACACCAGCGCCTTGATACGGCTGCCGTCGCGCCGCACGAGGCTGATCTCCTCGCGGAACTCCGGGGTCGCGCCGGCCTCGAGACATTTGAGGGTGAGAACTGCGGCGTTGCGGCCGAGCACCTCGGTGGCAGCAAGCTTCCAGATCCGCTCCGCGGCAGGGTTGAAGTGCGTGATGCGATGCGCGTCATCGACGATGACGACGCCGTCCTCGGCGCGTGCGAGTGCGGCGCGCAGCACGTCCGGCATTTCGGTCGCGGGACAATCGGAGGCAGACATCGTTGGAACCGGACGGCGTCGGGAAGAAGTGGTACTGAGCCGACGCTAGCGCTCCGATGGTGTCCAAGACGTTTTTGCGGGTCCGTGGCGTCACGCCAAGACGCGATATGCTTAACGCTCTCCGAAGAAGAAACGAGCAATGCGATGCTTGAGACAACCTACCGCGCAATACCGCCGGGGAGCTTGTGCAGCCGGCCGGCGACGGCCCGCACATTGCGCGGCGCGGCCCGCCAGATCGAGAGCGCCGACAATCCGCTCATGACGATCGCAATGGCAAACGCAAGCGTGTAGTCGCCGGCACGATCATAGAGGAAGCCCGTCACCCACGGTCCTGCCGCACCACCCGCCAGCGCCGCCAGCATGATCGTGCCGAAGATACTGCCCTGGTGCCTGCCCTGGAAAATCTCGAACACCACCGCCCCCATGATCGAGGTGAGACCGTAGCCGAGCGCGCCTTGCGTGAGGACCATCAGGTAAACCAGCCACAGCGACGGCTGGAACTTCAGCGCCATCAGCGCCGCAAAACAGATCGCAAAGCCCGCGCAGCTGATCGCCCACACCCATTCTCGCCCGATCCGGTCAGAGACATGGCCGAGCAGGATCTGGCCGGGAATTCCGAGCAGGCTGACGATGCCGAGTGCCCACACCGCAACACTGGCGCTGAAGCCGATGTCGAGCAGGAATTTGGTCTGATGCACCTGCACCGCGTACCAGATGTAAAGACCGCAGAAATAGCCGAGCGCGATCCACCAGAAACGCGCGGTCGCGACGGCTCGCTTGAGCGTCCAGTCGATCCCGACCCAGACGGGATCGACGATGTTGGAGACCGGTTGGGCTGCGCCCGGCGCCGGGGCGGCGTCGCCGTCCGGTTCAAGGCCGATGTCCTGCGGGCGCTTGTGCAGCAGCAGATTGACCGGCGCCAGCACCACCACGACGAGCAGGCCCATCGCCGTGCAGGCGGTGCGCCAGCCGGTCTGCTCGATCATGTGCTGCACCCATGGCAGCAGCGTCACCGAGCCGATGCCGACACCGGCGAAAGCGATGCCGATGGCGAAGCCGCGCTTGCGGATGAACCAGTTCGGCAGGAACAGCGACTGGCCGGAATAGCCGAGGCACACCGAGCCCGCACCGACCATGACGCCGATGGTGACATAGAGATGCCACGGCGCGCTGGTCAGCGGTGCCAGCAGCAGTCCGCCGCCCATCAGCACGACGCCGAGCTCCATCACCGCGCGCGGACCGGCGCGATCCATCAGGCGGCCGATCAGCGGGCTGACCACGCCCGACACCACGAAGCCGAAGGAGAAGGCGCCCGCCGTGACGCCGCGCTCCCAGCCGAACTCGGAGATGATGGGCGGAAAGAACAGCGAGAAGGCGGTACGCGCGTTGACGCCGATGGCCATGGTAACGAAGGTCACGGCGACCACCACCCAGCCGTAGAAGAACGGAAGCCGCATGTTGTGCTTGTTTCATCCCTAGACGTTCCTTCGGATCATCCGGGGATGCTCTGGTCAAGCGCTTTTTCGCGCATGCCCGCTGAGCGAGGACGGGGCTTCCACGGCGTCGGACCGGACTTCGTTCCGGCCATACACGCCTCGCCGAGGCGCGTTCAGGCGGCGTCGCGCCGCGAAGGTTTGGCCGGCTCGTCGAACTGGATCCCTTCGATCGGTTGCGGCCTGCCCAACAGATAGCCTTGCGCAAAATTGACGCCGAGCACCTTCAGCCGCTCGAACTCCTCGCAGGTCTCGACGCCCTCGGCCGTGACCGACATGTCCAGCCCGCGCGCCAGTGTTACGATCGCGGAGATGATGGCGGAGCTGCGCGGCTGATGCGTGAGGTTGCGGATGAACGACTTGTCGATCTTGATCTTGTCGAACGGGAACGCGGTCAGGTAGCTGAGCGACGAATAGCCGGTGCCGAAATCATCGAGCGCCAGCTCGATCCCGATGCTCTTCAGCCGCTCCATGAAGGCGTGGTTCTCGACCGCGCGCTCCAGCAGCACGGATTCCGTGATCTCGATCTCCAGCCTCTGCGGCGGCAGGCCGGAATCGGCGAGCGCCGCGCAGATCATGTCGAACAGCTCGGCCTCCTTGAACTGGATCGGCGACAAATTGACGGCGACCATGAGATCGGAGGGCCAGCCGGCGGCGTCCGCGCAGGCGCGCCGCAGCACGAATTCGCCGAGCGGCACGATCAGCCCGGTCTCCTCCGCAAGCGAGATGAACTGGTCCGGCGGGATCAGTCCGCGCGTCGGATGCCGCCAACGCACCAGCGCCTCGAAGCCGCGCCGTACGCCGCTGAGGGCGTCGACGAACGGCTGGTAGTGCACCTCCAGCTGGCACTGTGCGATGGCGTCGCGCAGATCTCCTTCCAGCGTGTTGCGGGCCTCCAGCTCGGCCGACATCGCCTCGTCGTAGATGGTGAAGCAGTTGCGGCCCGCTGATTTCGAACGATAAAGCGCGAGATCCGCTTTCTTCAGGAGCTGCTCCTGATCGCTGCCGTGGTCCGGCGAGATCGCGATGCCGATGCTGGTGCCGATCTCGACGCGGTGTCCCGGCAGCAGGAACGGTTCGCTCACGAGCTTGGCGATCTGCGCCGCCAGCTCGGTCGAGCAGGCGCGCTGATCCTCGCAGGCTTCCTGGATGATGGCGAATTCGTCGCCGCCGAGCCGCGCCAGCACGTCGTTCGCGCGCATCGCGGATTTCAACCGCTGCGCCACCTGGCGCAGCAGCGCATCGCCGGCTGCGTGACCGAGGGAGTCGTTGACGTTCTTGAAGCGGTCGAGGTCGAGCATCAGGATCGCGAAGGGCAGACCCGTCACGCCGGATTGCCCGTTCATCTCGTCGAGCCGGGTGAGGAAGAAGGCGCGGTTCGGCAGTCCGGTGAGTATGTCGGTCTGGGCAAGCTCGAGCACCCGCCGGTTCGCCTGCGACAGCCGCCGCGAATTGCGGCTCGCGAGCATCAGATAGGTCGACAGCGACATCGTCAGCAGCATGCCGACGATCAGCACCGCGACCGCGCGATCGTAAGTCGTCGCCAGCGGACCGCCGGCGGTTGGAACCGCCCGCACCTGCCAGTCGGTATCGCCGATCTTGAGACTGCCCGACCAGTGCACGGCCTGCGCGATGTCCCGCATCGAACGCGGCGCGGTGGCGGCCGACGAGTAGTCCGGCAGCGTTTCCTCTTCGTTGGCGACCTGCGCCGCGAAGGGCGGGTAGACGTTCATGCTGACCGCCGGGCTTGCTCCGGTGGTCACGCGAATGGACTGGATCAGCAGCGGCAGGTCGAAGATGCCGACCACGAAACCGGCGAGATTGCGGCGCCGGTCCGCGATCTCCTCGCGCGACGTGCCCTTGGCGTAGACGGGAATGGCGACGAGAACGTCGGGCACACCGCTGCCCCCCTGCTTCGGCTCGAAGAGGCGCGTGCGAATGGCTGCGACGCGATCGTTGTCGCGCGCGCGCTCCAGCAGCGCCCGGCGCTCCGGAACGGTCGCGTAGTCCATGCCATAGACCGACGAGGTCTTCGGCTGAGTCGAGTAGAACACCGGAAAATATTCGTCGCCCTGCGTCGCGGTGACGAATCTCTCACCCTGCAGCGACTTGATCCGATAGCCGGACACGCCGTCGGCGATCGCCGCGGCCTCGTATTCGGCGCGCTCCTTGCTGTTGACGCGCGGCAACCAGGCAAGGCGCAGCATGCCGGGATGTCGCTCGAACAGGCGGGCGCTGAAGGTCTCGAATTCGCTGCGAGTGACTTCGTCGCTGGTCGATTCGAACAGCGTGCGCAGTGCGAGGAGCCGCGAGATGTACTCGTTCATGCCGTTCTGCATGACGATCGACTGGGTCTCGGCCGCGTTCTCGAACTCGCCCCGGTTGACGCGATCTTCCCACCGCGCCACGGCGGCAGCGCCCACGATCGAGAACAGCAGGCCGATGCCGATCGCCACGAGCGCAGGGCGGTAGAGCCCGAGCAGCGGCGCGGCACGCCACCATCCGCTCATACGCCTCCGATCCTGATCGTTCTGATCGCGATCGCCCATCTTGATCTGCAAGTCCCCATCGGTACGGCGGCACGAACTTCTGGTTGAGCCGCCGGCGCGACTATCGGACCAGGATCGGGGTTAAGAACTGCCCAATTTCGCAAACCGCACCGCCGCGCATCGCGCGGCTTAGTTAACGATTGCCCCGAAAGTTCCGGCAGAGTGGCAGTAACTTGCCGATTTTACCCGGAGTCTTACGGACCGTCGACGCGGCACAAATTAGCGTCCTGTTCAGCCCGCAGGATTTATCGTCTCCGCAACGCGTCCTGTATCCGGCAAGCATTCTCATGTCACGATCGCCATTCGCGAGCTACGTCGGCTTGACCATCGCATTGTTGGCCGCAGCGACGCTTTCCGCCAAGGGCGACGAAATCGGCGTCGGCGAGGACGCGATCCTGTTCGGTCAGGCGGCAGCGCTCGAGGGCCCCTCCTCCGCGCTCGGACAGCGCATGCGGCAAGGTATCGTCGCGGCGTTCACCGAGATCAACGCCAAGGGCGGCGTCCACGGCCGCAAGCTCCAGCTCATCAGCCGCGATGACGGCTACGATCCCGATCGTTCGGTGACGCAGACGCTGCGCCTGATCGAGGACGACAAGGTGTTCGCGCTGATCGGCGCGGTCGGCACGCCGACCGCCATCGCGACAATTCCGATCACCAGCACCAGGAACATTCCCTTCATCGGCCCCTTCACCGGCGCCGAATTTCTCCGCGACCTCGAGCTTCCCAACGTCGTCAACATCCGCGCGAGCTACGGCGCGGAGGCCGAGGCCTGGGTCAAGCACCTCACCGAGGATCGCCGCTTCACCCGCATCGGCATCTTCTACCAGGACGATTCCTTCGGCCGCGACGGCCTCCTCGGCGTCAAGCGGGCGCTTGCGAGGCGCGGCCTCGAACTCGCCGCCGAAGGCACTTTCGAGCGCAACACCCGCGCGGTCGCCGCGGCCTTGCGGATGATCAAGCGCGCCGAGCCCGAAGCCGTCATCATGGTCGGGACCTACGGCCCCTGCGCGGAATTCATCAAGCTCGCGCGCCGCAGCGGCTTCGCTCCGACCTTCGTCAACGTCTCCTTCGTCGGCGCCAACGCGCTCGCCGGGGAGCTTGGCCCGGACGGCGAAGGCGTCATCGTCTCGCAGGTCGTGCCTTTTCCCTGGGACCGCTCGCTCAAGCTCGTCGCCGACTACCAGAGGGCGCAGCAGGCGTTCGATCCGACGCTGACACCGGACTTCGTGTCGCTCGAAGGCTATATCTCCGGTCGCCTCGCGGCCGCGGCGCTGGAAAAGGCCGGACCGCAGCCGACGCGCGCGAGCCTGTTGCGCACCATCAACGATATCGGCCGTTTCGACATCAGCGGCAACATCGTCACCGTCGGCCCGCGCATGATCGACGCGCCGCCGAAGGTATTCCTGACGGTGATCCAGAAGGACGGGACGTTCAGGGCTGTCGATCGATTGTAGCCGTGGAAGATCGGCCCGCTCCGTGATCCAGCGCACAGACGGTCTCATGGCGCAGACATAGAAAAAGTGACATCATCGCGCGTATTGCCGATGGAGGTGACACCATGCGCCGTCCGACCTTTTCCAATCTTCTGCTTGCATCCGGGCTTCTTGCGCTCACGCAATTGATGACGCCGACCGGCGCCGCCGCCGAAACGCGGCTTGCGCTGGTGATCGGCCAATCCGCCTATCGCGCCGTGCCGGAGCTGCCCAACGCCGCCAACGATGCCAAAGGCATGACGGAGCTGCTCGGCAATGCCGGCTTCACCGTCACCACCGCGGCCAACCTGTCGCAGAACGAGATGCGCGCGGCGATCTCGGATTTTGCCGGCAAGGTCGGTGCCAGCGGCGCCGATACCGTCGCACTGGTGTTCTATGCCGGCCACGGCCTGCAGATCGACGGCGAGAATTATCTGGTGCCGGTTGATCTCGACCCCAAGCGCGAGGCCGACATTCCGCTCCAGGGCGTGCGGCTGAACGACCTGCTCAACACGCTCGGCGCGCTGCCGACGCGGGCGCGCATCTTCATGCTCGATGCCTGCCGCAACAATCCGTTCCCCGCGCTCAGCGGCGCCGGCCACGGACTTGCGATCGTCGACACCAAGGCCGGCGCGCCCGGCTCCTTCATCTCTTATTCGACCTCGCCCGGCGCCGAAGCCGAGGACGGCAACGGCATCGACAGCCCCTACACCGCGGCTGCGCTGACCATCGCCAGGCAGCCCAATCTGCCGATCGAGGAGGTGTTCAAGCGCATCCGTGTCGCCGTGGCGCAATCGACCGACGGCCGGCAGATCCCCTGGGAAAGCTCGTCGCTGACCACGGACTTCAGGTTCTTCGGCGAGAGCAGCGTCCAGGCGTCCGCCCTTCCAGGCGCAGCTTCAATGGCGCTTGCGAGTGCCACGCGCAGCCTCGAGGACTGGCGCAAGGAATTGCAGGGCAAGCCGGCCCCGGTCGCCTATGAACTCGTGATCACCGAGGACACGGTGCCCGCTTATCAGGCCTATATCGAACTCTACGCACAGGACGCCCGCACGCCGCGCCTGCGCACCGTGCTCGAGCGGCGGCGGCAGATGCTGGCCTGGGAGCGCGCGACCGCGATCAATACACGCGCCTCGTTCGAGGCTTATCTGGCGAACTGGGACAACAGCGATTTGGCTGCCACCGCGCGCAGGCTGCTGCTGCGCGTGCAGAACCGCAACTATGGCCAGCCCGTTGCCGCCGCGGCGACGCCCGCCCCGGTCGCCGTTGCGATGGCGCCGACCTGCCCGTGCTCGACTCCGACGCCGCCGGCAACGCCGGTCAACCCGTCGACCGCGCCCGTCATCAAGAAGCGCGTCGACGAGACCCCGCCGAGGCGCAAGGTGGTCGAGACGCCGCCCAAGCGGCGACCGCCGTCTGACCAGGTGATCTACGAGCGCGCGCCGCCGCCGGATCGCGGCCCGCCGCCCGAGGCTGTCATGCAAGGCATCGGCGTCGGTGTTGGTATCGGCCTCGGCATGGGAATGGGCAGCCGCGGTGGAGACCATTATCGCGGCGGCGACTACCGCAGGTACTGAACCGGTCCAGAACAAGCATGACATCCGCGCTCGCGCCAAACGCGCGAGCCGGATCTACCGCGACAGGGCCGGACAGTCCCGCTGCACGGTCTCGCGAGACCGGCCTGACCGGATCGCACGCGACAATATCTGCGCGGTCTCGACGACGTCAGCCTCCATGCAGAGGTCGACGATGCGATGCGCCGCATCGTCTCCCCGATGCCTTGCTGCGAAGGCCTCAAGCCTCCGGCACGATCTTGCCGGGGTTGAAGATGTTGAGCGGATCGAGCGCCTTCTTCAGCGCCCGCATCGCATCGAGCGCCTCGGGGCCGAGCTCGGCCTTGAGATATTTCTGCTTGCCCTGGCCGATGCCGTGCTCGCCGGTGCAGGTGCCGTCCATCGCCTGCGCGCGCTCGACCAGGCGATGCATGAATTCTTCGCCGCGCGCCATCTCGTCCACGTCGTTGACGTCGCAGACCAGCGAGCAATGGAAATTGCCGTCGCCGACATGGCCGACGATCGGCGACAGCAGGTTGAGCCGCTTGAGATCTTCCTCAGTTTCGCTGACGCAATCGGCAAGCCGCGAGATCGGCACGCAGACGTCGGTCGCGACCACGCCGATGCTGTCGCCGGGCCGCAGCGCCTTCACGGACCAATAGGCATCGTGCCGCGCCTGCCACAGCTTGGTGCGATCCTCGGGCTTGGTGGTCCAGGAGAAATCGCCGCCGCCGCACTCCCTTGCGATCTCGCCGAACGCCTTGGACTGCTCGCCGACCTCGATCTCGCTGCCGTGGAATTCCATCAAGAGCAGCGGCGTCTCCGGCAGCGTCAGCTTCGAATAGGCATTGCAGGCCTTCACCTGCGCGGCATTGAGCAACTCGATGCGCGCGACGGGAATGCCGGTCTGGATCGCCAGGATCACGGCCTGACAGGCCCCGTGCACGGTCTCGAACGAGACCGCGCCCGCCGCGATCGTCTCGGGGATGCCGCGCAGGCGAATGGTCAATTCCGAGATGATGCCGAGCGTGCCCTCGGCGCCGACGAACAGATGCGTGAGGTCGTAGCCCGCGGACGACTTCTTGGCGCGCGTGCCCGTGGTGATGATCTCGCCGTCGCCGCGCACGACCTTCAGCGCCAGCACGCTGTCGCGCATGGTGCCGTAGCGCACCGCATTGGTGCCGGAGGCGCGGGTCGAGGCCATGCCGCCGAGCGAAGCATCCGCGCCGGGATCGATCGGGAAGAACAGGCCCTGGTCGCGCAGATGCTCGTTCAGCGCCTTGCGGGTGACGCCGGGCTGGATCACGCAGTCGAGATCCTCGGCATGCACCGCCAGCACCTTGTTCATGTCGCGCAGGTCGATCGAGATGCCGCCCGCGGGCGCGTTGACCTGGCCCTCGAGCGAGGTGCCGGTGCCGAAGGCAATGACCGGCACGCGGTTTTTGGCGCAGATCCGCACCACGTCCTGGATGTCGGCGGTCTCCTGCGCCATCACCACGCCGTCCGGCGGCTGGTTGGGGATCCATGTGGTGGTATGGCCGTGCTGCTCGCGCACGGCCTGCGAGGTGATGAGGCGGTTGCCGAAGCGTGCGGCAAGCTGCTCCAGCGTGCTCGCGAGGGCTTTCGGCTCCGGCCGCGGCGGATTATTGGTGATGGTCGTACCCACGGAATTCCTCCCGAAAGAAGAACCGTGGCAAAGGACATAAAACCGGTCAAGTCAAGCGACCGGACGCATAGCTGGAAGGAAACATGCCGGAGACCACCGCCTCAGCGCCCAAAGCCGAGCCGTTCCGCGCCTCGATCATGCAGATCGAGCCGCAATGGATCGACTATAACGGCCATCTCAACATGGCCTATTACAACGTGATGTTCGACCGCGCGATCGACCAGCTCTGGAGCGAGCTCGGCATCGGGCCGACCTACATGAAGGAGCGAGGCGGCTCGACCTTCACGGCCGAATGCCACGTCCGGTACCTGCGCGAGATCCACCTCGGCGATCCCGTGCAGATCTTCGTCTGGCTGCTGGAGGCCGACGACAAGCGGCTGCACACGTTCGAGGAGATGCGGCACGCGACCGAGGGCTGGCTGTCGGCGACCTCGGAGAACATGTCGCTGCACATGGACATGAATGCACGGCGCGTCGCGCCGTTTCCGCCCGATATAAGCGAGCGCATCGCTGCGGTCACCAAGGCCCACAGCGCGGTGCCGCGGCCCGAGGGCATCGGCCGGAGCGTGGCGATGCCCGCGAAGCGGTAGTTTCAAAGCGCTGCCGCAGCGTTATGGCCGCGGTCTGAGCGCGCGCCTCGTCCTTCGAGACCACCGCTTCGCGGTCTCCTCAGGATGAGGCTAAGCGGCATTTGCGCTCTTCGAGACTGCTGCCGCACACTCTGCCCTCATCCTGAGGGCCCGCCGAAGGCGGGCGTCTCGAAGGATGCGCCGCGAGGATCGCGCTATATCCTGTTGCGGCCGCGCGCCAGGCTGACCACGGCCGAGACCAGGAACAGGACCACCGCGATGAAGAAGATGATCTTGGCGATCTCGATCGAGGCGCCGGCGATGCCGCCGAAGCCCAGGACGCCGGCGATCAGTGCAATAACCAGAAACGTCACAACCCAGCCTAGCATGGTCAAACCCTCGTCTTGATGTTTGTCTGCGTCGACGCGGCTGGCCGCGCCACTTGCCCAGACAATCTCGACGCGGGAACGATGGTTCCGGCCCATGCGGGGGCGAAATTCGCGGCCGGCGCTGGAACAAATCGGCCTGCCGCGCACGTGGAAAACCTGTCCCCGGCGCCCCATATAGGCACCAATCCCTGTTAAGAAGGCTCCCTTCCGTCACCCCGCGGTGCCATCGTGGGGCCAATGATTCGCATGACCGAGCCGAGCAAGATCACGTCCCAGAATGTCCCCGACCACCAGCCCGCAGCCGGCGGCATCGCCGCGCGTGCGCGCGCCTCGGTGGGCCCGAAATACCTCTCCGGGCTCAATCCCGAGCAGCGTGAGGCCGTGGAG
This sequence comes from Bradyrhizobium sp. GW821-FHT13H06, assembly GCF_058803975.1. Taxonomy (NCBI): domain Bacteria; kingdom Pseudomonadati; phylum Pseudomonadota; class Alphaproteobacteria; order Hyphomicrobiales; family Nitrobacteraceae; genus Bradyrhizobium; species Bradyrhizobium sp. GW821-FHT13H06. Next base: position 81,823 of record NZ_JBXAPN010000014.1, on the reverse strand, counting down.
ACGCTGGACGGCCCGGTTCTCGTGCTGGCCGGCGCCGGCACCGGCAAGACGCGCGTCTTGACCACGCGCATCGCCCACATCCTGAGCCAGGGCCGCGCCCGCCCCGCCGAGATCCTGTCGGTGACCTTCACCAACAAGGCCGCGCGCGAGATGAAGCATCGGCTCGGCCAGATGCTCGGCCATGCCGTCGAGGGCATGCCGTGGCTCGGCACCTTCCACTCCATCGGCGGCCGCATCCTGCGTTTCCATGCCGAGCTGGCGCAGCTCAAGTCGAATTTCACCGTGCTCGACGTCGACGACCAGGTCCGGCTGCTCAAGCAGCTGCTGCAGGCCGAGAACATCGACGACAAGCGCTGGCCGGCACGCATGCTGGCCGGCCTGATCGACGGCTGGAAAAACCGCGGCCTGATGCCGTCGCAGGTGCCCTCGGGCGAGGCCGCCGTCTTCGCCAATGGCAAGGGCGGCAAGCTCTATGCGAGCTACCAGGAACGGCTGAAGATCCTGAACGCGGCCGATTTCGGCGATCTCCTGCTGGAGAACATCCGGATCTTCCGCGAGCACCCGGACATCCTGCGGCAGTACCAGCAGCGCTTCAAATACATCCTGGTCGACGAATACCAGGACACCAACGTCGCGCAATATCTGTGGCTGCGGCTGTTGTCGCAGGCGCCGGCAAAGCCCGCCCCCACTGTCATTCCGGCGCGGCTCGAAGAGCCGAACCCGGAATCTGGAAATGAGTCCTCAGCTCGAGATTCCGGGTCTGCGCCTGCGGCGAATCCCGGAATGACGGCATCTGCAGCAGGCCCCACCAAGAACATCTGCTGCGTCGGCGACGACGACCAGTCGATCTATGGCTGGCGCGGCGCAGAGGTCGACAACATCCTGCGCTTCGACCATGATTTCCCGGGCGCCAAGGTCATCCGCCTCGAGCGCAACTACCGCTCGACCGGCCACATCCTCGCCGCCGCCTCGCATCTGATCGCGCACAATGAAGGCCGGCTCGGCAAGACCCTGCGCACCGAGGATCAGGACGGCGAGAAGGTCACGGTGACGGGCTCCTGGGATTCGGAAGAGGAAGCCCGCGGCATCGGCGAGGAGATCGAGCAGCTCCAGCGCCAGGGCGAGAAGCTCAACGAGATCGCGATCCTGGTGCGCGCCTCCTACCAGATGCGCGAATTCGAAGACCGCTTCGTCACCCTCGGCCTGCCCTACCGCGTCATCGGCGGCCCGCGCTTCTACGAGCGCGCCGAAATCCGCGACGCGCTGGCATACTTGCGCGTCATCAATTCGCCGGCCGACGACCTCGCCTTCGAGCGCATCGTCAATACGCCGAAGCGCGGCCTCGGCGATGCCACCGTGCAGATGCTGCACGACCATGCCCGCAAGCGCCGCATTCCCCTGTTCGAGGCCGCGCGCGCGGTGGTCGAGACCGACGAGCTGAAGCCGAAGGCGCGCGGAAGCTTGCGCGACCTCGTCGCCCAGTTCGACCGCTGGCGCGCCCAGCGCGAGGTCACCGCACATACCGACCTCGCCCAGATCGTGCTCGACGAGAGCGGCTACACCGAGATGTGGCAGAAGGACCGCTCGGCAGACGCCGCGGGCCGGCTGGAGAACCTGAAAGAACTCGTGCGCTCGATGGAGGAGTTCGAGAACCTGCAGGGGTTCCTGGAGCACATCTCCCTGGTGATGGACCGCGAAGGCGGCGCCGAGGACGACGCGGTGTCGCTGATGACGCTGCATTCGGCCAAGGGTCTCGAATTCGACAACGTATTCCTGCCGGGCTGGGAGGAAGGCCTGTTCCCGAGCCAGCGCACGCTGGACGAACAGGGCCGCGCCGGTCTCGAGGAGGAGCGCAGGCTCGGCCATGTCGGCCTCACCCGCGCCCGCCGCCGCGCAAAGATCTATTTTGCGACCAACCGGCGGATCCACGGCACCTGGTCGACCACGATCCCGTCGCGCTTCCTGGACGAATTGCCGGCGGCCAATGTCGAGATCACGGAATCCAAGGGCGGCTCGGCCTGGGGCGGCACCGGCGGCTACGGCGCCTCGCGCTTCGACGACATGGAGGCGTTCGGCTCCAGCTATTCGACGCCGGGCTGGCAGCGGGCGCAGGCCAATCGCAACCGAGGCGGTCAAGGTGGCCGCAGCGGCGGCGGCCGGGGCGGCTTCGAGGAGGAGGCCACCACGTTCTCCTCCGCCTCGTCCTCACCCGATTTCGGCAGCTTCTCCTCGCGCCGCCGCGGGCCTCTGACCATCGAGGGCGAACTGGTCGCCAAGTCGACCGGCACCACCTCGGAATTCTCGCTGTCCGACCGCGTCTTCCACCAGAAGTTCGGCTACGGCCGCGTCACCAAGATCGACGGCAACAAGCTCACCATCGCCTTCGACAAGGCCGGCGAGAAGAAGGTCGTGGACAGTTTCGTGCAAAGGGCGTGAGGCGGACGTCGCGCACGAGGCCATCCGCTCAGCCGTTCAAAATGTTCGCCCCCTGGTCGTATATCTGCTGATCGACATGCCCGGCCCCGGAGGCAATCTGGAGCCTCCAGCCCAACTGCACGCCAAGATTCCTGGCGAGCTCCGTACAACGCTCGAAATGCCAAAGGCCGCGCGCGAGCCGATGTGGTCCTTGTGCCATCGCGCCATCCCAGCGCGGCAGATCGGGCGCGTCCGGGTCGTTGTCCGCGTCGCCCAGCAAGATGACGAGGCGGCGTTCCAGATACCTGCGCAGATGACTTGCGTTAAGGCCAATCCCTCCCATGCCATCTGGATAGTCCACGCTGAGGTTCGGCAGCATGTAGCATCCACAGTTGGCGGCAACGGCAAGGTCAACGGAAGCGCCCTCGTTCAATGCAAGATAACGCAGGACAAATTGCGCACCCGCGGAGTTGCCGAACAGGCCGAAGCTGTCCCGGCTCGACCCGATCGCATGCCGAACATGATGGAACAGCCGGTCGATACTCTCGAAATTCCAATGACCTCGCGGCAGGGCCGTATTGTCTGGCGGCGGCCGTCGCACGCCCCCGAAATTGTATGCGTGGACGCCCGGGAATTGATCCAAATCGAACTCCGGCACCAGCACGATCTGCCCGTTGCGTTCGGCCTGAGGCGCGAGCAGATCGCGAAACGCCGCTGCGGCACGATCAACGCCGTGCATGGCAATGACGATGCGCGTGTGCCGGTTGCTCGATCGGGGGCAGAACGAAAAGACCCGCATCGAACGTGGCAATGGGGCCGCGCCATCGTCTCGAAACAGGAACGAGCCGGCACCTTCAGCCAGAGTCAATTCGCTCAATTGCTTGCCTCCTCGGACGAGGTATTCATAATTGACGCAAACCAAGCGGCACAACCTTCATGGTCACCGGTCCTGCCATGCCCCACTACATCGCCATCATCGAGGACGCAGGCCCGGACGAGGCCGTCGGCTTGTGGTTTCCCGACCTGCCCGGCTGCATCTCCGGCGGTGACGACGTCGACGAGGCCCTGGAGAATGCGCCGGAGGCCCTCGCGCTCTACGCACAGGAACTGATCGCGGACGGCCGGCAGCTTCCCCCGCCACGGACGCTGGCCGAGCTCGAGGCCGATCCGGAGGTCGCCGACGAGCTGGGGAAACACATGGTCGCCGAGATCGAATTTCCCGCCCGCACCGATGCCGCCGAGTGAGGACTGTTCGCCGCACTGGCCGGACTCTCGACGGTTCTCCCCCCAACAGGCCTTGACCATCGCGAACTTCCCCGTATCAGATAAACCCATGTTCCGGGGCTCCATCACATTGATCGTGCTTGCATTGGGGATGCCGTCGCTTGCGGCGGCGGAGACCATGAGCTTTGGCGATTCGATCGGAAAGCTGGCGGCGAGCTGCGGCGCGGAAATCGTCGCCAATTGCCGCGGCGTCAATCCGGATTCGAACCGGCTGAAGGAGTGCCTGTCGCGCAACCGCGACGTGCTGTCCCCACAATGCGCGAGCGACTATTTCGGCGTGTTCGACGCCATCCAGAAGCGCGTCGCCGCGCGCGTCACGGTGGCGAACGCGTGCCAGCGCGAGATCGTCAAGGTCTGCGGCGGCTCGACCAAGGAGACCAGCAAATCGGTCCCCTGCCTGGTCTCGACGCCCAAGGGCATCAGCAACAGCTGCCTGAAGGCCGTCGACGACGCGGGGTACCGCTGATGCGCGCGAAGGGGCTCTTCACTGCCGGAACGATCGTTGCGCTGGGGCTCGCCTTGCTCGCGGGCACTGCCGGCGCGCAAACGGCAGCGCCGACCCGCGACGACATCGTCGGCAAGCTGAATCATTTCGAAGAGGCCGCCGAGGTCGATCTGCCCGCGCTGAAGCAGCAGGTGATGGAGCGCGCCAAGACCAGGATCAAGAACGATCCGGGACCCGTGAACCGGCCGCTGATCGCGCCTGACCTCGCCAAGCTGCCGGCCTTCAATGCGCAGATCCAGTTCGACGCTGACACGCCGATCATCCAGCCGGCGTCCTACCAGACCGTCGGCCGGATCGCCGATGCGCTGGTACATGCCTCGCTGCTGCCCTACACGTTCCTGATCGTCGGCCACGTCGAATCCAATTCGAAGACGCGCGAGGCCAATGCGATCCTGAGCCAGCGGCGGGCAGACGCGATCCGCGACGTGCTGGTGAACACGTTCAAGATCTCGACCAAGCGGCTGCATCCGATCGGCCTCGGCGAGGAGCAATTTCTCGACCGGGCGAAGCCGACCTCGGCCGTCAACGGGCAGCTGCAGATCCTGACCTATGCCAAGCTGCCGGAGGAGCCGCGTCCGGCTGCGGCCCCTGCGCCTGCGGCGAAAAAACCCGCCAAGAAGCGCTGAGCGAACGCGGTTCCGCGGCGAGCGGAACCCTTTGAGGCGCTGGCGTTTTGCAGCCTGTCCCGGGGCGCATCAGCACGGCTTGGCGCGACAAAAGCGCCGGTTTGTGCACCGCCGGGTCCAGTGCTATAGCCTCTGTTCGCCCTTCCTGACCCCGTGCAGCATGAGACCGAAATGGGTGGCTTTTTTCAGCGCCAACTTGCCGTTTACGTTGAGTACCATCGCGATCCCCGGAACACGGCGATGCATGTGGTCGGCATTTTGTTGCTGTTCACCGGCGCCGTGCTGCCGCTGACGCTGGTCAAGCTTCCGCTGCTCGGTTTCAACGTCAGCCTGGCGGTGGTCCTCGCCTTGCCGGTATTGATCTATTGGCTGCTGCTCGACATGGCGCTCGGGCTCGGCATTCTGGCCGTCTCCGTCGTCCTATTTTCGGTTGCGACAACGACCGCAGCGCAAGTCAGCACTACGGCCATGTGGGCAATTTTCGCCACGCTGGTGGTGCTCGGCTTCGCCGCGCAGACCATCGGCCACAAGGTTTTCGAGGGCCGCGAGGCCTCGTTGTTCACTTTTCCTTCGCATCTTTTGCTTGGACCGATGTTCGTGATGGCAAAATTGTTCATTGCCTTGGGCTTCCGTCGCGACCTTGCCGCGATTCTGGCGCCTCTTCCGACCAATTCCCTTTCGACCCGATAACTCCAAAAGCGAAACAGCAACCTTCTGCATGGCTCTCGTCCTGGTTACCGGTGGCAGTGGCTTCATCGGACATCATCTCGTCGAAGCGCTCCGCGCCCGTGGGCAGCGGGTCCGTGTTCTTGATGTCCGGGTGCCGGCCACAGCGAATGCCGACGTTGAACACGTCCACGGCTCGGTGCTGGACGGCGCCGCGGTCGATGCTGCGATCGCCGGTGTCGATCAGGTCTATCACCTCGCCGGCCTGCCCGGCATGTGGGTCGCCAACAAGCAGGACTTTCACGACGTGAATTGCCGCGGCACCGAGATCGTGCTCGCGGCTGCCATGAAGCGCGGTGTCTCGCGCTTCCTGCACTGCTCGACCGAATCGATCCTGTTCCCCTATTCCGACCTCAAAGGCGTTCCCGCCGAAGAGGCGCTGCAACCGGCCGATGCGATGCCCGGCGCCTATACGCGATCGAAGTCGCTCGCCGAGCATCATGCCGCAAAGGCGGCGGCCGCGGGCTTCCCGCTCGTGATCGGCACGCCGACCATGCCCATCGGCGCTGCCGACCACAATCTGACGCCGCCGACCGCGATGCTGTGGTACTTCCTCCAGAAGAAGGTGCAGCCGCATCTCAACTTCCTGGTCAACCTGGTCGACGTCCGCGACGTCGCCATGGGCCTCGTGCTGACCATGGAACGCGGCCGCATCGGCCAGCGCTACATTCTCGGCGGCGACTGCGTCCCGCTCGGCAACATCCTGCGGATGATGTCGGCGATGAGCGGCCGCCGGCAGTTTCCGGTCGTCGTGCCCGGAAAGATCGCCGAGCTCTCCGCGATCATGCTCGAATACATCGCCGATCACGTCACGCGCCGGCCGCCCAACGGCACCGCCGAGGGCGTGCGCATCGCGCTCGCCGCGAGCGACCTCTCGATCGGCAAGGCGCGCACCGAGCTCGGCTATTCGCCGCGTCCGATCGAGCCGGTCTTGCGCGAAACCATCACCCATCTGCTCGCCCGCAACGGTCAGCAGGCCTCCGGCGCCATCAAGCATCACGCGCTCTCCTCGCGCGCGAGCTGATCGCTCCGCCCAACGCAAAGAACCTTCATGTCCTTCGATTTCAGCAAGCTTCTCTCTGTCGCCTGGGGTGGCTGGACCACGACCTGGCCGACGCAACTGCTCGCCCTGATCTGGCTCGCCTGGCTCGCCAGCTGGGTCGGCGCCTCGTTCTGGCAGGGGCGCACGCAGAAGCAGGTGATGACGCTGGAGTCCGGCCGCTATCGCATTCCGATCCTGGTCGGCGGCATCCTGTTTACGCCGTGGACCGCCGAAGTGCTGAACGAAAAGCCGCTCTGGGTGTTCAGCAATACGGCCGTCTACATCACGGCGCTGATCGTGCTCGCCGGAATCTCCTTCACATGGTGGGGCCGGCTGCATCTCGGAAAATTCTGGTCCAACACCATCACCCACAAGGAAGACCATCGCGTCATCGACACCGGGCCGTACGGCATCGTGCGCCACCCGATCTACACCGGCCTGATCGCCGGCATGCTGGCGACCGGCATCGCGGTCGGCACGGTGACTGCGATGCTCGGCGCGATCCTGATCTCGCTCGGCATGTGGCAGAAGGGCCGGATGGAAGAGGTGTTCCTCTCCAAGGAGCTCGGCGAGGACGCCTACGGCGCCTATTGCCGCCGCGTTCCGATGATCATTCCGTTCCTGTCGCCGCGGTAAGCTCGCAAGCGCGAGACCTGTAGCCCGCATGAGCAAAGCGACATGCGGGATCAGTCGCCCGGATGGCGCTTCGCTCATCCGGGCTACGATCTTCGCCACGGAACCGCCTCTCCACTCGCCCGTTAGCCCTCGACACCTGCTACCTGCCGCAGAGCATCGAGCCATGTCGGACGCCTACGATTATTTCCGCGCGCACGCGATCGCCGCGCTCCGCAAGGCGCGGGCGCTGCCGCCCGGGCGGACCAAGCAGAAGCAGCGCACGGTCGCGCGGGTGTATCATCTCTTGTCCAGGGAAGCCGCGCTGGCGCCGAACATCCAGCACCTGGATGATTTTCGCACGGCACGGCAGCTCGAGCGGCAGATTGGCCGTTGATCTCCGGGCACTCCTCGTCGGCGCTCGTCCCATGCAAATTCGATCGGCTGCCATTCCGCGGGAATAGGCCCTGGCGGCAGCCCGCACCGGTTGACGTCTGCCCCGTCAGCCAGTTGGATGCGCGCGCAAACAGGGGCTCCTCATGACCTTCTCCAGCATCTTCGCGCAGTTCGTCGCGATCCTCGGCGGCATGGCGCTGCAATGGCGCAAGATGACGGGCACCGAGCCCGCACCTGCCTGGGGCGAGAAGCCGGCCATTCCCGAGGCGAAGCCGCAAGGCGCGATCCCGACCTTGAAGATGCCGACCGCGCGCGGCTGGCGCGAGGGCCAGCAGCCGACGGTCGCGCCCGGGCTCAAGGTCAATGCGTTCGCGACCGGCCTCGACCATCCGCGCTGGATCGAGGTGCTGCCCAATGGCGACGTGCTGATCGCGGAAGCAACGCAGATCGCCGGTCCCCCGCGCTCCGTGTTCCACTATGCCATGCAGGCGACGATGCGGCGTGCCGCGGCGCTCGGCGTTTCCGCCAACCGCATCACGCTTTTGCGCGACAAGGACGGCGACGGCGTCGCCGAATATCGCGGCGCCTTCATGGAGAATCTCAGCCAGCCCTTCGGCATGGCGCTGGTCGGCGACACCTTCTATGTCGGCAACACCGACGGCGTGATGGCCTTTCCCTACGCCGCGAACGCCGACCGCATCACCGCCCCGGGCAAGCGGCTCACGACGTTCAAGCCGGGCGGACACTGGACGCGCAGTCTTCTGGCAAGCCCCGACGGCAAGAAGCTCTATGCCGGCGTCGGCTCGCTCAGCAACATCGCCGAGATGGGCATGGAGGTCGAGCAAGGCCGCGCCGCGGTCTACGAGCTCGACCTCGTCGCCGGCACGCATCGCATTTTTGCGGCCGGCCTGCGCAATCCTGTCGGCCTTGCCTGGGAGCCGACGACGGGCGCGCTCTGGACCGTCGTCAACGAGCGCGACGGCCTCGGCGACGAGACCCCGCCCGATTATCTCACCTCGGTGCGCGACGGCGGCTTCTACGGCTGGCCCTATTGCTATTGGGGCAGGACGGTGGACGACCGCGTGCCGCAGGATCCGGCGATGGTCGCCAAGGCGCTTCAACCGGACTATGCGCTCGGCGGCCACACCGCCTCGCTCGGCCTGTGCTGGATGCCCGCGGGCACGCTGCCGGGCTTCGGAGACGGCATGGTGATCGGCCAGCACGGCTCGTGGAATCGCAGCAAATTGTCTGGCTACAAGGTCGTGTTCATCCCGTTCGAGAACGGCCGCCCGTCCGGTCCCGCGCGCGACATCCTGTCGGGCTTCCTCGCGCCGGACGAGAAGGAGTCCTATGGACGCCCGGTCGGCGTCGCGATCGGCCCGGACAAATCGCTGCTGATGGCCGACGACGTCGGCAACGTGATCTGGCGCGTGACGGGCGCTTGAGACTCACGTCCCGACGCAGAGCGTGGCGCGCTGCTTGCGCAGCAGCGCGATCACCGAGAGCGCCGTGATCAGCCCGGTCTTGGGATTGTCGGACGGGATGTTCTCGATCGACATCGAAAACCGCGCCGAATCCGCCTCGACCTCGATGCGGTGAACGTTGCGCGTCACGGTCGGGTCGGCCCAGATCTGCACCATCGTGCGGTCTGGCCCGACGCCCGCGAGCGACAGCGCAACCGCGACGTTGAGATTGGCTGGAAAGCCCTTCGCGGCCTCGCGCGCCGTGCCCTCGAACAGCTTCAGCGGCTCGCGCAGATTGTCGATGTCGATGTCATTCTTGACGATGAACGGCGCGCCCTTCAGCCCATCGATCGGCTTGCGCGTCACCATCTTCACCGAATGGATGGTGCCGACCGCGGCGGCGTTCACGGCATCGAGCCCGATCAGCGCGCCGGTCGGCACGAGGATGCGGCCGCCATTGGCGCGGGCGAGATCGACGAGATCGAAATTGTCGAGCAACCCGCCGACGCTGACGACGAGCGCGGCCTTGCCGCGCCTCACCGCGGGCTCGACGATCGCGCGCAGCTGACTGCTCGGCGCGCATTCGACCACGATATCGGCGGCATCGCCGAGCTGGTCGAGGGGCAGAACCTGCGGCACACGATTCAGGCCGTCAAGGAAGGCCCGATGCTTGGCGGGATCGCGCACAGCGACGGCGGACAGCGCCAGTCCTTCGATGCCCTGGTCGAGCGCGGTCGCGATCTTGGTGCCGATCGAGCCCAGCCCTGCAATGGCAACCCGCAACTCACTCTGGCCCCTCTGACCGGTCATCGCATCCCACTTTCCCGCCCGATTGATGTCATAGCGTATCATTTTCTGTATAAGCCAGCGTCAATTGAATTGGCCCTGCGGCCGGCAAGGACTCGCTGCGGCCCGGACCGTGATCCTCGCCGCAATCTCACACGGAGCATTCCCATGCGCACCCATTCGATCGCAGCCATCCCCGCCGACGGCATCGGGCCCGAGGTGATCTCGGCCGGTGTCCGCGTGCTGGAGGCTCTGGCAAAACGCAGCGGCGATCTCGCCTTCAACGTTACGACGTTCGACTGGGGCTCGGACTATTACAAGAAGCACGGCGTGATGATGCCGGCCGACGGCCTCACCGAGCTGAAGAAGTTCGACGCGATCTATTTCGGCGCGGTCGGCGCCCCTGACGTGCCCGACCACATCACGCTGTGGGGCCTGCGGCTGCCGATCTGCCAGGGCTTCGACCAATACGCCAATGTGCGGCCGACAAAAATCCTGCCGGGCGTGGCCTCGCCGCTGCGCAATGTCGGCGTCGGCGATCTCGACTGGGTGATCGTGCGCGAGAACTCGGAAGGCGAATATGCCGGCATGGGCGGCCGCGCCCACAGGGGCCTGCCGGAGGAGGTCGGCACGGAAGTGGCGGTCTTCACCCGCGTCGGCGTGACGCGGATCATGCGCTACGCGTTCCAGCTCGCGCAGTCGCGGCCGCGCAAGCTGCTGACCGTCGTGACCAAGTCGAATGCGCAGCGCCATGGCATGGTGATGTGGGACGAGATCGCGGCCGAGGTTGCCGGTGAGTTCCCCGACGTCAGCTGGGACAAGATGCTGGTCGACGCCATGACTGTGCGCATGACGCTGCATCCGAAGAGCCTCGACACCATCGTGGCGACCAATCTCCACGCCGACATCCTCTCCGATCTCGCCGGTGCGCTGGCCGGAAGCCTCGGCGTCGCGCCGACCGGCAACATCGATCCGCAGCGCCGCTTCCCCTCGATGTTCGAGCCGATCCACGGCTCGGCCTTCGACATCACCGGCAAGGGCATCGCCAACCCGGTCGCGACGTTCTGGACCGGCGCGCAGATGCTCGAGCATCTCGGCGAGAAGGATGCCGCCTCGAGGCTGATGGCGGCCGTCGAACGCGTCTGCGCGGCCGGCGTGCTGACGCCGGATGTCGGCGGCAAGGCCACCACCAAGGAAGTGACCGATGCCGTGATCGACGCGATCAACGGGTCGAATGTCTGATCACTGCTCTACGTCATGGCCGGGCTTGCTCCGGCCACGGTGTTTCGCGCGGCAATCAAGAACGTGGATGCCCCGGCCTCGCCGAAGCGGCTTCGACCGCGCAGGCGGGACGAGCCCGGACATGACGTTTTATTTTCGTCCACCCGCCCCCGGCGGTGGCAGTGCCATCGCAGCCGCAGGCTCCGGCGGCGTCAGGTGACGCGGGACGATGATGGTTTGCCCCGGGGTGAGCTGCGCGTTCTCCGGCAATGAATTGCTCTGCGCGAGCGTCCACAGCGGCACGCGATTGGCTGCGGCGATGCTCTCCATGGTGTCGCCTCGGCGCACCGGCACGCGAACGCCGCTGTCCCACAATTCGACCAGCGTGTCCGCCGGCACCAGGTAGCGCAGCGGCACGGCATCGGCCTGGGCTTGCGGCGGGATGCGCGGGAGCTGCGTCACCATCTCGACGATCTGGCGGTGGATGTCGTCGGACTTCTCGATGTTGATGTGGCTGACGCGCGAGCTTTCCTTCAGGTCGTAGCTCGCATAATGGCCGCGAAAGCCGGGCACGGCCACGACGTCGCCGCCGCCGAGCACGCTGTCGGACAGGAAGATGTTGATGAAGCGCTCGACGTTGAGCGGCACGTCGCCGGTCGCATGCGCAGGATCGATGACGATGACGAGGCTGATCGGGATGTTCTCCTTGGCCGCCATCTCGGAGATGACGATCGAGCACAGGCCGCCCATGGAGTGGCCGATCAGCACGATCGGCGCCGGCGATTCCTTGTAGCTGGAGATGGCGCGATCGCCGATCCACCGGCAGATGGTGAATTCGTAGACGCTGGCCGAGAAGCCAGCCTTGGTCAGTTTCTCTTCGAGCCGATCCATGCCGGTCGAGAAGATCGGACCCATGGCGCCGCGGAACAGGTAGATCTTTGGCGGCGGCAATGGCTCGAACGGCACAGGGGACGGCGCCGCGGCGGGGGCGGCCGCGTTGGTCTTGGACTTGGCTGGTGTGGCAGCGGCCGTGCCGGTGCCGAAGGCGAGCAGCGCAATCGCTGCCAGCGCGACAATTCGCCTTGGATCAAGCATCAGTCCAGCAGTCCCACTACAGGAAGCAGAGGCTCCCCCGCCGCGCTTAGTGACCGCCGATTGGGTGGAATTTGGGGCACGGAACCGGGACCGTGACACCCGCAGCATCTTGGCATCATTGGAGGGAACCCATTTAATTGAAGGGTGTCCATGCCTCGGCTTCGCAGGCCTCGAGAATCACCGAAGTCTGGACACCCTTATAGGTGTCGTCGTCGAAAAAGACCGAATAGGCGGGGCGCCTGCTGGCTGATGGGCCACTCTGCCTCAGGCAGACGAAATACGATCCCGGCCCGTGGTCGGAATGGCGGACGGCGGACGTCTCCAGTCCCCCGTTCAGCTTGGCTTCGGCAGCCGCTTTCGTGACGCCGTCTTTCACCGCTTTGGCACTGGGCGGCTGCGGAGGTTCATACGCCGGAGGAAGATCGACGCTCGACCCGCAGCCCGCCAGCAACAGTGTTAAGACCGCGGACAAGGCCGCCGCGCTCGATACGCGCCTCATCCTTGAGCCTCATCCTTGGGTCAGAAAGAGATAGAGGCAGCCCGCGACCGTGGGCAGGAACGCGACCACGGTCGCCATCCAGAAGCCGGATTCCAGGATCGAATCCTGGTCGTCCGTCTCGCCGGCCGAACGCCGATCCGCGTTGGTTCGGCTCCACACCTCATCGGCCGTGAACAGAGGCGCGCTCCTCGCGCACACACGCGCATCGGCGCGCGCTGCACTTTGGCGCAAGGGACGGATCGTTGCCTGGGTCATTTCATCTACTCTGGTCAGCCACGAATGTTGTTGAAGTCGGACGCGACGGCAACCGCATGCGGATCATTGCGTGAGCGTCTGCTCTGAATTCACCTGGGTTGCCGGGGCCGGATTCCCGGCCGGACTCTCCTTGGCGCCGGAATCCGTCCAGGCCGGCGGCAGGCCGAGCCCCTGCCCCGCGAAGCCGGTGATGCCGGGAAACCGCCCGAACGCCTCGCACGCGACATATTTGGGAGCACCGCCGAACCGCACGGGAATGCTGTCCATCGGAGGCAGCGCAGGGATGCCGCCGAACGGCGACTCTCCCGTCGCAACCAGCTTGGCGAAGTCGGCGCCGAAATCGGCAGCGAGATCGTACGCATCGCCCTCGTTGGCGACCCGCGGAGAATTCGTGATGGAGTTGGCGCTGCGCGCCCAGACCATGGCCGCCTTCTGAAATCCGGCGAAGTCGCGCGCCTCCGCCTCGACCGACAGGCTGCCGAGCCCGACCGGGAGTCGCGGCACCGGCACAGGTACGGCGGGCAGCGCAACGGTCTTGGCGATCGACAGCGCTTTCGACGCGCCCGAGGCGGTCGGGCTGGTCGGCGCGGCATGCGTCACCGTCGCCTGCACCGTGAGGTCGGCATCGTCATCGGCGGCAACGATGCGGAAGCGCTCGCTCAGGCGCAGACAAAGCTCGCGGCTGACGGCGTTTGCGACCAGGCGCCGCTCCTTTTCGGTCAGCGCGACGTCGGAACGCGCGGGAAAGACCGTCGTCGCGATCCGGATCGTCTTCGCCGCCAGCAAATCCTTCTTGTTCACGCGGATCTGCGATCGCGTCACCAGTCCGTTCGCATCCGACATCCGGTCGTAGCTCCTGAGCGAGCCGGCCCGTTCGAGCGGCGCGGTCGCACAACCACCGAGCGCGAGCGTGATAGACACCAGTGTCGCCCATCGAACGCGCATGGTCCCGCTCAGGCCCGGACTCTTTACTAGAGAGATCACTCTATTAAACATTCTCACGCCGGTTGCCGCCCGTCAACATAAATAGATGGAACTCTCTAATTTTGATTTTCTCGTGACGGACCGGCATGCTAAATTGGGCTCTCACGAAAAGGAGAACGCGCCTTGAGGAAGGTGGACCCCGTCAAGCATGAGCGGAAGCGCGGGGAGATCCTCGACGCGGCGATCCGCTGCTTCACCAGGGACGGCTTCCGCGGCGCCAGCACGACCGACATCTGTACCGAGGCCGGGATCAGTCCGGGGCACCTCTATCACTACTTTCCGAGCAAGATCGCGATCATCGAGGCGATGATCGATTTGGGTCTGGCCCGTTCGGCGGAGCGTTTCGAAAAGATTCTCGCGGCCACGGACGTGATCGAGGCGCTGCTCGCCGACATCGAGCAAACCAGCCTGCGGTTTCGTCCTGCCCAGATCCTCAGTCTGGATGGCCTCGCGGAGGCCGCCCGCAATCCGGAATTCGCCAAGATCATCGAACGGCACACCGAAGCGGTTCGCCGCATGTGGGCCGACTTCCTGCGCCAGGCGCAAGGCCAGGGACGGGTGGATCCGGGACTGGACCCAGAAGCGACGGCGAACATCCTGATCGCGATCATCGACGGATCGCGCGCAATGCCGATCCGCAATCCGAAGCTGGATATCAAGCAGAGCACTGCGCATCTGAAGACGATGCTCATCCGCTTCCTGAGCCCGCCCGAAGCCGAAAGCGCCGCGAGCAAGCCCCGCGATCAAAGGACCGGCCGTCCCCTCACGCTGGTTAGGAAGCGATAGGGCGTCTACTTGCTACAAGGCGCTCTATCCCGCCTTCCCGGACTTCCCGACCGCGCTATTCCCGCGATCGCCGGAGGATGGCTGCGCGACGAGTCCGTCGCGCAAGGAAGCTCAGTTCCTGGCAGGAGCGGCCGCCGCCGAGCGTGCCCGTCGCGGCGTGCCGGGTTCGGCGACCGGCGCCGCCGGTGCGCGCGAGCGCATGATGGCGGCATCGATCTCGGCAATGACGCGACGCTGGATCGCCTCGTTCTTGTCGATCGAGACGTGGCCGACGCCGGTGCCGCGCACGTCGACATTGTCAAGCTTGCCGCGAAAACCCGCCGCGGCCCGCACCGGCTCACCGGGACCATCGCCGATATAGATGTTGATGTAACGCTCCGCGCCGGTCGAGAGCTTGGTCTTGAACACGGAGTCGAGGCCGATCGCGAGCTTCACGGGCACGCCGAGCTGATTGAGCTTGGCGATCATGTCCGGCAGCGCCGTCGCGCCGGAGGAATGGCCGACCAGGACGATGGTCTTGAGCCGACCGGCCCTGTAGGCGGCCGCCGCTTCGTCGGCGAGCGAGGACCAGGACACGAAGTTGGCGACGGTCACCGGGATGCCCTGCGCCTGGAGCCGGGCGCCGATCGTGTCGAGCCCGAGCGAGAAGATGTTGAGCACGCCACGGAGCAGGTAGACATGCGTGGTTGCCACAGCGGCCTGGCTCGGCGCGGCCTTGGCGGTGGTCGGGCTGATGGCAACAGCTGACAGCAGGAGCAGGCCCATCGCCCACACCCGCAGGGTGGACAATTGGCGGGCGCCGGCGGTGTGACGGCCGTTCGGTCTCATCGATTTTTTCCCTGGAGACAATACGCTTGGCGATTGGCCGGAATCGTAGCCACGGCCCGCTCGCAGACGCAACAAAGAGCCGCGTGAGCGGCAATCTTCGCAGCAAGCCGTGACCATCGCGCAACACTTGCCCGAAACATGCCACTGAACGGCCTGGTTTGAGACCATTTTCCTCCGGGGAATTGCGGGCCGATGACAGCGTTCCTATTTCAGGGCTCCGCCGACCCGCCCTCCCGGATCGGTCCAGCCCTCCCTCCCCAGCCCTGCCCTCAGCCTCGCGGCCATCATGCCCCCCATCATTTCCGTCGCCAATATGTCCAAGACCTATGGGTCCGGCTTCAAGGCGCTCAAGAACGTCAATCTCGACATCAAGCGCGGCGAGATTTTTGCGCTGCTCGGCCCCAACGGGGCCGGCAAGACCACGCTGATCTCGATCATCTGCGGCATCGCCAACCCGAGCGAAGGCAGGGTCTTGGTCGGCGGCGAGGACATCCAGAGCTCCTATCGCAAGGCGCGCTCGCTGATCGGCCTCGTGCCGCAGGAATTGCACACCGACGCCTTCGAGAGCGTATGGGCGACCGTGAGCTTCTCGCGCGGCCTGTTCGGCAAGCCGAAGAACCCCGAACATATCGAGAAGGTGCTGAAGGACCTCTCGCTGTGGGACAAGAAGGACAACAAGATCATCACGCTCTCCGGCGGCATGAAGCGTCGCGTGATGATCGCCAAAGCGCTGTCGCACGAGCCGCAGATCCTGTTCCTGGACGAACCCACCGCCGGCGTCGACGTCGAACTGCGCAAGGGCATGTGGGAGGTGGTGCGCGGGCTGCAACAGTCCGGCGTCACCATCATCCTCACCACGCACTACATCGAGGAGGCCGAGGAGATGGCCGACCGCATCGGCGTCATCAACAAGGGCGAGATCGTGCTGATCGAGGACAAGACGACCTTGATGCAGAAGCTCGGCAATAAGCGGCTGACGCTGCATCTGCAGGGCAAGATCGCCTCGCTGCCGGAGAGCCTTCGCCACTACGAACTCGAGCTCTGCGACAACGGCGCGACGCTGGTCTACGACTACGACACCAAGGGCGAGCGCACCGGCATCACCAGCCTGCTCGGCGATCTCCGCGCCGCCGGCATCCGCTTCAACGACCTCGACACGACGCAATCATCGCTCGAGGACATCTTCGTCGACCTCGTGAGGACGTCATGAACCATCGCGCCATTCGCGCCATCTATCTGTTCGAAATGGCGCGCACCTGGCGCACGCTGCTGCAAAGCATCGTCTCGCCCGTGGTCTCGACCTCGCTCTATTTCGTGGTGTTCGGCGCCGCGATCGGCTCCCGCATCAGCCAGGTCGAGGGCGTCAGCTACGGCACCTTCATCGTCCCGGGCCTGATCATGCTCTCGGTGCTGACGCAGAGCATCGCCAACGCCTCCTTCGGGATCTACTTCCCGAAATTCACCGGCACGATCTACGAGATCCTGTCGGCGCCAATCTCCTATTTCGAGATCGTGCTCGGCTATGTCGGCGCCGCCGCGACCAAGTCGATCATTCTGGGCCTCATCATCCTGGCGACGGCCGGCCTGTTCGTGCCGCTGCACATCCAGCATCCGGTCTGGATGCTGGCCTTCCTGGTGCTGACGGCGGTGACGTTCAGCCTGTTCGGCTTCATCATCGGCATCTGGGCCGACGGCTTCGAAAAGCTGCAGATGATCCCGATGCTGGTGGTGACGCCGCTGACCTTCCTCGGCGGCAGCTTCTATTCCATCGACATGCTGCCGCCCACCTGGCGCACGGTCGCGCTGCTCAACCCGGTGGTCTACCTGATCTCCGGCTTCCGCTGGAGCTTTTACGAGATTGCGGATGTCAGCGTCGCCGTCAGCATCGGAATGACGCTGGCGTTCCTGGTGATCTGCCTCGTCGTGATCTGGTGGATTTTCCGGACGGGATACCGGCTGAAGAACTGATCGTCATTCCGGGCTCGCGCTACGCGCATCCCGGAATGACGGCGATGGTCTCACCTGTAGCAATGAAAACGGTGATGGCTGTCGTAATATCCGCGACAGCGGTGCCGGTAATGGCGGTGGGGAACGCCGAGCACGCCCTCGACTGCACCGACAGCCCCGCCAACGCCGGCGCCGACGACACCGCCGACCGCGCCGCCCACGGGCCCGGCGATGCGGTTGCCTTCATAAGAGCCCTCCTGTGCGCCGCGCACGATGCCCTGGGCGTGACTGACTTGCGGCAACGACGATAGCGCCAGCAGAGTGGCGGCGGCGAACAGCAGGCGAATGGGCAGATTGGCCGGCAAAGGCGCAACGGCGAGACGTGCTTTGTTCATTTTCGGGTCCCCAGGAAAGGAAAGAGGTAAACGGCGGCGGACGTGCCGCCTGTCGAGAGAGGCCATCACCAACGCGCCGCGCGGCGGAATGGTTGCGCCTTTGTGACGAATTGTCGGTGTTGTGAACGCGCCTCCGCTCGCGAAAATGTCAGCGCTGCCGCGCGTGACGCGGCACAAAGCGGCCTTGCTTACGCCCGGCATCGCGTTAACGATGGGCTTGCAGCTCGCTGGAACGAAAGCCGGATTGCAGGCATATTGCACGCCGGGGACGGAGAGCCGCGGCGCCTAGCGTGAACAGGCCGGAGGCCGAGATTGATATGCGTTTCCAGATGCGTTCGTTTTTCATTGCTTTCACCTCATCGCTGCTTTTGAGCGCGGGCGCCGCGCAGGCCAAGGTCGAGATCACCGTCGACAAGGACAACCAGCAGATGACCGTCGCCGTCGACGGCGTCGCGCGCTATCACTGGCCGGTGTCGACCGGCATCCCCTCGCGCGAGACGCCGAACGGCGCGTTTCGCGCCTTCCGCATGGAAGAGGATCACTACTCCAAGGAATTCGACGACGCGCCGATGCCGCACGCGATCTTCTTCACCAAGGTCGGGCATGCCATCCACGGCACGGACTCGGTCGGCCGGCTCGGCTCCCCCGCCTCCCATGGCTGCGTGCGGCTGTCGCGCCAGAATGCCTCGACGCTCTATGCGCTGGTTCAGCAGCAGGGTGTGCTCAACACCACGGTGACGCTGACCGGCTCGGCCCAGGTGGCGCTGGCTCGCAATCCGCGCGGCCGCAACGCCAATGCGGTGGCCCGCGCACCGCAGCCGGCTGAGGAGCAATACGCGACCGCCGGCGATCCCGTGAACCTGGCGCCGCCGGCGCAGCCCGCGCGCCGCTACATGCCGCAGGACGACAACTACATCTACCCGGCCGATGGCAGCGACACCGGCGCGCGCTATCCGGCGCCGCGCTCGGCCACCCGCCCGCTCTACGACACGCAGGTCTATCAGCAGCAGCAGCCGCGGACCTATTACGACCAGGGCTACGGCCAGCAGGGCTACTACTATCAGCCGCAGCCGCGGCAGTATTATCAGCCACGCGGCTATTACTATCAGAACTGACGCAGCCGCCATCAACCGCCCTCGCCGGCCGAGGCACCATGAAGCCACGTGCCACGACCATTGTGATCGTGCTCTGCGTTCTGATGGCGGGACGGGCCATGGGATCTGATGTGGGCTTCGATCTCGAGGCGCATCGCGGCGGGCGGGCGCTGTTGCCGGAAAACACCCTGCCCGCCTTCGCCAATGCGCTGTCGATGGGCGTGGACACGCTGGAGCTCGACGTCGGTGTCACCGCCGACGGCGAAGTCATCCTGTCACATGAGCGCAGGCTCAGCCCCGATCTCGCCCGCGGCCCCGATGGAGTCTACATCGTTCCGCCCGGCACGCCTTTCGTGAAGCTGCGGCTCGACGAGGTCAGGACCTATGACGTCGGCCAGATCCGGCCGGACAGTGCCTACGCAAGACAATTCCCCGACCAGCGTGCCGTGCCGGGGACATGCATTCCCACCTTGCGCGAGCTGTTCGCGCTGGTGCGCAAGTCCGGCAACGCGCGCGTCGGCTTCAACATCGAGACCAAGATCGATCCGAACCATCCGGACGAAGCGCCTGATCCGCAGGCCTTCGTCGCGAAGCTGCTCGGGCTGATCGAGACCGAAGGACTCTCCGACCGCGTCACGATCCAGTCGTTCGACTGGCGAACCCTGCTTCTCGTCCAGCAGCAGGCGCCGAAGATTCCGACCGTGTACCTGACGCTCCAGCGCGGCTCGAGCCCGACGGTGGCACGCGACAAGGCGACCAACTGGACGGCGGGTTTCAACCCGGCCGATCACGGCGGCTCGCTGCCACGGACGATCAAGGCTGCGGGCGGTGCGATCTGGTCGCCTTACTTCGGCGATGTGACCGCGTCACTGGTCACCGAGGCCCATGAACTCGGATTGCGTATCGTGGTCTGGACGGTCAACAAGCCCGAAGACATGGCGCGCATGATCGAGCTCGGCGTCGATGGGATCATCTCGGACAGGCCGGACCTGCTGCGGCAGATCGCCGGCGAGAAGGGAATCGCGCTGCCGGCGGGGACGCCGGTAGCGCCATAACTCCGATCTCGTGTCCCGGCTCTGCAGCGCATCACTTCGTGCTGCGCAGCTCCGAGACACGGGATTCGTCCGGGCGACGGAGCTGCCCTACTCCCCGTCCCGCAAACGCCGATACAGCGCGCCCAGGATATTCGAGTAGTCGTCGGTCCAGACCCGCACCCTGTCGTCGGCTTCGGTCTGTACCCATTGCTTGGAGGATGCGAGCCTGCCGATATCCGCCTCCTCGCGCGCGGAGATGACGACGTCGGTCGAGAA
Organism: Bradyrhizobium sp. GW821-FHT13H06; assembly: GCF_058803975.1. Classification (NCBI taxonomy): domain Bacteria; kingdom Pseudomonadati; phylum Pseudomonadota; class Alphaproteobacteria; order Hyphomicrobiales; family Nitrobacteraceae; genus Bradyrhizobium; species Bradyrhizobium sp. GW821-FHT13H06. The sequence goes on along the minus strand of NZ_JBXAPN010000014.1, from coordinate 61,554 downwards.
GATGTAGTCGGAATCGCGCCCGGAATCCTCGTTGAAGACCCAGCTCGTGAGATCGTTGGCATCCGCAATGCCGACAACGACCGTCTCGAGATCCAGATGCCGGTTGGAGACGTGCATCACGACCGCGCCATGGGGCGCGAGCTTGTCCTTGTAGATCTTCATCGCCTCTTCGGTGGCGAGATGAATCGGGATCGCATCGGACGAATAGGCATCGACGATGATGAGATCGTAAGCGCCATCGGGCTCCTTCGCGAAGGTGAGGCGCGCATCGCCGATGACGGGCTTCATGTCCGGCATGCAGCTCGAGATGTAGCGGAAATTCCTGGGGTCGCGCGCCGCGTCGACCATGGACTGGTCGATCTCGAAGAAGGTCCAGCTCTCTCCCGGTTCGGCTGCGCAGGCGAGCGTGCCGGAGCCGACGCCGATCGCGGCGACCTTCAGCGGCGCGCCCTTGCGCTCGCGGATGGCGCTGACGGCCTGACCGATACCGCCGTCCATGTGGTAGTAGGTGATCGGCTCGGGCCGGCCGATGACCGGCGTGCCGTCATTGTTGCGGAAACGCTCGGCGCCATGAATGGTGGTGCCGTGCATCAGCACATGGAAATAGCCGCCCGGCGTCACCACGATCTTGTGCACGCCGAAGAAGCTGCGCACCGTCGTGACGCGCCCCTCGTCCGCGGGATAAACACGGATCAACGCCAGCGCGAGCGCGATGGTGGCAAATATCTTCCAGCGGCCGGCATTGAGGATCAGCGCGAGCAGCGCGGCGAGCACGCCGACGGCGCCGGCGACCCAGACGCGGTGATCCTCTAACCAGGTCGAGAGGTCGCCGGTCGTATAAGACGGCACGACGAGCGCCACCGCGAGCGCGGCGAGCGCCAGCCAGTACCATTTGACGATGCCGGCGAGACGTTCGTTCGCGGAGGGGCGGCACAGCGCAGCAAGCGCGATCAGGATCGGATATTCGGCGATCCACGAGAAGGTGAATGGAGCAACGAGCCCTGCGAACAGGCCGCCGACCATGCCGCCGAACGACAGTGCGACGTAGAAGCCGGTGAGATATTTGGCGGCCGGCCGCGTCCGCGCCAGTTCGCCGTGGCAGGCCATGGCAATGACGAAGAAGCACAATTGATGGCCGCCGAGCGTCAGCAGCAGATTCTGCTCGCCGCCGAAGGCCAGCAGCACGACGACGCCCGCAATGGCGACCGGCTGGAGCATCAGCATCCATTTGTGCGGCAGCAGCGGACGCGACTGGAACACGAGGACCCAGGTCAGCAGGTACAGCGACAGCGGCAGTACCCACAGAAGCGGCGCCGCCGCGACGTCGGTGGAGATGTGCGCAGTCACCGCGATGAGCAGGCCGGACGGCACCGCGGCCAGGAAGATCCAGCGCAGCCGCGTGACAAGTCCGGGCGCCGGCGCGTTCACCTCCTCGTCTCGCGCGTCGACGACTGCCAGCCTCGGCGAACGCAGCAACAGCACGCCGCAGGCGGCGATGAGAAGGATCAACAGGCCATAGCCGCCGGTCCAGAACCGGTTCTGCAGGTGCAGTGTGAACATCGGCTCCAGCAGGAACGGATAGGACAACAGTGCGAGGAAGCTGCCGATGTTGGAGGAGGCATAGAGGAAATAGGGATCATGCCCGGCGGGATGCCCGGTGCGGACGAACCAGGCCTGCAGCAGCGGATTGTTGGCGGCGAGCGCGAAGAACGGCAGCCCGATCGAGACCGCGAACAGGCCGAGCAGCCAGAACGAATAGCCCGAAGCGGGCGGCTCGCCATAGGCGGAGGCGATGCCGAGCGGCAGCGTGGCGAAGGCCGCGATCAGCAGCACCAGATGCACCGCGACCGGAACGGTGCGGTTCCTCACCTGCATCAGCAGATGCGCATAGGCGTAGCCCGCGAGCAGCAGCGACTGGAAGAACACCATGGCCACCGACCACACCGCCGGCGAGCCGCCGAGCCGAGGCAGCACCATCTTCGTGAACAGCGGCTGCACCGAGAACAGCAGCAGCGCGCTGACGAAGATCGCAGCCGTGTAGACCGCCAGCAGCAGCCGGTTGCGCGACGACGAAGGCTGCTCCGTGGCGGCGGGTTGCACGATGGAATCCATGGATGCTCCGGCAAGACTCCGGCGGGCGCCGGACGCGCGCAATGGAGCACAAGGCGCCTGATCGGGCAATAAAGGGGCGCGTGATGTTGCAGCGTGAATTGCTTGATATTAGACGTCGTTCCGGGGCGATGCGGAGCATCGAACCCGGAACCTCGAGATTCCGGGTTCTCGCTTCGCGAGCCCCGGAATGACGGTAGACTGGACCTTGCATCTTCATGAGCGAAACCGACGTCGTCATCATCGGCGCTGGCCACAACGGCCTCACCTGCGCGGCCTATCTCGCGATGGCGGGCCTGCGGGTGCGCGTGGTCGAGCGCCGCAAGGTGGTCGGCGGGGCCGCAGTCACGGAGGAGTTTCATCCGGGATACCGCAATTCGGTCGCGGCCTACACCGTGAGCCTGCTCAATCCGCGGGTGATCCGTGACCTCAAGCTCGCCGAGCACGGCCTGCGGATCGTCGAACGGCGCGCGCAGAATTTTCTGCCCGCGCCAGATGGCAGCCATCTCCTCACCGGCGAGGGGCGGACGAAAGCGTCAGTCGCCCGGCTCAGCGCGCATGATGCGGAAGCCCTCGACGGCTTCTCGCGCGAGCTGGAAGACATCGCCGACGTGCTCAGGCAGTTCGTGCTGCGCGCGCCGCCGAACCTGCTCGACGGATTTGGCACGAGCGCGATCCGCGAAGCCGTGAACGCGCTCCAGAGCGCCAACATCCTGCGCGGGCTTACGCTGGAACAGAGCCGCAGCCTGCTCGATCTCTTCACCCGTTCCGCCGGCGAAATGCTGGACGAACGTTTCGAACATGATCTGGTCAAGGCGCTGTTCGGCTTCGACGCCATCGTCGGCAACTATGCCAGTCCCTATGCTGCCGGCTCGGCCTATGTGATGCTGCATCACGCGTTCGGCGAGGTGAACGGCAAGAAAGGCGTCTGGGGCCACGCCATCGGCGGCATGGGCGCGATCACGCAGGCGATGGCGCGCGCGGCCCGCGACCACGGCGTCGTCATCGAAACGGATGCCGGCGTCCGTGAGATCATCGTCGAGCGCGACCGCGCCGTCGGCGTCGTGCTGGAGAACGGCCCGGCCATCCGCGCAAGATATGTCGCGGCCAACGTCAATCCAAAGCTGCTCTACACGCGGCTGGTCGCGGCCGACGCTCTCCCTGCGGACTTCCTCGCCCGCATCCGGCGCTGGAAGAACGGCTCCGGCACCTTCCGCATGAACGTGGCGCTGGACCGCCTGCCCTCCTTCACTGCGCTGCCGGGCGAGGGCGATCATCTCAGCTCCGGCATCATCCTGGCCCCAAGCCTCGACTACATGGACCACGCCTGGCTCGATGCGCGAGCGCAGGGCTGGAGCCGTTCGCCCGTCGTCGAGATGCTGATCCCCTCGACGCTCGACGACACGCTGGCGCCCGCTGGCAAGCATGTCGCGAGCCTGTTCTGCCAGCATGTCGCCCCGGAGCTTCCCGGTGGACGTTCGTGGGACGACCATCGCGAAGAGGTCGCCGATCTCATGATCGCGACGGTGGACAAATACGCGCCCGGCTTTGCGGCGAGCGTGCTCGGCCGTCAGATCCTGTCCCCGCTCGATCTCGAACGGCAGTTCGGACTGTTGGGAGGCGACATCTTCCACGGCGCGCTGACGCTGAACCAGCTGTTCTCGGCGCGGCCAATGCTGGGCCATGCCGATTATCGCGGGCCGCTGAAGGGCCTGTACCATTGCGGCTCCGGCGCCCATCCCGGCGGCGGCGTCACCGGCGCCCCCGGCCACAACGCGGCGCAGGCGATCCTGCGGGATCACCGGTCGCTGTTCGGAAGCCGTGGTTAGGTCTGTGGATTGCTTGTGGACAGCCCGTCGAACGGCCTGTGGTCGGGCAGAGGATGCCTGGGCAAGACCGTCGCGCCGAAGCTGGGGAAAGTCGGTGGAAATCGCAGGGACAATTGCGGGAAAAGCGGTGGATAGGGTCCCGGCAAGCCGGCGGATAACCTGTTGAAGATCCGCAGAACAGATGCCGCAGAAACGACACCGCCCGCCAGGGAAATCCCTGGCGGGCGGTGATCAGGAACAGCCTCTGAAGAAAAACAGCCCCCCGCTGGGAAATGCAGGCGGAAATTACTTCAAGGAGGTGCTAATCGAAGTGAACTTCTCATTCATGGCGGTGCCCAGGCCGTTCACCACGGTGATGATCGCCAGGGCGATACCCGCGGCAATCAGACCGTATTCGATCGCGGTTGCACCGGACTCGTCCGACCAGAACTTCTGCATCATGCGCTTCAAGACTCGCCTCCGTTTCAACTCCAAGCTGTGCTAGCTGGATCCAACAATTGAGAATGTATAGGGCGGAACCTTCGGCCCAGTTAACCCGGGAACCGCAAATTGTCGGGAAATTGGTACCAAAAGCTCCAAAAATTGAACTCAATGGAACCCTGAATGCAGCCTTCGCCCACCCATCGCGCCAGCTTTTCAATCGGCAGCGAGGCCGACGCCAGGCGCGTCGTCGACGTGCTCACCGAGGTGTTTTTCGACGGCGATGCGGCGGTCGCCGCCTTCGAGCGGCCGGACGGAGAATGGGACGTCACGCTCCATTTCGCCGAGGCGCCGGATCACGCATGGCTGCGCGAACTCGTTGCAACTTCAGCAGGAAATGAGATCGCCGCGACCCTCGCCTTCGATACCGTCGAGGCCAAGGACTGGGTCAAGGCCAGCCTCGAAGATCTCGTGCCGGTCCCGGCCGGGCGCTTCGTCGTGCACGGCAGCCATGACCGTGACCGTGTGGCGCCCAACAAGCTCGCCATCGAGATCGAGGCGGCGCTCGCCTTCGGCACCGGTCACCACGGCACGACGCGCGGCTGTTTACTCCTGCTTGACCATGCCCTGAAGAGTTCCCGGCCGCAGAACGTGCTCGACCTCGGCACGGGGACCGGCGTGCTGGCGATCGCAGCGGCGAAGGCGCTGCATCGCGCCGTGCTTGCCTCCGACATCGATCCGCCCTCGGTGCAGGTAGCGGCTGAGAACGCCTCCCTGAACGAAGTCGGCAACCAGGTCCGGGTGATCCGCGCCACCGGGTTTGCGGCGCCGGATTTTGCGCGCGCCGGCCCGTTCGACCTGGTGCTCGCGAACATCCTTGCCAATCCCTTGCGGCAATTGGCGAGCCCGATGGCACAGCACCTTGCGCCCGGCGCCCGCGTCATCCTTTCCGGCCTGCTGACGCCCCAGGCCCCGGCCGTGATCGCCGCCTATCGCGCGCGGGGCCTCGTGCCGCTGAGGCATCTGCGGATCGAGGGGTGGAGCAGCCTGTTGCTGCGGAAGGTCGGGTGAACTGGGCGAGGTGACGACGCCGCCACTGCTGAGACTACTCTGCCGGCTTCTCGTCACGGCGCATCGCGCGCTGCTGCTGCAAGGTGCGCCTCGCGCGGCGCTCGGCTAAACGGTCGATCATTTGGCTGATGAGGCCGCGCGGCTTCTTCGGTGGTGTTGCAGCCGGGCCGCGGCGCACTGGCGGCGAAATCTTCTCAAACGTGAACGCTGGCATCGTGTGTCCCCTCGCCGTTGAGATGAACCACTTGCTCGAATTTCCCTGTTATCCGGACGAAGCGCAACTGCCGCATCCTTACTCCACTCGATTCGAATAGAACTATTTCAAGCACAGTCCATGCCACATGCGACGTAAATGCGTCGAGATTGCGGACCGACCCCCATGATCCTAAAGTGATCCACCATGTTCGAAGCACACTTCCAGACATTCGAGGAGCCGGAGGCCGGTGTCGCATTAACGGCACGGCTGGCCGCACTTCGCGAAGAACTCGCCCGTCGCAAGCTGACCGGCTTCGTGATCCCGCGCGCCGATCAGCAGCAGAACGAGTATGTGCCGCCATCGGAAGAGCGGCTGGCCTGGCTGACCGGCTTTACCGGCTCGGCGGGACTGGCGGTGGTGCTGTCCCAGGAAGCTGCGGTGTTCGTCGATGGCCGCTACACGCTTCAGGCCGCCAAGCAGGTCGACGCAAAGGCCTGGGCCGTGGAATCGCTGATCGACCCGCCGCCGGAGAGCTGGGTGGCGGCGCATCTGAAAGCCGGTGACCGCCTCGGATTTGATCCGTGGCTGCACACTTTTGCGGCAGCAGAGCGCCTGTCTGCAGCCTGCGCCAAGGCCGGCGCCGAGCTGGTGGCCGTCGACAGCAATCCGATCGACGCGATCTGGCAGGACCGGCCGCAGCCGCCGCTCGCTCCCGTCGCCGTGCACGGCCTCCAGCATGCCGGCGTCGCTGAGGCCGAGAAGCTGACGCAGATCAGGGGCGAGATCGCCAAGCTCGGAACCGATGCGCTCGTGCTGTCCGACAGCCACGCGGTGGCCTGGACCTTCAACATCCGCGGCGCCGACGTCGCGCATACCCCGCTGCCGCTGTCCTACGCGCTGGTGCCGAAGGAGGGACGACCAACCATCTTCATCGACCACCGCAAGCTCTCCAACCTGACGCGCGACCATCTCGAGCAGTCCGCCGACGTGCGCGAGCCCGATGCGATGGCGCCGACACTGATGGCGCTCGCCAAAAGCGGCGCGGCGATCGCGCTCGACAATGCCACCGCGGCCGACGCGCTGAGCCGGCTGATCGCGGGCGCCGGCGGCAAGCCGGTGCGCGGCAGCGATCCGGTCGCACTGCTCAAGGCGGTCAAGAACGCGACCGAGATCAAGGGCACCAAGACGGCCCATGTGCGCGACGCCGTGGCGCTGGCGCGCTTCCTCGCATGGATCGATCGCGAGGCGCCAAGCGGCAAGCTGACCGAGATCGATGCGGTGGAGGCGCTGGAAACGTTCCGCCGCGATACCGGCGCGCTCAAGGACGTGTCGTTTCCGACCATCTCCGGCACCGGCCCGAACGGCGCCATCGTGCATTACCGCGTCACCCGCAAGAGCAACCGGCGGATCGCGCCCGGCGACCTGCTGCTGATCGATTCCGGCGCGCAATATGAAGACGGCACCACCGACGTCACGCGCACCATGGCGGTCGGCGAGCCCACGGCAGAGATGCGCGACCGCTTCACCCGCGTGCTGCGCGGCCATATCGCGATCGCGCGCGCGGTCTTCCCCGACGGCACCACGGGCGCGCAGCTCGACACGCTGGCGCGGCAATACCTCTGGGCTGCCGGCCTCGATTTCGAGCACGGCACCGGCCACGGCGTCGGCAGCTATCTCTCGGTGCACGAAGGCCCGGCGCGGATCTCGAAGCTCGGCACCACGCCGCTGAAGCGCGGCATGATCCTCTCCAACGAGCCCGGCTACTACAAGACCGACGGTTTCGGCATCCGTATCGAGAACCTCGAGCTGGTCGTCGCCGCCGACATCAAGGGCGCCGAGAAGCCGATGAATGCGTTCGAGACGCTGACGCTGGCGCCGATCGACCGACGGCTGATCGATGCGGCGATGCTGAGCCGCGATGAACTCGACTGGCTCAACGCCTATCACGCCCGCGTCCGGGCCGAGGTGCGGCCGGCGCTGGACGAGGCGACGAAGGCCTGGCTCGATCAGGCGACCGCGGAGCTGAAGGCTTAATCACTCATTCCGGGCCGCATAGCACTACGCGATCAACGCAACGCTGCTTCCCCATCACAGCCATCATGCCGCGCGCAGGCGCGGCATCCAGGACGCCGCGGCTTCTCCATATCCCTCTTCTGTCTCTGGAATACCGGATTCCCCGCCTGCGCGGGGAATGACACCTGCTTTATCGCGCAAGCAGCGTGCCCAATCATAACCGTCCCGGAATCCGTATAGCCGCATTCCGAAACGCCGATATCCGTCTTGCGCGGGCGCGCTACAGTCGATTCGAATTCGAGAGACGGACACGCATGCACGGCATGATCAGCAAGCCGCCGGGAGCGGCCACCAGCATCGCGACATCGCGCGTCGTGTTGCTGCTGCTGGTCGTCATGACCGGGATCGCGCCGATCTCGCTCTACATGCTGGTTCCGGCGCTGCCGGTGCTGGCGACGAATTTCGGCAGCGACATCTCGATCGCTCAGATGACGGTCTCGCTCTACATGGTCGGCATCGCGCTGTCGCAGCTGATCATGGGACCGCTGTCGGACCGGTTCGGACGGCGCCCGGTGCTGCTCGGAGGGCTGGCGCTGATGGTCGCGGCCAGCATCGCCTGCATCTTCGCGCAGAACCTGCCGCAACTGATCGCCGCGCGCTTCTTCCAGGCGCTGGGCGGCGCCGCCGGCATGGTGGTCAGCCGCGCCATCATCCGGGACATCTACGAGCGCGACCGTGTCGCCTCGATGATCAGCCTCGTCATCGCCGCGCTGATGATCGGGCAGATGGTATCGCCGCTCACCGGGGGCCTGATCGAGACCGCGTTCGGCTGGCGCGCGATCTTCTACGCCATCACCATCGCCGCGATCGTCGTCGCCGTGGGTATCGCGGTGGCGCTGCCCGAGACGCGCCGCAGCCGCGCCGCCGGCAGCGGCTTCCGCGGCGACGTCGGCATGCTGATCCGCAATCGCGCCTTCGTCGGCTATGTCATGTGCCAGGTGCTGGCCTCGCAGATCATCTTCACCTTCGCCGGCGGCGGCCCCTACATCGTGGTGACGCAGATGGGCCGCACCAGCGCCGAATACGGCGCCTGGTTCGCGACGACGGGCTTTGCCTATCTCGTCGGCAATCTGCTCTGCGTGCGCTTTGCGCCGCGGCACTCGCTGGAGAAACTGATCTGGCTCGGGATCGCCCTGCAGCTCTGCGGCAGCCTGTTGAACCTGCTCTGGAGCCTTGTCGGCTGGAACGAGGCGCCCGCCTGGCTGTTCGGCACGCAGATGATCGTGATGGCCGGCAATGCGTTCGTGATGGCGAATTCCGCCGCCGGCGCCATCAGCATCCGCCCGGAGGCCGCCGGCACCGCCTCGGGCGCCATGGGCTTCCTCCAGCAAGGCATCGGCGCGCTGATGTCGCAATTCGGCGCCTATCTCGGCGGCCATTCCGCAACGACTCTGCCGCTCACCTCCGCGGTCCTCGCAATTTCGCTGCTCTGCGCCTGCATGATGATCTTCGTCGTCCCTCGGCGCGAGGTGATGGTGAGCGAGACACTGATCGAGAAGGCCGAGGAGGAAGAGACGGGAATGATGTAGGGGGGCGGTGCTCTCTCCCGCGTCATTGCGAGCGGAGCGAAGCAATCCAGACCGTCACTGCGGAAAGATTCTGGATTGCTTCGTCGCTACGCTCCTCGCAATGACGGAGAGAGACCTCACTCCCCGATCAGCTTCAGCCACTCGTCTTCCGTCAGCACCTTGACCCCGTGCTTGTTGGCTTCCGCGAGCTTCGAGCCCGCGCCGGGGCCGGCGACGACGAGATCGGTCTTCTTCGACACCGAGCCCGACACCTTTGCCCCCAGACGCTCTGCCGTGGCCTTGGCTTCATCCCGCGTCATCTTCTCCAGCGAGCCCGTGAACACCACGGTCTTGCCGGCGACGGCCGAATTGCTCTTCGGCTTCTCGGCGTCGACGATCTCGACCTCCTTGGTCAGCCGCTCGACGATGCCGCGATTGTGGCTCTCGCCGAAATAGTCGGCGATGCTCTTGATCACGGTGTCGCCGATCTGGTCGAGCGCGTCCATCTCCGCGATCGCCTCCTCCTCGCCCTTGGCGACCTTGAGGCAGGCATCGTGGAAGGCCTCCCACGAGCCGTAGCCACGAGCCAGGGCCAGCGCCGTGGTCTCGCCGACATGGCGCATGCCGAGCGCATAAATGAAGCGTTCCAGCGCGATTCTGCGCCGGCTCTCGATGGCGCTGAACAGATTGCGGACCGAGGTCGTGCCATAGCCCTCGATCTCCTCGAGCTTGAGCTTCGCGTTGCGCTTCTCCAGCGTGAAGATGTCGGCGGGCTCCTTCACCCACCCCTCGTCGAAGAAATACTGAAGCTGCTTCTCGCCGAGGCCGTCGATGTCGAAGGCGCGCCGCGAGACGAACAGCTTGAGATGCTCGATCTTCTGATAGGGACAGGCGAATTCGCCGGTGCAGCGGGCGCGCGAGCCCTCCTCGCCCGTCGCCGTCTCCTCGCGCACGACGTCGGTGTGGAGCGGACACGGGCACTTCTTCGGGAAGTGGAATTCCCTGGCGGACTTCGGCCGCTTGTCGAGGACGACGTCGACCACCTGCGGGATGACGTCGCCGGCGCGCTGGATCACGACGGTGTCGCCGATCCTGATGTCACGGCCCTCGCGCAGCACCTCGCCCTTGTTGCCGATGCCCTTGATGTAGTCTTCGTTGTGCAGCGTGACGTTCTGCACGATCACCCCGCCGACGCCGACCGGCTCGAGCTTGCCGACCGGCGTGAACGAGCCGGTGCGGCCGACCTGGATCTCGATGTCGCGCAGCACCGTCATGGCGCGCTCGGCCGGGAATTTGTGCGCGATGCCCCAGCGCGGCGTGCGTGAGACGAAGCCGAGCCGCTCCTGCCAGTCGATGCGATCGACCTTGTAGACGACACCGTCGATGTCGTAGTCGAGCCGAGCGCGCTGCTCCTCGATCGCATGATGGAAGGCGAGCAATTCCTCGACGGAGTGACAGAGCCTGGTCAGTGGATTGGTCTTGAAGCCGCAGCGCTCGAACCAGGCGATCATGCCGCTCTGCGTCTCTTCCGGCATCGCGCTCATCTGCCCCCACGCGTAGGCGAAGAAGCCGAGCGGGCGCGAGGCGGTGATGGTCGGGTCCTTCTGCCGGAGCGAGCCCGCGGCCGAATTGCGCGGATTGGCGAAAATGGTGCCGCCTTCGGCCTTCTGCCTTTCGTTGAGCGCCAGGAAGGCCTTCTTGGTCATGTAGACCTCGCCACGCACCTCGCAGATGTCGGGGACGTTGCGGCCCTTCAGCGTCTGCGGCACGTCTTCGAGGGTGCGGATGTTGGCGGTGACGTCCTCGCCGACCGCGCCGTCGCCGCGCGTTGCGGCGGTGACGAGTTCGCCGCCCTCGTAGCGCAGCGACATCGAGAGCCCGTCGATCTTCGGCTCGGCGGAGAAATCGACCTTGTCGTCGTCGAGCTTCAGGAATCGCACGATGCGGCCGACGAAGTCGCGCACGTCCTCCTCGGCAAAGGCGTTGTCGAGCGACAGCATGGGAACGGCATGCCGGACCTTCCTGAAGCGGCCCGACGGCGCCGCGCCGACCTTCTGCGAGGGCGAGTCCGCGGTGACGAACTCGGGAAAGCGCTTCTCGATCGCGTTGAAGCGTTGGCGCAGGGCGTCGTACTCGGCATCGGTGACGGTGGGCGCGTCCTCTTGATAGTAGCGCTCGTTGTGCCCCTCGATCTCGAGCGCGAGCCGCATGTGCTCGACCTTGGCCTGCGCCTTGGTGAGGTCGGCGACGTCGCGAAGCGGTGTTGCTTTGGATCTTGCTGCTCTGGCCATGGTGCTTGGATACGACGGAGCGGGCGGAAGGGTAAAGGCGGTTAGAAGTCTCGTGCCCCGGACACAGCGCAGCGCTCCCGGCGATGCGAAGCATCGTCCGGTGCGGTGCGCTGCAGAGCCGGGGCCCACGGGGGCGGCATTCTGGGTCCCGGCTCGCGCTACGCGCGTCCGGGACACGGCTTAGGCCGTCGCCGCCTTGAGCAGCCGTTCCGCGGCCGCCCTCGCCTCTGCCGTGATCTCCGCACCCGCGAGCATGCGCGCGATCTCCTCGCGGCGGTGGTCGGCGGCGAGCGCATTGACGCGGGTGGCGACGCGCTTGCCCTTGTCCAGGGCGTCCTTGGAGATCAGGAGGTGCTGGTCGGCGCGGGCGGCGACCTGTGGGGCGTGGGTCACGGCCATGACCTGGACCTTGCCGGCAAGGCGCGCGAGGCGCCCGCCGATGGCGTCCGCAACCGCACCGCCGACGCCGGTGTCGATCTCGTCGAACACCAGGGTCGGTGCCGAACCGCGGTCGGACAGCACGACCTTGAGCGCCAGAAGGAAGCGCGACAGCTCACCGCCGGAGGCGACCTTCATCAGCGGACCCGGCTTGGTGCCCGGATTGGTCTGGACCCAGAACTCGACACGGTCGAAGCCTTGCGGACCGGGTGCGGCCTCATCGGTCTCGACCTGGGTCATGAACTTGGCCCGTTCGAGCTTGAGCGGCGCGAGCTCGGCATTGACGGCCTTGTTGAGCTTCTCCGCCGATTTCTGCCGCGCCAATGACAGCTTCTTGGCGGCGGCGGCATAGCGGCCGTCTGCCTCGATCGCGGCCTGCTCCAGCTTCTTGAGCCGCGAGGCACCGGCATCGATCAGCACGACGTCGGCGGCATATTTGGCGGCCAACGCGGCGAGGCCGTCGACCGGCGTCGAATATTTGCGCGAGGCGGCGCGAAGGGCGAACAGCCGTTCCTCGATGCGTTCGAGCTCGGCCGGATCGAAATCGGTCGCCGCCAGCGCCGCCTGGAGATGCTGATCGGCTTCCTCCAGCGCGTTGATCGCAGCGTCGATCGCCTTCACCGCAGGCTCGACCAGCGCCGGCGAGTTGACGCCTCGGCGCTCCAGCCGGCGCACCGCCGCCGACAGCGTAGCGACCGGCGAATGATTGCCGCCGACTGCCTCCTGCGCCTCGCGCAGGTCGGAGGCGATCTTCTCGCCCTGCATCATGGTGGTGCGGCGCGAGGCCAGTGCGGTCTCCTCGCCATCCTTGGGCGCGAGCTGCTTCAGCTCGTCGGAGGCATGGCGGAGATAATCGGCCTCGCGCGCGGCGCTCTCCATGGCGGCGCGATGCTCCTCCAGCGCGGTATTGGCGGTGCGGCGCGCGTCCCAGAGCGATTCGACCGCCGCGACGTCCTTTTCCAGGCCGGCAAAAGCATCGAGCAGGCGGCGGTGGGTGGCGGCATCGACCAGCGCGCGCTCGTCGTGCTGGCCGTGGATCTCGACCAGGGCGGCACCGACCGCCTTCAGCGTCTGCACGCTGATCGACTGGTCGTTGATGAAGGCGCGGGTGCGACCGTCGGCGAGCTGCACCCGACGGAGAATCATCTCCCCGGTATCGTCGAGGCCGTTCTCGGCGAGGATCTTCGCCGCGGGGTGATTCTTCGGGATATCGAATACGGCGGTGACCTGCCCCTGCTCCGCGCCGTGGCGCACGAGGCCGGCATCGCCCCGGCCACCGAGCGCCAGTGCAAAGGCATCGAGCAGGATGGATTTGCCCGCACCGGTCTCGCCGGTCAAAACCGCGAGGCCCGAGGCGAATTCGATATCGAGCCGTTCGATCAGGACGATGTCACGGATCGACAGACGCGCCAGCATGGAACCAAATTTCCTAGCCGAGACCCATCTTCTTGAAGGTCCGGCTGATCCAGGACCCCTGATTCTCGCTCGGCTCGAGACCGCCGGATTTTACAAGATTATAGGCGTCCTTGTACCAGCGGCTGTCAGGAAAATTGTGCCCAAGCACGGCCGCCGCGGTCTGCGCCTCGCCGACGATGCCGATCGCCATATAGGCCTCGGTGAGCCGGAACAGCGCCTCCTCGACATGGCGGGTGGTCTGGTACTGCGTGACGACGGTCTTGTAGCGGTTGATCGCGGCGGTGTAGTCGCGCTTCTGCGCATAGTAGCGGCCGACATTCATTTCCTTGCCGGCGAGCTGGTCGCGCGCACCCTCGATCTTGGCCTTGGCCGAAGTCGCATATTCGGAAGTCGGATATTTGCGCACCACCTCTTCCAGAGCGGCGATCGCCTTCTCGGTGCGGGCCTGATCGCGGCTGATGTCCGGGATCTGGTCGTAATGGGAGGCGGCAATCAGATATTGCGCATAGGCCGCGTCCGGGCTGCCCGGATGCAGCGTGACGTAGCGGGTGGCAGCGCCGATGCAGCCGTCATAGTCGCCGCCCTGATAGGACGCATAGGCCGACATCAGCAGCGATTTGCGGGCCCAGTCGGAATAAGGATGCTGGCGGTCGACCTCTTCGAACTTCTTGGTCGCCGCCTTCATGTCCTTCTTCTCGTTCATGAGGTACAGGCCCTCATTGTAGATCTTGTCGGCGGGCTCCTCGACGAAGGTGTCGTCCTTGGCAGTGAACTTGTCCCAGAGCGAGCCCGTGCCGCAGCCGGCGAGCGGCAGGGCGAGCATGATGAAGGTGACGGCCTGCAGCAGCCCACGGGCTCGCGACGAGACCGAGAAATATCCGCGCGTCATACGCTGTGCCGACATGAGTTTAAGCCCTGACGCCCTGTGATGCGGTGTCCGCCAGCCCACGAACCCCGTCCTGGGCGCGAGTTGTAACCGTGGTGCCTGCCATGCGACCACGCCAATGTATCCGACAAACGATCGTAAACCACCGGATAGGCAGGCATTTCGCCCGGATTAAGGCGAACGTGCCGCAATCCTAGCCGATCTTGGTTACCAGGAGTTTCCCGGGGGGAGGAAGCCGCCAACCAAACGCCGAGGCGACGGGTCTCTTTCAGGACACGTCCGGTCCGAACGCCGCGGCAACCCGGCCACCGACGATGCCGCGACCGACTTCGCCCACGGGACGGGTGGTGCGGCGGGCAGCCTCGCCCTCGACCACGCGCCAGGCGGTACGGTCGGCGAGCAGCGCGGTCAGGACAGCGTGGTTGAGCTTGTGGCCACCACGCACCGAGCGGTAGGCGCCAAGCAGCGGCAGGCCGGCCAACGAGAGGTCGCCGATCACGTCGAGCACCTTGTGGCGGGCGCATTCGTCGGCGTAGCGCAGGCCCTCGGGATTGAGCAGCCGCTCATCGTCGAACACGACGGTATTGTCGAAGGAAGCGCCGAGGGCATAGCCCGCGCTCCAGAGCCGCGCGACGTCGCACATCAGACCGAACGTCCGGGCCCGGCCGATTTCGCGGCGGAAACCTTCAGGGTTGAGGTCGAAGACGTAGCTCTGCTGGCCGATGACGGGATTGGTGAAGTCGATCTCGACCTCGACGCGGAACCCGCTGGCGTGCGGCCTGATCTCGCCGAAGGAGTCGCCGACCTTGACCGAGATCGGCTTCAAAACCTGAATGAGGCGGCGCTGCGCCGGCTGGCTGACGATGCCGGCCTGCTCGATCGCCGCAATGAAGGCGGCGGCGCTGCCGTCCATGATCGGCACTTCGGGACCATCGATCTCGATGGTGGCGTTGTCGACGCCCATGCCCCGCAGTGCGGCAAGCACGTGCTCGGCGGTGGATACCAGCGGCCCGCTGCGGTCGCCGAGAACGGTAGCGAGGTCGGTTGCCACCACCTGCTCGGCGGTCGCCTGAACTTCACGGTCACTTCCCTCGAGGCCCGTACGGACAAAAATAAAACCTGCGTCGACAGGCGCAGGCCCAAGGGTGAGAGTGACGGGAAGACCGGAATGAACGCCTACGCCTGCCACAGAGGCTTGCGCACGAAGCGTTGTTTGCCGGTTGAGTTTCATCAGGAACCGCCCCACTACGACCATCGCGACTTATACAAACCCGCTTCGCCGGCCAGTGCCGACGCCCCGCGAATCCGTATCCCCAAGTCACGGCAAACCATAGTCACTGCCTCAAACAGCGCCAACTCACGCTTTTTTACCGATTGTTACCCCAAACCCGCCGTATTCGCGCCAAGGCTTAACCAAATTGAGCCCAGGCTTGAGGCGGTTATCGGCAGTTTTACTGAACCACCGAATGTGTAATTAATGATTTAAAATCAGTTGCTTGGCAGAAAAATCGGGGGCCGGGCGGGAGAAAAGGAAAGGTCCCGGCAAGCTTGCTGCCGGGACCTTTTTCCGTCTGCCTTATTGTAACAATCCTCAGGTCGCCTGCCGCCGCAGGAAGGCCGGGATATCAAGATGATCGTCGCCCTGTGGCGCCGGCGCAACAGGCGCGGGGCGGCCGTGCATGTCCAGGCCCTGCGGCGCGGGACGACGGGCATACTCCGATACCGGCTCGCTGGATGCGATCTGCTGCGCCACGGTCTTCTGCGGGCGACGCTCGGGCAGCGGCGGCATGGCGGGACCGGCGGTGCGGGCGGCGACCGGCGGCTCGCTCTCCTCGTCGCGACGGCCGAGGCCGACATTGGCGAGGCGCTGCAGCAGCGACAGGCGGGTCTTCTGCGGGGTCTCTTCCTCGACTTCACCGCGGGCCTGACGAATCTCGGCCTGGGCCGGCATCGGCAGTTCCTCGATGCGCGGCATCCGCGGCGCGCGGACCGGCGGACGTTCCGCCTGCGGCGGAATGAAGTTTTCGGGCGTCATCGGCTCCTGCATCGCGACCGGGGCCATGTCAGGCTCCGGAAACAGGGTCGGTTTCTGCGCGATCGGGCGCACGGTGACGTCGCCATAGGTCTGCGTCGGCGCCGGCGCCTGCGGGGCTTCGGCAACGGCAGCGGCGATGGCGGCGAGCGCAGCACGCTCGACGTTGGGACGGGGCGCGGCAGCACCCGGAGCCGGCGCGGCCGGGCTCTGCGTTTCCAGCTTCTGGGCGCGTTCGGCCAGGCGCTGGTTGTCGGCACGGAGCCGCGCGGTCAGGTCGGCGAGACGGCTCTCGGCAACGGCGGCAGGTGCGGCAGCCTGCTGCGCCTGCGGTGCCGGGTTTGCGACGGGCGCGGAGGTCGCCTGGCTGTTGCGGGCGATCGCGGCCTGCTCGATGCCGGTGGCGACCACCGAGACGCGGATCAGGCCGTCGAGGGCTTCGTCGAAGGTCGCACCGACGATGATGTTGGCGTCCTGGTCCACTTCCTCGCGGATGCGGGTCGCGGCCTCGTCGACCTCGAACAGAGTGAGGTCCTTGCCGCCGGTGATGGAGATGAGGAGGCCCTTGGCGCCCTTCATCGAGCTATCGTCGATCAGCGGGTTGGCGATCGCGGCTTCCGCGGCGGTCAGCGCACGCTTGTCGCCGGAGGCTTCACCGGTGCCCATCATCGCCTTGCCCATCTCGCGCATGACGGCGCGGACGTCGGCGAAATCGAGATTGATCAGGCCTTCCTTGACCATCAGG
The DNA here is from genome assembly GCF_058803975.1 of Bradyrhizobium sp. GW821-FHT13H06. NCBI lineage: Bacteria > Pseudomonadati > Pseudomonadota > Alphaproteobacteria > Hyphomicrobiales > Nitrobacteraceae > Bradyrhizobium > Bradyrhizobium sp. GW821-FHT13H06. Next base: position 44,540 of record NZ_JBXAPN010000014.1, on the reverse strand, counting down.
TCGGTGATGCAGGCGACGCCCGAATAGAGCACCTGGTCGGCCATCGCGAAGGCGTCGGCGAAGGTGGTCTTCTCGTTGGCGACCCGGAACAGGTTCTGGTTCGGGATGATCAGGAGCGTGTCCACGACCTTGTGCAGCTCGGCGATGCCGGCCTCGGCCGTGCGCATGCGGCGGCCGCCTTCGAAGTGGAACGGCTTGGTCACGACGCCCACGGTGAGGATGCCCATGTCGCGCGCGGTCTTGGCGATCACGGGAGCGGCTCCGGTGCCGGTGCCGCCGCCCATGCCGGCGGTGACGAACACCATGTTGGCGCCCGAGAGATGGTCGCGCAGCTCGTCGATCACCTCTTCCGCCGCCGCGGCGCCGACGTTCGGCTGCGAGCCGGCGCCGAGGCCTTGCGTGACCGCCGTGCCCATCTGCACGATGCGCTGCGCCTTCGACATCGTCAGCGCCTGCGCGTCGGTGTTGGCGACCACGAAATCGACGCCCTGGAGGCCCGCCGTGATCATGTTGTTGACGGCGTTGCCACCGGCGCCGCCGACGCCGAACACGGTGATCCGGGGCTTCAGTTCGTGAATATCAGGAACATTGATGCTGATGGTCATGGTTGCCTCTCGATCACGCGCGCGTGGGTTCGCCCCGGCCGGCGGCCGCGGGAGTTGGTGAAAATCGAAGATTGCGGAAAGCTGTCATCAGAAGCCCTCGCGTAGCCATCGTCCGACCTTTCCGAAATATCCGCCGGTCCCTGTCCTGACCTGCTGCCGCGTATGCCGCGGTTCGACATGTTCGAGGTGAACATATTGCGGGTAGACGAGGAGTCCGGCCGGCACCGCGAACGCGGCGTTCTTCGCCTCGTTGGGCAGCCGGCCGAAACCGAGCGGACGACCGACCCGCACGGGCCGGCCGAGAATCTGGGTGCCGAGCTCGACGAGGCCTGTGAGCTGCGAGGCGCCGCCCGACAGCACGACGCGGCCGTTTGGCTCTGAGGCGAAGGGCGAATCCTTCAGCTTGTCCCGAACCATTTCGAAGACTTCCTCGGCACGGTGCTTGACGATGTTCGCGATGGTGGCGCGGGAGACGATCTGCGGCAGATCCTGCTCGTCACCGGCTGTCGGCACAGACATCAGCTCACGCGAGTCCGATCCGCCGGTGATGACGGTCCCGTATAACGTCTTGATTCGCTCGGCATCGGCAATGGTCGCGGAGAGTCCGCGCGCGAGATCCATCGTGATGTGTTGCCCGCCGACCGCAAAACCCGCCGCATGCACGAAACGGCCGCCGGCATAGACCGCGATCGTGGTGGTGCCCGCGCCCATCTCGACGACGGCGGCGCCGAGATCGGCCTCGTCGTCGGTCAGCACCGACAGGCCGGCCACATAGGGGCTCGCCGCCATGGCTTCGACATTGATGTGGCAGCGTTCCACCGCCAGCATCAGGTTCCGCGCCACGGTGGCGTCGCAGGTGACGACGTTCATGTCGACGCCGAACTGGTGCGCGACCATGCCGCGGGGATCGCGGATGCCCTTGACGCCGTCGAGCGTGTAGCCGACCGGCAGCGCGTGCAGCACGGTGCGGCCCTCGCCGGTGGCGTGGCGCATGCCGGTGGAGGTAACACGGCTGACATCGGCCGGCGTCACGGCGCCGCCACGGATGTCCGCGGCGGCTTCGACCAGCTGGCCGGAGAGGCGGCCGCCGGAGACCGACAGCAGCACCGACTCGACCCGCACCTTGGCCATCTTCTCCGCGAGCCCGACGGCTTGGCGCACCGCCTGCTCGCATTCGCCGAGATCGATCACCGCGCCGGCCTTCATGCCGCGCGCCTGGATCTGGCTGTAGCCGATCAGTTCCACGGCGTGGGTGCGGCCGCGCAGCGCATCGCTCGGCGGCGACGGCTTCAGCCGCGCGATCATGCAGGCGAACTTGCTGGTGCCGATGTCGAGGCAGGCGACGATGCCGCCGCGCTTGTGCGGCATCGGGCGCGTCTTCGGCGTCTGGGTGCGATCGAGACCGGTCATGCGGAATCCCCGGCCTTCTTTTTCTTCTTGTCCTTGAACTGATCCTCACGCGCCTTGGCGGCGTCCTCCGACAGCTGCACCACCAGCCGATCGGGCAGGCGCATGTCGACGGCGACGATATCGCGGGAGAACAGCCTGTCGTCCTTGTCGAGCTTCGACAGCATCGCAAGCGCGTTGCCGACGTCCTGCTCGGGCAGGCGGATGTCGAGGCCGTCCTTGAGCCTCAGGTTCCAGCGCCGCTCGCCAACGAAGATCGCGGCTTTCGTCACCGAATTGACCTGCGGATAGCGCGCCAGCAGCGCCAGGAAATCGCGCGCCTGCGTGTCGGCCCCCTTGCCGACCACGAGCGGCAGCGACAGGAAGCGGCGCGAGACGTAGGGTTCGAGCACGGCGCCGTCATCGGCGATGACGGAGAGCCGGCCGGCCTCCTGCCACAGCGCGAACGCCTTGCGCTCGGTGAGCTCGATCATGAGCTGGCCCGGATAGAGCTTCAGCACGGTCGCATCCGCGATCCAGGGATTGGCCTTGAGCTTGTCGCGCACCGCTTCGGCGTCGAGGAACAGCAGCGAGGAGCGGCCGCTGACGCCGCCGATGGCGAGGATCTCGTCCTGGGTGAGCTGCTTGCGGCCGTTGATCACGACCGAGGTGATGCGGAAGCCGGCGGAATTGGCCAGCGCGTTGCGGGCGTTGCTGACCGCGGTGACGAAGTCCTGGAGATGGCCGCCCTTGACGATGCCGAAGCCGCAGCTCCCGATCAGCAGCAGCACGGTCATGCCGAGTCCGACCCGGTGCGGCAGATAGCGCTCGACCAGCGCAACGACGCGCGGTGTCGGCTCACGCTCGACGACGGCCTTGGCCCTGCTCTTGATCTTGTCCTTGGCGGCGGCGCGCGCGGCCTGGAGTCTTTCCTGGCGCTTGTCCTGCACCCACTCGCGCAAAAGCACGACCGCTCCAATCGCGGCCGCCTTCAGGTCAGCTTGGGGCCTCAGCGATCTGAAAAGCGATCGGGTGAGGCTTCCTGCTCCATCCATTGCACGAGCTCGTCAACAGTTTCCCCGCGACAGCGCGCGGATCCTGGCGAACATGACGTCTCGGACCTGCCGGGCCGGGTGCTGGTCTTCAGCAGAAGAAAACCTCTCCCCTTCAAAGCGTTCGCTGGAGGTGACATCACCCGCGACAGCTCACGCGCCGGCAGCCAAAGCGCCATATGCGCCGCCAGCGTTAACCTTCGGACGTCCTGGTAAACAAAAGGTAAAATTCGTTAACGACATGCGCATTTTGCCCCGCGATATCCGGCATTTGTGGCGCGATGTCCGGCATTTTACCGGTTTTGGCCGCCAAACCGGGCGATTTCGCCGATCCGGCCGTTAACCAGTCCCGACTATTTCCGCACGCGCTGCCCGGCGAGCTCGACCAGGCCGCGCAGGAAGTCGACGAACTCGATCCCTGCGGCTTTCAGCGCCTTGGGGTAGAGCGAGGATTTGGTCAGCCCGGGGAGCGTGTTGGTTTCGAGATAGACGAGGCCCTTGTCCGAGACGATGAAGTCCGAGCGGGAATAGCCGGTGCAGGACATCGCGCGATGCGCCAGCATCGCCTGCTCCTCGAGCGCGGCGGTGATCTCGGGTGCGAAGCGGCCAGGACAGATCTCCTGGGTCGACTTCAGGAGATATTTCGCGGCGTAGTCGAAATTGCCCTCGCCCGGAATGATCTCGATCGGCGGCAGCGAGATGATCGAGCCATCGGTGCGCTCCAGCACGCCGCAGGTCGCCTCGACGCCGGCGATATAGGGCTCGATCACATACTCTTCGTGCTTGGCCGCATTGCGGACGGCGACGAGGTCCTGCTTGGCGTTGACGAAGATCAGCCCATAGCTCGAGCCGTCGCGCGCCGGCTTCGCGATCAGCCGTCCGTATTCGGCGAAGGCCTCGTCGATCTTATCAAGCGCAACGTTCGACGGCGGCGTCACGCCGCCGAGCGCGGCGAATCGCTTGGCCGCGAGCTTGTCGAAGGCGAGGTGCGAGGAGGCAGAGCCCGAGCCGGTGAAGGGCACGCCGCGCACCTCGCACATCACCTGCAATTCGCCGTTCTCGGCCCGTCCGCCATGCAGGCCGAGCACCAGCACCCGCCCTTCGGCCTTGGCCTGGTCGAGCGCCTGCTCCAGCGGAATGCCCGATGTGCCCGGCTTGAACTCGTCCTCGAATGGGCGGGCATGTTCGAGCAGTTGCCGGGACTGGACGACATGCACCTTGTCCTCGACGTCCCACCACCAGAGATCGGCCTCGGGCAATGCCTGATGCAGGGCCTGGGCCGAGGCGACCGAAACCAGACGCTCCCGATTGGAGCCGCCGAAAAGAATGGTGATGCGCATTCGCTGCCTCTGTTTCTTTGTCATTCCGGGGCGCGCAAAGCGCGAACCCGGAATCTCGAGGTTCCGGGTTCGGTGCTTCGCACCGACCCGGAACGACACTCACGCGGACACCCCGATCCGCTTGATTTCCCAGTGTAGCTCGATTCCGGAATTTGCCTTCACCCGTTCGCGCACGGTCTCGCCCAGCGTCTCGATATCGTGCGCGGTGGCATCGCCCGTGTTGATCAGGAAATTGCAGTGCATCTCGGAGACCTGCGCGCCGCCAACGCGCAAGCCGCGGCACCCGGCGGCGTCGATCAGCTTCCAAGCGGAGTGTCCCGGCGGGTTCTTGAAGGTCGAGCCCCCGGTCTTTTCCCGGATCGGCTGCGCAGTCTCGCGATGGCTTTGCACCTCCGCCATGCGCGCGCGAATTGCTTCCGAATCCCTAATCGCGCCGCGAAAGCGGGCGGAGGTGAAGATGATGGAGGCATCGACGCCGCTGTTGCGGTAGACGAACTTCATGTCGGCGTTGGAGAAGACGTGCTTCGTGCCGTCGCGCCCCACACCCCTCGCCTCGATCAGCACATCCTTGGTCTCGCCGCCATTGGCGCCCGCATTCATGCGCAGCGCGCCGCCGATCGTGCCGGGAATGCCGAAGTAGAATTCGAGCCCGCCGATATTTGCGGACGCCGCCACCTCCGCCACACGCTTGTCGAGCGCGGCAGCGCCGGCGGTGACGATGTCTCCGCTCGCGCTCGCCTCGCCGAAGGCGCGCGGCGCAAGGCGGATCACGACGCCCGCAATGCCGCCGTCGCGCACGATCAGGTTGGAGCCGACGCCGACGACGTAGACCGGAATGTCGCTGGCGAGATGCGCGAGGAAATAGGCGAGATCATCCTCGTCCGCGGGCGTGAACAGCGCTTGCGCCGGGCCGCCGACGCGAAACCAGGTGAGCTCGGCCAGCGACTGGTTCGCCAGCAGCCGGCCGCGCAAGTCTGGCATCGCGGCTTTGAGAGCGGGCGTGATGTCCGGAAAGCTCATGCCGCCTCCGAGAGTGAGGTAGGCAAGCTGCTTCCGTTCCCTCCCCCCTTGTGGGGGAGGGTCAGGGAGGGGGGTAGCCCCAAGCAAGAACGGAGTTTGTGGCTACCCCTCTCCCCCACCCTCCCCCACAAGGGGGGAGGGAGCGCAGTGTGCCGCGTGGCGGCATAGGAGCTGCACAAGCGCATGCTCACCCCAGCGCCTTCAATTCGCCCGGCAAGGCATACGCCCATTGCGTGATGTTGCCGGCCCCGAGGCACACGACGAGATCGCCGGGCTTCGCGAGCCCCTTGACGATGCCCGCCAGCTCCGATGCCGCCGGTAGCGGGATCACCTCGCGATGGCCGTGGGCGCGCAGGCCGGCGACGAAGTGATCGCGGTCGATGCCCTCGATCGGCGCTTCGCCTGCGGAATAGACATCGGCCACGATCACCGCATCGGCATCGTTGAAGCAGGTGCAGAATTCCTCGAACAGGGATTGCAGGCGGGTGTAGCGGTGCGGCTGCACCACGGCGATGACCTTACCGGTGTAGGAATCGCGCGCCGCTTTCAGCACCGCCGCGATCTCCACGGGGTGATGGCCGTAATCGTCGATGATGGTGACGCCGTTCCATTGGCCGGTCTTGGTGAAGCGGCGCTTGACGCCACCGAAACCTGCGATGGCGCTGCGGATCTTGTCGTCGGACACACCGAGCGCGTGAGCGACCGCAATCGCCGCCGTCGCGTTCGAGGCGTTGTGCCGGCCCGGCATCGGTAGCGCGAGGTCGGCGATCTCGTGCGTGGTGCCTGCCTTGCGGTTGCGGATCACGACCTTGAACTTCGAGCCGCCGCCGCCCGCGGTGAGATCGACCAGGCGCGCATCGGCCTGCGGATTTTCCCCGTAGGTGATGATGCGGCGATCCTCGATCTTGCCGACGAGGCTCTGCACCACCGGATGATCGATGCACATCACGGCAAAGCCGTAGAACGGCAAATTCTCGACGAAGTGACGGAAGGCATCCTGCACGGCGTCGAAGGTCTTGAAGTGGTCGAGATGCTCGGGGTCGACATTGGTGACGATCGCGACATCGGTCGGCAGCTTCAGGAAGGTGCCGTCGCTCTCGTCGGCCTCCACCACCATCCAGTCGCCGGCCCCCAGCCGCGCGTTGGAGCCGTAGGCATTGATGATGCCGCCGTTGATCACGGTGGGATCGAGCCCGCCGGCGTCGAGCAGCGTTGCGACCATCGTGGTCGTGGTGGTCTTGCCGTGGGTGCCGGCGATGGCGACGCAGCTCTTCAAGCGCATCAGCTCGGCCAGCATCTCGGCGCGGCGCACCACGGGAATGCGCCTCTCGCGCGCCGCCATCAATTCCGGATTGTCGCGCTTGATCGCGGAGGACACGACCACGACCTCGGCCCCATCGACATTCTCGGCCTTGTGGCCGACCGAAACCTTCGCGCCCTTCTTGCGCAGACGGTCGAGATTGTAGTTGTCGGAGGCGTCCGAGCCCTGCACGGCATAGCCGAGATTGACCAGCACCTCGGCGATGCCGCTCATGCCGATCCCGCCGATCCCGACGAAGTGGATGGGTCCGATCTCGCGCGGCAGTCTCATGGCTGTATCTCTGTCTAGTCCGGCTGCGGCCGCGGCATTACCCCCGTCGTGGCCGGCCAGCGGCGAATCTCCTCCACTTCATGCAAGACCGGACGGATCGGGACAAGCCCGGTGCGGCCTCCAAACGAGGTAATTTCCCGCTTGGATGCCCCATTTTGGCCGGTTTCGCGGACCGCGAGGCCCGCACTCGGATCACGGGGACCATGTCGCCGCTGCGGTCAGAGGGAGCCGGTTCGCGCGGCCGCCTCATCCTGGAGATCGAGCACGCGAAGATAGTTGCGCAGGCGATTGGCCTCGAGCGCGCCAATGAGCTTGTTCTGATGATACGGCAACAGGAGGTCGGCGAGCGGCGCGCTCCAGGGCGCGTCCAGATCGAAGATCACCCCGAGCCCGAATACGGCCGGGATCTCGGCAAAGCCGAGCTCGCGGCCGCCCCTGAGCGCGTCGGCCAGAAAGTCGTCGATCGCCGTCATCACGCCGTTGCGCGCACCGCCGGAGACCTCGGCAAACGCGAACTGGCCCATGCCGCGAAAGCCACGCCCATCGACCAGGGCTGCCTGACCGGGAACCGCACCGGCGTCAAAGCTGTAGGCATGGCGATACTCGGGTGGAATTCGCTCGGGCGCATAGTAGAAATCGCGCCGACCACACGGCCAGCCGATGTCGTGCACAAAGACCAGAAGCGGCTTGCCGGCGCGACGGCTGATCGCATCGATGTGGCCGAGCTCGTTGTAGACCGTGTACCAGTTGTGATCGCCATCGACGACCCAGGCATCGGCCTCGTCAACATCGGCGAACGCCTCCAGGCTCGTTTTTGCGAGATGGCGAACGTCCGGGCTGATCTTCAGCCACTCCATGAATTCGTGCTTCGGCGCGGGATCGACGGCGGTGAGGTGTCCGCCGCGCTCACGACAATGCGCGGCAAGGAATGGCGACATGCCGCCATATTCCGAGCCGATCTCGACGATCTCGCGCGCATCCGCGAGCCTGAGTGCCTCGAGGACCAGATCGGAAAACTCCGCGAGGGAGTGAATCAGCAGGCCTGCCACCAACAAATCCTCCGCCGGGCACGATTGAACGTGCCGCGCGTGCGACCATCGGGCCGAGCGACCCATGTGCAGGCTTGAACGGCGCGGAGGCTAAATTCCGGCGGTCTTCACCACGAGGTCCGCGAGCCTCTCGGCCGCATCGAGCCGCCCTGCCCCCTTCGCGGCCGCGGCCATGGCGGCGAGGCGCGCGGGCTCGGCGGCCAGGCCGGAGATCTCGGCGGCGAGACGATCGGAGGTGAACTCGGTCTGCGGGATCCGGATCGCGCCGTCGACCTTGACCAGCACGCCGGCATTAGCGAACTGGTCCTGGTCGATCGAGCCGGGCAGCGGCACCAGGATGGAGGGCCGGCCGATCGCCGCGAGCTCGGCGACGGTACCGGCGCCGGAGCGCGACACCACGAGATGGTTGGAGGCGAGCCGCGCCGGCAGATCCGTGAAGAACGGCGCGAGCTCCGCCTTGATCTTGAGCTTGTCATAGACCGCGCGCACGCGGCTCATGTCCTCTTCGCGCACCTGCTGGGTGAGGACGAGGCGGCTCCATAACGCGGGCTCGAGCCGCTCGATCGCGCCCGGCACGATATCGGCCATGATGCGCGCGCCCTGGCTGCCGCCGACGACGAGCAGGCGCAGCGGGCCGTTCACCTCGGGCGCGACATATTTTACCGCAGCGGCTGCGAGGATCGCCGGCCGCATCGGCGTGCCGACGGTCGTCGTCTTGCCTGCCAGCGCCGGATCGCGATCGAGCACGCCGGGCAAGGACGTCGCGATGGCGCGGACGTGGCTCGACAGGAACCGGTTGGCGCGGCCGAGCACGGCGTTGGCATCGTGGATGATACCAGGCACGCCGGCGAATTTCGCGGCGACCAGCGGCGGCAGCGTCGGATAACCGCCGAAGCCGACGACGGCGACGGGCTTCAATCGCTTGATGAGGCGATACGCGGAAAGCGTGCCCGCGGCGAGCGTCAGGCCGGCATAGGCGAGCTGGAGCGGATTGCGGCCGCGCGCCGTCTCGCTTGCCACGACGTCGATCATGTCCTTGCTGAACAGCCCGCTATAGCGCAGCGCGCGCTCGTCGGTGACGAGGCGGACGCGAAAACCGCGCCGGATCAATTCGACGCCAAGCGCCTCGGCCGGAAACAGATGGCCGCCGGTGCCGCCCGCGGCGAGAAGAATCAGGGGGGAATTGTCCATGGTGAGGAAGTTTTACAGGCTCTCAGCGGTCATTGCGAGCCGCAACGACGGTGCTCGTGCCCCGGGCGCAGCGCAGCGCGTCGCTCTCGGCGACGTGGTGCGCTGCTGAACCGGGGCCCACGCTGCGGCATTCTGGGTCCCGGCTCTGCGCTTCGCTTGTCCGGGACACGAGAGCGGTTATGCGTAGCTGCGCATCGCCTCGGCGTGACCGCTGGCTTCGACCTCGGTGCGCGGGCGCAGCCGCGTCAGCGCCAGCATCATGCCGACACCATAGGCCAGCGACACGATCGACGAGCCGCCATAGGAGATGAACGGCAGCGTCATGCCCTTGGCGGGAATGAGCTGCAGGTTCACCGACATGTTGATCGCGGCCTGCACGCCGAACAGGATCGCAAGCCCCGACGCCGCGAAGCGCGAGAACATGTCCTCGTTGGCATAGGCCCGCGACAGCGTGCGGATGACGACGAAGGCGAACAGGGCCAGCATGGCGAGGCACAGGATGATGCCGAACTCTTCGGCCGCGACCGCGAACACGAAATCGGTGTGGCTGTCCGGCAGGCTGCGCTTGGCAATGCCCTCACCCGGCCCGAGGCCGAACCAGCCGCCGTTGTAGAAGGCTTCCATGGCGGTATCGACCTGGAAGGTGTCGCCGGAGGCCGGATTCATGAAACGCCTGATGCGGCCGGCGACGTGCGGGACGAACAGATAGGCGCTGAACAGGCCGGCGGCGCCGAGACCTGCGAGACCGAACACCCAGATCATCCGCATGCCCGCGATGAAGAACAGCGAGCCCCACACCATCAGGACCAGCATGGTCTGGCCGAAGTCGGGCTCCATCACCAGCAGCGTCACCAGCATCAAGAGCAGCACCAGCGCCATCGAGGTCGCCGGCATCTCCGGCCGCCTGGTCGATTCCGCGAACAGCCATGCCGCGATCACGACGAACGACGGCTTGGCGATCTCGGAGGCCTGGATGTTGACGCCGAGCAGCGTGATCCAGCGCCGCGAGCCCTTCACCTCGGGGCCGATGGCGAGCGTCATCACGATCAGGACGATACTGATCGCGAAGATGATGAGCGCGCTGCGGCGGATGGCGCGCGGCGACAGGAAGGACACTCCGAGCAGCACGATGCAGGACGGCACCAGGAACAGCACATGGCGGCTGAAGAAATGGAAGGGATCGAGCCCGATGCGCGTCGCAACCGGCGGGCTCGCCGCCAGCGACAGGATCACGCCGGTCAGCATCAACGCCAGGATGGCGCCCATCAGCGGCTTGTCGACGGTCCACCACCACTCGGAAAAGGGGGTGCGTTCTTCACGGGAGAGCATGGGCGGCCGCTTTCGGACAGAGGTCCGTCCATTGGTCGCCGAGGTTGGTTACCGGAGGGTTAAGAAATCGTGGATGTTTGGAGATGATCTCCGCTGCCGCCGCGAGACACAGTGTCATGCCCGGCTCGGCCGGGGCATCCAGTACGCCGCGGCATCTCGGTTCAATCACAACCGACTCTGGAATACTGGGTCGCCCGGTCAAGCCGGGCGACGACAGCGGAAATCCCGTGTGCCCTACACCACCGGCTTCACGCCCGGCAGCGCCTGCACCAGCTCGCGGAACTTGGTGCCTCGGATCTCGAAATTGCGGTACTGGTCGAAGGAGGCGCAGGCGGGCGACAGCAGCACGACGGCATCGGTGAGGCCGGAGGCTTCCGCATCGCGCGCGGCGTGCTCGACGGCGACGTCGAGGGTCTGGCTGATCTCGTGGGCGACTTGCGTGCCGAGCGTGCCCGAAAATTCCTGCGCGGCCTCGCCGATCAGATAGGCTTTTCGGATGCGCGGGAAGAAGGAGGTTAAGCTCGTAATCCCGCCGGCCTTGGGCTTGCCGCCGGCGATCCAGAAGATGTCGGCAAACGACGACAGCGCATGCGCGGTGGCGTCCGCATTGGTGCCCTTGGAATCGTTGACGAACAACACGTGGCCGCGGCGGCCGACCTGCTCCATGCGATGGGCTAGGCCCGGAAAGCTGCGCAGACCGTTCTGCAGCACCTCTAAGCTGATGCCCATCGCAAGCGCAGCGGCAGCGGCGCAGGCCGCGTTCTGCGCGTTGTGGAGGCCGCGCAGCGAGCCGATGCCGCCCAGCGCGGCGACCTCGCTGCGGGCCCCGCCCGAGGCGCGCACGATATTGCCGTGCTCGACATAGATGCCGCTCGCCAGCGGATTCTTGACGGAGATGCGCACCACATCCTTGCCGGCGCGGTCGAGCCGGTCGGCGACATCGCGGCAATAGCCGTCGTCGACACCGACGATCGCGGTGCCGCCCGCCTGCACGCCGGCGACGAGGCGCTCCTTCACGGCTGCGTAGTGCTCGATCGAACCATGCCGGTCGATATGGTCCTCGCTGACATTGAGCAGGATGCCGACGGATGGATCGAGCGAGGGCGTGAGGTCGATCTGGTAGGACGACATCTCGATGACGTGGACGCGGCCCATGCGCGGCGGCTCCAGCGACAGGATCGCGGTGCCGATATTGCCGCCCATCTGGGTGTCGTAGCCGGCGACTTTCGTCAGATGCGCGATCAGCGCCGTCGTGGTCGACTTGCCGTTGGTGCCGGTGATGGCGACGAACGGCGCATCCGGCGCATGCCTTCGCCGCTCGCGGCAGAACAGCTCGATATCGCCGATCACCTCGACACCAGCCTCGCGCGCCTTCAGCACGCTCCAGTGCGGCACGGGATGGGTGAGCGGCACGCCGGGCGCGAGCACCAGTGCGGCGAAATTCGCCCACGAGACGTTGCGCAGATCGGCGGTGATGAAGCCCGCCTGCGCGGCCTTGGCGATGTTCTCGGCATTGTCGTCGGCGGCGATCACCTCGGCGCCGCCGGCCTTCAGCGCGTGGCAGGAGGCAAGCCCCGAGCCGCCGAGGCCGAATACCGCGACCGTCTTGCCGGCGAAGGATGTGACCGGGATCATCGATCGATCACCGCAGCTTCAGCGTCGACAGCCCGGCGAGCGCCAGCATCACCGAGATGATCCAGAAGCGGATCACGATCTGCGGCTCGGTCCAGCCGAGCTGCTCGAAATGGTGGTGGATCGGCGCCATCCGGAAGATGCGTTTTCCGGTCAGCTTGAACGACACCACCTGCACGATGACGGAGACCGCCTCCAGCACGAACAGGCCGCCGATCACGGCGAGCACGATCTCGTGCTTCACCGCGACCGCGATCGCGCCCAGCATGCCGCCGAGCGCGAGCGAGCCGGTGTCGCCCATGAAGATCGAGGCCGGCGGCGCATTGAACCAGAGGAAGCCGAGACCGGCGCCCAGCAATGCGCCGCAGAGCACCGCGAGCTCGCCGGTGCCGGCGACATATTTGATCTGGAGATATTCGGCGAACACGGCGTTGCCGGCGAGGTAAGCGATCATCGCAAAGCTGGCGGTCGCGATCATCACCGGCACGATGGCAAGGCCATCGAGACCATCGGTGAGATTCACCGCGTTGCCGGAGCCGACGATGACGAAGGCTCCGAAGATGACGAAGAACCAGCCGAAATGCAGCACGGTGTCCTTGAGGAACGGGATCGTCAGCGCGGTCGAGGCGGGATCGCGGTTCAGCCGCACCAGCGCGTAGCAGGCAACCAGCGCGATGACCGCCTCGATCAGCAGGCGAAGCTTGCTGCCGAACCCGGTCGTGGTCTGCTTGGTCACCTTGAGGTAATCGTCATAGAAGCCGACGAAGCCGAAGCCGAGCGTCACCGCGAGCACGATCCAGACATAGGGGTTGAGCGGATTGGCCCACAGCACCGTGCCGACGGTGAGGCCGGACAGGATCATCAGCCCGCCCATGGTGGGCGTGCCCTTCTTGGCGAGATGCGATTGCGGGCCGTCGGAGCGGATCGGCTGGCCCTTGCCCTGGCGGATGCGCAGATGGTCGATGATCCAGGGCCCGAACAGGAACACGAACAGCGCGCCGGTCACGACCGCCCCGCCGGTGCGGAAAGTGATGTAACGGAAGACGTTCAGGAAGGTGCGAATGGCACCGAAGCCCGGAAATGTGTTGGAGAGCTCGATCAGCCAGTAAAACATTCAGACGGTCCTATGGCGCCTTTGCACACGCAGCCTTGGCCTTGTTCGTGGCCGTTATCCTGGCCTCGACGTGCCTCACGGGCATTCGCTGGTCTTCGTCATGGGTCGCGCGACCTCTGGGAAAACGGACGGCTTCGCGCCACAAAGGGTGGGATTCGGGAACAGCGCCTTCCAAGCAGTTTACGCCTTCGCCTGCAAGGCGGTCATCAGGCCCGGCACAAACTTGTTGACCCAGAACATCTTTTTGCTGCCCTTGACAACCACGACATCCCCTGCCTTCAGCAGGCTCGCAACCTCGCCCGGCTTCAGAGTGGCCGGATCATCGTGCCAGCCGAGGCCCTTGCCTGATGGCAGCACGTCGTAGAGGTGGCGCATCAGAGGACCGACGCAGTAGACGCCGTCGATGCCTTCGAGATATTTGGCGAGGCCGGTGTGATAGTTGGGTGCGTCCTCGCCCAGTTCGAGCATGTCGCCGAGAACCGCGATGCGGCGGCCGTCGCTCACGTGGCGCGCCTGGAGGCTCTGCAGCGCAGCCGCCACGCTGGCCGGATTGCCGTTGAAGCTGTCGTCGATCACGGTGATATCGCCGACCGCCTGCTCGACGCCGCGGCCGGTCATGATGCCGACGCGGTCGAGCTTGATCGCCAGCGTCGCGACGTCGAGATGCGCAGCATGAACGGTGGCGAGCGCGGCCAGCGCATTATGGACCCGGTGCGGCGCGCCAGGGGTGAGGCTGAAGGCGATCTCCTTCTTGCCGATCGCGGCCACGACCTGCCAGCTCTCGCCGTGAGGCGCGTGTGCGACCTCGTGCACCTCGGCATGCTCGCCGCCGAAGCGCAAGACCTTGCCCTTCCACTCGGGCGCCTTGATCCCGGCGGGCAGCACCAGCACACCATTCTCGGGCAGGCCGAGCGCGATCGACACCTTCTCGCGCCGGATGGCTTCCAGCGAGCCGAGCTTTTCCAGATGCACAGGCTGCACGTTGACGACGAGCGCGACCGTCGGGCGCGTCAATTCGCTGAGCCGCGCGATCTCGCCTTGCTGGTTCATGCCCATCTCGACGACCCAGAGGCTGGCGTCTCGCCTGGCATTGCACAGCGTCAGCGGCACGCCCCAGAAATTGTTGAAGCTCGACGGGCTCGCATAGGCGTTCGGATAGGCGGCCAGAAATTCCTTGGTGCTGGTCTTGCCGGCGCTTCCGGTGAGCCCGATCACCGGCCCGTGGAAACGCGCGCGCGCGGCGCGTGCGAGGGCCCAGAGGCCGTCGATCAGCGTGTCCTTGACGACGATCTGCGGAATGCGGATGCCGGCGATCTCGTGCGGCACGATCATCGCCACCGCGCCCGAAGCTTCCGCCTTGTCCGCGAACTCCCAGCCGTCGCGCGCGCTGGAGAAGGCCGAGACGAAGCCGCCGCTCGGGGTGCCGCTGAGCGCGACGAACAGGCTGCCCGGCTTCACCAGCCGGCTGTCCTGCGTGATGAAGTCGATTCCCGTGTCCGGGAACGATCCGGTGACACCCAGCGCACGCGCGACCTCGGCAACCGTCCATATTGGCGCGCTCATGCAACCCTCGACGCTAGTGCGGCGGCAACCGCCTCGTGATCACTGAAGGGCAGAACTTCTCCGCCGACGATCTGCCCGGTCTCATGGCCCTTGCCGGCGATGAGCAGTGCATCGCCGTCTTCCAGTTCCTCGATCGCGGCGCGGATCGCGGCGGCGCGGTCGCCGATCTCGCGGGCGCCCTTCGCGGTGGCGAGGATCGCGGCGCGGATGGCTTCCGGCTTCTCGCTGCGCGGATTGTCGTCGGTGATGATGACGCCGTCGGCGTTCTCGGCCGCGATCTCGCCCATGATCGGACGCTTGCCGGCATCGCGGTCGCCGCCGGCGCCGAACACGACGACCAGCCTGCGCTTCGCATAAGGCCGCAGCGCCTGCAGCGCCTTCGCCAGCGCATCGGGCTTGTGCGCGTAGTCGACGAAGATCGGCGCGCCGTTGCGCTCGCCGACGCGCTCGAGCCGGCCCTTGGCGCCTTCGAGATGTTCGAGAGTTGCGAACACATCTGCCGCATCGCTGCCGGTACCGATCGCAAGGCCCGCCGACACCAGCGCGTTCTCGATCTGGAATTCGCCGACCAGCGGCAGCCGGGTGGCAAAGCGCTTGCCGCGATGTTCGAGCGTGAGCTTTTGCGCGAAACCTTCGACCACCGCCTCCGTCAGGCGGATGCCCTCGCCTGCCCCGTCGCCGTTGCGGCCGACCGCCATGACGCGCAGCCCACGCGCCTTGGCGGCGTCGATCGCTTCAGCCGAGCAATCATGATCGGCCGAGATCACCGCGGCGCCACCCGGCGGCACCAGTTCGCGGAACAGGCGGAGCTTCGTGGCGAGATAATGCGCAACGCTTGGATGGTAATCCATGTGGTCGCGCGAGAGGTTGGTGAAGCCGCCGGCGGAGACGCGCACGCCGTCGAGGCGATACTGGTCGAGCCCGTGCGAGGAGGCCTCGAAGGCGAGATGCGTGACGCCCTCGCGCGCGATCGCGTCGATCTGCCGGTGCAGCGCGATCGGATCGGGCGTCGTCAGCGAGCCATAGACGGTGCGTTTGGGCGAGACCAGACCGATGGTGCCGATGCTGGCGGAGGCATGCCCCAGCCGCTCCCAGATCTGACGTGTGAAGGCCGCAACAGAGGTTTTGCCGCTGGTTCCGGTCACGGCGGCGATCGTGGCGGGCTGCGCGGGAAAGAACCTTGCCGCGACCAGCGCCAGTGTGCGGCGCGGATTGGCCACAGTGACAAACGGCACCTTGGTCGCCGCAGGCGCATGGTCGCCAACGACTGCGATCGCGCCCGCGGCAATTGCAGCATCGATGAAGCGCGCGCCGTCGGTCTTGCTGCCCGCGATTGCGAAGAAGAGATCGCCCGGCCTGACCATGCGGCTGTCGAGCGCGACGCCGCTCACGTCGAGCGCCGCAACAGCGGGCTCGATCGCGGCATCATTGCCCAGAACATCCTGGCCTAGGAGGTCGCGCAGCTTCATGGTCTTCCAGTCGACATGCCGGAAAGCCGAATCCCCGGGAAAATCCCGACTCAGCACCGGCGATGGCCCACCCGGTTGATTACTGGGTTGTCCTGGATGCTGCAAGAATAAGGCGGTCGGACGGCGGCAGGTCGAACCGCGGCTCGACGCCCAGGAGCGGCGCGATCCGCTCGATCACCTTGCCGCCGGTCGGCACCGCGTTCCAGCCCGAGGTGATGAAACCATGCGTCTCGGGCAGCGCCTGCGGCTCGTCCAGCATGATCAGGACGTGATATTTGGGATCGTCGCAGGGCAGGATGGCGGTGAAGGAGTTGAGCACGCGCTTCTTGGCGTAGCGCCCGTTGATGACCTTCTCGGACGTGCCGGTCTTGCCGCCGACGTAATAGCCCTTGACGTCGGCGGTCTTGGCGGTACCGATCTCGGCATTGAGCCGCATCAGATACCGCATCTTGTCGCTGGTATCCTGCTTGATGACGCGCTTGGCCATTGCCGCGGCCTCGGCTTCGCTACGCTTCAAGAACGTCGGCGGAATGAGATAGCCGCCGTTCACCAGTGCATTGATGCCCATCACGGCCTGCAGCGGTGCCACCGACAGTCCCTGGCCGAACGCGGCGGTGACCGTGTTCAGCTCGCTCCAGCGCCGCGGGATCAGCGGCGCCGCGCTCTCCGGCAATTCGGTGCGCAGCCGCGTCGTCTGGCCCAGCTTGGCGAGGAACGCCTTGTGCGCCTCCACGCCCTGGTTGAGCGCAATCCGCGCCGCGCCGATGTTGGAGGAGTAGGTGAACACTTCCTTGGTGTTGATGAAGCGCCCGAGCGGATGGCTGTCGTGGATGGTGAACTTGCCGTAGTGCAGGTTGCCACGTGCGTCCCACATCGAGTTCAGATTGATCTTGCCGGAATCGAGCCCCATCGCCAACGTGAACGCCTTGAAGGTCGAGCCCATCTCGTAAACGCCGGTGGTCAGGCGATTGATGCGATCAGGGTCGTGCGCTTCCTTCGGATTGTTGGGATCGAAATCCGGCAGCGAGACCATCGCCACGATCTCGCCGGTCTTGACGTTGGAGATGATGCCGGAAGCGGCCTTGGCGCGGAACTTGTCCTTGGCCTTGAGGAGTTCGTCGCGCAGCGCGTGCTCGACGCGCAGATCGACCGAGAGCTCGATCGGCTTCTGCAGCCGGTCGGTTGCAAAGCCGGCGCGGTGGAGATCGGCGAGCCCCTGGTTGTCGAGCCACTTCTCCAGGCCGGCGATGCCCTGGTTGTCGATGTTGACGAGACCGATGATGTGGGCGACCTCGTTGCCCGTCGGGTAGACGCGCTTGTTCTCGCGCAGGAAGCCGATGCCGGGAAGGCCGAGCTTGTGGATGGCCTGCTGCTGCGCCGGCGTGACCTCGCGCTTGAGCCAGGCGAAGCCCTTGCGCGATTTCAGGCGCTCGCGCACCTCGGCCTCGTCGAGGTCGGGAATGGTCGCCGTCAGGAGCTCGATCGCCTCATCCTTGTCGATGATGCGGCGCGGCTCGCTGAACAGGCTCGCGGCCTTGACGTCGGTCGCGAGGATCGCGCCGTTGCGGTCGACGATGTCGGGCCGCGCGGTCGCAACCACTTCCTGCGCCGCGGCGCGGCGCGCCCCGTGGGCGTCCGCGCCGATCGCGAACATCACGAGCCGCCCGCCGATCAAAACATAGACCGAAGCGAAGGCGAGTATCGCAAGGCCCACGCGCGCTCGCGCCTTCACGGCGCGATCGACATTGCGCCCGTAGAGCAGGCTGCGGATCAGCCGCTGCCGCCACGGTTCAGCCGGCTTCTCGGTCGGTTTTGCAGGCGTTGCCGCGCTCATTGCTTGTCCTCGGGCTGAGGTACGGAGCCCGTCACGGTATCGGGATCGCTCGCGGCTTCGATGACGTTTAGCATGGCCCCGATCGGATCGGGATCGCCCGGCCTGAACATCCGTGGCGGGCGCTCCGGCAGATTCTTCAGCGAGTCATATTGCGTGCCATTGACCGGCTTGAGGTGCAGATGCCGGTCGGACAGGCCTTGCAGCCGCAGCGGGGCATCGAGCTTGGCCCACTCGGCCCGCAGCGCCGCGATCGCGTCGCGCTCCTCGCGGATCTCTGCACGCAGCCGCAGCACTTTCTCGGTGCGCGCCGTGGAGTCCATCTTGATCCGGTAGACATGGGCCGCCGCGAAGATCAGCGCGCCGATGACGAGGAGGTGGATGATGCGCATGCGCTAGCCGCCCCTCATCACGTCGGAGAGTTTGGGCCAGGGCGATGCCTCGTCGGCCTCATGGGCCGGCGCCGCGGTGCGCTCGGCGGCGCGCAGCTTTGCGGAGCGCGCACGAGGATTGTGCGCAACTTCGTCTTCGCCGGCGACGACGGGCCGCCGCGTCAGAACCCGGAAGCTCGGCGTCACTTGCGCCACTTCCGGCAGATGCCGCGAACCGCCGCCGGTCCTGGAGCGCTCAGTGAGAAAATTCTTGACGATGCGGTCTTCCAGCGAATGGAACGAGACCACGACGAGGCGGCCGCCGGGCTTGAGCACGCGCTCGGCCGCCGCGAGCGCGGTCTGGAGCTCGTCGAGTTCCTCGTTGACGAAGATGCGCAGCGCCTGGAACGTCCGCGTTGCCGGATGAATGTCCCCCGGCTTTGAGCGCACCACCCTTCCGACGAGATCGGCAAGCGCGCGCGTGGTGGTGAACGGGGTCTCCTGGCGGTCCGCGACAATAGCTCGCGCGATGCGGCGCGAATGCCGCTCCTCGCCGAGGAGATAGATGATGTCGGCGAGATCGCCTTCCGACGCACGCGCGACCACGTCGGCCGCGGTCGGGCCCGTCTGCCCCATCCGCATGTCGAGCGGACCGTCGAGGCGGAAGGAGAAGCCGCGGCCGGCCTGGTCGAGCTGCATCGAGGACACGCCGACGTCCATCACGACGCCGTCGATCGCCTCGACGCCTTGCGCCGCGCAGACCTCGGCAAGACTTGAGAAGCGGCCCTCGACCAGCATCAGCCGGCCCGCGGAACGTTCGACCAGCTCGGCACCGCCGGCAATCGCAGTGCGGTCGCGATCAATGGCGATGAGTCGGGTTCCCGGCACTTCCAGGATCGCGCGGCTATAGCCGCCGGCACCAAAAGTGGCGTCGACATAGACGCCGCCCTCGCGCAAGGCGAGATGCGCGACGGCCTCCCGACCAAGAACGGGGATGTGCGGAACCGAGGTCATGCGTAACGCCTGCCGACCGACCGGCCTGACATCCAAGCAAGATCGGGGACGAACAAGCCCATAACGCCTCGAATCATTCCGCGTCGCGGCGGTTCCACGACAAAGCCCCTGTCCAGCATGGTTACCGAGCCCGGTCGTCCCAGGCCACAAACCCAGTGTTCCCAGTGGAATTTGTCGGGCAGCCATGGGATTTCGAGCCAAAATACGCTTTGGCCGCCTCCGGACGCGGGTCGGCACTTCATCCCTCAGTAACGGCCCTTAGCGTTAAGAAAGCGTTGCTCGACTCGATACAAGTCGTAAAGGTGACGAGCGGGGTGATGCCTCATCCACACACATCGCCGAAATGCATCCGTTAACCGCGCCGCGCGATTGCGTACGGTGGACGGTAAAGGAATAGTAAAGAGAAGGGCTTGCCCCACTCTCCGTTCGTTCGAGCTGCTCATGCCCACCGGTTCGTCCACACCGTCTGGATCTGATTCGAAGCGCCAACGCGTTCTCCCGGTTCCCAAGACCGTGGCGAGCCTGCGGACGTTCGAGCCTGACTCGTCGATCGTCTCGGACATCATCCCCTCGCCCAATTATGGCGAGCGCAACAAGGGACGGCAGCCGGACATGATCGTGCTGCACTACACCGGCATGCCCGATGTCGAGGGCGCGCTGGCACGGCTGTGCACGGCCGGCACCGAAGTCTCGGCGCATTATGTCGTGCTGGAGGACGGCCGCATCGTGCAATGCGTGCCCGAGGCTAAGCGCGCCTGGCACGCAGGCGCCTCCTCCTGGGCCGGCGAGGACGACATCAATTCCTGCTCGATCGGCATCGAGATCATCAATCGCGGCCATGACTGGGGCTATCCCGAGTTTCCGCTGCGCCAGATCGCCGCCGTGATCGCGCTGTGCCGCGGCATCATGCTCCGGCGCAAGGTGCCGTCCCACCGGGTGCTCGGCCATTCCGACGTCGCGCCCGCCCGCAAGAAGGACCCCGGCGAGAAGTTTCCGTGGCATTCGCTGGCCAATTCCGGCGTCGGCCACTGGGTCACGCCCGCCCCGATCGTGCGTGGTGAGACTCTGATGCTCGGCACCATCAGCGACGCCGTGCTGAGCATGCAGCAGGCGCTCGCCAGGTACGGCTACGGCGTGCCGCTGACCGGCAAATACGACGCCGCGACGATGGAAGTCGTCACCGCCTTCCAGCGCCATTTCCGTCCGGCGCGGCTCGATGGCGTCGCCGATCATTCGACGCTGTCGACCTTGCAGGCACTGCTGGCGAGCCTGCCGGCGGAAGGCACGACCGTGGCGTCGAAGTGACGGCGTAGGCCACATCCGCCGTCATTGCGAGGAGCTCTTGCGACGAAGCAATCCAGAATGTCTCTGCGGAAAGACTCTGGATTGCTTCGCTACGCTCGCAATGACGGAATGTGTGGCGACTACTCCATCTCCCTCATCCTTCGCGCATAGAGCCTCCGCAACGGCTCGAGCTGCGTCGACTCCGTTGCGGCACGATAGGCCTCGCGCGCCTGCTCCGTCCTGCCGAGCCTCCGCAACAGATCCGCGCGCACTGCGGGCAACAGCTCATAGCCGCGAAGCCCGCCGCGCGCGGTGATCGCATCGACGAGATCGAGCGCTCGTGCCGGCCCATCGACCATCGACACCGCCGCGGCGTGGTTCAGCTCGATCACCGGCGACGGGTTGATGCGCAGCAAGACCTCGTAGAGTCCCGCAATCTGCGGCCAATCGGTTTCCTCAAAGCTCGCCGCACGCGCATGCAGCGCAGCGATCGCGGCCTGCACCACATAGGGCTGCGGCCGGCCGGGCACGCGCAGCGCATCGTCGACCAGACGCAGGCCCTCATCGATCTGCGCGCGGTCCCACAGCGAGCGGTCCTGCTCTTCGAGCAGCACGATGTCGCCGGCCGGCGTCTCGCGTCCGGCGCGGCGGGCGTCGTGCAGCAGCATCAGGGCCAGCAGGCCCTTGATGCCGGCACGATCAGGCATCAGCCGATCGAGCAAGCGGCCGAGCCGGATGGCCTCGGCCGCAAGATCGGGCCGCATCAGGTCCGCGCCCTCGGTCGCAACATAGCCTTCGGTGAAGACGAGATAGATCACGGCGAGCACGCCATCGAGCCGCGGCGCCAGCGCGTCGCGCTCGGGCACCTCATAGGGGATGCCGGCGAGGCGGATCTTCTGCTTGGCGCGGAGGAGGCGCTGTGCCATCGCCTCCTCACCGACGAGAAAGGCGCGCGCGACCTGCGCCGTGGTGAGCCCGCACACCGTGCGCAGCGTCAGCGCGACCTGGACCTCGGGCGCGAACGCGGGATGGCAGCAGGTGAAGATCAGCCGCAGCATGTCGTCGTCGAGCGTTGCCGGCAGCTCGTCGGGGCCCAGCGCGTTCAGTTCGAGCTCATGCACCAGCGCCTGCTGCTTGCCGCGGAAGACGGCCTGGCGACGGATGCGGTCGATCGCCTTGTGCTTGGCGACATTGACCAGCCAGGCGCGCGGATTGCCGGGGACCTCAGACCCCGCCCAGCGTTCCAGCGCGACGGCAAAAGCATCCTGAAGCGCGTCCTCGGCGAGATCGAAATCGCCGACGAGACGGATCAGCGTGGCAAGCGCCCGCCCCGCCTCGTCGCGGAAGATTTTGTCGATCTCGCTGCGGGTCATGTCAGGCGATCACTCCCCTCTCGTCATTCCGGGGCGCGGCAAAGCCGCGAGCCCGGAATCCATAACCACGATTCGGGGATATGGATTCCGGGCCTGCGCCTTACGGCGCATCCCGGAATGACGAAGGTGAGAGTTGTCACTTCTCATACACCCAGATCGGCCGCACCTCGATCGAGCCGATGCGTGCGCTGGGAATCCGCGCCGCGATCTCGATGGCCGCATTCAGATCCTTCGCCTCGACCAGATAGTAGCCGCCGAGCTGCTCGCGCGTTTCCGCGAACGGACCATCGGTCGTCAGCGTCTTGCCCTCGCGCACGCGCACGGTCGTCGCGGTCGTGGTCGGCTGCAGGCGGTCGCCGGCCTTGAAGTTGCCGCTCTGGATGATGGATTGCGTGAAGGCCTGGTATTCGGCCAGCATCTTCTGGCTCGTCCCCGCGTCGTTCTTCGCGTACTCGACCTCATTCTGATAGATCATCAGCAGATATTGCATTGCTTCACTCCTGTTGCCCGGCTGTGTTGCCGACATCCAGTCGAACGGGACACGCACCAAACGACATCTTCAGGATAAATTATTCGCCGGCGAGGCGCGCGTCGCGATATCGGCTTGACGAAACCGTCACAAATGCCCCATGCGTAGGCCGTCAGTCGGCCGGACGGCCGCTCCGGCACGTGCTGAAAGGCCGCCGGGGAGGAAAGTCCGGGCTCCCTTGACATGCGGTGCCGGATAACGTCCGGCGGGGGTGACCCCAGGGAAAGTGCCACAGAGAACGAACCGCTTCCTCCTCGGAGGAAGTAAGGGTGAAAAGGTGCGGTAAGAGCGCACCGCGGTTCCGGCAACGGAGCCGGCATGGCAAACCCCACCGGGAGCAAAACCGAATAGGGACGGCTTAAGCGGGCTGTTCGCGCAAGCGATAACGCCGCGGGGCGATGTCAGGCCCGCCGTCCGGGTAGGTTGCTTGAGGCCATGTGCAAACACGGTCCCAGAGGAATGGTCGTCACGTATCGTTCGCGCAAGCGGACGGTGCCCTACAGAACCCGGCTTACAGGCCGGCTGATACTCTAAAGCGTTTTCGAGCGAAGTGGGTTTCCGGTTCGCGTGAAGAAAACGCGTCTTGCTCGGTAAGCGACGAGGGGTTCGGTGCCAACGCATCGGACCCCTCACCATTTGGCCGAGCGCGCAGTCCTTCAGCTGGTGTCATTCCGCGTTCGCGACTTCGTCGCGCCCCGGAATGACGAGCGGGAGTCAGGCGACGATCTTCTCCAGCACGCCCATCAAGGCCTCCGGCGCCGTCACGTTCGGCGCGTGGCTGGCGTCGAGCTCGACATAGCGCCAGCCGTCCTCGCTCTTCGTCCGCTTGGCGAACTGCCCGAACACGTCGCCCGGCGGGATGCGCGTGCAATAGATGTAGCTGCGCGGCATCGCCGGCTCGCCGTGCTCGAGCCTCAGCCTGGTCTCGAAGCACTTGATCGGCATTGGGACCCGGCGTGCATTGAGCCAGTCGAGATCGGCTTGGGGCGTGTCGGGCGGCGGCGGATTCGGCGGGATGCGATAGCCGTCGCCCGAGCTTGCCGCCCTTCGCATCGGCTCGCGGCCGCCCTCATTGAGATCGAACAGCGATTGGCCATCGCGCGGCACGAAGGCGTCGAGATAGATCAGCTGCGTCACGCGCTCGCGCGCGCGATCGGCGACGCCGGTCGCGACCATGCCGCCATAGCTATGGCCAAGCAGCACGATGTCGCTGAGATCCTCGAAGGCGATGACGTTGAGGATGTCCTGGATGTGCGTCTCCAGATCGATCGTGGGGCTTGCGAGATGCGCGCGCTCGCCGAGCCCGGTGTAGGTCGGCGCCACCAGGCGATGGCCGGCTTGCGCCATCAGCGGATGCATCTTCTTCCAGGCCCATCCGCCGGACCAGGCGCCATGACAAAGCAGGAAGGTCTTCGCGCGTGCGGCCATCGGCGTTTCCATCGTTCTTGTTGGTACGACGGAGTGTAGCGGCCGGGCGCGCGATGTAAACGCCGCTCAGGCCGCGCGGGTATCCGCCTCCACCAGGGCCGGTGCAAGCTCGGCGGCCTCGCGCCGCAGCTTGCTCGCCTCGAAACCGTGCATGCCCAGCTGCCATTGCAGCCCGACGATCGCGCCCTTGGTCGGTTGCAGCAGCGCGAGCGAGGCGAACAGCGTCACCGGCAGCCACACCGCGAGTTGCAACCATTCCGGCGGCGCATAGGCGGTCTCGACCGCGAGGATCGCCGGCACCACGAGATGGCCGACCACGACCATCACGAGATAGGCGGGAAAGTCGTCCGCGCGCTGGTGAAACAGCTCCTCGCCGCAATGGTCGCAGGCATCAGCCACTTTCAGGAAACGGCCGAACATGTGCCCTTCCCCGCAATTCGGACACTTGCCGCTGAAACCGCGCCACATCGCCTTTGCCAGAGAGACCGTCGCCATGACCACACCTCTTCCTTTTCGACGGTCCATACAATAATATCTTGCATCCATACATTCAAAGGATATGGGGCTAAATTGCATGGATTGGACCCCTACAATCTCGGAGCTGAGCGGCCCGCGCTATCAGCGCATCGTCGATGCGATGGAGGCCGACATTGCTGCGGGCAGGCTGGTGCGCGGCCAGCAATTGCCGACGCAGCGCGCGCTCGCAAAAGCCCTCGGCATCGACCTGACCACGGTGACGCGCGCCTATACCGAGGCGCGGCGCCGCGGCATCATGGAAGCCCGCGTCGGACAGGGCTCGTTCGTGTCGGAGACCAGCGCGCGCCGCGCGGTCGACCTGCCGCATCCCGTCGCGATCGATCTCTCGATGAACGTGCCGCCGCATCCGCTGGAGGCGCAGCTCGACGAGCGCATCATCGCCGGCATGGAAGCCATCCGCGCGCAATCGGGCCTGACGGCGTATCTCAACTATCAGCCGCCCGGCGGCAGCACGCATGAGCGCGAGGTCGCGGCGCGCTGGATGCGCGCACGCGTTCCGCATGCGCAGGCCGACAAGCTCCTGATCTTCCCCGGTGCGCAAACCATCCTGTTCAACCTGCTCGCCCATCTCGCGCGGCCCGGCGACATCGTTCTGACGGAAGCCCTCACCTTTCCCGGCATCAAGGCCGCCGCGGCACGGCTCGGCGTCAAGCTCGTCGGCGTCGCCATGGATGACGGCGGCATCCTGCCCGATGCGCTGGCGAAGGCGTGCCGCGCGCACCGGCCACGGGCCGTCTATCTCATTCCGACGCTGCACAATCCGACCACCGCGACGCTGTCCGCCGAGCGGCGCAATGCCGTCGCAAAGATCATTCGCGATGCCGACACGACCTTGATCGAGGACGACGCCTACGGCCTGCTCGAGCGCTCGGCGTCGCCGATCGCGAGCCTCATTCCGGAGCGGACTTATCTCGCGACCACACTGTCAAAATGCATCGCGCCCGCGCTGCGCGTCGCCTACTTGGTGACGCCCGACAGCAGCGCGCAACGGGACATGCGCACGTACTTGCAGGCGACCGTGCAGATGCCGGCGCCATTGATGGTCGCGCTGGTGACGCATTGGATCGAAAGCGGCATTGCCGATCGCATCATCGCCGCCATCCGCAGCGAGGCGGTCGGCCGCCAGCAGCTCGCGCAGCGCACGCTGAAGGGTTTTCAATTCCTGGCCAGGCCCGCCGCCCATCATCTGTGGTTGCGGCTGCCGGAAGGCCGGCCCGATATCGCGGCACATCTTCTGCGGAACGGACTTGCGGTCGTCGCCGGCGATGCCTTCACGGTCGACGGGGCACCGCCGCATGCGGCACGTGTCTCACTGGGGGCGGCGCGGAACAGATCGGAATTGGCGGAGGCGCTGCGCATCCTGGTCGGCGCGCTGCAGAAGCCTGCCGACACCAGGCAGATCGTCTAGATCATCGGCGATGACGGCGATGGCCGGAGCGCACGGGGGGTGCCGCAGGTGACGGATAGGCCTGCGATGCATACGCATCGCCCGGCGTTCCCCGCTGACCGAGAGCCGCACGCGCCGCAGGCGTGAGCTGGCCGCCGTTGAGCACATCGCGATCAGGATGAGCGGCCTGATAGGCCGCAGGCTCGGAAAACTGTGCCTGGGCCATTGTAGGCGTCAACGCGACCGCCAGCAGCGCGGCTGCAACGGCAATCTTGGTGCCGGTCATGGTCATTCTCCATCATCGCATTCAGGACTGACCGATCCGGGCGCATGATCGCGTCGGGCGGCCCCGGGATTGAAGTACGGCCATCATGTAGGCGTGTCTTCCGGGAAAGCCCGACGCGGCAGATCACGCTTGCGTGCAGCATGGATTGACCGGAACGGCAGCAAGCATGTTATGCGAGCGATGGCGGTCAGCCATCCGGGATCGCCCCTCGCGACAAGGCTAATCTGTTGGAAACGCTCACCTACGTCCTGCTGCTGTTCGGCGCGCTGGCCGGCGGCTTCGTCTCGGGACTGGCCGGGTTCGGCACGGCGCTGATGGCGCTCGGCATCTGGCTCTACGTCCTGCCGCCCTCGCTCGCAGTACCGCTGGTGCTGATCTGCTCGGTGATCGCGCAGATCTCGACGCTACCCTCGATGTGGAAAAGCTTCGACCTCTCGCTGGTCTGGCCGTTCCTGATCGGAGGCCTGATCGGAGTCCCGCTGGGAACCATGATGGTCGCCACGGCCGATCCGAAGGTATTCAAGCTGAGCGTCGGTGTGCTGCTCCTGATCTTTTCGAGCGCGCTTTATCTCAACAAGAGGCCCCTCGCCTTCAAGTTCGGCGGCAGGATCGCCGACGGAGCGATCGGCTTTGCCGGCGGCATTCTCGGCGGCCTCGCCGGACTCTCGGGGCCGCTGCCGATCCTCTGGGCCAACATCCGAGGCTGGAACAAGCACGAGCGTCGCGGCATCTTCCAGCTCTTCAACTTCACGGTGCTCGCCACCGCGCTGGTGCTGCAGACGGCATCAGGCCTGGTCGAACTGAAAGTGGTCTGGCTCGCACTGGTCGCGTTTCCGGGCACGCTGATCGGCGCATGGGCCGGCGCCCGGGTCTATCACGCCCTGAGCGACAAGCATTTCGGCGATGTCGTGCTCGGCCTGTTGTTCCTGTCAGGCCTTGGCCTCGTCTGGAACAGTGTTGGCACGCACTAAAGCGCGATGCGATTAGGTTTGACTGCTACAACGGAGGTGAACTCCCTCTCCCGCTTGCGGGAGAGGGCTGGGGAGAGGGGTGTTTCCGCGATGGGACAATCCCCTAGAGGAGAAAGCCCTCACCCGCGCCTTCGGCGCGACCTCTCCCGCAAGCGGGAGAGGTGGCACCGAGCCAATGGCAATCGATTCAACCTAAAGCCATTCCGCTTTAGCCCACGGCGCCGCAAATTGGCGGGAGACGTGGGGAGCAGGTCAACCGCTATGCGGGCGCACGCGCAGGAGGCGCGACAGGCTCAGCTTCCACTCGCTCCGCAGCCTCGTCCTGCGGCAACGGCGCGAAGCGCTTCCTGAATTCGCGACGCAACAGCCACAGGCTCAACGCGGCCTGGAGCGTCGTCGCCGCGATCGACAGGTACCAGACGTGCTCCATTCGGAAGCCTGGCCGCGTCGACAGCCAGATCGCCGGCAGCGAATAGGTGAAGACGCGCGTCGCCGAGCTCAGCAGCACAGGCTTGGTGTTGCCGAGGCCCTGGAACATGCTCGAGCAGGTGAAGATCAGACCCTGCGCCACCATGTTGAGCGAGATGATCCGCAGGAACAGGTAGGCGATCTCCATCGTCTCCCGGTCGTTCGAGAATCCGGCGAGCAGCAGCTCGGGCTTCAACTGCGCCAGCATCATGAAGCCGACCATCACGGCGGTGGTGATCAGCGCCGACTTGACGAAGGTTTCCCGCACGCGGGCGCCGTTGCCGGCGCCGACATTCTGGCCGGCGATCGGCCCGGCCGCCAGCGCCACCGCGAGCGCCGGCATCTGGATCAGGCCGAGCACCCGCTGCCCGATGCCGAATCCGGCCTGCGCCGCCGCGCCGAAATCGCGCAGCACGTAGTAGACCACCGCCATGAAGATGAACATCATCGCGAACTCGCCGCCGGCCGGCAGGCCGACATTGAGAATGCGCATGAGATGACGCGGCTGTGGACGCCACTGCGCCGGATTGAAGGTGACATAGCGCTCGACCTTGCGGAAATAGACAAGCAGCATCAGCGCGCCGATCGCGACCGCGATCGAACTCGCCAGCCCCGCGCCGGCAACGCCGAGCGCATAGCCGGTGCCCCAGCCCGAGATCAGCACCGGCGCCAGCGCGATATTGATGACGACCGCGATGACCCGCACCAACATGGCCGGGCGTACGATCCCGGTCGCGCGCAGGGCGGATGCCGTCACCTGCATGACGAATTCCAGCGCGAGCGCCGGCATGAACCACAACAGATAAGTAGTCCCCGCCTCGATCGTGGCCTCGTCCGCGGCGACCGAACGCATGTAGGCGCGCGACAGCACCGCTCCCGCGACCAGGGTCAACACGCCGAACAGCACAGACAGTGCAACCGCCTGGTTGAAGATCAGATTGGCATCGGGCCGATCCTTGCGCCCGACGGCGTGCGCGATCAGCGCCACCGTGCCGATGCCGAGCACCTGCATCAGTGCGTTGACGAGAAAGCCGGCATTGCCGGCCGCGGCGACGCCTGCCACGGCGGCATCGCCCAGGCCCGACACGAAGTACAGGTCGACCAGCTGGCAGACCATGATCGAGATCATGCCGGCCATGATCGGCGGCGTCATGGCCAGGATGTGTCTCACGATGGAGCCGTTCGCCAGGTCTTTCATGTCATTCACCTATGGCGGCGTGACGTCGGGACCTTCGCCCCGCCGCCGCGCGCCTCACTCCGCTGCGATCTGTCCGAGCTCCACCACCTGGCGCTCGAACAGGCCGCGATAGACGCCGTCTTGCTTGGCTGCGAGCATCGCATGCGTGCCTTGCTCGACGATCTCGCCGCGGTCGAACACCAGGATGCGATCGAGGCTCCTCACCGTCGACAGGCGATGCGCGATCACGATCGAGGTGCGGCCCTTCATCAGACGCTCCATCGCCTGCTGTATCAGCGCCTCCGATTCCGAATCGAGGCTCGACGTCGCCTCGTCCAGGATCAGCACCGGCGCGTCCGCCAGGAAGGCGCGCGCCAGCGCCACGCGCTGCCGCTCGCCGCCCGACAGTTTCACGCCGCGCTCGCCGACCAGCGTGCCGTAGCCCTTCGGCAGGCGCAGGATGAAATCGTGCGCGTTGGCAAGCCGCGCCGCCTGCTCGATCGCCTCGAGGCCGGCGCCGGGCCGGCCATAGGCGATGTTCTCCGCAAGCGTGCGGTGGAACAGGATCGGCTCCTGCTGCACGATCGCGATCTGGCTGCGCAGCGATTGCTGCGTGGCGTGCGCGATGTCCTGCCCGTCGATCAGCACGCGGCCACCGGTGACGTCGTAGAGCCGCTGCACCAGCTTGACGAAGGTGGTCTTGCCGGAGCCGGAGCGGCCGACCAGGCCGACGCGTTCGCCGGCGCGGATCTTGACAGACAAGCCGTCGTACAGCGGCGCGCGATGGCCGCCATAATGGAACGTGACGTCGTCGAACACGATCTCGCCGCCCTCGATCGCGATCGGCCGTGCGTCGGAAGCATCCGCAATGCCGATCGGCTCGTCATGGATCGCCACCAACTCGTCCATGTCGTTGACCGAGCGCTGGAGGTTGTTGATGTGCATGCCGACGTCGCGCAGATAGGCGTGAATGACGTAGTAGCTCGTCAGCACATAGGTGACGTCGCCGGGCGAGGCGTGACCTGACATCCACAGCAGCACCGATCCGCCGATCACGGACGCGCGAAGGCACAGCAGCAGGGCCAGCTGCGACATGGCGGTGTAGTTGTAGCGGAACCAGGTCCGCCGCACGCGAACGCGCCAGCGGTTGATGACCCGGGCGAGCCGCGTGTCCTCGCGCAGCTCCGCGCCGAACGATTTCACCACCGCGTTGCAGGTCAGCGCGTCCGCCAGCGTGCCCCCGACCTTGGTGTCCCAGGCGTTGGAGATGCGCGCCGCCGGTGCGATGTAGCGGGTCGAGAACACCACCGTGATCGTGACGTAGAAGATCGCCCCGACCGCGATCACCAGGCCGAGCGAGGTCCAGTGCGCGCCGATCAGGATCATCGAGCCGACCAGCACCAGCAGCGACGGCGCCAGAGCCATCAGGATGGTGTCGTTGAGCA
Organism: Bradyrhizobium sp. GW821-FHT13H06; assembly: GCF_058803975.1. Classification (NCBI taxonomy): domain Bacteria; kingdom Pseudomonadati; phylum Pseudomonadota; class Alphaproteobacteria; order Hyphomicrobiales; family Nitrobacteraceae; genus Bradyrhizobium; species Bradyrhizobium sp. GW821-FHT13H06. The sequence goes on along the minus strand of NZ_JBXAPN010000014.1, from coordinate 14,098 downwards.
GGTCGAGCGCCCACATGCCGCGGGTGATCTTGCGCACCGTGGATCCGGCAAAGGAGTTCGCGTGCCAGTCGGTCGAGAAACGCTGTACGCGCGTGAACGCGTCCTGCGCGACGTCGGACATGATCTTGAGCGTGAACGGCACGATCGCCTGGAGACCGACGAGACGCAGGACCATCGAGGCCGCGCCGAGCGCCACGATGGCGCCGAACGCGACCAGCGCCGCGTGGCGCGCATCCGGATCGGACGGACCACGGGTCAGCGCATCGACCAGATGTCCCGAGAATACCGGCATGAACAGGTCGGCAACGGTCGCACCCAGCAGCCCGCCGGCCACGATGAGGCCGCGCCCCGGCTGCTTCAGCCAGTGCCGGAACACGAAGGGCAGCACCACGCGAATCGCGGCGGGCTTCTTTGACAGAGCGGTCATGGCATCATCCGGCCGCACGCGCGGGCCGGCTCCATCGATGGACGCAAGCCGGCCGCGAAGGCCGGAACGGCGTCACTCAAAACTGACTTTGACTTGGGAAGCGGAGCGATCGGGACGCTGGGTCGAAACCTTGGCCCAATCGAAGCTGGCGGAAGAGGCCTCTAACAGGCCGCGTACATACCGAGCCAGGACATCATCGAGCGCGGGCGTACGATCTGCGAATGCGACGAAATCATGCAAATCCCTCCCGGTTCGAATGAATGAGGTGCGCTTTATAGATGTGTCGTTTGCTATTTGCAACGGGGCCCACGCGAGATCACGGACGAGTGTTGCAATTTGGTGCGCCTCGCCGCCGCACCAATCTCCGCCAAATGCTGGATCGCCCGGTCGCGCCCGGCGACGACAGCGAACGTGGAGCAGGCTAGTGCGCGTCGCCGCCGGCGCCGAACGGCGAGGCCGGCTTGCTCAGCAGCGCGACCAGCAGGCTGAGGCCGAGATAGAACAGCGTCAGCATGAGGAAGGTGTCGCCGAAGCTCATCACCACGGCCTGGCGATGCACGAGCTGGGAGAGCTGCTTCATCGCCATCAGCGTGGAATCGCCGAGCCCCTGGAATTTCTGCATGAACATGCTCAGGGTTTCGGTCGCGGTCGCGTTGCCCCAGGTCACGCGTTCCTGGAGGCGGGCGATGTGCAGGTCGGTGCGGTCGTTGAGCACGGTGTTGATGACGGCAAGACCCACCGCGCCGCCGAGATTGCGCATCAGGTTGAACAGGCCGCTCGCGTTCTTCACCCGGTCAGGTGGCAGCGTGCCGAGCGCGACGTTGTTGGTCGGCACCATCGCGAACATCATGCCGACGCCGCGCAGGATCTGCGGCACCAGCAGCTCGTAGAAATCGAATTCGCGGGTGATCCAGGTCATCTGGTAGGAGCCGATCGCGAATACGATGAGGCCGAACGCGATCATGTAGCGCATGTCGAGCGTGGCCATCAGCCGGCCGACCAGCGGCGCGACCAGGAACATGGTGATGCCGGAGACGAACATGGTCTCGCCGATCATCAGCGCGCTGTAGCCCCGCACCTGGGCGAGATAGAGCGGATAGATATAGGTCAGGCCGTAGAGGCCGATGCCGATGCAGAACTGCAGGGTGCAGCCGACGGCGAAATTGCGATCGGAGAAGGTGCGCAGATTGACGATCGGCTCGTCCACCGTGAACACGCGCCAGAAGAAGGCGATCGCCGAGATCGCGCAGATCCAGGCGCAGATCGCGACCGACGTATCCTGCATCCATTCATATTGCGGGCCTTCCTCCAGCACATATTCCAGCGTCCCGAGGAAGCTGGCCATGAACAGCAGGCCCCACCAGTCGAAGCGGTCGAGCAGTTCGAACTGCGGCTCGTCGAAATCGACCAGCGCCAGCACGCCGATGGTGATGCCGATGCCGGGCACGACGTTGACGAAGAACAGCCAGTTCCACGACATCAGGTCGGTGATGTAGCCGCCGACCGTCGGCCCGATGGTCGGCGCCAGCGTCGCGACGAGGCCGATGATGGGCCCGACGATGTGGAATTTCGTCCGCGGAAAGACGGTGTAGGCCGAGGCGAACACCGTCGGAATCATGCCGGCGCCGAGAAAGCCCTGAAGCGCGCGCCAGACGATCATCTCCTCGATGGTGGTGGCGAAGCCGCAGAGCAGGCTCGAGGCGGTGAAGCCGGCCGCCGAGATCGCGAACAGCAGCCGCGTGCCGAAGGCGCGCGACAGAAAACCGGACAGCGGGATCGCGATCACCTCGGCGATCAGATAGGCGGTCTGAACCCAGGAGACCTCGCTGGAGCTCGCCGACAGTCCGGCCTGGATCTCGCTGAGGGAAGCCGAGACGATCTGGATGTCCAGGATCGACATGAACATCCCGAACACCATGATGATGAACGCGAACAGCCGCTTCGGCGCAATGCGCTCCGAAGCGGGATCCGTCGTCATGGCAGGTGAAGCGGTGGTGGCGTTTGCCATGGTGTCAGCTCTGACTGGAGCAGGCTGCGAGTTGGGTACGCCTCTCCCGCTTGCGGGAGAGGTCGCCGCGCTCAAAGAGCGCGGCGGGTGAGGGCTCTATCCTCTTGGGGAATCTCCCTGGCGGAGACACCCTCTCCCCAACCCTCCCCCGCAGGCGGGGGAGGGAGCGCACCTGCGCTCGGGGTAAGAGTGCGTCGAGGTTCATGTCACCGCGCTTACTGCGGATGGACCGCGGGATCGTCGAGATCGACCTCGCTGTCGGCGTCGGCGGCGCCCTTGTTGGTGTCGACGGTTGCGTAGACCGACATGCCGGCACGGAGCAGATTCTGCTTCGCCACCGATTTCGGCACGCGGATGCGGACCGGCACGCGCTGCACGATCTTGGTGAAATTGCCGGTGGCATTGTCCGGCGGCAGCAGCGTGAACACCGAGCCCGCACCCGCCGCGATGCTGTCGACGACGCCGGAGAACTTGCGCATGCCGTAGGCGTCGACCTTGATCGTCACCGGCTGGCCGGGGCGGATGCGCTTGAGCTGCGTTTCCTTGAAGTTGGCGTCGATATAGATGTCGTCGAGCGGCACGATGTTGCCGAGGCGCTGGCCGACCGCGACGAAGTCGCCGGTGTTGACAAGGCGGTTGGAGAAGGTGCCGTTGACCGGCGCGCGCACCGCGGTGAAGGCGAGGTCGCGCTCGGCCTTGGCGAGCGTGGTCTTGAGCTCGGCGAGCTGGGCCTGGGCCTCGGCCTGCTGTGCCCTGGCGACATCGACATTGCTGACGGCAACGTCGTAGGCGGCCTGCGCTGCCTTGACCGCGGCGGCGCCCTGATCGCGTCCGGCTTCCGAGCTCTCGAAGGTGGCGCGCGAGGCAAAGCCCTTGCTGCTCAGCGCCTGCTGGCGCTCATAATCGAGGTCGGCGCGCTTGAGGCCCGCCTCCGCGGAGACGAGCTGCGCCTTGGCCTGCGCGACCTGGCTGTCGAGCGCGGCGACCTGGCGGCCGATGCGATCGATGGTGGCCTGCTGGGTCGCGATCTTGGTCGCGGCGGCTTCGACCGCGATCTTGTAGTCGCCGTCGTCGATGCGGAAGACGATGTCGCCGGCACGCACCGGCGTGTTGTCGCCGGGGAGGATCGCGGCAATGTGGCCGGCAACGCGCGCGCCGAGCATCGTATTGTTGGCGCGGACATAGGCGTCGTCGGTGGAAACATAGAAGCGGCCGACCAGCGTGTAATAGCCGGCGTAGCTCGCTGCCGCGAGCGCGAGGACGAGGCCGATGCCCATCAGGACGAATTTGCGCTTGCCGGAGTTGCGCGCACCGGCGGCGGGTGCGCCTGGCGCGGGTGCGGCCGGCTTGTCGGTCACGGGCTTTGGCGCCTCCGGGGTCGGACGTTTCGCTTCCTCGGCCACATGAGCGCGCAACTGCTCGGCATGAGGTGCGGATGTCTCGGACGCAGCATCGTCCCCCGACTGCTCCGCCACCGCGTCCTGGCGAAGGACGCGAGCAGTCTGGTCTCTCGATACGGCCATAAAGGCCTCCCCCAAATAGGTGCGATCGAGGGCGGCCGCTGCGCAGCCGGTTCCCTCTCGCTGATCCCAAGTATCATTGACCGAACCGTTCGGTCAATATAAACAATCTTCACGGACAGACCATACGACCTCGAAGGCTTTATTCGGGTTTCATGGACCTGATCCGGTCCAAAAACTTTCCGAGACTCTAAACCAATGGTTGTAGTTGCCAAGGAACATCCGCAGGTTGTCCATGAAGAGGACAGCTCCAAGCGCCGCCAGATCCTCGACGGCGCCCGCAAAGTGTTCATGGACCTCGGTTTCGATGGCGCCAGCATGGGCGAGATCGCGCGCGCCGCTCAGGTCTCGAAGGGCACGCTCTACGTCTACTTCGCCGATAAATCCGCGCTGTTCGAAGCCATCCTCGAGCAGGAAGCGCTCCAGCACGGCCAGGTCGTGTTCAATTTCGATCCCACCCGTGATGCCAAGACCACGCTGAAGGAGTTTGGCCTCGCCTACCTTCACCTGGTCTGCCGGCCCGGTGGCGGATCGGCGATCCGCACCGTGATGGCGATCGCCGAACGCATGCCCGATGTCGGCCGCCGTTACTATGGGCGCGTGCTGGACAAGTCCATCAACCGCCTTTCCGGTTATCTCAAGGCCCGCGTCGCCGCGGGCGATCTCGAGATCGACGATTGCGATCTTGCCGCCTCGCAGTTCATGGAGCTGTGCAAGGCCTCGCTGTTCCTGCCCTTCGTCTTCCAGGCCGCGCCCGCGCCTTCGGAACAGCGCATGACCGAGGTGGTCGACAGCGCAACGCGGATGTTCCTGGCGGCATACAAGACGAAGTAGCAGCGCGTTGCGCAGACGGGCCGGGCAGCACTATATTGCGGCCATGTCTCGTGATCTTCGCCCGCCGGTCGACATCCTCCACTATGAGATCGTCCAGGAACAGGCCTCGGCGCTTGGACGGATGGGCCGCGCACTCGAACAGAGCCTCGCGCGTTTGCGCGAATTCGACGCCGCCCACGCACCTTCGGAGGTTCCGGCCTCAATGCAGCCGGCCAGGCGCAAGCTGGTGATGGAAGCCGGCCACGCGCTTTGGATGTTCGTCGTCCAACGTGAGGCATCCGGCCTGCGCGACAGCCGCCACATCATGCGCACCTACAACGTTCCGGGTGAGGTGCAGCGATGCATGGGGCTGGCCCCGGCACCGTCAAGCCGGTCTCGTAGATCGTAGCCGGCAGGGAGCGAAGCGGAATGCGGGGACGATTGTCCCGGACTGCGCTTCGCTCCATTTCGGCCACGGGTGAAACGCGCCGCTATTCGTCGATGTACTCGTCTTCCTCGTGCTTGCGCGCCATGCTCCTGCGCGCACCGAGTGAACCGGTCACCGATGGCTCGCGCGCGCTCGCATAGGGTCTGCGCGACTGCGCGCGCGCGGCGACCTCCTCGCCGGACGCGGCGGCAGGCTGGCAGATCAGGCGGCGGCTGGCGCGGCGCATCAGGTCGACGTGAATGTGATCGTAGTGAAAGACGTTCGAGCCCGGCGCGAGCACGGTGGTGAAATGCGCACACGCTCCCGATTGCACGTCGCGGAGGAAACCCTGTTCCTCCGGCATGCCGCGCCAGCCGTCCTTCACCGTGACGCGGCGGCCGTCGGCCAGCACGAAGGCGGAGATGTCGAGCGCGTTGCCGAAGGCGTGCTCGGAGATGTGAGCACGCGAATTGCCGTTCATGCCGCGGCAGGAATAGGCGGAGATCTGCCTGATCTCGGCGACGCGGACGCCGAACCAGCGCATCGCCGAAGGCTGCACGGTGTCGGCGAGCCAGCGGTCGAGCTCGGATACGATCGGGCAGGCGAGCGTCGCCGTCGGCTTGATCGCGACGGGACCGACGGTTGTGACGGGATTGCCCTGCGCAGGGCCGAGACGTGGCAGCGGCTGCTGCGCAGGCGCCTGCGAGTAAGGCGCCGGCCGTGCCGGATAGCTCGGTGCGTTCATGTAGCGCGCCGCACCCGCGGCGTCAGTGCCGTCGGGCGGCAGGTCGATCTCGTCCTCCTGCGGCGCCACGCCGGGCGCGTTCAGCGATATCGGCCCGGTGCCATAACCGGCGGGCTGGCGCGCCGCGCTCTGGGGATAGTTCGAGCCTTGCGGATAGGTCGATGCCGGGTCGTTCTGGCTCTGCGGATAATTCGATCGCGGCTGCGTCACCGGCCAACGCGGCTGGCCGCCGATGCTGGCCGGCGGGCGCAGGGCCTCGTCGGCAAAGCCATAGCTGCTCGAGGGTTCGCCGATGGCGGCGACCTTGAGCGGAAACTCGGCACCGCACATGCCCGGGCCGGAGATCGGGTCGATGCGGACGAGATCCGGCCCCTCCTTCACCGCGCCCGATTTCAGGCATGCGGCTTCCGCCTCGGCCCGCCACGGTTCGCGTTCGGCCTGAAAGAAGCCGCGACCGCAACCCGCTAGCGAAACAAGGACGATGGAGCCGACGAGATACAAACGAACTCCGCGCGTCATGCACGCACGTTCGGTGAATTTACTTAAAGACTCTTCAACACGTTGATTTCAGCCTTCCTTAACCATGGCGGCCGCGCGCGCTGTCGGCTGCCGACGATGAGCGACAGCGAGACTGCCTTTTTCGCGAGGAGACTCTCTGTTAACCATGATGGTGGTGGCAGAGCGCGCGACCATCGGGAGCGACTCATGACGTTCGCCGGCAGACTGAGCGTTATCACCGCCTACCTCGCCATGGCCTTCGTCGGCGCTATCGTCCTCGGCATGATCTAGAAGCGTTCACCGACCGCATCACAGCCTGCCATCAGGCAGCCGAGGCTCTAAAGCGGTGTGAATGCCAGCCTGAGCCGGGTGCTAGCCAACCGAGCTCTGCATCAGCGAGTGAAACATCAGATATCGCGGCATGGCGCCGTGGACGAACAGCGATGCACCCGGGACCGCTGCGACGTTGGGGTCGGCAACGTCGAGGAAGCTCGACGACTTGCCGAGGTCCTGCCACCGCGGCAGCGGAATGTGGATCCCCTTGTTGAGGCGGAACTCCTGCACGACCTGGTTCAGCTTCACCGGCCGCTGGTCGTAGGTCAACACCTTCGGGGCGAAAGAGCGCAGCCCCTCACTCCTGTCCTTGCTCGTCGAGAAGCGGCCGTCATAGTCCCACACCTCTTTCAGAGCGGACTTGAGGCCCTTGGCTTTGTTCAGGAACGTGCTCATGTATTCCACGCCGGCACTGTAGCTCGCCGTGATCACTTCCTTGAGGTCCATATCCTCGTCTTTCCGTCCCGGAAAACGCTGGTCGCGGATATGTCTCAGGATCAACTCGATCAAATCCTTCCACTTGTCGGGAAACACGCCGCACGTTTCCGTCGACGCGAGGCTGAAGATCGGCATGATGAGCACGATCTTCTTGTTCGACGCGGCGAGCTGGGCGCCCTGCTGCTCGCAGTAGCGGTAGATGTTGTGCCAGCCGCCGGTCTGGTCCGCGTACTGTCCGTCGTCGTATCCGGCCCGTGGTGTGGGCAGCGGATGGAAGAAGATGAGCGCGCGGGTGAACTCGGTCGTGCCGTCCGGCACTACGGCGCATACGCGCGCCGGCAACCCTCTCGCGTATGCAAACACGAAATTCCTGAACCCGTTGTGCCCGGCCGTCCCCGACCGCAACACCCTGTCGGCCACGACCGTATCCGGAGCGGCGACCTGGAGCCTGTCGTTCGCCGGAAACGCCTTGGCGCTCGGGTGATCCTTGAGTTCTCGAATCATGGGGACGCTCTGCGTCTCGAGCGGCCTCTTTGGCTCCCGCTCGACTTCACGCGGCGAGCGGTGCTCCAGCTCCGGAACGTCTTTCACCATGCGTGACCCCTTGTTCGTCGTGGACGGAGGAGCGCGTCAGTGACGGCTGGCTGCGCAGGAAGGCAGAGCGATCAATTCAGAAGCCGGAGCGATCAACTTAATCGAAGGGCTACAGGGAGTCCAGAAGTCGAGGCGGTTGCAAATGGGCGAGAAGCGGACAGCGTCGTCGACACATCTCACGCGAATGATGGATGTCAGTTGCCCAATTGAGAAAGCCGCAACGATATTCATTCCCAAATTCATTCCCAAGTTCATTCCCAAGAACGCGTGGCACGGATTCACTACTCCCGATAACGAGTTGTTATTGCTCTGGGTCACGGCGCTTGCCGGTCTGGATGGCTTCTTCCGCAAGACCGAGCAAGCAGCGAGACGCTGTTACGACCGCGAGCCGCCCGACACTTCGCGCTGCGCGGACCGGCGGCCGTGACTTCAGTCACAGAGGGAGCGAGGCTTGCGGCCTAGGGTCGAACCACGCTCGCTGGCTTAGCGACATAGACCATACCCGCTCAAGGCTGCATCTTTGGAGGTCTCGTGAAGAAGCTCTATTTCGCCGCCACCGCGCTGTTGCTCGCTTCGACTGCATATGCCGGCAATTCGATCTCGTTCCAGATCGAAGGGCAGCGCATTCGCATCGAGACGCCGCGCAACTGCGCCTCGCTCGATTGCGTGACCATCGTCGCGCCGGGCCTGTCGGACAAGCCGATCAAGCTGAACGACATCAACCTCAAGGGCCTTGGCGGTTTCAAGGACGATGACCTCGACGCCACGCCGGCTCCCGCCCCCACGACGGCGCAGCCTGCGCCGGCTCCGGTCCCGGCGGCTGCGCCCACGGCGCCGGCCGTGACCCCGCCCGCCGCCCCGGCAGCGACCGTTGCCGCCGCTCCGTCCGTCGCCATCGACGCCACGCAACCTGCGCCCGCTGCTGCGCCTGCTGCGGTTGCCCCGCCCGCTCCCGTCGTTGCTGCTCCCGCGCCGGCCCCGGCTCCTGTTGCCGCCGCGCCCGTGGCGGCGCCGAACTCGCCGATCGGCCTGTGGGCGACCGAAGGCAACAAGGGCAATGTCCGCGTCGAGCAGTGCGGCGCCAATCTCTGCGGTTACGCCGAGAAGACCAATGCGCGCATCCTGATCAACATGAGGCTCGACGGCTCGACGTGGAGCGGCCGCATCCACGATCCCGACTCCGGCCGCAACTACGATTCCACGATCGCGATGAAGGGTCCGAACGCGATGCGCGTGCAGGGCTGCGCCTTCGGCGGCATGTTCTGCGGCGGCCAGACCTGGAAGCGCGTGAGCTGATATTACCACCGTGGGGCGATGCGAAGCATCGAACTATGGTGCGCAATTGCGCACCTGAGGATCTCGCTCCGCAGACCCACTCCAATTTCGAGATTTCGGGTTCGCGACGTCGTCGCGCCCCGGAATGACGAGCAAGAAGGCGACGCCACATTCTGGGCGAACGTGGCTTTCAAACGCCCCTCGCCCTGCGAAACATGTTCATCCGCCATTCAGCCAAACCCGGCTCATATCCGCAGCTCTCGCCTCGCGTTCTCACCGGGACTTTTTCGTGGATTTGATGGTGGCTCGGCGCCGCTTCGCGTTCGCGCTTGTGCTGCTGGCCTTGTCGCTGGCCGGCGGCAACGCGGCTTGTGCATTCGAGGCCTTCGAGCTCGCCCAGACGCAACCGCAAGCACAGCCGCTACCCGGCCCCTCCCCGACGCCGTCGGCCTCACCGACGCCGTCTGTAGACGCGCAGCCCGCCGCCGTCGAGCCGATCGGCAACGTCGCGACGGTGACGGGGATCGCCACCGTGATCCGCGACAAGAACTCCTATCCGCTGCGCGTGCGCGACGACATCTATCTCAACGACGTGGTGCAGACTTCGTCGAACTCCTCGCTCGGCATCACCTTCAACGACGCCACCACGTTCAATCTCTCGGCCAGCGCCAAAATCACGATCGACAATTACGTCTACGAGGACGGCGGCAGGCAGAATTCGGCGATCTTCGACGTCGGCAAGGGCACGGTTGCCTTCGTGGCGGCAGCGGTGGCGAAGACCGGCGACATGAAGATCACCACGCCGACGGCAACGCTCGGCATCCGCGGCACCACCGGCGTCGTCGAGGTGCCGGAAGGCGCGGCGGCGAGCAGGGCCAGCAACGTCAACATCAAGCTCTATCCCGACGCCGATGGCCGGGTCGGCCACATCGACGTCGACGACCGCACCAGCGGCACGCGGCTCGGCGCGCTGACACAGGCGTCCAGCGGCTTTGCGATCCGGCCGGGTGCGGGCGGCGGCGTCATGCGCTTTGCCGCGGTACCGATCACGATTCCCGCGCAGCAGATCGCGCGCGACCGCGGCTTCGTCAGCCAGGTGCATCTGGCACAAACCACGGGCCGCCAGATCGTCACCGAGCAGCGCGACTTCCGCCGCGCCAATCCGGGTGCACTCAGCCGCATTCCGCGACCGGTCCAGCCGCAGCAGCAGCAATTGCGGCCGAATAAGCCGCCGGAACAACAGCGACCGAACGGCCAGCCTGGCCAGAACATCCGTCCGGGTCAGCAGCAGCCGGGTACGCCTGACCGGCGAGGCGCGCAGCCGCCGCAGCGGCAGGGACAAGGCGGCGCCATGCAGCCGGGTGGCCGGCGCGCAGGCCAGGGACAGCAGCAGGGCCAGCAGCAAGGCGCAGGTCGCCCGACAGGCGCACCGCGCCGCGGAGAAGCAACGCAGCCGGGCGCCGCGCCGCAAACCCGGCCGCAGCGCGATGGACAGATGCAACCCCAGCCCGGCGGAATCGTGCCGCCGCAGCCGGGCATGCAGCGCCCCGGTGGATTCCAGCAGCGCCTCGCACCGCCACGAAGACCGGCGCCTTCTCCGAGGGAGAAGAAAGAGCGGCGGTGACGGCGCCGCCCCTCCGTCATTGCGACCGCGGCAGAGCGGCGTGAACAGGTCTCACGCCTCGCCGCGCAGCCACGCCCTCACCTTCTGCAGCAAACCGTGGCGCAGCTCGTCGACGGACGCCGCCTCGGCCGGAGTCAGCGTCTGCAAGGCGGTATCGATGTCATCGGCCGCTTGCGCCGGCTCGGGCGGCGGCGGCGACGCTGCCAGCCCCGCCGCCGCAAGCGCGATCGGGCCGACCTGGTTGAGGAACGCGCGCTCATATTCGCGCGACAGGCGGGCAATCGCATCGTCCAGCGTCAGCCAGTCGACCGCCTTGATGTCGTTCATCAGCTTGCGGACCGGTCCGCCGTCAGCTTCCATCCGCCAGAAATGCACGACCTTGGAGCGCCCGCCGGACTGATAAACGAGGGTGCCCAGAAATTCGTGCACGGCAACCTCGTGGCCGGTCTCCTCCAGCACCTCGCGGTGCGCAGCTTCCTTCGGCGTCTCGCCGTCGTCGAGCTTGCCCTTGGGGAGGACCCATTCGTTGCGCTTGCGCTGGCGCACGACCGCGATCAGCGGCGCCGAGCCACGCCGCAGCACAATACCCCCCGCGGCCAAGACCGGCGCCCGCGCCATCGCTCACACATCCAAATCGTCGTCCCCGACAGACGATATAGCCAGCGGGGACGGCAGATTGAAGGCTAGTTTCTCCTCAAGAGCGCTTGACCCGCGCGAATGCGCGAACCCTCGGCGATGCCGTCGCAAAAGTTGAAATCGCCGGGCGCCAGGATGATGATGGTCGAGCCGTGCTCGAACCAGCCGAGCTCCTCGCCCTTGGCCACGTTGACGTCACAGGGGAAATTGACCGGCCCCTTCGTCTGCGCGTTCAGCACCATGTCGAGGAAGTGCAACCGGATGCTCGCGACCAGGATCGCCGCAACGGGCACGAGTGTCACCGCCTCGCCGGTAGAGAGGTGGGTGCGGATCACCGCGCGCTCGTTCTTGCAGAACAGACGCTCGACGCGCTTGAGCGCGATCGGGTTGACGTTCCAGACGTCGCCATGGATCAGCGTGACGCGTTCGATATGGGCGTCATAGGGCGCGTGGAAGCGGTGATACATGCTCGACGTCAGCCGCAGCGTGACGAAGGAGCCGTTGCGGTGCTGGTCGACCAGCGCGGAATCGCCGAGCAGGTCGAGCAGCGAATAGGGCGCACCCTTGACCTGGAACAGCTCGGTGTCGGCGATCTTGCCGTGGGCGCCGACGATTCCATCAGAGGGACTCGCCACCACCGCCGGATCCGGATCAAACGGCCGCAGGCCCGGCTTCAGCTCCCGGGTGAAGCAGTCGTGCAGGCTCTTGAAATGCGTCTTGCGCGCCTCCGACAGATCGAGGTCCGAGAACAGCTTCCACAGCGCAATCGAGAAGTCGCGGACGAGCGGATTCTCGACCTTGGAGAACCAGCCCATGAAGCGGGTCAGGGCCGCGCGGGGGATGCGGTTGGTCAACAGGAAGTTGAGGTCTTCCTGCTGGGTGAAAGAGGCGATGAGGGCTTTGACTGTCATGAATCTGTCAGCTCGCAGGGTTAGCGCTTGTTGTCATGGAAACGACACTCCCGATTCTCTCGATGTCCGTGGCCGCCGCAGCGTCCGCTGCCGCCGCCTTCCCGAAGCTCAAGGCGCGCATCGAACTCTCCCGCGCCAAGCACCGGTCGCTCGCCGGGCACTCCAAGATGTCGCGCCGGGTAGCGCGGCTGCTGCCGTTCTACGAGTACGGAGAGAACGACTATTTCTCCTGCGACGGTGCGCCCGCGAACATCGCCGCGCAACGCAAGGACGGCTTCTTCCGCCTCGCCCGCCTCTACGCCGAGCGCTACCCGAAGGGCCGCGCGATGACGAAGGAGGCGGCGGAGAAAATCTCCGACCTGAACTTCACCGAGAGCTACCGCGTGCCGTTCCAGTTCTCGCGTCTCGTCCGCGAGCACCTGGGCACCTCGACCTTCATGGAATCCTCGCGCGGCGTCACAGTCACCGACGTCGACGGCAACACCTCTTACGATCTCACCGGCTCGTACGGCGTCAACATCTTCGGCAACGACTTCTACAAGGAATGCATCGAGGGCGCCGAGAAGCGGGCGCATGCGCTCGGACCGGTGCTCGGCCCCTACCATCCCGTCATCCTCGACAACGTGACCCGGCTCTGCCGGATCTCGGGCCTCGACGAAGTGTCGTTCCACATGTCCGGCACCGAAGCCGTGATGCAGGCGGTGCGGCTGGCGCGCTACCACACCAAGCGCACGCATCTGGTCCGCTTCGCCGGCGCCTATCACGGCTGGTGGGGCGACGTGCAGCCCGGCGTCGGCAATCCTATCCCCGCGCACGAGACCTACACCCTCGCCGAGATGTCGGAGAAGACGCTGCACGTGCTGAAGACGCGCAGGGACATCGCCTGCGTGCTGGTCAATCCGCTGCAGGGCCTGCATCCCAACGCCAACGCGCCCGGCGATTCCTCGCTGGTCGATTCCTCCCGCGGCGGCAATTTCGATCGGGCCGCTTACACGGAGTGGCTGAAGAAGCTGCGCGAAGTCTGCACCGAACGCGGCATCGTCTTGATCTTCGACGAGGTCTTCGTCGGCTTCCGTCTCGCCGCCGGCGGCGCCCAGGAATATTTCGGCGTGCGCGCCGACATGGTGACCTACGGCAAGAGCCTCGCCGGCGGTCTGCCGGTCGGCGTGGTCTGCGGCAAGAAGGAATTGATGCGCCGCTTCCGCGACGATCGTCCCGCCGACATCTGCTTTGCCCGAGGCACTTTCAACTCCCACCCCTACGTCATGACGGCGATGGACGAGTTCCTGAGCCGCCTCGCCAGCCCGAACTTCCGCGCGGTCTATGACGGCCTCGAGGAGACCTGGAACGGCCGCGTCCAAAAGCTCAACCGGATGATGGAGAGCGCCGACCTGCCGGTGCGGTTCGCCAACTTCTCCTCGATCTGGACGGTGAAATACACGACGCCGTCCCGCTACAACTGGATGCTGCAATACTACCTGCGCGCCGAGGGCCTGGCGCTGAGCTGGGTCGGCACCGGCCGGCTGATCTTCAGCCTCAACTACACCGACGCCGACTTCACCGAGGTCGCCGAACGCTTCGTCCGCGCCGCCGAAAAGATGAAGGCCGACGGCTTCTGGTGGCACGACGGCGTGCTCACCAACAAGAACATCAAGCGGCAGATCCTGAAAGAGATGCTGGCGAAGCGCTTCGGGCGCTGAGGGCAACAGTCCAACCACATTCATCGTTGTTCCGGGGCGAGGTCTCTCCTCCCCCTCTCCCCGCTTGCGGCAGGGCAATCGCATATGGTGCGCACGGTGCGGCGGCATCGGCACTAGGCTCCCTCCCCCGCTTGCGGGGGAGGGTTGGG
>NZ_JBXAPN010000013.1:177500-213677 GCF_058803975.1 Bradyrhizobium sp. GW821-FHT13H06 | reverse complement strand
CTGGCCGGCATGAAGGACTCCAAGGTGATCGTTGCGATCAACAAGGACGAGGACGCGCCGATCTTCCAGGTTGCCGACTACGGCCTGGTCGCCGATCTCTACCAGGCGGTTCCGGAGCTGACGGCCGAACTCGGCAAGCTCGGCAAGTAAAAGGCATCGAAAACACCGGCCGGAGGTATAAACTCCGGCCGGTGTTGCATTTCTGAGGCGTTTTCTTTGGCGTGGGCGCGCCTTCGAAGCGATCCAATCTAGGTTTCGAGCCAAGGTTCTGATTAAATCGGACCTCCCGGCTCAAGGGGATAGGCAGGGTGCGCTCGTCGCGCGCCGTTCCGGTGGATGACATGATGGCGGCAGTGATCAAGAAGGTCGGCGTGATCGGCGCGGGTCAGATGGGCAACGGCATCGCGCATGTCGCGGCGCTGGCCGGCTTCGACGTGGTGCTCAACGACGTCTCGCCCGACCGTCTCAAGTCGGGCATGGCCACCATCAACGGCAATCTGGCGCGCCAGGTCTCCAAGAAGGCCGTCACCGAGGACGACAAGGCCAAGGCGATGGCGCGCATCACGCTCGCCGAAAAACTGGACGACCTTGCCGATTGCGACCTCGTCATCGAGACCGCGGTCGAGAAGGAAGAGGTCAAGCGCAAGATCTTCCACGAGCTCTGCGCGGTGTTGAAGCCGGAGGCGATCGTCGCCTCCGATACGTCCTCGATCTCGATCACGCGGCTTGCCGCCGCCACCGACCGCCCGGAGCGCTTCATCGGCATTCACTTCATGAACCCGGTGCCGCTGATGGAGCTGGTCGAGCTGATCCGCGGCATCGCCACCGACGACTCCACCTTCGAGACCGCCAAGGAATTCGTCGGCAAGCTCGGCAAGCAGGTCGCGGTCTCCGAGGATTTCCCGGCCTTCATCGTCAACCGCATCCTGCTGCCGATGATCAACGAGGCGATCTACACGCTGTATGAAGGCGTCGGCAATGTCGAGGCGATCGACGCCGCGATGAAGCTCGGGGCCCACCATCCCATGGGCCCGCTCGAACTCGCCGATTTCATCGGCCTCGATACCTGCCTCTCCATCATGCAGGTGCTGCACGAGGGGCTGGCGGACTCCAAGTACCGCCCGTGCCCGCTGCTGGTGAAGTACGTCGAGGCCGGCTGGCTCGGCCGCAAGACCCAGCGCGGCTTCTACGACTACCGCGGCGCCAAGCCGGTTCCGACGCGCTGATCCGCTTTGTGTCA
Source organism: Bradyrhizobium sp. GW821-FHT13H06 (assembly GCF_058803975.1). Lineage (NCBI taxonomy): Bacteria > Pseudomonadati > Pseudomonadota > Alphaproteobacteria > Hyphomicrobiales > Nitrobacteraceae > Bradyrhizobium > Bradyrhizobium sp. GW821-FHT13H06. The sequence goes on along the minus strand of NZ_JBXAPN010000013.1, from coordinate 212,437 downwards.
ATTCATGACGCGTTAACCTCTCGCGCCTAGGTTACGGCCGGTAAGAGGGTTCGCGTAATGGACATGATGGCGATGGTCAGCACCATGCTGGCCGCTCAGCAAGGCGCGCTGCAATCGAACATCGCAGCGACGCTGACGAAGCAGAACATGGACATGGAAAAGTCGACCGTCCTGACGCTGATGGGCGCGGGCCAACCCTCGCTGGCCAATGTCGGCCCCGGCGTCGGCGGCAATCTCAACGTCACCGCCTGAATTCCTAAAGCGATGCGGCGGCCTTGCCGGTCGCGGCGCGGAGCAGCTTGAGCGCGTCCTCGCTCGCCCATTCCGCCGGCCCCGCAATCGTCGCGATCTCGCAGCCCTGCGGGTCGACCAGCACCGAGGTCGGCATGCCCAGCGCCCGGCCTATGGCCTTAAGGTCCTGGAACACCTTGGCTTTCGGATCGCTGAAATAGCCGAGCCGGGTCAGGTTGGCCTCTTTCAGGAAGCTCTTGGGCTTGTCCGGGTCGCGGGTGTCGATATTGATCGCCACCACCTCGAAATTCGGGCCCGCCAGCTTGCCCTGGAGCTCGTCCAGCGCCGGCATCTCTTTCCGGCAGGGCACGCACCACGTCGCCCAGAGATTTACCAGCAGCGTCTTGCCGCGGAAGTCGGACAGCTTTTTCGGCTTGCCGTCGGCGTCCTCGAAGGCGAGGTCGGGCAGCTTCAACGGGGCGCTCGCCATGGTCAGCGCCGCCACCTCGCCATGGGCGAGCGGGGCGATCCTCGAGGCCGTAGCCACCGCCGTCCGGCACACCGGATCGCCTGACGGCGCCCGGCTCAGGCCGAGCCCATACAGCGCGGCGAAGCCGGCCAGTCCTCCGATCGCCACGGTGGCGATGACGAGGGGGATGCGGCGCGTGGCGGAGGGCTTCTTGTCGAGCATATCGTTTGTCATCCGGTCGCAGATATGGCTATCAGGGGCCTCTTAATACGGCTGGCCGAGGCCAGCAAACGTGGCTAGCGACAGGCAAGGCGTGAGCAAGGGATCATGAGCAACAAGATGTGGGGCGGCCGGTTCTCGGAACGTCCCGACGAGATCATGGAAGAGATCAACGTCTCCATCGACGTCGATCGTCACCTCTTCGCCCAGGACATTGCCGCGTCCAAGGCCCACGCTGCCATGCTGGCCACGCAGGGCATCATTACGGCCTCTGATGCGAAAAATATCGGCAAGGGTCTAGACACGATTTTGTCAGAGATCGGCAAGGGCAGCTTCGCATTCAAGCGCGCGCTCGAAGACATCCATATGAACGTCGAGAGCCGCCTGTCGGAGCTGATCGGCCCCGCCGCCGGCCGCCTGCATACCGCGCGTTCGCGCAACGACCAGGTCGCGACAGATTTCCGCCTGTTCGTCCGCGACGTCATCGACGAGACCGATGCCGCGCTCGCCGCGTTCCAGCAGGCGCTGGTCGAGCGTGCCCTGGAGCATGCCGGCACCGTGATGCCCGGCTTCACGCATCTGCAGACCGCGCAGCCCGTCACCTTCGGCCACCATTTGCTCGCCTATGTCGAGATGGCCGCGCGCGACCGCGGCCGTTTCCAGGATGCGCGCAAGCGGCTGAACGAATCCCCGCTCGGCGCGGCCGCGCTCGCCGGGACCTCGTTCCCGATCGACCGCCACGCCACCGCCAAGGCGCTTGCCTTCGACCGCCCGATGGCGAATTCGCTCGACGCGGTCTCCGATCGCGACTTCGTGCTGGAGACGCTGTCGGCGGCCTCGATCTGCGCCGTGCACATGTCGCGTTTTGCCGAGGAGATCGTGATCTGGACCTCGCCGCTGGTCGGCCTGATCCGTCTCAGCGACAAGTTCACCACCGGCTCCTCGATCATGCCGCAGAAGCGCAACCCGGACGCCGCCGAGCTCGTGCGCGCCAAGACCGGCCGCGTCATCGGCGCGCTCAACGGCCTCCTGATCGTCATGAAGGGCCTGCCGCTCGCCTATCAAAAGGACATGCAGGAGGACAAGCAGGGTGCCATGGAGGGCTTTGCCGCGCTGTCGCTGGCGATCCGCGCCATGACCGGCATGGTCCGCGACCTCGTGCCGGATGAAGCCAGGATGAAAGCGGCGGCGGGCGAGGGGTACGCCACCGCGACCGACCTCGCCGACTGGCTGGTGCGGACGCTGAAAATGCCGTTCCGCGAGGCCCATCACGTCACCGGCCGCATCGTCGCCAAGGCCGCCGAGGGCGGCGTGGCGCTGCACGAGCTGCCGCTGAGCGAGATGCAGGCGATCGAGCCCAAGATCACCAAGGACGTGTTCGGCGTGCTCTCGGTCGAATCGTCGGTGAAGAGCCGCACCAGCTTCGGCGGCACCGCGCCGAAGAACGTCGCGTCCCAGGCCAAGGCCTGGGCGAAGCGGCTGGAAAAAGAGCGAAAATTGGGCTGAGGGCAAAATTTCGCTTATGTTTTCATGGTCATCCGGCTCTCGCCAGAGCGCGCCAATCTCTGTATGGTGCGCGCCGCGTAGTGGGGATTTCGTTGTGACGTCAAAGTTTCGCCCGGCCGGCTCGGGGTGGGCCATCATTGTCTTGAGCCTGACGGCGCTCGCGCTTGCCGGCTGCGGCCGAAAGGGCCCGCTCGACTTGCCGCCGACCGCCTCCACGGCCGGCGGCGCCGCACCTGTTGATACCGAGACCGAAGTCCAGAGGACGCCGAGCGTGTTCAACCCGACCTACGGTGTGGATGCTGCGCCCGCGGCGGCCAAGGGCAGGAAGAAACCGTTTATTCTAGACCCGCTCCTGGACGAACCTCCCGGCAGGAAATAAGCCGGGACAAGCGAGCCTGCGCCATGAACCATTTCGACTATCGCAACGGCGTGCTGCACGCCGAGGCGGTGAACCTGTCCGAGCTGGCCGCCACCGTCGGCACGCCGTTCTATTGCTATTCGACCGCGACGCTGGAGCGGCACTACCGCGTCTTCGCCGATGCCTTCGCCGGCGAGAAGGCGCTGGTCTGCTACGCCATGAAGGCGAACTCCAATCAGTCGGTGCTGCGCACGCTGGCCAAGCTCGGCGCCGGCGCCGACGTCGTCTCCGGCGGTGAATTGAAGCGCGCGCTGGCCGCCGGTTTCCCGGCCAGCAAGATCGTGTTTTCCGGCGTCGGCAAGACGGAAGAGGAGCTGCGCGCCGCGCTTGCCGCCGACATCCTCTGCCTCAACGTGGAATCCGAGCCCGAGCTCGAATTGTTGTCACGCCTTGCGACCGCGATGGGCAAGACCGCGCGGATCTCGCTCCGTGTCAATCCGGATGTCGACGCCGGCACGCATGCCAAGATTTCGACCGGCAAGTCCGAGAACAAGTTCGGCATCCCGATCGCGCATGCGCGCGAGGTCTATGCGCGCGCCGCCAGGCTGCCCGGCATCGAAGTGACCGGCACCGACGTGCATATCGGCAGCCAGATCACCGACCTCTCCAACATGGAGACTGCGTTCCGCATCCTCGCCGAATTCGTGCAGACGCTGCGCGCCGACGGCCACGACATCAGCCACGTCGATTTCGGCGGCGGTCTCGGCATTCCGTATTACATGGACCGCGAGGCGCCGCCGGCGCCCGACGCCTATGCCGCCATGGTCAAGCGCGTCAGCCATAATCTCGGCTGCACGCTGATGTTCGAGCCGGGGCGCATGATCGTCGGCAATGCCGGCATCCTGGTCGCCAAGGTGATCTATGTGAAGCACGGCGACGGCAAGAACTTCGTGATCATCGACGCCGCGATGAACGATCTGATCCGCCCGACGCTGTATGAGGCCTATCACGACATCCTGCCGGTGACGCAGGCGGCCAAGGGCGCGGCGACGATCATGGCCGACGTCGTCGGCCCGGTCTGCGAGACCGGTGACTATCTCGCGCTGGACCGCACGCTGCCGGCGCCGAAGGCGGGCGATCTCCTCGCCATCATGACCGCGGGCGCCTATGGCGCCGTCCAGGCCGGCACCTACAACACCCGGCCGCTGGTGCCCGAGGTGCTGGTGAAGGGCGATCAATACGCCGTGGTGCGCCCGCGCATCGAGGTCGAGCAGCTCATCGCGATGGACAAGCCCGCGCCGTGGCTGTGAGGCGCTACTTCCCCGCCAATCCGCCCTTTGCGCCGCCAACCACGACCCCAGCCTTCCGCTCGATCGGCTTGATCGCCGCGGTGAAATCGGACTCGGCGCCTTCCGAGCTGATCACGGTCTCCCATAGCCGCCCGACCGCATCGGCAACCTCCATCGACAGGCCGAGCTGCTTCATCTCCTCCAGCGCCAGCCGCACGTCCTTGACCATCAGCCCCGTGGCGAAGCCGAAGTCGAACGTGCGCGGCAGCACCGCGCGCGGAAACTTGTCGCGGCTCGCCGTGTTCATGCCGGAGCCCGCATTGATGACGTCGATCATCACGGCGGGATCGAGCCCTGCCTTCACGCCCATCACCACCGCTTCCGAGGTCGCCACGATCGCTGTAGCCGACAGGAAATTGTTGGCGAGCTTCATGGTCTGCGCCGCGCCGGGCTTCTCGCCGATGAAGAACACTTTTCCGATGACGTCGAGCGCGGGCTTCAGCAGCTCGAACTCCGCCTTCGGTCCTGACACCATCACCGCCAGCGTGCCCTTCTCGGCGCCGCCGACGCCGCCGGAGACGGGGCAGTCGACCTGCACGATGTTGCGCTTGGCGAGCAGGCCATGAATCTTCGCTGCCATCGTCGAGCCGACGGTGGAGAGATCGACGAAGCGTCTTGCGCGGCTGCCCTCGATCACGCCGTTCGCTCCCGTTGCGACGTCGAGTGAAGCCTGCAGCGAAGGCAAACTCGCCATCACGGTCTCGACCTGATCGGCGACGTCCTTTGGCGACGCCGCCGCGGTCGCGCCAAGCGCCACGAGCCTGCCTGCGACGTCCTTGCGCGTGTCGAACACGACGAGCTTGTGTCCCGCCTCGATCAGCCGCCGCGCCATCGGGAAGCCCATGTTTCCGAGCCCGATGAATCCGATGTCCATGGTGTTTCCTTTTTGCTTCTTTGTCGTTGTGGAAGATGCGGGTTCCATCGCCGAAAGCGTCCCGGACAAGCGCGCCTCAAGCGCGCGTCGGTCCGGGACGGCAGCGCCGAATTGGCTACGCCTTCCCGTCGATCTCCGCGAACACCTCGCGCGCGATCCGGAAGCTGTCGACCGCGGCGGGCATGCCGCCATAGATCGCGACCTGCATCAGGATCTCGCGGATCTCCTCGCGCGTCACGCCATTGGTCAGCGCACCCTTGAGATGCGCGCGAAACTCGTGCTGGCGGTTGAGGATCGCGATCATGGCGATGTTGAGCATGCTGCGGGTCTTGCGCGGCAGCTCCTCGCGGCCCCACACCGTACCCCAGCAATATTCGTTGAGCATCTCCTGGAACGGGCGGTTGAAATCGTCGACGTTCTTCAGGGCGTTGTTGACATAGGCTTCGCCCAGCACCGCTTTGCGGACTTCCAGGCCCTTGTCGTGCATCTTCTTGTCCATGGCGTTTCCTTCGTTTCCCTCAGGGATGGCGCGCGGAAATTACGGGGTTGCACCGGGCCAGTCACGTCCTCGTGTTATGCGGGAAAAGGGGGTTCTCCCGTACAGGAACGGATGCCTCAGTGCTGCCGTTGTGATAGGCTCTTCTCTACCGGGCAACCTGGAGAGCTGATTGAACGGCGTCACCCCCGACCCGTCAGACCCGATCCGCAGCAGCGATGCGCTGTCGCGGCTGAAGCTGGCGCAGGCCCTTGATCGGGCCACTTATGCCATCGCATGGGAGCGTGCCTGGCCCAATGTGGCGCGCCTTCTGACCGTCGCCGGCCTGTTTCTGGTGGTGTCCTGGGCCGGTCTTTGGCTGGCACTGCCGTTCATCGCCAGGGCTATCGGTCTCGCCCTCTTTGCCGTGGTCGCGGTCGCCGCCCTGTTCCCGTTGCTTGGCTTCCGCTGGCCGAGCCGTGCGGAAGCGCTCGCCCGGCTCGACCGTGGCTCCGGCATCCGTCACCGCCCGGCCACCACGCTCACGGACACGCTGACCTCGCAAGACCCGGTCGCGCAGGCGCTGTGGCAGGCGCAGCGCGAGCGTACGCTGGCTTCCCTCAAGCGCGTCCGCGCCGGTCTGCCGCACCCGCGGCTCGCGCTTCACGACCCCTGGGCGTTGCGCGCGCTGGTCATGGTGATGCTGGTTGCGACCTTCTTCGCCGCCGGCGACGAGCGTGCGATGCGGCTTGGCGCCGCCTTCGACTGGAACGGGGTGCTGGCGCCGAGCAATGTTCGCGTCGATGCCTGGGTCACGCCGCCGCTGTACACCGGCAGGCCTCCGGTCATTCTGTCGGCCGCCAACAAGGAAGCTGCGGCCCTGCCCGCCAGCGGTCCGCTCGCCGTTCCCGCCGGTTCGACCCTGATCGTGCGCTCCTCAGGCGGCAGCTTGGATGTCGCCGTCTCCGGCGGCCTCAAGGAGGTTGCCCCCACCGAGGCCAGCCCCAAGGGGACCAACGAAAGGCATTTTGCCATCTCCGGCGACGGCACGGCGCATGTCCGCGCGCCTTCCGGCCAGCCGCAATGGGCGTTTGCGGCAACGCCGGACCGTGCGCCGACGATTTCACTCGCCAAGGACCCGGAGCGCCAGGCGCGCGGCGCGCTCCAGCTCTCCTACAAGATCGAGGACGATTACGGCGTCACCGGCGCCGAGGCGAAATTTGCCCTGCGTTCGATCGATGCCCGGGATGGTGCCAAGGACGACGCCAAGGACGACACCAAGGGCGGGGCGAAGGCTGCTCCCGGCGATAAGGCTGCTGCCGGCGCTGGCGACACCAGGGCGGCTCCGCGTCCGCTGTTCCAGCCGCCGCACTTCCCGCTCGCGCTGCCGAATGCACGGACCCGCAACGGCGTCGGACAGTCGGTGAAGGATCTCAGCGAGGATCCCTATGCCGGCGCCGAGGTCATGCTGACCCTCACGGCCAAGGACGAGGCTGGCAATGAGGCCACAAGCGAACCGTTCAACATGCGCCTGCCCGAACGGCTATTCACCAAGCCGCTGGCCCGTGCACTGATCGAGCAGCGCCGCATTCTCGCGCTCGATGCCAATAGGAATTCGGACGTGTATGCCGCGCTCGACGCGCTGATGATCGCGCCCGAGATGTTCACGCCGGAGCCCGGACAATATCTCGGCCTGCACAGCGTTGCGCGACAGCTCGAGGCCGCACGCACCGATGATGCCCTGCGCGAGGTCGTGGCGAGCCTGTGGGCGCTTGCGGTGACGATCGAGGACGGCAAGATCTCCGATGTCGAGAAGGCGCTGCGCGCGGCTCAGGACGCGCTGAAGCAGGCGCTGGAGCGCGGCGCGAGCGACGAAGAGATCAAGAAGCTGACGCAGGACCTGCGTCAGGCGCTGAACGACTTCATGCGCCAGCTCGCCGAGCAGTTCCGCAACAACAATGACCCGCAGCAGCTGGCGCGGCCGCTCGACCCGAACACCAAGGTCCTGCGCCAGCAGGACCTGCAGAACATGATCGACCGGATGGAGCGCCTGTCGCGCTCCGGCGACAAGGATGCCGCCAAGCAGTTGCTCGAGCAGCTCCAGCAGATGCTGGAAGGCCTCCAGATGGCGCAGCCGGGGCAGTCCGGCGAGAGCGACATGGAGCAGGCGCTCAACGAGCTCGGCGACATGATCCGCAAGCAGCAGCAATTGCGCGACAAGACCTTCAAGCAGGGCCAGGATTCCCGGCGCGAACGCTCGCGCGGCAAGCAGCAGCAGGGCGATGATCAGTCCATGTCGGAGCTGCAGCAGGACCAGCAGGGACTGCGCGACCGCCTGAAGAAGTTGCAGGACGAGCTTGCCAAGCGCGGCCTCACGCAGAAGGGCGAAAAAGGGCAGAAAGGCCAACAGGGACAGAAGGGTCAGCAGGGGGACCAGGGCCAGCCCGGCCAGAACGGCGATCAGGACGGCGACCAGGGCGATGACGACGGCAGTCTGGATACCGCCGACGGCGCCATGGGTGATGCGGGATCAAAGCTCGGCGAGGGCAATGCCGACGGCGCCGTGGACTCGCAGGGCAAGGCGCTCGACGCGATGCGCAAGGGTGCGCAGAAGATGGCCGAGGCGATGCAGCAGGGCGATGGTGACGGCCAGGGCGATGGCCCGGGCCAGCGCGCCGGCCGTCAACAGAGCGGCGGCAACCAGACCGACCCGCTGGGCCGTCCGCTGCATGGGCGCGAATATGGCGACGATTATACGGTCAAGATTCCCGGCGAGATCGACACCCAGCGTGTCCGCCGCATTCTCGAAGAGCTCCGCCGTCGTCTCGGCGATCCCTCGCGCCCGCAGATCGAGCTCGATTATATCGAGCGGCTGCTGAAGGAGTTTTGAGGCGATAGCCCCTCTTGTAGCCCGGATGAGCGAAGCGATATCCGGGGGCGCCGGTCCCGCATGTCGCTGCGCTCATGCGGGCTACGAAGTCGACGACGCTAACCTTTCTTCGCCGCCAGCGCATCCGCCACGGCCGTGCGGATGTCGGCGACCGAGAACGGCTTGGTCACGACATCATGCACCAGCGCATTCAGGTTCGAGGCGCGCTCGCGCTGGTCGGCAAAGCCGGTCATCAGCAAAATGGTCAGATCAGGGAAATCGCGGGCGGCGGAGAGGGCCAGCGCGATGCCGTCCATGACCGGCATCTGGATGTCGGTGAGCAACAGATCGAAAGCGCCGTCCTCGCGGATCAGGATCTCCAGCGCCTCGGCGCCGTCCTGGGCGGTGACGGTCTCGTGGCCGTCCATGGCGATGGCGCGCGCCACAAGCTGGCGCATCGAATCCTCGTCGTCGGCGATCAGAATTTTCGGCATGGGACCAACCTTGGGATCAACCTTCCGTGCGGGACCTCGAGCATGATCCGGAAAAATGCGTAGCGGTCTTCCGGAAAGATCATGTTCCAATAATAGCCTGATCGGTTATGCGCTGCCGCCCGCAATGTCGCGCCGGTTGAAGAAGCGAACGTCGATATTGCGGCCCTCCGGCGGCGGCGAGGCCAGGCGCGAGCGGAAGAAGGCGCGCTCGCCGGGCCGCAGCACGGTCTGTTCCAACACCGTATTCCAGGCGTAGATCTCGGCTCCTTGGGCGTCGCGCACGGCAAAGCGCAGCCGCGGGATGTCGTGCGGCTTCTTGCCCTCCCCGACGATCACGCCCTCGATCACCAGCACCTGCTTACCGTCTACGGTCTCGCTGGAGAGTTTGACGTCCTTGAAGGCCAGGCCCCGCAGATTCACCTCGAGCCCGACCATCTTGTAGAATGCCGCCGTCTGGGGCAGCAGCCGCACGACGTCGCCGCGCCAGACCACAAGGGCCAGCACCAGCGCGCCCATCGCGGTGCAGGCGGTCGGCAGGCCAAAATAGGATCTCCGCGGAGCCGTGGTGGGGGCCGGGCGGCTCACCCGCGCGCCGCGGCGGCGGAACAGGCCGCGGAACCAGGACTGGTGCTGCGCGCCGGTGGTGTCCTCTTCGGCCTGACGGGCTGCCGCTGACCACTCGTCCTCGGTCTCGCGGACCTCTTCATCCGGCCAGTCGCTGGCGATCGACGGGCTGTCGACGACAGGCGCGTTCGCGGCGCCGTCGTCCTTGGCATAGGAGTTCCATTGCTCGGCGAGGTCGGACTGGTCGTCGGCTCGGCTGGCAGCGGCCATGGCCGGAACGGAGGCCTCCTCGATGGCATCCTCGGCGTGGGCGATCCAGGTCTCCTTGCAACGGGAGCAGCGGACCGCCCGTCCGTTGGCCCCAAGGCTCGCGAGCTTGATGGCGTAGGATGTCATACAATGGGGGCAGACGATATGCATGGACGAGCCTTGATGCATGAACGAGGTCTTGGACGAATCTTGACGACCAGCCGGTCGCGGCGAACCGGGCGGCAGGGATGCTGCCAACGATGCTACTGGCCGACCGTTAACGAACCGGAAACCATAACGGCGGCAAAACCCGTTGATCGCGCGTGGCGGAGCGCAGCAGTGCGACCCGCGCCCCCTCTCGAACGGAGCTGAGCTTGGTTCGGTTCGAAAATGTCGGATTGCGTTACGGTCTGGGGCCGGAGATCCTGCGCGATCTCAGCTTCCAGATCCCGGCGCATTCCTTCCAGTTTCTCACCGGACCGTCCGGCGCCGGCAAGACGTCCTTGCTGCGCCTGCTGTTTCTGTCGCATCGGCCGACGCGGGGCCTCGTCACTCTGTTCGGCCACGACATCTCGCAGCTCGGCAAGGACGAGATCGCGGACCTGCGCAAGCGCATCGGTATCGTGCTCCAGGATTTCCGCCTGCTCGACCACATGACGACCTATGAGAATGTCGCGCTGCCGTTCCGCGTCATGGGCCGCAGCGAGTCGAGCTACCGCAAGGAGGTGATCGACCTCCTGCGCTGGGTCGGCCTCGGCGACCGCATGGACGCGTTGCCGCCGATCCTGTCGGGCGGCGAGAAGCAGCGCGCGGCGATCGCGCGCGCCGTGATCTCGCGGCCGCAGCTGCTGCTCGCGGACGAGCCGACCGGCAGCGTCGACCCGACGCTCGGCCGCCGCCTGCTGCGGCTCTTCATCGAGCTCAACAAGTCAGGCACCGCCGTCATCATCGCCACTCACGACATCGGCCTGATGGACCAGTACGAAGCACGGCGGCTGGTGCTGCACCAGGGACGGCTGCACGTCTATGAGTAGGACCGACGAGCGCGGCGTGCTGGTCGATCTCGGGCAGGAGCGTCCGCAGCTTCCGGCCAGGGCACGCAACATGTCGCCGATCGTGCCGCGCGCCTCGATCCACGGCAGAGCGCTGGTCGCCGTCGTCGCCATCATGAGCTTCCTCGCCTCGATGGCCACGGGCACGGTGCTGCTGGTGAGTGCCTCCGCCGCCGAATGGCAGTCGGACGTCGCGAGCGAAATCACCATCCAGGTTCGTCCGCAGGCCGGCCGTGATCTCGATCGCGACACCGCGGCCGTGACGGAGGCGATGCGCACGCAAGCCGGCATCGTCGAGGTCAGGCCGTTCACCAGGGAGGAGAGCGGCAAGCTGCTCGAGCCCTGGCTCGGCACCGGCCTGTCGATGGACGATCTGCCGGTGCCGCGCATGATCATCGCGCGAGTGCAGCCGGGCACGCCGCTCGATCTCGGCGCCTTGCGCGCGCGCGTGACGCAGGTCGCGCCGGGCGCCAGCGTCGACGATCACCGCGCCTGGATCGAGCGCATGCGCTCGATGAGCAACGCCATCGTGCTGGCCGGCCTCGGCATTCTCGCGCTCGTCATCATCGCCACCATCATCTCGGTTTCGTTCGCGACCCGCGGCGCCATGGCGGCGAACCGTCCAATCGTCGAGGTCCTGCATTTCGTCGGCGCCGGCGACCGCTACATCGCCAATCACTTCCTGCGCCATTTCCTCAGGCTGGGCCTGGAGGGCGGCGTGATCGGCGGCGGAGCCGCCATGCTGATGTTCGGCTTCTCAGAGTCCATCGCAGGCTGGTTTTCCGGTACCCCCGTCGGCGACCAGTTTGCCGCGCTGCTCGGCACCTTCTCGCTGCGGCCATCCGGCTACATCGTGCTTGCGGTCCAGGCCGTGCTGATCGGCGGCATCACCGCGGTGGCCTCACGCCAGACGCTGTTTGCGACATTGAATGATGTCGATTGAGCTCTTTTCTTCCCTTCTCCCATTACAAGCGGGAGAGGATGACCGGGCAGCCATTCGCAGGACTCCACTTCGCCTCAAAACGTCTTAAAATCGCTTCAGGGAAGGGATCACTGATATCGCATGAGCTCGCCGACCGACGATCGATCGCCGAAACTGCCGCGCGGCTGGCTCCGCGCGACAATCGTGTCGACGATCGCGCTTGCCTTCGTTGCCGCGGCCGCAGGCTTCGTTGCGTTCCTGTCGCATTTGCGCGGTGCCGAGACGGTGCCCGACCGCAAGGCCGACGGCATCGTGGTGCTGACCGGCGGCTCCTCGCGGGTATCGGACGCGATGGAGCTGCTCGCTGCGGGCTACGGCAGGCGGCTCCTGATCTCCGGCGTGCATCCGACCTCGAGGGCGAGCGACATCTCCCGGACCTTGCCGGAGAACCAGTCCTTCATGACTTGTTGCGTCGACCTCGACCGCACCGCGCTCTCGACCCGCGGCAACGCAGCGGAAGCGCGGCGCTGGGCCGAGGGGCGCCGGTTCAAATCGCTGATCGTGGTCACCTCCAACTATCACATGCCGCGCGCGCTGGTGGAATTCTCGCATGCGATGCCACAGATGACGCTGATCCCGTTCGCGGTGGTCGGCGACAAATGGCGCGAGGAGCCGTGGTGGACCTCGGGATCGACGCTGCGGCTGCTCCTGTCGGAATATGTCAAGTACGTCGCGGCCGAGCTCAGGGTGCGGCTGGAGCATTTCGGGATTGACCTCTGGCCTGAGATATCGGAGCAGCCTGCAGGTCAGCAGCCGAAGCGGCCCGCTACCGCACAGGCCAATTGATCGGACTATCGATGTTCCCAATCTTTCTGCGCTCGCTCGTGTTCAACGTGTTGTTCTACGCCGTGCTGGTGTGCCTTGCGATCGTGGCGCTGCCGACCTTCGCATTGCCGCCGCGCGCCATGCTGACGGTGGCGGAATGGTGGGCCAAGGCAACGCTGTTCCTGATGCGCTTGGTCTGCAACATCAAGGTCGAATTCCGCGGTGTCGAGAACATCCCGAAAGGCCCGCTGCTGATCGTGGCAAAGCATCAGTCGTTCTGGGAGACCTTCGTGCTGCCGGGCTTCTTCAACCGGCCGATCTTCATCCTCAAGCGCCAGCTCATGCAGATCCCGGTGTTCGGTCAGTTCCTGGTCAAGACCGGGATGATCGCGATCGACCGCAATGCCGGCGTGAAGGCGCTGCTGGAGATGACGCGGCGGGCGCGCGAGGCGGTGCGCAGCGGCCGCCAGCTCGTGATCTTTCCGGAAGGCACGCGCCGCGCGCCGGGCGCGCCGCCCGACTACAAGACCGGCTTTGCGCAGATCTATTCGTCGTGCGGCGTGCCGTGCCTGCCGGTCGCGCTCAACTCCGGCCTGTTCTGGCCCCGCCGCACCTTCATGCGCTATCCCGGCACGCTGGTTGTGGAATTTCTCGAACCGTTGCCGCCGGGCCTGCCGAAGGACGAGTTTCTCTCCCGCGTGCAAGCCGCGATCGAGGACGCGACCGGCCGCCTCGTCGAAGCCGGCCGCAGGGAGCAGGAGCAATTGATCGGCTCGGCGCCGAGCTACGCGCCAACGGGCGGCTAAAGCATGATTCGGAAAAGTGCGCAGCGGTTTTCCGAAGAGATCATGCTTGAACAACAACCTGAAGCGCGATGACGATTCATCCCAATCGCATCGCGCTTTAGCGAATTTCGCGATCTTCGTTCGCAGCCGGAGCGCGCAGCGAATGCGCATCACCATGCAGCATCAATGCAAGCTGATGCAGCTGCGCGTCGCGAAAGCCTTCGGCCTCGATCGCCTTCACCGTCGCGGTCACGTAATCGCGATTGGCGCCGGACTGGCCGTGGCCCTGGACGACATGACGGTGCTGCTCGGCGAGCGACAGCCGGCCGGCATATTGCGCATGGCCGCGGTCGACGACGTAAGCGAGCGCGGAGACGCGCTGGCGCGCATCGTTCTCCAGCCACACCGAACGCATCACCTCGCGATAGACCGACGTGACCTGCTCCCGTGCGCGCAAATACGCGACGACGTCGGCACGGTTCTTCTCGGCGACGCGGAAGGCGATGCCGCGGCAGGCGCCGCCGCGGTCGAGCCCGAGCACCAGGCCCGGCTTTTCCGGCGTGCCGCGATGCACGAAGGAGTAGACGCAGAGCGCGCGATGCTCGCCCACCAGCCGGGCCGGGACGCGTTCCTCGAAGTCGAAGCCTGGCCGCCACATCAGCGAGCCGTAACCGAACACCCAGAGGTCGTCCTTGGCGGTGGTAACGGAGGGGAGGGTGATTTCCGACATTTCGGGCACGGCTACCAGAACCATGCCCCGAAGCGAAGCGAATTCTCCGCCTTTCGTCGCAGGCCGTCCCCGCTTACATTTGCCAAAATCCGGGATCAAAGGTCGCCGCATGTCCAATATGACCGTTGCCGCAGGCCGTCGCTCCCGTTGGGGCCTTTTCATCGCACCCGTTCTCGTCCTGATCCTCGCGGTCGCGTGGAGCTGTTTCTGGTTCTACGCGGCGTCGCAGGCCGAAATCGCCGCAGACGCCTGGCGGGCGCAGGAGGCCAAGTCCGGCCGCATCTATGATTGCGCCAAGCGCTCGATCGCGGGCTTCCCGTTCCGCTTCGAGGTCCAGTGCTCCGGCGCCAGCGTCGCCCTGGTGTCGCAGAACGCGAGCAAGACGCCGTTCACGGCGAAGCTCGACAACATCCTGGTCGTCGCCCAGGTCTATGATCCCAAGCGCGTCATCGCCGAATTCTCCGCGCCAGCGACGCTGATCGACGGCATCACGCAAAACACCTTCGTGGTGAACTGGAGCAAGGGCCGCGCCAGCGTGGCCGGTCTGCCTGCCGTGCCGGATCGCGCCTCCATCGTGTTCGACGACCCCGCCCTCAACCGTGTCGATGGCAGCTTGCAGGTGCCGCTCGCGCGCGCCAAGCAGGTCGAGCTGCACGGCCGCCTCGCGGATGGATCACCGTCCGATCACCCCGTGATCGAGACCGTGGTCCATGTCGCGCAGGGCAGCATCCAGGGCGTTCATCCCCTGCTCGCCGAGCCGTTCGAGGCGGACACCCGCGCCAAGATCACCGGCCTCTCCGACCTCACGCCGAAGCCGTGGCCGCAGCGCTTCCGCGAGATCCAGGCTGCCGGCGGCCATATCGAGATCGTGCAGTCTCGGATCCAGCAGGGCGAGATGATCGCGATCGCGGCCGGCACGCTCGGCCTTTCGGCCAACGGCCGGCTCGACGGCGAATTGCAGATGACGGTGACCGGCCTCGAGCGCGTGATCCCGGCGCTCGGCATCGAGAAGATGCTGGAGGAGGGCGTGCCACAGGCAACGCTCGACCGCGTCGCCCCCGGCGTGAAGTCGCAGGACCTCAACAATCTGTTCGGCGCGCTCGATCGCGCCGTGCCCGGGCTCGGCAAGGTCATCAAGCAGAACGCCAATGCCGGCGTCGCCGCCGGCATCAACTCGATCGGCACCGAGAGCACGCTCGAAGGCAGGAAGGCGCGAAGCTTCCCGCTGAAATTCGTCGACGGCGCCGTGCTGCTCGGCCCGGTCAAGGTCGGCCAGATCCCGCCGCTGTATTGAACAAGATACGCCCGCCAAACACTCCGTCGTCATGCCCGGGCTTGTCCCGGGCATCCACGTCTTTCGTCAATCGCGGATGCGCGTGGATGGCCGGGACAAGCCCGGCCATGACGGAGAGAGCTACGGCTTCTTCAGCGCCGCGTGCGGCCGGCCGAAATCGGGTGCGGCCGAATCCTGGCCGATCTCGACGATGCCGCGGCGGATGGCGCGGGTGCGGGTGAAGTGATCGAACAGCGCTTCGCCGTCGCCGCGCCGGATCGCGCGGGTGAGCTTGGCGAGATCCTCGGTGAAGGTGCCGAGCATCTCCAGCACGGCTTCCTTGTTGGCGAGGAAGACGTCGCGCCACATCGTCGGGTCGGACGCGGCGATACGGGTGAAATCGCGAAAACCGCCGGCGGAGAATTTGATCACCTCGGATTCCGTCACCTGCGCCAGCTCGTCGGCGGTGCCGACGATGGTGTAGGCGATCAGATGCGGCAGATGGCTGGTGATGGCGAGCACGAGATCGTGGTGATCCGGCGTCATGACCTCGACCTTGGCGCCCATCGCCGCCCAGAACGCGCGCAGATGTTCCGTGGCCGCCGTCTCGGTGCCTTCCGGCGGCGTCAGGATGCACCAGCGGTTGATGAAGAGCTCGGCAAATCCCGAATCCGGGCCCGAATGCTCGGTGCCTGCGACCGGATGCGCCGGCACGAAATGAATGCCTTTCGGCAGATGCGGGGCCATGTCCCTGACCACCGCGCCCTTGACCGAGCCGACGTCGGAGATGATCGCGCCCGGCTTCAGATGCGCGGCAATCTCCTGCGCCACCGCTCCGCAGGCGCCGACGGGAATGCAGAGGATGACGAGATCGGCATCCTTCACGGCCTCCGCATTGGTCGCCACGACCTGATCGACGATGCCGAGCTCGGCGACCCGCGCGCGTGTCTTCTCCGAGCGCGCGGTGGTGACGATCTCGCCGGCCAGGCCCTGGAGCTTCGCAGCGCGCGCGATCGAGCCGCCGATCAGGCCGAAGCCGATCAGCGCGACGCGCTGGAAGTGCGGATCAGCATTCATTTGCCGCCCATGAAGTCGTGCAAGGCCTCGATCACGAGACGGTTGGCCTCCTCGGTGCCGATGGTCATGCGCAGCGCATGCGGAAGGCCGTAGTTCTTCAGCGCGCGCAGCACGAGGCCCCGCTTGGTCAGGAAGGCGTCGGCGTCGTCAGCAGTCTTGCCCTTGTCGGTCGGGAAGTGGATCAGCACGAAATTGGCGACGCTCGGCGTCACCTTCAGTCCGAGCTTGCCGATCTCCTCGGTGAGCCGGTTGCGCCAGGTCTCGGTGAACTGCTTCGACATTGCCTGGTGCGTGGTGTCCTCGATCGCGGCGACCGCGGCATACATCGCCGGCGTCGACACGTTGAAGGGGCCGCGGATGCGATTGACCGCGTCGATGATGTGCTCGGGGCCGAACATCCAGCCGATGCGCAGCGCAGCCAGGCCGTGGATCTTGGAGAACGTGTGCGTCACCACCGTGTTCTCGGTGGTGGCGACGAGCTCGATTCCCATCTCGTAATCGTTGCGCGAGACGTAGTCGGAATAGGCGGCGTCGAGCACCAGCAGCACGTGCGAGGGCAGGCCGGCGCGCAGCCGCTTGACCTCGTCGAACGGCAGGTAGGTGCCGGTCGGGTTGTTGGGGTTGGCGAGCCAGACCAGTTTTGTCCGTGGCGTCACGGCCTTCAGGATGGCGTCGACGTCGGCGGTGAGGTTGGTCTCCTGCGCGACGACGTTCTTGGCGCCGACCGCCATCGTCGCGATCGGGTAGACCAGGAAGCCGTGCGTGGTGGAGATCGCCTCGTCGCCGTGGCTGAGATAGGTGTGGGCGAGCAGGTTGAGGATCTCGTCCGAACCGGCGCCGCAGATGATGCGGTTGGGATCGAGCCCGAAAGAACGGCCGATCGCCTCGCGCAGCACGCGCGAGGTGCCCTCCGGATAGTCCTCCAGATGATCCGCCACGCGCTTGAACGCCTCGATCGCCTTGGGCGAGGGGCCGAACGGCGTCTCATTGGCCGAGAGCTTGAACACCTTGCGGCCCGGCTCCGGCACCGGGCTCTTGCCGGGGGTGTAGGGCGCAATATCGAGAATGCCGGGATTCGGCACGGGGCGGGACATCTTCAACTCCGAAATGGCGAGGCGCGCGATTTACGATTTCGCCCCGGTCGGGGGCACCGTATAGCGCGTTGCGTGGCTGCCGACGAGAGCCGTGGAGCGTACCGAGGCCCCCGCCTCGATCAGGGCAGCCCTGATCTTGTCGATGCTGGTCGCGCTGGTGACCGAGACCAGCAGCGCCGCCCCATCGAAGGCGGTATCGGGCACCGCCACGATCTCGGCGAGCGGCGACAGGGCGCGCGCGACCTCGGCGTTCCAACCGGAGACGCGCACGCTGAAGGTCTCGACCTCCGTCACCAGGGCGCTGTCGGGGACGCGCGAGACCGCGAACACCGGCATCGCCGCCGGATGATCGGCACGTTCGACGAAGGGCATTCGCGCGATGATCTTCGGCGCGCCAGCTTCCTCCAGCAAGAGCCACCACGGCGTGCGGCTGGAGGTCGCCGAGACCAGCGCCAGATCGCCCTTGGATTTCGCCGCCGCTTCGACCGCGGCCTGCGCGCTGAAATGCGCGACGTAAGGCACCGTGAAGCCGAAATGGAAGCGCGCGGAATCGCGCATTGCAGGCTCGCTCACCGAGATGTCGGCATGCACGGAGAACGGCGCCTGCACATAGGTGAAGGTCGAGATGATGACGCGCCAGATGCTCTCGACCGTGTCGAGCGGCAGGATGCCGCGATGGCGCCGCACGAGGTCGCGCATCATGGCGGCCTCGCGCGCCGGGCGGAACGCCGAGCCGACCTCCTGGGTCTGCTTCACCTGGATCAGGCGGTCGATGATGTCGCCGCGCTGCATCAACAGGCGATGCATGGCCTCGTCGATCGCGTCGATCTCCTTGCGCAGTTCCTGCAGCGATGGCGGCGCGGGCGGACGTTGGGACATATCTGGCTGTCGATCGTTCGGAATGGGGAGTGTCCTGATTAGGCAGTCGGGCGGCGAAAGCAAAGAGAAATGACGGCCTTTTTGGCCGATCAGATGGAGACGAATTCGATCGATCCGGACCGCGACTTGACGAAAACCGCCCAAGACGGTAGCTTTTGCCTGTTCCGTGGTCATTTGAGCCGGCCGGCTTGCAGCCACGTTAAAAAACTCGCTAAACAGGCCGGGGACGCTTCCGATCCCGGCCGAACCTATCGTTCAGGCCGGGTTTTTCATGGCCTGATTCCAGCGGCGGTCTGACGGCAGTCGCAAACGAGGTCGATGATGGTTGGCGTCAAGTCCGTACCCAGTCCTGCGATCAGCGCCGACGAACGGTCGCACGAGGTGGATCACCCGAGCTCGCAGGTAGCGCATTTCGGCGCCGAGCAGCCGCTGCGGCTCGATTGCGGCGTCGATCTCACCCCGTTCCAGATCGCCTACCAGACCTATGGCGAACTCAACGCCGATCGCTCCAACGCCGTTCTGATCTGCCATGCGCTGACCGGCGACCAGCACGTCGCCAATGTGCATCCCGTCACCGGCAAGCCTGGCTGGTGGGAGACGCTGGTCGGCCCCGGCCGGCCCATCGATCCCAAGCACTACTTCATCATCTGCTCCAACGTGATCGGCGGCTGCATGGGCTCAACCGGGCCGGCGTCGATCAATCCCGCCACCGGCAAGGTCTGGGGCCTGGATTTCCCCGTCATCACCATCCCCGACATGGTGCGCGCGCAGGCGATGCTGATCGACCGGCTCGGCATCGACACGCTGTTTGCCGTCGTCGGCGGCTCGATGGGCGGCATGCAGGTGCTGCAATGGACCTCGGCCTATCCTGCCCGCGTGTTCTCCGCGCTGGCGATTGCCTGCGCGACGCGGCACTCGGCGCAGAACATCGCCTTCCACGAACTCGGGCGCCAGGCCGTGATGGCCGACCCCGATTGGCATGGCGGCGGCTATGCCGATCACGGCATCCATCCGCATCGCGGGCTCGCGGTGGCCCGGATGGCGGCGCACATCACTTATCTCTCCGACGCGGCGCTGCATCGCAAGTTCGGCCGGCGCATGCAGGACCGCGAGCTGCCGACCTTCTCGTTCGACGCGGATTTCCAGGTCGAAAGCTATCTGCGTTACCAGGGCTCGTCCTTCGTCGAGCGCTTCGACGCCAACTCCTATCTCTATCTGACGCGCGCGATGGACTATTTCGACATCGCGGCCGACCATGGCGGCGTGCTGGCGAAGGCGTTTGCGGGAATCCAGACCCGCTTCTGCGTGGTCTCCTTCACCAGCGACTGGCTGTTCCCGACCTCGGAATCGCGCGCGCTGGTGCACGCGCTGAACGCGTCGAGCGCGCGGGTGTCGTTCGCGGAGATTGAAACCGATCGCGGCCACGACGCCTTCCTGCTCGACGTGCCCGAATTCTTCGACATCTCCCGCGCCTTCCTGCAATCGGCAGGCAAGGCCCGCGGGCTCACCGGCAAGGACCGCTAGCAATGTCTGTCCAGGAAGTGCTGCCGCTGGGGGGGCTTTCGTCCGCGCAGTCCGGTCAGTTTCGCGCCGATCATCTGCTGGTCGCCGAGATGGTCAAGCCGGGCTCGAAGGTGCTCGACGTCGGCTGCGGCGAGGGCGACCTGCTTCAGCTGCTTGAGACCCGCGGCATCGACGGGCGCGGCATCGAGCTGTCGCGCGAGGGCGTCAACCGCTGCGTTGCCAAGGGGCTCGCGGTGGTGCAGGGCGACGCCGACACCGACCTCGTCAACTATCCCGACGACGCCTTCGACTACGTGATCCTGTCGCAGACGCTGCAGGCGACGCGGCAGCCGCGTGTGGTGCTGGAGAACCTGCTGCGCATCGGCCGCCGGGCCATCGTCTCGTTCCCGAATTTCGGCTTCTGGAAGATGCGGCTGCAGCTCCTGATCGGCGGCCACATGCCGCGCACGGAGAACCTGCCGGCGACCTGGTACGACACCGCCAACATCCATTTCTGCACCATCAAGGATTTCGTCGAGCTCTGCGACGAGATCAACGTCAAGATGGAGCGCTCCATCGCGCTCGATCTCTACGGCCGCCCGGTGCCGCTGAACCTGCCCTGGTGGGTGTGGAACATGTTCGGCGAACAGGCGGTGTTCTTGCTGAGCAGGGGCGGCGGGAAGTAGCTTTCCCTACGCGCTCCTCGATGATGAAGAGCTGCAGTCCATCCTTCGTCATTGCGAGCGCAGCGAAGCAATCCAGAGTCGTTCCGCGGTGGGATTCTGGATTGCTTCGCTGCGCTCGCAATGACGGAGTCCTTGGTGACGCCGCGTTCTAATGCGCCGCCAAAGACCGCGGATCGCGCACCGGCCAGCGTCCGGCTTCCACCAGCGTGACGAACCGCTCCACGCTCTCGTTGAACAGCGCGGGCTCTTCCAGGTTGAGCACGTGGCCCGACTTCGGAAACATCGCGAGGCCCGCGGCCGGCAGGTGCTTCTTCAGGAACAGGCTGGGCCCGACGCAGGGATCGTCCTCGTCGCCGCAGATGATCAGCGCGGGCGTTGCCACCTTCGCGATCGCGTCCATCATCGTGTAGATCGAGGGACGTCCGCCCTGGAAGCCGCGCATCGTGCGCGCCGAACCCCTGGCGTCGTGCCGTGCCAGCGCGGCATAGAAATCGGCGTGGCCGCGCGGATCTTTCACCAGGAAGGGAATCCGGCTCGGCGTCTCGCGTGTGATCTTTGCGACTTCGACAGAGCCTGATGTCTCGAACTGCTCGGCATTGGCGCGGCACTGCTTGCGCCAATTGTCGAGATTGTCGAGCTCCGAGCCGGAGCCGACGCCGGCGAGCGTCATCGACAAGGCGCGCTGCGGGGCGTTCAATCCGATCTGCAGCGAGGAATAGGCGCCCATCGACAGACCCACGAGATGGGCGCGACCGATCCCGAGATGATCGAGCACCGCGAGCGCATCGGTGTAGAAATGCGTGTAGGTGTAGACTTCGCCGTCAGGCACGTCCGACGGCGTGTAGCCCCGCGCCGAATAGGTGATGCAGCGATGGCCGCGCGAGAAGTAGCGCATCTGCGGCTCCCAATTGGTGTAGTCGGCCGCAAACTCGTGCAGGAAAAGTATCGGCGTTCCCTGACCCGCCTCTTCGAAATAGATGCGGACGTCGTCCCTGGTCGTGGCGTGGGGCATTAACTGTTTCCCTCTGTCAAGCCGCCTTTGCAGGATCGCAGTTAACGCTGTTGTCCGCAATGCGGCAGCATCGAACCAGCACCGGCACAAAATCATCGCAGCTATTCGCCGACGCGGTGTCTTTTTCTCGCCACATCGGGCGGCTTAACGGCCTGACCTATGTCGGCCACTTCACCGGCCGATCGGAAAGTAGGGGTGTAACGAAGGATGAGAATGGTTGAGTTGTTTGCGTTCCGCCTGTCGCGTTGTGTTGTCGCGCTGGCGTTCTTTTTTGCGGCGGTCGTCGCGTTCGTTTCTCCGGCCTCGGCACGGCCGCATCATCGTCATAGCGCAGAGCGGCACGCTTACGTGCACCACGCCAGACATCATCACTACCGCCATCGTGCACGCAGCTCGCGCTTCGAGCGCAGCGCGGCGCAATTGCAGGCGAGCGGCTTCGCCAACACCCAGGCCACCTATGATCCGAATGCCAATGCCGGCGGTGCTGGCATGAGCGGCGGCCTCAGTGGCGGCTCAGGCCTCGTGTCCGAGGCGCGCCGCTATCTCGGCGGCAATCCGACCGGGCGCGGCAGCCTGTGGTGCGCGCGTTTCATGAACATGGTGCTGCAGCACACCGGCCATCAGGGCACCGGCTCCGACATGGCCAGCTCGTTCGCGCGCTACGGCACGCGCGTCTCCGGTCCGCAGGTCGGCGCCATCGCGGTGATGTCGCGCGGCCGCCGGGGCGGCCATGTCGGCATCATCACCGGCGTCGATGCGCAGGGCAATCCGATCATGATCTCCGGCAACAGCGGCAACCGCGTCCGCGAAGCGCCGGTCTCGCGCGGCCGGATCTATGCGTATGTGATGCCGAATTGAGGTGACGACAGCGACGGTCTCGTAGGATGGGCAAAGCGACTTGTCCGCCATAGCTCGAAGAGCGACGGCGGAAGCGTGCCCACGGCTTCTGCCAGCTCGGAGAAGTGGTGGGCACGGCGCAAAGGCGCCTTTGCCCACCCTACGGCAGTGTGGCTCTCACAGCAGCTTCGGCTCTTCCACCGCAACCGCATCGCCCACGCCGATCTCGCCACCTTCGATCACCTCGGCGTAGATGCCGCAATCCATGTGGCCGAGATGGCGCGAGAGCGTGGGCGGGATCTCGAGATCGCGCTTGGCGGTTTCAGGATCGACATTGGTGGCGGGGCAGCGGACGATGCGCTTGATCACCTTCAGCCGGGCCGGCCCGACCGCAAGTGTCTGGCCGACCAGCTCGAGCTCCGACCAGGCCGGCCAGCCCTTGACGTAGAGATTGGCGCGGAAGCGCAGGGGGTGCACGGCGGCGCCGCCGAGCATAGTCTCGATCGCGCGGACGCTGCCGAGATTGATGATGGAGACGACCTTGCGGGCGACGTCGGAGAAGCTGTGGTCGCGGCCGGACAGAACCTTGGGCGGGCCCTTCAACTCCGGCTGAAAGTTCTCGCTGAAATAGGCCTCGATCGCGGCGCGGCCGGCGGCGGTCTCGAGATCGCCCCTGGCGACGATCTGGCCGTCCTTGCGGATGGTCAACAGATTGGTGGCGTCGTCGAACCGGCTGTCGAGCTCGGCCAGCCGCTCATTGCGCGCGAGCATCAGAAACTGGATCTTCGGTTTCCAGGCCGGGGCCTCGGGATCGAAGCCGCTCGGCCCGTTCTCGATGGCGTAGCGGCGATCGGCGGGCAGGGTCTCCCCTGGTCGCAAGGTCACGCGGGATAGGGCTTCCGGCGTGAGGCCCTTGATCGGGTAACGGTAAAGGCCGGTGATCTCGGCAGTCTGGCTGGCTTTCATGCCGCTACTTAGGGGATTCGGCCTGCTCGCGCCAAGCGGGTCTAAGCGCGCACGAAATTGTGAAGTCGCCTCTTCCGATCCGAGGCCACGCTTCCCACATCTGGATCAGGCTGGCGCCAGCGCCGGCTGATAACGACCGTTTGCGGGTTGAGGAACGTCAACACGCCAGGCGGAAACCCAATGAAGATGCCATTTGGAGTGCCTTTGAGGGCTCCATGAGAGGCAGGCCGAGGGACAGAAAAATGAACATCGAGAAGTATACCGAACGCTCCAGGGGCTTCATTCAGTCTGCGCAGTCGCTCGCGATGCGCGAGGGGCACCAGCAGTTTTCCACCCTGCACCTCCTGAAAGTCCTCTTGGACGACAATGAGGGGCTCGCTGCCGGTCTGATCGACCGCGCTGGCGGCAATTCCCGTGCAATCCTGAAGGCGACCGAGGACGCCCTCGGCAAGGTGCCGAAGGTTTCCGGCGCTGGCGCCGGCCAGATTTACCTCGCACCCGAGCTCGCCCGCACCTTCGACGCCGCCGAAAAGGCCGGCGAGAAGGCCGGCGACAGTTTCGTCACCGTGGAGCGGCTGCTGCTCGGCCTCACGCTGGAGAAGTCCAGCGAAGCCGGCACCATCCTCAACAAGGGCGGCGTCACCCCGCAGAACCTCAACGCGGCGATCGAGGCGCTGCGCAAGGGGCGGACTGCGGATTCCGCGACCGCCGAGAACGCGTATGATGCGCTGAAGAAATATGCCCGCGACCTGACCCAGGCCGCGCGCGACGGCAAGCTCGATCCGGTCATCGGCCGCGACGAGGAGATCCGTCGCACCATCCAGGTGCTCTCGCGCCGGACCAAGAACAACCCCGTCCTGATCGGCGAGCCCGGCGTCGGCAAGACCGCGATCGCGGAAGGGTTGGCGCTGCGGATCGTCAATGGTGACGTGCCGGAGAGCCTGAAGGACAAGAAGCTGCTCTCGCTCGACCTCGGCGCACTGATCGCCGGCGCGAAATATCGCGGTGAGTTCGAGGAGCGGCTGAAGGCCGTGCTCCAGGAAGTGACCGGAAGCGAAGGCACCTTCATCCTCTTCATCGACGAGATGCACACGCTGATCGGTGCCGGCAAGGGCGACGGCGCGATGGACGCCTCCAACCTGCTCAAGCCGGCGCTTGCCCGCGGCGAGCTGCACTGCATCGGCGCGACCACGCTCGACGAGTACCAGAAGCACGTCGAGAAGGACGCCGCGCTGGCGCGGCGCTTCCAGCCGATCTTCGTCAGCGAGCCCTCGGTCGAGGATACCATCTCGATCCTGCGCGGGCTGAAGGACAAGTACGAGCAGCACCATGGCGTGCGGATCACCGATTCCGCGCTCGTGGCCGCCACGACCCTGTCCAACCGTTACATCACCGACCGCTTCCTGCCGGACAAGGCGATCGACCTCATGGACGAGGCCGCGGCGCGGCTGAAGATGCAGGTCGATTCCAAGCCGGAAGAGCTGGATTCGCTCGACCGCGAGATCATCCGGCTCAAGATCGAGCAGGAGGCGCTGAAGAAGGAAAGCGATCCCGGCTCAAAGACCCGGCTCCAGACCCTGGAGAAGGACCTTGCCGAGCTCGAGGAGAAGTCTGCTGGGCTGACGGCGCGCTGGAGCGCGGAGAAGAACAAGCTCTCCGATGCCCAGAAGCTGAAGGCCGAGCTTGACGGCCTGCGTGTCGAGCTCGCCAACGCGCAGCGGCGCGGCGAATTCCAGAAGGCCGGCGAGCTGGCCTACGGCCGGATCCCGGAGCTGGAGAAGCAACTGGCGGATATCGAGGCGCGTGAAGGCTCCGGCGAGATGATGGAGGAGGCGGTCACCGCCAACCACATCGCGCAGGTGGTCTCGCGCTGGACCGGCGTGCCCGTCGACAAGATGCTTGAAGGCGAGAAGGAGAAGCTCCTCAAGATGGAGGAGCAGCTCGGCAAGCGTGTCGTCGGCCAGGCCGAGGCCGTGCGTGCGGTCGCAACCGCCGTGCGCCGCTCGCGCGCGGGCTTGCAAGACCCGAACCGCCCGACCGGCTCGTTCATGTTCCTGGGGCCCACCGGCGTCGGCAAGACCGAGCTGACGAAAGCTCTCGCGGAATACCTGTTCAACGACGAGACCGCGATGGTCCGCCTCGACATGTCCGAATACATGGAGAAGCACTCGGTCTCGCGGCTGATCGGCGCGCCTCCGGGTTACGTCGGCTATGACGAGGGCGGTGCGCTCACCGAAGCGGTGCGGCGCCGGCCTTACCAGGTGGTGCTGTTCGACGAGATCGAGAAGGCGCATCCCGACGTCTTCAACGTCCTGTTGCAGGTGCTCGACGATGGCCGCCTGACCGACGGCCAGGGCCGCACCGTCGACTTCCGCAACACGCTGATCATCATGACCTCGAATCTCGGTTCGGAGTTCCTGGTGAACCAGCCGGAGGGCGAGGACACCTCGGCCGTGCGCGAGCAGGTGATGGGAATGGTGCGGGCGCATTTCCGCCCCGAATTCCTCAACCGCGTCGACGAGATCATCCTGTTCCACCGCTTGCAGCGGAGCGAGATGGGCCGGATCGTCGAGATCCAGTTCGCACGTCTCCAGAAGCTGCTGACCGATCGCAAGATCGTGCTGACGCTCGATGCCGCCGGCCGCGACTGGCTCGCCGCCAAGGGCTGGGATCCCGCCTATGGCGCAAGACCGCTGAAACGGGTGATCCAGCGCTACCTCCAGGATCCGCTCGCCGAGATGATCCTGGCCGGCGACGTCAGGGACGGCGACACGGTCGCGATCTCGTCCGAAGGCAACGTGCTGACCTTCAACGGCAAGGCGCCGCGAACCGCCGAGATCACCCAGTTCGAGGCGCCGGTGACGAAGCGGAAATTGAACTGAGGGGTACGGCGCTTGAAGCAACAGGACGCCCCGGAGAGGCCGACCTCTCTGGGGCGTTTTCCTTTGTCGGTGTCTCAGCTAACCGACTGCGGACGCGGAGCCAGGACCCGCCGGACCTTCCTCCTCGTCCTCGTCAAGCTCCGAAAGAATATCCACCAGCTCGCGCACCCGTCCCTGCGCCAGCGGTCGCAGATCGTTGATCATGGGCTCGTCATTGGCGAGCCAGGCCTGGGCTTCGGCGAGTTCCTCGACCGTCGCGCCGGTTCCGATGATCTGGGCAATGGTGACGTCGTCGGCCCGGTCCACGGCCTTGACGACATCGTCCCGTGAGAGGCGCGTCATGGGGCGATCCTCCTGCTGGTCGGCTTCCGTCAGCTAACCGAAAATCCGCCTGCGGGTTCCGCGGCCAGCCTTGGCCGGCGGACGCTACTTCTTCACCACCTTGTAGATCGCATTCTCGATGTCCGAGCTGAAGTAGATGACGCCCGTCGCCCCGACCGCCACGCCTGTCGGAATGTGCGTCGGCAGGCCCCCGGGCGCGCCTGTCAGGCCGATCGGGAGATTGGCGGCGATCTCGGTGATTTTGCCGCTGTCCGGCGCGATCTCGATCAGCCGTTTGGCGCCGACCTCCGCCACGACCAGCTGGCCGTCGCGGCCCCGTGCGATGCCTTCGGGCATTTTCAGGTCCTTGGCGACCACGGTCTTTCCGCCGTTTGTGTCGATCCGGGAGACGGCGCCGGCAAATGCTTCGGTGACATAGACCTCGCCGCCAGGTCCGCCGGCGAGCCCGACCGGACCCTCGAGATCGCCGATGAACGTGACGCGATCCTTGCCGTGCTCGCCGCTCACCTTGACCAGCGATTTGGTGCCGAGCTCGGCCACCAGGATGCTGCCGTCCGCGAGCACGACGGCGTCATGCGGCGCCTTGAAGCCGTGCAGCATGTCGCGCGTTGCGCCGGTCTTGCCGTCGATCACCTGCACGGTGCCGGTGAACCAGCTCGACAGGACCACGTCGTTGCCCTTTGCCGTCGCGCTCATCGGATATTCGAGCGTGACGCCGGCGGCGTGCATGCGCGCCTTTTCGGTGACCTCGCCGGTCGCTCCATTCACCGTGCGATAGGCGAACACGTCGGCGACGTGGATCGTGTCCCTGCCATTCTCCGAGGTGACGCCGATGCCGCCGGGCAAAGCGAGCTTGCCGATGATGATCTGCTTGGCCTGGCCGGTCGCCGGATCGACCTCCTGGATGCCGTTGTCGGCCATGTTGGAGACGTAGATGCGGTCCTTGTCGTCGATGGCGAGATTGTCCAGCGATGGCTTCAGCTGCGCGACCATGGTCTTGGCGCCCGATTTGGGATCGACCCGGACGAGCTGGCCGAGGGCGGTGTCGACCACGAAGAGATTGCCCTTGGAATCGAAGTTCACGGCGGCCGGGACCTTGAAGCCATCGGCAACGACGGTCAGCTCGGCCTTGTCGACGTCGACCTTCGCGACCTGGCCCTTGAACCAGAGCGGACCGTAGAGCTTGTCGTCGGGACCGAACTCGAAGCCGTTGAGGCCGCCCATCTTCTCCATGATCTGACGCGGCGGTTTGACGCCCTCGACGTCGATCTCGTAGAGCGCGTCGCCGAGGAAGACGGTGGTGGCGTAGAGCCTGCCGTCCTTGCGGAAGGCGAGCGAGTTGATGCCGGGAAGGCCGGTCGCGAGCTTGTTGATCGGGCCGTCGCCCTTGCGCGCATAGAGATCGCCGGCGAGGAAGCCGGTCCAGGCCATGGTGCCGTCGGGCGCGAACGCGATGTCATCGGCCATTCCGACCGGTGCCGGGATTGCAACCTTGGCGCTACTGCCCGCAACCTCGTAGAGCGTCGCGCCTGCGACGCTGCCGGCAAACAGATGGCCGGCCTTGTCGACAGCGAGCCCGTGCACGCCGTGGAATGCCGAGCCGGGGACGAGCTTGGTGACTTCCCAGGTTGCCGGCAGGGTCTCAGCCGACAGGCTCGTGGCGGAGAACAGCGCAGCGACGAAGGCTGCGCAGGCGAGCCTGTTGTTCATGACGAGACCTCCCGTTTTTTGGGAAGTATTCGCTCCTCATGCCGCTTTGGCAAACAAAACTTGACGTTGTGACGCCGCAAAGCGGCCTCGCGACGACGTCGATTTCGGATCGTGTTTGGAGATGTCCGCCGCGGGGCGGCCAACTCCCGACTTAGCGGTTGGTGACCTGCAGCGGCCCGCCGGTGGCGTCCGAGATGCGGGCGATGGCGCCGCCGCGGCCGCTCATCATCCCCTCGAGCCGGTCGCGCTCCTTCTCGAAGCTGGCCAGCATCGGGCCCTCCAGCGAACGGCCGCGCGGCAGCTTCACGCGCATCGGGTCGACGAAGCGGCCGTTGACCAGGATCTCGTAATGGACGTGCGGGCCGGTCGACAGGCCGGACGAGCCGACGAAGCCGATCACCTGGCCCTGCCGCACCTTCTTGCCGGGCTCCATGCCCTTGGCGAAGGCCGACATATGGCCGTAGGCGGTCTCGTAGCCGTTGGCGTGCTTGATGCGGATGTACTTGCCATAGCCGCCCTCGGGGCCGGCCTTCTCGATCATGCCGTTGCCGGAGGCGAAGATCGGCGTGCCGTAGGCGGTGGACCAGTCGACGCCGGTATGCATCTTGACGTAGCCCAGGATCGGGTGGCGGCGGCCGCCGAAGCCCGAGCGCATGATGGCGTTGTTGACGGGCTTTCTGACCAGGAACTTCTTCGCGCTCTTGCCGGTCTCGTCGTAGTAATCGACGACGCCGTCGTCGGGGCTCTGGTAGCGGTAGTATTTCTTGGTCTCGCCGCCGACGGTGAGGGAGGCGAATAGCACCTCGTTCTTTTCGCTCGACGTCACGCCTTCGTCCTCGCCGGCGTAGAACACGTCGAAGGAATCCCCGGGCTGCACCTTGCGCTGGAAATCGACGTCGTAGGAGTAGATCTTGATCATGTCCTCGATGACGGGCATCGGGACCTTGTTGCGCATCGCCGTCTCGTAGATGCTCTGGTACAGCCGCACGCCGCTGCCGTCATCCTCGTCATCGTCTTCGCTGTTGGCGTTGGCCGCGGCGTCGGCGACGGTGTTCATGCTGGAGACGTCGACGGCGACGTATTTGCCGAGATCGGACAGCGCCGCGATCGCCTCCACCATGGTGTCGTTTGCAACCACGACGCGATAGGGCTGGAGCCGGGCGCCGGGGCTTGCGGGCGCCATCAGGATGCGGAGTTTCTCGCCTTCCTTGAGGCCGCCGTCGCGGCCGCGCGGGCCAAGCGTTGCGGTGATCGCCTTGATCTCGTCGGCCGTCGCGCCGAGCTCGCGCAGCACCGAGCCGACGCTGTCGCCCTTTCTGACCAGATGGACGCGCTCGCCATTGGGATTGCCGCCGGTGATCTGCTCCTTGGTTTTGGGCAGCAGCGTGACGTTCTCCGGCACCACGCGCGTCTCGAAACCGGCATAGGGATCGGAGGACGACGCCTCGGCGGCGTAGGCCATCTTGATGTCGGACGGGCCGGTCGTGCCGGAGACGTCGGCTGTGGCATTGGCGAGCGAGGCGTAGCGCACCCCGCCGTTGCCGCGCCAGTTGGCGGCATCGCGGACCCGCATCAGGATGTCGTCGAGCGCCACCACCGCGGAAATCTTGGCCTTCGGCAGCACCGACGACAGGTCCTTGGTGACGAATGACACCTCCGCGTCGGGCTCGACGGCCTCCGGATTGTTGGGATCGTCGGACGCCGTCTTCGGATCGGAGCCGACATCGGTGAGCAGGCGCTGGGCGTTGAACGGCGGGATCTTCGCCGACAGGTCGCTCGTCGTCATCGACAGGTTGCCGGCGATCCGGACGAAGGGGCGCACCCGCATCACGTCGCGGTTGCCGACGCGGGCGACCGTCGAGACGCGCACGATGTTGCGCGAGGCGGTGGATTCGCTCGGCGGCGGCAGCCGGTCGCTCTTGTGCAGCGAGGCGGCGCGATCGGCGGCGCCGAACGCGCCGCGCAAGGCGCCCTCGACCCGCTCCGGCACCTTGGCGAAGGTCATCTCGCCGTCGAGCGATGCGAAAACGGCGCCGCCGATCAGGGCCGCGCCGCAGAGTCCGGTCAGAATTGTGCCGCTGAACCATTGCACCGAGACGCGGCGGCGGTCGATCACGGCGGCTTCAGAACCATCGACGGACAGCGGCGGCTCGTGGCCGAGATCGATGATCCCGGTCTCACGCCCGTAGGTGCCGCGTGACGTCCTGTGGTTCAACCCAAGTCCCCCAATCAACGACCCAAGAAAGCCCGCTTCGAACCTTGTCCCTGGCCGCCCTCTTGAACGGGGATCGCCGGAAAAGGCAAACCGCACAGGCGCCCGCGCTCAGAAAGCCCCGGAACAGGGCTGGCCGAAATTACGAACAACTGGACGGATGAAACTCTCTCGATGTCTTTCGAACGTCGAAGGAAGGCCGCGTCATCTGCAAGATGCCTTCCCCTGACCCCATGATAATCGCCGGCAGCCCCCATAGGCATCCCCGCGATTCAAGCTCGTCTCTTACCAGAACGCCGCGGGATTGTGGCTCAAGTACGGCGCCAAATATGGAAAAAACTTCCTCAAGAGGCCGGCGCGAGGGGCTTCCCCGGAGGGGCGCCGCAAGCCGCCTCTGGAGCCCCTCCGGAGCCTCCAGGGCCGCAAACTTTTTTTCAGTTTTTTCTTCGCGCGGCGTCGGCTCGCTCGCTCCGCGCTCGTCTAAGCGCCTGGAATCGTGCGATTTTTTCCGACGATCCACTGTGCGACGATTTGTTGACGATGGGCGTTGACAATCCCGATGGGTGGGGACTATAACCCCAACCACTGAGCGCGGCGCCGCCGGGTCACTGACCAAGGCGAGCGAACGCGCCACTGATGCTCCTCACCTTGTTGAGTGACACAACAATCGACACCAGTCGGTTGGAGTCATTTTTCGTCGGTAAGGGTATCGGAACCCTTCCACTCTGGAAGGTTGGGGCCTCCTGGTCCCGGGCTGTTTGACAAGTGAAGATGAAGAAAGAGAAACGTGGACGGCGGAGTCCTTGCGGGTCTCGCTTCTGGAAAGCTTCGGCTTTTCTGATCGAGACCGGACGAAAGACTTCGGCGGTACACGTTTTAAAGGAAACACCATCGTTGCCAGCGATGTGAATCGCAGGCAGCTCATCGGCTTCGGTCGATGGAAAAATGGTGGGACCTCGTCAAACGTTGTGATCAGCCGGTTCAAAGTTCAAGTCCAACTTGAGAGTTTGATCCTGGCTCAGAGCGAACGCTGGCGGCAGGCTTAACACATGCAAGTCGAGCGGGCGTAGCAATACGTCAGCGGCAGACGGGTGAGTAACGCGTGGGAACGTACCTTTTGGTTCGGAACAACACAGGGAAACTTGTGCTAATACCGGATAAGCCCTTACGGGGAAAGATTTATCGCCGAAAGATCGGCCCGCGTCTGATTAGCTAGTTGGTGAGGTAATGGCTCACCAAGGCGACGATCAGTAGCTGGTCTGAGAGGATGATCAGCCACATTGGGACTGAGACACGGCCCAAACTCCTACGGGAGGCAGCAGTGGGGAATATTGGACAATGGGGGCAACCCTGATCCAGCCATGCCGCGTGAGTGATGAAGGCCCTAGGGTTGTAAAGCTCTTTTGTGCGGGAAGATAATGACGGTACCGCAAGAATAAGCCCCGGCTAACTTCGTGCCAGCAGCCGCGGTAATACGAAGGGGGCTAGCGTTGCTCGGAATCACTGGGCGTAAAGGGTGCGTAGGCGGGTCTTTAAGTCAGGGGTGAAATCCTGGAGCTCAACTCCAGAACTGCCTTTGATACTGAAGATCTTGAGTTCGGGAGAGGTGAGTGGAACTGCGAGTGTAGAGGTGAAATTCGTAGATATTCGCAAGAACACCAGTGGCGAAGGCGGCTCACTGGCCCGATACTGACGCTGAGGCACGAAAGCGTGGGGAGCAAACAGGATTAGATACCCTGGTAGTCCACGCCGTAAACGATGAATGCCAGCCGTTAGTGGGTTTACTCACTAGTGGCGCAGCTAACGCTTTAAGCATTCCGCCTGGGGAGTACGGTCGCAAGATTAAAACTCAAAGGAATTGACGGGGGCCCGCACAAGCGGTGGAGCATGTGGTTTAATTCGACGCAACGCGCAGAACCTTACCAGCCCTTGACATGTCCAGGACCGGTCGCAGAGATGTGACCCTCTCTTCGGAGCCTGGAACACAGGTGCTGCATGGCTGTCGTCAGCTCGTGTCGTGAGATGTTGGGTTAAGTCCCGCAACGAGCGCAACCCCCGTCCTTAGTTGCTACCATTTAGTTGAGCACTCTAAGGAGACTGCCGGTGATAAGCCGCGAGGAAGGTGGGGATGACGTCAAGTCCTCATGGCCCTTACGGGCTGGGCTACACACGTGCTACAATGGCGGTGACAATGGGATGCTAAGGGGCGACCCTTCGCAAATCTCAAAAAGCCGTCTCAGTTCGGATTGGGCTCTGCAACTCGAGCCCATGAAGTTGGAATCGCTAGTAATCGTGGATCAGCACGCCACGGTGAATACGTTCCCGGGCCTTGTACACACCGCCCGTCACACCATGGGAGTTGGTTTTACCTGAAGACGGTGCGCTAACCCGCAAGGGAGGCAGCCGGCCACGGTAGGGTCAGCGACTGGGGTGAAGTCGTAACAAGGTAGCCGTAGGGGAACCTGCGGCTGGATCACCTCCTTTCTAAGGATGGTTCTTCAGAAGCTTGCTTCTATCGAACCGTTTTAGAAACATCAGTGGCCAACAGATCGCCAGATCGTTGAGCTGCATTGGCGGGATTTCGCCGTCTTCGTTTCTCTTTCTTCGCGGACGAACACGCGCTGGGGCTGCAGGCTTGCAGATCCCTGGTCCTTGACTGGATATGCGTTAGGGGCTTGTAGCTCAGTTGGTTAGAGCGCGCGCTTGATAAGCGTGAGGTCGGAAGTTCAAGTCTTCCCAGGCCCACCACTTTCATCGAGTGTGCATTCGTCTTCTGGTTACGGGGCCATAGCTCAGCTGGGAGAGCGCGTGCTTTGCAAGCATGAGGTCGTCGGTTCGATCCCGTCTGGCTCCACCAGATGGTTTGATCACCGAGATCTTGTACCGTCGTCCGCGAAACATCACTTCGCACTTGCTAGTCCGGATGGACAGTAAGCTGCGTGATTTCTGACATCGTAAAGAGGAGATCGATCCGAGTTGGATCGTGCGGAGAATATCCGCGCGAGACTTCATTATCTCCGGATCATTTCGGCGCTCGCGCGCCTTTCAGTGTGGCTCACAAGGCTGCGTCTGAGAGACGAGCGAGTTGTGAATGATCCTTTTAGCGAAGCTTGACCGCCTCGCTATCGGAACGATCTTACGAAGCAAGCTGGTCTTTCTAGTCAATGTCCGGCTGCAGATAGCGTTCATCGAGGGCGCGTGCCGCAAGGCAATTCTGCAGACAACATTCTGCCGAGTGTGTGGACATTGATAATGAGAGCAATCAAGTGCCTTAAGGGTGTTCGGTGGATGCCTTGGCGCTGAGAGGCGATGAAGGACGTGCTACGCTGCGATAAGCCGTGGGGAGCTGCGAAGAAGCTTTGATCCGCGGATTTCCGAATGGGGAAACCCACCTTCGATAGCCGGAACTCCAAGACCTTAGGTTTTGGGGTTTGACCAGAAATGATCGGGACCATGACCGCAAGGTTTTGGATTTCCGGTTATCAAGAGAAGGTATGAGACTTCTGAATACATAGGAGGTTTCAAGCGAACCCAGGGAACTGAAACATCTAAGTACCTGGAGGAAAGGACATCAACAGAGACTCCGTTAGTAGTGGCGAGCGAACGCGGACCAGGCCAGTGATACATCAGAGACAATCGGAACCAGTCAGGAAAGCTGGGCCTCAGAGGGTGATAGCCCCGTACGAGTAATGCGATGATGTATCCACGAGTAAGGCGGGACACGTGCAATCCTGTCTGAACACGGGGGGACCACCCTCCAAGCCTAAGTACTCCTCAGCGACCGATAGCGAACTAGTACCGTGAGGGAAAGGTGAAAAGCACCCCGACGAGGGGAGTGAAATAGACCTGAAACCGGACACCTACAAACAGATGGAGCCCAAGATACGTTCTGGGTGACATCGTACCTTTTGTATTATGGGCCAGCGACTTAATTTAACGAGCAAGCTTAAGCCGATAGGCGAAGGCGTAGCGAAAGCGAGTCTGAATAGGGCGTCAAGTTCGTTGTATTAGACCCGAAACCTAGTGATCTAGCCATGAGCAGGTTGAAGGTGAGGTAACACTCACTGGAGGACCGAACGGGTGCCTGTTGAAAAAGGCTCCGATGACTTGTGGTTAGGGGTGAAAGGCCAATCAAACTGGGAAATAGCTGGTTCTCCGCGAAAGATATTTAGGTATCGCCTCGGATGAATACCTCAGGGGGTAGAGCACTGGATGGGCTAGGGGGACTTACCGTCTTACCAAACCCAACCAAACTCCGAATACCTGAGAGTACTATCCGGGAGTCACACGGCGGGTGCTAACGTCCGTCGTGGAGAGGGAAACAACCCGGACCTACAGCTAAGGCCCCTAATTCGTGGCTAAGTGGGAAAGGATGTGGAAATCCCAAAACAACCAGGAGGTTGGCTTAGAAGCAGCCATCCTTTAAAGAAAGCGTAACAGCTCACTGGTCTAAATAAGGGTTTCTGCGCCGAAGATGTAACGGGGCTCAAGCC
>NZ_JBXAPN010000013.1:0-175000 GCF_058803975.1 Bradyrhizobium sp. GW821-FHT13H06 | reverse complement strand
TCGAGAAGCGCGAGATCAGCGTACCCGCTCCGATTGGTCAAACAGAGCTACCACCAGGCTCCCACCGAGTTGTGATCATTCAGCCATGATCTGCCGCTAGCAGGGATGCGCGGAGTTCATGCGTAGTTCATTTCGTGGCCCCTAGTTTTCGGCCGCCAAAACCAGCCATCCCCTTCAGGAGGAGACCCACATGCCAGCATTGCTTCGTCCCGCCCTCACCGCGCTGAGCGTTGCGTGCCTTCTGTCTGCGGCTTCGTTCGCCTCCTCCGGCGCTGCTTTCGCGCAGGCCAAGCAGCAGGCAGCGCCCACTCAGCCGACCGCGCCGGCGCAGCAGCAGGCGCCTGCGTTGAAGCAGATCGCGCTGACCGACAAGCAGCTCGACGGCGTGCTCGCTGCGCAGAAGGACATGGACGCGATCACGGAGAAGCTTCCGGAGAACACCGCGCCCGACCAGAAGGTGATCGCGCAACTCGAAGAGGTCGCCAAGAAGCATGGCTTTGCCAGCTATGACGACTACAATAACGTCGTGGACAATATCAGCCTCGTGATCGGCGGCTTCGATCCCGCGACCAAGAAGTATGTCGGACCCGAAGCCGTCATCAAGGCGCAGATCGCAGAGATCCAGGCCGACAAGAAGATGCCGGCCAAAGACAAGAAAGAAGCCCTCGACGAGCTCAACGAGGCGCTGAAGACGCCGGCCCCGCCAATCGAGAACAAGGGCAACATCGATCTCGTCGGCAAGTACTACGACAAGCTGGTCGCTGCGCTCGGTGACGAGGACAATTGATCACGGAATGCCGTCATGTCCCGGCTTAACCAGGCCGGCGATGATATCCGCACTCAACACAAAAGCCCCGGAGACATCTCCGGGGCTTTCGTCGTTTCGTCGCTTGCAGTGCGATGCGGCTACGTCCTTGTCCGCATCCGCATCATGAATGTGTCGAAGCTGAGCTCGGCCACCTGCATCCAGGCGAGCGACTCGCTGCGGAAGGCGGTGAGGCTCGCATACATCTTGGCGAAATGCGGGTTGCTCTTGGCGAGATCGGCGTAGATCTCGTTGGCTGCACCGTAGCAGGCTTCGAGCACCTCCTGCGGGAAGGGCTTGAGGATGGCGCCGGCAGCGAGCAGCCGCTTGAGGGCGGGTGGATTGACCGAGTCGTACTTGCCGGTCACCCAAGTGAAGGTATCGAGCGATGCCGTCGAGATCGCCGCCTGATAGTGTTTCGGCAGCGCGTTCCATTTCTCCAGATTCATGATGTTGTGGCCTTGTCCGGTGCCTTCCCACCAGCCCGGATAGTAATAGTACTTCGCCACCTTCACGAAGCCGAGCTTCTCGTCGTCATAGGGCCCGACCCACTCCGCCGCGTCGATCGTCCCCTTCTCCAGCGCCGGATAGATGTCGCCCGCCGCGATCTGCTGCGGCACGCCACCGAGCTTCGAGACGATGGTGCCGGCGAAGCCGCCGACGCGGAATTTCAGGCCCTTGAGATCATCGACGGTCTTGATCTCCTTGCGAAACCAGCCGCCCATCTGCGCGCCGGTCGAGCCTGTGGGAACGCCAATGGCATTGTGCTCCTTCAAGAGACCGTTGAGCATGTCCTGACCGCCGTTCCACAACAGCCAGGAGATGTGCTGGCGCGTGTTGAGACCGAACGGCAGCGACGTGCCGAAGGTGAACGCAGGGTTCTTGCCCCAATAATAATAGAGCGCAGTGTTGCCCATCTCGACGGTGCCGTTCGAGACCGCGTCGAGCACCTGCAGGCCCGGCACGATCTCACCGGCAGCAAAGGGCTGGATCTGAAAGCGGTTGTCGGTGATCTCGGCGACGCGTTTGCAGAAATATTCGCAGCCGCCATAGAGCGTGTCGAGTGACTTCGGCCAGCTCGCCGCCAGCCGCCATTTCACCTCGGGCATCGACTGCGCGACAGCCGGCGAAGCAACGGCACTTGCGGCCAGGCCCAATCCGCCTGCCGTCAGGAATTTACGACGTTCCATGCGTTTCCCTCCTGTGTTGTCGAGTCCTCGACGAGGGATCGCGGTCTTGGCGCCGCTTTCGTCTTCGCCGGTGGCCGACGTTTCCTTATTGTCCGAAATTCAGTATTCCCGGATCGCAGTCAGCATGACCAAAGGGGAACCGCAAATCAAGCGCACTTTGGTTGAGGCGCCGGCAGACCGGTCAATGCTGCGCTGCGAACGCGGCTTCCATGGCCTTGCGCGTTTTCACCGTTTCGTTGCCCGGGTCGAATTCGACATCGCTCCAGCGCACCACCGCGCCATGGGCGACGTCATGTTTCAGCTTCACGCGATGTGCTAGTCCGATGGGCAGGACGCCGGTCCTCAGGCTCGCGGCCGCCGGTACCAGCCTGCCCCACACCGTATAGCCCCCCTCGCCGTCGAGCATCTCGCCGGCGCGCAGATTGCGTTTGGCCACCGCTGCGACGTCGCCGCGGAAGCCGATGGCCTGCCCGGTCGGTTCGCCCCGCAGCGCGGCCGACAGCACCGAGACGTTCAGCTCGAGCCCGATCAGATGATAGGGCTTGTACATCGCGGCGAAGCGTCCGCTGGCGTCGGTCTTCAGGCCATATTGCCTGAAGCAGTCGGCGGCATAATCGTTCGGCGCCTCCAGCACGACATAGACGCCCCAACGCAGATCGCGAAATACCGGCCGGCCATCGCGCTCGAGCGAGGAGACGACCTCGACGACACCGGACCGCTCCAGCACGCCGCCGCGCGAGCGCGGTCGCATGATGTGCGGCAGGTCGTCGACGCCGCAGGGCGGAAACAGCAGGCCGTCCGCAGGCACGTCGAGGCCGCAGGCGTTCGCAATCGCGGCCATCTCGATCGCCGATTTGGTGCCGTCGAGAAAGGAGTTGAACATCTGCGGATTCATGCCGGCCGATTGCGCCTCGCCCGCAGTCAGGCCGTAATGCTGCCAGACGCCGTCGGGCGTCACGTCGTGATAGGCCGGCAGATATTTCGTGCCTTTGCCGGCAGCGACGACGCGGAAGCCGGTGGCCCGCGCCCAATCCACCATCTCCGCGGTCAGCGCCGGCTGGTCGCCATAGGCGAGCGAATAGACCACGCCGGCCTTGCGAGCTTCCTCGGCGAGCAGGGGGCCTGCCAGAACATCGGCCTCGACATTCACCATCACGATATGCTTGCCGGCCGCGATCGCGGCGCGCGCGTGCTTGATGCCGACCGCAGGATTGCCGGTCGCCTCCACCACCACGTCGATCGCGCCGCCGGCAATGGCGCGCGCGCCGTCGTCGGTGAACATGGTTGCGGCGATCCGCTCGGCGCTCCAGCCGACGGTGCGGCAGGCCTCACGCGCGCAGTCACGGTCGATGTCGACGATGATGGGCACCTCCAGCCCAGGCGTGTGCGGCACCTGCGCCAAAAACATCGAGCCGAATTTGCCAGCGCCGATCAGCGCGACTCGGACCGGCTTGCCGGCGGACGCGCGGGCCTGGAGGAGGCGGAAGAGGTTCATGGGGAATGTCCAGTATGACTATCGTGTCCCGGACGCGGTGCAGCGTGTAACGCTGCTCCGCAGAGCCGGGACCCAGAGAAAAACCATCGGTGGGTATGGGCCCCGGCTCAGCAGCGCATCACTGATGTGCTGCGCTGCGTCCGGGGCACGAGAGCATCCTACTCCGCCGCCTGCCGCGGTGCACGGGCTAGCCGCAGCAGTGCGTTGTCGTCCACCGGCTTGATCGGCGTGAAGTCGCGATGCGCGATGTAGTCCGGCCGGGTCGGTGTGCGGATGTAGTTCGAGACCGCGTTCAGCGTCAGGTACACGATCTTGCGCGGGTAGGGCGTGATGTTGCCGGCAGATCCATGCACGAGATTGCCGTGGAACATCAGCATGCCCCCGGGCTTGCCGGTCGGTGCGACTATGCCGCCCTGCTTGACGAGGCGCGTGACGGTGTCCTCGTCCAGCGTCCACAACGGATAGGATGTGGTGGCGAGGTCGTGTGAAGCTTCGAGATCCCCAGCGTTCTGGCTGCGCGGCACCAGCATCAGGGGGCCGTTGATTGGCATCACCTCGTCGAGGAAGATCGCGATGTTCATCGCACGCGGCTCCGGCATGCCGTCGTCGCGCTTCCAGGTGCCATAGTCCTGGTGCCACTGCCAGACGTCGCCCGTGAAGGCCGATTTCGCGTTGATCTTGAACTGATGCATGTAGACTGGTTCGCCGAACACCTGCTCGACCGGCTCGATCATGCGCGGATGCGCGCCGAGGAGTCCGAAGGCCTCGTTGTAGAGGTGTGCGGCAAAGGCCGTGCGCGGCGCGCCGCTCTTCTCGCGCCAGACCTCCGGCCGGTTGGCGTCGTAGATGCCGACCGCCTCGCGCGCGAGCAGATCGACCTCCTCCCGGCTGAACAACTCGGGCAAAAACAGCCAGCCCTCGCGCTGGAAGAACTCCAGTTGCTCCTGAGACAGTTTCATGGGTCGTCCTCCTGTTTTGATTTGTTCTCTTTCTCGTCATGGCCGGGCTTGACCCGGTCATCCACGTCTTTGCGGCTCGTCAAGAAACGTGGATGCCCGGCACAAGGCCGGGCATGACGGCGCCAGCCGCTACGCCGCCGCCTCGTTGGTCGCCCTCAACCTCTCCTCGGTCATCCGTCCCGCGGTTTGCGCATGCGCGAGCGCGGCGCGTTCGGCCGCGCTCGCATCGCCTGCGAGAATGTGCCCGGCGATGCCGGCGTGCTCGGCCCAGGCGCTGCCGCGATAGTCGAGCTCCGACAGCACCGTCGCCATCGAGCGGCGCATATGCGGCCATTGCGGCGCGATCGTCTCCTCGATCACGGGATTGCCGGCGAGCTGATAGATCGCGCGGTGGAAGTCGACATCGAGCGCGATGAGCTCGGCCAGCGTCGTGTTGCGGTCGATGCGGCCTCCGGCGGCCAGCGCCGCTTCCAACCGCGCGCGGCCGGCCGCGTCGTGTCCCGCGCGTATCGCAGCTAACCGGGCCGCCAGCGCATCGATCGCGCCGCGCACCTCGTAGAGCTGGCGGATGCGCGCAGGATCGAGCTGGGTGACCTCGAAGCCGCGCTTGCCGCTCTCGGCGACGAGACCCTGCCGGTGCAGCAGATGCAGCGCGTGCGACACCGGCTGGCGCGACACGCCGAGCTTGTCGGCGAGTTCGTTCTGGCGGATGCGCTGGCCGGGCTCGAGCGTGCGGTCGGAGATCGCCTCCA
Organism: Bradyrhizobium sp. GW821-FHT13H06; assembly: GCF_058803975.1. Taxonomy (NCBI): domain Bacteria; kingdom Pseudomonadati; phylum Pseudomonadota; class Alphaproteobacteria; order Hyphomicrobiales; family Nitrobacteraceae; genus Bradyrhizobium; species Bradyrhizobium sp. GW821-FHT13H06. The sequence continues at coordinate 169,799 of NZ_JBXAPN010000013.1, read as the reverse complement.
GGATGCGCGCATAGACCTGGTCGATCAGGTTCGGGAGCGGGTCGAGGGGGATCACGCCGGCAGCTCCGAAATAGGAATACGGAATTCCGAGTTCGATGCTACGTTCTCCCGGGGCAGGCCGTCAAGCGGTATCGGAGGGTGGTGCAATGCCCTCGCGTGGCATCGGCTAAGTCATTGATATCGCTAGCTCCGCCTACTGTGCATGGGGTTGTTTTCGCGATATTGCGTTCCGGCCTCAGCCCTCCAGCACCTCCACCTCCAGCGCGGCGATCCGCTCCGCATCAGCCAAGGCCTCGATCCCGGCAATGCGGTCATTCTTGAATGTCACGCGCACCGCGATGCGCAGCTGCCCACCGAGGATGACGGCCACGCCGATCTCGCCGTCGACCAACGCCGTCCGCGCCGCCTGGGCACGGCCCTTGTAGAGCTGCGCGACCGCATCCGCGCCGCGGATCTCAACCAGCGTGCCGAGCCGTACCGCGGCCTCGTCAGCGCGGAAGACGACGTCGGGATCGAGCACGGCCAGCAACCCCTCGAAATTGCCCTCGCGCGACGCCTTGAGGAAGGCATCGACGATGGTGCGCTGACGCGACAGGTCCGTCTCGGGGACCGGCGCCCCCTGCACGCGCCGCCGCGCCCGGCTGGCGAGTTGCCGCGATGCCTCGACCGAGCGGCCGACGATCGGCGCGATCTCCTCGAAGGGCACCGCAAACATGTCGTGCAGCACGAAGGCGAGCCGCTCAGCAGGCTGCAGCGTTTCCAGCACGACGAGCAGCGCCGCGCCGACGGAGTCGGCCATCTCAGCCTCGCGCAGCGGCGTCTCGTCGACCGGCTCCGGCACATGCGGGCCCATCGGTTCTTCCTTGCGCGATTTGCGCGCGCGCAGCATGTCGAGGCAGATGCGCGCGACCACGGTGGTCAGCCAGCCGCGCAAATTCGCGATATCGGACATGTCGTAGCGGCTGACCCGCAGCCAGGCCTCCTGCACGGCATCGTCGACCTCGGCGCGGGAGCCCAGCATCCGGTAGGCGATCGCGCGCAAATGGTCCCTGCTGGCCTCGAACTGTTCAGTGAGAAAATTTTGTTCGGTCATCGGTCACATTCCCTCGTCGCGATCCGTCATGCCCATGACGAAGCCAATCCGGCCGTTGTGACCGGAACCTTCGAAATTCGAGCGATGGAGACGAAAAAGATGCACGCCCGCATGAATCACCCCGTCATAGTCCTCCCCGAGGCCATGAATGTCCTTCAGTCCCTCGGCAAGCTGGCCAAGCAGGGCCTGCCGGAAAAGCTTCTGGAACTGGTGCACCTGCGCGCCAGCCAGATCAACGGTTGCAGCGTCTGTGTCGACATGCATCCCAAGATCGCCCGCAAGCTGGGTGAGACCGACGAGCGCCTGTTCGCCGTGTCCGCCTGGCGCGATGCGCCCTATTTCACCGAGGCGGAGCGCGCCGCGTTGGCGTTGACCGAGGCCGTCACCCGTCTCGCCGATCGCGAGGATCCGGTGCCGGATGCGGTCTGGAGCGAGGCCGACAAGCATTTCGACGAACGCGAGCTCGCGACGCTGATCCTGTCGATCGCGACCATCAATGTCTGGAACCGGCTGAACGCAGCGATCAAGATGCCGGTGGGCGTGTGGAAAGCGTGAGGTCTTGTTCTTCGCCTCTCCCCGCTTGCGGGAGAGGCGAACAGCACTGCTACTCCGCCAAGAACCGGTTCACCACCTCGCCGAACTCCAGTGGCGCCTGCTCGAACATCCAATGGCCGGCGTTCGGAATCACCGCCGTCTCAGCTCCCGCGATGTGCGCGGCCAGCACGCGCCACAACACCGAGAGGCTTCCTGTCGTCGCGCCGCCGCCGATCAGCAGCGTCGGCGTCCTGATCGCCTGCGCGTCGTTGAGCGTGTAGGGCCGGCGCTGCTCGTTGATCTGGCCGAGGAAGGTGAGCGCGTTGTCGCGCAGTTGCTGCTTGGCCGCAGCAGGCACGCGCCGCCAGGAGCCGTCGCCCTCGATGCCTTCGTAGAAATTCTGCAGCGCGCCCTCGATATCGCCGGCGCGGATCATCTCGACCGATCGCACGGTGCGGGCCGCCAGCGGCGGATGCGCGGGCGTGCCTTCCGGCACCGGCAGGGATGCGTCGAGATCGCCGCCGGGCTCGGCGAGCACCAGCTTGCGCAACAGATCAGGCCTCGCCTGCGCGACGCGAAAGGCGATATGCCCGCCGCGCGAATGACCCATGAGATCGACCGGCGCAGGCTCAACCTGCTCGATGAAAGCGATCACGTCGGCAACATGCTGCGCCATCCTGTAGTCGTCACCGACCGCATCCCAATGCTCGGGGAAGAAATGCCGCAGGCTCACCGAGATCACGCGATGATTCTTCGACAGCGGGCCGAGCACCGAATACCAGGTACGGAAATCCCCGAGCGTGCCATGCACGCAGACCAGCGGATGGCCGCTTCCGACTTCCAGATAGGCCATGTCGTAGCCGTTGACGCGAATTGTCTGCATGGGTCAGCTCGCCAGGAAATCCAGCACTACTTCGGAATATCTCTGCGGCGCCTGCTCGAACATCGGATGCGTCGTGTTCGGGATGATCGCCGTCTTGGAATAGGGCACATGCGCGGCCAGCGCGTGCAGCACTTTCGGCAACAGTCCCTTGGTCCGCGCGCCCAGGATGAACAGGGTCGGCATCTTGATGGACTCCGCATCCGCCTTCGAGAACGGCGGGCGGTTGTCGCGGACCTGGCCGATCAGCGTCATGGCGTTGTCGCGCAGGTTCTGCTTCACCATCGCCGGCAATCGCGGCCAGGTGCCGGGCCCCTCCAATGTGTCGACGAAGACGGCGAGGCCGCCATCGACATCGCCGGCTGCGATCTTCTCTGCGGAAGCGGTGAAGCGCGCCAGCAGGGGAGAGGGGCCGCCGACGTAATCCGGATCGAGGCTCGCATCGAGCTCGCCGCCAGGCTCGGCCAGGATCAGCCGCCGCAGCAGATCCGGCCGCCGCTGCGCCACGCGGAAGCAGATATGGCCGCCGCGGGAATGTCCCATCAGATCGACCGGTCCGAGATCGAGCGCGTCGATGAAAGCGATGACGTCTTGGACATGCTGGGCGATCGAATAGGTGTCACCAAGGCCGTCCCAGCGGTCCGGGAAGAAGTGCCGCAGGCTGACGGCGATCGCCCGATGTCGCTGCGACAGCGGGCCGAGCACGCAGCCCCAGACGCGGAAGTCGTTCAGCGAGCCGTGTACGCAGACCAGCGGCGGACGGCCTCTGTCTTCGCCCACGTCGAGATAGGGCATGTCGTATCCGTTGACGTGCAGGCTTTGCATTCAGGGCTCGCGCGGGGTTGGAACTCCTGTGCACGATTCCCGGAAACCGGGTGGATCGCAACTATTTCCAAGCCTAGATTCGGGCCGAGATCACATTGGGGGCATGCGACAAGGAACGCAGCCAGGAACCAAGCCATGACCGACCAGCATTTTGCCCTGTTCGACACCCGGATCGGCCTGTGCGCCATCGCCTGGGGCCCGCGCGGCATCAACGGCACCCAATTGCCGATGGGCGGCGAGCAGAAGATCCGCACCCGCATCCAGCAGCGCCATGCCGATGCCAGCGAAACCGAGCCGACTGCCGAGGTGCAGCAGGCGATCGACCGCATCACAAAACTGCTCGCGGGCGAGCCGGATGATCTCGCCGACATCCCGCTCGACCTCGACGATGTGCCCGAATTCAACCGCGGCGTCTACGACATTGCCCGCACCATCCCGCCCGGCAAGACCATCACCTATGGCGACATCGCCAGGCAGCTCGGCGGCGTCCAGCTGTCGCGCGACGTCGGCCAGGCGCTTGGCCGCAACCCGTGCCCGATCGTGGTGCCCTGCCATCGCGTGCTGGCGGCCGGCAACAAGCCCGGCGGCTTCTCGGCCAACGGCGGCGTGGTGACCAAGCTGAAGATGCTCGAGATCGAAGGCGCGCTGGTGAACCACACGCCGAGTTTGTTTGATTGAGACGGCTTATGCCGGCGAGATCCCGTCCTAAATCTTCGCCGCCACCTTCGGCCAGTATTTGTCGCGCAGATGTCGCTTCACCAGCTTGCCGGTCGGCGTGCGCGGCAGCTCGGGCTCGAAGTCGATCGAGCGCGGGCACTTAATGGCGGAGAGGCGGGTCTTGCAGTAGGCGATCAGGTCCGCCTCCAGCGCCTTGCCGGCGCGGCTCATGTCGTGCGGTTGCACCACCGCTTTGACTTCCTCTCCCATCTCTTCGTTCGGGACGCCGAACACGGCAACGTCGGCGACCTCAGGATGCGTGATCAGCACGTCCTCGGTCTCCTGCGGGTAGATGTTCACCCCGCCCGAGATAATCATGTAGGACTTGCGGTCGGTGAGATAGAGGAAGCCGTCCTTGTCGAGATAGCCGACATCGCCGAGCGTCGACCAGCCCTTGGCGTTGTAGGCTTTCTTCGTCTTCTCGGGGTCGTTGTGATAGGTGAACGCGGGCGCGTCGGCGAAGTAGACCGTGCCGATCTCGCCCACCGGCTGCTCCTCGTCGTTCTCGTCCAGAATCTTGATCTTGCCGACCACGGCGCGGCCAACGCTGCCGCGATGCTCCAGCCATTGTTGCGAGTTGCAGACCGTGACGCCGTTGCCTTCCGAGCCCGCGTAGTACTCGATCAGGATCGGCCCCCACCATTCGATCATCTTGGCCTTGACGTCGACCGGGCAGGGCGCTGCGGCGTGGATCGCGCCCTTCAGCGTCGAAACGTCGTACTTCGTGCGCACTTCTTCCGGCAGCTTCAACATGCGCACGAACATGGTCGGCACGAGCTGCGATTGGGTGACCTTGTACTTCTCGACCAGCTTCAAAAATTCCTCGGCATCGAAGTGCTCCACGATGATGGAGGTGCCGCCGAGCATGATCGCCATCATGTTGAAGCGCAGGGGCGCCGCGTGATAGAGCGGCGCCGGCGAGAGATAGATGCTCTCGGCGTTCATGCCGCACATGTCGGCGCAGAGCACGCGGAGGAAGGCGTTCGGCACGTCGATCCTGTTGCCCTCGAAGGCCTTCTTGATGCCCTTGGGCCGCCCGGTAGTTCCCGACGAATACAGCATGTCGTAGCCGGCGACCTCGTCGGCGATCGGCGTGGTCGGCTGCGCAGCGGCTTCCTTGTCGTAGGAGCGGAAGCCGGGCAGCGGCTCGTCCATCATGTAGAAGATCGGCTCGTCTGCCGTGCCCCTGATCAGGCCCTTGATCTGGTCGGCGCATTTCGGCGTGGTGATGACGACCTTGGCGCCGCAATCCCCAATGATGTAGTCGATCTCGTCCTGCTTCAGATAGCGGCTGATGGCTGTGTAGTAGAGCCCGCTGCGCTGTGCCGCCCAGCAGATCTCCATGAAGGCGAGGCGGTTCTCCATCAGAAGCGCGATGTGGTCGCCGGCCTTCAGCCCGAGCGATCGGAAGAGATGTGCACCCTGGTTCGAGAGCTCGTCGAGCTCGCGATAGGTGATCGCCTTGCCGGTGCCGGCCATCTGGTAGGCGATCTTGTCGGGCGTGGTGCGGGCGTGGATAGACGGATGGGTCATGGCGTTTCCTCAAAACACAAATGGCGAGGAGCGAGTGGCGAATAGGGAAGAAGGAAAACCGTTCTTCGCCTATTCACCATTCGCTACTCGCCACTCACGACTCGCTTTTGTTTTTACAGTCGCTCGACGATCGTCACGTTGGCCATGCCGCCGCCTTCGCACATGGTCTGCAGGCCATAGCGCTTGCCGCGCTGGTGCAGGGCGTGGACCAGCGTGGTCATCAGCTTGGTGCCGGAGCCGCCGAGGGGGTGACCCAGCGCGATCGCGCCGCCGTTGACGTTGAGGCGCTCCGGATCGGCGCCTGTGGTCTTCAGCCACGCGGTCGGCACCGAGGCGAAGGCCTCGTTGACCTCGAACAGGTCGATGTCGCCGATCTTCATGCCGGCCTTCTCAAGCGCGCGCTTGGTGGCGTGCAGCGGCGCGTCCAGCATGATGACGGGATCGCCGCCCGTCATGGTCATGTGGTGGACGCGCGCGAGCGGTTTGACGCCGAGTTGCTTCAGGCCGCGCTCGTTCACCACCATGACGCCGGAAGCGCCGTCGCAGATCTGGCTGGCGCTGGCGGCGGAGAGCCTGCCGTTCTCGGCGATCAGCTTGACGCCCTTGATGCCGTCGAGGCTGACGTCGAAGCGGATGCCTTCGTCGATGTGGTGGGTGTCCTTGCTGCCGTCGGCGCGGGTGATATCGAGCGGCACGATCTCCTTCTTGAAGTGACCGGCCTGCGTCGCCGCGATCGCGCGCTGGTGGCTGTTGTAGGAATACTCGTCGAGCTCATCCTTGGAGAGGCCGTACTTCTCCGCCATCATCTCCGCGCCGGTGAACTGGCTGAACACGATGTTCGGATACTTCTTCTCGATGCCCGGGCTCTTGTAGTTGCCAAAGCCGTTCTTGGCCGGAAGCTGCGAGGACAGGCCCATCGGAACCCGCGTCATCGATTCCACGCCGGCCGCGATCACGACGTCCATCGCACCCGACATCACGGCTTGCGCGGCGAAGTGCAGCGCCTGCTGCGAGGAGCCGCACTGGCGGTCGATCGAGGTGCCCGGCACGCTTTCAGGAAGCTTCGAAGCCATGACTGCGTTGCGCGCGACGTTGTTGGACTGCTCGCCGACCTGCATCACGCAGCCCATGATCACGTCCTCGACCAGGGCGGGATCGACCTTGGTGCGATCGACCAGCTCGTCCAGCACCTTCGCGGCGAGATCGGCCGGATGCCAGCCCGCGAGACGGCCCCCCTTGCGCCCGCCCGCGGTGCGCGCAGCGGCGACGATATAAGCCTCGGCCATGTCGGTCTCTCCCTGAATTTTTGACTGGGTTGGTTGTCGGGGTCGGATTTAAGGGACCGGAGATCGTTTAGTCAATCGATCAATTAACTCTTGTGATGAGGCGCTGCTTGAGCTTATCTGCGCCCCGCTTCAAGCGGCGAAAACAGGGATCTCCGTGGCCACCAGCGTACCGAACAGGCTCCCCGGCGGGAAAAATTCCACGGCAGAGAAATTGCTGGTGGCCGCGAGCGAGCTGATGATCGAACGCTCCTCGATCGAGATCTCGCTCTCCGATATCGCGCAGAAGTCCGGCGCCAACGCCGCGCTGGTCAAATATCACTTCGGCAACAAGGACGGCCTGCTGCTGGCGCTGCTTGCACGGGATGCGGCGACCGAGATGTCCAACCTCGAGTATCTGCTGGCGCAGCCGATCACGTCGACGGCGAAGCTGAAGCTGCACATCGCCGGCATCATCCGCGCCTATCACCGGTTCCCCTACATGAACCGGCTGATTCACTATCTGCTGCACGAGACCAGTGCGGGCTCCGCGGATGAAGTCTCGAAATTCTTCGTTGCGCCGCTGCTGGATTTCCACCGCCGCCTGCTCGCCGAAGGCGTCAGCCGCGGCGAATTCCGGCAGACCGATCCGGTGTTGTTCTACACCAGCCTGATCGGTGCCTGCGATCATCTGTTCTTCGGCCGGCATGCGATGTCCCGCGCGACCGGCGTCGGCCCGGTCACCGATGATGTCTGCCGGCAATACATCAAGCACATGGAAACGCTGATCTGCGGCGGCATCCTCACGCAAGTCGAGGAAGCTGCCGCGGCCGGATAATCGGCCGAACTCTTAGTCTAGAGAAGAAACGCCCAAGGAAAAGTTAGAGGAAAGGTACAAGCGATGCAGTTGAAAGACGTAGCCGTTCTCATCACCGGCGGTGGCTCGGGCCTTGGTGCCGCGACCGCCCGCGCCATGGCTGCCAAGGGCGCCAAGATCGGCGTGATCGACCAGAGCAAGGAAAACGCCGAGAAGGTCGCTGCCGAAGTGAAGGGCGTCGCGCTGCATGCCGACGTCACCAGTGAGGAGCAGATCAAGGCCGCGATCGCCAAGGCGGAAGCTGCGCACGGCGTCGCCCGCGTGCTGATGAACTGCGCCGGCATCGGCGGCTCGCAGCGTATCGTCGGCCGCGACGGCGTCTACCCGCTGGAAAAGTTCGCGCGCATCATCAACGTCAACTTAATCGGCACCTTCAACTGCCTGCGTCTGTTCGCCGAACGCCTCGTCACTGCGGAGCCGATCGGCGAAGAGCGGGGCGTCATCATCAACACCGCTTCGGTGGCGGCTTACGAAGGCCAGATCGGCCAGATCGCCTATTCGGCCTCGAAGGGTGGCGTCGTCGGCCTCACGCTTCCGGCCGCGCGCGATCTCGCCAGCCAGAAGATCCGCGTCAACACCATCGCGCCCGGCCTGTTCTTCACACCGCTGCTGATGGGCTTGAACGAAGAGGCGCGCAAGAGCCTGGGCGCCCAGGTGCCGCACCCCTCGCGTCTCGGCGACGCCAATGAATACGGCATGCTCGCCGTGCACATCGTCGAGAACCCGATGCTCAACGGCGAGACCATCCGCCTCGATGGCGCCATCCGCATGGCGCCGCGCTAGGAGAGGCGCTTCTTCCTTCTCCCCTTGTGGGAGAAGGTGGCGCGAAGCGCCGGATGAGGGGTTCTCTCCGCGGAGACAGACCCCTCACCCAGGCGAGCTCTTGTCGAGCGGCGTACATGCCCTCTCCCGCAAGGGGAGAGGGCGCAGCAAACGGCACCATCGTTGCGGATGGAGGAAAGTCGCCCATGTCCCAACCGCTGCTGATCGAGCATGACGACGGCGTCGACCGGGTAACGCTCAATCGTCCCGAACACCTCAATGCGCTCGAACCGGCCTTGATCGACGCGCTCAACACTTACTTCCAGGGCCTGCAGCGCAACCGCGATACGCGCGTCGTCGTGCTGAAGGGCGCCGGCAAGAATTTCTGCGCGGGTCTCGATCTCAAGCACGCGATGCAGCGCCGCGCCGGGCAGCAGGAGCCGCCCGGCGTCACGGAGTCGCTGGATTCGCAGCGGCGCATCGCCGACATCGTGATGCTGATGCGGCGTTGTCCGCAGCCGATCCTGGCGCTGGTGCAGGGCGCGGCGGCCGGCGGCGGCTTTGCGCTGGCGCTGGCCTCCGACATCCGCATCGCGACGCGGTCGACGCGGATGAACTGCGCCTTCATCAAGCTCGGCCTCGGCGGCTGCGACATCGGCACCAGCTATTTTCTCCCGCGGCTGGTCGGCGTCTCCGTGGCATCCGAACTGATCCTCACCGGACGCTTCATCGGCGCCGAGCGGGCGCTCGCGGTCGGGCTCGTCTCGGAAATCGTCGAGGAGGACGGTCTGGATGATGCGGCGGCGCCTTATGTCGAGGCGATGATGACGGCCTCGCCCGTGGGGCTGAGGTTGTCAAAGGAATGTCTCAACATCAGCGTCGATGCCGGATCGCTGGAAGCTGCGATCGCGATGGAGGATCGCAACCAGGTCCTGTGCAGCCGCTCGGAAGAGTTCTCGGAAGGCATCAGGGCCTTCCTTGAGAAGCGAAAGCCTGTCTATATCAAGCGCTGAACGACGAAGATCCGCAAAGGACAATAATTCCGGGAGACGCAAAGATGAGTGGAAGCGCGGCGGCGGTGATGACGAAGCCCGCCTTTCGCAAGGTCCAGTGGCTTGAGCGCGACATCGACGTGGAGCGCCGCGGCGACGGCACGGTGGTGCTGAAGTCGCGCATTCCGCTGCAGCCTTACGAGAAGCACATCCCGGCCTCGCTGGCGAAATGGGCGAAGGAAGCACCCGAGCGCACCTGGCTGGCGCAGCGCGGCGGGCCCAACCGCGAATGGCGCAAGGTGTCTTACGGCGAAGCCAAGCGCACCGTGGATGCGCTGACGCAAGGCTTGCTCAATCTCGAGCTCGAGGGACGTCCGGTCACGATCCTCTCCGGCAATTCGATCGAGCACGCGCTGATGACGCAGGCCGCGATGCAGGCGCGCGCTCCAGCGGCTCCGGTCTCGCCGGCCTACTCGCTGATGAGCCACGATCACGTCAAGCTGAAATATCTGTTCGACCTGATCAAGCCGGCCGTGGTGATGGTGCAGGACGGCCCGACGTTCGAGAAGGCGCTGAAGGCGCTCGATCTCGCCGGCGTCACCGTGGTTCACGTCGCGCGGCCTTGTGAGGGCATCACAAGCGTCAGCTTTGCTGAGTTGGCGACCACGCCGGTGACGAAGGACGTCGAGGATTCGATCGCGAGAATTACGCCGCAGACCGTCGGCAAGCTGCTGTTCACGTCGGGCTCGACCGGCATGCCCAAGGCCGTCATCAACACGCAGGAGATGATGTGCGCCAATGCGGCGATGATGATGCAGGTTCGTCCGCGCGACCCGAGCGGGCCGATCTCGACCATGCTGGACTGGATGCCCTGGAACCACACCATGGGCGGCAATGCCGCATTTCACCCGATCCTGGTTGACGGCGGCACACTCTATATCGACGACGGCCGGCCGATGCCGGGCCAATTCGACGAGACGCTACGCAATTTGCGCGAGATCTCGCCAACCTACTACGCCAACGTGCCGGCCGGCTATGCCGCGCTGGCCGCCGCCATGGAGAAGGACGATGCGCTCTGCCGCTCCTTCTTCAAGAATCTCTCGATCATGGCCTATGGCGGCGCGCGGCTGCCGGACGATCTCTATGATCGCATGCAGGCGCTTGCGGTGAAGACCACCGGCGAGCGCATCGTGTTCTACACCGGCTGGGGCTCGACCGAGACCGCGCCGACCTCGACCGGCACCTATTGGGACACCGAGCGCGTCGGCCTGATCGGCCTGCCGTTCCCCGGCGTCGAATTGAAGATGGTGCCGTGCGGCTCGAAATACGAATTGCGCCTGCGCGGCGTCAACGTCACGCCGGGCTATTTCGGCCAGTCGGATCTCACGAAGAAGATGTTCGACGAGGAAGGATTCTACTGCATCGGCGATGCCGGCATCTTCGTCGACGACACCGATCCGGTACAAGGCATCATCTTCGCCGGCCGCGTAGTGGAGGACTTCAAGCTCACCACCGGCACTTTCGTGCATGTCGGCTCGCTCCGCACCGACGCGATCGCCGCTGCGACCCCTGTGGTGCACGACGCGCTGGTCGCGGGGCAGGATCGCGCCTTCATCGGTTTGCTGGCCTGGCCCAATCTGCATGCCTGCCGCCAGCTCGTCGGCAATCCCGATTTGAGCTTTGCCGATGCCGTGAGGCACCCCGAGGTGATCGCCTGCTTCAGGCGCGGCCTGGAAGCTCACAACCGGGAATGCGAGGGCGCCAGCAGCCGCATGATTGCGCGCGCCATGCTGATGGTCGAGCCACCCTCAATCGACGGCAATGAGCTCACCGACAAGGGTTACATCAACCAGCGCGCCGGCCTTGAGCGCCGCGCCGCGCTGGTGGAGCGGCTCTATGCGGATAAGCCGGATGACGACGTGATCGTGCTGCGATGAGTGCGAGTGAATTCGTCATTCCGGGGCGCGCGTTAGCGCGAACCCGGAATCCAGAGATGACCAGATCGAGATTCCGGGTTCGATGCTGACGCATCGCCCCGGAATGACAGAATTAAAAAGGTGACTCACCATGAACTTCGATTTCTCCGACGACCAAAAGCAGCTCCGCGACCAGGCGCGCAAGTTCCTCGCGGAAAAATGCCCGCCGAAGGCGGTGCGTGTCGTGCTCGACGGCAAGGCGCCCTACGACAAGGAGCTCTGGAAGGGCCTTGCCGAGATGGGCTTTCTCGGCGTCGCGATTCCCGAGGAGTTCGGCGGTGCGGGCGCCGGCCATCTCGAGCTCTGCGTGATTGCGGAGGAAATGGGCCGGGCCAACGCGCCGGTGCCGTTCTCCTCGACGGTCTACCTCGCTGCCGAGGCGCTGCTGATCGCCGGCAGCGATGCGCAGAAGAAGAAATGGCTGCCTGCAATCGCCGCGGGCGAGGCGATCGGCACGCTGGCGCTGTTCGAGGGCAAGGGCAATCCGTCACCGAAGAACGTCAAGCTCACCGCAGCGAACGGCGTGCTCAACGGCGTCAAGAAGCCGGTGGCCGACGGCGCAATCGCCGATTTCGCGGTGGTTGCCGCGCGCACGGGATCGAGCGGACGCGAGAATGACATCTCGCTGTTCCTGGTCGATCTGAAGGCTGGCGGCGTCGAGGTGAAAAGCCTCACCAATCTCGATCCGACCCGCGGGCAGGCCGAGATCACCTTCAAGGACGCCAAGGCGGAGCCACTCGGCGCCGCCGGCGAAGGCTGGAGCATCCTGACCCAGGTGCTCGATCGTGCCGCGGTGCTGTGCGCGTTCGAGCAGGTCGGCGGTGCCGATCGCGCGCTGGAGATGGGCCGAGACTACGCGCTCGACCGCATCGCCTTCGGTCGCCAGATCGGCTCGTTCCAGGCGGTCAAGCACATGCTCGCCGACATGTACGTCTCGGCGACCCTGGCGCGCTCCAACAGCTATTACGGCGCCTGGGCGCTCTCGACCAACGCAGCCGAATTGCCCGAAGCCGCGGCCGCCGCGCGCATCAGCGCGACGCAGGCGTTCCAGCACTGCGCCAAGAACAACATCCAGGTTCACGGCGGCATGGGTTTCACCTGGGAGTTCGACTGCCACATGTACTACCGCCGCGCCAATGCGATGGCGCTAGGGCTCGGCAGCCTCACCTATTGGGAAGACCAGTTGATTGACCGCATGCGCAAGAAGAACGCGGCGTAAGCGCCGATTTGTAGGATGGGTAGAGCGAAGCGAAACCCATCGCCACGCGAAGATTGAAAGAGATGGGTTTCGCTGCGCTCTACCCATCCTACGAGATGAATGCGCGGCTGAGGGCTGAACCATGAACTTCGACGACACCCCGCAGGAAGCCGAATTTCGCGCCACAGCGCGCGCCTGGATCAGCGCGAATGCGCCAAAACAGTACGAGGAAGAGCTGCGCAAATCCTCGCTTGGCCGCACGCAGCTCAAGAACGCCGACATCCTGCAGGTCGCAAAAGCCTGGCAGAAGAAGAAGGCCGATGCCGGCTGGGCCTGCCTGCACTGGCCGAAGGAGTATGGCGGCCGGGGCGCCTCGCCGATCGAGCGCGTGATCTGGCAGCAGGAGGAAGGGCCATTCGGCCAGCTGTCCCGCATGTTCATCATCGGCCACGGCATGTGCGGGCCGACCATGATGGCGTTCGCGCGCGAGGAGCATAAGCGCAAATATCTGCCGCCGCTCGCCTCCGGAGAGAACGTCTGGTGCCAGCTGTTCTCCGAGCCGGCCGGCGGCTCCGACGTGGCAGGCTTGCGTACGCGCGCGGAGAAGGACGGTGACGACTGGATCGTCAACGGACAGAAGATCTGGACCTCGGGCGCGCATTATTCCGACTACGGCATCTTGCTCACCCGCACCGATCCGACCGTGCCCAAGCACAAGGGTCTCACCATGTTCTTCCTGGACATGAAGAGCCCTGGCGTCGAGGTCAGGCCGATCAAGCAGGCGAGCGGGGCGTCCGACTTCAACGAGGTCTATTTCACCAATGTCCGCATCCCCGACCATCAGCGCCTCGGCGAGGTCGGTGACGGCTGGAACGTCTCGCTGACCACGCTGATGAACGAGCGCAGCGCGATCGGTGCGGCCGTCTCGACCGGCTTCCCTGAATTGTTCGAGTACTGCTCCAGCCTGATGCTCGACGACGGTCCGGCGATCGAGGATCGCGCGGTGCGCTCGAAGCTGGCGAACTGGGCGGTGAAGGCGAGCGGCCTGAAATACACCAGCATGCGCGCGATCTCGGCGCTGTCCAAGGGCGAGCGGCCGGGGCCGGAAAACTCCATCGGCAAGCTGGTGGCGGGCTCGATGATCCAGGACGTCGCGACCTACGCACTCGATCTGCAAGGAGCCGCGGGCGTGGTCAGCGGCGAGGATGCCGAGCTGTCCGGCCGTTTCCAGGCCATGCTGCTGCGCGCGCCGGGCACCCGCGTCGAAGGCGGCACTGACGAGATCATGCGCAACATCATCGCCGAGCGGGTGCTGGGCCTGCCCGGCGACATCCGTGTCGACAAGGACGTGCCATTCAACAAGATCCCGACGAAGGGAAGAAATTAGCCGTCATTCCGGGGCGGCTCGAAGAGCCGAACCCGGAATCTCGAAGTGAATATGCAAGCTCTAGATTCCGGGTTCGCGCGTTGCGCGCCCCGGAATGACAATGAAAGGGGAGCGCCATGAATTTCGACGACACGCCACAGGAAGCCGCATTCCGCGAGACCGCGCGCAAATGGATCGAGGCCAATGCGCCGAAGGAGCTGCATGGCGAGCTGTCAAAATCCTCGCTCGGCCGCATCCGGCTCGCGCACCACGACATCGTCGATGTCGGCAAGGCCTGGCAGAAGAAGAAGTTCGAAGGCAATTGGGCCTGCCTGCACTGGCCGAAGGAATATGGCGGCCGCGGTGCGACCCCGATCGAGAAGGTGATCTGGCAGCAGGAGGAGGGCGTCTACGGCAAGCTGACGCAGCCGTTCCAGATCGGCGAGGGCATGTGCGGTCCGACCGTGATGGCCTTCGGCAGCGAGGACGCCAAGCGCCGCTACTTGCCGAAGCTTGCCTCGGGCGAGGAAATCTGGTGCCAGCTGTTCTCGGAGCCATCGGCCGGCTCGGACGTTGCGGGCTTGCGCACACGCGCCGAGAAGAAGGGCGATAGCTGGGTCGTCAACGGCCAGAAGATCTGGACCTCGGGCGCGCATTACTCCGATTACGGACTCCTGATCGCGCGCACCGATCCGAACGTGCCCAAGCACAAGGGCCTCACTATGTTCTTCCTGGACATGAAGAGTCCCGGCGTCGAGGTGCGGCCGATCAAGCAGGCCAACGGCATGCACGAGTTCAACGAAGTCTATTTCACCGACGTCGTGATCCCCGACAGCCAGAGGCTGGGGGCCGTCGGCGAGGGCTGGAGCGTGTCGCTGACCACGCTGATGAACGAGCGCATGTCGATCGGCGCGCGGCTTGCGACCGGCGTCCCTGAGATGTTCGAGTTCTGCTCCAGCCTGATGCTGGAGGACGGACTCGCCATCGACGATCCCGCCGTGCGCTCGAAGCTCGCGAGTTGGGCGGCGAAGTCGAACGGGCTGAAATACACCAGCTACCGCACGATCTCGGCGCTGTCGAAGGGGGAGCGGCCGGGCCCGGAGAATTCGATCGGCAAGCTCGTGTCGGGCATGATGCTCCAGGACATCGCGACCTGCGCCATGGACCTCCAGGGCGCGGCCGGTGTTCTCACCGGCAACGACGAGGAGACGGTGCAGGGCCAGTTTCAGCAGATGCTGCTGTCCTCGCCCTCGATGCGCATCGCCGGCGGTACCGACGAGATCCTGCGCAACATCATCGCCGAGCGGGTGCTGGGATTGCCCGGCGACATTCGCGTGGACAAGGACGTGCCGTATAACAAGATCCCGACCAAGGGGCGGTGATCTCACGTCTCGCGGTATCTCGTAGGGTGGGCAAAGCGAAGCGTGCCCACCATATGCAGATGCTTCGGGGCAAGTCTGTCGGTGGGCACGACGCTTGCGCGTCTTTGCCCACCCTACGAGAAGAGCGCGAGCCAATTCATGGATGCAAAAGTGAGCCAGACCCAAGACCGCATCGGCGTGCTCGAGGAACTCCTCAACGAGCGCTACTCCGTCCGCGCGTTTCTTCCCAAGGACGTCGATCGCGCGACCATCGAGCATGTGCTGACCACCGCGCAGCGCACCGCGTCCTGGTGCAACAGCCAGCCCTGGCAGGTCATCATCGCCAGCGGCGAGGCCAAGGAGCGCTTTCGCAAGGCGATCTATGCGGAGGCCTCAAAGGGCCTTGGCGATGATTACGATTTCACGCCGCCGCGCGAATATGTCGGGGTCTATCTGGAGCGCCGCCGCGAAAGCGGCTTCCAGCTCTACAACACGCTCGGCATCGCGCGCGGCGACAAGATGGCCTATGCCAGGCAGGCGCTCGAGAACTACAATTTCTTCGGCGCGCCACATGTTGCGATCATTCACACCAACGAGCCGCTCGGCATCTACGGTGCGATCGACTGCGGCGCCTATGTCAGCAATTTCATGCTGGCCGCGCAGGCGCTCGGGCTCGGCACCATACCGCAGGCGGCGCTCGCACGGCATTCCGGGCTGATCCGCCGGCATTTCAATCTGCCCGACGACCGCCGCGTCGTCTGCGGCATTTCGTTCGGCTACGCCGACCATGCGCACAGGGTCAACAGCTACCGCACCTCGCGCGCGAGCGTGGCCGATACCGTGACCTTTGTTGACGAGTGATCGAGCGCGGTGAACCCGGCGCCGCCCGCATCGGACGCGCGCGAAGACGGCCGTGGAAACGGCCGTCTTCGTTTCGTCCGGGTCCGATTAGCGTCGGCTATCAGCCGCCGCTGCCGCCGATCACGGCTCGCACCGTCTCGTCGGGCCCGAAATCCTCGGCGCCGTCGACATAGAGCAGCGCGGCGAGCTTCGAGCGGGCGCGGTTCACGCGGCTCTTGATCGTGCCGACCGCGCAGCCGCAGATCGAGGCCGCGTCTTCGTAAGAGAAGCCGGACGCACCGACCAGGATCAACGCTTCACGCTGATCCTGCGGAAGCTTGTCGAGCGCCGTGCGGAACTCCTCGAACTCGAGATGCGCGTTCTGCGAAGGCTGTGTCTTCAGCGTCTTGGCGTAGTTGCCCTCGGCATCCTCGACCTCGCGCCGCCGCTTGCGATAGTCGGAGCGGAACAGGTTGCGCAGAATCGTGAACAGCCAGGCCGGCAGGTTGGAGCCGGGCTGGAACGAGTCGATGTTGGCGAGCGCACGCAGCAGCGTCTCCTGGACCAGGTCGTCGGCCCGGTCCGCATTGCCGCTGAGCGAGATGGCGAAGGCGCGCAGACTGGGCACGGCCGCCAGGATGTCGTTACGAAGGGAGTCCGTGAGAGGCATTAATCCCTCCCATTGTTGTTGTCGTTGGATCCACCCTCATTCTCCACGTGGGGAGTCGCTCCCGGCGCATCAAGCTTCTTGATCAGTTCTGCGAACCGATCCGGAACCCCCTGCCGTACGACATCGTCGTACATGGCCCGCAATTGATGCCCGATCCGGGATTGGATCTCCGGAGTGAGGCCTCCCTTGCCGGGGGTCGTGCTTCTGCTGGCTTGAGACTTGAGATCTTTCATGACCTGTTCCACGTTTCCCCGAGTTAAGTGACTGCAAATTCGAGAGGTTTTCTCAACCGGGAGCCGTTCCCTGGATAGGCACAATTCCAGGTCCGCGAAAAAGTTCCCAGCTCTACGGAACTTTTCTTGAGCTGATGCGTAGTCAGCCCAGCAGGGGAACCCGGGCCCCCCGCGTGTCTCCTGACCTCAAGGCTGGCCCGAAGACGAATGGAGTGGGGATGTCCCGTTCACAGCTTGTTGCGGAACACTTGCCGTTGTTGCGCCGGTACGCGCGCGCCCTGACCGGCAGCCAGGCCTCCGGTGACGCCTATGTCGCAGCCATGTTGGAAGCCATGCTGGGAGATCCGTCGGTGCTCGATGAGAGCCATGGGCCTCGGGCCGGCCTGTTTCGGCTGTTCACGCAGATCTGGAATTCGGTCTCGGTCAACGAAGACGCCGAGGTGACGACCCTGCCGATGCCGCCGGAGCGGCGGCTGTCGAACATCACGCCGCTGCCGCGTCAGGCCTTCCTGCTGCTTTCGCTCGAAGGCTTCTCGGAAGAGGAAGTCGCCTTCGTCCTCGGCACCGACGTCGCGGAGACGCGGCGCCTTGCAGACGCTGCCGGACGCGAGATGGCGGCCGAGATTGCCACCGACGTGCTGATCATCGAGGATGAGACCTTCATCGCCATGGACCTCGAAAGCCTGGTGAAGAATCTCGGCCACAACGTCGTCGGCGTCGCGCGCACCCATGCCGATGCAGTGGCGCTGGCCAAGAACAAGCGGCCCGGCCTGATCCTCGCCGACATCCAGCTCGCCGACGGCTCGTCGGGCCTGGATGCCGTCAACGAACTGCTGCGCACCTTCGAGGTGCCCGTCGTGTTCATCACCGCCTATCCGGAGCGCTTCCTCACCGGCGAGCGTCCCGAGCCGGCATTCCTGATCTCAAAACCGTTCCAGCCGGCAATGGTATCGGCGGTGGCGAGCCAGGCGCTGTTCTTCCAGCGCAATTCGCGCAATCGCGCGCCGAAGGCGCCGGCGGCGTAATGACGCCCTGGTAGCCCGGCAATTGGCGAAGTGATCCGATCCGGCGTGCCGCAAGGCACGCCGGATTTTTCATGTCCGCTGCCATGCTTGACGGCCGTGGAATTCACCGCCCATACCTCATGCAGAGGCTGCGCCCGCGGCCGCACCAACCGGAGATGTCCCCATGGACCAGCCGCTGCTCGACCGCCTTGCCATTCGCGACCTCGTCGAGAACTGGGCGGTGTGGCGCGACGCCGGCGATTGGGAGCGCTTTGCCACGGTCTGGCATGACGAGGGCTGGATGTCCGCCACGTGGTTTCAGGGGCCGGCGCGGGATTTCATGCGCGTCAGCCAAGAGGGATTCGCCAAAGGCGTGCGCATCCTGCATTTCCTCGGCGGCACCAGCATCGATCTTGCCGGCGAGCGGGCCATCGCCCA
Source organism: Bradyrhizobium sp. GW821-FHT13H06 (assembly GCF_058803975.1). Lineage (NCBI taxonomy): Bacteria > Pseudomonadati > Pseudomonadota > Alphaproteobacteria > Hyphomicrobiales > Nitrobacteraceae > Bradyrhizobium > Bradyrhizobium sp. GW821-FHT13H06. The sequence continues at coordinate 151,238 of NZ_JBXAPN010000013.1, read as the reverse complement.
GACCAAGATGACGATCTCGCAGCGCGCCCTTGTGCACGACGTGCTCTGCGACGTCGTCTGCACCGGGCGCTTCTACGATTTCCTGGAGAAGCGGCAAGACCAATCAGGAATTGGTAAATGGGGCATCGTCCGCCGCCAGCCGATCTACGAGAAGGACCGGATCGATCCGGTCGATCCCGCCGCGACGCTGCGCCTCGACCAGGAGGCGCTCGCCGCGCTGCCCGAAGGCTATCGCCACCTCGCCTACATGCAGGAGCTGATCGGCTACAAGGTCAAGCGCGACATGCCGGGCCTCACGGGCCCGGAAGTCGAGAAGCTCTATGGCGAAGGGCGGCAATGGCTCGCGGCGAAGGCGAAGTAGACGCCAGACAAAAGTAAGGCGCGACTGGCATCACCACAGTCGCGCCCTACGTCGCCGGCTTATGGGGCAGGGGGGAATAGCCGGCTGCTGAGACGACTCCCGACCGTCGGAGTCGTTCCACGGCTTGCGAAATATTTCGCCGACCTGCGGCATTTTTCGCACACGGTTAAGTGATCGTAACGGTCGAGAACCGCCGATCCTGTGGCGGCGTTGTTCCCGTGATCGCCATGGGGCGAGGGATCGACAGCCATGTCACAGATTCAAAAGGTATTTTTAGGCGCTATTGCGACCGTCGCGACACTTGGTGCCGTGCAATTGGCCTCCGGCCATGACTTGGCCGGTCGCTGGCAGGCGGTCGCCGACACCTCCAGCCGCAGCTCGAACTTCGCCCCCAGCCACAATGTCAATCGCACCGCAAAGGCGGACCGGCTCGCCGAGATCAAGCCGGCGCCGGCTCCGACCCGCACGGTGTCGATGCGGCTGAACGACCTCGCCGATACGTCGGTGCTGCTGCGGGTCCCCGCGGTGGTCGAGACCGGCAACGCCAAGCCCCCGGTGCTGCTCCAGAACCAGCAGAAGGTTCGCGCCAGGCCGACGATCGCCTGTGAGCCGATGGTCAGCTCCCTGACCGAGGTCGCGAAGCTGCTTCAGCCCGGCCGTTGCGTGACCTGATCCGCGTCTCCCGCGAGGGGTACCCTCCGGGCGGATGCTTCACATCCTCTTGATCCGCCGTTGCCTCGCGCTATATCCGGGTTCCTCCTTTTGTTTTGACCGGGTAAGCGCATGACGACGTCAGACACGGCTGTGCATACGCAGCCTTTCCAGGCCGAAGTTTCCGAACTGCTGCACCTGATGGTGCATTCCGTTTATTCGGAAACCGATATCTTCCTCCGCGAACTCATCTCCAATGCCTCCGATGCCTGCGACAAGCTGCGCTACGAGGCCATCGCAAGTCCCACCCTGCTGGGCGAGGGCGACGCGCTCAAGATCCGCATCATCCCGAACAAGACGGCCAAGACGCTTACGATCGCCGACAACGGCATCGGCATGGAGCGGCAGGAGCTGATCGATCATCTCGGCACCATCGCCCGCTCCGGTACCAAGGCGTTCGTGTCCAAGCTGAAGGAGGCCAAGGACGGCCTCGGCCTGATCGGACAGTTCGGCGTCGGCTTCTATTCAGCCTTCATGGTCGCCGAGAAGATCGTCGTGATCAGCCGCCGCGCCGGCGAGAGCGACGTCTGGACCTGGACGTCGTCCGGTGGCTCCGGCTTCGAGATCGCCCGGGCCAGCGAGGAGGAAGCGGCGCGCGTGACACGCGGCACCGAAATCGTCCTGCACCTGAAGGACGACGCCAAGAAGTATCTCGAGACCTACGAGATCGAGCGCATCGTCACAGCCTATTCCGACAACATCCTGTTCCCCATCGAGCTCGTGCCCGAAGAGGGCGAGCCGCGCCAGATCAATTCGGCCAGCGCGCTGTGGCAGCGCGCGAAATCCGAGCTGACGGCAGACGACTACAAGAAGGCCTATCAGCAGATCGCTTCCGCCTTCGACGATCCCGCGATGACGCTGCACTACCGCGCCGAGGGCCGCTACTCCTACGCCGTGCTGCTGTTCGCGCCCTCGACCAAGCCGTTCGACCTGTTCGAGCCCAACCGCAAGGGGCGCGTGAAGCTCTATGTCCGGCGCGTCTTCATCACCGACGATGCCGATCTGTTGCCGGGCTATCTGCGCTTCATCCGCGGCGTCGTCGACAGCGAGGATCTCCCGCTCAACATTTCGCGCGAGATGCTTCAGAACAATCCGCAGCTCGCGCAGATCCGCAAAGCCGTGGCGACCCGGGTTGTGTCCGAGCTCGAAAGTCTTGCCGACAAGGACCCCGAGAATTTTGCCAAGATCTGGGACGCGTTCGGCGCGGTGCTGAAGGAAGGCATCTACGAGGATTTCGAGCGGCGCGAAAAGCTGCTTTCGATGTCGCGCTTCACCACCACGTCGGGCGAGAAGCGGTCGCTGAAGCAGGTCATCGCCGATTTCAAGCCGAACCAGACCGAGATCTATTATCTCGTCGGCGACAGCATCGAGCGGCTGAAATCCAACCCGCGGCTGGAAGCTGCGACCGCGCGCGGCATCGAGGTGCTGCTGCTGTCCGATCCGGTCGATGCCTTCTGGACCTCGATGCCGTCGGAGTTCGACGGCAAGCCGCTGAAGTCGCTGAGCCAGGGCGATCTCAATCTCGACCTGATTCCGCGCGTCGACGAGGCGGACGAGGCGAAGAAGGACGAGCCGGCCGCGGATGAAGCGGCCACCATCGCCGTGATCAAGGCCGCGCTCGGCGAGCGCGTCAGCGACGTCAAGGCCTCGACCCGGCTCACCAGCTCGGCCTCGTGCCTCGTCGCCGACAGCCAGGGGCCCAGCCGCGAGCTCGAGCGCATCCTGTCGCAGCAGAACCGCGGCATGAAGACCAAGCCGATCCTCGAGATCAATTTGCGCCATCCGCTGGTCACCGCGGTCACCAAGGCGCAGGCTGGCTCGAAGGTCGTCGACGATCTCAGCCTGCTCCTGCTCGAACAGGCGCAGATCCTGGACGGCGAATTGCCGGAAGACCCGGCGGCGTTCGCGGCAAGGCTGAATCGGCTCGTGCTGCAGGGGCTCGGCGCCTAGCGCCGCAGCCCCGCCCTACTCACCTTGCCGTCATCTATCTGCAGGAACAGTCGCGTCCGCCGGGATGTTATGCCATATGGAACCGCCGGCTCCCGATCCGCCGGCGGCCACAGACTCGAGGATGCGTCCATGCGCCTGCCGTTCTTGACTCTCACCGCGATTGCCACGCTGTTCGCCGCGGCAGATGCCAGCGCCCAGACCTATGATCCGCGCTATCCGGTGTGCATGCACGTCTATACACCCGGCGGCGGCTTCGGCGGTGGCGGCGGAGACTATTTCGACTGCTCTTTCACCTCGCTGCCGCAGTGCCGCGCGACCGCGTCGGGGCGCTCGGCGAGCTGCGATCTCAACCCGTATTACGCCTTCGACGAACCCCCGCCGCCTCGGCGGCGCCACAAGAAACAGCATTAGCGGTCTGCGATGCGGTCTCCTCGGATATTCTCGTCGCGTGGTTGGCTCGGCCTCACCATGGCCGTCGGCGTCTTGCTCGCCGCCGCGCCGTCGCATGGGCAAACCTTCGATCCCCGCTCTCCCGTCTGCATGCACGTCTATTCCGGTGCGAATGGCGGTGGCGGGGAGTGGTACGATTGCTCCTTCACCTCGCTGCCGCAGTGCCGCGCGACCGCCTCTGGCCGCGCTGCGACCTGTGACCTCAATCCATATTATCCGTTCACCGCGCCGCCGCGCCCGCGCCACAGGCGAAGCGGTTAGCGCTGGGGGGATCGCCGGCCGCCAATCCGATGGAGCATGCGGGATGATTTGCCGCGTGTTCCTCGAGATCGCTGTGCCATGTTGACCGCCGCGTTGATTGCGGCGGCCAATTGCCAGCTCATCTTGTCCGTCGTCCAGTCGCTTGCATGCAGCCTGGTATCATCGCCGGGGTCGACCATCCGGTCGAAAGAGATCTTGGCGACTTCGTGCCAGCCCTGCATCAGCTCGAAGCGGCGGAAGACGTTGACGCCCTTGGCACGCGCGATATCGCTGATCGCCGCCACCATGGCGCTCGCCTTTTCGATCCTGGCCGGTGTCAGCAGCGCCGGCACATATTGCAGGTCCATCAGGATCACGTCCATCCGTCCGGTCGCCAGCAACTGATCGACGCCGTTAGAGATGGCTTCCGTGGTGTCTTTGAAGGAAGGTGGGTTCTTGTCTGCAGATTGCCAAACTGCATTTGTGCCGACCTGCCAGATTACGAGATCCGGATTCTGGTCGAACACATCATGCTTGAATCGCCTGCGTTCTTGGGGAGCCTCTTCGCCGCCGACGCCTCGGTTGACCACATCAATCGTGGCTTTCGGGAATAGTATCCGGAGGTTCGCCAGCAGCCGTTGCGGATAGGGTGCAATACCCCCTTCACCCGCCGTCGTCGACGAGCCGATCGCAACCACCTTGACCTGTCCGCCCTTCAGCCGGTTGGCGAAAATGGTGAGCGGCAGCTCGAACGGCGTTGCGTTGACAGGAATTTGCGAGGCGTCGAGGGCCACGATTAGCCTCCCTGTCGTAGTCAGGACAATGCGAGGTAGAGCAAGGAATATCCTGTTTGGCGGGGGCCGCCTAGCGCCTCCCGCTACTCCTTCCTCACGCCCGATAGCTCGACCACTTTCTGGCAGCGATCGGTTTCCGCCAACGGGATCGCGCCGAGGTCGGCGATGCGGGCCTTGGCCCCGGCGTCGAGGGAGAGGGAAAGCTTCCCGCTCGGCTTCGTTACTTTGCTATCGCAAGAATGGCGCCGGGCTGCACGCCAACCCGCCGGCCCGGTAAAGGATCGCTAGAGTTAATCGCGCACTAACGGAGTTTTACCTTGTCTCTTAACACCTGGGCAGTGCGCGCGGGCTAAGCTGCCGGACACAAGCAGACGGCCCGAAAGAGTGAACAATATGACCACCGGCGTCATCGAGCAGCCGAAAACCGTACACGCACCGTCGGCCTCGAAGATCTGGCTGAAGGCAATCGAGCTCACTGCGCGGATCGAGGCATTGCCCGGGCGTCTGTTCGCGGACGTCATCGACGATTGGGCGCAACGCCAGCCCGGCCGCGTCGCGCTGGTCGCGGATGACACAAGTCTGGACTATCAAGGCCTGTCGAAGCGCATCAATCGCTACGCGCGCTGGGCGCGCTCGATCGGGGTCGCCAAGGGCGATACCGTGGCCCTCATCATGCCGAACGGTATCGACTATCTCGCGGCCTGGCTCGGCATCAGCCGCGTCGGAGGCGTGGTGGCGCTGCTCAATACAAAGCTGGTGGGACAGTCGCTTGCGTATTGCATCGACGTCGCAAGGCCGGCGCACATCATCGTCGCGCACGAGCTGACGGAGATGCTGGACCGTGCAACGCCGCATCTGAAGGCGCAGCCCAAGGTCTGGACCCACGGCGATGCCCGCAGCCAGCGCGCGATCGACGTCGCTCTTGCCGTCCTCGACGACGGCCCGCTCTCGTCGGACGAACATGGCGACGTCACGATCGATGACCGCGCGCTGCTGATCTACACCTCGGGCACCACGGGCCTGCCGAAAGCGGCCAGCGTCAGCCACCGCCGTATCCTCAACTGGGGCTTCTGGTTCGCCGGTCTCACCGGCGCGACTCCCCAGGACCGGCTCTACGATTGTCTGCCGTTGTTCCACTCGGTCGGCGGCATCGTCGCGCCGTGCAGCATGCTGGCTGCCGGCGGTTCGGTCGCCATTGCGGAAAAATTCTCGGCCTCGCATTTCTGGTCCGACGTCGTCCGGCATGACTGCACGTTGTTCCAGTATATCGGCGAGCTCTGCCGCTATCTGCTGAAGGCGGCGCCGTCGGAATACGAGACCAGGCACCGCCTGCGGCTCGTCTGCGGCAACGGTCTGCGCGGCGACATCTGGGAAGATTTCCAGGCGCGCTTTTCCATTCCGCGCATCCTCGAGTTCTACGCGGCGACTGAAGGCAATTTTTCGCTGTTCAATGTCGAGGGGCAGCCGGGTGCGATCGGGCGCATTCCGCCGCTGCTGGCACATCGCTTTCCCGCCAGTCTCGTCAAGCTCGACCCCGGCAGCGGCGTGCCGCTGCGCGATGACGAGGGCTTTTGCATCGCCTGTGCCCGCGGCGAGGCCGGCGAAGCCATCGGCCGCATCGGCGCCGCAGACGAGGGCGGCGGCCGCTTCGAAGGCTACACCGATGCGGGCGAGACCGAGAAGAAGATCCTGCGCGACGTCTTTGCCAGAGGCGATGCCTGGTTCCGCACCGGCGATCTGATGCGGATCGACGACAAGGGCTTTTTCCATTTCGTCGACCGCATCGGCGACACCTTCCGCTGGAAGGGCGAGAACGTCGCGACCTCGGAGGTGAACGACGCCGTGCGCGATTTCGCCGGCGTGGTTGATGCCACCACTTACGGAGTCGCCATCCCCGGCGCCGACGGCCGCGCCGGCATGAGCGCGATCGTCGTGAACGAGGGCTTCGACATCTCCGCGCTGCCTGCGCATCTCGCGCAGCGCCTGCCGGCTTACGCCCGGCCGATCTTCATCCGCATCTCGCGCGAGCTCGATGCGACCGAGACGTTCAAGCAGAAGAAGGGCGATCTCGCGCGCGAGGGATTTGACCCGGCTGCGATCTCCGATCCGCTGTTCATGCTCGACCCGAAATCCGGCGCCTATGTCGCGCTCGATTCCAGCACATTTTCCGGGATCGTAGACGGCACGATCCGGCTGTAACGGCAACAAATCCGCCAGATGGGTCCAATTTTATCTGAATTGTCCAAGAGGCCATTTACTTCTGTCGGGTAAGCAGAGGGTCATTGGGAGGCGGTCATCAAGAGCCGCCGCAACACGAATGATAACGAAAAGCGAGCCAGCCATGTCGGTAAGGTCAAAGGTCATCGAAGCGATCCAGCAGATCGCCAGAGAGCAGCACGTCGCGCTTCCCGCACTCTCGGACGATCTGTCCCTGCACGAGACGGGTTTCGACTCGCTCGCCTTCGCCATTCTTGTGGCGCGCCTCGAGGACGAGACCGGCGTCGACCCATTCACCATTTCCGAGGACGCAGCGTTCCCCGCCACGGTGGGCGATTTCGTGCGGGCCTACGAAAATGTCCCCGCGTGAGATCTTTGCGCTTCGCGACCATCTCGGCGCGGAGCTGAAGGGCCGCACGATCTCCGATGCGCATGATGTCGTGTCGCTGACCGACATCCTGTCGCACACGGTTCTCGGCGGCCGTCTGCGCGAGCTGTCCGGCCGCGCGGTGCTGCTGAAACTGTCGGACCAGCTCCGGTCAGGCCTTGCCATGATCGAGCTCGACGGCATCGCCCGCCGCATGCTGCTGTGTCCGCCGGATCTCAACCCGGCGCATCTTGACTCGTTGATCGCTGATGCCGGCATCGATGCCGTCGTCACCGACGAGCCCAATCGCTGGGCCGGCACCGGCGTTCCGCTGGTCGTCACCGCGCATTTGCCTCTTCAAGCCACCGCGCCGGCCACGAGCGAGCGTGCGACCGAATGGTTGATGTTGACTTCGGGCACCTCGGGCGTGCCAAAGATCGCTGGCCATACGCTGGAGGCGCTGACCGGGGCGATCGTTGCCGAAGGTCCGGCGCGCGGCCCGGCGCCGGTCTGGGCGACGTTCTACGACATTCGCCGCTACGGCGGCCTGCAGATCTTCCTCCGCGCCATCCTGTCCGGCGGCTCGATGGTGCTGTTCGATCCGCATGAAGCGCTCGGCGATCACATCGCGCGGTTGAATGCGCGCGGCGTCTCGCACATCTCGGGCACGCCCTCGCACTGGCGCAAGCTCCTGATGAGCGGCGCGGCCGCGCAATTTGCCCCGGCTTACGTCCGTCTCTCCGGCGAGATCGCCGACCAGGCCGTGCTCGACGGCTTGAAGGCGGCGTTTCCCAATGCTTCCGTCGGCCACGCCTATGCCTCGACCGAGGCCGGCGTCGGCTTCGCCGTGAATGACGGGCTGGAGGGCTTTCCGGCCGACTATCTCGGCAACCGCAACGGCGTCGAGATGAAGGTCGTCGACGGCTCGCTGCGGATTCGCTCGGCACGCACGGCGCATGCCTATGTCGGCCGCGACGCGGCGGCGCTTGCCGATGCCGACGGCTTCGTCGACAGCGGCGACATCGTCGAGCTGCGCGGCGACCGTTACTACTTCGTCGGCCGTCGCGGCGGCATCATCAATATCGGCGGGCTGAAGGTCCACCCCGAGGAGATCGAGGCGGTGATCAATCGCCATCCCGACGTGCGGATGTCGCGCGCCAAGTCGCGCCGCAGCCCGATCACCGGCGGCATTGTCGTCGCCGACGTGATCCTCGCCGACGGCACCGATGCGGCGCGCGCGAAGGAGATTCGCGACCAGATCCTGGATCAGTGCCGCGCCCAGCTCGCGTCCCACAAGGTGCCGGCGGTGATCCGTTTCGTCGAGGCGCTCGACGTCACCCCGGCCGGCAAACTGGCGCGCACCGATGCATAACGTTCTCGTCACCGGCGGCAGCCGCGGTATAGGTCTTGCCATTGCAACGCGCCTCGTCGGAGGTGGCTTCAACGTGATCTCGGCGGCCCGGCGCGAGAGCGACGAGCTCAAGGCGGCGATTGCCCGGTCCGAGGGACGGCTGCATTTCCGCGCCTGCGATCTTGCGGTGATCGATGCGATCCCGGCCTTCGCAAAACTCGTTCGCGACGAATTCGGCCCGATCTACGGCCTCGTCAACAATGCCGGCCTCGGCACCGAAGGCCTGCTCGCCACCATGCACAATTCCGAGATCGCGGCCCTGGTGCAGCTCAACGTGCTGTCGCCGATCGTCCTCACCAAATATGTCGCGCGGCAGATGATGGCCGATGGCGCCGGCCGCATCGTCAACATCTCCTCGATCATCGCGACCACCGGTTACAACGGCCTGTCCGTCTACGGCGCGACCAAGGCCGCCGCCACCGGCTTCACCCGCTCGCTCGCGCGCGAGGTCGGCAAGCTCGGCATCACCGTGAACGCGGTCGCACCGGGCTTCATCGACACCGAGCTCACGCACAACCTCTCGGACGAGGGCCGCAGGCGCATCGCCGGCCGCAGTGCGCTGCGTCGCCTGCCGCAGACGGACGACGTCGCGCGCATGGTGGAGTATCTGCTGGGGGAGGGCGGCCGCAATGTCACCGGGACGGTGTTCACTGTGGACGCGGGGAATACGGCATAAGCGGAACTCTGCCGTCTTGATTGCATTGATCCGGCACAATGACATTCAGCCGGATTTGGTCGTAAGATGCCCCGCAATCGGTTGGGTTACGTCAATCGATCTGCCCTAATCGACAGGGAGCAGTCCATGACGACGTCAAACATGACCGCTTCAAATCGGGGCCGCGCGGAGCAATCCCCTGCGAAACCGGACGATGTCCACTGCCCGCCGATGACACATCAGAATTCCGGCAGTCACGGGCATGAAATGTACCCGCAGCAATTCGTCCGCCTGGTCGGCTGTCATGATGCGTCTCTCGATGCCTTGCGCAAGCGTCAGGATGAGAGGCTGCACTAAGCCGCTCACGTCCGCGGCTTCGGCGGATCCTTCGGAAGGTCAATTCGCTCGTGTGAGAATTCCGGCGGGCCTTCGGTCAGCCGGCGGATGCGGCGCTCGCGTTCGTCCGCCGGCAATGCGGGATCGAGCAGCGTCTCGATCTCGTGGACTGCGATCTCTTCGATCTTGGTGGCGTCCGATTCGAGCGGGTGCACCGGCGTGAGGACCGGGGATGCGGTCTTCAGGCCCAGCTCGATCAGCTTACAGATCGCATCCGAGCGGGTCAGCTGATGAGATTCGGCCCAGGCGTCGACGGCCGCCGTCAGTCTTTCGGGCATCTTCACGGCGCTGATCGGGTCGATGCCCGTGCGCCGCCTGACCGGAGAGGTGGAGTCCTTTTTGCCGAAGTCGGGCACCTCGATCATCCCATGCAACCCTTGGAGCCGACCGACGATAGCCGTTCTCCCCGGGGCGTCGTTTGATGCCGATCAATGACGCCGCCGCGGCATTGCAGCGGGGCCGTATCTTGTTGTCCGGATCGGTTTCGGCCAATGATTGAATTTGGGGGCGCCGTTCGGCGAACCCGGATCGATCCTGCCACGTATTTGCTTCGTACTCCAACCATCCGGCAACCCCGATGACCTCAGGCGAATCCTTCTATGGCGGCATTCCCGTCTTCCGAGGCTTCACCAGCCTGATGGACCCGGCGCTGTATTCGCCGCTGCCGGAGGACTGGAGCATCGGCATTGCCGATATCGTCGATTCGACCAGGGCGATCGCGGCGCAGCGCTACAAGGCGGTCAACATGGCCGGTGCCGCCGTGATCGCGGCGGTGACGAACGTGTTGGGAGGACGCGAATTCCCCTTCGTGTTCGGCGGCGACGGCGCCGGCTTCGCGGTCGCGCCCCATGATCTGGAACTGGCCCGCGAGGCGCTGGCTGCAACCGCGACCTGGGTGCGGGAGGATCTCGATCTGAGGATGCGCGTCGCGCTGGTGCCGGTCAGCGCCATCCGTGCACGGGGCCTTGACGTGCGCGTCGCCCGTTTCGGTCCGTCGCCGAACCTGTCCTACGCGATGTTCTCCGGCGGCGGGCTCGCCTGGGCCGATGCCGCGATGAAGCGCGGCGAATTTGCGGTCGCCGAGGCGCCCGCCGGCACGCAGCCCGATCTGTCCGGCCTGTCCTGCCGGTTCGAGGTGATGCCGGCCTCGCGCGGGCTGATCCTCTCCGTGCTGGTGATGCCGGTACGCGACGCCGATCCGCGTGCCTTCCGCAAGGCGATCGAGGACGTCATTCATCTGGTTGAGCGCAGCCCGGATGGCGCCCGTCCGGTGCCGCCGCAGGGGCCGCCGCTGAAATGGCCGCCGCAGGGGGTGGATTATGAAGCCCGCACCAGGCGCGGAGGTCCGCTGCTCATGCGCCGCGCGGGTGTGCTGGCCTATACGCTGTTCGCCTATCTGATCATGCGCTTTGATCTCAAGGTCGGCGGCTTCGTGCCGAACGTCTACAGGCGCCAGGTGGTCGAGAACTCCGATTTCAGGAAATATGACGACGGCCTGCGCATGATCCTCGACTGCACGCCGGAGCTCGAGCGCGCCCTCAGCGATCGTCTCGCCGCGGCCGCGCGCGCCGGCATCGTGCGTTACGGTCTCCACCGGCAGGACGCCGCCATGATGACCTGCTTCGCGCCCTCGACGCTGCGCAGCGACCACGTCCACTTCATCGATGGGGCGCGGGGCGGTTATGCCTCGGCCGCGACGGCGCTGAAGGCGATGACGGCTGCCGCAGCCTAAAGCATGATCCGGAAGAGTGCGCAGCGGATTTCCGAAAAGATCATGCTTAAGCAACAACCTGAAGCGCGATGACGATTCATCCTGATCGCATCGCGCTTTAGCGCTCCGTGCGCGTCCAGGTCTCGCCGCCGCAGAGCGCGCCGACGCAGCCTTCGACCCGCAGCGAATCCGCCGATATCAAGCTGATGCTGCTGGCATAGGTGCTGCCGTCGTCGGCATTGTAGATCTGGCCCGACCATTTGTTCGGACCTGCGGGCTGCATGCCGCTGAACAAGGGCAAGCCGATCATCGGGCGTCTGGCGAGCGCGGGATTGGGATTCTTGCTGTCGGTGGCGGGCTGACCGGTCGAGGTGTCGTAGGGCTGGCCCAGCCAGACGATGTGGCCGCAGATGCCGCCGCCGCATTTGCTGATCTTGACGCGCGCATCACCGGCCTGCGTGAGCCATGTCCCGTCGGCGTTCTGCGCACGAGCGACAGATGCTCCAAGCAGCGGAGCGAGGAGGACGATGAGAGCTGCGAATCTGGAAATCATGGAGAGGGCCCCGAAAATGGAGCGCCTCAATAGCAGCCCGGCAGGATTGTGCAACGCCGGCCGGAATCACATTCCTGCGTTCATTTCGTGCTCACCTGCCTGCACTCACTTGCCCCATCGCACGAAGGCGACCGAGGCCGCGGTCGACAGCCCGAACACCACCATGGCGCCGCCGACCAGCGCGAACAGGGTCCAGGCCGGAGCTTGCGCAATCATGAGCCCGACGCCGCCGATCGCGACGATCAGGAGCCGCGCCGTCGAGGCGAGCACGGGCCCGCCGACACGCGCTGCGCCCTGTGACGAGAAGTACAACGATACGCCCATGCCGAAGAACACGAAGGCCGGACCCGCCCAGTGGAAATAGCTGTACGCGGCGGCGGTGACGCCGGGATCCCGCGTGAAGAGCCCGACCCACAGCGACGGAGCGAGCGCGACGGCGAGGCCGATCAGGCCGACCGTGAGTCCGGAGGCCGCAGCCGCGGTCCAGGCCACACGCCGCGCGCGCTTCACATGTCCGGCGCCGATCGCCATGCCGACCATCGGCACCGAGGCGATTCCGAAGGCGAAGGTGATCGGGATCAGCAAAAATTCCAGCCGCGATCCGATGCCATAGCCTGCCAGCATCTCGGTGCCGAAGGTCGCGAGAATCTTCGTGAAGATCAGGATGGTGAGCACGGTCTGGAGCGGCGACAAACAGGCCACCGCGCCGACCTTGAGGATGTCCAGGAACATCGCGCGCTCGAAATGAAACGCCCGGAGATCGAGCGGCAGCCGGCTGCGCCCGGACAACAGATACCAGAGGAGGTAGATCGCCGCGCAGCTGAACGCGATCAGCTGACCGCTCGCGACACCCGGCATGCCGAATTGCGGCACTCCGAACAGGCCGAGCCCGAGCGTGCCGCCGAGCGCGATCTGCAGCACGCTCGCCCCGATCAGCGTCATCGAAGGCAGGCGCATGTCGCCGGTGCCGCGGATCACCGAGGCCAGCGTGTTGACGAGCCAGATCGCGACCGCGCCGGAGAACAGCACCTGCGAATAGCCGCTGGCTTCCTCGAGCACCTGCTCGCGTCCGCCGAGCAGCGCGAAGAAGGAGCGGCCGAAGACGAGCATCGTCACCGTGAAGAACAGCCCGCCGCAGAGGCCGATGATGGCGGCATGCAGCGCCAGCGTCGCGGCGCGGTCGCGATTCCCTGCACCGAGCGCGCGGCTGATCGCGGAGGAGACGCCGCCGCCCATTGCGCCTGCGCTCATCATCTGCGTCAGCATCGCGAACGGAAACACCAGTGCGATCGCGGCGAGCGGAATGGTGCCGAGCCGGCCGATATAGGAGGTCTCGGCAATGGCAACCAGCGTGCTGCCGACCATCGCGATCATGTTGGGAATCGCGAGCCACAATAGCGTCGGCAGGATCGGCGCGGTCAGGAGGCTGGCGATGGGGGAGGCGACCGGCGCAACCGGCGGGACGGCGTCTGCTGGGGCGTCGATCGTCATGTTCACCAGGCGGAATGTTAAATGATGACCGACATATTATAGGGCCTGCGGCAGACGGCGCAGCCCTCGCTCACGCAGGGCTCACCACGGCAGGCCGCATAGGTCGATCGTGCCCAGCGTCGGCGCGCGCACGATGTCGAAGACATACGGCGCCATGTAGTCGAAGCGGATCCGCCCCTCCGGCTGCTCGCAATAGACCTCGCCCTTGAAGGGCTGCCATTTACGGGCCTCATAGAACGCGAAATTGTGCGGCTCGCAGAACAGCAGCGCGAAGCGGACTGCCTCGTTGGCCCTGATGGTGTGCACGGCCGCGTCGATCGCCATGGTCGCGTAGCCGCGGCCACGGCGGTCCTCGCGGGTGGAGACCCCGCCGATGCCGCCGATGTGGACCTTCTGTCCGTTCCAGCTGACGGTCCGGAAGTAGATGCCGACGTGGCAGACGAGACCGTCCTCGGGCGTCTCGATCAGCACGCGGAGGTCCGCATTGGCCCATTTGACGTGAGCCCAGGGCGGCTTCTCCGCCGCATCGTGGTCCCAGACCGCGCTGAGCAGCGGCTTTGCGATCGGCCACGAGGCGTCGCCGTTCAGAATGTCGATCTCAATGCTCATGGTCCTGTCTTTCGCAAGGTCCGTGCGTGGGGCATTCGTTCTGCCATAAGCGCCTCAAAGGCAATGATATTTTGCATCGAGCCACCAGGACCGCGGAGATCTTCTCGTGCTGCGACGATTTTATGCAATCGAGCCAAGCGTCCCCGTCACGCGTTTTCGAAATTCTGAGGTATTTAACGGCCACGGAACCTTCTATAAGGGGTGACCGTTAGAACTCGTTCCCCACCAGTTGCGGACAAGAACCCATGACCTTTACGCTGCCCCCACTCCCTTACGCCTATGACGCCCTCGGCCAGTATATGTCGAAGGAGACGCTGGAATATCATCACGACAAGCATCATCAGGCCTACGTCACCAACGGCAACAACGCGCTCAAGGGAACCGAATGGGAAGGCAAGTCCCTTGAAGAGATCGTCAAGGGCTCGTTCGGCAAGAACCCCGCGGTGTTCAACAATGCCGGCCAGCACTACAACCACATCCACTTCTGGAGCTGGATGAAGCCAAATGGCGGCGGCACCAAGCTGCCGGGCAAGCTCGAGAAGAAGATCAACGAGGACCTCGGCGGCTTCGAGAAGTTCAAGACCGACTTCCAGGCGGCCGGCGTCGGCCAGTTCGGCTCCGGCTGGTGCTGGCTCCAGGTCAAGAACGGCAAGCTCGAAATCTCCAAGACCCCGAATGGCGAGAATCCGCTGGTGCACGGCGCCACCCCGATCCTCGGCTGCGACGTCTGGGAGCACTCCTACTACATCGACTATCGCAACCGTCGCCCCGACTATCTCAAGGCGTTCGTCGAGAACCTCGTGAACTGGGAATACGTGGAGTCCCTCTTCGAGAAGGCGTGAGCTCTCACCTCGTCATTCCGGGATGGTGCGCCAGCACCAGACCCGGAATCTCGAGATAGCTCGCGCTTTGCGCGCCCCGGAATGACGGAAGTCAAAAAAGGCGGTCGTATCAGCGGCCGCCTTTTTGCTGTGCGGAATTGCCCTGCACGGTGCGCGTACCGGCCTGTGATCGTTCCGTTTGCATCGCCCGGCCGGCGCTTCTAATCAGAACGGGCATCCCCTCGATCCGACCCGAGCCCGTTGTCAGAACCTTCCCCGAAAGACCCGGCGCCTGCCGAGGACGCAGACTCCGAGCCGCGGCCGGGGCGTGTGCGCAAGCCGATCGGCTGGTCGACCATCATCATCGCAGTTCTGGTCGCGGTGAGCGCAGCGCTGGTCTGGCGTCGTGACGGCACCGACGGCGTTCTCGACATCCTGACCCACGATCTCTCGTTGTTCTCAGGCATCCTGCCGCGCGTGCTCGCGGGCTGCCTGCTCGGGGCCTTCATCTCGGAAATCCTGCCGCACGAAAAGGTCTCGCGCTCGCTGGGGCCGAAATCCGGCCTGATGGGGCTTCTGATCGGCACCGCCTTTGGTGCGATCCTGCCCGGGGGGCCCTTCACCGCCTATCCCGTGGCGAGCGCGCTGCTCGCGGTCGGCGCCGATTTCGGCGCCACCATCGCCATGGTCGTGAGCTGGACCCTGATCGGCTACGGCCGGGCGGTCGCCTGGGAGATCCCGATCATGGGCACCGATTTCACGCTGTGGCGGATCGTCATTTCGCTGCCGCTGCCGGTGCTCGCAGGTGCCCTCGGCCGCTTCGCCTATGTCAGGCTCTATCCGAAGCCGCTCGCGAAGGACGACGAGAATTGAGCGCAGCGCTTCTGATCGACATCATGTTGTGGGGCTCTGTGCTGGGCGTCGGCCTGATCGCGTTCCGCCGCGGCCCTGCCGTATTCAAGGCCTCGCTCCGCGAAGGCTCGATGGACTTCATCAACATCGTGCCGCGGATCGCGCTGGGTGTGATCGGCTCCGGCTACATCGCCGCCATCATCCCGCAGGAGGTGATCACCGGCTGGCTGGGCCCGGACAGCGGCTGGCTCGGGGTCGCAACTGCCGTGGTCGCCGGCGCGGCCACGCCCGGTGGTCCCGTGGTCGGCTTCTCCATCGGCACCGTGGCGCTGAAGTCCGGCGGAGGGATGCCCCAGGTGGTCGCCTATGTCGTCGCCTGGGCGCTGTTCGCCTTTCAGCGCGTGATTCTGTGGGAAATCCCGTTCATGCCAGCCCGTTTCGTCTGGTTCCGCTGCGCCGTATCCGTGCCATTCCCGTTCGTGGCCGCCGCGATCGCGATGGTGATCGGCAAGCCCTGAGCCCGGCGTGGACAGAGGTGATGTTATAATATAACGTTCTCGGCATGGTTCCCGCCGCATCCCGCGCCCAGCATCACGACCATGTCCAGGGCCACCCCCTTGGCCACGGGCATTCGCATGGGCACGACCACAGCCATGCCCATGTTCATGATGCGACGTCTCCGCATCCGGCCCAGGCGGCGCGCTGGTCGATCCTGCGCATGACCGTGGCAGGCCGCCTCGCGGCTGCGGCCGCCGTTTGTGCCGTGCTCTGGGGCATCGTTTTTCTGGCGATGAGGTGAGGATGGCGGCGCTGCATTTCCACAACGTCACGCTGGGTTATGACCGTCATCCGGCGGTGCACCATCTCAGCGGCGAGGTCGCCCCGGGTGCGCTGGTCGCGGTGATCGGCCCGAACGGCGCCGGCAAGTCGACCCTGCTGCGTGGTATCGTCGGCATCCTCAAACCACTCGCGGGCAGCATCCATCTCGGTGGCCTCGATGCCCGCGACATCGCCTATCTGCCGCAGAGCGTGGAGATCGACCGCAGCTTCCCGATCTCGGTGTTCGACTTCGTCGGCACCGGGCTGTGGCGCGCGACCGGTCTGTTCGGTGGCATCGGCAAGGCCGCCCGCGAGAAAATCCTCGGCGCGATCGCGTCCGTCGGCCTCAATGGATTCGAGAACCGCCCGATCGGCACGCTCTCGGGCGGCCAGATGCAGCGCGTGCTGTTCGCGCGCGTGCTGCTCCAGGATGCGAGCCTGATCGTGCTCGACGAGCCCTTCAACGCCATCGACACCAAGACCACGGCCGATCTGCTCGCGCTGGTGAAACAATGGCACGGCGAAGGCCGCACCGTGCTCGCCGCGCTGCACGACATGGAGATGGTGCGCAACCATTTCAGCGATACGCTGGTGCTGGCGCGCGGCCCCGTGGCATGGGGCCCGACCGCGGAGGTGCTGACGCCGGAAAACCTGATCGTCGCGATGCGGATGTGCGAGGCCTTCGACGACAGCGCCGCGGCCTGCGCGGCCGATGATGTCAGCTCGCGGGCGGCTTGATATCCGATGATCCATGATGTGCTGATCGGTCGGTTCACCGAATTCGAGTTCATGCGGCGGGCGCTCGCCGCCGTGATCGCGCTGGCGCTGGCGGGCGCGCCGATCGGCGTGTTCCTGATGCTGCGACGGATGAGCCTCGTCGGCGATGCCATGGCGCACGCGATCCTGCCCGGCGCGGCCGTCGGATTCCTGCTCTCGGGCCTCAGTCTGTTCGCGATGACGGCCGGCGGCCTGATCGCCGGCTTTGCCGTCGCGATCCTCGCCGGCGTGGTCGCGCGCTCGACCGGGCTGAAGGAGGACGCGTCGCTTGCGACTTTCTATCTGGCCTCGCTTGCGCTCGGCGTCACCATCGTCTCGATCAAGGGCACGAATATCGACCTGCTGCACGTGCTGTTCGGCAACATCCTCGCAATGGACGATCAGACGCTGCTGGTGGTCGCCTTCAACGCCACCGTGACGCTTCTGGTGCTCGCGGTGATCTATCGCCCGCTGGTGATCGAGAGCGTCGATCCCTTGTTCTTGCGCACCGTGAGCCGCGCCGGCGGCCCCGCGCATCTCGCCTTCCTCGCGCTCGTCGTCATCAACCTCGTCAACGGCTTTCAGGCGCTCGGCACGCTGCTTGCGGTCGGACTCATGATCCTGCCCGCGGGCACCGCCCGGTTCTGGTCGCGCGATCTGACCACGATGATCTGCATCGCCGTCGTTGCTGCCGCGGTCTCGGGCTATGCGGGGCTCGTGCTGTCGTTCCAGACCCGTGTGCCGTCAGGCCCGGCCATCATCCTCGTGGCGACGATGCTCTACATCGTCTCCG
Organism: Bradyrhizobium sp. GW821-FHT13H06; assembly: GCF_058803975.1. NCBI lineage: Bacteria > Pseudomonadati > Pseudomonadota > Alphaproteobacteria > Hyphomicrobiales > Nitrobacteraceae > Bradyrhizobium > Bradyrhizobium sp. GW821-FHT13H06. The sequence continues at coordinate 133,281 of NZ_JBXAPN010000013.1, read as the reverse complement.
TTCTGTTCGGCCGCGTCGGCGGCATCGTCCGGCAACTGTTTCCCGGCCGGCACCTGGAAGCATGACGATGCGGCTCATCCTACTTTGTGCGCTGTTGCTGATCGCCGCGCCGCTGCATGCCGCGGAGCGGCTCAACGTCGTCGCCAGCTTCTCGATTCTCGGCGATTTCGTCCGCAACGTCGGTGGTGACCGCATCAATCTGACGACGCTGGTCGGCCCCGACAGCGACGTCCATGTCTACACGCCGGCCCCGGCCGACGCGAAGCGGGTCGCGGATGCAAGGCTCGTCATCGTCAATGGTCTCGGCCTCGAGGGCTGGCTGCCGCGTCTCGTCCAATCCTCCGGCAGCAAGGCAACGGTCGTCGTTGCCAGTGCCGGCATCGCGCCTCTGAAGCTTGGCTCAGCCGCGGATCCCCACGCCTGGCAGTCTGTCCCGAACGCCAGGATCTATGTGACCGACATCGCCAATGCGTTGGCCGCCGCTGTCCCGGCTGAGGCGGACTTCTTCCGTACCCAGGCCAAGGCCTATCTGGAAAAGCTCGAAACGCTGGACCGCGATGTCCGCGGCGCCGTGGCGAAGATCCCGCCGGACCGGCGCAAGGTGATCTCCACCCACGACGCTTTCGGCTATTTTTCCGCCGAGTACGGTATCCGGTTCATCGCCCCCCTGGGCGTCTCCACGGAGACCGAACCCAGCGCGCGCGACATCGCGGCCATCATCAGCCAGATCAAGGCCCAGAAAATTCCGGCTGTGTTCCTGGAAAATATCAGCGACGACCGCCTGATCCGCCGGATCGCGGCCGAGAGCGGCGCCAAGGTCGGCGGGACCCTGATTTCGGACGGTTTGACCGGCGAAAAGGGGCCCGCACCCACTTACATTGACATGGTCAGGCACAATATAAAGGCCCTGACCAGCGCGCTTGACCATTAGGGCAGGGGCCACCCCGCCTCGCGTCGCGCGACAAGCCCGAAGTCCGGAGTTGTTATGTCTGAAGCGACCTCCCAAAAGATTCCCGTGACTGTCCTGACCGGCTATCTCGGCGCCGGCAAGACCACGCTCCTGAACCGCATCCTGTCGGAAAACCACGGCAAGAAATACGCCGTCATCGTCAACGAATTCGGCGAAATCGGCATCGACAATGACCTCATCATCGGCGCCGATGAGGAAGTGTTCGAGATGAACAATGGTTGCATCTGCTGCACCGTGCGCGGCGACCTCGTCCGCATCATGGACGGACTGATGAAGCGCAAGGGCAAGTTCGACGCCATCATCGTCGAGACCACGGGGCTCGCCGATCCGGCGCCGGTCGCCCAGACATTCTTCGTCGACGAGGACGTGCAGAAGAACGCGCGGCTCGACGCGGTGGTCACGGTTGCCGATGCCAAATGGCTGTCCGACCGTTTGAAGGATGCACCCGAGGCCAAGAACCAGATCGCCTTTGCCGACGTGATCGTCCTGAACAAGACCGACCTCGTCTCCAAGGGCGAGCTCGCCGAGGTCGAGGCCCGCATTCGCGGCATCAACCCCTATGCGAAGCTTCACCGCACCGAGCGCTGCTCGGTCGCCCTGGCCGACGTGCTCGACCGCGGCGCGTTCGACCTCGACCGCATCCTCGACATCGAGCCGGACTTCCTGGAGGCCGACGACCACGACCACGATCATCACCATCACGGTCATGACCATCACCACCATGATCATGGCCACGGCCTGAAGCACTATCACGACGAGGAAATGCAGTCGCTCTCGCTCAAGACCGACAAGCCGCTCGATCCGAACGTGTTCATGCCCTGGCTCCAGAACCTGGTGCAGGTCGAGGGCGGCAAGATCCTGCGCTCCAAGGGCATCCTCGCCTTCCACGACGACGACGATCGCTACGTCTTCCAGGGCGTCCACATGATGCTGGAGGGCAACCACCAGCGGAAGTGGAAGGAGGGGGAGCCGCGCGAGAGCCGCCTCGTCTTCATCGGCCGCGAATTGCCGGAAGAGGCCATCCGCAAGGGTTTCGAGAGCTGCATCGTCTCGTGATGAAAGAGTTCACGCCGCCTCCCGATTCCGCCTCGATCGTCTCCGTCACCGACCGCGTCAAGCCTGTTACGCTCGGCATGGCCGTGACCTCGGTGCATTTCCTCGGCCCCCGCGCTGCCTTCGTCGGTGGCGAGGAAAACGTTGCGTTCGTCGATGACAAAGGCGAGATCGCCACGGTTGCCGTGCACAGCGGCGGCATTCTCTCGACCGCTTCCGACGGCAAGCGCCTCGTGATGGGCGGCGACGACGGCAAGGTCGTCTCGCTCGATGCCAAGGGCGAGGTGACGCTGCTCGCCACCGACCCGAAGCGGCGCTGGATCGATGCGGTGGCGCTGCACGCCGACGGCGCCTTCGCCTGGTCGGCCGGCAAGACGGCCACCGTCAAGAGCGGCAAGGCCGAGGAGAAGTCGCTCGAGGTGCCCTCGACCGTCGGCGGCCTGGCCTTCGCGCCGAAGGGCCTGCGGCTCGCGATCGCGCATTACAACGGCGTGACGCTGTGGTTTCCGAACATGGCGGGATCAGCCGAATTCCTGCCCTGGGCCGGTTCGCATCATGGCGTCAGCTTCAGCCCGGACAACAAATTCCTGGTCACTGCGATGCACGAGCCGGCGCTGCATGGCTGGCGGCTGGCCGACAACAGGCACATGCGCATGACCGGCTACCCCGGCCGGGTCCGCTCGATGTCCTGGAGCGCGGGCGGCAAGGGGTTGGCGACCTCGGGAGCCGACACCGTCATCATATGGCCGTTCGGCAGCAAGGATGGCCCGATGGGCAAGGAGCCCGCAATGCTCGCCCCGCTGCAGGCGCGCGTGTCGGTCGTCGCCTGCCATCCGAAGAACGACATCCTCGCCGCCGGCTACAGCGACGGCACCGTGCTGATGGTACGCCTGGAGGATGGCGCGGAGATCCTGGTCCGCCGCAACGGCACGCCCCCCGTGGCCGCGCTCGCCTGGAACGCCAAGGGCACGCTGCTGGCGTTTGCCGATGAAAATGGGGACGGCGGCCTGCTGGAGCTTTAATCTGTCATCGTTCCGGCCGTATAGGGGGCCATGCGGTTTCTGACGACATTCCAGCTTGCCGACTTCGGCGATACGCTGATCAGCCTGTTCACGGCCTTCGTGCTGGGGACGCTGATCGGCGCCGAGCGGCAGTACCGCCAGCGCACGGCGGGCCTGCGCACCAACGTGCTGGTTGCCGTCGGCGCCGCCGCCTTCGTCGATCTCGCGATGCAGCTGGACGGCGCCGACGGCGCGGTGCGGGTGATCGCCTATGTTGTCTCGGGCATCGGCTTCCTGGGCGCCGGCGTCATCATGAAGCAGGGCATGGACGTGCGCGGGCTCAACACCGCGGCGACGCTATGGGCTTCGGCCGCAGTCGGCTCCTGCGCCGGTGCCGACATGATTGCGCAGGCGGCCGCGTTGACGGTCTTCGTCATCGCCGGCAACACCATGCTGCGCCCGCTGGTCAATGCCATCAACCGCATCCCGCTGAACGAGAAGGCGCTGGAGGCGAGCTACTATTTCAAGCTCGCGGTTGCGGCCGACGCTCTTCCTGATATGCGCGACCGCCTCGTCGAGAAGCTTGAGGCCGCGAAATATTCGGTGGCCGATATCGACGTGGCCGAAATCGGTGAGGACGTCCTCGAGATCGCCGCACGGCTGGTTGCGACCGCGGTCGATCCGAACGAGCTGAACGCGGTGGCGACAGATCTCCAGCATTTGCCGGGCGTGCGCCACGCCACCTGGGAGGTGAGCACGACCGATTGAGCGCGCGGCGTTTTGGCGCGCAAGGGACGGGTTCCCGCTTCTTCGGCTCTGGAACCGGCGGGCCTCGGTTTCGTTGATTCCGCGGACAAAGGCGGTGATCGATATGCCCGGCCAGGATGAGAAGCGCAGACTGAAGCTCGATCTGACAATTGCCGGCGCGTTGTTCGCAGCAGGCGTCGTGGTGTCAGTGATATCCCTCGCACAAATCCGCGCCGAAAGCCGGATGGAACTGGCCCAGGCGACGCCACCGCTCCAGGGCACCCCGTCCGACGATCAGAACAGGACGCCCGCGGAGTCCAAGCCCGGCGGCGACCGGCCGACCACGCCGGCCCCCGAGCCCGCACGCCCCGATCCGCAGACGCAAGGCGCGGCGACCCAGCCGGCTCTGCCGCCGGCTCCGCCGGAAAAGATCGCGCCGCCGATCGAGAAGAAGTAGGCCGCCTCCACACAAATGGTGTCATCACCCGCGAAGGCGGGTGATCCAGTATTCCAGAGACGGTTGTGACAGAGCCGAGAAGCCGCGGCGTACTGGATGCCCCGCCTTCGCGTGGCATGACAGTTGTGGGCGAGGCGGGACGCGTCGCCCCTTCACCGCACCAGAACGTTACGGAACTGCCAGGGATCGCTGGTGTCGATGTCTTCCGGAAACAGTCCAGGACGATCCGTCAGCGGCGTCCAGTCGGTGTAGAATCCCTTGACGGGGCCGAGATAGGGCATCTGGATCTCCAGCAGGCGATCGAAATCCATCTCGTCGGCTTCGACGATGCCTTCGTTCGGGTTCTCCAGCGCCCACACCATTCCGCCGAGCACGGCGGAGGTCACCTGCAGGCCGGTGGCATTCTGATAGGGCGCGAGCTTGCGGGTCTCTTCGATGGAGAGCTGCGAGCCGAACCAGTAGGCGTTCTTGTCATGGCCGAACAGCAGCACGCCGAGTTCGTCGATGCCATCGACGATCTCGTTCTCGTCGAGGATGTGGTGCTTTTCCTGCATCTTCCCGGCGCGGCCGAACATTTCATGCAGCGACAGCACGGCATCGTCAGCCGGATGGTAGGCGTAGTGGCAGGTCGGCCGATAGACCGCCGTGCCCGATGCGTCACGCACCGTGAAGTAATCCGCGATCGAGATCGACTCGTTGTGGGTGACGAGGAAGCCATATTGCGCGCCGCGGGTCGGGCACCAGGTGCGCACGCGCGTGTTGGCGCCGGGCTGCATCAGATAGATGGCGGCGCCGCAGCCGGCTTCGTGGCCATGTGCATTCTCGGGCATCCATTTCTCATGGGTGCCCCAACCAAGCTCGGACGGCTGCATGCCTTCCGACAGGAAGCCTTCCACCGACCAGGTGTTGACGAAGACATCGGGCTCCTTCGGCGTCTTGGAACGCTGGGTGTCGCGCTCGGCGATGTGGATGCCCTTGATGCCGGCCTGTCGCATCAGATCCGCCCATTCCGCCTTGGTTTTCGGCATGGGAGCATTGAGCTTCAGATCGGCGGCGACATTGAGCAGCGCCTGCTTGACGAAAAAGGAGACCATGCCGGGGTTGGCGCCGCAGCAGGAGACGGCCGTCGTCGAGCCCGCCGGGCGCGCCTTCTTGGCGGCCAGGGTGGTTTCGCGCAGGGCGTAGTTGGAGCGCGCTTCGGGCCCCTTCGAAGGATCGAAATAGAAGCCGAGCCAGGGCTCGTTGACGGTGTCGATGTAGAGAGCGCCGAGCTCGTTGCAGAGCTCCATGATATCGGTCGAGCCGGTATCGACCGACAGATTGACGCAAAAGCCCTGGCCGCCGCCCTCGGTGAGCAGCGGGGTCAGCACCTCGCGATAATTGTCCTTGGTCAGGCCCTTCTGGATGAACCTGACATTGTGCTTCTCGCAAAGCGCCTTGCGACCCTCGTCCTTGGGATCGAGCACGGTGATGCGCGACTTGTCGTAGTCGAGGTGCCGCTCGATCAACGGCAATGTGCCTTTGCCGATGGAGCCGAAGCCGACCATGACGATGGGACCGGTGATCTTCGCGTAGATCTGCGAGGCGGGGCTCATGGGATGGTTTCTCCGGAAAGTGCTGGCAGACACAAGGGTGGGGTGGTTCAGGCGCTGACGCTGCGCCGCTTGGCGGTGACTTCGATCTCGACCTTCATCTCGGGCTTGGCGAGGGCGGTGACGACCAGCAACGTCGCCGCCGGCCTGATGTCACCGAGAACCTCGCCGCAGACGGCGAAGTGGGCGTCGATGTAGCTTGCGTCGGTGACGTAGTAGGTCGCACGAACGATATCGGCCATCTCGAATCCGCCCTCCTTCAGGGCGGCTTCGATGGTCTTGAAGCAGTTGCGTGACTGGCTCGTGACATCGGCCGGCATCGTCATCGTCGTGTAGTCATAGCCGGTCGTTCCCGCGACGAAGGCAAAATCGCCGTCGATCACGGCGCGGCTGTAGCCGACGGTCTTCTCGAGCGGGGAGCCGGTGGAGATCAGGCGACGGGACATGGTCATGGGCCTCGACGGATGCGGTGTTTCGCGGGTTAAAGGGCGTTTCTCGCGCCTGCGCAACCCCAAAGGAAGCCAGCGCAGGCGCGTTTGGGCGCTGCCGCTCGGTACGGTGCGCTCTTCGCTATGAAGGCGATCTCTCAGGCCGCGTGCGCCTGGAGGGCGCGAACCGCCCTCCGTTTGGGCAGGGCCGCGCCGGTCGGGACGATCATCCCTTCGGCGCCATCGAGCGCGCCATCGGTGAATTCGACCGCCAGCAGGCGATCGCGCTCGAACGGGCCGGGCAGCGAGAGCTCGCCGGTCTTCTCCGCCGCGAAGCCGAAGCGGGCGTAATAGGGCGCGTCGCCGAGCAGGATCACGGCGGCATGCCCGCGCGCCCGGGCGGCGGCCAGCGCTTGATGCATCAGCGCGGCGCCAATCCCGAGCTCGCGGCAGGCAGGGTCGACCGCCAGCGGTCCGAGGACCAGAGCGGGCCTGCCTCCGGCGCTGACGTGCCACAGCCGCACGGTTCCCACGAGCTTGCCCTCGCGCACTGCGGCCAGCGCGAGGCCGGCGGCAGGTGCGCGCCCGTCGCGCAGGCGCTGGCAGGTGCGGCCGTGGCGGGTCTCGCCGAAGCAGGCATCGAGCAGCGCTTCACGCGTCGCGACGTCGGCGGCACGCTCGTTGCGGATCGCGAACGGAGCGGCTTTCGAAGAGAGGGCGATCTGTGGCTTCCGAGGAGCAGTCATGGCACGTCAGTCCTCGCTCGAATCCGTGCGCCAGGGGCACGCGGATTCGCGCGTCGTCAGAATGGCAATGTCAGGAAGGGAGCCGGCGGACCGGCTCCCGGGTTCGTCAGGCCTCAGACAGGGAGGCGGATCAGATGTGGCAAGTCAGATGTGATACGTCTTCAGCGGCGGAATGCCGTTGAACGCCACCGACGAGTAGGTCGACGTATAGGCCCCTGTGCCTTCGATCAGCACCTTGTCGCCGATCTCAAGCGTGACGGGAAGCGGATACGGGCTCTTCTCGTACAGCACGTCGGCGCTGTCGCAGGTCGGCCCTGCGAGCACGCACGGCGTCATGTCCGCGCCGTCGTGACGGGTGCGGATGGCGTAACGGATCGACTCGTCCATGGTCTCGGCGAGACCGCCGAACTTGCCGATGTCCAGGTAGACCCAGCGGACCTCGTCCTCGTCGCTCTTCTTCGAGATGAGCACGACCTCGGATTCGATGATGCCGGCGTTGCCCACCATGCCGCGGCCCGGCTCGATGATGGTCTCCGGGATCTGGTTGCCGAAGTGCTTGCGCAGCGCGCGGAAGATCGAACGGCCGTAGGTCACCACCGGCGGCACGTCCTTCAGGTACCTGGTCGGGAAGCCGCCGCCCATGTTGACCATGGACAGGTTGATGCCGCGCTCGGCGCAGTCGCGGAACACCTGCGAGGCCATCGCCAGCGCGCGGTCCCACGCCTTCACCTTGCGCTGCTGCGAGCCGACATGGAACGAGATGCCGCACGGCTCCAGCCCCTGGCGCTTGGCGAGGTCGAGCACCTCGACGGCCATCTCCGGGTCGCAGCCGAACTTGCGCGACAGCGGCCACTCGGCGCCGGCGCAGTCATAGAGGATGCGGCAGAACACCTTCGCGCCGGGGGCGGCACGGGCGACCTTCTCGACTTCGGCGGCGCAGTCCACGGCGAACAGCCGGATGCCGAGCGCGAAGGCGCGCGCGATGTCGCGCTCCTTCTTGATCGTGTTGCCGAAGGAGATGCGGTCGGGCGTCGCACCAGCGGCCAGCGCCATCTCGATCTCGGCGACGGTCGCGGTGTCGAAGCAGGAGCCCATGGAGGCGAGCAGGGCCAGCACTTCCGGCGCCGGGTTCGCCTTGACGGCGTAGAACACGCGGCTGTCGGGCAGCGCCTTGGCAAAGCTCTGGTAATTGTCGCGCACGACCTCGAGGTCGACGACGAGGCACGGCTCGGTGTCGAGGCCATCCTTGCGGCGATTGCGCAGGAATTCCTGGATACGTTCGGTCATGGCACTCTCCCAAACGGCCCAGCGACGGGCCCGTTCAAAACATGACGTCGGATAAGAGTGCTCTGGCCGGATCGCGCGATGGAGGCGCGACGAAGCCACAAGACTCAAACCAGACTGTGCTGCCGTGGATTGGTTGGGAGTGTTCCCGCCCGCACACCTGGCAATGAAGGACAAGCCTTTTCAGTAGCCCGCGCCGGCGTTGGACTGCCGGTAGAGACCAAAAAAGCCCGATCCGTCGTTGCTTTAAGTCGCGTCCCCCGTTGAGAGCGGGGTGCGCCGGTTCGCCTCCGGCTGCCAGTCACGGTTGCAAAGAGTAAAGTCACCTTCGACATGGCATCTCTTTGAGAGAGATGCTGGGCGCTCCGGGTTTGCTTCGTCGTCTGACCTTCTCGTCTTGTGACGTTGGGCCTTCCGACTTCTGCACTTCCGAAGAGCCCCTCGGCTTCTTCACCCCTTGGCGGCTGTCCGGCCTCTTGTCCGGATACCTACCGACTGACACACGACCACAGGCACGTGCGAAATTGGGCAAATCCGCACATAAGCGTTTTGACTCTGCTTCGCAAGAATTTTTTTAGGCTGCCAACCGAATTGCCTAACATCTGCTTGCGCAGTGTTGCGCGAGCGACGCGGAAGATGAACGCGCGTTAAGCTTCTTCGTGCAGCGCGCGTGTCTGTCGCGCGTGAGCGTCAGCCGCGCTTCGTGAACGGCTCGACGCGCTGCGCTCCGCGGATGAACGCGGTCATCACGAGCACGCCGAGTGCGAACAGCACGGCCTGGAGGATGTGGGCGCCCTGGTCGCCGAGCCCGAACAGGATCGCGAGCGCCCAGCCGCCGGCAAAGGCCGCGCCGAACACCTCGGCGCCGATCAGGATGGCGGCGCTGATGACGGTGATGACGCTCGGCCAGGCGATCTGACGGGAAGATGAGGAAGGCGCGTTCATGAGCTCAGGGTCCGTAGCTTCGAAGGGGCGCAATCTCCCCGAAAAGGCGGCCGGGAGCAAGGGCAAATGGCCCAAAAAAGCCCCATCGCGTGCTATAGCTGGCCGCAACAATCGAGCCACGAATTCGGGACTTGTGATGTCAGAAACCCGCCAAACTACGGACGTCGAGACCAACCCGCTGCTGAAGGCCTGGACGACGCCGTTTGCGACCCCGCCCTTCGACGAGATCAAGCCGGAGCACTTCCTTCCGGCGTTCGAGCAGGCCTTCGCCGACCACTCCGCCGAGATCGCGGCGATCATCAACGATCCGGCGGCGCCCGACTTCGCCAACACCATCACGGCGCTGGAGCGCTCGGGCAAGCTGCTGAGCAAGGTCGCGGCGGTCTTCTACGACCTCGTCTCGGCGCATTCCAACCCGGCCATCCTGGAGATCGACAAGGAGGTCTCCTTGCGGATGGCGCGGCACTGGAATCCGATCATGATGAACGCCGTGCTGTTCGGCCGCATCGCCCAGCTGCACGAGAACCGCGCCGATCTTGGGCTCACGCCCGAGCAGCTTCGCCTGCTCGAGCGCACCTACACCCGCTTCCACCGCTCCGGCGCCGGTCTCTCGGAGGAGGCCAAGGCGCGGATGGCCGAGATCAACGAGAGGCTGGCTCAGCTCGGCACCGGCTTCAGCCACCATCTGCTCGGGGACGAGCAGGAGTGGTTCATGGAGTTGGCGGAGGCCGACCGCCAGGGCCTGCCGGAGAGCTTCGTCGCCAGCGCCAAGGCTGCGGCAGAAGAGCGCGGCATGGAAGGCAAGGCCATCGTCACGCTGTCGCGTTCCTCGGTCGAGCAGTTCCTGAAGAGCTCGGCCCGGCGTGACCTCCGCGAGAAGGTCTACAAGGCCTTCATTGCGCGCGGCGACAACGGCAACGCCAACGACAACAACGCGACCATCGTCGAGGTCCTGAAGCTGCGCGAGGAGAGCGCCAGGCTCCTGGGCTACCCGACCTATGCCGCCTACCGGCTCGAGGACTCCATGGCCAAGACGCCGGATGCGGTGCGGGGCCTGTTGGAGCGGGTGTGGAAGCCGGCGCGGGCACGCGCGCTCGCGGACCGCGACGAGATGCAGGCGCTGATCACGGAAGAGGGCGGCAATTTCAAGCTCGCGCCCTGGGACTGGCGCTTCTATGCCGAGAAGCTGCGCCTTCAGCGCGCCAATTTCGACGACGCCGCGATCAAGCCTTATCTTGCGCTCGACAACATGATCGCCGCCGCATTCGACTGCGCCACGCGCCTGTTCGGCGTCACCTTCGAGGAGCGCAAGGATGTTCCGGTCTGGCACCCAGACGTCCGGGTCTGGGAGATGAAGGGCAGGGACGGCAAGCACAAGGCGCTGTTCTATGGCGACTACTTCGCCAGGCCCTCGAAGCGCTCCGGCGCCTGGATGACCTCGCTGCGCGACCAGCAGAAGCTCGACGGCGATGTCGCGCCGCTCGTTCTCAACATCTGTAATTTCGCCAAGGGCGCCGGCGGCGAGCCTTCGCTGCTGTCGCCCGACGATGCCCGCACCCTGTTCCACGAGTTCGGCCACGGCCTGCACGGCATGCTCTCCAACGTGACCTACCCCTCGCTGTCGGGCACGTCCGTGTTCACCGACTTCGTAGAGCTGCCGTCGCAGCTCTACGAGCACTGGCAGGAGCGGCCCGAGGTGCTGCAGAAGTTCGCCCGCCATTACCAGACCGGCGAGCCGCTGCCGGACGAGCTGCTGCAACGGTTCCTTGCCGCGCGAAAGTTCAACCAGGGCTTCGCCACGGTCGAGTTCGTGTCCTCGGCGCTGGTCGACCTCGAATTCCACACCCAGCCGGCCGCCGCCGCGCAGGATGTCCGCGCCTTCGAGAGACACGAGCTGGAGAAGATCGGGATGCCCGAGGAGATCGCGCTGCGGCACCGGCCCACGCAGTTCGGCCACATCTTCACCGGCGATCACTATGCCGCGGGCTATTACAGCTACATGTGGTCGGAGGTGATGGACGCCGATGCCTTCGGCGCCTTCGAGGAGGCCGGGGACATCTTCGATCCTGCCGTGGCAAAACGCCTGCACGACGATATCTATTCGAGCGGCGGATCGGTCGATCCCGAAGCTGCCTACGAGGCCTTCCGCGGCCGCCCGCCCGAGCCCGACGCGCTGCTGCGCCGTCGCGGCCTGCTCGACGACGCAAAGGCGGCCTGATGGAGATGCGCACTCTTTACGGATGGCTGCTCGCCGCCGGCCTCACGCTCGCGGCGGGTGCGGCGCAGGCGCATCCGCATGTCTGGATCACTGCGACCAGCGAGCTGCTCTACGCGGCGGACGGCAGCATCACCGGCGTGCGCCATGCCTGGACCTTCGACGACATGTTCTCGGCCTATGCGGTGCAGGGGCTCGAGAGCAAGACCAAGGGCGCCTATACGCGCGAGGAGCTGACGCCGCTGGCGCAGACCAATGTCGAGTCGCTGAAGGAATACGCCTACTTCACCTTCGCGCGAGCCGACGGCAAGAAGGAAAGATTCCAGGAGCCGGTCGACTACTTCCTCGACTACAAGGACACGGTGCTGACCCTGCACTTCACGCTGCCGCTGAAGAACCCGGTCAAGCCCAGGCAGCTGGTGCTCGAAGTGTTCGACCGCTCCTTCTTCATCGACTTCCAGATGGCCAAGGACAATCCGGTCAGGCTGGTCGGCGCGCCCGCGGGCTGCCAGATGAAGCTGGAGCGACCGAACGACGGCACCGCGAGCGCGCAGAAGCTGAACGAGCAGACCTTCCTGAACGGCGAGAACTCGAATTTCGGCATGATGTTCGCCAACAAGATCACGGTGGATTGCCCTTGAAGCCGCAACTCTCTCCGCTCGCGCGCGGGCTGCTCGCCTGCACCGCCGTTCTGCTGGTCGTGGCCGTGGCCGATGCCGCGCTCCATGATCTGCTTGCGCAAAATCCGTTCGGCGCGCCGCGACCGGCGCAGGCGGCCGAGCCTGAAGCCGGCGGCATCATCGGCTGGCTGCTGGCAAAGCAGTCGGAATTCTATCGGCAGATGTCGGCGACCATCCGGGCCGCGAAGTCGGACGGATCGGCGGTGTGGACGCTGCTCTTCATCTCGTTTGCCTATGGCATCTTTCACGCCGCAGGTCCCGGCCACGGCAAGGCGGTGATCGCCTCATACCTGGTCGCCAACCGCGAGACCGCGCGGCGCGGCATTGCGCTGTCCTTCGCCTCGGCCCTGATGCAGTCGCTGGTGGCGATCCTCATCGTCGGCATTTCGGCCTGGATCCTGAATGCGACCGCAAAGACCATGTGCAGGGCGGAAGGGGTGATCGAGATCGCGAGCTACGCCCTGATCGCGCTGTTCGGCCTGCGCCTGGTCTGGGTCAAGGGCGGCACTTTCATCCGCGCGCTTCAGGCCGCCCAGCCGGTGCCGGCGATTGCGGGCGTGCCGCACCATCATGATCACGATCATCACCATCACCGTGATGCCCATGCTCATCATGACCACGATCACGGGCATGATCATCACCATGGCCACAGCCACGCTCACCATGACCACGGCCATGGTCACGTCCATGACGAGCATTGCGGCCATTCCCACGGCCCCACCCCCAGCGAACTCGCTGGCCCCGGCGGCTGGCGGCGCGGGCTCGCTGCGATCCTGACCGTCGGCATCCGCCCGTGCTCGGGTGCGATCCTGGTCCTGGTGTTCGCACTGGCCCAGGGCCTGTTCTGGGCCGGCGTCGCCGCAACCTTCCTGATGGGTCTCGGCACCGCGATCACGGTCGCGGCCATCGCGATCGTCGCCGTCTCCGCCAAGGACATCGCCGCCCGCCTCAGCGCCGGGCGCGACGGCGGCGGTGCGCTCTTCATGCGCGGCATCGAATTCGGCGCCGCCGGCCTCGTGCTGCTGTTCGGCGTCGGCCTGCTGTTCGGCTACATCGCGGCTGAGCGGACGACGTGTTTCTAGCCACACTCGTGCCCCGGACGCGGCGCAGCGTCCCTTCGACGGTGCGCTGCAGAGCCGGGGCCCACCTCTCCGCACGCACGCTCGGGTAGCGTCCTCTGGGTCCCGGCTCTGCGGAGCAGCGCAAGGGCGCTGCACCGCGTCCGGGACACGGTCTCACAACCTCACACCGGCAGGAACCGCTTCAAGGCCGGCATGAAGAAGATCCCGAGATTGATCGCAAAGCCGATGCTCCAGAGGATCGAGCGCAGGGTCGGGCGGTTGCCGAGATAGGTGAGCACATAGGCGAGGCGCACGATCAGGAACAGCGCCGCGAGCTCGTCGATCAGGCGCTGCGGCGAGTCCCGGTATTCGGCGAGCAGCACCGCGAAGGCGAAGAACGGAAAGGTCTCGATGCCGTTCTGGTGCGCCCCGAGTGCGCGCTGCGAGAGGGCGTCCTCATAAAAGGCGGGATCGCGCGGCCGGGAATTGTCGAAGCGGCGAAACCTGATCCATTTGATCGAGGCGATCGTTAAGAGATAAAGCAGCAGCGCTCCGAATACGCACCATTCCGCGAGCGTCATCTTTCTCCCCCTCTCGGGTGCGACCCTAGCGAACCCCGGCTCATCTTGACAAGTTCGGACCAACGCGCGACCCACAGAGCCATGACCAGTGTCGTCCCCATCGAGACCACGAGACCGGCCACCCGATCCGCCTTGCCGCGCGTTGGCGTGCTCCTGGTCAATCTCGGAACGCCTGACACCGCCGATGCGCCGGGCGTACGGGTCTACCTCAGGGAGTTCCTCAGTGACGCCCGCGTCATCGAGGACCAGGGCCTGGTCTGGAAGCTGGTGCTGAACGGGATCATCCTGCGCAGCCGTCCCCGCACCAAGGCGTTGGACTACCAGAAGATCTGGAATACCGAGCGGAACGAGTCGCCGCTGAAGACCATCACGCGCTCGCAAAGCGACAAGCTCGCAGCCGCCTTGTCGGGCCGCGACCACGTCGTCGTCGATTGGGCGATGCGCTACGGCAATCCCTCGATCAAAGCGGGCATCGACGCGCTGATCGCGAAAGGGTGCGAGCGCATTCTCGCCGTGCCGCTCTATCCGCAATATTCCGCCTCGACCTCGGCGACCGTCTGCGACGAAGTGTTCCGCGTGCTGGCCCGCTTGCGTAACCAGCCGACGGTGCGGGTGACGCCGCCCTATTATGAAGATGCGGCCTATATCGAGGCGCTCGCGACCTCGATCGAAGCGCATCTGGCGACGCTGTCCTTCAAGCCGGAGCTGATCGTGGCGTCCTTCCACGGCATGCCGAAATCCTATGTCGAGAAGGGCGATCCCTATCAGCAGCACTGCATTGCCACGACGCAGGCGCTGCGCCGCCGGCTCGGCATGGACGAGACGAAGCTGCTGCTGACCTTCCAGTCGCGCTTCGGCAATGACGAGTGGCTCCAGCCCTACACCGACAAGACCATGGAGCGGCTCGCCAAGGAAGGCGTGCGCCGCATCGCGGTGGTGACGCCGGGCTTTTCCGCCGACTGCCTGGAGACGCTGGAGGAGATCGCGCAGGAGAACGCCGAGATCTTCAAGCACAATGGCGGCGAGCAGTTTTCCGCGATCCCGTGTCTCAACGATAGCGAACCCGGCATGGACGTGATCCGCACCCTGGTGCTGCGCGAGCTTCAGGGCTGGATCTGATGTGCGCCCCATGAACCGCCGTGAGTTCCTGGCGCTTCTCGGGATGATCGGGGCGCTGCCGGCCGCGGTGCTGGCGCAGCCGCACGCGACGCGGCGGCTCGGCGTGCTCTCGGTCACGGCCGCCGCCGACGCGATCGGGCAGGCCCGCAGCACGATCCTGGTCGAGGCGCTCGCCGGCCTCGGCTGGAAGGAGCGGGACAACCTCAAGATCGACTGGCGCAGCGGCGGCGGCGACCGCGCCCGCATCGCGCAGCTTGCGGACGAGCTGGTCGCGCTCAAGCCCGACATCATGCTCGCGGTCGGCACGCCCTCGGTGGAGGAACTGCGCCGGCGCACCACGACGATCCCGATCGTGTTCGCCGTCGTCACCGATCCCGTCAGCCAGGGCTTTGTCGAAAACCTCGCGCATCCCGGCGGCAACATCACCGGCTTCACCGATTATGACGGTCCGCTCGCCGGCAAATGGCTGGAGATGCTGACCCAGGTCACGCCGCCCGTCCGTCGCGTGCTCGTCGTCTACAATCCCGCCACCGCGCCGTTCGCGCCCCTGATGCTGCGCACCATCGAGGATGCCGCACGGACGCTGCACGTGATGATCGAGCCCGCGCCGGTCCATGACGCCGCCTCGATCGGGGCGCTGGCTTCGCGGAAGGACGGCGCCATCCTGGTCCTGCCGGACTTCTTCACCATGGCCAACCGCGCGCAACTGCTCTCGGCGATCGCACAGGCGCGCGTGCCCGCGGTATTCTGGAGCCGGACCTTCGTCGACGAGGGCGGGCTGATGTCCTACAGCACCGACAGCGCCGAGCAGCTCCGGCGCGCCGCGGACTACATCGACCGCATCCTCAGGGGTACGCAGGCGGCCGATCTGCCGGTCCAGAACCCCACCAAGTTCGAACTGACGATCAACCTGAAGACGGCCAAAGAGCTTGGCGTCACTCTTTCCGAAGGCCTCCTGGCAATCGCGAACGACGTCATCGAATGACGCCGCCCGCCGCGGACGGCATCGCCGGATGTGTTGATATCTGTCAGTGGGTGGGCGCCCGCTCGCTTTCAAGAGCCTGTCGCAAATACATATCGCGAGCATTCCCTCTCCGCGCCACTTGTGCAGAATCGCACCGATATCGACGTTACGCGCGACCGCTGAACCGGTAGGATCGTGATGCCGACCAATGACAGCGCCGGAAAGGGCTTTTTCCCGGCTTGGAGGAGATATGAGCGGTTTCGACATTTTCGCTATTGTTCTGGTGTTGCTCGTCATCGTCACGCTGGTGGCCGGCGTGAAGACGGTACCGCAGGGCTATGACTGGACCATCGAGCGGTTCGGCAAATACACGCAGACGCTGAGCCCCGGCCTCAATCTGATCGTGCCCTATTTCGATCGCGTCGGGCGCAAGATCAACATGATGGAGCAGGTGATCGACATTCCAGAGCAGGAGGTGATCACCAAGGACAACGCCACCGTGACGGTGGACGGCGTCGCCTTCTACCAGGTGTTCGATGCCGCAAAGGCGAGCTACGAGGTCGCCAATCTCAACCAGGGGATCACGGTCCTCACCATGACCAACATCCGGTCGGTGATGGGCTCGATGGACCTCGACCAGGTGCTGTCGCATCGCGACGAGATCAACGAGCGCCTCTTGCGCGTCGTCGACGCCGCGGTCTCGCCCTGGGGCCTGAAGGTCAACCGCATCGAGATCAAGGACATCGTGCCGCCCGCCGATCTCGTCGAAGCCATGGGCCGGCAGATGAAGGCCGAGCGCGTCAAGCGTGCCGATATTCTGGCCGCCGAAGGCCAGCGGCAGTCGGAGATCCTGCGCGCCGAGGGCGCCAAGCAGGGCCAGATCCTCCAGGCGGAAGGCCGCAAGGAAGCGGCGTTCCGCGACGCCGAGGCACGCGAGCGTTCGGCGGAGGCCGAGGCGAAGGCCACCCAGATGGTGAGCGAAGCGATTTCCAAGGGCGACGTCGCCGCATTGAACTATTTCATCGCCGACAAATATATCAAGGCGTTCGGGCAGCTGGCGGACTCGCCGAACCAGAAGGTCATCATGCTTCCAGTCGAAGCGATGAGCATGCTGGGCTCGCTCGCCGGCATCGGCGAGATCGCCAAGGCGACGTTCGGCGAAGGCGCGGTGTCCGCGGCCGCCCGCCGTGGTTCCGTGCCACCGACCGGCAGCACGCCGCCGGCGGTACCGCCACGGCAGGGATAGTCAAACTGATGGCGTCTGATTCCGACGGCCGAGAAACTGATTCTCCGCCCAATCGGCGGGCGAAAAAGCGATTGCGTCCCCTTCCCGAAGATCTTCGAGACGCTGTTTCTGCTGTTCTGAAACGACTAGCGCATCTAAAGGTGAACTGGAGCGATGCTCTTTCCAACTATTTCGAATTTACCGGATTTTTGATTTCCTTGCAGAATTCTATCGCAACAGCTCGGACCGTGACCTTTATTCTTCAAAGCCATAAGTCGGCAATTCCTGACTTCGACTCGTGGTACGAGCCATTCCGCGCCAAGTTCGACCAAGACCCAATCATGACGTGGGCGAAGTTGGCGCGGAACAAGATCGAGAAGCAGGGCGATCTAGAAATTCTTAGCCAAGTTCGCGCAGAGTTGATTGCTGCATACACTCACAATCCAAAGACGCCTTGGTTGTCGCCAGATGTCGCGTGGTCATGTGAGCAATTTAGGAGGAGTATTCCTTCTGAGTTGCTGGATGAGCACGTCATCGAGAACGGAGCGATAGCGATTGAGCGGCGATGGGTCGATGTCGAACTGCCTGAGCACGAAGTTTTAGACGCACTGGCCCATGTTTACGGGCAGCTGGCACTTATGATTGTGTCGCTACACGAACATTGCCAGATAGTTATTCCAGATCACAGTCCCGAAATGGGAGAGCACCTGATACGCAACTTGCTTCCTGATGGGCGCGTTCCCAGCATGGAGCGCCCGTTCGGTGACCGTGGCATTTACATTGCGGTGAAGGATGGTTCGATCCTGGGCCATCGGAGAGAATTTCGATCGATCGAGCGCAAGTCAGTGGAGAAGGCATCCAAGCGCTACGGAGATCGCTCCAATTGGGATGGTTTGGCGGCGGCTAAGTCTTTGCGAGACGTGGCCGAGATATACTTCAAAAATGCAAGAACGGTGATGCTCAAGGACGGATATCACGCGTCGATGTTTGTCCTTTTGAAGGGAAATGTGCCGATTGACCTCATTGTTGCGGCGCCGCGGCATCGAATCGACAAGTACCTTCTAATGAGAGACATCGCGCACGTTGTGTTCAGGTCGGGAGCTGATGGGTTGATTCAAATTTCAGAAGCTTGGACAGCTCCCCGAGAGCAGACTCCAAAGGGAAAATTTGCGGTTGATGCTCCCAACCGCGGAGAGACGATCATGCTAGCTGCTGCGAACTCCTCTGGAGAAATGATCAACCTTTCCGCCAAAGTCGTAAGGAAGCGTTTCAGGCGGCACAAGGTCAAGGAACTCTTGCCGACCGAGGTCGAGGTTGGGAGTAGAATGGTCGGGATGGCGCCCGTACTCGAAAAGTGGAATCGACTAGATGCACTTCGTTTGGAGGAGGACGACGAAGCTCTGCGCTGGCTGGAGGATCATTTCAGGCTGCCAAGCGCATCGAGCGGAAAGACTTTATAGGAAAGAGGCCGTATCATGACCGACATGTTCGTATCGCTCGGCACCTGGAACTGGCTGATCTTCGGCTTCGTCCTGATGGCGCTGGAGGTGCTGGCGCCGGGCATCTTCCTGTTCTGGCTCGGACTGGCTGCGCTGCTGGTCGGGCTGATCTCGTTCGCGGTCGGCATGTCCTGGCAGATCCAGCTCGTGATGTTCGCGATCTTCGCCGCCGCCGCGGTGCCGGTGTGGCGCCGCCTCGCCAGGCCGAAGCCGGACGCGAGCGGCAGCCCGTTCCTCAACAAGCGCAGCGAGGCGCTGCTGGGGCGCGAGTTCACGCTGGAGAAGCCGATCATCGACGGCTCGGGCACCATGCGCATCGGCGACACGGTGTGGCGCGTCGCCGGCCCGGATACGCCGGCGGGCACGCGGGTCAAGGTGGTGCAGGTCGACGGTGCGAACCTGACGGTGGCCGCGGCGTAATCGCTCTCACCCTCCCCTGGAGGGGAGGGCAATCGCATTTGAATATTGCAGAGGTCGTCATGCCCGGGCTTGTCCCGGGCATCCACGTTCTTTGGCTGCGTGGAAAGGCGTGGATGGCCGGGACAAGCCCGGCCATGACGCTGTGGAAACGGTCGGTACCCATCATAGCCACGCCTCATATGCGATAGCCCTGCCCTCCAGGGGAGGGTAAGAGAAGCGTTACCTCTTCCAACGCTCCGCAAACCTGTGCAGCGGCATGAACGTCTCGCACAGGTCCCGTCCCAGCGCCGTCAGCCCATAACCTCCGCCTTCGCCAAGCTCGACGAATCCCGCCTCGCGCAGTTCGGTCAGCCGCGCCTGCAGCACCGTCGGTGAGGCCTCGTCGCAGGCGCTGCGCAGCGCGCGCGAGGTGAGGGGCTGTTCGCGCAACTCCCACAATATCCGCAAGGTCCAGCGCCGGCCGAGCAGGTCGAGCAATGCCATGATCGGCCGCCCGGTGCGCGAGCCGCGCACGCTGCGTGTCTTCGAGCCACTCTGTTTCGCCATCGTCGCCTCTTGCGTCTTGCTACGAATAATGTAGCGTATTGCTACTATAAATGTAGCACAGGAGCCGGCCCATGTTCGAAGCCGCACCGCGCATCGCCCCGCTCGCGCCACCTTATCCCCCGGAGATCCAGGCGCAGTTCGACCGCATCATGCGCGGCGCGCCGCCGCTGGTGCTGTTCCGGGTGATGGCAGGCCACAGCCGCGCCTGGGACAAGTTTCGCGCCGCCGGCCTGCTTGATCCTGGCCCGCTCTCCTTGCGCCAGCGCGAGATCGTCATCGACCGCACCTGCGCGCTGAACGGATGCGAATACGAATGGGGCGTGCATGTCGCGATCTTTGCCGAGGCGGCAAGGCTCACCGAGGATGAAGTGCGTGCGACGGTGCAGGGCGACGCAGCATCAGCATGCTGGTCAGTTGGCGAGCAGGCGCTGATCGCGGCCGTCGACGCGCTGCATCACCGCGCGACGTTGAGCGGCGAGGAATTCGTCGCACTCTCGGCGCACTACGACGAGGCACAGATCCTGGAGATCATGCTCCTGTGCGGCTTCTACCGCACCGTGTCGTATCTGGCGAACGGGCTGCGACTGCCGCTGGAGGAGAACGCGGCGCGGTTTCCCGCTGCGCTCTAACCGCCGTCATTGCGAGCGCAGCGAAGCAAATCCAGAGTCTTTCCGCGGAGGCAGTCTGGATTGCTTCGCTGCGCTCGCCATGACGAGTGGAGAGAGGGGTGCGCCACACCCTCGCTGTCATTCCGGGGCACGCGAAGCGTGAACCCGGAATCTCGAGATTCCGGGTTCGATGCTTTGCATCGCCCCGGAATGACTCCGTGGAGAGTGCGTGCCCTACGCCACCCCCGCGCGCAGCAGGTCGTGCAGATGCACGATGCCGACCACCTTGCCCGCCTCCGTCACCAGCAGCGTCGTGATCTTGCGCGTGTTCAGCACCTCGATCATTTCGGTCGCGAGCATCGAGGGCGGCACGGACTTGGGCTGTTTCGTCATGATCTCATCGACCGTCACCGTCAAAAGGTCGGGCCGCATGTGGCGGCGCAGATCGCCGTCGGTGATGATGCCGACGGCCTCGCCCGCAGCGTTGACGATGCAGACGCAGCCGAGCCCCTTGGCCGACATCTCGACCACCGCCTCCGACATCTTGGTGCCTTCAGGCTTGACCGGAATCTCCGCGCCGGTGCGCATGTAGTCGCGAACGAATTTCAGCATCGCGCCCAGCTTGCCGCCGGGGTGGAAATGCGCGAATTCCAGCGCCGTGAAGCCGCGGCCTTCGAGCAGCGCGATCGCGATGGCGTCGCCGATCGCGGCCTGCATCAGGGTCGAAGTGGTTGGCGCCAGATTGTGCGGGCAGGCCTCGCGCGCCTTCGGCAGCTCAATGACGAGGTCGGCGGCCTGGCCGAGCGAGGACGCGGCGTTCGACGTCACCGCGATCATGGGAATCGCAAAGCGCGCCGAATAGTTCACGAGGTTCTTCATCTCCGGCTGCTCGCCGGACCAGGACAGCGCCATGATGACGTCGTCGGTGGTGATCATGCCGAGGTCGCCATGGCCGGCTTCGGCGGCGTGCACGAAGAAGGCGGGCGTGCCGGTCGAGGCCAGCGTCGCCGCGATCTTGCGGCCCATGTGTCCGGACTTGCCGAGCCCGGTGACGATGACGCGGCCCTTGGCGTTGCGGATCAGGTCGACGACCTTCGCGAAGGTCGCGCCCAGTGGGCCGCGCAGGGCTGCGGCGAGCGCGTTGATGCCGCCGCTCTCGGTCTCCAGCGTGCGGAGCGCGGATTCGACGCTGTCGGGGATGGGGCCGGATGATGCGGTCATCAGCGGTTTCGAGCTCGGCATGGGCTGGTCCAGGGAGGAGGGGGCGTTCGCCCGTTGGCGCCTGCTTAGCACGCCCCGACCAGCGAGGCGACGAGCGCCCCAACACCCTCAACCGGTCATTAACCATAATTGTTTTAACTCCATTAACGATGGTTCCTGCCAGCCGGTGGGGATGGTCGTGAAAGTGTTTGATTTCGTTGGGGTTATTCCATCGTGGTGCCGTCTCCAGGCAATGGCCGGAGCAAACGCGCGCATTTCCTGCGCGCGGCTTTGCCGTGCCTCGCGCTGACGGCCCTCGGAAGCGCCCCGGCATCCGCCCAGAGCCTTACGCCCGACCTGTTCAATCCCAACCGCGGCGGCTTTGCCTCGCCCGACACGTTGCCGACGCGCCGCACGGCGGGCGTGCCGCAGGCACCATCGGATTCATTGCCGGCGCTGCCGGATCCCAATGCCGATCCGCGCAAGGCCCGCGAGACGCCGGCGACCTCGCGCATCGGTCAGGTCCCGACCTACGGCCTGCCCGCCGCCACCGGCGCGAGCAGCTCCGGCTACGATTCGCTCAACCGCAAGCGGCAGCAGCCAAAGCTTTATCCCGGCCAGCCGAAGCCGAAGCGCGCGGCCGGTCCGGGCTCGAAGGTCCCGCCGGCAACACCGGAGCGCACGCTCACTCCGCCGCGTATCGCGTCGCCGCCCTCCGAGACTGCGCACAAGGTCCCGGTGCCGCCGGCGATGGCGGGCAACGTGCCTGGCCAGCCGCTGCGCCGCCGCCTCAGGGCCGATGAGGATCCGTTCGGAGCCGTCGGCGATTATGCCGGCAGTTTCCTGATCAAGGGCGGGCTCGAGCTCTCCGCCGGCTACGACACCAATCCGACGCGGCTCAACAAGCCTGTCGGTTCGCCGGCCTATGTGATCGCGCCCGATCTGCTCGTGGTGTCCGATTGGGAGCGCCATGCGCTGGTCGCCGATCTGCGCGGCTCGTTCTCGGGCTACACCAACGACATGCCGGCGACGATCAACGGCCTCGCCTCGCCGTCGCCGGTCGAGGCCAACCGTCCCGATTTCACCGGCCATGTCGATGGCCGGCTCGACGTCACCCGCGATTTCAAGCTTCTCTCGCAGCTGCGCCTGCGGCTCGCCACCGACAATCCCGGCAGCCCGAACGTGCAGGCCGGCCTGCAGAAATACCCGGTCTATGCCGCCTATGGCACCACCATCGGCTTCGACCAGACCTTCAATCGCTTCCAGGTCGCCGCCGGCGCCACGATCGATCGCACGGCATACACGGATTCGAAACTCACCGACGGCTCGGTCTTCCCCAACACCGACCGCGACTTCAACCAGTATGGCGGCGTCGGGCGCTTCTCCTATGATCTCAAGCCCGGCCTGAAGCCGTTCGTCGAAATCGAGGGCGACACCCGCGTCCACGACCAGGCCGCCGACCGCAACGGCTACTTCCGCGACTCGAACGGCGGCTATGCCAAGGTCGGCTCGTCCTTCGAGTTCTCGCGCATCCTCACCGGCGAGATCTCGGTCGGTTATTCCGCGCGCAACTATACCGACCCGCGTCTCAGCCAGCTCGCGGGCTTCCTCACCACGGGCTCCCTGATCTGGAACGCCAGCGGCCTCACCACGGTGAAATTCTTCACCGACACACAGATCAACGAGACCACGATTCCCGGCTCCTCCGGCGTGCTGGTGCGCACCTACGCCGCCGAAGTCGACCACGACTTCCGGCGCTGGCTCACGGCAGTCGGCAAGTTCACCTACGGCACCTACGACTACCAGGGCCAGAACCGCAACGACAAGACCTACTCGCTCGAAGGCAATCTGATCTACAAGCTCAACCGCAACATCTGGGTCAAGGGCACGCTGCGCCACGACATCCTGGATTCGAATCAGGCCGGGTCGAGCTCGCAGGGGACGGTGATGCTGGTCGGGGTGAGGCTGCAGAATTGAGGCGGCGGATCGCGTCGAGTGGATGCGGGTTAGTTGATGGCGCTCTCACCATCACTCCGTCGTCATGCCCGCGAAGGCGGGCATCCAGTACGCTGCAGTGGATGTGGTGAGTGCGTGCTCTCGAACGCGGGCTTCTGGAATACTGGATCGTCCGCCTTCGCGGACGATGACAGCATCGTTTGAAGCCGGCAGCCGAGCGAGCCGCAGCTACCGCGGCAGGTCCGTCTTCCCCATCAGGAACGTATCGATCGACCGGGCGCACAGCCGGCCTTCGCGGATCGCCCAGACGACCAGCGACTGGCCGCGCCGCATGTCGCCGGCGGTGAACACGTTCGGGCGCGAGGTCTGGTAGTCGAGCGTGTTGGCCCTGACGTTGCCGCGCGGGTCGAGGTCGACCGCGAGCAGCTTGAGCAGGCCTTCGTGCACCGGGTGGACGAAGCCCATCGCGAGCAGGACGAGGTCGGCATCGAGCTCGAACTCGGTGCCGGGAAGCGGCTTGAACTTGTCGTCGACGCGCACGCAGTGCAGCTTCTTGACTTGGCCGTTCTCGCCCGAGAACTTCTGGGTCAGCACCGCGTATTCACGGATCGCGCCTTCGGCCTGGCTGGAGGACGTCCGCATCTTCAGCGGCCAGTTCGGCCAGGTCAGGCCCTTGTCCTCGCGCTCCGGCGGGGCCGGCATGATCTCGAGCTGGGTCACCGAGAGCGCGCCCTGCCGCAGCGAGGTGCCGATGCAGTCCGATCCGGTGTCGCCGCCGCCGATGACGACGACATGCTTGCCGCCGGCCAAAATCTCCTGGGCGCCGCCGAGCGGCTCCTCGGAGACGCGGCGGTTCTGCTGCGGCAGGAAGTCCATGGCGTAGTGGATGCCTGACAGCTCGCGGCCGGGGATCGGCAGGTCGCGCGGGGCTTCGGCGCCGCCGGTCAACGCCACCGCGTCGTACTCGTTGAGCATCTCGCGCGGATCGACATTGCCCTCGGCGCCGACATGGCTGTTGTAGTGGAAGGTGACGCCTTCGGCTTCCATCTGCGCCACGCGGCGGTCGATGACGCTCTTCTCCATCTTGAAGTCGGGGATGCCGTATCGCAGCAGGCCGCCAGCCTTGGCGTACTTCTCGTAGAGGTGGACGTCGTGGCCGGCGCGCGCCAGCTGCTGCGCACAGGCCATGCCGGCCGGACCCGAGCCGATCACCGCGACCTTCTTGCCGGTCTTCTCCGCGGCGACTTCAGGCCTCAGCCAGCCATTGTCCCAGGCGCGGTCGACGATCGCGCATTCGATGGTCTTGATGGTGACGGGGTTGTCGTCGATGTTGAGCGTGCAGGACGCCTCGCACGGCGCAGGACAGATGCGCCCCGTGAACTCCGGGAAATTGTTGGTCGAATGCAGATTGCGCGAGGCCTCTTCCCAGTTGCCCTGATAGACGAGGTCGTTCCAGTCCGGGATCTGGTTGTTGACCGGGCAGCCGGGCGTGCCGGGCGCCACCGAGCCGGTGCCGTGGCAATAGGGGATGCCGCAGTTCATGCAGCGCGCGGCCTGGTCGCGCACTTCCTTCTCGGACAGCGGAACGACGAATTCCTTGTAATGCTTCACGCGCTCGGCGACCGGAGTGTACTTGCGGTCGTGCCGTTCGATTTCCAGAAAACCCGTGATCTTGCCCATTAAACCCGAAGTCCCTGCCGCTTAAATTCGTCTTGTTGTTTCCTCACCGTCATTGCGAGGAGCGAAGCGACGAAGCAATCCAGTCTTTTTCCGCGGAGAGATTCTGGATTGCTTCGCTTCGCTCGCAATGACGAGGTGTAATGTCCTACGCCCCGATCGCTATTTTCGGCTCGGCGTCCGCGTTGGCGGCCATCTCGCGCAGCGCGCGCCGGTACTCGACCGGCATCACCTTGCGGAACTTGGGCAGCCATTCCTTCCAGTTGGCAAGGATGTCGGCGGCACGCTTGGAGCCGGTCGCCTTGGCATGGCGCGAGATCAGCACGTGCAGGCGCTCGACGTCGGAGGCGAGCAGGTTCCTGAACACGTCGACCCGACCGTGCGCCTCGAGGTCACCGGAATGGTGATAGGTGCCGGCGTTGATCAGCTCTTCCGACAGCACCGGCTCGAGCTCGACCATCGCCATGTTGCACAGCCGGTCGAAATCGCCGGTCTCGTCCAGCACGTACGCAATGCCGCCGGACATGCCGGCCGCGAAGTTGCGCCCGGTCTTGCCGAGCACGACGACGATACCGCCGGTCATGTATTCGCAGCAATGATCGCCCGCGCCTTCGACCACCGCCACGGCGCCGGAATTGCGCACGGCAAAACGTTCGCCGGCGATGCCGCGGAAGTAGCATTCGCCCTCGATCGCGCCGTACATCACGGTGTTGCCGACGATGATGCTCTCTTCCGGCACGATCGCGGAGTTCTTCGGCGGCTTGACGATGATCTTGCCGCCCGAGAGGCCCTTGCCGACATAGTCGTTGCCTTCACCCTCGAGCTCGAAGGTGACGCCGTGGGCGAGCCACGCGCCGAAGGCCTGTCCGGCGGTGCCCTTGAGGCTGACATGGATGGTGTCGTGCGGCAGGCCGGCATGGCCGTAGATCTTGGCCACCGCGCCCGACAGCATCGCGCCAGCGGAGCGGTTGGTGCTGTTGATCGCAGCCTCGATCTTCACCGGCGCGCCGCGGTCGAGCGCGGGCTGCGCCCGCTCGATCAGCGTGCGGTCGAGCACCGCCTCCAGATGATGGTTCTGGCGCTCGGAGTGATAGATCTTCTGGCCCTTCTCTTCCTTCTGCTTGACGAAGAGCTTGGAGAAATCGAGGCCCTTGGCCTTCCAGTGCGCGACCAGCCTGGTCTGGTCGAGCAGCTGCACCTGGCCGACCATCTCGTTGAAGGTGCGGAAGCCGAGGCTTGCCATGATCTCGCGGACTTCCTCGGCAACGAAGAAGAAGTAGTTGATCACGTGCTCGGGCTGGCCGGTGAAGCGCTTGCGCAGGACGGGATCCTGCGTCGCGACGCCGACCGGGCAGGTGTTGAGATGGCACTTGCGCATCATGATGCAGCCGGCCGCGATCAACGGCGCAGTGGCAAAGCCGAACTCGTCGGCACCCAGCAGCGCGCCGATCACGACGTCACGGCCGGTGCGGAAGCCACCGTCGACCTGGACCACGATGCGGCTGCGCAACCGTTCGCGCACCAAGGTCTGATGGGTTTCGGCGAGGCCGATCTCCCACGGCGAGCCGGCGTGCTTGATCGAGGTCAGCGGCGAAGCGCCGGTGCCGCCCTCGAAGCCCGCGATGGTGACATGGTCGGCGCGCGCCTTGGCAACGCCCGCGGCCACCGTGCCGACGCCGATCTCGGAGACGAGCTTGACCGAGACGTCGCCCGTCGGGTTGACGTTCTTGAGGTCGTAGATCAGCTGCGCCAGGTCCTCGATCGAATAGATGTCGTGGTGCGGCGGCGGCGAGATCAGGCCGACGCCCGGCGTCGAATGCCGGACCCTGGCGATGGTGGCGTCGACCTTGTGGCCGGGCAGCTGGCCGCCTTCGCCGGGCTTGGCGCCCTGCGCCATCTTGATCTGCATCATGTCGGAGTTGACGAGATACTCCGTGGTGACGCCGAAGCGGCCGGAGGCGACCTGCTTGATCGCCGAGCGCATGGAATCGCCGTTCGGCATCGGCTTGAAGCGGTCGGCTTCCTCGCCGCCTTCACCGGTGTTCGACTTGCCGCCGATCCGGTTCATGGCGATCGCGAGCGTGGTGTGCGCCTCGCGCGAGATCGAGCCGAAGCTCATCGCGCCCGTGGCGAAGCGCTTGACGATGTCCTTGGCCGGCTCGACCTGGTCGAGCGGCACAGGCTTGCGCTTCTCCTCCTCCGCGTTCTTGATCCGGAACAGGCCGCGCAGCGTCAGCAGCCGCTCCGACTGCTCGTTGAGGATCTTGGCGAAGGCGCGATAGCGCTCCTGCGAATTGCCGCGCGCCGCGTGCTGAAGCAGCGACACCGATTCGGCGGTCCAGGCATGGTCCTCGCCGCGGCTGCGATAGGCGTATTCGCCGCCGACATCGAGCGCGCTCTTGTAGACGAGCGCCTCGCCGAACGCGTCGGCATGACGGCGCACGGCTTCTTCCGCGATTTCGGCCAGACCCACGCCCTCGACGCGGGTATGCGTGCCGGCGAAGAACTTGCCGACGAAGTCGGCCTTGAGACCGACCGCGTCGAAGATCTGCGCACCGCAATAGGACTGGTAGGTCGAGATGCCCATCTTGGACATCACCTTGAGCAGGCCCTTGCCGATCGACTTGATGTAGCGCTTGACGATCTCATAGTCGTCGAGCGAGCCGGGCAGGCGGTCCTTCATCGCGATGATGGTCTCGAACGCGAGATAGGGATTGATCGCTTCGGCGCCGTAGCCCGCGAGGCAGGCGAAATGATGCACTTCGCGCGGCTCGCCGGATTCGACGACGAGGCCGACCGAGGTGCGCAGGCCGGTGCGGATCAGGTGATGATGCACGGCGGCGCAGGCCAGCAGCGAGGGGATCGGCACGCGGTCGGTGCCGACCATGCGGTCGGATAGGATGATGATGTTGACGCCCTCGCGCACGGCGCTTTCCGCGCGCGCGCAGAGCTCGTCGAGCACCTGGTCCATGCCGGCCGCGCCGAGGCCGGCGTGGAAGGTGGTGTCCAGCGTGCGCGACTTGAAATGCGACTCGGCCACTTCCGAGATCGAGCGGATCTTTTCCAGATCCGCATCGGTCAGGATCGGCTGGCGCACTTCGAGACGCTTGGTCGTGGCCATGCCCTGGAGGTCGAACAGGTTCGGCCGCGGTCCGATGATCGAGACGAGGCTCATCACCAGCTCTTCGCGGATCGGGTCGATCGGCGGGTTCGTGACCTGCGCGAAGTTCTGCTTGAAATAGGTGAACAGCGGCTTGGCCTTGTCCGACAGCGCCGAGATCGGCGTGTCGTTGCCCATCGAGCCCGCCGCTTCCTCGCCGGTGGCGGCCATCGGCGTCATCAGGATGGTGATGTCTTCCTGGCTGTAGCCGAACGCCTGCTGGCGATCGAGCAGCGACAGGTTCGAGCGCACGCCGGTGGTCGCAACCTTCGGCAGCTCCTCCAGCACGATCTGGGTCCGCTCCAGCCACTCCTTGTAGGGATGGCTCCTGGCGAGCTCGGCCTTGATCTCGTCGTCGGGGATCAGGCGGCCCTGCTCGAGGTCGACCAGCAGCATCTTGCCGGGCTGCAAGCGCCACTTGGTGATGATCTGGTCCTCGGGGATCGTCAGCACGCCCATCTCGGACGCCATCACGATGCGGTCGTCCTTGGTGACGAGATAGCGCGCGGGCCGCAGGCCGTTGCGGTCGAGCGTGGCGCCGATCTGGCGGCCGTCGGTGAAGGCGATCGCGGCGGGGCCGTCCCACGGCTCCATCAGCGCGGCATGATATTCGTAGAAGGCGCGGCGCTTCTCATCCATCAAGGGATTCCCGGCCCACGCCTCCGGAATCATCATCATCACTGCGTGCGGCAGCGAGTAGCCGCCCTGCACCAGGAATTCGAGCGCGTTGTCGAAGCAGGCGGTGTCGGACTGGCCCTCATAGGAGATCGGCCAGAGCCGGTTGATGTCCTTGCCGTACAGCTCGGAGCTCACCGAGGCCTGCCGCGCTGCCATCCAGTTGACGTTGCCGCGCAGCGTGTTGATCTCGCCGTTATGCGCGATCATGCGATAGGGATGCGCCAGCGACCAGGCCGGGAAGGTGTTGGTCGAGAAGCGCTGGTGAACCAGCGCCAGCGCGCTCTCGAAATCCTGCTCGTGCAGGTCGGGATAGTACTTGCCGAGCTGGTCGGCGAGGAACATGCCCTTGTAGATCACGGTGCGGCAGGACATCGAGCAGGGATAATAGCCCGCAAGGCCGCGGTCGCGGCGCTGGTAGATCGCCTGCGAGATCGACTTGCGCAGGATGTAGAGGCGGCGCTCGAACTCGTCCTCGGTCTTGGCGGTGCCGTTGCGGCCGATGAACACCTGCATGCAGGCGGGCTCGGTCGGCTTCACGGTGACGCCGAGCGAGGAATTGTCGGTCGGCACGTCGCGCCAGCCGAGCAGGGTCAGGCCCTCTTCCCTGATCTGGTCGGCGATGATGCTCTTGATGACGTTGCGCCAGGCGGTGTCGCGCGGCAGGAACAGCGCGCCGATGGCGTATTCGCCGGGACCCGGCAGCGCAAAGCCGAGCTCCTTGGCCTTGCGGCTGAAGAAGGCGTGCGGAATCTGCACCAGGATGCCGGCGCCGTCGCCGGCGCGCGGGTCGGCACCGACGGCGCCGCGATGCTCGAGATTGCAGAGGATGCTCAGCGCGTCCGAGACGATCTCGTGCGACTTCTTGCCCTTGATGTTGGCGATGAAGCCGACACCGCAGGAATCCTTCTCCAGGCTCGGATCGTAGAGGCCCTCGGCTTTGGGACGCGAATTGTGTTCCTGAATCGGGTCGGTCGTTTTCGAGGCGACCGTCGCCGACAGCTCTTCTGCCACGATGTTTGCGCGCTCGAATTGCGACCCGTTCATTGCTCTGTCCTCTCCATGCGGCAAGCTGCCTCACCGCCAACTTCGGCGCACCTTGGGTGTCCCGCGGCACCCGCTCCTGGGCCACCGCTCGTCCGCTGCGAGCCGCATTTTCTTAAATTCAGGCCTAGGCGCTCTTCGTCCCCGAGAACGGCTTTGCCTGGTACCTTGCCGACGCTCGAGAGCACCGGTTTTCGCTGCAATCCCTGTGCCGGAACCGCACGCAAAATTGAGACAGTCTTCCTGTCCTAAACATCACCTTGCCAAATTTTTGTCTAGCACACAAGCGCGCGGAAGTCCCGATTCCCGATATGTCAATCAATCGCTTTCCAAAAGTTGCGCGGCCCCGGTTTTGAAGCAAACGCGCCCCGATCCGGCCCCGCGCGCGCCGGAATCCCAAATGAAGCTTCGGATCAACCCTTCGGAAGGCGCGCCACGCCGCGAGAAGCGAAAGAGGGCGGCCATCGGGGGGCCTGACAGGAGCGTCTCGACCATGAAGTTTTTCACAGGATGTGTGGCCGCCGCCGCGCTGGCGTTGGCTGCAAGTGCGGGCCACGCCCAGGTTCCCGCCAGCGGTATCGCGAGAGGAGCCGTCGTCACGGTGTCGGATTTCGACGGACCCTACGCGCCGGAGGCCGTCCCGCCGCCACCGCGTTACGGTTACGGCTATGGCTACGAGGAACGCGGTCCGGCGCCGGTATTGTTGCCGTCAACCGAGGTTTACGCGGTGCTGCGCGAAAACGGCTTCTTGCCGCTCGGCATCCCGCGCCTGCGCGGCAGCGTCTACACCATCGCGGTGGTCGACCGCCGCGGCGACGACGGCCGGCTCATGATCGACGCCCGCGACGGGCGGATCATCCGCTTCATGCCCGCCGCTGACGCCTACGGCATGGCGCCCGCCTATGACGAACGCGCGGTCGCGCCTTACGGACCGCAAAGCGCGCTGCCGCCGCCGACCGTGATCCGCAGCGGCCCGCCGCGCCCGCCGGCTCCGATCCCGCATGTGGCAAGCCGCGCCGTGCCGCTGCCCAAGGCCGCCCCGCGGCGCGCCGAGACGCCGGTCGCTGCCGCGAAGCCGGCCGAGCCGGTCGCGCAGCAGGCTCAAGCACCGCAGGCCCAGCCTTCGCAGCAAGCGGCCGCCGCGCAGGCCAAGCCCGCCGATGCAGCCGCGCCAACCGTCGGCCAGGCCAAGCCTGCCCCGACCATCCTGCCGACGCAGGAGATGCCGGCCGCGCAGGGGCTGGATTAGCACCGAGAGTTCGGCGCGACGCGCCACCCAAAACTCACGGTTGGGAGAGAGCTGGAGGAAACGAAAGGCGCCTGAGATGCTCAGGCGCCTTTTGCATCAAAGCGATCGCCGCTCAGCTTCTCGGATACCCCGCCGCGTCCAGGATCAGATTCGCGACCTCCTTCGGATGCGATACCAGCGAGAGGTGGCCGGCATCGAGCTCGATCGTGGTGGCGTTCATGCGCTTGGCGAGGAAGCGCTCGAAATCGGGGTTGATGGTGTAGTCGTTCTTCGAGACCGCGTACCAGCTCGGCTTGGAGTGCCACGCCGCTTCCGTGGTGCGGCCGGCGAAGATCGAGGCCGCCGTCGGCCATTGCACCGCATAGAGCTCCCTGGCCTGCTTCGGCTTCACGCCATTGGCGAAGTATTTCAGGAAGGCCTCTTCCGAGAGCTTGGTGTAGCCGTCGCGCTCGACGATGCCGGCGCGCGCGGGCCCGGTCGGAAATTGCTTCGACAGCGCCACGAAATCCTCGTTCGCATCGGGCGCGCGGGCGGCGACATAGACGAGCCCGGTGACCTTCGGGTCAGCGCCGATCTGGCTGATCACAGTGCCGCCCCAGGAATGCGCGACCAGCACGGTCGGCCCTTCCTGCTCGGCCAGCGCACGCCTGGTCGCCTCGACGGAGTCCGCGAGCGACGACAGCGGATTCTGCACGGCGGTCACATGCAAGCCTGCAGCCTGGAGGATCGGGATCACCTCCGACCAGCTCGACCCGTCAGCCCAGGCGCCGTGCACCAGCACGACGTTCTTCGCCTTGACCGTCGCAGGTGTCTGCGCGTGAGCAAGGCCGAGGGGAGCCGCCAGAAGGCTCGCGGCGACGAAAAGGCTGCGCCAGAGTGACATGATCTTCTCCATCTTGTTTGAGTTCGATGCCCAAGGGACGGAGGGAGCGATGGCGGCGTTACGCGGCTTCACCGCTCTGTGATGCAATGCATGACGAAAAAGCGCCCCGGGGCACCGGGGCGCTTTCGCAACCTGGAAGTCGCTTGGCCTAGTCGCTTGGCTCAGGCGGCTTGCGCGGCCGAGTTCTCGATCACCTGCGCCTTGGCGCCGGCGTTGATCGCGATCTGGCGCGGCTTCTTCGCCTCGGGAATCTCGCGTACGAGGTCGACGTGAAGCAGCCCGTTCTCGAGCGAAGCGTCCTTCACCTGCACGAAGTCGGCAAGCTGGAAGGCGCGCTCGAAGGCGCGCGCGGCGATGCCGCGGTAGAGCACTTCGGACTTCGAGTTCTCGTTGGCGACTTTCTCGCCCTTGATCGTCAGCGTGTTTTCCTTCGCGACGATGGAGAGCTCATCCTTGGCGAAGCCCGAGACCGCAACGGTGATGCGGTAGGCGTTCTCGCCGGTACGCTCGATGTTGTAGGGGGGATAGCCGGGGCTGCCGTCCGAACTGGCCTGGTCGAGCAGGCTGAAGAGGCGGTCGAAGCCGACGGTGGAACGATAGAAGGGGGTGAGATCGTAGCTACGCATGGTCAAGTCCTCCATTGAGCGACTGTTAGGTAACCCGCCCGCCATCGGGCCGGGCTTTCGTCTGTGTGCAGCCTGATGTTCCGGTTCCGAAACACTGGTAGCGGCCTGCACGAAAATGATATGGGTGGAACGAGACGGCGTTCAAGAGGGCGGCATTTGCGCCTTTTCGGCGCTTTAGCCCCTTGATTGCAGTACTTCCCACCTATGACGCTGGTCTCGATCCCGTCCAATCCGGTTCCCGAAAACGTCGTCAGCGGCACCATCAGGACCCCCGATGGCGCCGAGTTGCGCTTTGCGCGCTGGGCGCCGCCGGCGGGTCGCAAGGGCACCGTCTGCGTCTTCACCGGCCGCAGCGAGCAGATCGAGAAATATTTCGAGACCGTGCGCGACCTGCGCGACCGCGGCTTTGCGGTGGCGATGATCGACTGGCGTGGGCAGGGCCATTCCTCGCGCCGCCTGCGCGATCCGCGCAAGGGCTATGTGCGCGACTTCTCCGATTTCGAGATCGACGTCGAGACCTTCGTGCAGCAGGTGGTGCTGCCGGATTGCCCGCCGCCCTTCTTCGCGCTCGCGCACTCCATGGGCGGCACGGTGATGCTGCGGCTGGCGCATGCCGGCAAGCGCTGGTTCGACCGCATGGTGCTGTCGGCCCCGATGATCGACCTGCCGGGGCGCACCACCTCGTTCCCGGTGCGTGCGCTGCTCAAGACGATGCGCCTGCTCGGGCAGGGCGGCCGCTACGTTCCCGGCGGCAGCGACCGCCTCACCGGGCTCGATCCCTTCATCAACAATCCCCTGACCAGCGATCCCGTGCGCTATGCGCGCAATGCCGCGATCCTGGAGGAGGATCCGACGCTCGGACTGGCGTCACCGACGGTCGCCTGGGCCGATACCGCCTTCCGCGCGATGCACACCTTCAAGCGCGTGAACTACCCCTCCCGGATCCGCCAGCCGATCCTGATGCTGGCGGCCTCCAATGACACCGTGGTCTCGACCGCGGCGATCGAGGAGTTTGCCTATCACCTGCGCGCCGGCTCCCATCTCGTGATCGCCGGCTCCAAGCACGAGATCCTGCAGGAGCAGGACCGCTACCGCTCCCAGTTCTGGGCGGCCTTCGACGCCTTCGTCCCGGGCACGCCGCTGTTCAAGTGAGCGCTTGAGCGAGGGATCGTGCCACGAACTCGTCATGCCCGGGCTTGTCCCGGGCAATCCACGTTCTTGGTGCCGCAGCAAAGGTCGTGGATGGCCGGGACATAGGCGAGCGGAAGCGACGCCGTCCTTCGGACGGCTATGCCCGGCCATGACGACGAGATAATTCACAGCGTCTTCAAATACTCGATCAGGTCGTAGCGCTCTTGCTCCTTGAGCGGGCGGCCGATGGTGCCGTCCTTGCCGGGGCCTGGCGTGCCGTCGAACGAATGGCCGAGATTGCTGTTGCCGAACAGGTCAGTGCCATCAGACGCTCGCGTCGAGAAGCGCGTCTGCCCGGTCTTGCAGCTCTCGCCGTCAGTGACTGCGAAGCCGACCTGCTTCGGATCATAGTCGCGGCCGCCACCCATGCAGAACGATTTGGGGCGCTCGGCCGCGGGGCTCAGCATCCAATAGAGCGAGGGTACCGATCCGTTGTGCAGGTAAGGCGCGGTGGCCCAGACACCGTTGAGCGGGCGCGCGCGATACCAGGGCCCTGGCTCGTTCTTGTCGGCCGGCTGCGGACCGGGATTCGGGCAGTTCTTGCGCTTGCCCCACCAGGCATCCTGAACCTTCGGGTCGATCTTCGCATCGTCCATCGCCTTGCGGCTGACGATGTCGACGAGCACCATCAGGCCAAGCGAGTACGGCATGTCGGTCGACGAAATATCCGGCAGATTGCAGTTCCACCAGGCGTTGAGATTCTGCGTGGGGTCGAGCTTGAGGAAGCCCGGCACCTGAACCGTTCGCGTCGCCAGCACGCCCGCCTGAGCGGGGTCGGTGCCCATGCCTTTGACGCTCTTCTGAACCTCGTTGAGGAATTTGTCGTTGCCGATGGTCTCCCAGCGTGGCGAGGACCAGATGCTCTGGGCCGGAAACTCGGCGTCGAACGCCTTGTCGTCGACCGGACCGAGATGGCATTCGGCGCAGAGCTCCGCATAGAGCTTACGGCCGCGCTTGACGCGCTCGTCATCGATCTTCCAGGCAGCATCGCCAAAGATGTCCGACGGCCATTTCGGCGATGTCAGTCCGGACAGCTGCTTCTTCGGATGGGGCGGCGACCCCTTCAGCAGATCCTCGATCCAGTTCAGATTCTTGATGTCCATCGAGGAGCGAAACAGCCTGTCCTTGGGGGTATTGTCGGACAGATTGAGCAGCGCGGTCACGCCCAGCGCTTCGCCGGCATTGCGGATCAGCGGCTGTTCGATCGAAGCGTCATATTGCGCGTATTTGAGCCAGGGCACGGTCCAGATCGGCGGGAAGCTGACCGGCGCGTCCTGGGCATGCAGGTTCTTTTCGAAGCCGCTGAGGCCGCTGATCGCCATGTCCTGGGCGAAGACCTGATTGCCGATGCGGTTGAGCGCGTCGAGACGACCATATCCCTCCTCGGTGTTCTCTTGCGGCTCTTCCCGCTTTGTCTTCGGGTTGAGCCTCGTCTTGCCGGCGATGGTTTTCGCGTAGGTCTTCTCCCAGTCGATCAGGAATGTGCTGATCGTGCGCAGCTTCTGCTTCAGTGCATCGCGATCCTCAGCGCTGGCGGAGGTGCCGAGCACACGATCGGCGAAGCGTGTGAAGCGACCTGGCACGAGCAGCGTGTAGGCGATCGACAGACCGGTCGTGACCTCGAGCTTCCTCAGGTCGGTCATGGCCGGACCGCCGTCGAAGCGGATGGCGATACCTTTGTATTGGATCTGGCCGGTGTGGCAGGCGGCGCAGGTCAGGCCGATCCGGTCCTCGCCGATCTGGCCGGTCGCGGGATCGGCGACGCCGGTCATGCGCGCAAAGCCGACGGGCAGGCCGTCGACATTTTCAGCCTGGGCCCCCCAATTGACTGGCGGATCCCAAAGCCGCGCCGGTACCGGCTTGGTCTTGTCGTAGACGTTGGCGTAGCCGAACCGGCGTAGCGTGGCATCGTCGGTGTTGATCGTCTGCGGGCTCGGGATGAAGCCGAAGCGCTGCAGATGGTCGCTGTCATGCAGCATCCCGGGCTTTGCGAAGAAATGTAGCCGCGGCTGCTCGAGCGCCATGAACCAGCGATAGGGCACCGGGAAGGTCGCGGTGCCCTGGCTGGCGTGATGAAACCAGTGCCGGTCCTCCAGCGCCCAGTTCTGCTCGAGCCAGTATGCAGCCTTGGGCTCGACGAGCTTCGGCAATGGCGGCGCCACGAGGTCGCCGAGGATGCCGGGAAGCATCGGCTGGAATTGATCGGGAAAGCGTAGCGCGACGACGCCAAAGACGAGGAGCGCGGCGACGAGGCCGCCGGCGGCGCGAAAGATGAGCGACGGCGGTTTGACCGGCTGGGCGACAACCCTCTGGGTGATCCTGTCCGGGAATTTGCGCTCGTTGAACAATGTCCTCACCTCGGCCACGCTGAGATAGCGGTCGTCACCCAGACCCTTGCCCATGATCCTGAGCAGAATCGGCCATTCGAACTTCATCAGGATCTGGTAGTACCATCGCGATTGATTGCCGGCGCGCTTGAGATTGTCGTTCATGAAGGTCTGGATTTGCGAGGCGTTGAGCCCGGTCTCGGTGCCGCCATCGGGATCGGCATAGGTGCTGCCGAAACTGGCGAGCCGCGCGATCTCGTCCTCGTTGACGCGACCGTCGACGCCGAGGATGCGCGAGCCGGCACCGAGCTTGTCGAGCGGGCCGCCGCGCAGCGTGTTGAGCTGCGCGCCCCAGAAGATGCTTTGCAGGATGTGACAGGCGCCATTGGCGATCAGCGCGACGCCACGGACCTGGATGCGGGCCGAGACCTTCTTCAGCCCCGTCTCGCCGCTCGCATTCGCGATGGTCTGCGACAGCGTGTTGAGCGGGACGGTCCCGCCGTCGACGAAACCTTCGCCGACAAGGCCGCGCAGGAACGGGCAGGGATTGTTCGGCGAGACCGGAATCGAGGGATCGAAGGGCGGCTTCGAAGCGGGGTGATGCATGGCCCAAATCCTGAAAGCAGCGAATCGCAAAAAAAGCAGGCGAGCTGTTAGAGCGCGGAAAGTCCTAACAAAACGACAGCAGGATATACTACTTCAGCGTGCAACGAAGTGTGGCTGAATTCACTGTCCTGTCAATAAAAGCCGGTGCCGGACGGCACTGGCGCGGGCAGTTTCTCAGGATTCGGCGGCGCGTTTGAGGTCGCTCTGAACCAGGGTCAGCTTGCCGAGCGGCACGCCGGCCTTCAGCAGCCCCTCGCGATAATGGGCGATGTCCTCGGGCCGCTTCCAGTGGAAGTTGCGCAAGTGACGATCGACATTGAGGGTCGGGTAGTTGCCCATGAGCACGACGGCGGCCTCGCTCGCCTCGTCGGTCCGGCCCAGTTGCGCCAGCGCCGCGGCGCGGATCGCCAGCGCCTGCATGTGGTTCGGATTGATGTAGAGCTGCTCGCGGGCCCAGGACAGGGTCGCGTCATATTGGCGCAACAGATAATGGCTGAACGCGTTCAGCGCGGCCCATTGGTAGCGTGGGTCGCTGTTGTCGCGTTGCGCGGCCATCGAGAACAGCTCGATCGCCTCGCGGTGCTCGCCGATGACGAAATGGCAGATGCCGAGCACGCCGCGCGCGCCATTGTCGTAGGGGTTGAGCGCGACCGCGCGCTTGGCGGCGTCCAGCGCCGCCTCGTAGTGCCCCTCCATCGCATGCGCCCAGGACAGGATCGAGAACGCAAAGGATGAGCGCGGATCGAGCCGGACACTGGTTTCGGCGAGGTTCATCGCCTCGGCCCACATCTCGCGCGTGCCCTTGACCCAGCCGAACTGGATGCTCTGGATCTGGATCGTGGCCAGATAGGCATGCGCGATCGACAGTTTGGGATCGAGCCGGATGGCCTCGCGGAACAGGTCGACGGCGACTGTCAGATCCTCCTTGGTCTGCCGGTAGTAGTGCGACAGCCCCTTGAGGAAACGATCCCAGGCGGAGACGTCGGTCGAGAGCCGTGCCGGCGCCGAGGCCTCGGCACGGACGATCTCGGTGGCGATCGCAGCGGACAGGCTGGTCGTGATCTCGTCCTGCATCGCGAAGAGGTCGCCGATGTCGCGGTCGTAGCGGCCGGTCCAGAGCTGCTCGCCGGTCTCCGGCGCGATCAGCTCGGCGGTGACGCGGATCTTGGCACCGGCGCGCCGTACCGAGCCCTGGATCAGATAGGTGGCATCGATCTCGCGCGCGATCAGGCGGGTGCTCGTGTTCTTGCCCTTGAAGGCGAAGGTCGAGTTGCGGCTCAGCACCCGATAGAAGGATTGCAGCGACAGCGCATGGATCAGGTCCTCGGTGAGGCCGTCGGAGAAATATTCGTCCTGGGCGTCGCTGAGATTGGCGAAGGGCAGCACGCCGACGATCGCGGTGCGGTACTGCTGCGACAGCGCCGAAGCCTCCCGGAGCTCGGGGGCAAGCGCCGGCGCGCCGTCGGGCGTCCAGGTCCAGACCTCGATCGCATCCTTGATGTTCTTGAAGCGATGATTGCCGGCATCGATCAGCGGCACCGAGAGATGCTTGCTCGCCTCCCGGTAGGCCTTGGCCGAGATCGCGAAGCCGCCGGGGCTCGCCACGGATTCCAGGCGGACGGCGATGTTGACGTCGTCACCGAAGACCTCGTCCTCGTCGGCGATGACGTCGCCCATGTGGATGCCGATCCGGAACTGCATGGCGCGGTCGGCCGGCAGGTGGCGGTTGCGCTCCGCCATCAGCGTCTGCATCGCGATCGCAGCCTCGGTGGCGCCGACGATCGAGGGAAACTCGAGCAGGAAGCCGTCGCCGGTGTTCTTCACGACGCGGCCGCCGTGATTGAGGATGATGGGATGGATCGCCGCGCGATGGGCCTTGAAGGCGGCATGGGTGCCGGCCTCGTCGCTGCCCATCATGCGCGAATAGCCGGCGACATCGGCGCAGACGATGGCGGCCAGACGTCTTTCCATATCCGCGAAGCTCCAAGGGAGAGGGGACCGGCCACGGCGTGGCAGTCGCCTCGAGTCCCGCATTTCGAGAACCCTCCCTTTATAAAGCAGATGAGGCCGAGCGGAAGCCTGATCCGCATTGCAAATTCGAGGCAAATCCTAAGCGATTCCGGCGGTGGACGGGGGCGGGCGAACCGACTAAGCGCAATCAGCACGTCCGTACGGGCGCCGGGGGACCTTGCATGCTGGGCATTCACGAGATCGGACTTTTCATCCTGTCGGGCGTGCTGCTGAACATCACGCCGGGGCCGGATTCGGTCTATGTGATCGGCCGCAGCATGCAAATGGGCTGGCGGGGCGGCGCCGCTGCCGCCTTGGGCATCAGTTGCGGCTGCCTGGTCCATGTCGCGGGCGCGGCGATCGGGCTTTCGGCGCTGCTGATGGCCTCGTCGACCGCCTTCTCGATCCTGAAGCTGATCGGCGCGGCCTATCTCGTCGTGACCGGGCTCCAGATGCTGTTGTCGCGCCCGGTGCCGGCGTCGGCGATCGACGAGCCGGTGCGGAGCTCATTGCGGCGGGTCTTCCTCCAGGGCGTCTTCACCAACGCGCTCAATCCCAAGGTCGCGCTGTTCTTCCTAGCCTTCCTGCCGCAATTCGTCGCAGCCGACGCGCCGCACAAGCCGCTCGCCTTCCTGACGCTCGGCCTGATCTTCATCTCGACGGGGACGCTGTGGTGCCTCGTGCTGGCCGCGTTCGCGGCCAAGGCCGCGCACCGGCTGCGGCAGTCCGGGGGCGCCGTCGCCTGGGTCAATCGCGCGCTTGGCGGTCTCTTCATCTATCTCGGCATCCGCGTCGCCATGCTGGAGACGCGGTAGCGTCCCTCAGGCGAATTCCTTCACCAGCGCGCTGCCGGCGAGATAGAGGCCGAGCAGGATCATCGCGATCAGGAACCAGCGGCGAAACGCTTCCGCGGGCATCCGCGCCCGCACCGATTGGCCGATGAACATGCCGGCAAAAGCCATGGCGAGGCCCACGGCGC
This sequence comes from Bradyrhizobium sp. GW821-FHT13H06, assembly GCF_058803975.1. Lineage (NCBI taxonomy): Bacteria > Pseudomonadati > Pseudomonadota > Alphaproteobacteria > Hyphomicrobiales > Nitrobacteraceae > Bradyrhizobium > Bradyrhizobium sp. GW821-FHT13H06. The sequence goes on along the minus strand of NZ_JBXAPN010000013.1, from coordinate 93,557 downwards.
CGGGCACGACATTGGCGGGCGTCAACAATCCGACCGCGGTCAGGTTGAAGGCGAGCGCCAGCGTCGCCGTCGTGAAGAACACGCCGAGCGCCTGCACCAGCTCGTCCTTTTCCATGCCGATCGCCTGCATGAACGGCATCGAGGGGATCACCTGCACGCCGGTCGAGGCCGAGATCATGCCGGTGACGATTCCGACCACGCCGCCGACCCATTTCTCGTTCCCGCGTGAAACGCGGAACTGGAATTTGTTCAGGCCGATCACGGCGTAGATGACGAGGAGCACGCCGAGCACGATCGTGCCGTAGCGCGCATGCGGCCCGGTCAGCGCGCCGGCATTGAGCCAGCATCCGACCACGGTGCCGATCATCAGCGGCCACAGCCGCCTCAGGATGTCGCGCAGATAGGGGCCGACGAAGGTCTGCCAGATGTTGGTGATGATGGCGGGCACGATGACGATGGCGATGGCCCGGCTCGGGGTCATGCTCACCGCCAGCAGGCCCATGGACACCGTCGGCAGGCCGAGCCCGACCACGCCCTTGACGAATCCGGCGAGCAGGAAGACGGCGGCGATCACGATGAGAAGCGGGTCGATCATGTCGGCACATTGACCGAAGCCGCGATCAGGCACAATCTGGAGGTTACGGAGAGAGCCTTCGTCTGGAGCGAAGGCTGGGAGACCCGGCATGCGCTTCGACCTCGTCGACCTCCAGCTCTTCATCGCGGTCGCCGACCAGCGCAGCATCACGGGCGGTGCCGAGCGCTCGCACCTGGCGCTGGCTTCCGCCAGCGCGCGCATCAAGGGGCTCGAGGATGCGCTCGGCGTCGCGCTGCTGAAGCGCGGACGTCGCGGCGTCGAGTTGACCGCGGCCGGCGAGAGCCTGCTCGATCACGCAAGGCTGGTCATCCACCAGATCGACGCAATGCGCGGCGATCTTGCCGGCTTTGCCAGCGGTTTGCGCGCCAGCGTGCACTTGCTCGCCAACACCTCGGGGCTCTCGGAGCATCTGCCCAAGGCGCTCGCCGGCTTCCTGCGCGCGCATCGCGACGTCGCCGTCGACATCGAGGAGCGCGAGAGCACCGACATCGCGGCGGCGATCACGACGGGCGCCGCCGATCTCGGTTTCGCCGCCGAGCACGCGCTGCCCGACCATATCGAGCGCTTCGTCTTCAGCGAGGACCGCCTGACGCTGGTGACCTCGCGCCGTGGCCCGTTCGCCGGCCGGCGCCAGATCGACTTTCAGGAGGCCGGGGTCTGCGACTTCGTCGGCCTGACCAGCGCCACCGCGCTGCAGGTGCACATCTCCAAGCACGCCGCGCGGCTCGGCCTGCGCCCGCATTTCCGCGCGCGCCTGCGCGATTTCGACGCGATCTGCCAGATGGTCGCCGCCGATGTCGGCGTTGCGCTCGTGCCCGAAGCCGCTGCGCGGCGCTGCGCCAGGACCATGCCGCTCGCCATGGTCCGCCTGCGCGATGCCTGGGCCAACCGGCGGCTCGTGATCTGCGCACGCAGCTTCAAGGCGTTGCCGCGGCCGGCCAAGATGCTGGTGGAGCATTTGAGGGCAGAGGCGGTGTGAGGCAATTTAACGCCGCTGCACTCGTGGTGCGCATCTCTCCCGATTGCTACGGGTTCAAGAGCCTCAAGGCCTCTTCGTGAACCCGCGCGTCGCCGGCCGCGATGATGCGGCCGCCGCCCTGGGCCGGCTTGCCTTCCCAGGTGGTGACGACGCCGCCGGCGCCGGTCACGATCGGGATCAGCGCCGCGATGTCGTAGGGCTTCAACTCGGTCTCGATCACGAGATCGACATGACCTGCGGCGAGCATGCAGTAGGAATAACAGTCGCCGCCATAGCGCGACAGCCGCGCGCCCTGCTCGATGCGGCCGAAGATGGCGCGGTCGCTCTCGTTCATCAGCAGCGGACTGGTGGTGTAGGTCGTGGCTTCCGACAGCGAAGCGCAGCGGCGGACCTGGAGCCGGCGCTCGCCGGAGGGCCCTTTATAGTTGGCCGAGCCGTTGTCGCCGGAGAAGCGCTCGCCGATGAAGGGCTGGTGCATCATGCCGTAGACCGGCGCGCCCTTGTGCAGCAGCGCGATCAGCGTACCCCAGATCGGAAAGCCGCCGATGAAGGATTTGGTGCCGTCGATGGGGTCGAGCACCCAGACATAGTCGGCATTGTCCTGCTCATTGCCGAATTCCTCGCCGACGATGCCGTGCTGAGGGAAATTGGCCCTGATCAGCCGCCGCATCACCGCCTCCGCGGCGCGGTCGGCCTCCGTCACGGGGTCGAAATCCTTGGTCTTGCTCTTGTCGTCGATCGACAGCGAGGTGCGGAAGAACGGCAGGATGGTTTCGCCGGAGGCGGTGGCGAGCCGTCCGATGAAGGCGGAGAAGTCGATCACCGTCACGGGAATCCTCGAAGCGAAGGTTGGATGAAGCTGGCTCCTGCCTAGCTCAATTCCTCCCCCGCGTGCAGCGCTGTCTTGATTTGCTCCCTGGTATTTTGGATGCCGCGGCGCGCTGCTTCATCCCAGTCATCTGCTGGCCAAATATCGATCATTGAGTTGAAAACTTCGTTCCGAAGTTGCCTCGTTGGTATGCAAATGACTATCAACCCATTGAATTTCCTTATCAAAGAAACTGAATCTGGGTTTCTCTGGAAGCAACTGAGCCATGTGTGAATTGCATGGGAAATGGCTCAAAAGGCCTTGCACTTTGTGCGGCGCGGTCGCATATTGTTGCGGTGCGGTAGCGCTTGGCGTTACCGCTGCCCTCCTTGGGCGTTTCCTCCCTAGACTTGGGCCGCTTCTTCATCAGAAGCGGCCCTTTTTTCTTTGCGCCTCTTTTTTGCTTCGACGTGCGTAGCGAAGCGAGCGCGCTTTCGCCTCCAATCGCAGACAACATGATCGTGCGAAGAAACGCCGGCCTATTCCGCCGCAGCCTGGAACGGGCCGAGATCGGCGAACGGAATCGTACTGGCCAGCACGTCGGCGAGAACGCCGAAGTCGGAGGCCACTTGCGCAAAGCGTGCGCTCCGCTCGCGCCGCCGCTCGTCCATGTAGATCGCGCGGTTGAGCTCGAGCTGTACAGCGTGCAGGCCGCTTGCGGGATTGCCGTAATGCTCGGTGATGAAGCCGCCGGCATAGGGCTTGTTGCGGCCGATCGAATAGCCGAGGCCGGTCATGGTCTCCTCAACGCGATCTGAAAGCAGCGGCGTGCAGCTCGTGCCGTAGCGGTCGCCGATCACGACATCGGGCCGTCGCGGCTCGTCCCTGCTGACACCGACCGAGGGCATCGAGTGGCAGTCGACCAGCACCACGGTGCCGAACATCTGGTGCACCTTGTTGATCAGCCGGCGCAGCGCGCGGTGGTAGGGTTTGTACAGCGTCTCGATTCGCCCGAGCGCATCGTCGACCAGGATGCGGTCGCGGTAGATCTCCTGGCCGTCGCCGACCACGCGCGGAATGGTGCCGAGGCCACCGGCGACGCGCATCGAGCGGGTGTTGGCAAAGCTCGGCAGCCGTCCGCTGAACATGCGGGGGTCGAGCTCATACGGCTCGCGATTGACGTCGACATAGGAGCGGGGAAAGTTGACCCGCACCGTCGGGAAGCCACGGTCGCTCAGATGGCCGATCAGTTCGTCCATGAACGAGTCTTCCGACCGCCGCAGCGTCGGCAGGTCGATCCGCGATGCCGCCAGGAATTCGTCCGGATAGGTCGAGCCCGAATGGGGCGAGTTGAAGATGACAGGCGCGCGCCATTCGGCGGGCTCGAAGATCTCGAAGGCTGGCGACATGTCGCCGTCAAACCGGGTCATCTTCTCAAGCTTCGTCCCTACTCAGGCTTCGCCCCCTTGGCGCCGCACGATCCGGAAAAGCTCCGGACCCCATGATTCGGCCGGTCGAACGGCTCTTATGTGTCGTCATTGTCCGGAATCGCAACCATTCTGCCAAGCGAAAAGATGTGATGGACGCTGGAACATGTCTTAACCGTGCGGGCATCGTGGCGGGGACCGGTTGGTCCGGCTCGATTGATTCGGAGCCCGTTCCGGTTCACAAGAGCCGGCAGCACAGCCGGCCCAAGGTAAAGATTTTCACCCCAAATTTACCCTCTGTCGGGCTTAGTGACCTCTGCTGATATCCTCTGGGGATTCGACGTTTCCTGCCATGGCAAAAATCCTGCTCGCCGAAGACGACAACGACATGCGCCGTTTCCTGGTCAAGGCGCTGGAAAACGCCGGTTTCCAGGTCTCGTCCCATGACAACGGCATGGCCGCCTATCAGCGGCTGCGGGAAGAGCCGTTCGAGATGCTGCTCACCGACATCGTGATGCCGGAGATGGACGGCATCGAGCTCGCCCGCCGCGCCTCGGAACTCGATCCCGACATCAAGATCATGTTCATCACCGGCTTTGCCGCGGTCGCCCTGAACTCGGATTCGGACGCCCCCAAGAACGCCAAGGTGCTGTCCAAGCCCGTGCATCTGCGCGAATTGGTCAGCGAAGTGAACAAGATGCTGGCGGCCTAAATCGGCCCCGTTCCGTCCTTGCGCCGGGTCCCCTGAGCCGTTATAGGGACCCCACCGATGAAATGACCTCTAGGGCACGTAGCTCAGCGGGAGAGCACTACCTTGACATGGTAGGGGTCACAGGTTCGATCCCTGTCGTGCCCACCACGCTTCGCCTTCGGCTTCGCGTGGCACAGCCTCGAAAATTGCGGCGAAGCGTGTCCGGCGTAGCTCGAAGAGCGTAGACGGACTGAGGCGTCTTGCTCGGTTTCTCTGGAACGGCGCCCAGCCCGAATCGAACTCCGTGTCATCCGCAGTCTGTCCCCATGCCGCCGTCCCGGATTGCGCTTCCGCCTTCGCTCTTCGAGTTCCGGCGGACAAGTCGCTCCATTCGGGCTACCCTCGCTTCAAGAACGGAGCCGCCCATGAGCATATCCGTCATCGAGCAAGCAAAAATCCAGGCGCAGGTGTTGGTGCCGCTGGTCAAGGCGCTCCAGGCCGAACTCGGCGAAGCCCGCGCCAACACGCTGGTGCGCAAGGCGCTTGGCGACCTCTATCGCGGCTTCGGCGAGGAATTCTGGAAGGCGAAGAACGAAGTCGATCTCGGCAAGGCGGTCGCGTCGGCCTTCAGGACCTACGCCCGCGACGATGCGCTCGCCTATGACGTCATCGAGCAGACGCATGACGCATTCGCATTCGACGTGAAGCGGTGCGCCTATGCCGAGTTTTACAAGGCCCTGGGTGAGCCGGAGCTCGGCTTCCTTCTGATCTGCACTGCGGACTTTGCGACCGCGGAAGGGTTTGGTCCCGACATCAAACTCACGCGTACGCAGACGATCATGCAAGGCGCCTCTCATTGCGACTTCCGCTACAAGCGCGATGCGGGCGGATCACGATGAAGGGAATGCGAGCGATGCGGACGACGATCTGTCTCGCGATGGCGATGCTGGCGCTGATCGCGTCGGGCGCCGACGCCGCCGTCGACTGGCAAGCCGAACTCCAGCGCTGCCGGAGCTTGCGCGAAAACGTGGCGCCGCTGCTTCAGGCCGGCGAGGGGATATCCGCCGTCGGCCGATCCAGCAAGTCCGTCCGTCGCTGCATCTGGATCCAGCGGATGGCGGTGCGGAAGAAAATTCCGGGCGCGGAAGCGTGGTAGTTAGCCCGCCCGTCGGGACTTGTTCTTTTGTCCAAGCAGCACATCCTTGAGCCCGGTCGGATAGAGGCTCGGTCCGCCCCCGACGTCGAGGTCGGCGAGGTCGAACCAGCGCGCAATGATCTGCTCCCCGTTATCCTCACGGAAATCGATGCGGTCCTGGCCGCTGAACGCGCCGTCTGGAAACGCGACCGCTGCGATGAACATCACCTCGTGACCGGTCGCTCCTTCGTGCATGAAGATATTCTCCATCATTTGCGGCTCGCTTGTGATGGTGATGTCGATGCCGAGCTCTTCGTTGAATTCGCGCACCAGGGCAGTCCGCCAGCTCTCGCCGAACTCGATCTCGCCGCCGAGCGGACGCACACCCTTGATCCGTCCTGCGTCGTCACGCACCTCGGCCGCCAGCAGCCGCCCGTCCCGCCAGTGCAGGCCGAGTGCGACGACGCGGATGTGGGAATGAGGGCGCCATGTGGTCATGGGGATCGTTAGTCCGCTTGCTGTCTCAGCGCAACGCGTGTGCTGATTTCACTCCGTCATTGCGAGCGCAGCGAAGCAATCCAGAATCTTTCCGCGGTGGCGGTCTGGATTGCTTCGTCGCAAGAGCTCCTCGCAATGACGACATTGGCGGTTACTGCGCAAATCGCTGTCATCTGACCAGATACTTCTTCACCGCCGCCTCATCCCATTCGATGCCATTCCCCGGCTCCTCGCCCGGCAGCGCAAAGCCGTCCTTGATCTTCAGCCGCGTCGCCAATACCGCGTCGGCCCAGTCGACATATTCCAGCCAATGCGCGGTCGGCGTCACGCAGAGCAGATGCGCGCTCACTTCCGAGAACAGGTGCGTCGACATCTCGATGCCGGCGGCGTGCGCCAGCGCGGCGGCGCGGAGCCAGCCGGTCACGCCGCCGATGCGCTGCACGTCGGGCATCACGTAGTCGCAGGCTTCCGCCGAGAGCGCCGCCTGCATCGAGAAGGCGCTGTCGAAATTCTCGCCGATCTGGACCGGCGTATGCAGCGCGTCGGCAATGCGGGCGCAGCCGGCATAATCGTCATGGCGGATCGGCTCCTCGATCCAGCTCAATCCCTCGTCGTCGAGCATCTCGCCGCGGCGGATCGCCTCGGTCACCGTCAGGGCCTGGTTGTAGTCGCACATCAGCGTGATCTCGTCGCCGACCGCCTTGCGCACCGCGCGGACGACCGCGAGGTCCTCCCGCGCATCGGGCCGGCCAACGCGGATCTTGGCGGCCTGGAAGCCTTCGGCCAGAAGCTTGTGCGCCTCGTCGACGGCGGCGCCGGCGGGCATGATGCCGAGCCCCTTCGAATTGTAGGCCCTGACCGGTTTCGGCGCGCCGCCGAGCAGGCGGGCCAGCGGCAGGCCGCGTGTGCGGGCCAGCGCGTCCCAGGCTGCCATGTCGATGCCGGATTGGGCCAGCCGTTGCAGACCGGCGAGGCCAAGCAGCGTGAAGCGCTGGCTCAGCTTGCGCTCGATCTCGACCGGCAGCAGCTCGTCGCCGGCGAGCAGGTCTGACATTTCCGTGACCATCGCCGTCAGCGGCTTCAAGGCCGAGGGCGTGATCGAGAACAGATAGGCGTGCCCCACCGCGCCCTGGTCAGTCTCGCAATCGATCAGCAGCAGTGGCGCTTTGGCGATTGCTCCGGTCGAGGTCTGGAGCGGCAGGTTCATCGGCACGATCACGGGGCGCGCGTGGAAGCGTTTGATGCGAATGGTCTCGGTCATGGGCTTCTCCCGGCGGGGCGGATGCAGACGCGGCCGATCTTAAACATCCGTGATGAAACGAAAAGGCGCTTGGCCCAACCACCATAAAATGGGGTTGCGCGGGCCCGCAATTGTTGGCTCTGTGCTGCCGCATTCCTTGCCGCAAATCCCGACGGGTTTGCGACAAAATCGCACACAGCGGAGCCACAGAGTGAAACAAGAGGTCGCCGAAGATCAGCGCAAGAGCGGCATTCTCACGGGCGCCGTGATCGCCTTCCTGCTGCTCGCCCTGCCGCTCGCGGTGTGGCTGGACCTGACCGAGCTGAGCAAGACGGCGCTGCGCCGGCAGGCCATCGATCTCAACTCGGTGATCACGAGCGTGCGCAGCTACTACGCGTCCAACGTGGTCGGGCGGGTGCTCGCCAATCCCAACGGCACGACCAGGGTGGTGCACAATTACGAATCCATCCCCGGCGCGATCCCGATTCCGGCAACGCTGTCGCTCGAGCTCGGCCGGGTGATCGGCGCGCAGCAGGAGAACATCACCTACCGCTTCGTCTCGGACTTCCCGTTCCAGAACCGTGCCCCGCACCAGCTCGACAAGTTCGAGAAGGACGCGCTCGATGCACTGCGGAAGGACCCCGAGCAGAAGATCGTGGAGACCGAGACCTCGCTGTTCAACGACAAGGTCCGCCTGGTCGCCCCCGTCACCATGGGGCCGGCCTGCGTGAGCTGCCACAACAGCCACCCCGAAAGCCCCAAGAAGGACTGGAAGGTGGGGGATGTCCGCGGCATCCAGGAGGTGATCATCGCCCAGCCGATCGCCGCCAACATCTTCTCGTTCAAGTTCCTGCTGGCCTATTTCGTGATCGCCGCCGGCAGCGGCCTGTCGTTCCTCTCGCTGCAGCGCCGCCAGGCGCGCCGCATCAAGGGCATGAACAAGGAGCTCGAATCCGCCAACGACTTCCTCGCCTCGCTCTCGATGAAGATCTCGCGCTACATTCCACCCCAGGTCTACAAGAGCATCTTCTCCGGGCAGAAGGACGTCACCATCCACACCGAGCGCAAGAAGCTCACCATCTTCTTCTCCGACATCCAGAATTTCACTGCGACCGCCGAGCGGCTGCAGCCGGAGCAACTGACGCAGCTCCTCAACGAATATTTCACGGAAATGTCGGCGATCGCCCACGAATATGGCGGCACCATCGACAAGTTCATCGGCGACGCCATGCTGATCTTCTTCGGCGACCCCGAGACCAGGGGCGACCGCGCCGATGCGCAGGCCTGCCTGCAGATGGCCTGGCGCATGCAGCAGCGCCTCGCCGAGCTCAATGCGAAATGGCGCGCCTCCGGCATCGAGCAGCCGTTCCGCTCGCGCATGGGCATCAACTCGGGCTATTGCAATGTCGGCAATTTCGGCAGCGCCGACCGCATGGACTACACCATCATCGGTGCGGAGGCGAACCTCGCCGCGCGCCTGCAATCGATCGCCGAGCCCGGCGGCATCGTGCTGAGCTACGAGACCTTTGCACTCGTCAGCGATATCGTCCGCGCCCATGCGCTGCCGGCGATCACCATGAAGGGCATCAGCCGGGAGGTCATTCCCTATTCGGTGGACGCGCTGAACGACGCCGCGGCGGAGAACAGCGGTATCATCACCGAGCGCGCCCCGGGCCTCGAACTCTATCTCGACCCCGCCGTAGTGAAGTCAGGCGACGCCGCACGCGTGCGCTCGCTGCTGGAAAACGCGCTGGCCTCGCTCAAGCCGGCGTGAGGGCGGCGGCCGCGCGTAGCGTTCGTTTCGATCGCGAGAGTCCCCGTGCGGCACCCCTCTCCCTAACCCTCCCCCGCAAGGGGTGAGGGAACATACCTTTGTTGTGGCGCGAGCTCGTTCTCATCATTGCCATGGCGCAGCGAGGCACAGTGTAACGGCGCATCCCGCTGCGCTCCCTCCCCCCTTGCGGGGGAGGGCGGGGGAGAGGGGTGGCCCAGCAAATGGTAGGAGCCGTCGTCGCGCTGCTGTTCGCAACGGCGCGCTGACGTGAAGCTCACCTTGCCGCGCCTTCCATGAATGCCGTCTCGATCACCTCGCCGAACGGCTGCCACGAGCGTCCGTCGAACTGGACCAGCCGCATCTGCCTGATCGGCAGGTAGTTGCTGGGCGAAGTATTCATCCGGATGTTGGGCAGCGCAACGGAGGGGGGATAACCCCTGAGCGAAGCCGCCTGGCGCATGATGTTCTCGCGCGAGAAGTCGTCGCCGCATTGCTTCAGCACCTGCGTCAGCGCCTCGGCCGCGGCGTAGCCATAGAGTGCGGCGCTGTTGTTGGTGCTTTCGACCTGATGGTATTTGTCCATGAAGGCGAACCAGTCCTTCATGGCGGGATCGTCCTTCCAGGCGGGATCGCTCGGATCCTTCAGAAAAGCCGCCGAGATCACGCCGGCGGAGTTCTCGAGGCCCGCGGGCGCCATCGCATTGGCGATCGAGGCGGAGGCATCGTTGACGATGAAGACCGGGTGCCAGTTGAAGGACGCCGCCAGCTTGATCACCTTGGACGCCGTCGACGGCACGCCGAGAAAGACGAAGATGTCGGCGCCCGCGCGCTTGAGGATCGAGACGTGCCCGTCGAGATGCTCATCGGCAATGTCGAAGGCGATGTCGACGAGGACGTGACGGTTGAGATCGCCGAGGCCTTCCTGGATGCCCTTGTAGAGCATGCGCCCGAACTGGTCGTTCTGCCAGAGCACCACGATCTTCTTCCTGGGGTAGTAGGCCTGGATGTAGTTGGCGTAGATGCGCCCTTCGGATCTGAACGACGGCTGCCAACCCATGGTCCAGGGAAACGCCTTGGCCTGGCTCAGCTCCTCGTCGCCGGAGGCGACGAAGAGCTGCGGGATCTTCTTCTCGTTCAGGTACCAGCGCGTGGCGAGATTGCCGGGTGTGCCGAACGAGCCGAACATCAGGTGCACATCCTCGGTCTCGACCAGATTGCGCGTCAGCTCCAGCGCAGTCGCCGGATCGGAATTGTCGTCGCGCGTGATGAAGCGGATCTTGCGGCCGTTGATCCCGCCACGCGCGTTGATCATGTTGAAATAGGCGGCCTCCGCCTGGCCGATGGCACCGAACTCCGAGAGCGGTCCCGAATACGGCATGACATTGCCGATGCGGATTTCCTCGTTGCTTGCCGGTTGCTCGCCACGTTGCTGGGACATCGCGCCGAGCGAGGCGAAGGCGGCGATCAACACGAGCAGCAGTCCGCCGGTGACGCGCATGTTCGACACCTTGTCGTTGGCCCCCGCACCAGGGCAGCTCAGTCTAGGTCAAGCGTTTGTCAATCGTGTGGCTGGGTGGCGCGCTTCGACGCAGTGCAGTTGTTGGCGCGAAGGAAAGCGGCAGTCGTGCTGACGCGCCGACGAGCGAGAGAGCGCGCGTGTGGCCCCCTCTCCCTAGCCCTCCCCCGCAAGGGCCCGCGGGGGAGAGGGGTGGCCCAGCAAACGGTCGGAGTAATAAGCGCGCTGCCGTAACGCCGCTACGGCAGCCCGCGCGCCTCGAGCTGACGCACCAGCAGCAGTGTCGGCTCGGCGAGGCTCTCGCCGGAGCCGTCGAGGCCGAAGGCGCTCGCGATACCTTCGCGGCTCCGTAGCAGCGTGCTGCGCGGGCAGTGGCCGGCGCCGCAGAGCGTCTTCTTCAGGGTTTCGCCCTGCGCCACGAGGCTGGAGGAATCGTCCACGGCCCAGGCCAGCACGATCGGCACATCGACATTGAGGATGCCGGGGAAGACCGATCGGCTGTCGTACTGGGTGGGGTCGGTGCCGAGATAGGCCTTCTCGCTGTCGCTCGCCTCCTTGCCGACGCGGTAGATCCCGGACACCAGCACGACACCGGCGACGTCGGCGCCATCGGTCTGCAGCTCGGGATGGGCCAGCAGGGTGGCGACATGGAAGGCGCCGGCGCCGTAGCCGACCGCGACGATTTCGCGGGCATCACCGTTGAACAGGTCGATATTGCCGTGAACCCAGGACAGCGCCGCCGCCACGTCGGACGCGCCGGCGGGCCAGGTCGCTGATGGCGCCAGGCGATAGTTGACGCGGACCCCGATCATGTCGTTGCGTGCGGCAAAGCACATGGCCTGGTCCTGGATCTGGCGCGACAGCTCCGGCGCCGCGCGGTCGCCGGTAAAGGTGTCGCCCGCCACGAACAGCAGCACGGGCCGCGGCGTATCCGCCTTGATCGCGCTGGTTGCGACATCGAGCACGTTGGCCTCGCTCTCGCCATAACGCAGACCGCGCGAGAAGGAGACCTGCTCGCACAGCCGGGCGGTGCCGCCGGCGGTGGTGTCGCTGTCGGTGAGGCCCGCCTGGACGAGTGCGGTGGGCGGCGACAGCCGCGCCGGGAAAGGTCCGCGTGCGGAGGCTGCGGTCATGGTCAAAAGCAGGAAAACTGCCAGGTATTTCTTCATGGTGATGCCGGCCTCGCGGGCCCGATATTGGCTTGCCGATTTGGTCTGTCTTTTCAATTCGCCTCATTAGTTGGCTGATGTTGAGGCGAATTCACGGCGCTTGCGCTCGGCAGGCGGCCGGCGTGGCGCGGGCCTCAGTTTGGCAGGAATCCGCGATTGGACTGCAAGTCCGCGGGCCGCGCGACGATTGCGCGGTGCGGCCACTTTGTCCCGGTCCGTCAAGCCGTTGTCCGGCGCCACCTGGCCCTGCACCGGAAATGGCTTCCTACTGTGCATGGGGTTGTTTTCGCATTTTTTGTTGGGCCGGCCTGTCAGGCCCGCTTCATTGTCCGGAAGGTGATGGAGTAGCGCCGCGCCTCGACCGGCGGGATGCTGTGCTCCCATTGCGACCGCGCCTCGCCGTCCATCACGTAGAGCGAGCGCGGCAGGGCCTCGAGCGTGTGGCGTTCCCATCTGTCCCCGTTGCGGCGGCGGAAGCGGAATTTGCAGGGCGAGCCGAGCGACAGGCCCAGGATCTCCCTGAAGTGCGGCTTGTCGCGGTGCCAGCCGATGCCGACGCCGACCTCATATTCGGTGCACAGCACCTGCCGGACGCTACCTTCGGGCAGCCGCGCCCATGCCTCGACCTGCCGCGTCGTGGGCAGCAGCCAATCCGGGATCGGCTCCGCCTCGGCCAGACGCTGCAGCGAATAGTCATAGCGATAGCCGAACGAGGCCACCCGGCGGTTGCCTTCGAAGGCGCCGAACTGGAAGCGCTGGAGCGGCAATGCTGCGATGCGGTCGATCAAGTCCTGCTCGACCGCGGCATCGATGAAGTCGTCCGTATAGCGAAGCCCCGCAGGGCCCGCTTCCGGTTCGGCGAACAAACCAAGCTGCGTCATGCCTCGCATTTCCGTGATGGAACCTAATGGCGGCTGATGCGACTTATCTATGACGCGGGAAGAAACGTGCGAGGCTGTCATGGCAGAGAAGCATACCGCCGATCCGGTAGAGATCATGCGGGCGACCGGTCATCCTGAGCTTGAATATGCCGCGGGCTGGACCATCGCTGGTCTCGTCACCATCGGCACCATCGTCGCCGCCTGGGTGTTCGCGATCTAGGCCACAGGGAATTGGAGCTCGAAGGCGACGCCGCCGCCGGTCGGCTTGAGTCTGATCGAGCCGCCATGGCTTGCCATCACCGCCCGCGCGATCGCCAGCCCCATTCCAGTACCGCCCTGGTCGCGGCGGGTGGTGAAGAACGCATCGAAAATCCGGTCGCGGTTGGGCGCCGAGATCAACTCGCCGTCGTTGCTCACGGTCAGCCGCAGGGTCGTGCGCTCGTCGGCGGCCTCCAGCCTGATGGTCCTCGCCTTGTGCCGCACCGCGTTGTCGGCGAGATGCGACAGCACGATCAGCGCCTTCTCGCCGGACATGCCGATCGCCCGGTCGAGGCTGCCGCTGGCTTCGATGGAGCTTGCCGGAAACCTGCTCCTGAGGTCGGCGATCACGGGCGCGAGTTCCGTGCGCTCGTTCTGCGGCAGGCTTTCGGCACGGGCGAGTTCGCGCAGCCGCTGCGCCATCGCCTCCAGCCGCTGGGTGTCGGACAGGATGTTGGCGATGAATGTCGTCTGCTCGGCCGGCGTCAGGCCCCCGGCCTTGCCCTGAAGTGAATCCTGCAACAGCTCGGCCGCGCCCTTGATCGAGGTCAGCGGCGATTTCAGCTCGTGGGTGAGGTGCGCCGAGAACGTCGCGATGTAGTCCGAACGCCGCGCCAGCTGCTCGGCCATGCCGAGGAAGCTGTGCGAGAGCTGGGCGAACTCCCGTGTGCCGTAGTGCCGGAGCGGTCGGAACGCCTCGCGGTCACCGCGGCCGATTCTCGCTGCGCGATCGATCAGCTCGCGCATCGGCAGCGTGATGGTGCGCGAGAATACGAGCCCGATCGCGATGGTGCCGATGAGCACGGCCAGCCCCGCCAGCACGAACTTGGCCCGCTCCTGGTAGAGGTGGTCGAAGATGTTGCTCGGCGTCCGCGTGGCGTAGATCACCCCCGCGACGCGATTGTCGACGATGACCGGCATCGCCGAGAACACGTGCACGCCGAGGCCGCGGCTGAAGGAATAGATCGGCGGCGGCGGCTTGTCCGGCACGCGGTTGCGCAAGGTGGCGCGGTATTGCCCGTGCAGCGCGTCCGCGACCTCCTCGATATGGGCGAGCGACTGCCCGACCTCCTGCCGCCCGGCGATCACCACGCCTTGCGGATCGAGGATGCGAAAGCCCGCCAGCGTCACCTTCTGCGTCTCGCGAATGATCGGCGTGAGTCTTGCGCCGATCTCGACATAGGCGGGCTGCGCCGGCCGGGGTGCAGCCTGGGCATCCGGCCGCCGCCGCAGCAGGTCGTTCGCGGTGAGGTCGAGCCCGGGGCGGATCGGCGTGACCTGGTCGCCGGGATCGGGCAGCACGCCCGGTGGTACCTCGGCGCCCAGCGTGAGGCCGCTGTCGAGCCTTGCTGCCACCTCCTGCGCATAGATCGTCGCCAGCACGCGGCTCTGCGCGATCAGCTCGGCCTGGGTCTGTCGGATGAGCTGGTTGTCGTAGAGGCGAAAGAAGAACAGGCCGACCAGCGGCAGGATGGCGACGGTGGCCAGCACCGTGAAGATGACCAGCCCCAGCGACGGCCGCCATTTGTCTGGCGCCGTGCTCATGCCTCTTTCTCGCAGCGGCCGAGCTTGAAGCCGACGCCGTGGATGGTCTCGATGACGTTGTCGCAAGCCAGCGCCGCGAGCTTGGCGCGGATATTGCGGATGTGGCTGTCGATGGTGCGGTCGGAGACCTGGATGTTGAGCTGATAGGCGGCCCGCATCAGCTGCTCGCGATTGAAGACCGATGTGGGGCGGGTCAGGAAGGCGCGCAGGATGCCGAACTCGATCGCGGTCAGTTTCAGCGGTATCCCTGCAAATGAAGCCACGTGCTGTTCGGGATCGATCAGGAGATTGCCCTGCGACAGCGCGGTGGCAACCGCCTTGGCCTCGCCATTGCGCGGGCTGAGGCGGCGCAGGATGACATTGACCCGCGCCACCAGCTCGCGCGGGCTGAACGGCTTGGTCACGTAGTCGTCGCCGCCGATCTCGAGGCCGAGGATGCGGTCGATCTCCTCGTCGCGGGCCGACAGGAACAGGATTGGCACGTCGGACGTCTTGCGGATCTCGCGGCAGACGTCGAGGCCGTCGAACTCGGGCATGCCGATGTCGAGCACGATCAGGTCGGGCCTGTCGGCGGCAAAGCGGCTGAGCGCCTCCTTGCCGTCGCGCGCCTCGATCACGTCCATGCCGGCCTTCTTCAGGGCGACGCGGATGACCTCGCGGATGTGGCCCTCGTCGTCGACGATGAGAATGCGATGCGCCAAGAAATTCTCCGCTGTCTCGTCAGCCCGCCAACCGGCTGCCGGACCTGGTTTCCGCCTGGGCGTCCAGCCTGCGCTGGAGCCGCCAGCTTCGGAAGCCCCAACTCCGCCAGGCCAGGTCCTGGCGCTGCTGTTCTACAAGCCTGTCTCGCTGTGACACAAGGCAGCCCTCGCTGGCGCCGGGCCGCAGCGCGATCGCCCTGTCGATGGCGGGCAGCGCTTGCGGCCCGAGCGTCAGGAGATAGTTGATGTCGATCTGCACGCCTTTGCCCGATGCCTCCCGGCTGTGGGTGACATTGTAGTCGGCAATGAAGGCGTCGAAGTTCACGAGCGAGCAGCCGTACAGCACGATCGTCAACGCGATCAGGTTGGCGCCGACCAGCCATTGGTTGGACCGGTTGAGGGCGATGCGGGTCACGATCAGGACCAGTCCGAGCGCGACCAGCCCCATCCAGATGAAGGCCGCGATACGCCAGTAAGTCAGCATGTAGATGTCGACATAGAGATCGAGGCGGAGGATGGAGGAGGCGACCAGAAGCACGTTCTGCCCGACCCAGAGATAGACCAGCGGCCGGATCACCTTCGATTTCTCGGCCGGTCCGCCCGGTCGCATCGCGACCAGCACGAAGGCGGCGGCCAGCAGCGCGGTCGCGATCAGCGGGTAGGCGCCGCGGTGGGCGTAGGACGCATAGGTCACATTGTCGGGCAGCGCGACGTGGCCCCAGAGATAGATGCCGTCGAGAATCGACTGTGCCGCGAACAGCAGATTGAACAGAATCAGCGAGCGCAGGATGGTGGAGGGACCCAGAAACTCCGGCGACACGAAGGGCGGTAGCGCCGGCGGCTCCGCGACGTCGGTTTCGGTGGCGGCGGCAACCTTCTTGCGCCGCCAGCGCACATGGATGAACGGCCAGACCAGCGCCAGAATCAAGGTCCAGAACAGCACGCGCCAGATGCTGACATATTCGAGGACGACTTTCGGATTGAGCAGCGACACCCATTGCTCGATCACCGGATTGGCGGCGGCGAACAGCGCCACGAACACGGTGCTCAGCACCACCGGCATCAGCCAGAGCGCGATGCCGCGGGTGAACGCCGACATGTTGCAGACCTGAAGCGCGTCGGGGAAGAATCTGAAGGGACCGAACAGGACAAGGTTTCGCAGCGCGCGGGCGCGGTCCGCGAGGCCGGTCGTCTCCGGATGGGTTGCGAGCAGCAAGGCGATAGCCAGCGCTGCGACGAGGATCAGCAACGAAAGCGTGTTGAGCTCTTGTACGGCCGGCACGAGACCGAGTGCAACGATCGCGCCGCCGGTCACTGCGCGGCGAAAGTCCAGCGCCGCACGGTTGGCGATCAGCGAGGCGCAGGCAATCGCGACGGCCAGGATCACCAGCGACAGTCCGATCCGCCGGCCGTAGAGCAGAAAGTCGGCAAGTGCGGCGAGCAGCAGTGCCATTGCGAGCTTGGCCGACAGCGCGGAAGGCCTGATCGGTTGAATGTCCGTCGTCGACGTCGAAGCCAGGCTCGTCATGTCCAGAAGATTCTCCGTGAATGGTGGCGTGACGGAGTCTGAACGTCGCTTGTGCAGAAGCCGGGATGGACGTCAGCACGGTTTCAGGAGTCTTTTGCAGTTTTCGTGCAGGCACGCTTTTGCCCCTCGCGCAGTGGCAGTCGCCTTGATAGGTGCGATGCGTTCATCACCTTGGGCTTGACGCATCATGCAGTTTCTCAATCGCCTCGGTCTCATCCTGCTCTGGCTTGCCGCGCTTCTCGCGGCGTTCGCGGCCGCGAACAAGAACGATCCCTACCTGCTCGTGCTACGCGGCGCCGGAAACATCGCGCTTGTCGTCGCAAGCATCCTGATCGTTGTCGTCCTGCTGCGCAGGGGACGCTGGTGCAGCATCGCGGGCAAGCTGCTCGTCATGCTCTGGTGCCTGCCGCCGCTGCTGATGGCGGTGGCGCATCTCAGCTTCGAGCTGCGAAAGCACGATGTACTCAGCGCAGACGTGACCGAGGCGCGTCGGCTCGGGCCTCATTTCATGGTCGGCTATTCTTCGTTTCCGGAGGTTGCGCGTCTCGCCGAGCAGGGATTGATCGGCGGCGTCTACGTCACCCGGCACAACATCCGGGGACGGACGATCGAGGCGCTGCGGGCCGAGATCGCGGCGCTTCAGGACAAGCGTCTCGCCGCAGGCCTGCCGCCGCTGGTCGTCGCGGCCGACCAGGAGGGCGGCATCGTCGGGCATCTCGCGCCACCGCTGACCAAGGTGCCGGCGCTGGCGACGCTCGCCGGGCTCGCTCCCGACGAGCAGCAGGCCAAAGCGGAAGAGTTCGGGCGCATCCACGGGCGCGAGCTCGCGGGGCTCGGCGTCAACCTCAATCTCGCACCGGTGCTCGACCTGAAGCCGCCGCTGAGGCGCAATCGTCTCGACTTCCACACGCTGATCGGGCAGCGCGCGATTGCCGCCGACCCCGTCGTCGTCAGCACGATCGCGAGCGCCTATGTCCGGGGGCTGGAAGAATCGGGCGTCGGTGCCACGCTCAAGCATTTCCCCGGCATCGGGCGCGTGCGCGATGACACGCATCATTTCAGCGCCAGTCTCGATACGCCGGTGAAGGAATTGGAGGCAACCGACTGGCTGCCGTTCCGCGAGGTGATGTCGCACTCGCGGAGCGCCTTGATGGTCGGCCATGTCACGCTCACCGCCGTCGATCCCGACCGCGCCGCATCGCATTCGAAGCGCGTGGTCGAGGGAATCATTCGTGGGAAGTGGGGTTACCAGGGCGTGGTGATGACGGACGATCTCGTCATGGGCGCGATCTATCAGAACGATGTCTGCAAGGCCGTGGTCGAGGCGATCAATGCCGGCGTCGACATGCTGCTGGTCGCCTATGACGGCGCGCAATTCTATCGGGTGTTTTCCTGCGCTCTGGATGCATCGCGGCGGGGCAGGCTCGACGCGGCGATGCTGCGCGCGAGCGCGGCGCGGCTGGAACAGCGCTTGCCGGCCGCGGAGGCCGGAGCCGCCACACTTGATGGAAGCACGCTTGGGATAGTTATGCCTGCTGCCCCGCGCGCGATAGCGCGGGGCAGCTGAACTCGGGCGTCTGCGCGTTGCGTAGCGAGGTCTATTCGGCCTGCTCCAGCGCCGCAGGCATCTTCGCCACCGACATCAGCGAGCGCGCCACCTGGTTGAGCAGGAGATCGGCGTTCTCCTCTTCCGCGAGCGACTTCGAGAGCAGCGCGACGATGGCGCTGTGCCGGAGCTGCTGCGCAAGGTTGCGCGCGGTGGTGTAGCCGGACATCTCGTAATGTTCGACGCGTTGGGCCGCCGAGATCAGCGCGAGGTCGGCGGCTGCGTCCTCCTTATCTTCGCCTTCCTTCATGACTTCCTGGCCTTCCTCGATCAGGCCCATCATCCCCTTGCAGGGCTTGGCCCGCGGGTTCTCGCCGAGCAGCTCGAAGCATTCATTGATGCGCTCGACCTGGTTCTCCGTTTCGGCCAGATGCTGCTCGAACAGTTCGCGCAGCTGGTCGAAGCGCGCGGCCTGGGCCATCTTGGGAAGCGCCTTGGTCAACTGCTTCTCGGCATGGAGGATGTCGCGCAGCTCGTGAAGCAGAAGGTCGGTGAGGCCCGCCTCGTCGACGGGCGACGAGCTCTCCGCGACGATCGACGGGGCCGCGCCGGGATCAGAAGACTGAAGCGCAGGCGATTCCGTGAAAACCCAGTCCTCGCCTTCATTCCAGGGGCCGCGGGTGTCGATCTCGCCGTGATCACCGCTGCCGGTGGAATCGTTGAAATACTGGTTCACGAGGCCTGGCGTCGGAGCGATCCTGCCGATGCTGAAGGCCGGCTTGGACAGGCTTTCGAGTGCCCGTGCGAACGCCTTCATATGCGTTATCTCTCGCGTCATCAGGAACTGCAGCGCGTCCTTGCTGCCGGCATCGTCGCAGAAATTGATCAATCGTTCGTAGACGATCTTTGCCCGAGCTTCGGCGGCGATGTTGCTGCGGAGATCGACGTCGAGTTCGCCGGTGATCTTGAGATAGTCGGCAGTCCAGGGATTGCCTTGCGAGTTGAACAGATTGACGCCGCCGCCGCCGGCGATCGCAATCAGCGGATCGGCTTCGGCCGCCTGGCGGTCGTTCTTCGAAGGCGCGAGGTGCATCCGGGCAAGGCAACCGACGACTTCGAGATGGCTGAGCTCTTCCGTGCCGATGTCCATCAGCAGGTCCTTGCGGTCGGGATCCTCGCAATTCAGCCCTTGAATCGAGTACTGCATCGCCGCCGCAAGTTCGCCGTTGGCGCCGCCGAACTGCTCGAGGAGCATATTGCCGAAGCGCGGATCGGGTTCGTCGACGCGCACGGTGAACATCAGCTTCTTGACGTGGTGATACATGGGACGGCTCGCGCTATGAGGGAAACTACGGCGACAACGGGCCCTTGGAATGATCGTTCCTAGTCATCTCAAAATTCGGATTTCGCTCCAAATCGGTTGGCGGAGCGAAGAGGCCACGGTCCAGACCTAAGACCTTCACCAGGACCGTGCGGGGAGGATCATGAGAGCAGCCGGCTGGGAACCGCATCGAGGATGCGAATGCCGAGCGGCTTTTGTGGGGGCCAAGGCGGTCCGAGCCCGGCGCGGCGGCAGAATCGCGACGGATCAATGGGCCTCCGCCGCTCCCCCGCGGCTGTGGACCACCTCGCATGAGGTCGATGGGCCGGCGGTCTCATCACGCATTGTGCTTCGATTGCAGGTGCGTTATGGCTCTCGCGCTTTCCAGAGGCGGAGACGAGCTTTGTCGAAACAATCCCTGCGCGAGGAGGCCGAACGCCTGATCCGCGAATCGATGGAAAAGAAGACCATCGTCGTCAAGCAGGGCACGACCCGCATCGAGGCGGTCTGCGGCAAATGCGGCGCCCCGAACCGGGTTCAGGCGGAAAAGGGCCAGGCCCGCGTCAAGTTCGCCTGCAAGCAGTGTGGGCACAAGCAAGAGACGTTGTAGCCGGCCCCCTGATCTCACCGTGCTGCCGCGTTCCGGCTCCTCATCGTGAGGAGCCGCGCTCTTCGCGCCGCGTCTCGAAGGATCTTGGGCCGAGCTGCATCAGCGGGGCCTGCATGGTTCCGAGAAGCGCGTTTCCGCTCTCCGCACCACAGTCAGTGTCCTTCCACGAACTTCTTGAACGCATCGGCATAGTCGGGGTGCCAGCGCGACAATGGCGGCCGGTTCTCGACGATGTCGCCCATGGCCCAGAGCATACGCTTCTCGTCGAGGGTGCGCGGCACGTCGTTGTCCGGGCAGAGGATGTAGAAATCGCCGGCCTCCAGCCGCGCCAGCATGAAATCGACCGTCTGCTCCGGCGTCCAGGCGCCGGCCGGCTTCTCGGTGCGTCCCTTCGCGGTCAGGCCGGTGAAGACGAAGCCCGGGATCAACAGATGTGCCGTAATGTGGCAGCCCTTCGTGTTGCGCAGCTCGTGTTGGAGCGCCTCGGTGAACGCTTTCACGCCGGCCTTCGAGACATTGTAGGCGGGGTCGCCCGGCGGCGTGGTGATACCCTGCTTGGAACCGGTGTTGATGATCAGGCCCGGTTTGCCGCGCGCGATCATGCCGGGCGCGAAGATGCGCGAGCCGTTGATGATGCCCCACATGTTGACGCCGATGATGCGCTGCCAATGGTCGGGCTCGCCGAACAGTGTGCTTCCGGGCTGGATGCCGGCATTGTTCATGAGGATGTCGGTGCCGCCAAACCGCTCGCGCACCGCGCGTTCCAGTTCCGTCACGCTCTCGACCTTGCTGACATCGACGGCGGAGGTCATCACGTTTGCGGCAGTCGTGACGGATGACAGTTTTGTTGCAGTCTCCGCCAACCGTGCCTCGTCGACATCCGCGACACACACCTTCATCCCAGCGCGCGCGAAGGCTGTGGCGGCGGCAAATCCGATGCCGGATGCGCCGCCTGTGATCACGGCAACATTGTCTTTGGCGATGGCGGGATGTGGCATGGATCGTCTCCGTGGAGGGCCTCGGTCGAGCTATAACATGGCGGCAGTCCGACCCTGCACAAGTCGGCATGGGAGGTCTTCGTTCGGCGCTGCCTTTACGCCCAACCGGCCCGGCTGTATCCTCGATCGAACGATCCCGCCCAGATCGAACCAATCAATCACCTGACAGGGAGTGCAGCCATGGCTGTGTCGCAGGCTATTCCGATCACGCGCCATCCGTTTGCAAATGGATCTTACAAGCAGATGCTGATCGACGGGAAGTGGGTCGATGCAGCCTCAGGCAAGCGCTTCGAAACCCGCAATCCCGCCACAGGCGAGCTGCTCGCGACCGTCGCCGAAGGCGACAAGGAAGACATCGATCGTGCGGTTGCCGCCGCTCGCCGCGCCTTCGAAGGCCCCTGGAGCAAGGTCAAGCCGTTCGAGCGGCAGAACCTGCTCTTGAAGCTCGCTGACCTCGTCGAGAAGAATTTCGACGAATTGTCGCAGCTCGACACGCTCGACATGGGCGCGCCGCTCAGCCGCACCCGCGCCTATCGCCTGCGCGCCGTCGGCATGCTGCGCTATTACGCCGGCCAGACCACGGCGATCCACGGCGAGACCATCGAGAACTCGCTGCCTGGCGAAATCTTCTCCTACACGCTGAAGGAGCCGATCGGCGTCGTCGGCGCCATCATTCCCTGGAACGGGCCGCTGACGGCGACGATCTGGAAGATCGGCCCTGCGATCGCGACCGGCTGCACCGTGGTGCTCAAGCCGGCGGAAGAGGCGCCGCTGACCTCGCTGCGCATCGCCGAGCTGGCGATGGAAGCGGGCGTGCCGCCCGGCGTCATCAACGTCGTTCCCGGCTATGGCGAGACCGCGGGCGCCGCGCTCGCCTCGCACCATGACGTCGACAAGGTCGCCTTCACCGGCTCGCATGTCACGGGTCAGTCGATCATCCGTGCCTCCGCCGGCAACCTCAAGCGCGTCTCGCTCGAGCTCGGCGGCAAGTCTCCGGACATCGTGTTCGCGGATGCCGATCTCGATGCCGCCGTGCCGGGCGCGGCGATGGCGGTGTTCGCCAATTCGGGGCAGATCTGCAGCGCCGGTACGCGCCTCTTCGTTGAGCAGTCGATCTATGACGAATTCGTCGGCCGCGTCGCCGAGTTCGGCAAGAAGCTGCAGGTCGGCAACGGCCTCGATCCGAACGTGCAGATCGGACCGCTCGTCTCCGAGCAGCAGCTCGAGCGCGTCACCGGCTATCTCGACATCGGCCAGAAGGAAGGCGCGAAGGCGCTCGCCGGCGGCGGCCGCGTCACCGAAGGCGCGCTGTCGAAGGGCTTCTTCGTCTCGCCGACGGTGTTCGCGGGCGTTGAGGACAACATGCGCATCGCGCAAGAGGAGATTTTTGGTCCAGTCATCTCCGCGATCGCATTCAAGGACATGGATGAGCTGGTCAAGCGCGCCAACAACACCACGTTCGGCCTCGGCTCCGGCCTGTGGACGCGCGATGTCAGCAAGGCCCACGCGGTGGCGAAGCGCCTGCGCGCCGGCTCGGTGTGGGTCAACTGCTACCAGGCGATGGACCCGGCCGTGCCGTTCGGCGGCTACAAGATGAGCGGCTACGGCCGCGAGTCCGGCAAGCAGCACGTCGAGGAATATCTCAACGTGAAGGCGGTCTGGATCAAGACGGCGTAAGGTCTGTTCCTCGTCGCGTTCCGCGAGGGGGAATATCTGCTTCTTGTGGGGCGGTGCCTTTCCGGGTGACCGCCCCACGCTATATGATCAGCATCCTTCCAAAGAAAATCGGGGCCAGCATGAAATTTCCGGCGTTGTTCAAACCGTTGCAGGTCGGTCCGTACAAGCTCGCGCATCGCGTCGCGATGGCGCCGCTCACGCGCATGCGGGCCGAGCGCGAGAGTTATGCGCCGCGGCCGCTCAATGCCGAATATTACGGCCAGCGCGCGACGCAAGGCGGCCTGATCGTCGCCGAGGCCTCGCCGGTGCTCTCGCACGGCCGCGGCAATCCGGCAACGCCCGGCATCTATTCGGAGGCGCAAGTCGCGGGCTGGCGCAAGGTGGTCGATGCGGTGCACGCCAAGGGCGGCATCATCTTCCTCCAGCTCTGGCATGTCGGCCGCGTCTCGCATTCTTCCTTCCACGGCGGTGCGCTGCCGGTGTCGGCCTCGGCGATTCCGATCAAGGCCGAGGGCATGAAGGCGATGACGGCCGACGGCAAGATTGCGGACTACGAGACGCCGCGCGCGCTGGAGACCGAGGAGGTCAAGGACATCGTCGAGGCGTTCCGGCAGGGTGCCAAAAACGCGCTCGCCGCGGGCTTCGACGGCGTCGAGATCCACGGTGCCAACGGCTATCTGCTCGAGCAATTCCTGCAGTCGCGCAGCAACCAGCGCACCGATCAGTATGGCGGCTCGATCGAGAACCGTGCGCGCCTTCTGCTCGAGGTCACGCAGGCCGCGATCGATGTCTGGGGCGCGAACCGCGTCGCCGTGCGGTTGTCGCCGCACGGCATCGCCAATGATTCCGGCGAGCCCGATCCGATGCCGCTCTACACCCATGTCGTGAAGGCGCTCGACAAGCTCGGTCTTGCCTATCTGCACTTCATCGAGCCGCGCTCCAGCGGCACCGGCCGCGCCGACGTCTACTGGGAGAACGTGCCCTCGGCAATGGTGCTGTTCCGCCCGCTCTACAGCGGCGTGCTGATGACCGCCGGCGGCTTCACCGGCGAGACCGCGAATGCGGCGATCGCCGACGGCCATGCGGATATCATCGCGTTCGGCCGCATCTTCATCTCCAACCCGGATCTGCCGCGCCGGCTTCAGCACGGCTATCCAATCACGCCGTACAACCGTGCGACGTTCTACAGCGGCGAGGAGAAGGGATATACGGACTATCCTGTGTATGACGAGCTGACGCCGGCGTGACGCTGCCGTAGCCCGGATGAGCGAAGCGATATCCGGGTCTTTCGCCGAACAATGGTTTTCCCGGATGTCGCTTCGCTCGTCCGGGCTACGGATTTCTGGTGCAGCTTCGACCGCAACCACAAATTCCGTCATTGCGAGCGTAGCGAAGCAATCCAGAGTCTCTCCGCAGAGGCAGTCTGGATTGCTTCGCTGCGCTCGCAATGACGACGGAGAAAACAATGGCCAAAGCCGCAGCCGCCGCAGGTATAGCCACCGGCCAGTGTCTCTGCGGCAAGATCGCCTTCGAGATCGACGTGCCCGCGCGCTGGGCCTGGCACGATCACTCCGCCGCCAGCCGCCGCGCCCATGGCGCGGCTTATGCGACCTATGTCGGAAGCTGGAAGAAGCGCTTTCGTATCACGTCCGGCAAGAGCGCGCTCACGCGTTACGAGGACAAGGCCACGAAGACCACGCGCAGCTTCTGCTCGCATTGCGGCACGCCGATCGCCTATGAGAGTCCGCGCGGTCCGCACATGGTCAACATCCCCCGCGCGCTGTTCAAGGAGCGCACCGGCCGCCAGCCGCTCTATCACATCGCCATCGAGGAGCTGCAGGAATGGGCCTATACCGGCGAGCCGCTGGTGCCGCTGAAGGGCTTTCCGGGCGTGGTGTGGCAACGATCGAAAAGGAAGAAGCGCGCGGGCGGCGAGGATCCGTTCGAGCTCGGCCGGGAGGAGATGTAGCGCGGGCTGCGTACCGAGCTCTCGTGCCCCCGGACGCAGCGCAGCACCACTTCGGTGATGCGCTGCCGAGCCGGGGCCCATGCGTCAGCGAGATTGGTGCCAGTTATGGGTCCCGGCTCTGCGTCGCAACGCTGCGCGCTGCGTCGCGTCCGGGACACGAGAGTGGAGCGCCCGCGCAACGCAGCCATGACCACGCTTCCTTGCGCATCTCCCAGAACTTCGGCCATCATGCGACGTCCTTGCGGCAACGCCCGCTCCTGGAGGAAACATGAAGAACAAGATCACCGGCCGCTCCGCCTTTCTCGCGTTGCTCAAGGACGAGGGCGTCACGCATCTGTTCGGCAATCCCGGCACCACCGAGTTGCCGATCATGCACGCGCTGAAGGATCATCCCGATCTCACCTATGTGATGGCGATGCAGGAAAGCCTCGTGGTCGCGATCGCCGATGGCTACAGCCGCGCCTCGGGCAAGCTGGTTGCGTGCAATGTGCACGTTGCGCCCGGCCTCGGCAACGCCATGGGTTCGCTCTACAACGCCCAGTTCACGGGCACGCCGATGATCCTCACGGCCGGCCAGCAGGAGCAGGGCCATGGCCTGATGGAGCCGGTGCTCTATGGCCCGTTGGTGCGGATGGCCGAGCCGCTGGTGAAATGGGCGGTCGAGGTGACGCGGCTGGAGGACCTGCCGCGCATCGTCCGCCGCGCCGCGAAGGTGGCGACCACGCCGCCGACCGGACCGGTGTTCATCTCGCTGCCCGGCGACATCCTCAACAGCGAGGCCGGCATCGATCTCGGCCGGTCCACCCGCATCGATGCGCGGACAAGACCGTCGGATGAAGCGTTGAAGGCTTTCGCGGCCCGCCTGCTCAAGGCCGAACGCCCAGTGATCGTCACCATGGACGAGGTGGTCAAGAGTGACGCGCTGAAGGAAGCGGCGGAGCTCGCAGAGCTGTTGGGCGCTGCCGCCTATCAATCCTCCACGCCCTATGGCGCGCATTTCCTCTCCGAAAGCCCGAGCTTCGTCGGCACGCTCGCGCGCGTGCAGAAGGTCGCGCGCGACACGCTTGCGCCTTACGATCTCCTGATTGCGCTTGGCGGCGATCCCTTGCGGATGTCGGTTCACAGCGAGGTCGATGCGCTGCCGGATGGTCTCGGCATCGTGCAGGTCGGCCTCGTGGACTGGGAGATCGCCAAGAATTACGGCGCCGAGATCGCGCTGAAGGCGGATTTGAAAGAAACGCTGCGTGCGCTGATCCCGATGCTGAAGGAGATGGGTGGCTCTGCGCTGGCGCAACGTGCAAGACAGCGTCTCGCCGAGATTGCGCCGAAGAACTGGACTGCGCGCCGCGCCTCGCTGGTGGAGCAGATCGGCAAGAGCGAGGGCCGCAGCCCGATCGATCCGGATTATCTGGTCCTGCAAATGGTCGAGGCCATGCCTGACAATGCCATCCTGGTCGATGAAGGCCTCACCTCCAGCCGCCAGATCGCGGCGCTGCGGCCGCACCGCGATCGCTACGGCTACCATGGCCTTGCTTCCGGCGGCATCGGCTGGGGCCTGCCGGCGTCGGTCGGCGCCAGTATCGCCAATCCGGACCGGCCCGTGGTGTGCTTCTCGGGCGATGGCAGCGCGATGTACTCGATTCAGTCGCTGTGGACGGCGGCGCACCACAAGCTGCCGCTCAACGTCGTCATCGCCAACAATGGCGGCTACCGCATCATCAAGCAGCGCCTGCTCGCCTTCCATGGCGACGACAATTACGTCGGCATGGATTTCGTCGATCCGCCGGTGGATTTCGCCGGCGTCGCCAAGGCACTGGGCTGCGAGGCGATCAAGGTCAGCGATGTCAGCGAGCTGAAGGCGACGCTGGCGTCGGCGTTCGGCCGGCCGGGAACGAAGCTGATCGAGGTGATGGTGGACGGGAAGGTGTAGGGCGGGCTCTGTCCGCCGTCATTGCGAGGAGCGCTTGCGACGAAGCAATCCAGGCTGTGTCCGCGGAGGGATTCTGGATTGCTTCGCTGCGCTCGCAATGACGAGGAGGAGGCCGCTACCCCGTCTTCCCCACCCGATACCCCGCCGCCGGATGCTTCGCATCGAGCCTCGCCCGGCCGGCGCCGAACAGCTTCTCGCGCAGCGTACCCTTCGCGTATTTCGGCTTGTACCGCCCGCGCCGGGTCAGCTCCGGCACCAGCATGTCGGCGATGTCCTCGAAATCGCCGGGCGAGATCGCGAACGCGACGTTGAGCCCGTCGACGTCGGTTGCTTCGAACCATTGCTCGATCTTGTCCGCGACCATCTCCGGCGTGCCGACCACGACTGGCCCGGCGCCGCCGATGCCGACATGCTCGATGACGTCGCGCACGGTCCAGACGCGGTCGGGATCGGCGCGGGTGACGTTGTCCATGGCGCTGCGGCCGGCGTCGTTCTGGACGTGGCGGACCTGCTGATCGAGATCATAGCCGGAGAAGTCGACGCCGGTCCATCCCGACATCAGGGCGAGCGCGCCCTCGGGGCTGATGTGGCGGCGGTAGTCGGCGTATTTCTCCTTCGCCTCGGCTTCGGTCCGCCCGAGGATGATCGTCATCATCGAGAACATCAGGATCTCGGCCGGGTTGCGGCCGAGCGCGGCGGCCTCCTGGCGGATCGCGGAGACGCGCGGCGCGATCACCTTGGCCGACGGTCCCGACATGAACACGCATTCGGCATGCTTTGCCGCGAACTGCCGCCCGCGCGGCGAGGTGCCGGCCTGGTACAGCACCGGCGTGCGCTGCGGCGACGGCTCGCTGAGGTGAATGGTGTTGTTGATGCGGAAGTTCGCGCCTTCATGATTGACGCGATGGACCTTTGCAGGATCGGTGAAGATGCCGCGCGTCCGGTCTCGCAGCACGGCGTCGTCCTCCCAGCTCCCTTCCCAGAGCTTGTAGACCACCTCCATATATTCGTCGGCGATGTCGTAGCGGTCGTCGTGCCCGGTCTGCTTGTCCTTGCCGGCGCCGCGCGCGGCGCTGTCGAGATAGCCGGTGACGACATTCCAGCCGATCCGCCCCTCGGTGAGGTGATCGAGCGTCGACATCCGCCGCGCGAACGGGTAGGGCGGCTCGAAAGACAGATTGCTGGTGACGCCGAAACCGAGATTTTGCGTCACCGCGGCCATGGCCGAGAGCAGGAGCAGCGGTTCGTTCGAAGGCGTCTGTGCCGCATTGCGCAAGGCTGCGTCAGGGCTGTTGCCATAGACGTCGTAGACCCCAAGCACGTCCGCCAGGAACAGCCCGTCGAAGCGGCCCCGTTCCAGGGTTCGGGCGAGATCGATCCAGTAGGGCAGGCGGTTATAATCGGCCGTGCGGTCGCGCGGGTGGGTCCACAGGCCCGGCGACTGGTGTGCGACGCAATTCATCGCAAAGGCGTTGAGCCTGATCTCTTTGGCCATGCTGGTCCCCTCGGCGCCCTGTACTGAGCGCTCTTCGAATGATAGATGTGCGCCCCAACTTGGCGAAGTTCTTGCATATGTCTGGGTATTGGCAAGGTCAAAATCAGCGGCGCCGCCGCGCCTGGCAAGCCAGTCTCAAGCGAGCAAGAACGAAATCACAAGAGAATTGCAAGAGAACTACAAGAGAAACTCCAAGAAATTCTCCAAGCCCCCTGCCACTTTCGATGGCCTATGTAGCCCGCTACGTTCGCCCGCGTCGAAACCTTGAAAACGAAAGCAATGACCAGAGCCGACGCCATCGCCCGCGCCCGGGACGACTTCAAATCCGGTGCGTTCCTCGCTGAACTAGACCGCCGCGTCGCGTATCGGACCGAAAGCCAGAACCCGTCGCGCGGCGCCGAGCTGCGCGCCTATCTGGAGCAGGAGATGCAGCCGGCCTTCGCCGCGCTCGATTTTTCCAGCCGCATCGTCGAATCTCCGAGCGGCAAGGCGCCCTTCCTGTTGGCCGAACATCACGAGAGCACGTCGGCGCCGACCGTGCTGATCTACGGCCATGGCGATGTCGTCGATGGCATGGAGGGCGAGTGGCGCGAGGGGCGCGATCCCTGGCGCACGGCGGTTGCGGGTACACGCCTGTACGGCCGCGGCACCGCCGACAACAAGGGCCAGCACAGCATCAATATGGCGGCACTCCGCGCGGTGCGTGACGCTCGCGGCGGCAAGCTCGGCTTCAACGCGAAATTCATCGTCGAGATGGGCGAGGAGATCGGCTCGCCGGATCTCGGCAAGGTCTGCGATCTCAATCGCGACACGCTCAATGCCGACCTGTTCGTGGCCTCCGACGGGCCGCGCCTGTCCGCCGACCGGCCGACGCTCTTTCTCGGCTGCCGTGGCGGCATCCGCATTCATCTCGACGTGAATCTGCGCGACGGCGGCCACCATTCCGGCAATTGGGGCGGCGTGCTCGCCAATCCCGCGACCATCCTGGTCAACGCGATCTCGACCTTGGTCGACGGCCATGGCCGTCTCCTGCTCGATGCCTTGAAGCCGCCGCGGCTCACCAACCAGATCCGCAGCTACCTCGCCGACGTGCAGGTGGTGCCGACCGCGGACGAGCCGGCGCTCGCGGAGAACTGGGGCGAGGAGGGGCTGTCGGCGGCCGAACGGCTCTATGCCTGGAACACGCTCGAAGTGCTGGCGATGTCGTCAGGCAATATCGAGAAGCCGGCGAACGCCATTCCTGGTCACGCCAATGCTGTGCTGCAACTGCGCTTCGTGGTCGGGACGAAGGTCGAGGGCCTGATCGAGGCAATCCGCGCGCATCTCGTTGCAAAAGGTTTTCCCATGGTCGAGGTGCGGGCGGCCCAGAGCTTTGCTGCATCGCGCACCGATTTCGACAGCCCCTGGATCAAATGGGCGGCGGATTCGGTCAGGGAGACCACAGGCAAGGCGCCGGCCGTGCTGCCGAACTTCGGCGGCTCGCTGCCGAACGACGTGTTTTCCGAGATCCTGGGCCTGCCGACGATTTGGGTCCCGCACTCCTATCCCGGCTGCTCCCAGCATGCGCCCAATGAGCACATCCTGCTGCCCTTGACCGAAGAGGCCTTGACGGTGATGGCCGGGCTGTTCTGGGATCTCGGGGAATTGCCAGGACCACTGACTGGTCCGTTAACCTGAGGCATCGGTCCAGCCGAAAGTCACATTCTAATCCGGCCCGATTTGTGCTTGCATCCGGCCGCATCATCCTGAAAGGGGAAGAAGAAAGTGAAACATTTCCGTAGCATCGGGCTCGCGCTCGCCGCGACCTTCGTCGTCAGCCAGGCCGGGGCCCAGGAGCTGACCGGCACGCTGAAGAACATCAAGGACACCGGGGCGATCACGCTCGGCTTCCGCGATTCCTCGATTCCGTTCTCCTATCTGGACGACAACCAGAAGCCCGTCGGGTTCGCGATGGACATCTGCTACAAGATCGTCGACGCCGTGAAGAAGGAGCTCAAGCTCGACAAGCTCGAGGTCAAGCTCAACCCGGTGACGTCGGCGACGCGTATCCCGCTGATGGCCAACGGCACCATCGACCTCGAATGCGGCTCGACCACCAACAATGCCGAGCGCCAGAAGCAGGTCGCCTTCACCAACACCCACTACCTGACCGCCAGCCGCTACGTCTTCAAGAAGTCGAGCGGCCTGAAGTCGATCGACGATCTCAAGGGCAAGACCGTCGTCTCGACCGCCGGCACCACCAACATCAAGCAGCTCACCGAAGCCAACGTCGCGAAGGGCCTCGGCGCCAACATCATTCCGGCCAAGGACCACGCCGAAGCCTTCCTCATGGTCGAGACCGACCGCGCGGTCGCCTTCGTCATGGACGACATCCTGCTGGCGAGCCTCGTCGCCGGCTCGAAGAACCCGGACGACTACGTCATCTCCAAGGATGCGTTCTCCAAGCCCGAGCCCTACGGCATCATGCTGCGCAAGGACGACCCAGCCTTCAAGAAGGCGGTCGATGCGGCGACGGCGGCGCTCTATACGTCCGGCGAAGCCCAGAAGATCTACGACAAGTGGTTCACCCAGAAGATCCCGCCGAAGGGCCTGAACCTCAACACGCCGATCTCGGCCGAGCTGAAGAACGAGTTCGCCAAGCCTACGGATTCGCCGAACCCGGACGACTACAAGTAAGATAAAACCTCGATCTTTCGATCGGGATCATGTCCGGCCACTCTTGACACCAGGGTGGCCGGACATTTGCATAGGCGCTCAGGACATCCATGACTGGCGCGTTCGCGCGGGGGACACGTGAACTACAACTGGAACTGGGGAATCTTTTTCCAGCCGAACCCGATGGGGACCGGCACCTATCTCGACATGCTGCTGTCGGGCCTGGTGCTGACCCTCAAGACCGCGGCGCTGGCCTGGGTCATCGCGCTGATCACCGGCTCGATCGTCGGCGTGATGCGTACGCTGCCGTCGAAGGGGGCGAACTGGTTCGGCTTTGCGTATGTCGAATTCTTCCGCAACATGCCGCTGCTCGTGCAGCTCTTCCTGTGGTACTTCGTTCTGCCGGAACTGCTGCCGAAAGCTGCGGGCACCTGGCTGAAGCAGCTGCCGAACGCGCCGTTCTGGACCGCGGCGATCGGCGTCGGCTTCTTCATGTCGGCCCGCGTCGCCGTCCAATTGCAGGCCGGCATCGGTTCGCTGCCGCGCGGGCAGAAGATGGCCGCAACCGCGCTGGGCCTGACCACGGTGCAGGCCTATCGCTACGTGCTGCTGCCGATGGCCTTCCGCATCATCCTGCCGCCGCTCACCTCTGAATTCCTCAACACCATCAAGAACACGGCGGTCGCAATCACCATCGGCCTGCTCGAGCTGACCGGACAGGCGCGCTCGATGCAGGAATTCTCGTTCCAGGTGTTCGAGGCCTTCACCGCCGCGACCATCCTCTACCTCCTCGTCAACGCCGTCGTCGTGACCGGAATGCGCTTCCTCGAGCGCTGGGTCGCGATCCCCGGCTACATCACGGGGAAATAAGCGATGTTCGGCAATCTCGATTTCGACGTCATCCGCCGCGCACTGCCCTATCTGTTCTTGGAGGGCATGACCTTCACGCTGACGCTGACGGGGCTCGCCGCCCTTGGCGGTCTCGTCTTCGGCACGGCACTCGCGCTGATGCGGCTCTCCGGCTTCAAGGTCCTCGGCCGCATCGCCGGAATTTATGTCGACTTCATGCGCTCGCTGCCGCTGGTGCTGGTCATCTTCTGGTTCTACTTCCTGGTGCCCTATATCGGGCAGTGGGTGACCGGCGCCTCGCGGCCGATCAGCGTCGGCGCCTTCGCCTCCTCGCTCATCACCTTCATCATGTTCGAGGCGGCGTACTTCTCCGAGATCATGCGTGCCGGCATCCAGTCGATCTCGCGCGGACAGCCGGCCGCGGCGAGCGCGCTGGGGCTGACCTACGCGCAGAGCATGCGTTACGTCGTGCTGCCGCAGGCCTTCCGCAACATGCTTCCGGTTCTGATCACGCAGACCATCGTGCTGTTCCAGGACACCTCGCTGGTCTACGTCCTGTCGATCACGGACTTCCTGGGAGCGGCCAGCAAGGTGGCGCAGCGCGACGGGCGCCTCGTCGAAATGTATCTGTTCGCAGCAGTCGTCTACTTCACCATCTCCTGTATCGCGTCCTATGGCGTCCGCCGCCTCCAGGCGCGCATCGCCATCATTCGCTAGAGCGTGTCGGTCATGATCGAAATCAGCCACGTCAACAAATGGTACAGCCCGAGCTTCCAGGTGCTAACCGACTGCACCACCAACGTCACCAAGGGCGAGGTGGTCGTGGTCTGCGGCCCCTCCGGCTCGGGCAAGTCGACGCTGATCAAATGCGTCAATGCGCTGGAGCCGTTCCAGAGCGGCGACATCCTTGTCGACGGCATCAAGGTCAACGATCCCAAGACCAACCTCCCGAAGCTGCGTTCGCGGGTCGGCATGGTGTTCCAGCACTTCGAGCTGTTTCCTCACCTGAAGATCATCGACAATCTCTGCCTCGCGCAGGAGAAGGTGCTCGACCGGTCGCGCGACAAGGCGAAGGCGAAAGGCATGCAGCTGCTGGAGCGCGTCGGCCTCAAGGAACAGGCGCAAAAGTATCCCGCGAACCTGTCCGGCGGCCAACAGCAGCGCGTTGCGATCGCCCGTGCGCTCGCCATGGATCCGATCGTCATGCTGTTCGATGAGCCGACTTCCGCGCTCGATCCGGAAATGGTCAGCGAGGTGCTCGACGTCATGGTGGATCTCGCTCATGAGGGCATGACCATGATGGTTGTCACCCATGAGATGGGTTTTGCCCGCAAGGTCGCCAACCGTGTGATCTTCATGGACCGCGGCGAGATCGTCGAGGACGCGGCGAAGGAAGACTTCTTCGGCAAGCCGCGCAGCGACCGCGCGCAGAAGTTCTTGTCGAAGATTCTCTCCCACTAACCGATCGTCATCCCGGGGCGCGCGTAGCGCGAGCCCGGGATCCATCAGCGGCGTAACGCGGGCGAAATGGATTCCGGGCTCGTCGCTTCGCGCCGCCCCGGAATGACGAATAGAGGGGTGATCCGTCCCCCTAACTGGCGTATAAGCGCGCCAAATTCCCCATCTCTCCAGGAGACCTGCCTTGGACCCGATCGCCTATGTCAACGGCTCATTCGTCCCGCTCTCGGAGGCCAAGATCTCGGTGCTCGATCGCGGCTTCCTGTTCGCCGACGGCATTTACGAGGTCTCGGCCGTGCTGGACGGCAAGCTGGTCGACAATGCCTCGCATCTGGCCCGGCTGGAGCGTTCGGTCGGGGAGATCAAG
Source organism: Bradyrhizobium sp. GW821-FHT13H06 (assembly GCF_058803975.1). NCBI lineage: Bacteria > Pseudomonadati > Pseudomonadota > Alphaproteobacteria > Hyphomicrobiales > Nitrobacteraceae > Bradyrhizobium > Bradyrhizobium sp. GW821-FHT13H06. Next base: position 59,937 of record NZ_JBXAPN010000013.1, on the reverse strand, counting down.
CTGAAGCTGCCGGAGACGATCGAGCGCATCACCGAGCTCCAGAAGGAGCTGATCGCGCGCAACAAGCTCGAGAACGGTCTCGTCTATCTCCAGGTCACGCGCGGCGCCGACAAGGGGCGGGACTTCCCGTTCCCCAAGGAGGACGTCAAGTCGAGCCTGGTCATGTTCACGTCCGAGAAGGACATCATCAACGCGGCGGCGGCGAAGACCGGCATCAATGTCATCACGGTGCCGGACATCCGCTGGGAGCGCCGTGACATCAAGAGCGTGGCGCTGCTGGCGCAGGTGCTGGCGAAGCAGGCCGCGGCCGAAGCCGGCGCGGGCGAGGCCTGGATGCTGCAAGATGGCTACGTCACCGAGGGTGGCTCGTCGTCGGCGTTCATCCTGACCAAGGACGACGTCATCGTCACCCGCAAGAATTCCAATGCGATCCTGCCCGGCTGCACCCGCAAGGCCGTGATCGCGCTGGCCGAGGAGCGCCAGCTCCGCGTCGAGGAACGGTCCTTCACGGTCGCCGAGGCGCTCGCTGCCAAGGAGGCGTTCATAACCAGCGCATCCTCGTTCGTGCAGCCGGTGGTCGCCATCGACGGCAAGACGGTCGGCGACGGCAAGCCAGGTCCGATCGCAACGCGTCTTCGCGAAATCTACGTGGAGTTCGCCAGGGCGACGGCGGTTTAAGCCACGCTCTACGAAGAGCGAGAAGTGCGATACTGCAAAAGCGAACTCAGGTGTCATCGCCCGGCTTGACCGGGCGACCCAGTACGCCGAGGCATTCGTGGTTTCATTGACAGGCCGCGGCGTACTGGATGCCCCGCTTTCACGTGGCATGCAGCGGACTTAGTGAGCGAGCGACGCCCTCACGCCACCGAAGCCTTCACCTTCACCGGATGCACTGCGCGGAACGCGATCGCGAGCCTGTTCCAGGCGTTGATGGCGCCGATCAGCATGGTCAGGTTCACCGTCTCCTCATCGGAGAACTGCGCGCGGACCTGCTCGTAGATGTCGTCCGGCGCATGCGTCTGCGAGATCAGCGTCACCGACTCGGTCCAGGCCAGCGCGGCGCGCTCGCGTGCGGTATAGAGCGGGGATTCGCGCCAGGCATTGAGCAGGTAGATGCGCTGCTCGGTCTCGCCGCGCTTGCGCGCGTCCTCGCTGTGCATGTTGATGCAGAAGGCGCAGCCGTTGATCTGCGACGACCGGATCTTGACCAGCTCGATCAGCGATTTCTCGATGCCGGTCGACTGGATCTGCTCCTCCAGCGCCATCAGCGCTTTCATCGTCTCGGGCGCGGCCTGGAGGTAGTTCATGCGAGGCTTCATGATTGTCTCCTTGCTTCTTGGGTTGAGGTCAGTGGGCGCCACCGGCCGAGGTCTGGCCGGGCTTCTTCAGGAAGAGGACGGCGAGCAGCGCCACGATCAGTGCCATGCCGAGCAGATAGAAGGTGTCGCTGAAAGCGAGGATATAGGCCTGCTTCTGCACGATACGGCCGATCGCGACATAGGCGCGATGCGCGGCATCCGCATGGTCGAGGACGCCGTGATTGACGAAATACTGGGTGAGTTGCTCCAGCCGCGTGCGCGTCGCCTGCTCGAATATCGAGACCGACTGCATCAGCACGTTGGAGTGATACTGCTCGCGCTTGGTCAGAACGGTCTGCAAGATCGCAATTCCGACGGCGCCGCCGAGGTTGCGCATCATGTTGAACAGGCCCGACGCCGAACCTGCGTTCTCGGCTTCGATGCCGGCGGTTGCCACCGCCGACAGCGGCGCCATGACCAGTGCCTGCCCGATCGCGCGAACGATATTGGGCCACAGCAGCTGGTCGGCGGCGTAGTCGCTGGTCATGTAGATGTTCATGAAATTGGAGGCCGCAAACAGCACGAAGCCGACGCCGATCACGATGCGGGCATCGAGCTTCTGCATCAGTCGCGGCACCAACGGGATCAACACCAGTTGCGGCAGTCCGGTCCAGGCCAGCACCATGCCGATCTGCTCGGCATTGTAGCCCTGGATGCGGGACAGATACTGCGGCAGGATGAACACCGAGCCGTAGAGCGCGATGCCGAGCAGGAAGTTCGCGAGCATGCCGAAGCCGAAATTGCGGCGTACCAATAGGCGCAGGTTCAAGAGCGGCTTCTTCACCGTGAGCTCGATGATCAGGAAGGCGGTCAGCGCCACCGCCGCGATCACCGACAGCTTGACGATGAAGGGTGAGCCGAACCAGTCGTCCTTGTTGCCCTCCTCGAGCACGGTCTGCAGCGCCGATAGGCCGATTGCCATCGTGACGATGCCGGCCCAGTCGCCCTCCGCTAGCTGCGACAGTTTCATCGGCTTGGCCTCGAGCGCGTACCAGAGCATGCCGACCATGATCGCGCCCGGCACGAGGTTGACGTAGAAGATGTACTGCCAGCCGAAATTCTCGGTGAGATAGCCGCCGATGGTCGGGCCGATCGCCGGTGCGAACGTCGCCGACAGCGCGAACAGCGCGAGGCCCACCGGCTGCTTTCCGCGCGGCAGCAGGGTGATGATCAACGTGAAGGCCATCGGGATCAGCACGCCGCCGGTGAAGCCCTGGATGGCGCGCAGCACGATCATCTGCGATAGGTCATGCGCCAGTGCGCAGGCCGCGGACAGGACCAGGAACAGGATCGCGTTGGTGAGCAGATAGATGCGGATCGAGAACACCTGCGCCAGCCAGCCGGACAGCGGGATCACTACGATCTCGGCGATCAGATAGGAGGTCGAGATCCAGCCGCCGTCGTCGATACCGGCGCCGATCGCGCCCTGGATGTCGGCGAGCGAAGCGTTGACGATCTGGATGTTCAGCACCGCCATGAAGGCGCCAAGCGTCGCGCCGATCACCGCGATCCAGGTTTTGGCCGGCACCGACGGGGCGGCGGGTGCGGGATTGCTGGCGGCGGATGCGGCGTTGAGGGCGGGTTGAAGCGTGCTCATGGAAGCCTCGTCTCGGCTACGGAGACAGGATGCGGATGATTTCGACGATCGAGGACGTTCCGGAACGATCTTCCGACAGGGTGTGAATCTGCCGACGCCGGGTCAGCCGCCGTTCGGTCGGAGCATGTTGTCGGCGAGACGCCTGGCCGTCTCGCGCTCGGCCAGCACGGTCGCCTTGGTGTCGATGGTCGGCACCGCGGACATGCCGGGGCGAAGCAGGCCGGTGAGGCTGTGGTCGTCGAGCACGATCTTCACCGGAACGCGCTGCACGATCTTGGTGAAGTTGCCCGTGGCGTTGTCGGGCGGCAGCAATGCGAATTCCAGCCCGCTCGCCGGCGACAGGCTGTCGACATGGCCGTGCAGCGCCCGATTGCGGAAGCTGTCGACGTACAGCTCGACCGGCTGGCCGGGCCGCACATGTGTGAGCTGGGTCTCCTTGAAGTTGGCAACGACATAGACCGCATCGAGCGGCACCACAGCCATCAATTGCGTGCCGGCTTGCACGTATTGGCCGACGCGCAAGCTGCGGGCGCCGATCGTGCCATCCACCGGCGCTGTGATCTCGGTATAGGACAGGTTCAGCGTTGCCTGCTGCGCGACCGCACGGGCACGTTCGAGCTGGGCTGCGGCCTGCGCCCGCTGGCTGGTGAGCACGTCGATCTTGCGCTGCGCAGCCACAAGGCCGAACTTCGCGTGCTGCAATTGCGCGCTGCTGGCGCGCAGCGCCGCGTCGGTCTGCTGCGCGCGCTGGATCGTGCCGGAGCCCGACTTCATGAGGTCGTCGTAGCGGGCGCGCTCCTCTTGTGCGAATTTCAGATTGGCGTCCGCAGCAGCGACGTCAGCCGTGCTCTGCTCGATGATCGGCTGTTGCAGCTCGAGCTGGGCATCGATGTTGCGCACGGAGGCCTCGGCAGCCGCGACGTCGGCGCGGGCCTGATCGAGCGCAGCCCTGAAATCGCGGTCGTCGATCTTGGCCAGCAGCTGGCCTGCCTTGACCTTCTCGTTGTCGCCGACCAGCACCTTGGCGATGTAGCCGGACACTTTCGGCGCGACGATCGTGGAATCGGCCTTCACATAGGCGTCGTCAGTGGATTCGAGGTACCGGCCGGTCTTCAAATAGTCGTAGCCATAGTCGCCGGACACCGCGATGCCGAGGATCAGCGCCAGGCCGATGGCCGCCCGATTGATTGTCTGCCGAGACAGCCGCAGGCCGATTTTTGCAGTTGTTCCAGAGACATAAGAAGCGTTCGACATGACATCCTCGGAATTCCCGGTCGCCCGTTCGAAGGGCGCGCGCATTGACGAGGACAAGATGCGTTGTCCCGGCAGTTGTGATAATCCCGGAATTCTTTGAAGCATTATCCGGTAATCGCGGATAATCGGAGCTTTTGAGCTATGGACCGCTTCACCAGCCTCACCGCCTTCGTCCACGTGGTCGAAAACGGTGGGTTTTCCGCCGCCGCCCGCCGCCTCAACATGTCGACGACCATGGTGAGCAACCACGTCCAGGCGCTGGAGGATCGGCTCGGCGTGCGGCTGCTCAACCGCACCACGCGGAAGGTGAGCCTCACGGAAATCGGCAAAGCCTATTACGATCGCTCAACCCAGATTCTCGCAGATCTCGAACAGGCCGACGACATCGCGAGCGAATTGCAGTCGGTGCCCCGCGGCACGCTGCGCATTCACGTCGCCACGCACATGGTGCCGCTTGTCGCGCCGATCGTGGCGAAGCTGCTGTCGACCTATGCGGAACTCAGGATCGATCTGCGCATGGGCGAGGCCGATGTCGATCTCATCGAGGAGGGCTACGACGTTGCCCTGCGCATGACCCCGCCGCCGGATTCGAGCCTGATCGTGCGGAGACTTGCCACCTGGCGTCACGTGCTGTGCTGCTCGCACGACTATATCGAGAAGCACGGCCGGGTGCAGAAGCTCGACGAGCTCACCGGGCACAATTGCGGCCGGCACTTGAACTATCCGTTTGGCGACGAATGGCGCTTCCTTGACCGCAAAGGCACTCCGGCCTCCGTTCGCATCTCGGGCAGCTTCGTCACCAATAGCGGAGAAGCGCTGCGGAAGGTCGCGCTGGAGGGCGCCGCTGTCTGCCTGATGGCGGGGTTTCTCATTCAGGACGATCTCGAGTCCGGCCGCCTCGTGCGCCTCTTGCCGGAATATCGGACGGTCGAGCTGTCCATGAACGCGGTCTATCCGCATCGCCATCATCTGTCGGCGAAGGTCAGGACCTTCATCGACCTGCTCGCGCACCACAGCGCCGAGCAGCAGAAGCTGATCAACCCTTATTCATGAGCGATGCGGCGGCGGCAATCGTCCAAACACGCTGTCGAGCGCCATGCCGATCGCAAGCAGACGACGATCACTTCCCACGGGGCCGTCGAGTTCGAGCCCGATCGGCAGTCCGCTGCTGGCGCCGAGTGCGATTGGGATCTGGATGCCGGGAATGCCGGCATTGCTGCCGGGATCGGTGTTCTGGATGAACAGCGCGAAATTCTCCAGGCTGCTGGAGTCCGGGTTGGAGGGGATGGCGACGCGCGGCGTGGTCGGAAAGGCGATGGCGTCGAGCTTGTTTCCGGAGAACGTGTTGCCGTAGAGCGCCTGAAGCGCAGGCCGCGCGGTCTTGACCGCGGCGTCGTAGATCGGCTTGGCGTCGACAAGCGTGTCGTCGGGACCGGGCAGCTTTCGCGGGATCACGAGGCCCTCATAGGTACCCTTGACGTCGGCGCTGGAGATCTCCTGCGCCACCGCCTCGACGCTGAGGCCGGTGCCGGTGTGTGCGAGATAGGCGACCAGATCGTCATAGGCCTCGTATAGCGCGACTGGAAAGCTGGCCTGGCCATTGAGCTCCGCCAGTCGGGGCATCTCGATCTCAACCACGACCATGCCCTGGGCTTTCATCTGCGCGACTGCCCCATGGAAGGCGGCCTCGGTGTCGCCGTCGAGATTGGCCAGCATCGCCTTGGCAATGCCGATGCGGACCAGCCTGAGATCCGCAGGCAGGACCGGATCGCCACCGGCAATGACGCGGTCGAGCAGCGCGACGTCGGCCATGGTTGCGGCCATCGGACCCGCGGTATCGCGGGTGTGCGAGATCGGCGCGATGCCCTCTTGCGGATAGCGCCCGACGGTTGGCCGCAGCGAGGCGCACCCGTTCAAGGCGGCGGGCACGCGCACCGATCCGCCGGTGTCGGTGCCGAGCCCGCCCGCGACGATCCGCGCGCCGATCGCGGCGCCCGTCCCGGACGAGGAGCCGCCGGCGATCCGCGCGCGATCATAGGCATTGCGCACGCCGAACTCGGCGCCGGTCTTGAACGCGGTGTTGTAGCCGGAGATGCCGAAGGCCAGCTCGTGCATGCTCGTCTTGCCGATGATGATCGCTCCCGCGGCGCGCAGCTTTGCCACAACGGGTGCATCGGCCTTTGGAATATAGTCCTTCAGCGCCGGGGTGCCGGCGCTACAGGGCAGCCCGGCCACCTCGATATTGTCCTTGATCACGACGGGCACGCCGCCGAGCGGCTTGCTCCTGTCGCCCTTGGCGTCGAACGCCGCGGCGGCCTCCAGGGCACCGGCCTCGTCCAGCGTGACGAAGGCATTCAGGTCGGCGTTGGCTTTGGCGCGGGCAAGAGCTTCCCGGGTGAGCGCGGTGCTCGTGACCTCCCCCGCGCTGAGGCCGTCCGTTGCCTCGGTCAGTGTCAGCTGGTCGAAATTCATGATGCGTCACCCGATCGCGGGAGCGCCATCAGGGCGTCCCTCCAGGTTCAGAGGCTGAAGCCTCGCCGGCGCCGCGTCAACCGGTGGCGCGCATCCTTGCCGGCGACGGCGTGGGGAGTTCGGCGAGCAGCCGCTCGATTTCGGACTTCACCTTCGCGATCGCGGCGTCCTTGACCGGCCCATACCCCCGGATCTCCATGGGCGCCCTTGCAATCGCGACGAGATCCGGAAGACGCGCCGTGTCGAGCCCGCCGAGCATCCGCTCGATCAGGCCTTGATACCAGGCGATCAGCTCCCGCTCGGCTCGCCGTTCCGCGGTGTAGCCGAATGGATCGAACCGCGTCCCGCGCAGCCCCTTCAGGCGTGCGAGCACGGTCAGAGGCACCTGGATCCACTGGCCGAAGGCCCGTTTGCGCGGACGTCCGCGTGCGTCGCGCTGCGACGGCAGGACCGGCGGGGCGAGGTGATACTGGATGCTGAAGCCGTCCTCGAATTCGCGCTTCAGCTCGTCGAGAAAGCCGCTTTGCATGTGCAGCCGCGCCACCTCGTACTCGTCCTTGTAGGCCATCAGCTTGAACAGGGTGCGCGCGACGGCCTCGGTCAGTGCCTCGCTGTTCAGGTCGGCCTCGGCGTCGCGGACTCTTGCGACGATCGCCCGGTATCGCGCCGCATAGGCCGCGTTCTGATAGGCCGTGAGGAAATCGAAGCGCCGGGCGATGAGCTGGTCGAGGGTCTCGGCCTTGGGCGCATCGTCCACGTTCGGCACAAAATCCGGATCGGCCGCCGCGATCCGGCCCCAGGCAAAGGCCTGCTTGTTGCGTTCGATCGCGACGCCGTTGAGCTCGATCGCGCGCAATAGCGCTTGCAGTGAGACCGGTACCAGTCCGCGTTGCCAGGCAAAGCCGAGCATGATGATGTTGGCATAGACGGCATCGCCGAGCAGCCGCTCGGCCAGAGCATTGGCATTGATCGCGCCGAGATTGCTCTCGCCGATCACGCGGCCGATCGCGCGCAGGCGGGCCGGCGAGGCGAGATCAGCGTCGCGGAAGCGGACGACGTCGCCGGTCGGCATCTCCGCGGTGTTGAGCGCAGCGCGCGTGCCTTTCCGGTAGGTTCCGGACGCCTTCGGCGATGAGCTGACGACGAGATCGCAGCCGATCAGCGCGTCGGCCGCGCCCTGGTCGATGCGGAGGTGATGCAACGCATCCGGGCTCGCGGCGAGGCGGATGTAGCTCAGCACGGGACCGAATTTCTGCGCAAAGCCGGTGAAGTCCAGTACCGAGACGCCGCGGCGTTGGAGATGCGCGGCCATGCCGATCAGCGCGCCAACCGTGATCACGCCGGTGCCGCCGACACCGGTCACCAGCAGATCGTAGGGTCGCTCGAGCGTTGCTGGCGTGGGCAGGGGTAGCGTGGCCGCGCGGCCGACCACGTCGATCTGGCTCGCGCTTTTCTTCCGGCGCGTCGCGCCTTCGACGGTCACGAAGCTCGGGCAGAAGCCGTTGAGGCAGGAAAAATCCTTGTTGCAGGCCGACAGGTTGATCTGACGCTTGCGACCGAACGGCGTCTCCTTCGGCTCGACGCTGAGGCAGTTGGATTCGACCGAGCAGTCGCCGCAGCCTTCGCAGACGAGGGCGTTGATGTAGGCGAAGCGTTTGGGATCGGCCATCTGCCCGCGCTTGCGGCGGCGTCGCTTCTCGGTGGCGCAGGTCTGCTGATAGACCAGGACGGACACGCCGGAGACGTCGCGCAGCTCGCGCTGCACGGCATCCATCTCCTCGCGCCCATGGATGGTGACACCGGTCGGCAGGCCGGCAGGCGAGAACTGTGCGGGATCATCCGACACCAGCGCGATACGCGCCACGCCCTCGGCGCGGACGCTGTGGGCGATGGCCTGCACGCTGACCGGGCCGTCGACGGGCTGGCCGCCAGTCATCGCCACGGCATCGTTGAACAGGATCTTGTAGGTGATGTTGGCCCTGGCTGCGATCGCCTGCCGGATCGCCATCGAGCCGGAGTGATAATAGGTGCCTTCACCGAGATTCTGGAACACGTGCTTGTTGCCGGTGAATCTCGACGATGCCGCCCAGTTCACGCCTTCACCGCCCATCTGGATCAGCGAGGAGGTCTCGCGATCCATCCAGCTCGCCATGAAATGGCAGCCGATGCCGGCGAGGGCCTTGGATCCCTCCGGCACTTTCGTCGACGTGTTGTGCGGGCATCCCGAGCAGAAATACGGCGTTCGCGTTGCGCCGCTGACGTTGATGCTGCGCGCCGCTTCCGGCATCAAGGCGGCGGCGCGCGCGGCGAGATTGAGGCCCGGAAACATCGGGTCGAGCCGGCGCGCGAGCACGGAAGCGAGCGCCCGCGGCGACAATTCGCCGATCCAGGAGATCAGCCTTGCCCCTCGCTCGTCGTGCTTGCCGACCATGCGCTCGGGCTTGGCGCCGGGATAGTCGTAAAAATACTCCTTGAACTGGCTCTCGATGATGCCGCGCTTCTCCTCGACCACGAGGATCTCGCGCTTGCCCTTCACGAAGTCCATCGCATCATGCAGCGCCAGCGGCCAGACCATGCCGACCTTGTAGACGTCGATGCCGATGCTGCGGCAGGCCGCTTCGTCGAGGCCCATCAGCCGCAACGCCTCCATCAGATCGAGATGCGCCTTGCCCGTGGTGACGATGCCGTAGGTGGCGTTCGGAATGTCGTAGATGTGGCGGTCGATCGGGTTGGCCTTGGCGAAGGCGTAGACCGCGTGCTTCTTCGCCTCCAGCCGCTCCTCGATCTGCGGGCCCGGCAGGTCGGGCCAACGATAGTGCAGGCCGCCGGGAGGCGGCGTGAAGTCGGGCGTGAGAAAGGCGCGCGGCGGGCGCAGCGCGACGGAGGCGCCTGATTCCACGATCTCCGAGATCGCCTTGAAGCCGACCCACATGCCGGAGAAACGGCTCAGCGCATAGCCATATTCGCCGAACGCCAGATATTCGCCGACGCTTGCCGGATGCAGCGTCGGCATGAACCAGCTCATGAAGGCGACGTCGGACTGGTGCGGCATCGAAGAGGAGACGCAGCCATGGTCGTCGCCGGCGACCACCAGAACGCCGCCATGCGGCGAGGAGCCATAGGCGTTGCCGTGCTTGAGCGCATCGCCGGATCGATCGATGCCGGGGCCCTTGCCGTACCAGAGCCCGAACACGCCATCGACTTCGCGGTCGGCTTGCGTTTCGACCTGCTGCGAGCCCAGCACCGCTGTCGCCGCGAGGTCTTCGTTGACGGCCGGAAGAAATTCGATGCGGTCCCGTTTGAGCCGTTCCTGGATGCGCCACAGTTCGAGGTCAACGCCGCCGAGCGGCGAGCCGCGATAGCCAGAGATGAAGCCGGCGGTATTGAGCCCGGCCGTACGGTCCCGACGCGCCTGATCGAGTGCGATGCGGACGATGGCCTGCGTGCCTGTGAGGAAGACGCGGCCCTCCTGGCGCTCGTAGCGGTCGGAGAGCTCGTAGGTGTCGAGTGACGGAATGGCGTCCATGGCGGACCTCGTGCGGCATCCTGCCGGATGATGGAAGGTTATGCCCGGTCCGCTGGTAGGTCTTACCTATTTATCCCGCATAGATCGACAATTCGGTAGAATTTTGCATCTGGAGGCGGAATCTGGTAGAAATTGTCGCCTGGAGAGGCGCGCATGATCGAAGAGCAGGACACCCGGATTCTCGCCTATCTCCAGAGGGACGGCCGTGCCACCAACCAGCAGCTGGCCGATGAGGTCGGCATGTCCACCTCCGCCTGCTGGCGCCGGGTGCGGGCACTGGAGGACAGCGGCGTCATTCGCGGCTATGCGGCGCTGGTCGCGCGCGAGCAGGCGGGATTTGCGATGTCGGCCATCCTCCACGTCTCGCTGGAGCGGCATGACGCGAAGTTCGTCGACGAGTTCGTGGCCAGGGTCACGACGCGCCGCGAGGTGCTGGAGTGCTTTGCGACCACGGGCGACGCCGACTATCATCTGCGCGTCGTCGTGCAGGACATGGCGGCCTACAATCGCTTCCTCGACGAGTTCATGTTCCGCATCCCCGGCATCCGCTACGTCCGCAGCAATGTCGTGCTGAAGGAGATCAAGACGGGTGTGGCGTTGCCGTTCTGACCTGCGGGAAGCGCCGCAGGGGAGGTCAGCCTACCGCTCCTCCCGCACGAACCTGTTCCGCAACGTCCCGACGCCCGTGATCTCGACCTCCACGACGTCGCCGTGCTTGATATCCGGCGAAGCGCCGTCGGTGCCCATCCAGATCACGTCGCCGGGCCATAGCGTGAAATACCTGGTCAGCTCGACCAGGAAGGGCACCACGCCGAAGATCATGTCGGCGGTCGCGAAGCGGTTGGTCTCCTTGCCGTTGACGCGGATGATCGTTTCCATCTTTTCGAGATCGGCTTCGGTCTCGATCCACGGCCCCATCGGCTTGAACGTATCGGCGTTCTTGGAGCGCCACAGGCTGCGATCCGCCTTCTGCCAGCTGCGCTCGCTGACGTCGTTGCCGATGGTGTAGCCGAACACGCAATCCATCGCGTTCTGCTCGGTGAGATGCTTCACCTTCTTGCCGATGACGACGACGAGTTCGCCCTCATAATGGATCTTGTCCGTCGCGAAGGAGGGGATCACGACCTCCTCGTCATGCGCGATCAGCGCGTTCTGCGCGCGATAGCCGATCTCGGGCCTGTCCGGGACGGCCGGCACTTCGCCGCGCTTGTCGGCGGCTTCCTTGAGGTGCTTCAGATAGTTCAAGCCGACGCAGTAAAAGGTGCGCGGGATCAGCGGCAATTCGATCTTGACCTCGGACAACGGCCGCATCCGCGAGGTGCGCTGCCATCCGGCGAAGGGATCGCCATCGACCGCGATCACCCGGTCGCCTTCAACGATCCCCCAGGACGTCGTGCCCGAGGCGGTGAATTTCAGCCAGCGCATGTCATGTCCCCGTTATTCCGCAGCCTCGCGCGGCCGTACCTTCCAGGCGCCGGCAGCAGGCCGCTCGAGCCCGAGATTTTCGCGCAGCGTCCTGCCGCGATAGTCCTTCTGGAACAGGCCGCGACGCTGCAATTCTGGTACGATATGCTTGACGAAATCGGCGTAGGAGCCGGGCACGTAGGTTGCGGCGATGACGAAGCCATCGCAACCGCGCTCCACGAACATTTCCTCCAGCTTGTCCGCGATCTCCTTGGGACCGCCGACCATCGCGTCCTGCACTTGCCCGCGGCCGGAGAAGGTGACGAAGTCGCGCGCGCTCGGGTTGCTCTTGCCTGACGCCTTCATCACGCCGTCGCGGATGCCCAATATGCCCTGCATGCTCTTCAGTTCCTCCGTCGTCAGCGGCTCGTCGAGATCCTTGGAGGCGAAATCGTAGTTGAGTGCTTCGGCGAGCAGCGACAGCGCGTCGATCTGGAGCGGCAGCTTGTCGATCAGCGCCATCCTGTCTTCGGCCTCAGCCTTGGTTGCGGCGCAGACCGGCGTGGTCAGATTGCACAGGAACATCTGGTCAGGGTCGCGGCCGGCCGTCGCCGCCTCGTTGCGCACGGAGGCATAGCCGTCCTTGGCGGCAGCGAGATTGCGCGCGGCGGTGAAGATCACCTCGCCCCAGCGTCCTGCGAAGCGCTGGCCACGGCCCGATGCGCCGGCCTGGATGATCACGGGATGGCCTTGTTGCGAACGCGGAACAGTGAACGGCCCGCGCGACCTGAAGGCCGGTCCCTTGTGGTCGAGCCGCTTCACCCTGGTCGGATCGGCGAAGCGACCGCTTTGCTTGTTCATGATCAGCGCGCCGTCTTCCCAGGTGTCCCAATGGCCGAGCACGACCTCCATGAACTCGTCGGCACGGTCGTAGCGGGAATCATGCTCAGGGTGGGAGTCGCGTCCCATGTTGAGCGCCTCGCCGTCGTTGAGCGAGGTGACGACGTTCCAGCCGGCGCGTCCGCCCGACATCAGGTCGAGCGTTGCGAAGCGGCGCGCGACATCGAAGGGCTCGTAGTAGGTGGTCGAGCAGGTCGCGCCAAGGCCGAGCTTCTCGGTGACCATGCCCATCGTGGTCAGCACGATCAGCGGATCCATCTTCACGCAGCGGATGCCGTATTCGACGGTGTGGGCGTGGTCGTTGCCGTAGCGGTCCGGCATCGCCAGGCGGTCGTCGAAGAAGGCCATGTGGAACTTGCCGGCCTCCAGAATCCTGGCGATCTCCTGATAATAGTCCGCCGACATCGAATCGCTGCGCGAGTCAGGATGCCGCCAGGAACTCGGCAGGTTCGTGCAGTTCTGCGCCTGGAGGAAGCCGACCAATACCATCTGCCGATTCATGCTGCTGTTCTCCTGATGCCGTCAGGCCAGATCGAGCACGGTGTCGAGCCTGTACTCACGCGCCGAAGCGCGCGATTTTTTCCATGCGGCATCCTCGATCTCGATGCCGTCGCGACGGCATCGGCCTCTGCCTCGGATGCTCCGGCGGCGCGGAGCAGGGCGGCGCTGATGCGTGCGAGGCGATCGGCCCTGACGATCGGCATGGCGTTCCCTCGGCTTGGTGCCCGTAACGGGCTGCTTGTTGGGTGCCATCGTCTCAAAGCGCAGGAGCGATATCAATCTCCCGTAAACCATCGCAGGGCTGCAAATTCGTAGAGAGAACGCGCCTTTGCCCGATGATTCGGCCCGCGCGGCGGCGTTTCCCGCAGTTTTGCGTTGCTCGTTCGCTGCTCGTTCACTTTGATCGACGGTTTGCAGTGCGCAATAACGACCACTTAGGCGATCGCCGCTGATAAAGTCACCGGGATAAAGAGGCAGAGATGCCCCGGGAGCTGAGATCGTGCCGACGACACTCGCGCGCACCTTTGCGGCGTTGAGCGCCATCAATGAAGCGATCCTTTACGCGAGATCGCCGGACGAGCTGTACCAGAAGGTCTGCAACGCCGGATTTTCGAGCGGGGATTTTCTGGCCGTTGCCGTGTTCCTGGTGGAGCCGGACGGCCGGCGGCTGCGCTATGCGGCCGGCTGTGGCGATGACATTCCGCGGCTCCGCTCGATTGTGATCACGACGGAAGCCGGCACGCCTGAAGGATCCGGCGTCGGCGGCGAGGCGTTTCGCGATCAGAAGCTGTGCATCAGCAACGACTATCTGAACGATCCGCGCTCGCTGGCGTGGCGCGAGGGCGCCGCCAAGGCTCACATCGGCGCGGCCGCAGCGCTGCCGCTGCTCTGCAACGGCAAGAGCGTCGGCGTATTGTACGTGACGCGCAGCGAAGCCAATTCGCTGAGCGAGCAGATGGTGTCGCTGTTCGAGCGCATGTCGGCGAACATTTCCTATGCGCTGGACAATTTCGCGCGCGAGACCGCGCGGCAGGCAAGTGAGCGGGCGACGCGGCGGCTCAACCGCATGTTCGGGGCCATCAGCGCCACCAACGAAGCCATCCTGCGCGCCAAGACCGAGCAGGAGCTGTACCAGCTCGTGTGCGATGCCTCGGTCCACAGCGGCAAGTCGCTGGCGACCATCGTCCTGCTTCGCGAACCGGATTCGCACTGGATGATTCCGGTCGCGGCAACCGGACAGAACCTCGAACTGGTCACCCAGGCGCGCTATTCGATCGATCCGGAAAATCCCTATGGCAAGGGCATCTCCGGTGAGGTGTTCCGGACGCAGAAAGCCATCGTCGAGGACGATCTCGCGAGCCGCACCAGGGGCTCGCCGTGGGAGCAGGCCAACGTCAACACCGGTGTTGCCGCCTGCGTCGTCGCGCCGCTGATCAGATACGGCGAGAGCGTCGGCGTGCTGCTGTTCTTCATCAGCCGCTCCTGGGCCAAGGACGAGGAGATCGTCGCGCTGCTGCTGCGCATGGCGGAGAACGTCTCGTTCGCAATCGAGAATTTCGGCCGCGAGGCCGAGAAAGCCAGAATCGCCGGGGAAGAAGAGTGCCTGGCGCGAATGTATGCGGCGCTCAGCGCCACCAACGAGGCGATCCTGCGTGCGCGGTCGCGGTCCGAGCTGTTCGACCTCGTCTGCGAGGCGACCGCGAAGGGAGCCAAGTTCACCTCGGCCACCATCGCGCTGGTCGATCGTCGGGCTGAGCTGCTGCGCGTCGTCGCCTGCTACGGACCGAATGCGGATCAGGTTCGCAACTTCACGTTCTCCACCTCCGACCGGGTGCCCGAAGGGCGCGGGCTGACGGGCACGGCGTTCCGCACCCGGCAGCCAGCCGTCAGCAACGACGTGCTCGCCGATGATCGCATCGCGCCCTGGCAGGCCAGCGCCCGCCGCAACGGCATCGCATCCTCCGCGGCGTTGCCGCTGTTCAACGGCGACCGGTTGGAAGGCGTCTTTCTGTTCAACTCTCCGGAGCGTGGCACCTTCACGCCGGAGCTCGTCGAGCTGCTGCGCAAACTTCAGGCCAATGTCGCCTTCGCCCTCGAAAGTTTCGACCGTGCCGACGAGAAGGCGCGAGCGGACAAGCAGCGCAATCGTCTGAGCGGCATGTTCGAGGCGCTGAGCGCGACCAACGAAGCCATCATTCGCGCCAAGACGCGCGAGGAGCTGTTCGAGGCGGCCTGCCAGGCGGCTGTGCTCGGCGATCTCTTTGCTTCGGCGACTATCGGCATCATCGATGAAGAGCGCGAGCTCGTTCAAGTCGTTGCAGTCAAGGGGCGCCTGAAGGAGCGCATGGCTGGACGTACCTGCAACATTTCCGCCGGCCATCCCGAGGGTCAGGGCATCATCGGCACCTCACTCCGAACCCGCCGGCCCAGTATCATGAACGACTATCTGAACGAGCCGCGGTCGGCATACTGGCGCACAAAGGCCATCGAGGATGGAACGCGTGCTGCGGCGAGCTTCCCGCTTCTGAGGGCGGGCGACAAGCCGGTCGGCATTCTGCTCTTCCTCGCGCTGGAAGAGGATACGTTCACCCCCGATCTGGTCGAGCTGCTCGAGCGCCTGGCGGAGAACGTCTCCTTTGCCCTCGACAATTTCGATCGCGCCGAGGAGAAGGTCCGCACCGAGGCGCAGAAGGAGCGTCTGACGCGCATGCTCGCGGCTCTGAGCGCAACCAACGAGGCGATCATGCGGGCAAAGTCGCGTGCCGAGCTGTTCGAACTCGTCTGCCTTGCGGCATCGAACGGTGCCAAGTTCACCTCGACCACGATTGCGCTGGCCAGGGCCGGCACGGACCAGCTCGAGATCGTAGCCGCCGCCGGCCCGTCCGCCGACACCACGCGCAACGTCCATCTCTCCATCGATCCCGAGCGGCCCGAAGGGCGCGGCATGAGCGGCACGGCGTTCCGGACGCGGCAGCCCTGCATCAGCAACGACTATCTCAACGACGATCGCGTCCGTGTCTTCCACGCCATCGTGCGCGGGGACGGCGCGAAGTCGGGCGCGGCGTTTCCGCTCATCGCGCACGATCAGGCCGTCGGTGTCATGATCTACATGTCGACCGAACCGGCCAGCTTCACGCCCGAATTCGTCGAGCTGTTGCAGCGCCTCGCCGACAACGTCTCCTTCGCCATGGAGAATTTCGATCGCGCCGACGAGAAGAAACAGGCAGACGAGCGGATCGAGTATCTCGCCTCGCATGACAGCCTGACGGACCTGCCGAACCGCGAGACCTTCAACGAGCTGCTGCACGCGGCCATCGACACCGCGCAGCGCCGCGATCACCGCTTTGCGGTGCTGTTCATCGATCTCGACCGATTCAAGGTCATCAACGATTCGCTGGGTCACGAGGCCGGCGACCTGCTCCTGCTCGAAGTCGCGAACCGGTTGCGCGGCGCGCTGCGGGCCAGCGACGTGGTGGCGCGACTCGGCGGCGACGAGTTCGTGGTGATCCTCGATCAGCGCGGCGAGATCGACGACGTCCAGCGCATCGCGACGGGGCTGCTCGCGGCGCTCGCCGAGCCGATGGAGCTGGCGGGCCACGAGTGCCACACGACGGCCTCCATCGGCATCGCGATGTATCCGGCCAACGGCTCCGACGCGCAGACGCTGACCAAGAACGCCGACATGGCGATGTACCTCGCCAAGGAAGACGGCAAGAACGGCTACCGCTTCTTCTCCAACGAAGTGAAGACGCAGTCGATCGAGCGGCTGTCGCTCGAGAGCGCACTACGCCGCGCGCTGGAGCGCGAGCAGTTCTCACTGAACTACCAGCCCAAGGTGGACATGGGGACCGGCCAGATCACGGGGGTCGAAGCGCTGCTGCGCTGGGCTCATCCCGATCTCGGCAGTGTCTCGCCGGCGCAGTTCATTCCGCTTGCGGAGGAAACCGGGCTGATCGTGCCGATCGGCCGCTGGGTGCTGAATGAGGCCTGCGCGCAAGCCATGGCCTGGCAGCGCCGCGGCCTGTTGCCGCTGTCGATGGCGGTCAACCTGTCGCCGCGCCAGTTTGTCGACGAGCATCTGTTGCAGGACGTCGACGAAGCGCTGGCCGCCAGCGGCATGTCGCCTGTGCTGCTCCAGTTGGAGGTCACCGAGAGCATGATGATGCGCAATGTCGGTCGTGCGCTCAAAGTCCTCGACTCCATCCAGAGCCGCGGCATCCGCCTCGCAATCGACGATTTCGGCACCGGCTATTCGTCGATGTCGCTGATGAAGCACTTTCCGATCGACACCATCAAGATCGACCGCTCCTTCGTGCGCGACCTGCCCCACGATTCGGAGGACCAGGCGATCGCACAGGCGATCATCAGCATGGGCAAGGCACTCGGCATGACCGTCGTCGCCGAAGGCGTCGAGAATGCCGAGCAGGAGGCGTTCCTGCGGACCCATGGCTGCGACGAGATGCAGGGCTTCCTCATCTCCAAGCCGCTGCCGGCGCGGCAGATCGCGGAGTTGCTGCGGCCGATGGTGCTGCCCGTCGCGCCGCCGCTCCAGCCGGAGCGGGATTCCGTCGCCGAGGAGGCCGCGGCGCTACGGTTGAAAGGCGCTGTCGTCTGACGGCTGCGGGTGCAGCTCACGGGACTCGTCAGCCTCGCGTTCCGCCTTGCGCGGAAAATCGTCCGGCCATGGCAGTGAGGTCTGATCCTCGAACAGGGCGAGAAGCAGGCACGCTCCGTCGGCAAAGGTCGATCCGTCGCCGAGGCCGAGCGTGCGCGACCACGCACCTGGCATCGGCTGGTGCGCGTCGCGCACCGCGATCGCGGGTCCCCACCACCAGGCCGGCGCCGGCGACCGTTCGTCCTCGGGCACGGCGAGCCAGCGGGCGAATTCGTTCACCACGCGCTCGAATTGCAGGCTTGCGGCCTGATGCATTCGCTCCGTGCTCCTTGTCGCGCCTGAAAGCAGGCCGATGCGCGCACGCGGTCGTGGTCTTGAAGCTTTGAAGAACGGCGCGTCGCGCAGCCACGTATGCCGCTCCATCGGCGGCCATACCACAAGCACCCGGCGGCCGGAAAAGCGGCCGGCGCGGGTTTTCATAGTCTCTTCATTCCCTTTAGCGGCTTAGGGTGCCCGCCGGCAAGCTGCAATACGGTCGCCTAGCGCGACCTGAACGGGTGCGCCTTCTGGTGCCAGGCCCAGGCCGTGCGGATGACCGTAGGCAGATCGGAGTGGCGCGGCACGAAGTTCAGCACCTTCCTCGCGGCAGAAGGATCCGCGACCAGGTAGGTGGGGTCGCCGGCCCGGCGCGGCTTGACGCTGTGCGGCACCTCGCGCCCGGCCTCCTGCCTGATCGCGTCGAGGATCTCGCGTACGGAAAAGCCGGAACCGGTGCCGAGATTGAAGCTGCCGCCGGCATGCCCTTGTTCCAGAAGCTTCAGTGCCGCGACGTGCGCGGCCGCAAGGTCCGTGACGTGGATGTAGTCGCGAATGGCGGTGCCGTCGGGCGTGTCGTAATCGTCGCCGAACACCGCGAAGTCGACATGGCCCTGCAGGGCCATCATCGCACGAGGAATGAGATGGGTTTCGTTGTTGCGCAGCTCGCCGATCCCGCCGGCCGGATCGGCGCCGCTGGCATTGAAATAGCGCAGGCAGAACGCACCGAAGCCGTAGGCGGTGCGGTAGTCGGCGAGCATGCGCTCGATCATCAGCTTCGATGCGCCGTACGGATTGATCGGCGCGCAGGGGAAGTCTTCCGGCAGCGCCTTGGAGTCGGCGTTGCCGTAGACGGCGCCGGTCGAGGAGAACACGATGCGCCGGCAGCCCGCGTTGCGCATGGCCTGCAACAGCGACAACGTGCCCTGGACGTTGTTGATGTAGTATTTCTGCGGGTCGGTCATGGACTCCCCGACGAGGCTCGCCGCCGCGAAGTGCATCACCGCCGTGATCTTGTGGTCGGCGAAGGCGCGTGCCAGCGCCGCGCCATCGAGCAGATCGCCCGTCACCAGCGGGCCGGAGACGAAGCTGCGATGACCTGTCGAGAGATTGTCATAAACGACGGGCTGATAGTCGGCGGCGGTCAATGCGCGGCACGCATGCGAGCCAATATAGCCCGCACCCCCGGTGACGAGGACGGTCGGTCGGTCGGTCATGTCGTCTTCTGCTCTTCTTCTAGCGGACGGGGCGGTTGCGGCTGAGGAGAAGATAGAGCGCGCGGGGGTTGGTGGTCAAATAGCGCCACAGCAGACGGCGTGGCTCGAGCAAGGTGCGCCAGGCCCATTCGAGTCCGATCTTCTGCATCCATTGCGGCGCGCGGGAGCGGCTGCCTGACAGGAAATTGAACAGTCCGCCGGAGGTCTTGATGACGCCAACATTGGTGAGATGCGGCGTGAAATCTCTCACGAATGCCTGCTCATTGGGCACGCCGAGGGCGACCCACAAATAGTCCGGTGCAAGGGCATTGATCTCCTCGACCTTGGCACGCAGCGCCTCGCCTCGCAGATAGCCGTGGCTGCGTCCGACGATTTTGAGCCTGGGATACAGCTTCTGGACGTTCTCGACCGCGGCGGCGTTCTCGGCCTCGCTTGCGCCGAACATGTAGAACGTGCGGCCGAGCACTTCAGCCTTCCGCGCGACGATATGGAACAGGTCCGTGGTCGCAACGCGCTCCGGCAGCGGGAACCAGGATTGCAGCTTCGAGGCTGCGACCAGAGGCTGGCCGTCGGCATTGATCAGGTCGGCGGCGCGGAACAGCCGCTCGGTCTGCGGCTCGGTCGAGCAGCGGGCCAGCACCTCGCCATTGGCCGAGGTCAAGTACAGCGGGCGGCCGATGCGACTGTCAGGATCGGTCGCCTCGATCATGAAATCGGCGGTGGCTTCCAGGTCGAGCGCGGCCATACGAAGCCCGCCCACGGTGATTCTCGGCACCTCGGCAGTCGCTGCCCGTCCGTCGAGGTTGACGCGGCGCTCAAGCATATTGTCTGCCTCGATGGCGCGTATGGATTGCAGGGGTGAGTTCGTCGAGCACGACGCCGACGAGCTTGCGCTCGGAGGGGCCGAGCGCGGCCAGGATCTCTTCCAGGCTGTCGTTGACGTCGAGGCTGGTCGGCAGCACGGCCACCAGCGAGTCGGTGTCGTCGAGCAGCTTGCGGCCGCCGGCCGAGAGCGGCATCGCCGGGCCGTCGAGGATCACGAGATCATAGCCGCCGGCGGAACGGGCCTGCGCAATCGCCTTGCGGATCGCGGCGGCAGCCTTGTCGGCATCGCCCTCCGCGGCGGGCAGCACCGAGATGCCGTTGACCGTCTTGATCTCGCGTGCGTCCTTGCTGCCGATCGAGAGCCATCCGAGCCTGCTCGGTTCGCTCCTGCTGGGACGGCTGACCTTGTTCGAAAGCGAGCGTGCCTGATGGTCGGCATCGATCATCAGCACGCGGGCGCCGTCGCGGGCGGCGGCCAGCGCGAAATTCAACGTGGTCACGCTACGTCCGGTGGTCTCGCCGGCTCCGACAAGCGCGATGACCGGCATCGCCTTGCCGCCGGCGCGCCGGACGACCGCCGCGCGCATGTCACGCCAAGCGTTGAGCAGTGTCGTCAGGGGAAAGCCGGGGCGGAGCGTTGGCCAACCCAGCCGCGTGAGGTCGACGCCGCCGCCCGTAGCGAGGATGGCGCCGAGCGTGTGGATGACGTCGGCTTCCTGGAATCGTGCGATCAGCGGCTTCTCGATCACGGGCTTTTCGACCATCGAAGGCTGGAGCGGGGGCGCGGCAAGTTCCGGCAGAATCTGTTCGACTTCCGGAATTCGCGAGGCCGGTTGGGGCAGCGAAGCCTCCGGCGGGGGCGCGCGCTGCGGAGCTCTCATTGCATCTGCATCCGGTGCCGGCGCGCGCCGTGGACGGGCAGGCGCCGGCGCTGGTGCGATCGCGCCGGTGAATAGCAACTCGACCGCGACGAACCAGCTCGAGGCCGCGATCGCGCCGAAGATGAAGCCGATCATGGCGAACAAGCTCATCGCTGGCGGGAACGAGCGCCGCTGCGGCACCGTCGCCTCGCCGATGACGCGGGCCGCCGACGTGTTCAGGCTCTCCTGCTCCTCGGTCTCGCGGGAGCGCTTGAGAAAGGACTGATAGACGTCGCGGCTGGCATCGGCTTCGCGCTCGAGCTCGCGCAGGCGCACGGCGGCCTGGCTGAGCTGGACACTCTGCCGCTTCTGGGCCTCCAGCGCTCGGTTGAGCGAGGCTTCGAAATCGCGGGCACGCGTCAAATCGTTCTTGGCGGACTGGGCGAAGCGGTCGATCTCTTCGTTGATGGTACGCTTGAGGTCCTCGACCTGCTTCTCGGTCTGGCGCAGCGCCGGATGGCGCGGCCCGAGCTCGCCGGCCTGCTCCGCATATTTCTTGCGGGCATCGGCATATTGCGCGCGCAGATTCGCGATCGTCGGCGATTGCAGCGCCTCGGGGATCGCACCTGCATCCGTGGCCGTGCGCCGGCTCGCCTCGATCTGGTCGAGCCGTGCCTGCGCATCCATCGTCGCCGCACGGGCCGCGGAAAGCCGCTGGTTGCTGGCGGAGAGTTGCTGGTCGCTGATCAGCGCATCCTGGGTGCCGACGAAATTGTTCTGGGCCTTGTAGGTGGCAAGCGCAGTCTCGGCGTTGCGCAGCCGGTCGCGCAGCTCCTTCAGGCGGCTGGAGAGATCGTTGGTGGCGCGTCGTGCGGCCGACGCCTGCGAGTTGCGGGATTCGGCGAGGTAGGCATTGGTCAGCGTGTTGGCCAGCATCGCCGCTTTCGCGGGATCCGTCGACCAGACCTCGATGTCGACGATGAAGCTCTTCTCGGTCTTGCGGACGGTGATGTGCTTGTTCAATGCGTCGAGCGCAGCAAGCTGAACTTCATTCTTCTCCGCGGCGGACGGCGCGCGGGGTTGCAGGCCGATCAGGCCGAGCAGCGACGACATCAGGCTCCTGCCGTCGCCGCCTCCGAATTCCGGATCCTTGTCGAGACCCGCCTGCTGAATCACCTGGAGCAGTACGCTGTTGGAGGTGATCAGGCGCGCCTGGCTCTCCACCACCATGGACATGCCGGAGATGTCCTGGGCGCGGGGCGTGAGTTCGCGATCGACGAGTTGGAGCTCGCGCGGGTCGACATAGAGCTGAGCGGTGGCGGTGTAGCGGGGCGTCACGCTCTTGCCGGCGACGACTGCGAGCGTCGCGCCGAGCAAGGCGGCCGCGGCGATCGCGACCTTTCGCCGCCAGAGCAAATTGACGAGCTCGAGCACGTTGAAGCCGGCCTGAGGCTTCCGTTGCGGGGCCTCCGGTCCGGCTCGATCGATCGGCTGGCTATAGTCAAGCATGATCCCCAGCTTTCATTCCAACTGCCGCGGGCTGAGGGGTTACTCTTCGCTTTACGCCACGCACCCGGCATATGGGTGCCCAATCAACGCAACAGGGAAAATTAACCATACTCGCTGAGGGACTATTCACGGAAATGGCAAACAAAGCGTTTAAGCGCATGCCACCCCTACGCGCGTCCTCGTGACGCTCGCGATACCGGGATCTTCCAGGGATTAACGATTCGTTACCGCGCGCAGGGTGGCCGCGAGCCGCCGCTCGTCCAGCGATGGGCCGGGCACGAATCATGGCCGTCAGCGCTTCCGCAGGATGACATGATAGTCGCCGCGACGGACGTCGGTGCCGCGCGGCAGCACGGCGTTCAGCACCGCGGCGCCGGCGTCGACCAGGGCTGCAAACAACGGCCTGCGCCGGCGCATCTCGGGGTAGCGCGGGCTTTCCACCTCGCGACGATAGATCATCTCGAGGCCGTTGGCGGTCGCGAAAGCCTCGAGCCGGGGCAGCGTCACCAGCGGATGGAAGAACGTCGGGAACGGCGGCTCGCCGGGCAGGCCGGCGTCCTTGATGCCGCGGATGTGCCGGTAGAACCAGACGTGAAACCAGTGCGGCGAATACTTGGTGACGACTCCGGAGAGCGAGCGCGGATTGGGCGCGCCGATCAGGATCATCCCGCCGCGCTTGAGCGCGTCACGGAAATTCAGGAGCGCCGCGTCGACGTTCGGCAGATGCTCGATGACGTTGTAGCAGATCACGAGGTCGAAGGTCTCGCGCCCGAAGCGGTAGGTCTGGACGTCGCCGAGGATCGCCTCGTCGGCGTAGGTGTTGTTGCGGACCTGGTCCTCGTCGATGTCGACGACGGTGACCTTGCTGCGGCTCAGCAACTCCGGAGGCAGGACGCTGCACGAGCCGCCGCCGGCCTCATAGATGGCGAGCCGGTCCTGCGGCAGCTCGCGGCACAGCACGTCGTGGACGGCGAGCAGGCTGTCGCGGGCCTCGCCGGGGACGAGATCATGGAGCGCCTGGGTGGGCGTCATGGCCGCGGAGACATTGATTGCCGTGGCTGTCGCGAAGTCGATCGTGGCTGGCTTGTTCATGATTTTCTGACCGCGCTTGTTCTATTCAAATTTACAGGAAAAGACTCGCTCGCCCGAAGAGCAAATCCGATGCCGCGCCGTCTCACTGATCGCAGTGCTTACGGTCGGGTTAATGCGTATAGGCGTTAACTACGGCATTGTTCATGTCGAGACGTCGACGGCGCACTGGACCGCGAATTGCACTAGCACGCGTGCGAGGTTTTGCGGCAGAAACACGCGAAGGCGGTTAAGTGCATGGTGTCGTGCCAGGATGACTGGAGATCACCGGGATGGCGTGGCGGATGCGCTGCGCGCCGATCGGTCATTTTGGCACGCATCTGTCCCGCAGCGACGTGCCATCGCGGCACGAGGCCGATCCGCGCGATCGAAGCAGGGCTTTCTCAACATATCTCGGCCATCTAGGACGTCATGACATTGATCCCGACAGACCTGTCCGCCACGCGCAGCTCGGACGTCGTGCGCGATCCCAACCGGGAGATCGTGGCGAGCTCCCGTGTCATCGATCTGTCGGTCGGCATTGTCGTCTGCATTCCCTGCTTCCGGCGCCCGCAGCATCTGCGGCTGACCCTGGACTCGCTGGCGAGCCAGCGTACTCCCCGCTCCTTTGCCGTCGTCATGGTCGAGAACGACGCTGCGCAGCGCGAGAGCGCGCCGGTCGCCGCCGAGTATCTCGCCGATGGCCGGCTCCAGGGCGTCTGCCTCGTCGAGAAGCGGCAGGGGAACTGCCAGGCGATCAACGCCGCATTCGAGACGGCGCAGGGGCTGTTTCCCGCCGCGACCCGTTTCCTGATGATCGACGACGACGAGATCGCTTCGCCGGACTGGCTCGAACTGATGGTCCGCACTGCGGAGGCGACCGGTGCCGACGTGGTCGGTGGGCCGGTGCTGCCGGTCTTCGACGACGACAGCAAGCCCTGGCTTTCGCGTCATCCCGCCTTCTGTCCCGCCTACGATTACAGCGGAGCGGTGCCGCTGATCTATGGGTGCGGCAATTGTCTGATCACGCGTGCCGCCTTCGAACGGTTCGATCGTCCCGCGTTCGACCTGCGCTTCAATTTTCTCGGCGGCGGCGATTGCGATTTCTTCGTGCGGTGCCGTGACGCCGGCATGCTGTTCCACTGGACGGCGGAGGCCGTCATCACCGAGACCGTGCCGCACAACCGCACCGGCCTCGGCTGGATCGCAAAGCGCGGCCTGCGTATCGGTGCGATCAACTATCGTGTGCAGTACAAGGCCGCGCAGACCATGGCGGCGCGTGCGCGGGTGTTCGCGCAGATGCTTGGGCGGGTGCCGCTTTCGCTGGTCCGCGCCGCAGCCTTGCTGAGCTCGTCGAAGGCAGTCGTCGCGATGCATCCCGTGATGGTTGCGCTTGGCGCCGCCCTGGCGGCCTTCGGGCTCGAGCCGAGACCCTACGAGGCCTCGAAGATCGTGTCCTGATGCCGCGGCGGCGGACTAGATGCCGAAACGGGCGAGCGCGACCCTGATCGCGGCGCGTGGCAGCGATCTGAGCGACAGCCGGCCGATCATCGCGAGATAGGCGAAGGCCTCGCGATATCTGCCGAAGCGAACCGCTTGCATCGCCGAATAGGTGACGAGATGAATCTCGGCGGCCTGGCGCAATCCGCCTGCCGTGCCGTCGGGGAGTCGCGCCAGGATCAGCCCGTCGTCGAAGACCCGCGCGACCGCAGGCAGGAAATCCTGCGGGGTTCGCACCGCCGCGTTCATCGTGTTGGACGTATGCAGGCGATAGTCGAGCAGAAGCTTCGGCGCGAATGCGAACTCGCCGATTGCTGCAAGGCGGCACCAGCAATGCCAGTCCTCGCAATATCTGAGCGAGACGTCGAAGCCGCCGACGGCGCGGAAAGCGTCCGCACGTGTGAGCACAATGCCACCGTTGACGATGAAATTCCCGGCCGTGAGCTGCACCAGCACGTCGCCGGACGGCTTGCGGCGTCCCTTCAACAGGTCGCGCCGGCCGATCTGCCGTCCTTCGCCATCGATCGTATTGTAGTCGCCGTAGACGAGAATCGCGCGCGGAGCACCGCGCGCCGCCGACAGCAGCGCCGCGACCGCACCGGGCCGCAGGCGGTCGTCGGCATCCAGGAAGAGCAGCCACTCGCCGCTCGCATGCCGGGCGCCGAGATTGCGTGCCGCCGACACGCCGGCAGCCTCGTTGTGCAACAGGCGCAGCCGCGGATCGCGCACGGCGCGGACGATCGGCACGGTGTCGTCGGTCGAGCCGTCGTCCACGACGATCACCTCGCCGACATCGCCTTGCATCAGCGCGCTCGCGAGGGTTTCGGCGAGATAGGCCGCTGCGTTCTTGGCGGGAATGACGACGGACACCGCGACCGAGTTCGCCGGCAACAGGCTGCGCAGGCCTGCCGGCGCGCGCGGCGCAACCGGGAGTTCGAGAACGTCGTCGGCGGTGATCAAGCGGCGGCTCGTCTTTTAATGGACTGTTAACCAGGGCGCATCTGCCGCGCTTGCCAACGCCAGCGTAGGCAAACTCGGCCGTTGCGGATGATATCCCCATTACGGTCGAAGCGTTGCCGCGAAGGTCTGCGCGGCGCGGGTTTCGTGTATTAGCGTTAAGCCGGTGCCATCGCGCCGGTGCCAAATCCGGAAGAGTGCGGCCGCAGCCCGGCTGCACCAGTGTCCGCCTTCGTCGCGATGCTGGTTGACGGAAGGTTAACGGGGATGAGCTAGAACCCGGAGCTTCCCCGGCCCCACCACCTGCCCATGGATTGCAGCTTGGATCGCAGCGCCGCTGACATCACCGACGTCGAGACCCGGTCGTTCGGCCACATCCTGCGCGATGGGCTCGCGAGGCTGAATGCCGCGCACGCGGCGCGCTGCCTCGTCGCCGTCGCGGCGCTGCTGCTGGTGCTGGTCACGCTCGATCCCTTCCCGGACCTGCGCAATCCCGACCTCGTCACCGTCGTCGGCGGACGCATGGCACTGACTTACATCTCCTTCGGCCTCCTGGCTGTGGTTGCGGTTCTGCTCGCCGCCGCCACCGACGCTCCGTCGCTGAGGACCCTGGTGACGCCGTTGCACCTCTGCCTCGTCGGCTGGCTGCTGATCAACATCGCCTTCTCCGAGAACCGCGGCGTTTCGCTCCAGCGGTTCGTGCTCGCGGCCAGCGTGACCTCGCTCGCTGTCTTGCTGCCGTTGCTGCCGCCGACGCAGCGCAGCTTCAACCTTTGCCTGGGTATCGCCGCGCTCGTGCTGCTCGCGCTCTGCTATCTCGGCGTCTTCCTCGCGCCGCAATACTCGATCCACACGGCGCTGGACATCACCGAGCCGCAACTTGCCGGCGACTGGCGCGGCAGCTTTGCCCATAAGAACATCGCGTCGCCCGTGATGACCATCCTGGTCTATGTCGGCATCTACCTGTCCGCCGTGGGCTCGTTCGTGATAGGGCCGGCGGTCGCAGCGCTGGCTGGCATCTTCCTGATCTTCACCGGCGGCAAGACGTCCTCGGTGCTGTGTCTTGCGATCTACGCTCTCGCCTCGCTGGTCTATGTCACGCCGGGCCTGTGGCTGAAGCGGATCATCTGCTTCGTGCCGCTGATCCTGATGAACCTGTTGACGGTCGGCAGCGTCATGAGCCCGGCGCTCGGGGCGATGACCCGGCTGCTTCCGCTCGATCCCACCTTCACCGGCCGTTCCGCGATCTGGGAGTTCGCGCTTGCGGCCGTCGCGGAGAAGCCGATCATCGGTCACGGCTATGCAGCGTTCTGGGACGACGTGACGGCACGACAGACCGCGCAAGGCGCCGAATGGGCGACAACTGCGGCGCACAGCCACAACAGCTATCTCGACCTCGCGGTCACCATCGGTCTGCCGGGGCTGATGCTCGTGATCCTCGCCTTCGTGGTCGCACCGCTCGGCAACTTCCAGACGGCCCAGGCCCACAGCCGCAGCGGCGCACTGGCCAAGCTGTTCCTGACCGTGTGGTTGTTCGGCCTGTATTACGGAGCCACCGAGACCTTCCTGCTCGAACGGCAGAATCCGATCTGGTTCATGTTCGTTCTTGCCGTGGCCGGCCTGCACTTCCTGGCAAGGTTCCAATGCGTCGAGCAGATAGAGTCGAAACGCTGACAGCTTGTCGCAGCCAAGCCGCCGGTGACACCGGCTTAACGATAAGCGGCGAGGTTGCTTGTGGTCTGCAGCAAAACATAATCTATCGGGAAACACTCAGTAGTCGTATGTCCAGCGGAATGACGTTTCTCAGCGTCGAGCAACTAGACGGCCAGGTGTCCAGCACGTCGGGAATCGCAATCGATTTCGCGCGTGACTGGCGGCACGTGGCCTCACGCCTGAGCACCGGGCACCGCACCGCGTTCCAGCATGTCTACTGGCTCGACGCCTGGTACGAGGCGTTTCACGACGTCTCCCCGCTGATCGCCGTGATCTTCGATGCCGCCACTGGCAAGGACATCGCGATCGTGCCGATGATCAGCCATATCAGGCGTGGCATCCGCATCGTCGAGTTCGCAGACCTCGGGGTCTCCGACAACAATGCGCCGATCCTGGCGCTCGATGCTACGTTGGATGCAGAAGCGACGGATGCGATCAACGAGGCGCTGATCGACGCTTTGCGCGCGTTGCCCGATCGTTTCGATCTGCTCCGCCTGAGGAAGATGCCGGCGCAGGTCGGAGGCAAGCCCAATCCGCTGGTGTCGCTCGGGCGGATCGGATCCTCCTCGCTCAACGGCAATCTCGTGCTGATGGGCGATGACTATCGCGACTACCAGGCCTCGATCAAACGCCTGCAGATGCCACGCTGCTGGCGCGTCTTCAGCCGCCATGCCGGTGCGCGCTTCGAGATCGTCGCGGACGTCGGGCGCGCGCATGAACTGCTGGACGTGATGGATGTGCAGCAGCAGGCGCGCATGCAAAAGCTCGGCTCGCCGTTCGTCCTCAACGACGAGACCCATGCGCGATTCTATCGCGAGGTCGTTCGCCAGGGCGTCGCGGAAGGTTACGCCATTGTCTCGGCGCTGGTGTGCGACGAGGGGGTCGTCGCCACCGCGCTCGGCGTCAAGCATGGCGCGACCTATCTCCTGCTGCGCATCAGTCACGCCAGCGATGCATGGTCGAGCTGTTCGCCGGGTCTGCTCGTCACCGAGCGCACCATGGCCGCGCTGCATGCGCAAGGCATCCGCCGCTTCGATCTCAGCATCGGCAACCAGGATTACAAGCGGCGCTTCGGCGCCGAGAAGGTGCCGCTGACCGATGTCAGCGTCGCGCTGTCCTGGCGCGGTTTGCCCTACGTATGGCGCGACCACGCCGCGCAGGGCCTGCGCCGCTATCCGAAACTCGCCTCCCTCGCGGCGCGAGCGATGGGCAAGGGAATCCGATAAAAAGTGCTGCAGGGTGCAGCGTTCGCGCCGGCCGAGCAGGCTCTACGATCCCGTGCAACTGGCGCAGCGAAGCCGGCCGCGCGAGGCGCGGAATAGGCTGCGACAATACCAGCGACGCGCGAGTGCCTGTGCGGGCTTGCGGATCATCTGCGCGATCAACAAGAGTTCGAAGGCCATTCGTATCGTTCTTCGTCGAGTATTCCGGTCATAGATGGGGCGGCATCCTCGGATGAGAATGCCGCCCGAGTCGCATCAGCCATGCAGTCGGTCGTAAGCTGAACTGCGAGGCTCAGCCGTGCAGCTTCTTGGCGGTATCCGCGATCTGGCGGCCCTGATAGCGTGCGCCGGCAAGCTCGTTGGCGCTGGGCTGGCGGCTGCCGTCGCCGCCGGTGATGGTGGTGGCACCGTAGGGCGCCCCGCCGGTGACCTCGTCGAGCTTCATCTGGCCGGCGAAGCCGTAGTTCATGCCGACCACCACCATGCCGAAATGCAGCAGGTTGGTGATGATCGAGAATAGCGTGGTCTCCTGGCCGCCGTGCTGGGTCGCGGTGGAGGTGAAGGCGCCGCCGACCTTGCCGTGCAGCGCGCCCTTGGCCCAGAGCCCGCCGGCCTGGTCGAGGAAGTTCGCCATCTGCGAGGCCATCCGGCCGAAGCGGGTGCCGGTGCCGACGATGATCGCGTCGTAGTTCGCGAGATCCTCGATTCTAGCGACCGGCGCGGCCTGGTCGAGCTTGTAGTGCGAGGCCTTCGCGACCTCGGTCGGCACCAGCTCCGGCACGCGCTTGATGTCGACGGTGGCGCCGGCTTCGCGCGCGCCTTCGGCGACGGCATTGGCCATGGCTTCGATATGGCCATAGGCGGAGTAATAGAGGACGAGAACTTTGGTCATGGTGGTCTCCGTTGGGTGGGGGTGATGGGTGCGGGTGACGGCTGGTTTATTGAGGACGTCAAGCCAGGGCCTGTTCCCGGGCATTCACGCTCTCTTCGATGGCGGATTTGCGGGGATGGCCGGGACAGGCCCGGCCATGACGAGGAGATAGTTACGCCGCGTCGACGAGCACGAGCTCGGAGTCTTCGAGCGCCGTGATCTTCAGCTTGGCCTCGTCGCGGATCGCGGCGCCGTCGCGGGCATTGACGCGGACGCCGTTGATCTCGACGGAACCCGCCGCGGGCACGAGGTAGAGGTGCCGCGACTGCTGCGGCTCGTACTCGGCGCTCTCGCCGGCCTTCAGCGTGGTGGCGAGCACCCGCGCATCGGCGCGGATCGGCAGTGCATCCGCATCGTCCTCGAAGCCGCTCGCGATGGTGACGAGCTTGCCGGAGCGGTCCGCCTTCGGGAACGGCTTTGAGCCCCAGGTCGGCTGGCCGCCCCGCGCGGTCGGCTCGATCCAGATCTGGAAGATCCGCGTCCTGGTCGGCTCGAGATTGTATTCGGAGTGGCGGATGCCGCTGCCGGCGCTCATCACCTGCACGTCGCCCGCTTCAGTCCGGCCCTCGTTGCCGAGGCTGTCCTGATGGGTGATTGCACCCTCGCGCACATAGGTGATGATTTCCATGTTGGCGTGGGGATGGGCGGGAAAGCCGGTGTTCGGTGCGATCTCGTCGTCATTCCACACCCGCAAGGCGCCATGGCCCATGTTGTTCGGGTCATAGTGGCTCGCGAAGGAGAAATGATGCTTGGCCTTGAGCCAGCCATGGTCGGCGCCGCCGAGCTTTGCGAAAGGTCTGAGTTCGATCATCTGCATAATTTCCTTTACTTGAGCAGGTTGCGCCTTGATCAGGCGCCGAACCCGCCGTCGACATTGAGCACCGTGCCGGTGACGAAGGAGGCCTCCGGGCTTGCGAGGAAGAGGATTCCGGCTGCGACTTCCTCGGGACGGCCGAAGCGCTGGAGCGCGTGCTGCTTGCGCTGGGTCTCGGCGAACTCGCCGCCGTCCTTCGGATTCATGTCGGTGTCGATCGAGCCGGGCTGCACCACGTTGACGGTGATGCCGCGCGGTCCGAGGTCGCGCGCCGCGCCCTTGGTGTAACCGACCACGGCCGCCTTGGTCGCGACGTAGTCGGCAAGGCCCGGGAACGAGGCGCGGTCGGCCAGCATCGAGCCGACGGTGACGATGCGGCCGCCCTCGTCCATCAATTGCGAAGCGGCCCGGATCGCCGCGATCACGCCGTGCACGTTGATGGCATCCTGGCGGGCAAACGCGTCTGGGTCGGCTTTGGGATCGTCGATCGCGCCGCCGGCGGCAACGCCGGCGTTGTTGACGAGGATATCGAGATGGCCGAACTCCTTGGCGACATCGTTGACGAGCTGCGTCACGTCCTTCGCGGAAGCCTGGTCCGCCTTGAAGGCGCGCGCCCTGACGCCCTTCGCCTTCAATTCAGCGACGACGGCCTCGGCCTTCTCGGGCGAAGCGACGTAGCTGATGGCGACATCCGCGCCTCCATCGGCGAGAGCGCGCGCAGAGGCCGCGCCGATGCCGCGCGAGCCGCCGGTGACGAGGGCAACCTTCCCTGAAAGCTTCTTGGTCATTGGGTCTCTCCAGTCCCGAATTTCTGATGACCCTTGGATAAGCCTCCGTCCGTGGTATAGAAATAGAAACTGTTGAAACACATTGTTTCGCTAAATATCCCAATTGGAGATCAGCCCAATGGCAAAACTCCCCGATTTCGAAGCGCTCGCGATTTTCGCAAAAGTCGTGGAATTACGGTCGTTTGCGGGGGCTGCGAGCGAGCTGGCGATGTCCAAGGCGACGGTGTCGAAGGCAGTGACCCGGCTGGAGGAGCGGCTCGGCGCGCGGCTGTTCAACCGCACCTCGCGCCGGCTTGCGCTGACCGATGCCGGGCACAAGCTGGCGGAGCGCGCGACGCGCCTGCTCGTCGATGGCGAGGCAGCGGAGAACGAGGCATTGGCGCAATCGGTCGCGCCGCGCGGGCTGGTGCGGCTCGCCGTCCCCATGACGTTCGGCATCAAGGCCGTGGCGCCGCTGCTGCCCGAGTTCTTCGAAGCCTATCCGGAAGTCTCGGTCGATCTGCACTTGAGCGATGCGACCATCGATCTGATCGGCGAGGGTTTCGACATGGCGGTGCGGATCGCGCGGTTGCCGGACTCTTCGCTGATCGCGCGGCGGCTTTTCACCATGCCGCGCTACACCGTCGCTGCGCCGTCATATCTGAAACGCCACGGCAGGCCGACGCATCCGATGCATCTCGCCCAGCACAAGTGCTTCAGCTACGCCTATCTCTCGACGCCGAACGTCTGGCACTACACCAATTCGGCCGGCGAGCAGGCCAGCGTACGCCCGGGAGGGCAGCTTCGCGTCAACAACGGCGAAGCCGTGATGCCGGCACTGATCGCCGGCCTCGGCATCGCCGAGCTGCCTGAATTCATCGTTGGCGAAGCCATTTCCTCCGGCGAGGTCGAAGTCATCCTGAAGGACTGGACGCAGGCCGAAGGCGCCGTGCACCTGGTGACGCCGCCCGGCGGCCCGCGTCCCGCGCGCGTCGAGGCGCTCGGCGATTTCCTGGCGGCAAAGCTGCCGGGCACCTGCAAGCGGCGGACGCGCGGAAAGGCGAAGGCGTCGTAGAACGAGCACCTTCAACGACCTCGTCATTGCGAGCGCAGCGAAGCAATCCAGAGTCGTTCCGTGGAGGGATTCTGGATTGCTTCGTCGCAAGAGCTCCTCGCAATGACGGTGCTGAACTACGATACCTCCACGCCGTCGATCGCGACGATGCGCAAGCTCGGCTTCAGCGTTTCTTCCAGCTGCGACTTCAATTCGTGAACGCGAGGGTCGTTCGAACGCTTCGCGCACACCGCATATTGATGGACGGATTGCGCCAGCGCGCGCCGCGCTTCCGGTGTTCGCGTCAGCTCGGGCTTTGAAAGCCGCAGGACGATCGCGGCGAGATTCACCAGCATCTCGTCCAACGCGAGGTCGATGGTTCCAACATTTCGCATCGCTCACTCCCTCGGGAGGGCAACAGCCGGTCCCCGGGAGGCGTTCCCGGGTCCCCCGTATATGGTTAGCGCTTCGTAAACATCTCGCTTCTTGCCCATCGCAGCGCCAGGCTGGAGCGAAACGAATGTTCATGACCGGACGCAATATCAGGATGCGCAGTCCCTGACGCAGTTCATCGCGGCCGACAGCGCGCGTCTGATCGCGGCAGTTCAGAAGATCGGCAAGGTGGAGTAGTCCTAGACTAGAACCCGGTGCGCAGCACGCCTCGCACCGTGTGCCGGTCATATCCCGGCGCAAACGCGCCCTCGTAGGACGCCTTGAATGAGGTCGCAGTCGTGAGATCCCACCGGATCTCCGCGCCGGTGAGCGCGACCGTGCGCGCGCGTTCGATGCCGGTGATCGCGAAGGGAATGCCGGGGGCCCCCTCCAGGGCCGCCGTGGTGGACGCCGCGCCGCCGGTAAATTCGTGGCGGACGGCGAGGGTCGCGCCGAATTGTGCCGTCTGGCCGTTCGGCATCATCACTTGGTGATGGGTGCGCAGGCCCGCCGTGCCATAGGCGACGTCGAAGCTGCCGGCCTGCACCAGCTGGTTTACGCCCGGCGCACCCGTTTCGGATAGACTGCCTTGCCGTGTCGAGTACCAGTCGGCCTTGGCGAACGGCTCCGCCGTGAACCCCCATCCGGTCGCAAAGGGACGTGCGATGCCGAGCGAGGCGGCAAAGGTGTTCGCCCGTGAGGAGGCGGTCGCAGTTTCGCCGAGGAACGCGATCGAGCGAGAGGATTCGAGCGCCGCGAAGGAATAGCTGATGGCGGATGCGAGATTGAAGCCGCCCCTCTCGCCGCGCGCATAGAAGCCCACATGGCCGGCATTGGCGTCGATCCGGTCGGCACGGCCGGCCATCCGCAGCTGGCCGGTCGATGCGCCGATCGCAAGGCCTGCCGTGAATCCAGGCATGTGCCAGAGATCGGCGCCGAGCGCTGCGCCGGCAACGGTCGTGTTCGTTCCGAAGGCAATGCCGCTCGCCGCCACCTTGTCCCAATTGCCGTAGCCGCCGAACCAGACGCTCCGCGCCGGCGTGGGGCGCCGGCCAGCGAGAGCCTTGCCGATCGGATCCGCCGGCTCCGGGGCGTAGGCGGTGGCCGACATGCGCAGGGTTTCGCCGCGCGACTGCGTGCCCGCATTCCACATGAAGGTCTGGAACATGTCGGCCTGATCGGCGACGAAGCGGCGTCCATCGGCGCGAACTTGACCGGCAAGATCATCGAGGCCGGCCTTGATGCCGGACTCATTGAGTGCGGCCAGCGTGTTGATCGCCGTGGTCAGCGTCCCCGATGCGCCGCCGAGCTGTGCCTGGTCCAGCGCGCCGGCCACCGCGGCCTGGTTCGGCGACAGGCCTGACAGCGTGCCGAAGCCACCAATCTGCTGAAGGATGAAATAGACATTGTTGACGTCGTAGCTGAGCTGGCCCGAAACCAGCGGGCTGCCCGAGCTCGTGAGGCTGGCGAAACTGCCGCTGACGCCGCCCGTCGCGGTCAGGATCGTATACTGGGTGTTGGCGATGAAGCCGGCGCCGAGCGGCACGATCTGCACGGTGCCGCCATTGAGCGTGGCGGTCCCGGTTGCTGCGATCCTGTCGGACTGGCCGGCGGCATTGATCTCGACCTGGAAGGTCGATCCGGCGTTGAAGGCGACGTTGCCATTGACGTTGAGCGTGCCGATTGAATTGCCGGGTGCGACCGTGCCGCCGCTGCTGACGACGAGCCCACCCACCGTGCCGGTGCCGCCGAGATAGCCGCCATTGACGGTGACCACGGACGGCAGCGTGCCGTTCACGAGGAGGCCGCCGGCGTCCACCGTAGTCGTGCCGCTGAAGGCGGTGGTGCCGGTCAGCGTCCAGACCGAGGAGCCGGTTTTCTTCAACTGCTCGAATTCGTCATATTGGAGAGCCGCGCCGATATTGCTGAGGTCGAACGAGGCGCTGCCGATGCCGCCGAAATTCAGCGTGTCGGTGCCGGTCCCGCCGCGTACCGTCCCGGTGATCGTCGAGCCAGGGGCGAGGGTGAGCGAATCATCGCCGCCGGACAGGTCGATCGCCCCGCTGCCGCCGCCCGAGATGGTTCCGGAATTGAGGATGGTGTCGGCGCCGGAAGAGCCCTGGATGGCGATCAAGAAGCCGCCGGAAATCGTGCCGGCATTGACGAGAGTGTTGCCGCCGGCGGCGAGCTGCACGCCGGTATGGTCACCGCCGATCGATCCGCCCTCATAGACGGTGACGACATTGGCATTCGACGTCCCGCTTATTCGGAGCCCCGTGGTGTTTGCTCCGGTGCCGACTGCCGTCCCGCGGATGTTGATGAGATTGTTGTTCGAATTGTCGATGACGATCGCCGCCTCGGCGTTGCCCGTACCCTCCGCGATCCCGCCGGCCGCGATCGTCACAGTGTTGCTGTTCGATCCGTTGGAGAGCAGAACGGTTCCGCTGTAGGTCGAGACCGTTGCTTGATTGTTGACGGTTACATGCGAAGCGATGGTGCCGTCGAACGTGATTGCCGGAATTCCGGCCCCCGGCGTGAGCGAGGTCGTCGTCCCGTCGCCGACGTTGACCGTGACGTTGCTGCCGCCAGTGGCGTTGATGTGATCGGTATTGCCGACGCCGGTGCAGGTCGCCACGTCGCCCGAATTGAGCGCGCCGATCGTGCCGGTGCCGGCCACGGTGCAGGCGGCGAGAGCCGGAGCAGGCATCAGGGCGATCGGCGGAGCGAGCATGAGCGGCGTCAGCACCGTCGTGACCAGCAGCCTGTTGCGCAGCATCGTGACCATGGCCTCTCGTGCACGGGCTGGTATTGCGGTCGGCATCGACAATTCCCTCATTGCAGCCATTGATTGCTAGCGGGGGCGTCGCTTCCGTTCTTGGTAATATGCGAAACGGTCTATGGTCATAGGCGCAAGGGACCGATTTGCTCCGGCTGTGTTGCCGCACTACAACGGACAGTGACGCTGGCGCGCGCGATGCGTTGCCGCCGCACGTGGACAAAAGCGAAAATCCGGATGGCTTGAGACGCAGCTGGATTTGAAGTCCGCGGCGCGGCTTGGCCGGCGCGATATCAGTATCTCGGTGTTCGAGCTTGCAGACGCGCGTTGATGGCAGCCCACGGCCAATCGTCCGCGCCGCGGCTTGGCTTGAACAGCGACTGATGCGGACGGCGCCACCGCTCCGCGATCCGTTGCGCGGAAGCGGGTTCCAAGCGCCTTTTCACGTTTTTTTGTTGAAGCAGAACCTTCCTGCGCCTCATTGATTGAGGAGCTTTTGAATGAGCCTGGAAGGATATGAACATGCGAACAGAGCGGATCGCGCTGGGTGTGGCGCTTGCAGTCGGCGTCCTGGTACAGAACGCTGCGTCCGCGCAGGAATATCGCGGCACGATGGAACAGCAGATGGCCTGCACGCCGGATGTTTGGCGGTTGTGCAGCGACCAGATTCCGGATGTGAACCGCATCGTGGCGTGCCTGCAGCAAAACACGGCGCAGCTCTCCGGCGGTTGCCGTGCCGTGTTCCTGTCCAACAATCAGGTGCAATCGCCTCAGCCGGTGCCGCGCAACCGCGTCGCGCCCCCGCCGCGCTACAACACAGCGCCGCCACCTGCAGCGGCACCAGCACCGGGGCCCTACGATGACGACGACTAGAGCGGAATGGCTTTAGGTTGAATCGATCGCCGCGGGCCGTTCACCTCTCCCGCTTGCTTGTGGGAGAGCGAGTGCACCTCCGTCGTTGTAGCAATCGAGCTTCGTCCGATCGCGCTCTAGCCCGCCCTAGGGTCGGTGTTCGCAGACGTCGACCCATTGAGCCGCAGTCAGCTCGGCCATCCGCTCGGGCGTGATGCGCACGGCGCTGTGGGTCGAGCCCGCCGCTGGCACCACGACGTCGAACGCCTTCAGCGAGACGTCGCAATAGATCGGCAGCGGCGATTTCAGACCGAAGGGACAGACGCCGCCAACCTCGTGCCCGGTGATCTCGGCGACTTCCTCCAGACCCAGCATCTTCGGCTTGCCGCCGAACTGCGCCTTCACCTTCTTGTTGTCCATGCGTGAAGTGCCGGCGGCGACGATCAGGATCACGCGCTCGCCGATCCGCAACGACAGCGTCTTGGCGATCCGTCCCGGCTCGACACCATAGGCCTCGGCCGCCAGCGCCACGGTCGCGGAGCTGATTGGGGATTCGATGACGGAGATATCGGGGGCTTTTTCGGCGAAGAAGGCGCGAACGGATTCCAGGCTCATTCCGGGCAGCTCATTCCAATCTCACGGGCGGGCGGCGACCCTAAGCGATTGTCGGTAGCTCGGAGA
Source organism: Bradyrhizobium sp. GW821-FHT13H06 (assembly GCF_058803975.1). Lineage (NCBI taxonomy): Bacteria > Pseudomonadati > Pseudomonadota > Alphaproteobacteria > Hyphomicrobiales > Nitrobacteraceae > Bradyrhizobium > Bradyrhizobium sp. GW821-FHT13H06. The sequence continues at coordinate 22,816 of NZ_JBXAPN010000013.1, read as the reverse complement.
GCGAGCGGACGCGGTAGTCCGGCGCAAAGCCAAGCTCGTCCATCTGGGTACGGATCGCCTTGAACATGGTGAGCGGTGCCACGAGTTCGTTTTCGACGCAAGCCAGCGCCATGGCTTCGGGCGTGACGCGTTCGATCCAGGCAACGTTCAATCCGAAGGATTTCGCACCAGCCACGTCCCAGGGATTGGAGGAGACGAACAGAACCTCGTTCGGCGCGGTGCCAAGGACCTCGCCGATCAGCTCATAGGCGTCCGGGCTCGGCTTGAAGATCTTCTTCGCGTCGACGCTGATGGTGGCATCGAGCAGGGCATCGAGGCCCGAATTGCGCACGAGCGCATTGAGCATGTCCGGGCTGCCGTTGGAAAGGATGGCGAGCTTGCGCGGCTTCAGCGCCGTGAGCGCTGCTGTCGCGTCCGGATAGAGATCGAGCTGCAGGTATTTCTCGATCACACGCTCGAACACGTCGTTCTCGTAAGCGAGGCCCAGCATTCGGAGCGTGTAGGCGAGCGAGTCGCGGGTGACGGCGGCAAAATCCTGGTAGCGCCGCATCAGCGAGCGCAGCCAGGTGTATTCGAGCTGCTTGATGCGCCAGACCTGCGTGATGATCTCGCCATAGCCCGGAAACGCATCCTCGGTGATGTCGGCGACCGATTGGATGTCGTACAGCGTTCCGTAGGCGTCGAATACGACGGCTTTCATGCTCAATTGGCCGTCCTCCGGGATCGTTGCGCGCGCAGGGGACTATACCCGGCGCTGCGATATCGATCCAAGGTCCGGCCGATCAGTTTACCGTGCCTTGGTGTTCCAGCTCTCCCGCTCGGCGAAGACCCGGCTGACCTCCGCCATATGCTCCGTGCCCCAGGAGCACAGCGGTACGAGGGCCTGGGCCAGACTGCGGCCCAGGGGCGTGAGGCTGTAGTCCACACGCGGCGGCACCTCCTTGTAGTCGGTCCGCTTGATCAGACCGTCGGCCTCCAGCTCCTTGAGCTGTTGGATCAGTACCTTGTCGCTGACGTCGCGCACGGCTCGCCGGAGCTCGCCGTAGCGGGTCGGGCCGTCCTGGGCGAGGAAGTACAGGATCAGCGGTTTCCATTTGCCCGAGATGACCCGCAAGGTCGCATCCAAGCCGCAAGTGAAGCCGGGCAGATTCGGCGTGCAACGCTGGACGTCTGCTTGAGCCTGCGCCGGCGGGGAGAGGAGGTCTGTACGATCTGACGACATTTTTTGGGTACTTACCAAAAGGTGCATACTTGTCGATAGGTGGGTACGCCGCCAGCTCAGTGCAACCCTAGTGAAGGAGCACATCATGAGCAGACTACAAGGCAAGACGGCGGTGGTGACAGGCGGCGGAACCGGCATCGGGCTCGGAGCCGCCAAGCGGTTCGTTGATGAGGGCGCGTTCGTCTACATCTTCGGGCGGCGGCAGGAGCCGCTCGACGCCGCCCTTGCGCAGCTGGGGTCCTCGGCGCGCGCCGTAAGAGGCTCGGTCACGGATCTGTCCGACCTCGACCGGCTATACGCGACAGTCAAAGCCGAACGCGGCGGACTCGACATCCTGTTCGCCAATGCCGGGACCGGACTGTTTGCGCCGCTCGGCGAGATCACGCCCGAGCACTACGATCACATCTTCGACGTCAATGTGAAGGGGCTGGTGTTCACGGTGCAGAAGGCCCTGCCGCTGATGCGAAAGGGATCGTCGATCATCCTGACCGGTTCGAGCACGGGCGTGATGGGCACGCCGCAATTCAGCATCTACAGTGCGACCAAGGCGGCGATCCGCAACCTTGCGCGCAGCTGGGCGCTGGACCTGCGCGGCACCGGCATCCGCGTCAACGTACTGTCGCCAGGGCCGACCAAGACGGAGCTGGCGCTGGAGATCGTGGGCGAGGAAGCATTTGATGCGCTCGGCAGCTCGACCCCCATCGGGCGCGTGGGCGACCCGAGCGAGACCGGGGCCGTGGCCGCGTTCCTGGCGTCCTCGGACAGCAGCTTCATGACCGGCGGCGAGGTCTTCGTCGATGGAGGCCTTGCGCAGGTCTGACATCTTGCGCGCTTCGATCGCATGATCGAACGCCGCAACAATGGAGGTATGCTCCCTCCCCCGCTTACGGGCAGGGCTATCGCATTTGAATTTTGCAGAGGTCGTCATGCCCGGGCTTGTCCCGGGCATCCACGTTCTTGTGCCGCGTGGAAAGGCGTGGATGGCCGGGACAAGCCCGGCCACGACGCTGTGGAGACAGCCGGTGCCCATAGCGACATCTCATATGCGATAGCCCTGCGCTTGCGGGGGAGGGTGTCACCACGGCGGGACGATCTCCTGGAGGAAAGAACCCTCCTCCGCGCCTTCGGCGCGACCTCCCCCGCAAGCGGGGGAGGTGCACTGAGCCCGCGGCCGCTTGATTCAACTTAAGCCCACTCCGCCTTAGATCCCCAACAGCCTGCGCGCGTTCGCCTTCAAGACCTTCGGCCGGATCTCGTCGCGGATCTCGATCTTGGCGAAGTCGGACAGCCAGCGGTCCGGCGTGATCACCGGCCAGTCCGAGCCGAACAGCATCTTGTCCTGCAGAATCGAGTTGATGTAGCGCACCAGGATCGGCGGGAAATATTTCGGCGACCAGCCGGAGAGGTCGATATAGACGTTCGGCTTGTGGGTCGCGACCGACAGCGCCTCCTCCTGCCAGGGGAAGGAGGGATGGGCGAGGATGATCTTGAGGTCGGGGAAATCGGCCGCGACGTCGTCCATGTACATCGGGTTGGAATATTTCAACCGCATGCCCATGCCGCCGGGCATGCCGGAGCCGACGCCGGTCTGGCCGGTGTGGAACAGCGCGATCGCGCCGCCATTGTTGATCTCTTCGTAGAGCGGATAGGCCATGCGGTCGTTGGCGTAGAAGCCCTGCATGGTCGGGTGGAATTTGAAGCCGCGCACGCCGTATTCCTCGATCAGCTTGCGCGCCTCGCGCGCGCCGAGCTTGCCCTTGTGCGGGTCGATCGAGACGAAGGGGATGAGGACGTCGAGATGCTCGGAGGCGACCTCCAGCATCTCGTAATTGTTGTAGCGGCGGAAGCCCGTCTCGCGCTCGGCATCGACAGGGAAGATCACCGCGGCGATGTTCTTGGAGCGGTAGTAGGCCGCGGTCTCCGGCACCGTCGGTGGATGCTTGTTCGGCGACTTGAAGTACTCGGCCATCTGCGCCTGGAAATCGTCATAGCCATCGTCGGGGTGGCAGCCGCAGGGCTCCTCGGCATGAGTGTGGATGTCGATGGCGACGACATCGTCAATGTTCGGCAGCTTCAGCTTCGGCATTGGTTTCCTCCCGACCGGTTGCCAAATTGATTATAGGATATAACGAATTTGGCAAGACATTGCGGGAGCTTATCGGTCGGGTAGATCGGGCCGATCCGGCCGCTTCTACTGTGCATGGGGTTGTTTTCGCGAATTTGCTGGGCCGAACCGGGGCAGTGAACATTGACATCACCTCCCGCCATGCCTTAAGAACCGCCCCGTCCCGGGCGGTCGGTCCGCCAGCGGGAAAAATCTCATTTTGCCACATTCGCGCGTGCCGAAACGGTAGTGCCGAACACGGCCTTTCGAACGTTCAGGATTCTGCCATGAAGGTCCGTAACTCGCTGAAATCGCTGCGCGGTCGCCATCGCGCCAACCGCCTGGTCCGCCGCAAGGGCCGGGTTTATGTGATCAACAAGGTGCAGCGCCGCTTCAAGGCGCGGCAGGGCTGATCTCGCCCGGCCGGACGCCTTCGCGCGCCCCGCAAGACCACGGCTCACACGAGTTTGACGCCGCCTTTGCTTTGCAAGGGCGGCTTTGCGTGTTTAGACTTTCACCATGGCAGTGAGATTCCCTTTCGCCCGCACCCTATGCCTGGCCCTTGCGCTTGCAGCCGCCGGTCTGGCTCCAGCCGTGGCGCAGCAGGTTGAGCCGCCCGGCAAGCAGAAGAAGCTGCCCGAAGCGCCGGCCAAGCTGCCCAAGGTCGATCGCGGCAAGAACCTCGATTTCCTGTTCGGCGCGCTGAAGGCCGCTCCCGATGAGGCCAGCGCCAAGCATGTCGAGGCGAGGATCTGGGCGATCTGGCTCCAGACCCCGAGCGACACCGCGGCGCTTCTGATGTCACGCGCCAAGACCGCGGTCGATGCGAAGAAGATCGATGTCGCGATCAAGCTGCTGGATTCGGTCATCAAGCTCAGGCCCGATTACATCGAGGCCTGGAATCGGCGGGCTACGCTCTATTACATGCAGAACGACTATGGCCGCTCTCTCGCGGATATCCAGCAAGTGCTGGTCCGGGAGCCGCGCCATTTCGGCGCGCTCGCCGGCCTCGGCATGATCATGCAGGAGGTCGGTGACGAGAAGCGCGCGCTGGACGCTTACCGCAAGGCGCTCGCCGTCAATCCACACCTCGAAAAGATCCCCGATCAGGTCAAGGCACTGACCGAGAAGGTCGAAGGTCGCGACATCTAGGGCACGATCCGTAGAGGGGGTGCAGCGGTTTTCCGAAGAAGATCGTGCTCAAGACAATCGGGACAAGTTGATCAACTGCCGAGCGGTCGCGGCGTGTCCGGATTAACCACGATCCGAAGCGGGCCGTCGCGAGGGCTATTGCGGGACCTGCTGCAGGCCTACCTGCATGGCAGGAGCACAGCCATGAAGCGTTTGGGAGTCGCAGCCATATTGCTGCTCGCGTCGGGGGCGGTGAGCTTTGCCGACGGATTGTTCTGGGTGGTCGGCAACCGCGCCACTGGAAAATGCAATATCGTGACCAGCAATCCCGTGATCATCGGCGATATCTGGTTCGGCGACGGTCCCTACAAATCCAGGGCCGATGCCAAGCTTGCCCGTTCGACGATCCGCGTCTGTCCCCCGGTCACGCCCGAGGAGGAGAAAGAGGAAGACGGTACGGATTAGCCTGCGCTCAATGCAGGACGCTGCTGCCGCGCTCGACGAGGCCGCGGGCGGCGGCTGCGGCGTAAGCCTTTGCGAGCTCGGTCTCGAGATGCTCGTTGATCAGGAGCAGAGCCCGCACGGCACCGCGCAAGTCACCATTGCAGCTCGCGACAATTTCGTCGATTGCAGTGTCGTTCGATCTGAAGCTCATTGAAAATTCTCCGGTCAAACCAGGACAAATCCTGCCGGTCTTTCCCGCATCGCCCGAGGCTGCGAGGAGGATCGGCACCTACCCGCGCCTAGATGGCGGAACCGACCATGGCGATTATATGGAAGCGGCGATGACGGCTGCATGAAGCTGGTCCGGGGCTTGCGTGCTCTCCTGGAATATCGTTGATATTATTGAGTTTTCTCGTTCCGCAATTATGCACATATCCACAGCCCCGGGATTTTCAGTGGAAGCGCGGAAAGCCGGCGGCGAAACTGCCGTGCGATCAGACCCGTAGCTGCCCTGTGCCCAGGATCACCCGGAATTTCTCCATGATCGTGATGTCAGTCGTGACGGCGCTGGTCCTGCTGGCACTGGTCACGCAGGCGGGAATCGTCGCCGTGCAACGCGCCTTTCCGCCTCAGGGCCGGATGGTCGAGGTCGATGGCGCGAGGCTTCACGTCGTCGATATCGGTCCCCGCGATTCGGGTCTTCCGATCGTGATGCTGCACGGCGCGAGCTCCAATCTCGAAGCGATGCGGCGGCCGCTCGGCGACATCCTCGCCGGGGACCGCCGCGTGATTCTGATCGATCGTCCCGGCCATGGCTGGAGCACGCGCGGGCGGCGACAGGATTCGACGCCGCAAATCCAGGCGCGGATGATCGATGAGGCGCTTCACAGGCTCGGGATCGATCGCGCGGTTTTCGTGGTGCATTCCTGGAGCGGCGCCCTCGGCGCGCGGATCGCGCTCGATCATCCGCACCGCGTTGCCGGTCTCGTCATGCTCGCGCCCGTCACTCATCCCTGGCGCGGCGGTGTCGGCCGCTACAACGAGATCATCGCAACGCCCGTGATCGGCCCGCTGCTCGCCTACACGATCACGCTGCCGCTGGGCTATGTCCTCGCTGAATCCGGCGCACGCAACGTCTTCCTGCCGCAAACCATGCCGGATGGCTTCGTCAAGGACTCCGCGACGCCGCTATTGCTGCGTCCGCGCGAGTTCATCGCCAATGCCTATGATCTCGTGACTCTGAAAGAGTCGGTCGCCGCGCAAGTCGCGCGCTATGGCGAGATAAGGGCGCCGGTCACGATCGTCGCCGGTGAGCCCGACAAGACGGTGAAAACCAGCATCCACGCGCGCCCGTTCGCCGCAGCGGTGCCCAATGCGAAGCTGATCGTGCTGCCCGACCTCGGCCACATGGTGCAGAACGCCGTGCCGGATCTCGTGAAGGCGGAGATCGAGACGATGATCGGCAGGATCGTCCCGGCGCAGGCGGCCGCCGATTAAGGCGCTCTCGAGCGAAGTGGATATCAGTTCGCGTGAAGAAAACGCGTCAGCTCTGGCGGCCGCCTTTTGCGCGCCTACTGCTTGATTTTCCCGTCCTTGTCGTATTGGGCGAGGAAGGCCCAAAGATTATTGATCTCGGTCTCGTTCTTGATGCCGGCGAACGCCATCTTGGTGCCGGGAATCTTGGCCTTGGGGTCCTTGATATATTCCTTGAACGTGGCCTCATCCCAGGTGATGCCGGAATTCTTGTTCGCGTCCGAATAATTGTAGTCCGGCGCGGTTCCCGACTTGCGGCCGTTGAGGCCGTTGAGCTCGGGGCCGACCTTGTTCTTGGCGCCGTCGCCGATCGCGTGGCAGGCCAGGCATTTGTTGAACGACGTCTTGCCGGCCGCGACATCCTGCGCCATCGCGGCAGGTGCGGTGGCAATCACGGTGAGGATCGTCAGTGCGCCAAAAGTCAGTTTTGTCATCGGGTGCTCTTCGTCTCTTCCCTGGTGGGTCTGGTCAGTCTCTTGCCTGATCGACAATCGCCGGCCCGCCGCTTTTGGCAGGCCTGCGCGGCTTGGACAAGCCATCAAACCATGACAGGTTTCACGATTTCCTACTTGTCCCAGAGCGAACTCGCGGAACATCGTTGATCCGACTTTCGGATGGCCTACCCAAACAGGCGCGGACGTGATTGATTTGCCGCGACAAAATTGATCGTGGGCTATGAGCCGGAAGGATATGTCATGACCATCATGATGCCTGCGAGCGACCAGGCGGTGCTCGCGCGCCGCGCGGAGATCATTGCTGCGTTGCGCGCAATCGTGCCCGGTGAGGGCGTGATCGACAGCGCAGCCGAGATGCGGGCGTATGAATCCGACGGGCTGACCGCCTACCGCCAGCCGCCGATGGTCGTGGTGCTGCCCGATACGACCGAGCAGGTCTCGCTCGTCCTGAAATATTGTGCTGCGCAAGGCATCAAGGTGGTGCCGCGCGGCTCCGGCACTTCGCTGTCCGGCGGGGCGCTGCCGCTCGAAGACGGCGTGCTGCTGGGGCTCGGCAAGTTCAAGCGCATTCGCGAGATCGATTTCGACAACCGCGTCGTCGTCACCGAGCCCGGCGTCACCAACCTTGCGATCAGCCAGGCGGTCGCGCATGCCGGCTTCTATTACGCGCCCGATCCGTCCTCGCAGATCGCCTGCTCGATCGGCGGCAATGTCGCCGAGAATTCCGGCGGCGTTCATTGCCTGAAATACGGCATGACCACCAACAACGTGCTCGGTTGCGAGATCGTGCTGATGAGCGGCGAAATATTGCGCATCGGCGGCAAGTCTGCGGAGAACGCGGGCTACGATCTGATGGGCGTCATCACCGGGTCGGAAGGCCTGCTCGGTGTCATCACCGAGATCACGGTGCGCATCCTGCAGAAGCCGGAGACGGCGCGCGCGCTGATGGTCGGCTTTGCAGAGGTCGAGGCGGCCGGCGAATGCGTCGCGCGCATCATCGGTGCCGGCATCATTCCGGGCGGCATGGAGATGATGGACAAGCCGGCGATCCACGCCGCCGAGGCCTTCGTCCATGCCGGCTATCCGCTCGACGTCGAGGCGCTTCTCATCATCGAGCTCGACGGTCCCAAGATCGAGGTCGACGAGCTGATCACGCGCGTCGAGACGATCGCCAATGCCTGCGGCTCGACCACGTGCCAGATCTCGACCTCGGAGGCCGAGCGCAACCTGTTCTGGGCCGGCCGCAAGGCCGCGTTTCCTGCCGTCGGCCGCATCTCGCCGGACTATCTCTGCATGGACGGCACCATCCCGCGCGGCGCGCTGCCGAAGGCGCTGGCGCGCATCCGCGAGCTCTCGGAAAAATACCAGCTCGGCTGCGCCAACGTGTTCCACGCCGGCGACGGCAACCTGCATCCGCTGATCCTCTACGATGCCAACAAGCCCGGCGAGATCGAGCGCGCCGAAGCCTTCGGCGCCGACATCCTGCGCGCCTGCGTCGAGTTCGGCGGCGTGCTCACCGGCGAGCACGGCGTCGGCATCGAGAAGCGCGACCTGATGCCGGAGATGTTTTCCGAGATCGACCTCAACCAGCAGCAGCGGCTGAAATGCGCCTTCGATGCGCAGGGCCTGCTCAATCCCGGAAAGGTGTTTCCGACCCTGCACCGCTGCGCCGAGCTCGGCCGCATGCATGTGCATGCGGGCAAGGTGGCGTTTCCGGACATCCCGCGGTTCTGACGGCCGTGCTGACGTTGCACCCTCTCCCCTTGTGAAGGGGAGAAGGAAGAAAGCGACCCTCACAGCAGCCCGTATTGAGCCCGTTCGCGTTTTGCCAGCAGCGGCAGCGCTTCGCCGGCGATCCAGGCCTTGAAATGGGCGCTCTCCTGGTGCGCCTTGAATGCCGCCTCGTCGCGGAACAGTTCGTAGAACAGGAACTGGGCCGGATTGTCCTTGGCGCGCGAGATCAGGAACAGCTTGACGCCGTCCTCGCGCTGCGCCTCCGGCAGGAAGCGGTCGAGGATCGCGGCGACCTTGTCGGCCTCGTCCGGCTTCGCCTCCCATTGCGCGACGACGAGCAGGCCGCCGCCGTCGACGGCCTCGCTGAGAGATTTCTGCGTGGCATAATGATTCATGATGTCTGTCTCCATCGGTTGGCCTCGAGCGCGATCGGTGCAGACTTGTAGCGATAGCCTGGCGGCTTTGGTTCGCCGGTGATCGAAGTGTCGGTGTCGTGAATGCTTCGATGGAGATTGAATCGCGGCTGGGCCCCGTGGTGGATCCCGATCGCGGCGGCAATGGTCGCCGGCGTCACCCTGCATTTGATTTTGGCGGCGAATTTCGCTACCGCCTTTGCCCGTGGATACGCTCAAGGTCAGAGACGCCAAAGACGTTGAAGAGGTGGTGCGCGCGGCGATTGCCAATGAGCAGCCGCTCGAGATCATCGGCCATGGCTCCAAGCGCAGCATTGGCCACGCCATGGCGACCAACGCCGTGCTCGACGTCTCCGCGCTGAATGCCGTCACCTCCTACGAGCCCAATGAGCTGATCGTCACGCTCCAGGCCGGTGCGCCGCTCGCCGACGTGCTGTCGCTGATCGATGCCAAGAACCAGCAATTCGCCTTCGAGCCGATGAACACCGCCCCGCTGCTCGGCACGCCGGTATCAGGCACCATCGGCGGCATGATCGCGGCCGGGCTGGCCGGACCGCGGCGCATCCGGGCGGGCGGGGCGCGCGATCATCTGTTGGGGGCGCACGCCGTCTCGGGCTTCGGCGACAGCTTCAAGACCGGCGGCAAGGTGGTGAAGAACGTCACCGGCTACGATCTCTGCAAGCTGCTCGCCGGTTCCTGGGGCACGCTGTCGGTGATGACGGAGGTCACGCTCAAGGTAATGCCGAAGCCGGAAGCCGAGCGGACGCTGCTGCTGCGCGGGCTCGACGATGCCGCCGCCAACAAGGCCATGACCGCGGCGCTGGGCTCGCCCTTCGACGTCTCCGGTGCCGCGCATCTGCCGAAATCGGCATTCCGGGCCAGGACCGAGGGGATTGGCGACATCGCGGGCCAGGGCGAGGCGCTGACCGCGCTGCGGCTCGAGGGCATCACCGCCTCCGCCGCGCACCGTGCCGGATCGCTGCGCGAATTGCTGGCGCCGTTTGGAACCGCGACGCTGGTCGAGGATGGGGCATCTGCGGCGCTGTGGGCCGCGATCCGCGATGTGCTGCCGTTTGCGGCAAGCGGCGCGCTCGGCGCCTGGCCGGTGTGGCGGATCGTCTGTCCGCCGGCCTCGGGCGCGGCACTCGGCACCCAATTGGCACGCGAGACGGGGGGCGATGTGATCTACGACTGGGGCGGCGGGCTGATCTGGGCGGCAGTGCCACCGAAGCCGGACGCGCATGCCCCGGCCGTGCGCGAGCGCACGAACGCGGTCGGTGGGCACGCCACGCTGATCCGGGCGGCCGAGGATGTCAGGCGCGCGATCGACGTGTTCCAGCCGCAGGCGCCCGGGATCGCCGCCCTCAGCGAGCGGGTGCGTGCCAGCTTCGATCCGAAGGCCATTCTCAACCGGGGACGGCTGACGCGGGGAGCTGCGTCATGAAGACTGAATTCTCGCTCGCGCAACTCGCCGACCCCGATATCGCGGAAGCCGACAAGATCCTGCGTGCCTGCGTCCATTGCGGCTTCTGCACCGCAACCTGTCCGACCTATGTGCTACTCGGCGACGAGCTCGATAGCCCGCGCGGCCGCATTTACCTGATCAAGGAGATGCTGGAGAAGGACCAGGCGCCGACGGCCGAGGTGGTCAAGCATATCGACCGCTGCCTGTCGTGCCTTGCCTGCATGACGACCTGCCCCTCGGGGGTGAACTACATGCACCTCGTCGACCAGGCCCGGGTCCGGATCGAGCAGCGTTATCAGCGGCCGCTGCCCGAGCGGCTGCTGCGCCAGGTGCTGGCCTTCGTCCTGCCGGACCCGCAGCGCTTCCGCATCAGCATGTGGCTGGCGCGGCTGGTGCGTCCGCTGAGCGTTCTGCTGCCGACGCCCCGGCCTTCGGCGACGCCCGGATTGGTCCAGCGCATCAAGGCGATGCTGGCGCTGGCTCCGAACCAATTGCCGCCGGCTGGGCCTGCCGCGGGCAGCGTATTCGCGGCGCTCGGCAAGAAGCGCGGACGTGTGGCGCTGCTCCAGGGCTGCGCCCAGCAGGTGCTGGCGCCGCGCATCAACCAGGCCGCCATCAGCCTCCTCACCCGCCACGGCATCGAGGTGGTCCTGGTCCGGGACGAGCAGTGCTGCGGTGCGCTGACCCATCACCTTGGCAACGACCGGGATGCGCTGGCGCGAGCTCGCGCCAACGTCGCGGCGTGGCGCAAGGAAGCGGCCGGCGAGGGGCTCGACGCCATCCTGGTGACGACCTCCGGCTGCGGCACGGTCATCAAGGACTATGGCTATCTCCTGCGCGAGGACTCCGCGTTCGCGGCCGATGCGGCGAAGGTGTCGGCGCTCGCCAAGGACATCACCGAATACGTCGCCGGCCTCGAACTCGCGACAACTGCGAGACAGGACGACATCGTCGTCGCCTATCACTCCGCGTGTTCGTTGCAGCACGGGCAGAAAATCACGGGCCTTCCGAAAGAATTGCTTTCCAAGAATGGATTCGTGGTGAAAGATGTGCCCGAGAGCCATTTGTGTTGCGGCTCGGCGGGGACCTACAACATTCTCCAGCCCGAGCTTGCGGGCCGGTTGCGCGACCGCAAGGTCGCCAACATCGCAAGCGTCAAGCCGGACATGATTGCCGCGGGCAATATCGGCTGCATGGTGCAGATTGCCAGTGGCACGTCAGTTCCGGTCGTACACACGATTGAGCTTCTCGATTGGGCTACGGGCGGGTCGCGGCCGACATCGAATGCACAAGCTTGAGCTTTCAGGGGCTCGAGCTTTCGTCCGAAGGTGACGGCAGAACGACGCCCGATCGACCATTGTTCGGCGGCAACAGGAGGACCACGATGGCGAAAGCGAAGAAGAAGAAAAGCAAGAAGGCCAAGAAAGCGAAGAAGGCCGTAGCAGCGAGGAAGACCGCAAGGAAGTCGGCCAAGAAGTCCGCAAAGAAGTCTGCCAAGAAGACTGCAAAGAAAGCTGCGAAGAAGTCTGCCAGGAAGGCAGCCCCGAAGAAAGCCGCCAAGAAGGCTGCGGCGAAGTCGGCCAAGAAGGCCGCACCCAAGAAGGCCGCGAAGAAAGCGGCACCGAAGAAGGCGAAGGCAGCTCCTGCTCCGAAACCGTCGGCACCGGTGGAAGCTCCGGCTCCCGAGCCTGCCTCCGAGACAAGCTGGGCGATGCCTTCGTCTTCTGCGGAACCCGCGCCGGCCGAGGGACAGGGGTAAGCCCGGCCGCTCCCTGGCTCTTGAAGCGATCTGCAATCAGGAAGGCCGCGGCGCCGGGCGCTGCGGCCTTTTTGCATCGTCGCAAGCTGATTCAGTCTCAGCCGTTTGCCGCGCCTGTCTGATTCGTGGCCTGGGCGTCACCCCAGCCGAAGACCCCCGGACTTACACGGGCCTCCTGTGCACTTTGGAATGAGAAAAATGTGATCGGGAAGCCACACAGGCGAACAACCTTTCGTGAAATGGTCAAAACGCCTAAAAAGTCGGCAGATGCCCGCGCTTTTTGCTTCACGGTTCCTATCCGCCGATCCAGATTGTCGCAGTGATGTAATTTGCAATCAGGTCGAGCACCCCGGGGGGCTTCCGGGATCCGACTGGGGTCTAAGAATTGGTGATGGGGATCGAAATGAAAAAAGCGGTTTTGTTGGCAACGGCGCTGGCAATGGTCACGGGCTCGGCTTTCGCGGCAGACTTGCGGGTGAAGGCGCTGAAGGCCCCGCCGCCCCCGGCCTTCGATCCGTGGGATGTCGCTTTCGGCGCCGGCATCATGAGCGATTACATCTTCCGCGGTATTACCCAGTCGAACCACAACCCGTCGGTGACGGCCTATTTCGAGCCGCGCTACAACGTCAACAAGGACCTCCAGCTCTATATCGGTACGGCCGCCGCGAGCATCTCGTTCCCGAACCGCGCCGCGGCAGAAGTCGACATCTACGGCGGTATCCGCCCGACTTTCGGCATGTTCGCCTTCGATTTCGGTGTCTGGGGCTACCTCTATCCGGGCGGAAGCTGCTTCGGCTCGCAGGGCACCCTCGCGCAGGGCAATTGCGGTACCGACCTGGATAATTCCCAGGGCGCGATCGGCCTTCCGATCAACGGCAACTTTGCCAAGAAGGACGCAAGCTTCTTCGAAGCCTATGCCAAGCTGAACGTCGCCATCAACGACCAGTGGACGGTCGGCTTCAACGAGTACTATTCGCCGAACTTCCTGAACCTCGGCGCCTGGGGCAACTACGCCTCGGTCACGGCCAAGTGGACTGCGCCGAGCACGACCTTCGGCGCCAGTGGCGTCGGCATGTATGTGTCGGGTGAGTTCGGCCGCCAGTGGCTCGGCACATCCGACATCTTCTATGGCATCGCAGGCGATCCGGTCTACGCGAACGGCATCAAGGAGCCGAGCTACAACACCTGGAACGTCGGTGTCGGCTTCACCTACAAGGTGCTCACGCTCGATCTGCGCTACTATGACACCGATCTGTCGAAGGGTGACTGCAACGCCTTCACCAGTGACTTCTCCGCCACCAACTCGAGCCCCGGCTTCGTCACCCCGATCAACGGTGGTGCGAACGCAGCCACGGCTTTCGGCTCCAACTGGTGTAGCGCTGCTGGCGTCGCCAAGCTCTCTGTCGACCTGACGGCGATGACCAATCTGAAGTAAGTTTCTTCCGACTTCACCAAGTCATTCGGCAAGGGCGGCAGAGCGATCTGCCGCCCTTTGCTTTTGGGCTCGGGTCTCTCCACAAGCGCCATACCCGGGCTTGACCCGCGCCGTCCACGTCTTCGGCACTGTCGCGCAATGAGCTCATGGATGGCCGGGACAAGCCCGGCCATGGCGACGCAGAAAGCGGCGGTAACAGGCCGCTCGCGCGTTAACGCGCCGCGCTCGGCTCCGCTGCCGCCCGTTCGCCGCCGAGGACGTGGATCGCACCGTCCTTCACCAGCGCGACCTTGCGCGTGTGGAAGGCGTCGAGCGTCGAGCGGTGGCCGATCGAGACGATGGTGGCCTGCGGCAGCTTCTCCGTCAGCAGGCGGTAAAGCCGGGCCTCGGAGGGTTCGTCCAGCGACGCCGTGGCCTCGTCCAGGAACAGATAGTCCGGTACATGCAACAGCGCGCGCGCAAGCCCCAGGCGCTGCTGCTCGCCGAGCGACAGCATCCGGTTCCAGTGGCCGTCCTCCTCCAGCCGCTCGGCAAGGTCGGGCAACCCGACGGCGATCAGAGCGTCGCGGACTTGCGCGGCGTCAAACGCGCCGGGCGATGCCGGATAGACAACGGCATCGCGCAACATGCCGACCGGAAAATAGGGCCGCTGCGGCAGCATCATCAGCTTTGCCTTCTCGGGTATGACAACCGTGCCGGTACCGAACGGCCAAATGCCGGCGATGGCCCGGAACAGCGTGGACTTGCCGGAGCCCGAAGGTCCGGTCACCAACACGCGCTCCGACGTCTCGATGGTGAAGGCCTTGGCGGCAACCAGCGGCGTGCCGTTGGGCAGGTTCACGCAGAGCTGCTCGAGGTCGATATGGCGGCCGCCGCCGGCGACCTCCAGCGTAATGGCAGGCTCATGTGCCGGCAGGTTCGCGGCTGAATCGACGGACATCTCGAAGCCATCGAGGCGCGCAACGATCGAGCGCCACTCCGCCAGTGACCGGTAAGCCGTGACGAAGAACGACAGCGCGCCCTGTACGCTGGAGAAGGCGGATGCGGTCTGCATCATGTCGCCGAGCTGAATCTTCTTGGCGAAGAAGGCCGGTGCCACCAGCACGTACGGAAAGATCACTGCGGCCTGCTGATAGCTGGCCGTGAACGCGGTGAGGCGTTTGGTCCGGCTCATGATGGCGTACCAGTTGGCGATTACGAAGCCGAAGCGATCGAGCAGGCGGGCCCGTTCGGCGCCTTCACCCCTGAGCAGCGCGATCTGCTCGGAATTCTCGCGGACGCGGACGAGATTGAAGCGGAAGTCGGCCTCGTAGCGCTGCTGCTCGAAATTGAGGTTGACCAGCGGCGCACCGATCCAGTGCGTCAGCGCGGTGCCGAAGATCGCGTAGATCAGCGCGCCCCAGCACAGATAGCCGGGGATCATGAGATCGGTGCCGAACAGGCGTAGCGGCGCGGCGTTGGATAGGCCCCAAAGGATGATGACGAATGAGAACAGCGTCACGATCGACGAGAGCAGGCCGAGCCCGATGGTCAGGGTCTGCTCGACGAAACTCTTGACGTCCTCGGTGATGCGCTGGTCCGGGTTATCGGCCGCATCGCCCTTGAGCTGCATGCGGTAGTGCGTGGCGCTCTGAAGCCATTCGCCAAGATAATGCCGGGTGAGCCATTGCCGCCAGCGAATCTGGAGCCACTGGTTCAGGTAAAGCTTGTAGACAGCCAGCGCGATATAGGTGAACGCGAGCGCGACGAAGATCCAGATCTCCCTGACGAAGGTGTCCCAGTCGCTGGTCTGGAGCGCGCTGTAGAACCGGTTCTGCCACTGGTTGACGAGCACGTCGATCGCGACCAGTGCCAGCTCCATCGCGACCACGGCGGCGAGCAGGCCGCGGCCGGCCCATTTGTCCTCCGATCGGAAATAAGGGATGGCGATTCGCCAGACGATCGCGAGCGTGGCGCTGATGTTCTTCACAGAGCAGGGTCTCCTCGGGGGATGTGCATAACTGCCCAGAGCCAAAGACTTGAGGCGATGGCGGAAACGGGCGCGCTTAGACTAAAGTCGCAAGATCTACAATTTGCGTTGGATTGTCGCAGCTCGCAACCCTAGCATGGGCTTCGATGGCCCGGGGCAGGGTGCGTCTGGATTTCGCGAGCTTGTGAGCGGACGGGAACCGCCTGCATTCGCGAGGAATTGGCGTCCAGCTCGGGGTTTTCACTTTCATCGTCAAGCAGGACGGCTCTCCACGCGGGCCGCCTGTCGCAACATGCGTGGGGAGAAAGTCCATGTGGAATCAAATCTATGATCCGCTCAACAGCCCGGTGCTGTCGACCATCGCGGCGGCGGTGCCCGTCGTCACGCTGCTGGTCCTGATCGCGAGCGGTCGCGTCCAGGCGCATATCGCGGCCATCATCGCCGTGATCGTGACCAACCTGATCACGATCTTCGTTTTCACCATGCCCGCGAACATGTCGATCCGCGCCTCGGTGCTGGGCATCGTCACCGGGTTCTTCCCAATCGGCTGGATCGTCCTCAACGTCATCTTCCTCTACCAGGTGACGGTGAGCACCGGCCGCTTCGAATTGCTCAAGCGCGCCATCGGCGGGGTCACCGAGGACCGGCGGCTGCAATTGCTGCTGATCGCGTTCTCGTTCGGCGCGTTCTTCGAGGGCGCCTCCGGCTTCGGCACGCCGGTCGCGATCACCGGCGCCGTGCTGATCGGGCTCGGCTTCTCGCCGCTCGCAGCCTCCGGCCTGTCGCTGATCGCCAACACCGCGCCGGTCGCCTATGGCGCGCTGGGCACGCCGATCCAGGGCCTCGCCTCCGTCACCGGGCTCGATCCCTACATCCTGGGCGCGATGGTCGGCCGGCAATTGCCGTTCTTCTCGTTGATCGTGCCGTTCTGGGTGGTGTGGGCGTTCGCCGGTTGGAAAGGCATGAAGGACGTCTGGCCGGCGATCCTCGTCACCGGCTTATCGTTTGCCGTCCCGCAATTCGTGATTTCGAACTACATCAATCCCTGGATCGTCGACATCGGCGCCTCACTGATCTCGATGGGTGCCCTGATCCTGTTCCTCAAGGTCTGGCAACCGAAGCAGCTCTGGCTCTCGCCGGCGCTGCGGGGCCACGATGAATCGGCCTCGACCATGGCGGCGGCAAGGCCGCTCGACAAGACGCCGCTGACGCAAAGCGAACTCTTCAGTGCGCTGTTGCCGTGGATCATCGTCTGCGTCGTGATGCTGATCTGGGGCAACGGCGCCTTCAAGGGCTGGGCGAACTCGATCTTCGTCTGGAACTATCCCGTGCCCGAGCTGCACCAGATGATCAACAAGATGCCGCCGGTCGCGCCAGGGCCGACGAAAGAGGCTGCGGTGTTCAGCTTCACATACCTGTCGTTCACCGGCACGGGCATGCTGATCGCGGCGATCATCTCCGGCGTCCTGATGGGCGTCGGTCCCGGCCGGCTCGTGGCCGAGTATGGCCGCACCATACGTCTGTGCGCGATCTCGCTGATCACGATCTCGGCCATGCTCGCGATCGGCACCTTGACGCGTCTGTCCGGCGTCGACGCAACGCTGGGTCTCGCCTTTGCCGCGACCGGTGTGCTGTATCCCTTCTTCGGCACGCTGCTCGGCTGGCTCGGCGTGGCGCTGACGGGATCGGATACGTCGTCCAATATCCTGTTCGGCAACCTCCAGAAGATCACCTCCGAGCAACTCGGCCTGTCGCCGATCCTGATGAGCGCGGCGAACTCCTCCGGCGGCGTGATGGGCAAGATGATCGACGCCCAGTCGATCGTGGTCGCCTCCACAGCGACCAACTGGTACGGGCATGAGGGCACCATCCTGCGCTTCGTATTCTGGCACTCGATCGTGCTGGCGTGCCTCGTCGGCGTGCTCGTGACGTTGCAGGCCTATGTCTGGCCGTTCACGGCGATGGTCCTGAAATAGTCGCCTGCGCCTCGCTCGAGACAAATCCCCGCGAGGTTCGCCCCCGCGGGGATTTTTTGCATCCGGGCGAACCTTCTCATTGGCATCGCCATCTTATAGAAGGTGCCGCAAATCGGGTCGGTCGAGAGGTCTCATGGTTTCGCTCAAGCGATTGGTGTGTGCGGCAGTTGCAATGCTCGCGATGTCCACGCTCGCGCGTGCCGAGGACGGTTTCCCGTTCGGCACCGAGATGACGCTGGAAGCATTGCCGCAAGCAGGCTCGAAGCGGATTCCGAACATCGAGATCGGCGACCATGGCGAAGTCGTGCTGGAGCTCTGGTGCAAGGGCGGCAAGGGCCAGTTCTCGGTTGCCGGCAACACCGTGATCTTCGTTCCCGGCCAGATCCAGGACCGTTCCTGTCCGCCGGCGAAGGCGCAGGCCGACGACGAACTCGTGGCCGCGCTCGGCAGCGTCGAAACCTGGAGGCGCCAGGGCGACGTGCTGACGCTGATTGGCCCCAAGCCGCTGCACTTTCGCGTCAACGGGAACTGAGGCACGCTCTCGTGTCCCGGACAAGGCGCATCGCCTAAGCGATGCGACGCAGAGCCGGGACCCAGTTGTCTCTCCGCGATTCCGCTTGCGGCCTCTGGGCCCCGGCTCGCAGCGCTTCGCCATAGCGCGTCGAAGACGCGCGTCAACGCGCTTATGGCGTCCGGGGCACGATCGTTCGGCGTGCTATTTCCACTCCGATTTGTCGGCGTCCCAGCGCTGGCCCTTCAGCTCCTTGGCAAGCGCCTCGATCGAGCCGTTGTCGTCAGGCAGATCGCCTTCTTCGTCCAGGCTCGCGTCGTCGGACAGGTTGAGCTTGGCACCGCTGCTCTCGTCGGCGGTCGTGGTGGCGGGGCTGCCGATCCAGAGCATGAGCTTGTCGGTGGTGCCGGGCTTGTCCGGCGAGACGAGCCCTGCGACCTCGATCGTGTCGGTGAGATCGAGCGCCGGAAGATCCTGGTTCGGCCGCTTGAACACCAGCTTGAGCTTGCCGGTCGCGGGGTTGAAGTTCTGCGAGACCGGCTTTGCCGCGAGTGTCCTGCTCAGCACGCTCGCCACCGCAGTCGCGAGCTTGCCCTTGTTGATCTTGTCGCCCTCGCGCCAGTCCGCGGCGGGGAAGCGGATGGTGCGGTCCATCTCGGTCATGCCCGCGGTCCAGCCTGCGGCCGTGACGCCCGGCATCGCCTTGAATTTCGACAGCAGCGCGCCGGCGCGCTCGGGATCGACCGACATGTTGATGGTCTGCTCGCCTGCGCGCAGTGCGTCGCAGCCGACGGTGAGGCTGGCCAGCGTCACCTCGACCTCCTGGCCCTTCAGGCTCTTCAGGAAGTCGGTTGCCGCGTCGAGCTTGACCTTGACCGCGATCGCTTCCGGCGAGACGTCGGTGAAATCCTTCGGCTGCGGCGTGATGCCGTCGTCGGAGGTCTGGTTGTCCAGAAATTCCCTTTCGCTGAGATCGGAATTGTCGGGCGAGGTGACCTCGGTCACCGCCTGGCCGACCGCGATCTGGCCGCGGAACTCGAACGTGTCGCCGGACTGTTTGCGCGTCAGCTTGACGCTGACCGGCGACTTCTCACTGATGCTCTGCGTCGTTCCCGTCAGCGTCTGGCCGGCGACCTGGAGATTGACGACGAAGCGGTCCTTGCGGTCGGAGTTTTTCGCGATCGGGTAGCAGACGTCGAGCACCGCCGCGGTGACCGTCTTGCCCTGGCGCGTCTCCTTCAGGATCACGTCGGCATTGCCGTCCATCAGCCCGTCGATCGAGGTGAAATAGCGCGTCTCGATGCCGCCCGGCGCCGTCGCCTTCGGCGACAGCTTCATCTGGGCGGAGGCGGACTCGGGCGAGACGGCGAGCAGAGCCGCCAGAAGGGCAGTCGAACAAACCGGAAGCGCGCGCATCGACGAAGACCTCGGGCAACGGGCATGATCCGGAAAAGTGTGAAGCGGTTTTCCGAGAGGATCATGCCCAAACAGTTAGAATCGGCGCCACCGTAGTGGTTTTTGGCTGCCGGTTGAATTGGAAAGCGGAGAGGCAGGGTCGGCAAAAAAGAAGGCCGCCCGGAGGCGGCCTTCGCAATACTGCAATGGAACGGAGCCTAGAAGCCGCCCATGCCGCCGCCGGCCGGCATGGCCGGCGCAGCTTCCTTCTTCGGCAGCTCGGCGACCATGGC
Source organism: Bradyrhizobium sp. GW821-FHT13H06 (assembly GCF_058803975.1). Lineage (NCBI taxonomy): Bacteria > Pseudomonadati > Pseudomonadota > Alphaproteobacteria > Hyphomicrobiales > Nitrobacteraceae > Bradyrhizobium > Bradyrhizobium sp. GW821-FHT13H06. Next base: position 2,977 of record NZ_JBXAPN010000013.1, on the reverse strand, counting down.
TTCGGTGGTCACCAGCAGGCCCGCCACGGAGGAGGCGTCCTGGAGCGCGGTGCGCACCACCTTGGCGGGATCGATGATGCCCTTCTCGACCATGTCGACATAGTCCTCGGTCTGGGCGTCGAAGCCGAAGGTCTCGGACTTGTTCTCCAGGATCTTGCCGACGACGATCGAGCCTTCCACGCCCGCGTTCTCGGAGATCTGGCGGATCGGGGCTTCCAGTGCCTTCAGCACGATGTTGATGCCGGCCTGGACGTCGTCATTGGCGTTGCTGAGACGGCCCACCGCCTTCTTGGCGCGGAGCAGCGCGACGCCGCCGCCGGGGACGATGCCTTCCTGCACCGCAGCGCGGGTGGCATTGAGCGCATCCTCGACGCGGTCCTTCTTCTCCTTGACCTCGATCTCGGTGGCGCCTCCGACGCGGATCACCGCGACGCCGCCGGCGAGCTTGGCGAGGCGCTCCTGGAGCTTCTCGCGGTCGTAGTCCGAGGTGGTCTCCTCGATCTGGGCCTTGATCTGGCCGACGCGCGCCTCGATGTCGGGCTTCTTGCCGGCGCCCTTGACGATCGTGGTGTTCTCCTTGTCGATCACCACCTTGCCCGCGCGTCCAAGCATCTTCACCGTGACGTTCTCGAGCTTGATGCCGAGTTCCTCGGAGATGAGCTGGCCGCCGGTGAGGATCGCGATGTCCTCCAGCATGGCCTTGCGGCGGTCACCAAAGCCCGGCGCCTTGACGGCCGCGACCTTGAGGCCGCCACGCAGGCGGTTGACGACCAGGGTCGCCAGCGCCTCGCCCTCGACGTCCTCGGCGATGATGACGAGCGGCTTGCCCGACTGCACCACGGCTTCCAGCACCGGCAGCATGGCCTGCAGGCCCGAGAGCTTCTTCTCGTGCAGGAGGATGTAGGCATCCTCGAGCTCGGCGGTCATCTTCTCGGCGTTGGTGACGAAGTAGGGGCTGAGATAGCCGCGGTCGAACTTCATGCCTTCGACGATGTCGACCTCGGTGTCGAGCGACTTGTTCTCCTCGACGGTGATGACGCCCTCGTTGCCGACCTTCTGCATCGCCTGGGCGATCATCTTGCCGATGGCGGCGTCACCGTTGGCCGAGATGGTGCCGACCTGGGCGACCTCGGAGGAGGCGGCGACCGGCTTGGCGCGCTTCTCGATGTCCTTGACCACGGCCGCGACCGCGGTGTCGATGCCGCGCTTGAGGTCCATCGGGTTCATGCCGGCGGCAACCGCCTTGGCGCCCTCGCGCACGATGGCCTGGGCCAGCACGGTCGCGGTGGTGGTGCCGTCGCCGGCGGTGTCGTTGGTCTTCGAGGCGACCTCGCGCAGCATCTGGGCGCCCATGTTCTCGAACTTGTCCTCGAGCTCGATCTCCTTGGCGACGGTGACGCCGTCCTTGGTGATGCGGGGCGCGCCGAACGACTTCTCGATGACGACGTTGCGGCCCTTCGGGCCGAGCGTCACCTTGACGGCGTTGGCGAGAATGTCGACGCCGCGCAGCATGCGGTCGCGCGCGTCTCCGGAAAACTTGACGTCTTTGGCAGCCATGTCTGCAATCCCTCGTGTTTCGTGATGTGTCTTGTTCGTGCTGTTTCCTGCCGCGCTCTCTCCGTCCTACCGGGCTTGTCCGGCCTGCACGGCCGTAGCCGCTTCGGCGGGGCAAGCCCGGGCATGTCGATGGAGCATTCAGCGGCCGTTCAGGCAGATGGCCTTAGGCCAGCACGCCCATGATGTCCGACTCCTTCATGATCAGGAGCTCTTCGTTGTCGATCTTGACCTCGGTGCCCGACCACTTGCCGAACAGCACGCGGTCGCCGACCTTGAGGTCGATCGGGATCAGCTTGCCGGTCTCGTCGCGGCCGCCGGGCCCGACGGCGACGACCTCGCCCTGCGACGGCTTTTCCTTGGCGGTGTCGGGAATGATGATGCCGCCCTTGGTCTTTTCCTCGGCGTCGATACGTTTGACCACGACACGGTCATGCAGCGGACGAAATTTGGATTTAGCCATGACGTTTCCCTTTGGAGGCTCGCTTCGGAAGGAGTGGAAGTCGGTGGGGCGGCGCGACCGTCCACCCTCTCCCCGAGAGACCGAACGGCGCGCTTAGCAATCGGGCTTTCCGAGTGCTAATAGTGCGCCCGGAAATATGGCTTGGCCGCGATCCTGTCAAGCAAAGGTGGTTAAGCGATTGTTGAGGCGGATATAGGATGGTGGCATTGGAAACTCGTTCGGAGCGCCGGCGTACAGAAGGACGTCATTGCTCCGGCAGCGGTTTTACGCTTGGCTGCGGGAGGGGTGCGGCCGTCGTCTTGTTCGGGGGAATGCCATGATCAGTTCAGCTCACGCGCGCACGGTTGCCAATCTGGCGGCAGCCTCTTGTCTGGCGCTGTTGCTGGGCGCCTGCGGCGGCGGCATGAGCCTGCCGTCCTTCTCGTCGTCGTCTCCGCCGCCCGAAGCCGAGCCCGGCACAGCGCCGGAAATGCCTGCCACCATCCGCGCGGACGAGATCGTCGGCCGCTGGGGTCTCGCCTCGTTCCAGAACCCGGCCGACCGCGCCCGCACCGAGGCAGCCGCCCGGGCGCAGTGCAAGAACCCCTATGTGATCACCGCTGGCTCCTCCGGCGGCGTGATCATGCATCTGGCCGACCAGGCGACGCCGCAGGAACTGCGGCTGAAGGGCTCGCCGAGCGGCAAGAACTACATCGGACCGGCGGGGCCGACCCCTGGCGAACAGGATCGCGAGATCATCTCCTTCGACGGCCGCGTCCTGATCACCCGCTTCATCGACAAGGACGCCGCCACCCGCTACGGCAACATGGTCTACGTCCGCTGCGCGCCGCGGGCTTAAAGGCGATCGTGCGACTTCCCCTCTCCCCCTGTGGGAGAGGGTGGCTCGCCGCGTAGCGGCGAGACGGGTGAGGGGTCTCTCTCCCCACGTCTAACTCTCATTGGAATGCGCGGAGAGATACC
>NZ_JBXAPN010000012.1:0-223989 GCF_058803975.1 Bradyrhizobium sp. GW821-FHT13H06 | reverse complement strand
CGCCGCAGCGGACCGAACCATGAACGACTGTTACCTATCCATCCGGTCTGGTTTGTTACCCATCCATCCGCTGGACAAGCAGAGCTACGCAGTCAGCCGCTCGCTGGACCATTTCGAGAGGATAGAGACCCCTCACCCGGCTTCGCTTTCAGCGAAGCCACCCTCTCCCACAAGGGGTTGGCGGCGTGCCGTCGCCGAAAGCCCTACGCCGCCGAGGTCAGCCGCTGCAGGAACTGCGTCACCTCGCGCCGGAGCGTCTCGACCTCGCCGTGGACGCGTTCGGAGGCGCTGTTGACGCGGCTTGCCACACGGCCGGTGTCGGCGGCGGCTTCGCTGATGCCGGTGACGTTGGAAGACACCTGCGTGGTGCTGGCCGAGGCCTGCTGGACATTGTGGGCGATCTCGCGAGTGGCGAGACCCTGCTGCTCGATGGAGGTTGCGATCGCGGCGGTGATCGCGTCGATCTCGGCGATGGTCTGCGCGATCGCCTCGACCGCCGCGACCGAGTTGGTCGTCGATTGCTGCATCTCGCCGACCTTGGCGCTGATCTCCTCGGTCGCCTTCGCGGTCTGGTTGGCGAGACTCTTGACCTCGGAGGCCACCACCGCGAAACCGCGGCCGGCTTCCCCTGCCCGCGCCGCCTCGATGGTGGCGTTGAGCGCCAGCAGGTTGGTCTGCTCGGCGATCTCGCTGATCAGCCTGACGACGTCGCCGATCCGCAGCGCCGCGTCGGCGAGCGAACGGATCTCGCTGCCGGCGCGATTGGCCTCGTTCACCGCCCGTCCCGTGCTCGCGGTCGAGCCGGCCACCTGACGGCCGATCTCGGCGATCGATGACGCCAGCTCTTCTGCCGCGCTCGCCACCGTCGCGACGTTGCTGGAGGCTTGATCGGACGCGCTGCGCACGCCGGAGGTCTGACGGTTCGTCGTCTCGGCCGCCGCCGCCATCTGGCCGGCGTCGGATTCGAGATCGGTCGCGGCGCTCATCAGGCCGCCTGCGACCTCATCGAGGTGGGTGCCGAACTGCTTGGCGAGCTCGGCGATCTCGACGACGCGGCGGCCGAGGCTGTCGGTGCCCGAATTGATCACGGTGGCCGAACGGCGGAACGAGCCGGGCAGCCCGCGCGCCAGGATCTTGCGAAAATGCTTGCCGCGGCTGGCATAGTCCATCGACGCCGAGGCTTCGCGGACGAAGGCATCGGTGATGTCGAGCATGTCGTTGACCGATTTCTGGATCGTTCCGATGCGGCCGGGCTGCCGATCGCTGAACACGCGCGCTTCCAGATCGCCATGGGCGGCCTTGCGGCACACCTCCGCGGCTTCATCGATGGCAGCCAGCGAACGGCGCTGATTCCAGAGCGTGTAGCCGAGCAGCGCGACGATGACGCCGAGCAGCACGCCGCCCGGGGCAGCCGTCAGGGCGCCAGCCACCGACAATGCAAGGGCCGCGGCGGCGAGCAGACAGGCAAGGCCGGCAGCGGCTTGCGCCTTAGAGAGAGAGCACAAATTCATCGTAGGCGACACCGTTTTGCTTGAGCAGGCCGACCATCATCTCGAAGCTCGCGCGCATGCCGTCCTTGGCGTTGGCGTGGCGCGCCTCTTCGGCGCACAGAGCCTTGTAGATCGGCTTGATGCGCTCGATCTGCGCCGGATCGGGTTTGCGGCGGTTGGAATGATAGCCGACAATGTCGCCGCGATCGTCGAGCGTCGGGGTGACGTGAGCGAGCACCCAATAATGGCTGCCGTCCTTGGCGAGATTGACGACGTAGGCGAAGATTTCCTGCTTGGCCGCGAGCGTGTCCCACAACAGCTTGAAGACACAGCGCGGCATGTCCGGATGGCGGATCAGGCTGTGGGGCGCGCCCATCAGCTCCTTCCAGGAGAATTTCGCCATGCGGATGAAGACGTCGTTGGCGTAGGTAATGCGGCCTTTGAGATCTGTCTTCGATACGATCAGTTCTTCCTCACCGAGGAGATTTTCCACCCCAGTGGGACGTATCGCTTGCATCTGTTCGATCCTCGACAAAGGCCGGCCCGCAACGTCGCGGAGGCGCATCACAGCCTGTCTACGACAACAGTGTTAACCAGATGTAATCCCGGGAACTCCTGCGGGAGGCCTTGCCTCCGTATCACTACCTATCGCACGATCGTTGCACCTTGGACCATCGCACGCGTTGCGGACATCATCGCCGGCCTCTGTTTGAGCGGCCTTTGATTGCGCTCGCGCGACGGCGCTCGCCCAACGCGACTACATTGTCGCGCCGAGCACCCAGGGCGCGAACTCGGCGCCGCCGAAATCGAAGCTCTCGCTCTTGGTCGGCTGTCCCGAAGCGGTCTTGAGAATGAGATCGAAGATGCGCTGGCCGCACTGCGCGACGCTCTCCTCGCCTTCGAGGATGGTGCCGCAATTGACGTCCATGTCATCTTCCATTCGCTTGTACATGGGCGTGTTGGTGGCGAGCTTGATCGAGGGTGCCGGCTTGCAGCCGAACACGCTGCCGCGGCCCGTGGTGAAGCAGACCAGATTGGCGCCGCCGGCGACCTGCCCGGTCGCAGCCACCGGATCGTAGCCGGGCGTGTCCATGAAGACGAAGCCCTTCTTGGTAACGGGCTCGGCGTAGCGCAGTACCTCCACGAGGTTGGTGGTGCCGGCCTTCGCCATCGCGCCGAGCGACTTTTCCAGGATCGTGGTGAGACCGCCGGCCTTGTTGCCGGGGCTGGGATTGGCGTTCATCTCGGCGCCTTCGCGCGTCGTGTACTCGTCCCACCAGCGCATCAGATCCACCAGCTTCTGGCCGACCTCGCGGCTGACGGCGCGGCGCGTGAGCAGGTGCTCGGCGCCGTAGGTCTCCGGCGTCTCCGACAGGATCACGGTGCCGCCATGGCGCACGATGAGGTCGCTCGCCGCGCCGAGCGCGGGATTGGCGGATACGCCGGAATAGCCGTCCGAGCCGCCGCATTGCAGGGCCACGGTGAGCTCGCTGGCCGGCACCGTTTCCCGCCTGACCTTGTTGGCGTCAGCCAGCGCCTCGCGCACGAAGGCAATGCCCGCCTCCACCGTCTTGCGGGTGCCGCCGACCTCCTGAATGTCCATCGCGCGCAGGCGGCCGGCGAGCTTCTGCTCTTCCATCAGGCCGCCGATCTGGTTCACCTCGCAGCCGAGGCCGAGCACGATGACATGGGAGAAATTGACGTGCCGCGCATAGCCGCCGAGCGTGCGGCGGAGCAGCGCCAAGGGCTCGTTCTGCGTCATGCCGCAGCCGGTCTTGTGGGTCAGCGCGACCACGCCGTCGACGTTGGGGAAGTCGGCCAGCGGGTTGTCGCCGGTGAAGGGATTCTTCTTGAAGACGTCGGCGACGAGGCTCGCGACATGCGCGCTGCAATTCACCGAGGTGAGGATGCCGATATAGTTGCGCGTGGCGACGCGGCCGTCCGGGCGGCGGATCCCTTCGAAGGTCGCCGGCAGGTCGAAATTCGGCGTCGGCTTGACGTCGGCGCAATAGGCATAGTCCTTGGCGAAATCGCCCATGCCGCAATTGTGCACGTGCACGTGCTGGCCCGGCGCGATCGGCACCGTGGCAAAGCCGATGATCTGGCCGTAGCGCTTGATCGGCTCGCCCAACGCAATCGGCTTGATCGCGACCTTGTGGCCGGAGGGAATGCGATCGACCGTGGTCACGCCGTCAGCCACGCTTGTTCCAGGCGGCAGGCTCGCGCGCGCGATCACCACACCATCATCGGGATGCAGGCGGATGACGGGGCTGATGGTCATGGGAGTCTCCTTCGGAGGCGAATAGCGAACGGTGAGGAGCGAATGGAAAAGGGAGCGGCGCCATCGCCCCTCCCTATTTGCCATTCGCCCAGAGCTCAGGCCTTGCCGCCCGAATCCTTGCGGGTGGCGTTCACCTGCATCTTGGCGTAGGTCGTCATCAGGCCGACCTCGTTGGACAGCGTCACCAGCTTGAAGCCCATGTTGATGGCGCGCGCCGCGCCTTCCGCGCCGCTGCAATGGATGCCCGGGTTCAGACCGCGCTTGCCGCACTCCTTGATGATCTTGTCGTAGATCGCGAGGATCTCGGGTTCGGTACGATCGAGCTTGGGCTCCAGGCCGTAGGAGAAGCCGAGATCGGACGGGCCGATATAGACCCCGTCGATGCCTTCGACATCGAGGATCGCTTCCATGTTCTCGACCGCGGTCCGGGTCTCCATCATCGGCAGCAGCACGATCTCGTCGTTGGCCGTCTTCTGGTAGGAGCCAGCGGTGCCGTACATGCCGGCGCGGATCGGGCCGTTGGAGCGGACGCCCTTCGGCGGGTACTTCGAATACGAGACGAGGTTCCGGGCTTCCTGCGGCGTGTTGACCATCGGGCAGATCACGCCATAGGCGCCGCCGTCGAGCACCTTGCCGATGATGCCGGGCTCGTTCCAGGGCACGCGGACCATCGGCGTGATCGGATGCTTGTCCATGGCCTGGAAGCACTGCACCATCGACAGATAATCCTGTACGCCATGCTGCATGTCGACGGTGACGCTGTCGAAGCCGCACTGCGCGATCATCTCGGCCGAGAAGCCGGAGGGTATCGCAAGCCACGCGTTGACGACCGCCTTGCCCGACTTCCAGATCTCTTTGACTTTATTCGCCACGTTGCCTTCCTTCTTTGTTGATCTCACTCACTGTCGTTGCGAGCCACCGGGTCCGCGCGAAGCGCGGCCCGATGACGGGCTCCGCGAAGCAGTCCAGAATTTCTCCGCGATGACACTCTGGATTGCTCCGTCGCTGGCGCGCCTCGCAATGACGAAACGCGTCTAAGCCGTCGCCCTCTGGATGCTGACTTCGCTGACACCGACCTCACGGGCGGTGTTCACTATTGCCGCCCAGGTGTCATCCGGCAAGGGGATGCCGTTCCGGGTCCGCTCAGCGCGGGTCTTTCGCTCCGGATCGCCCGGAATCAGCACCTGATCGACCCCGGCCATCGGCTTGGTGGCGCGGATGAAATCGACATAGCGCGACACTTCGGCGTCGAAAAGGTTGGAGGTGTCGACGACTTTCGGATCGACATAGAACGCCAGCATGCCGTTGGCAAAGCGCCGCCCACCCGAGGTGGCGCCGGTTCCGGTCAGCGCGCCGCCCAGGAGCTCGCACATGAAGGCGAGGCCCGATCCCTTGTGCTCGCCGAAGGCACGGATCGCGCCCGTTCCCCTGGTGTGATCGCGCGGCCCGTCCGGCGTGTAGGGGCCGTAGAGCACGGCCGGATCCTCGCTCAAGGTCCCGTCGGAATCGACCAGTGCGCCCTTCGGCAGCTTCTTGCCGCCGCGGCTCGCGACCAGCACCTTGCCCTCGGCGACGACCGAGGTCGCAAAATCCAGCACGATCGGGTCCTGGCCCTCACGCGGGATGCCGACGCAATACGGCGCGGTCGACAGCCGCTTCTCGACGCCGCCGAACGGCGCGACCAGCAGCGAGCCCGCGGCATTGACGAAATGCACGGAGACGAGACCTTCGGCCGCCGCCATCTCGGCCCAATCGCCGACGCGGCCGATATGGCCGGCGTTGCGCAGTGCGACCGCGGCAAGCCCGGCCTTCCTGCATTTCTCGATACCGATCCTGACCGCCTGCGGCGTCACGGTCTGGCCGTAGCCGAACTTGCCGTCGACCACCGCGAGCGAGGGCGTGTCGAGCACGAGCTCCGCGTTCTGATTTGGGACGACCGATCCGGTCTTCTGCCAGCGGATATAGACGGGAACGCGGATCACGCCGTGGCTGTCATGGCCGGTCAGGTTCGCCGTGGTCAGATAGGTGGCGATACGCCTGGCCTCTTCCGACGAGGACTGCGCATGCGCGAAGACTTCGGTGACGAAGTCGATCAGCTTCTGGACCTGAATGGTGACCATGACGGCCTGTCTGCCTCTCCCCGGCGCCGACTTTGCAGCGATCGGCTTCGGCGGCACTTGAGCGAAAAAATGCGACCATGTCCATGGCCGCTGCCGCATGGGAGCGCATATCTGCTCTCACTCCTCGGGACTTGCTTCCTCGCTGGCGCCGAGCCCCGCGAGACTCCGTTCGAGCTCGCCGAGCATCTCCTGCAATTCGGCAAGCTTGCGTACGCCAAAGCGGCGCGTGATCTCCGCGTAGATCGCTTCGGACGTCGGCGCAACGGAGGCCATCAGCTTCACGCCGTCTTTCGAGATCGAGACCATGCTGCGGCGTTGATCCGTCTTGGCGGTCTTGCGCTCGATCAGGTTGCGCGCTTCGAGATCGCGCAGGATGCGCGACAGGCTTGGCCCGAGCAGGAACGCCGTGCGCGCGAGTTCCGTGACCTCGACCGCCTCGATGGAAGCGAGCGCGCGCAGGATGCGCCATTGCTGCTCGGTCAAGCCGTGCTCGCGCAGCGAGGGACGAAACTGCCGCATCACCGCCTCGCGGGCCCGCAGCAGCGACATCGGCAGCGAGCGCGAGAAGTCGCGCATCGGCACCTGTCTTGCGGCAGGTCCTGCGGCAGGCGCGCCTCCGTTGGCGGGATCGGCGGGTTTCTTCGTCATGACGCCCCTTCAAGCCGCAGAATGTTTGCAGTGCAGCAAGCCCGAATTGTGTTTGACGCATTCACTTAACATGTTAAGTATCTCCGGGCACCACGATTTGTCAGACTAAAGATGGCGCTTTCCAACGACGATATCCGAGCTTGCGCGAGGCGTCTGCACCAGGCGGAGAAGACCCGCACGCAGATCCGGCAGCTGTCGCAGGAATTCCCTGACATCACCATCGCCGATGCGTACGCGATTCAGAAGGCCTGGGTCGAGGTCAAGATCGCCGAAGGGCGCATCGTCAAGGGCCACAAGATCGGCCTGACCTCGAAGGCGATGCAGAGCGCGCTCAACATCGACGAGCCCGATTCCGGCGTACTGCTCGACGACATGTTCTTTGCCGATGGCGGGATCGTTCCGACCGAGCGCTTCATCGCGACGCGCGTCGAGGCCGAGCTCGCCTTCGTCATGAGCAGGCGGCTCTCAGGCCCCGACTGCACGATGTTCGACGTCCTCAACGCCACCGATTTCGTCGTGCCGGCGCTGGAGATCCTGGACACGCGGATCGAACGCGTCGATCCGACCACGAAAGCGACGCGAAAGATTTTCGACACCATCGCCGACAATGCCGCGAATGCCGGCATCGTGCTCGGAGGACGGCCGATCCGTCCGCTGGACGCGGACCTGCGCTGGATCGGCGCGCTCTGCTTCAAGAACGGCCAGCTGGAAGAGACGGGCCTTGCGGCCGGCGTACTCAATCATCCCGCCACAGCCGTGGCCTGGCTCGCCAACAAGATCGCGCCGCTCGGCCTTGCGCTGGAGCCCGGGCAGGTCGTGCTCGCGGGATCCTTCATCCGTCCGATCGAGACCCGCAAGGGCGACACAATTCAGGCCGATTATGGCGCCTACGGCTCGGTGAGTTGCTACTTCGCTTAGGCCAACAAGAAGACAGGGAGTGAAACGGCGATGCCGCATTTCACGATCGAATATTCGGCCAATCTCGACGGCCGTCTCGACATCGGCACGGTGTGTGAGGTCGTGCGCAAGGCAGCCAGCGAGACCGGCATCTTCCCGCTCGGCGGCATCCGCGTTCGCGCCATCCGCTGCGAGCACTATGCGATCGCGGACGCCCGCCAGGACTACGGCTTTCTCGACATGGTGCTGCGCATCGGCGAGGGCCGCGATCTCAAGACACGTCAGAACGCCGGCGAGCACGTCTTCCAGGCGCTCTCGAAACATCTCGATCCCGTCTTCGCCGCCAGCAGGTTCGCCCTGTCGTTCGACATGCAGATCAACGACAAGGACACCAGCTGGAAGCGCAACAACATCCACGACGCCCTGAAAGCGGAGGCCGCCCATGGATAAGCCCACGCCGAATGCCGATGTGTTCCAGGCCAACCGCGACCGCGTCGCACCGCTCTTGAAGACGTTGCGCGCCGATGGCATCGGCCACATGATCGACGGCAGGGTCGTCGCCTCGATCTCGGGCGAAACGTTCGAGACGAAATCCCCGGTCGATGGCGCCGTGCTCGCAAGCATTGCCCGCGGCAATGCGGAGGACATCGACGCTGCGGCAACCGCGGCTGCGCTTGCGTTCAAGTCCTGGCGCGACATGGGACCGGCGATGCGGCGCAAGCTGCTGAATCGCGTGGCCGATGCGATCGAAGACAATGCCGAGGACATCGCGGTGCTCGAATGCATCGACACCGGCCAGGCCTATCGTTTCATGGCCAAGGCCGCGATCCGCGCCGCCGAGAATTTCCGCTTCTTCGCCGACAAAAGCGCGGAGGCGCGCGACGGCCTCAACACGCCGAGCGACGAGCACTGGAACGTCTCGACGCGTGTGCCGATCGGACCGGTCGGCGTGATCACGCCGTGGAACACGCCTTTCATGCTCTCGACCTGGAAGATCGCGCCAGCCTTGGCCGCCGGCTGCACCGTCGTGCACAAGCCGGCCGAATGGTCGCCGGTGACGGCTTCCATTCTGGCGAAGCTCGTCAAGGAAGCCGGCGTGCCCGACGGCGTGCTCAATACCGTCCACGGCTTCGGTGAAGAGGCCGGCAAGGCGCTGACCGAGCATCCCGCCATCAAGGCGATCGGCTTCGTCGGCGAAAGCGCGACGGGCTCGGCCATCATGATGCAGGGTGCGCCGACCCTGAAGCGCGTGCATTTCGAGCTCGGCGGCAAGAACCCCGTCATCGTGTTCGACGACGCCGATCTCGACCGCGCGCTCGATGCGGTCGTGTTCATGATCTACTCGCTCAACGGCGAACGTTGCACCTCGTCGAGCCGCCTGCTGATCCAGCAGAGCATCGCCGAGAGATTCGTGGAGAAGCTGGCCGCGCGCGTGAAGGCGTTGAAGGTCGGCCATCCCCTCGATCCCGCCACCGAGATCGGGCCACTGATCCACGAGCGGCACCTCGCAAAAGTCTGCTCCTATTTCGACGTCGCGCGCCAGGACGGCGCGACGATCGCGGTCGGCGGCAAGGCTTATGACGGGCCCGGCGGCGGGCACTATGTCGAGCCGACGCTGGTGACCGGCGCGCATGGCAAGATGCGCGTGGCGCAGGAGGAGGTGTTCGGGCCGTTCCTCACCGTGCTGCCGTTCCGCGACGAGACGGACGCGATCGAGATCGCCAACGACATCCGCTACGGCCTCACCGGCTATGTCTGGACCAACGACATGGGCCGGGCGCTGCGCGTGGCCGATGCGCTGGAGGCCGGAATGATCTGGCTGAACTCGGAGAACGTCCGCCACCTGCCGACGCCGTTCGGCGGCATGAAGGCCTCGGGCATCGGCCGCGACGGCGGCGATTACTCGTTCGACTTCTACATGGAAACCAAGCACGTCTCGCTGGCGCGGGGCACGCACAAGATTCAGAGACTGGGAGCTTAGAACCGCCGTCGTTCCGGGACGATGCGAAGCATCGGACCCGGAACCTCGATATTCCGGGTTCGGCTCTTCGAGCCGCCCCGGAATGACGGGGGGCCTAACGAGGGGAAACGCACATGCCCGTACCGCAACACGTCTTCGAGCCGCCGTTCAACATCATCAGGTCCAGCCACGTCGTGCTCGACGTCACCGATCTGAAGCTGAGCCGGGAGTTCTACGAGACCATCGTCGGCCTGCATGTCGAGGATGCCGACGACAATGTCGTTTACCTGCGCGCGGCCGAGGAGCACCAGCATCACTCGCTGGTGCTGCGCAAGGCGGCAGCGCCGGCCTGCGCGCGGCTCGGCTTCAAGGTCGGCAACGACAAGGATCTCGACAAGGCAGCGGCCTTTCTCTCCGAGAACGGCCTGGCCTACGCCTTCGTCGATCAGCCGTTCCAGGCCCGCACATTGCAGTTCACCGATCCCTTCGGCTTCCAGATCGAGCTCTACGCCTCGATGGACCGGCGGCCGCATATGCTGCGCCGCTACGACCTCTACCGGGGCTGCCATCCGCAGCGGCTCGATCATTTCAACGTCTTCGCTGCCGAGGTGCAGGACACGATGGAATTCTACGCCCGGCTCGGCTTCCGCCTCACCGAATACGCCGAGGAGGACGGCCCGAACGGGCGCATCGCCGCGGCCTGGATGCATCGCAAGGGCAACGTCCATGATTTCGCCATCACCAACGGCAAGGGTCCGCGCCTGCACCATTTCGCCTACTGGACGCCGACGGCGATGAACATCATCCATCTCTGCGATGTCATGGCCTCGCAAGGTTTCGTGAAGAACATCGAGCGTGGGCCGGGACGCCACGGCATCTCGAACGCGTTCTTCCTTTATGTGCGCGATCCCGACGGACACCGCCTCGAGCTCTACACCAGCGACTACTTCACAGGGGATCACGACCACGCGCCGCTGCGCTGGTCGCTGCGTGATCCGCGCCGCCAGACGCTGTGGGGCGCGCCCGCCCCGCGCTCCTGGTTCGAGCAGGGCTCGCCGTTTTCGGGCCAGGCCGTGCGCGAGCCGAAATTCGTGGCCGACGTGCTGGTGGCGGACTGATGACCCTCCCTCGCCTCGCCACCTATTCCGTCAAGGGTGCAACCCGCTACGGCGCCGTCGTGGACGGCGGCCTCGTCGATCTCTCCGCGCGTTACGGCAAGGACTATCCGACACTGCGCGAGGTGATCGCAGCAGGCAAGCTCTTGAACCTTGCCGAGGAAGCCGCGGGGCGCGCACCTGATCACGCGCCCAGCGAGATCACCTGGCTGCCGCCGGTGCCCGCGCCGGAGAAAATCATCTGCATCGGCGTCAACTATCCCGACCGCAACGCCGAGTACAAGGACGGCCAGGACGCGCCGAAATATCCGAGCATGTTCATGCGCTCGCCGCGCTCCTTCGTCGGGCACGACACGCCGCTGGTGCGCCCGCGCGCGTCCGCGCAGCTCGACTATGAGGGCGAGATCGTGCTGGTGATCGGCAAGCAAGGCCGGCACATTCCGGAAAGCGCCGCGCTCGATCACATCGCCGCGCTGACGCTCTGTAACGAGGGCTCGGTACGCGACTGGCTGCGCCATGCCAAGTTCAACGTCACCCAGGGCAAGAACTTCGACTCCAGCGGCAGCCTCGGCCCGTGGCTCGTGCCCTACACATCAGAATCGCAGATTGCGGACATTCGCCTCACCACGCACGTCAACGGCGAACTCAGACAGGACGATCGCACCAGCCGGTTGATGTTTCCGTTCCGCTATCTCGTGAACTATATCTCGACCTTCGCAACCCTCGTCCCCGGCGATATCATCGTCACGGGCACGCCGACCGGCGCGGGCGCGCGGTTCGATCCGCCGCGGTACCTGAAGCCCGGCGACGTCGTCGAGGTCGAGGCCGAGGGCATCGGCCTCTTGCGCAACGGCGTCGTCGACGAAGCCTGAACAATCATCGAAGTGGAATAGCCAGATGACCACCCTCACCGGCGGCGAAGCGATCGTAAGCGGCCTGGTCGCCCATGGCGTCGACACAGTATTCGGCCTGCCCGGCGCGCAGGTCTACGGCCTGTTCGACGCCTTCCATCAGGCCCAGCTCAAGGTGATCGGCGCACGGCACGAGCAGGCCTGCGGCTACATGGCCTTCGGCTATGCGCGCTCCAGCGGCCGGCCCGGCGTGTTCAGCGTCGTGCCCGGCCCCGGCGTGCTCAATGCCAGCGCCGCCTTGCTCACGGCGTTCGGCTGCAACGAGCCGGTGCTGTGCGTCACCGGCCAGGTGCCGACGCAGTTCCTCGGCAAGGGCCGCGGTCATCTGCACGAGATGCCGGATCAGCTCGCGACCTTGCGCACCTATGTAAAATGGGCCGACCGGATCGAATATCCCGGCAACGCGCCGACGGTCGTGGCGCGTGCGTTCCAGGAGATGATGTCGGGACGGCGCGGCCCCGCCTCGGTCGAGATGCCCTGGGACGTCTTCACCCAGCGCGCGGATACGGCGGCTGCTCAAGTGCTGGAGCCGCTGCCCGCGCCGCGGCCCGATCCCGATCTGGTCAGGCTGGCGGCCGCGCTCATCAAGACCAGCAAGGCACCGATGATCTTCGTCGGCAGCGGCGCGATCGAGGCGGGCGAGGAGATCCTCGAGCTCGCCGAGATGATCGATGCGCCCGTGGTTGCCTTCCGCAGCGGCCGCGGCATCGTCTCCAACGCGCACGAACTCGGCCTGACCATGGCCGCGGCCTACAAGCTTTGGCCGACAACCGATCTGATGATCGCAATCGGCACGCGCGCTGAGCTGCCGGCCTCGGGCTTTCGCTGGCCTTATCAACCGAGTGGACTGAAATCCATTCGGATCGATATCGACCCGGTCGAGATGCGCCGGATCACCTCCGATGCGGCCATCGTCGCCGATGCCCAGGCCGGTACGGCCGATCTCGTCGCGGCCGTGAAGAAAGCCGGCTATGCGCGCACCCGTGGCCGGCGGGAGGCGATCCGCGAGGCCACGGCGTCAGCGCAAGCCGAGATCCAGCGCATCCAGCCGCAGATGGCCTATCTCGACATCCTGCGCGAGGTGCTGCCGGCGAACGCGATCGTCACCGATGAACTGTCGCAGGTCGGCTTCGCCTCCTGGTACGGCTTCCCGGTCTACCAGCCGCGCACCTTCATCACCTCGGGCTATCAGGGCACGCTCGGCTCGGGCTTTCCGACCGCGCTTGGTGCGAAGGTCGCCAATCCCGACAAGCCGGTGGTCGCCATCACTGGCGACGGCGGCTTCATGTTCGGCGTGCAGGAACTCTCGACCGCCGTGCAGTTCAACATCGGCGTGGTCACGCTGGTGTTCAACAACAACGCCTATGGCAACGTCCGCCGCGACCAGCGCGAACGTTTCGACGGCCGCGTGGTGGCATCGGACCTCGTCAATCCGGATTTCGTCAAGCTCGCGGAGTCCTTTGGCGTGGCGGCCGCGCGCGTCACCGCGCCGGATCAGTTCAGGGCCGTGCTGGAGAAGGCACTTGCCCATGGCGGGCCGTATCTGATCTCGGTCGAGGTGACCAGGGATTCGGAAGTGAGCCCCTGGACCTTCATCCACCCGCCGAAGTCGTAATCCTCATGGTGAGGAGGCGCGCCAGCGCCGTCTCGAACCATGAAGGCCCCCCCGCTGCTGCAGCTCGGCCTTCATCCTTCGAGACGCGCGCAAGAGCGCGCTCCTCAGGATGAGGAGATGGATCAGCGCGTCCTGCGAAACGTCAGATTGATCCGCTTGCGTCCGAGCAGCGGATGCTCGCCATCGGCGAGCGGCGCCACGCCGTGATAGGCGAGCCTGCTCGGCCCGCCCCAGACCACGACGTCGCCATGGACGAGCCGGAAGCGGCGCGGCTTGTCGCTGCGCGCCAGGCCGCCGAACAGGAAGGTCGCGGGCAGGCCGAGCGAGACCGAGACGATCGGCGCCGAATAGTCCAGCTCGTCCTTGTCCTGGTGCAGCGACAATCGGGTGCCGGGCTCGTAGCGGTTGACGAGACAGGCATCGGGCGCGAAGCCGGCGAAACCGCCCTGCTCCGCAGCGCGGCGGGCGAGATCCCGGAACACAGGCGGCATCTCCGGCCAGGGCGCTCCGGTGCGCGGGTCGACGGGATCGTAGCGATAGCCGGTGTGATCGGTGATCCAGCCGCGCTCGCCGCAATTGGTCATCGCCACCGACATCTGGTAGCCGCCGGGCGTGGTCATCCGCCGGAACGGAGATTGCGCCGCGATGGCGCGCACCGCTTCGATCAGCTCGCTCTCGATCGGCTTGACGAAGCCGCGCAGCAGCACGGCGCCGTCGGCGATCTCCTCGCGAGACGGCTGTGCTTCGGCAACACTGTCAAACAGATCACCCGTCAATCGCAGCGCTCATTTGGCATCATGAAAGATCACGCCCAGCGTGTGGCGCTGGCCGGACCTGATGCGGCTGACACCATGGCGCAGATTAACGCGATAGGTGCCGCGTGTCCCCTGCACCGGGCGGTGATGCACAGCGAAGGCGACCGCGTCGCCCTGCGCGAGCGGCACGACCTCGGCGCGGGACTGCATGCGCGGGCGCTGCTCGGTCAGCACGAACTCGCCACCGGTGAAATCGCGGCCGGGCTCGGAGAGCAGGATCGCGACCTGGAGCGGGAACACATGCTCGCCATAGAGGTCCTGGTGCAGGCAATTGTAGTCGCCGGCTTCGTATTGCAGCAGCAGCGGTGTCGGCCGCGCCTGTCCGGCCTCATGGCAGCGCTTCAGAAAGGCCGCATGGCTTTCGGGATAGCGGATGTCGATCCCCATCGCCTCGTTCCAGCGATTGGCGACGCCTTGCAGATGCGCGTAGAGCGCCGGGCGGAGCCGCGCGATCAGGTCGGGCAGCGGATAGGAGAAGTACTTGTACTCGCCGCGGCCAAAGCCGTGGCGGCCCATGACGATGCGGCTGCGGAAGTGCGCGTCATCGGGATAGAGCGCGGCGATGGCGCTGCATTGATCGGGCGTGAGCAGGCCCTTCAGGACGGCGCAGCCCTGGGAGTCGAGCTCGGCGGTGATTTGCGGCCAGTCGAGGGCGTCGATGTGGGCGACGAGGTTGGTGAACGGCGCTTGGGGCGATTTGCGTGCGGTCATTGTCATAACAATCACCTTTGCAGCTCGACGTTCACCCCGCCACCCGATTTCCGATGACTATCTCCCCCGTCATTGCGAGCGCAGCGAAGCAATCCAGAGTGCCACCGTGGAATCAGTCTGGATTGCTTCGTCGCAAGGGCTCCTCGCAATGACGTGGAGAGAGTTGCGCCCGCAACGCAGTTTCGTAGGGTGGGCAAAGGCGCTCTTGCGCCGTGCCCACACCTTCGCAAGACGTGGGCACGCTTCGCTTTGCCCACCCTACGGGACCGTCGCTTATGAACCAACGATCCTTCCCCGCCCCCCAGGTGTGAACCGAGCTATCCCCGCACCGGCAGCGTCACCACCTCGTAGCCGTGCTTGATCGTGCGCTTCAGCACGGGATCCTCCAGCTCGAAGTCGAAGCGGTCGGCGGGGCGGATGCCGCCTTTGGCGGCGAAGGTGCCGCCGAACATGGCGCAGCCGTCGGGGAACTTTCCGCCCGGAAAACCGCGCGCGATGAGGTCAGCGACCGGCAGCATCGCATCCAACGTGCCTTCCTGGTAGAGCACGCGCTCGCCCTTGATGGTGGCGTAGGAGCGCAGGATCATCTTGTCCCAGTGGCCGATGACGTCTTCGAGCTCCCACAGGGTGGAGGCGATGGGCTTGTCGCACATCTGCTTGGACACCGTGACGCTGTAGGCCTCGACCTTGCGGTCGGTGTGGTCGGAGCCGCAGCCGACGAAGATGCGGCCCTGCCAGCCGATCAGCACGAACTCGACCTCGCCACTGGAATCGCCGCCGGTGCATTCGATGCGGTCTTCCTGGGTCAGTCGCCGCGCCGAAGCGCGATAGTAGATCGGCGTCGAGGCCGGGCGTGCGATGCCGACCGCCTCGAGCTCGGCGATGTGCTTGTCGCGGGCGACGGGATCGCGGCCGGTCCAGCCGGCGATGACCATCTGGTCGATCGCCAGCGTCAGCGGCGTGGTGGTGTCCTGGGCATCGACGGTGAAAGTCAGGTCAAACACGAATTGCGGTCTCCATGCCGGCAGCAAGCTCGAAAATGCGACGGTCTGATCCGCCCGCCCCCGCCAGCATCAGGCCGACGGGGACGTCGCCCTGGCGATGCGCAGGGATCGAGATGGCGCAGCCATCGATCATGTTGATCAGGGTGCAGTTGCGCAGCGCGCGCAGGTTTTCGGTGGTGAAGGCCTTGTCGTCGGCGAGATCGGCGATCTTCGGCGGCGTGTTGGCGGTGGTCGGCAGCACCAGCGCGTCATAGGACGCAATGCGCGCATTGACGCGGGCGATCAGCGAGCGGCGCTCGTTGAGAAGATCGATGTAATCGGCCGCGCTCTGTGACTCGCCGCGCATGATGCGCACGGCGACCCTGGGATCATAGACATCGCCCTTCGCCGTAATGAGATAGCGATGCCAGGCATAGCTTTCAGAGGCCGCAAAACCGCCTTTGGCGTTCATCGGGCCGACATCGTGGAACTCGGCCATCTCGATGCGCTCGATGATGGCGCCGTGATCGGCAAGCGTCTTCAGGGCGCGCTCGAAGGTCTTGGCCACTTCCGCGTCCAGGTCGTCGAGCGCGATCATGGTGGGCACCGCGAGCCGCATGCCCAGGATCGGCCGCGGCTTCAGCGCGACGATCGGCTCGTTCGCGAGCACGGCGTCGAGTATGGCACAGCAGCTGACCGATCGTGCCAGCGGGCCGATGCTGTCGAGCGAGAACGAGAGCGGCACGGAGCCGTCGAGCGGCACGCGGCGCTGCGTCGGCTTGTAGCCGACGATGCCGTTGAAGGCAGCCGGAATCCGGCAGGAGCCGCCGGTGTCGGTGCCGAGCGCGCCATGCGCCATGCCATCCAGCACCGAAACGGCCGCACCCGAGGAGGAGCCGCCGGGCACGTGCCCCTCGCTCCGGTTCCAGGCGCCCTTCGGCGTGCCGTAATGTGGATTGATGCCGATGCCGGAATAGGCGAACTCGGTCATGTTGGTGCGGCCGATCACGACGAACCCGGCCCTGCGCAGCCGCGCCACCGTTGCGGCATCCTGCTCGGCCGGCGGGGAATCGTCGAGCGCGCGCGAGCCGGCGCGCGTCACCTGGCCCTTGATGTCGAAGAGATCCTTGATCGAGATCGGAATGCCGGCATAGCGCGACGGCGCCGCCTTGGCCTTGCGCAAGCCGTCCATTGCATCGGCCGCCGCCAGCGCGGCGTCCTTGTCGACATGGATGAAGGCGCGCTGGCCTTCGCCGGCGGGATCGGCGATCCTGGCGATGCACGCCTCGACCAGCTTGCGGGCGGTCGTGCGGCCGCTTTCGAGGTCTTCGGCGAGCTTCGCCAGTGTCGGAAAATCAGGCATGTCTGTCTCACGGAATATTGGCGCGCGCAATCTATAGCGCTGGCTCAGTTCGACACAAGCATTGTGCGCATGATGGCATGCATGCGTATTGCTGGACCGTTGACGCACCATAGTCGATTGTCGCATCAAGATCGAAACAGCCAGGCGGGAAGCCTGTCTTTTGGGAGGAGCCCCCAAGATGGCCGAACCGCAGCGCGCGCGACCGAAACCAACGCCGGAGACCCAGCATTTCTGGGACGGCACGAAAGCGGGCGAATTGCGGCTGCAGCGCTGCGACGCCTGCGCGCATGTCTACTTCCCGCCGCGCCCGTTCTGCCCCTCCTGCGCCTCGCGCAAGGTCAGCATCTTCAAGGCGAGCGGCAGGGGCTTTCTCTACAGCTACGTGATCAACCACCGCCCCGCCGCGCCGGGCTTCACGCCGCCTTACGCCATCGCCGTGGTCGAGCTCGACGAGGGCCCGCGGATGATGAGCAACATCATCGACTGCCCGCAGACGCCGGAGGCACTCGAGCTCGACATGAAGCTCGAGGTCGCCTTCCAGGAGCTCGACGACAAGATCACCCTCCCCGTCTTCCGTCCGGCGAAGGGATAAGCCATGCGCAAGAACCAGGTTGCCGTCGTCGGCGCGGCCGAGACAACCGAGCTCGGCGTCATCCCCAACGCTTCGCAGCTCCAGCTCCATGCGGACGCCGCACTCAACGCCATCGCGGATGCCGGGCTGAAGCTGTCCGACATCGACGGCTTCGCCACCGCGGTCGAGACGCCGCAGCAGGTCTGCCACTATCTCGGCATCAAGCCGACCTGGGTGGATGGCACCTCGGTCGGCGGCTGCTCGTTCATGCTCCACGTCCGCCATGCCGCCGCGGCGATCGAGGCGGGCCTTTGCAAGACCGTGCTGATCACCCATGCCGAGAGCGGCAAGTCGATGATCGGCAAGCTGCCGCGCTCGACCCCGCCGGACAGCCTCAACGGCCAATTCGAGGCGCCCTATGGCGTCTACGGTCCGCCCAGCATGTTTCCGATCCCCGTGCTGCGCTTCATGAAGACCTGGGGCATCACCCACGAGCAGCTGGCTTCGGTGGCGGTGGTGCAGCGGGAATGGGCGGCGAAGAATCCGCGCGCGATGATGAAGGAGCCGATCACGGTCGCCGACGTGCTCAACTCGCGCATGATCGCGTATCCGTTCCGCCTGCTCCAGTGCTGCCTCGTCACCGACGGCGGTGGTGCGCTGATCCTGACCTCGGCGGACCGCGCCAGGGACTTTCCGCGCAAGCCCGTCTACATCATGGGCACCGGCGAGAGCGTTGAGACGCCGATGGTCAGCCAGATGGAGACGTTCAATTCCTCGCGCGCGTTCAAGACCGCGGGGCCGCTGGCCTTCAAGGAAGCCGGCATTGCGCATGAGGACGTCGACCATCTCATGATCTACGATGCCTTCGCGCATCTGCCGCTGTTCGGGCTCGGCGATCTCGGCTTCATGCCGTACGAAGAAACCGGCCAGTTCATCGCGGACGGCAACACGCGGCCGGGCGGCAAGCTGCCGCTCAACACCAATGGTGGCGGATTGAGCTACATGCATTCGGGCATGTACGGCATGTACGCGCTGCAGGAGAGCGTCCGCCAGATGCGCGGCATCGCGCCGGCGCAGGTGCCGAACGCGAGGATTTCGGTGTGCCACGGCGTCGGCGGCATGTTCGCCGCAAGTGGCACGATCGTGTTTACGAACGAGAGGTAATTTCTCGTGGTTCCGGGATGGTCCGAAGGACCAGACCACAGGTGCGCAATTGCGCACCGGGGAACCTCGAGATTCCGGGTTCGTGCTTCGCACGCCCCGGAATGACAGAGACAACAGGAGGCATCCACATGACGAAATCACTGCAAGACAAAGTCATCATCGTCACCGGCGCAGGCCGCGGCATCGGGCGCGAGATCGCACTGCTGTGCGCGGCGGAGGGCGCCAAGGTCGTCGTCAACGATCCCGGCAGCGCCGCGGATGGCGCCGGCGCGAACGCTGCTCCGGCCGAAGAGGTGGTCGAGGAGATCAAGAAGCGCGGCGGCACGGCGGTCGCCAATTTCGAGTCGGTGGCGGAAGCGATCCCCGCCAGCAAGATCGTGAAGACCGCGACCGATCATTTCGGCCGGCTCGACGGCGTCGTCAACAATGCCGGCATCCTGCGCGACATGATCTTCCACAAGATGAGCGTGGAGGCGTTCGAGGCCGTCATCAAGGTGCACCTGATGGGCTCGTTCTATGTCAGCCACGCCGCGGCCCGCGTCTTCCGCGAGCAGGAGTCGGGCTCCTTCGTGCATTTCACCTCGACCTCGGGCCTGATCGGCAATTTTGGCCAGGCCAACTACGCCGCCGCCAAGCTCGGCATCGTCGGGCTCTCCAAGTCGATCGCGCTCGACATGGGCCGCTTCAACGTCCGCTCCAACTGCGTCTCGCCCTTCGCCTGGACCCGCATGATCGGAACCATCCCGACCGAGACCGAGGCCGAGAAGGCACGCGTCGAGAAGATCAAGCAGATGGGGCCGGAGAAGATCGCCCCGCTCTGCGGCTATCTGCTCGGCGATTCCGCCAAGGACGTCACCGGCCAGATCTTCGGCGTGCGCATGAACGAGATCTTCCTGTTCAGCCAGAACCGTCCGATCCGCTCGGTGCAGCGGAGCGAAGGCTGGACGCCGCAGTCGATCGCCGAACACGGCATGCCGGCACTCAAGGGTTCGTTCTACAAGCTCGACCGCTCCGCCGACATCTTCACCTGGGATCCGGTCTAGCTGCATTTCCGGCATCCCTGCCCTGCGATCTCTGGTTGTCTCCGCCTGAGATCGCCCCGCTTTACGCCTGAATGGGGGCGAATGGTATCCTCCCAACAAACTTTGGGAGGAAACCATGACAAGAATACTGACCATCTCCGACGAGACGACAGCAAGCGAGCGCGGCGGCCTCGGCCGACGCGACCTCCTCAAGGGCGCGGCAACCGTCGCCGCATCTGCCGTGCTGGCCTCACAAGCCGATGCCCGCGACTTCGGTGCCAATACCGAACCGCAGCGTTACCCCGACCCCGACATCGTCGTGATCGATCCCAAACGCTTCAAGGCCAAGGTCGGCAACACCGCCATCAAGCGGCTCTACACCGGCTGCCTCTGGGCGGAAGGGCCGGCGTGGAATGCTCAGGGGCAATATCTGGTCTGGAGCGACATTCCCGCCAACCGGCAGCTTCGCTATCTTGATGATGACGGCCATATCTCCGAGCAGTTCCACAAGCCGTCGAACGAATCCAACGGCAACTCGTTCGACACCGAGGGCCGCCAGCTCAGCGCCGAACGCACTCGCCTCGTCCGTTACGAGCACGACGGATCGGTCACAACCCTGGCCGAGCAGGCGGGTGGCAAGCCGCTCAACGGCCCCAACGACATGGTGGTCCATCCCAACGACAAGGCGATCTGGTTCACCGATCCCGGCTATGGCGCGATCAGCATCTACGAAGGCAAGCTCGCCAAGACGGGCTCGCTCCAGCCCCACCAGAAGGAAGCGGTCTATCGTCTCGACACCCAGACCGGCCAACTCGCGAAGGTCGCCGACGAGCCGTTCAAGCCGAACGGCATCGCCTTCAGCCACGACTACAAGAAGCTCTATGTCTGCGACACCGGCATCACGCATTACCCGCAAGCGGAGAACGTGGTGTGGTCCTATGACGTGGACGGCCCAAAGCTGTCGAACCCGAAGAAGCTGAT
Source organism: Bradyrhizobium sp. GW821-FHT13H06 (assembly GCF_058803975.1). Classification (NCBI taxonomy): domain Bacteria; kingdom Pseudomonadati; phylum Pseudomonadota; class Alphaproteobacteria; order Hyphomicrobiales; family Nitrobacteraceae; genus Bradyrhizobium; species Bradyrhizobium sp. GW821-FHT13H06. The sequence continues at coordinate 203,342 of NZ_JBXAPN010000012.1, read as the reverse complement.
CGACATGAAGCTCGACGGCAAGTCAGGCTTTCCGGACGGCCTTCGCGTCGACACCGAGGGCAATATCTGGGTCGGCGCCGGCTGGGTCGGCCCCGGCTATGACGGCGTGCAGGTGTTTGCGCCAAACGACGGCGCGCGGATCGGGCAGATCCTGCTGCCCGAGACCTGCGCCAATGTCTGCTTCGGCGGCAAGAAGCGCAACCGCCTGTTCATGACCGCGAGCCAGTCGCTCTATGCGGTCTATGTGGAAACGCAGGGCGCGCATTTCTGTTGAGTGAGGCGCCGTCATTCCGGGATGGTCCGAAGGACCAGACCCGGAATCTCGAGGTTCCGGGTTCGATGCTTCGCATCGCCCCGGAACGACGGATGGGTTAGCCCGTATTCCGCAATCCCGCCGAGATGCCGTTGATAGTCAGCTGAATGCCGCGCAGCACCTGCTCGTCCGGGTTCTGCGCGCGGTGCTCCTTGAGGAGCTCGACCTGCACGTGGTTGAGCGGGTCGAGATAGGGGAAGCGGTGGCGCACGGAGCGCTCCAGCAGCGGATTGCCCTGGAGCAGCCGGTCCTGGCCCATGATGTCGAGCAGCGTCTCGATGCAGGAATGCCATTCGCGGCGGATACGGCCGAAGATCTTCTCGCGCAAGGCTTCGTCGGGCACGAGCTCGGCATAGCGAGAGGCGATCGCGATCGAGCTTTTCGCCAGCACCATGTCCATGTTCGACAGCAGCATGCGGAAGAACGGCCATTCCTGATAGAGCTCCTTCAGGAACGGCATGCCCTTGTCGGGATGCTCGGCGATCCATTGCTCGACCGCGCTGCCGAAGCCGTACCAGCCCGGCAGCATCAGACGGCATTGCGCCCAGGAGAACACCCAGGGGATGGCGCGAAGGTCCTCGATGGCGCGGGTCTTCTTGCGCGAGGCGGGGCGGCTGCCGATGTTGAGCGTCGCGATCTCGTTGATGACGGTGGAAGCCCAGAAATAATCGACGAAGCCTTCCGTTTCGTAGACCAGGCCGCGATAGGCCTTGAACGCCAGATTGGAAAGCTCGTCCATCGCGACCAGATATTCGCGGCGCGGTGCGCTCTGGCGCGGATGCAGGAGGCTTGCTTCCAGCGTCGCCGCGGCGAGGATCTCCAGATTGTTGCGGCCGACCTCGGCATTGGAATATTTCGACGAGATGATCTCGCCCTGCTCGGTGATGCGGATCTGGCCGTTCACGGCGCCGCCGGGCTGCGCGATGATGGCGTCATAGCTCGGACCGCCGCCGCGGCCGACCGAGCCGCCGCGGCCGTGGAACAGGCGCAGCCGCACGTGGTGGCGCTCGAACACCTCGACGAGGCCGATCTCGGCCTTGTAGAGCTCCCAGCCCGAGGTGACGAAGCCGCCGTCCTTGTTCGAGTCGGAATAGCCGAGCATGACCTCCTGCACGCTGCCGCGGCTGTCGACCAGCCGGCGGTAGTCGTGCAGCGACAGCATGCGATCCATGATGCCGGATGAGGCCTGCAGATCCTCGATGGTCTCGAACAGCGGCACGATGTTCACGGCGCTGCGGCCGGAGGGATGGACGAGGCCGACCTCCTTGAGCAGCACGGCCACTTCCAGCATGTCCGACATGCCCTTGCACATCGAGATGATGCATTGGGGAATGGCGTCCGAGCCGAACTTCGCATGCGCTTCCGCGGCGGCATGGAAGAGGTTGAGCTCACCCATGGTCTCGTCGCTGTATTTGACGAAGGGCGAGACCAGCGCGCGCGTCGAGCGCAATTCGTTGGTGAGCAGCGAGATGCGCGCGTCCTCGCCGAGCGCGAGATAGGACATGCCGGGATTGGCGGCGTCCATCAGCTCGGCGATCGTGCGTTCGTGCACGGCCGAGTTCTGGCGGATGTCGAGCCGGGCGAGATGGAAGCCGAAGCAGTCCACCGCGCGTCGCAGCAGCCGCAGCCGGCCGCGGGCGATGACGCGGGCGTTGTTGGAGATCAGCGAGCGGTGCAGCACGTCGAGGTCGGCCTGCAGCTCCTTGACGCTGGCGTAAGGCGCCGCTTTGCCGACCGGCCGGCGTGTGATCTCGACCTCCAGCATTTCGGCCGTTGCGGCGAGCCGGGCATAGATGCCGGACACCGCGAGGCGATAAGGCTCGCCGCTCCGGTGCGGCGAGGTGTCCGGCGAGCGCTCCGCCAGGTTGCGCAGTTCCTCGGAGACATCGGCGAGATGAGCCGCGATCGACAGCTCGGAGCCGAGCACGTGCAGCTCGTTCAGATAGAACTGCATCACCCGGCTCGACTGCAGCCGCAGCGTGCCGCGCATGACGTCGGCGGTGACGAAGGGGTTGCCGTCACGGTCGCCGCCGATCCAGCTGCCCATGCGCAGGAACGAGGCGAGCTCGCCGGCAGCCTGTGCGCCGTCCTCCTCCAGCCGGTCTTCGAGCGCGTTTACGAGCCGCGGCACCTCGCGCAGGAAGGTGTAGTCGTAGAAGGACAGGCCGTTGGCGACCTCGTCGAGCACGGTCAGCTTGGTCCGGCGCAAGAGATTGGTCTGCCACAGCGTCAGCACCTCGCGGCGAAGCTGCTCGTCGCTGGCGGCCGCCTCCTCTGCGGTCAACGCGACCCGCTCGCGGCGATCGAGCAGGCCGGCGACCTCCATCTCGCGGTCCATGGTGCTCTTGCGTCGGACTTCGGTCGGATGCGCGGTCAGCACCGGGCTGACCAGCGCGGTCTTGAAGAAGTTGCGGAGCTGATCGGGACCAACGCCCGCCGCCTTGGCATGGGCCAGCGTGTCCGCCAGCACGCCGGAGCCGCTGCTTTTAGCAGCGCGCGCGCGCATCTGGCGAATGTTGTTCTGGTCCTCGGCAATGTTGGCAAGGTGCGAGAAATAGCTGAAGGCACGGACGATCCGCACCGTCTCGGAGGTCGACATGCTGTCGAGGATCTGCTCGAGCTCACGGCGGGCGAGCCGGTCCTCGTCGCGGTGGAACCGGATCGAGGTCTGCCGGATGCGCTCGACCAGGTCGAACACGTCGGCGCCCTCCTGGTCGCGCACGGTGTCGCCGAGGATGCGCCCGAGCAGGCGAATGTCGTCCCGCATGCGCGCGTCGGCCTCAAGCGCCTGGACGTCCTCAGGGCGGTTGGGGCGAGGTTCAGTGCTGTCGGATGGTACGGTCTGGAGGGACATGGCTCGCTCCTTGGTTCGAGCTCGCTTGGATGCCCGGCAACGGCGAGTGTGCGATATTTTTCCGCCGCAGTGCAAGATGAACTTGGTGGCGGCGCGGCAGGACTGGGGTGATGATCGCGTGTCCCGGACAAGCAGCAACGCCGCAAGCGTTGCTGCGCCGAGCCGGGACCCAGAAGCCACAGAGCACATTGCCGCAACATGGGCCCCGGCTCTGCAGCGCATCACGCCGCGAAGACGCGGCGCGCTGCGCTGCGTCCGGGGCACGAGAGATTGCTGCAATCTCACCAATGGACATAGTCTCGCGGTCTCGCGGCCGGTTTCGCCCGAGCTTTGCTGTCCGTTTCGCCCTCATCGAGATGAAGGGCGCAGGGAAGGCCGAAGGAAGGCCGGGCGCCGGCTGGCACCCAGGGTCCGCACGCGGAAAACGCACGCGGGGTGACCACAGGTGATGCCGGGACATCCCGGCCTTCCCTGCGCAATGGTTTTACGGCTTATGGCGTGCTCTCCCCGGGGAGCGATGCACTATTGCCCCCGTCGCCTTGCGGATGATCGTTGCGCGCGCCCGGTCGGGCCGCTTCACCACCGCAAGCCCTGACGCACAGACCCCGGGCGTCAGGACCACACGCTTTTGCCGTCCGCGGGCGTCCGTCCCTGATCAACGGAGGCTACGCGTGCTCGCCCCCGTGGCCGAAACGAGACGCTGTGACCGCGGCGTGTTTTGCCTCCGGGCACCGCGAGCGATTGAGGGGCTCGGCGCGTAGGATGGGTTGAGCCCTTGCGAAACCCATCACATCGCGTCATCGGCGGAGCTTGATGGGTTTCGCTTACGCTCTACCCATCCTACAGGCTGGTGAGCGGCGGCATTTTCGGCACGTGCAGGAGCATCGCCGACGTTAACCCTGTCGCGCAAATGATTCGTCGTGAGGCGGCAGCCGCCGACAAGTTGCCTTATTGCAGCGGAGAATTTTCAGCGGCACTAACCTAGGTTAGAGGCGCATTATGCTGAGAATGGCGTTGTTGGGCCTCCTCATCCTGTTGAGTGTAGGAATGCTCTCAGCAATGGAGCTGAGAGCTCCACCGCGTCGCGCGGTCGCGATCGAGCAAAACGCAGGCAAGTCTGCACATGACGCATTGGCGAAGGCCGATCGCCTTGACGTCGTCGCTGTGAGCAGCGAGATGCCGACACAGGCTGCTTTGGTCGAACCGCCCGTTGCTCCGCCGGAAGACATCCATCTCGGTTCGCACGAGCCGGAAACGATCACCCGTCATCGGCACCATTCGAAGAAGATCGCGACCGCTGAACGTCCCAAGCCAAAACCGAAGGCAGCCGCTATCAAGCGAACTGCCAATGTCCAGCGTTCAAAGGCCGCCAACAATACCGAGCCCTGTCGGCTCAAGGCGTTTGGTGGCTTGCGCAAGGCATTGAATCTGACCAGTTGCGAAATCTGAGGACGGTTCTGGCCCCTTGACCTGCATGTGGCGTGCTTTGCCCGACCGGGCAACGCGTGGGATTGTGTGCGACCACGGCCTATTTCGTCAGCATCCGTCGGGTCGGCGCTACGGTGCCGGCAGGAGCCATCGGCGAGATCGAGAACGTCAACCACGCGTTCCATCCTGCCGGCCGGTTCTCCGCCGCGAATTCGCCATATGCCTTCAGGTTGAGATAGCCTTGCATGTCTTCAACCGGAAACAGGTATCCGACCTGCGGACCTACGCCAACGACCCGTGACCGGAAACCACCGAGGATCGGGTGTTGTCCAAAGTCGTCGGTGATCTGCTGATAGCCGTACCCCACCAGTCCGACAAAAAGCTGCTTAGAGAGAAACTGGGAGGCGCCCCAGTCGAAGTGGAAGTCGATGCCATTCTGATATTGTGTGTCGTGGTTCTTGAAATTGTAGGTAAGTCCCGCGACAGCCGAAAACTCGTGGCCGGTCTGCGGATTGAAGTAGGTGTAGCCGCCGCCGCCGTCGATAGCAGCATGGCCGATACCGAGATTGGCAAGCCGGATTGGCGAATAGGCGCCGACCGGAATGTCCCCGGTCACATAGGTCATGAAATTGTGGACGCCGGCGTTCCACTTCAATGTCGCCTGCGGATAGAGGTCGCCGACCGATGTGATGGAGTCGGCAATGGTGCCGTTGCGCGTTATCACGAGCGGTCCGAGTGCCGTGGTCAGCGTCCCGCTCAGGTCGGCGCTCGAGCGCCCGAACAGGCCGGTTACGCCAATGGCCAATTGTCCTCCGAGCACCGGCGTTGCGAAGGTGTAGGTGGGATTGAGCAGAACGAGATCGCCCTGCGCATTGAGATGCAGATTGAGGCTGCTGTTCACCGTCGCGGGAAACCTGCCGATCTGGATTTCCTTCGCCGCGGCTGTGGCCCCGGATGCGGATACGGTCGTGTGATAATACACCGCCGCCATCGACCAGCCCGGCACCGCCGGGGCCGCCGCGAGGCTGCCGAACCGGCCGGGAAGCCAGTACGAAACCCCACCCTCATCGGCATATGCCGCTTCGGGCACGCAGCCGAGCAGCACCATGGCTGCGCCGAGACTCGTGCGGATGAACCAAACCCGAGATTCTTGCTTGGATCGCGTCATTCTCTGCCCCCGACACTCATTGTATCTGAACCCAAAATGGCCGTCGCTGAACTGCAACGGGTGGTCACGGTCCTCGCCAATGGTATGCGGCATACGATCTGCCCGGACCATTTGCCGAATCGATCTGCATTCAGACGACTGTCAAACCCGCTTGATGCCAGGCGGCTGCCAGCTCCCTTCGCCGGCCGGCAGGATCGAAGGTGCTTCGCTCTTCGGCCAGTACAAGCGCATGACAAGATAGATCGTGTCATTGGGCGCAGGCAGCCAGTTTGCTTCCTTGTCCGCGCCGGGGCTCTCCTTCTGGATGTACAGAGTGAGCGAGCCATCCTCATTCTTCTTCATGCCGGGCAACATCGGCGAGTTGATGAGGTAGCGGCTGATCGGGTTCTTGACCAGGAGTTGGCTCTTGCCGTCATACATCGTCACCGACCAGAAGGAGTTCACCGGTGGTAGTTGTCCCGCCGGGAAGGTCAGTGTGTAATTGTGCTTGCTGCCGTCGAGCGTCCGGCCGTCGCTGTCAACGCGCGTGAACGGATAGGTCGCTTCCGCCGGGTCATTGCCGTAAATGCCGGCCTGAGCGGCGACGGCTCGCTTCAACCAGTCGCCATTGTAGTGGGCGCTATCGCCTGGAAGGCCGCTAACGCGCCAGCCATTGATCGCCTTGCCGGCAGATGCGACGGCCTCGTCGACCTTCCGCTGGCCCTCCTTCATTCCGAGGCCAAGCTCCAGCTTGTGCTCCAGTGGCAGGTCCTTGAAGTTGAGGATCTTGCCCGGCCCGACCCCGATGCGTGCCAGCTTGGAGCGTATCTCCTTCTCATTATCCTGTGCCGGCGCGAATTGTAGCGCGAAGTCGAGATAATCGAAGAAGTTGGTCTTCACGAGTTCCTTGTCGATCTTGGGGAAGTCGATGGCTGGCGCGGCCGGCGGCGGCGTCTGTTTCAGATAAGCCGAGAGCATCTGCACCTTGTAGCCAGCTTGCACCTTCTTGACGTTGTCGAGATCATCCGGGCCGAAAAGCTGGGTGCGATAGCCCGCGAGGGATAACTGTGTGCTCGAACGAAACACCCGTCTGATCCCCGCCGGGGTATCGCCCTTCCAGCCGGGCCCGACCACCATGTAGTCGCCTGCCTCGCTCCCCGTGGCTCGGGTGCCGATATACCCGTAATTGTAGGTATTGCCGTCGCAGAGCATGACCGAGTAGTAGCGCTTCGGGTCGATTGCCGGCACCGAGAGTACCACCGGCTCCGCCCGCAAATCCAGCCACACGAAGGAATAGGGCGTGTCGCTGTTCGGCGTGACGATTGCCGTATCCTTGTAGGTGTAGACGTTGGGCTCGTTCTTGATCTGATTGAACGGCGCCTTGAACTGCCCCGAATTGCGATCGACCGCGTACTCGTACATGACTGCATAGTTCATCACGATTGGCAGGCCATAGATGAAACCTGCCTCGGCGAAGTCCTTGGCCTCAAACAGCCCGGGCCAATCGGCTTTGTTCTGCGCGATTGCCGGGGTGGACTTGGCCGTCGTGACGGCGAGCGCAGTCAGCGCAGCGGAGCGAAGCAGATCGCGTTTCGTCAACATGGGAGCTCTCCTTTGTTACCATTGTTCTTTTGTTCGACCGACGCCAGCGCCAAAGCGCTGGGCCTCGATGGCGGAGCGAATGAGGTCAAAGCCGCAGGCGGGACCAGCCGAGGTATTTGAAAGTTTGTGCTGTCGTATGCCTTCGGCTCACGTGATCTGCTTGACCGGCGGAATCTTCCAAGATCCATTGATGATCGAGGGGTTCCTCTCGTTCGGCCAATACAGCCGCATCATCAGGACAAAATCGCCTGACGGTGCGGGAAGCCAGTTGGATTCCTTGTCCTTCCCCGGCGAGTCCTTCTGGATGTAGAGTTCGGTGGAGCCGTCAGGATTCGATTTCAAATTCTGTCGCGCGCTGATCGAGTAGCGGTCGAGTGGATTGTTCACGAAGAAATAGTTCGCATCGTACATCGTCAGCGACCAGAACCCGAGCGCCGGCGGCAGCTGCCCCTTGGCAAATCGCAGCACGTATTTGTTGGCACCGTTGTATTTGCGGCCCTCAGCGTCTTTCAGCGAGGTCGGATATACGGCGTCCTGCGGCCGGTTGGCGCCGAGCCCGATGGCGGTCACCAGCGCGCGCATCAGATAGTCGGTACCGTAGATGCCGGTCTTGGTGGTGAAGCCCCAGCCGTTCTCGTCCTTCATGTCCTTGTTGATCTTGAACTGAAGCATGATGCGATCGAATCCGATCTCCGGAACTCGCTTGACGAAATCTGCCTTGAGCTTGCTTGCGTCGAAATCCTTCCCGGGCACGATTCCGATCCTCGCGAACTTGGCGAGTTGCCGCGCGTCGGCGGCCGCCGGCGGATTGTCTTTCATGAGCTTGCAGAGCAACGTGAAATAGGCCGTCGCATCCATGCGATTGACCTGATCACGAACAGCAGTCTTCATGTCGATGGAAGCATCGACCTTGCCTTCAGGCGGTGTGTAGGGCTTGCCATAGGAGCTCAGCGGGACCAGCTTGCATTCGTCCTGCAGCTTGTGCACCTCGGCGTAGTCCTCGGACGTGCCGGTGCAATAGATGCGGCCGAGCAGCCACACGATGCTGGTGGGCGACTTGTATTCCTTGACGCCGGACGGCAGCGTGCCCTTCCATCCGGGGCCCGTGATGGCGTAGGTCTGCGCGCCGGTGCCGGTCGTCCGCTTGCCCGGCACCTGGAATACCGTCGTCCATCCGTCCAGCATCGGGAAGAGTGCGTAACGGCCCTTCATGTCCGGGATGCTGAGCACCCACGGTTCCTTGCCGACGTCGAAGAACGCACTGGTGTAAAGCGTGTCTGCATTTGGTGCCGTCACGTCGCGGAAAGACGCATCAGGGTACTTGCGCAGCTTGATGATCTGGCCCATCGGCGCGCGCGTGCCGACCGGCTTTGCAACGTTGGTGATGACACGGCGCGTCATCTCCATCGTCACGAGCGGATAGCCGAAGATATAGGCGTCGGTGGCGAGTGCGAACTCCTCGAGTCCCTCGCCGGTGCCGAGAAGTTCGCCGAGCTCGGCGTGGCCCATTGTGCTTATCGAGGAACTAACGAGCAGGCTCATGCCGCCGATCGTTACGTTGCGACGGGTGACATCCATGATACGAACTCCGTTGAAATGAAGAACTTGAAATCTTTCGATGCGCTCGGTCGCTCAATTCACCGGGCTGAGGGAAAACCCGCTCCTCTCTCGTCTCAATAACAGGGCGGATACGGGTAATAGCCGCATGCCGGCCGCGCGTAGGGGTGATAGTACGCAGCCGCGCCATATGCGGCGCCTGCATACATCGCGCCGCGGAATGCGCTACGCCGGGCAACGCCGGCGAACGACAGCGGCGTGAACGGCCGCCCGATGATATCGATGAAGAGGGCAGCGCCACCGTCGGCGCCGGCAAGATCGCCTTCCAGAGTCTGGACATGGAAGGTGAGCTTGTCGCCCTCGAGCTTCGGGTTCTTGAGGACCACGACGGCGTCCTTGACCGAACCATCCTTGCCCAGCACGGAAACGGTCGCGTTCGGAGGATTTTTGGTGAAACTGTCGTCACCCGATCCCCACTCCGCGATCACGTCAGCGGTCGCCTGGTGGCCTGCGGAGCGTACTGGACGGTCGGCAAATATGATGGAGCTGGGCGACACGCCGGTCAAAGTGAGTGTATCCCCTTGCAACGTGGCGCCACGGGAGTTGAGCACGAACAGCGACGGCACGATCTCGGGTTTGGCTGAGGCTGCTGGCGTGCCGATAGTCTTCATGGAAGACGGTGCCGCCGCGTTCTGGGCGAGCGACGCACTGGCGCTACAAAACGTCATGGCCAGGGCGAGTATTGCGATAATCCGATCTAGTCCTGCGATCCGCATGTGACGTTCACTCCTGTTTGCCGCTCGTCTTTTTCGTTGGCTGTTGCCTGCCGAAACCCAATGGTTGACGGCAGGTATTCCAAATGCCTGCATGACGCGCTTCCCAGTTCACTGATCAATCAAGGCACGCTCGCACAGCGTGCAGAATGATCTCTCGATGTCGCCGCGTCTTGCCATTTCGCGCCAATCATTCCGAGGTCGAGTTAGTCATTTCGAGGTCCTGAGAAGCGCTTACCTGCCGGCTTTCGGGCAAAAGGACCGCATTTCGCGCCATTCGTCCGGTTTGACTGCTGTCGCCGATAGACGTTGGGTTGGATCTTCATCAAGCGCGCGAAGTTGCGGCTGAAGCTGCTGGCACCTGCGAAACCCAAACGCGCAGCGATGTCGGCGATGTTTTCGTCCGATTCCGCGAGCAGATGGCAGGCGGTGTCGAGCCGAACCTCCGCGACGAGCTCAGCGTAGGTGGTGCCCATCTCGGCAAGGCGGCGCTGCAGCGAGCGGGCACTGATGCCGAGCCGGTGCGCCGTTTGGGGGAGCACCGCACGGTCCTGGCGCAGCGACGCGGCGATGGCCGCTCGGACAGCGTATCGGGACGGCGTGGGGACTCGCTTCATGATGCGGCGCAAAACCTCCGCTCTTCCGACATATTCGCCAATGTTTACGCAGAAGACGCCGTTACGTATGGCCATCGCGCGCCAAAATGCGACTTCGCCGACCGTTGCGAAGGGTAGCACCGGCATGATGCCGCAGCGCAGCGTGGCAAGGTTGATCTTGAACTCAGTCTAAAGTAGCATCATGAGCAAAGCGCGCGGTTGCATCACCTTGGGAGGCCGGGACAGCGGAAAGCCGTGACGTCCCGGGGCACGACCATGAAGGCCATTGTCGTGGCGCGCTGCGCCCTGCTTGCACCTTTCGTTGAGGTTTTGAACGATGTCGGGGCCCCGGCTGAACGGATGCTGAGCAGGTTCGGCCTGCCAGCACATCCCGAACAGAAGCCCAATGACTATTTCCCACTCATTCCCGCACTTCAGTTCGCAACGATTGCACAGTCATCGCAGGGGATTACGGATCTTGGATTTCGAGCCGTCCAACGAATGCACTTTGGTCATATGAGTGACCAACTTCAAGCTGCGGTTCGCCACGCGCCGACCCTGTTTTCCGTCTTGGAGCAATGGTGTCAGCTTATCCAGATCGAAGACAACTTCGTCCGCTATTGGCTCGAGCGTCATGATGACCTCTTGAGGGTTTGCAACAGCATCTCCGGAACTGCTGGAACTCTGCATCTCGAGCATACGCAATGGCTGCAGAACGTGATGATGGTGTACGTCATCCGCCAGTTTGCAGGGCCGAATTGGGCGCCGGCGACCATCGCCTTTGAAGCTCGATACACGCCTGGTCCCGAGACCCAATCCCGGTGGCCTCACACCCGTTTCCTGTCGGGTCAGAAGGTTTCATGGATTGATGTGCCCATTTCACTGCTGAGCTTACCCAATCCGGTGAAGCCCGCGGCATCAGGCCCATCGGAGCGCGAGTTTCAGCGCATCGGCACCGATGCCATAACATCGCTCAAGATGATGCTTCCGTCGTACCTGGATGAGGGCCCCCTCGGCATCGCCGAGGTAGCCGAGATCGCCGGGACCAGCGTGAGAAGCCTTCAGCGCGGCCTCGCAAGCGCAGGACTGACATACTCTCGCTTGCTCGATCAGGTCCGGTTCGAGAAAGGTGCCGACTTGCTGCGCAAGACGGACGCCAGGATAATCGATGTTGCCTTGGCCACGGGTTACACCGACCCGGCTCACTTTGCCCGTGCGTTCCGCCGCATGGCGGGCATAACGCCGCGCGAGTTTCGAGAGAATTCGCCGCGAGCCTAGCGATGCGAAAGTCCTACAGGAGCGTCGATCGCCGCGAGGCTCCAAAGTCAGCTTCGCCGGAGCGCACCGGACCCCGCGACCGACATTGACGCGTCCGCGCGCCTCAAGCCGGCACGATCACCTTGCCGATCGGCCAGAGCGCGATGCCCGCGAGCTTGAGATGGGCCCATGCGAAGGGGATGCCGATGATTGTGATCGCGAGGACCAGCGCGGTCAGGACATGGCCGAGCGCCAGCCACCAGCCGGCGAGCACGAACCAGATGATGTTGCCGATCACCCCGAGCGGGCCGGTGCCGATATCGCTCATGCCGGTGACCTCGTCGCGGCGCACCGCCCGCGAGCCGAACGGCAGCAGCGTGTAGACGGCGATGTTGAACGCCGCCCGCGCCCAGGGCAGGCCGATGATGGTGATGGCCATGATGATGGCAGCCACCAGCCAGCCAAACGCCATCCAGGCGCCGCCGATCAGGATCCAGAGGATGTTGAGGAGAATGGAGACGGGGGCCATGGTTCTATCCGCAGGTCGATGACCCCGCCTATATAGGTGCGAAATCTGTCCCTGCTAAGACAGCGTAGCCCTGATGAAGCGAGTATCGCATTTTCCGCGAGCGGAGCGCGCGCCTCGTCCTTCGAGACGACCGCTTCGCGGTCTCCTCAGGATGAGGCTAAGCAGCATTGGCGCCCGTTGAAAGTGGCGCCGCACACCAGATCCTCATCCTGAGGGCCCGCCGACGGCGGGCGTCTCGAAGGATGGCCGCAGGCGAAATCGCTCTCACACGCGATTGCTCTGGGGCTACGGACAACCGGCTACCGCCCCTCGAATTTCGGCTCGCGCTTCTCCATGAAGGCCTTCATGCCCTCGGCCATGTCCTCCGTCCTGAACAGCGGCAGGAGCTGCAGATAGACGTGGTGGACGTGGTCGGAGAAGTTTTCGTTGAGGCCCATCCGCATCATGCGCTTGGAGGCCTGCACCGCCAGCGGCGCATTGGTGGCGATTTCGCGCGCGATCGTCATGGCGCGGCTCATCAGCTCGGCGTCCGGCACGACCTCGTTGGCGAGGCCCCATTCGAGGCACTCGCGCGCACTCAGCGTACGGCCCGTGAAGATCAGCTCGGAGGCCTTGGCCCAGCCGAGCATGCGCGGCAACAGCCAGGTGCCGCCGGACTCCGGCACCACGCCGCGCTTGACGAAGGCGGCGGCGAGCTTTGCCGACTCCGCCATGATGCGGATGTCGCAGCCGAGCGCGGTGTCCATGCCATAACCGGCGGCGCCGCCGTTGACCGCGCAGATGGTGGGCTTGTCCATCGCATGCAGGACCGTGGGCGGGGTATTGCGGAGATTGATCGTGGTCGGCGAGGACGCGGCGCTGAGACCGTTGCCGTCGCGCTCCTTGCGCAGGTCGAGGCCGGCGCAGAACGCCCTGCCCTTGCCGGTGAGGATCACGACGCGGACATTCCTGTCCTCATTGGCCTCGGTCAGCAGGCGGGCGAGATCGTTCAGCATCGGCCCGGAGATCGTGTTCATGCGCTCCGGCGCGTTCAGCGTGATGGTCGCGATGTGGTCGGCGACCGTGTAGAGGACTTCGCTTGTGATGTCCCCATCTGTCATGTCGCTCATGAAAGCCCCTCGGTCTCGTAGCCCGGATGAGCGCAGCGACATCCGGGACAGTGGTTGCTGGTCGTCCCGGGTATCGCTGCGCTCACCCGGGCTACGCACCGTCAGATCTTCCGTCCGGCCTGCTCCCAATAGGGATCGCGCAGGCGGCGCTTGAAGATCTTGCCGGAATCTTCGCGCGGCAGCCCGCTGCGGATCTCGATGTGCTTGGGCACCTTGTAGTCGGCGAGCGAGGTCTTCAGTCGCGCGCGGACGCCGGCTTCATCGAGCGTGATACCGGCCTGCGGCTCGACCACCGCCATCAGCGCTTCGCCGAACTCAGCGTCGGGGATCCCGAACACGGCGCAATCATGCACGCCGGGCACGGCGTGCAGCACGGATTCAATCTCGGCTGGGTAGATGTTGACGCCGCCCGAGATCACCATGTCGCGCTTGCGGTCGCAGATGAAGACGTAGCCGTCCTCGTCGATGTAGCCGACGTCGCCGGAGGTGATGAAGCCATCGCGGTCGATCTCGGCGCGCTTCTCCGGCTTGTTGTGATAGGTGAAGTCGGCCATCTCGGCCATGCGGGAATAGATCTCGCCGATCTCGCCGACGCCAAGCACGCGGCCGTCCTCGGCGATGAACCGCAGCTCGGCACCCGGCGAAATCCTGCCGACGGTGCCGGGCTTCTTCAGCGCGTCCTCCGACGTCGCGAAGGTGACCGCGCTGGATTCGGTCGAGCCGTAGAATTCGTAAATCACCGGCCCCCACCATTCGATCATGGCGCGCTTGACGTCGGCCGGACACGGCGCGGCGGCGTGGATGACATGGCGCAGCGAGGACACGTCGTACTTGTTGCGCACCGCCTCCGGCAGCTTCATCAGGCGGATGAACATGGTCGGCACCATGAAGATGGTGTCGATCTTGTATCGCTCGATCGCCTGCAGGAATTCCTCCGTCTCGAAGCGCGGCATCAGCACCAAGACGCCACCGAGCTTGCCGGCACGGATGCCGAATGAATTCGGCGCGGAGTGATAGAGCGGGCCCGGCAGCAGCGCCCGGGCGCCGGGCTTGAGCCCATAGATCATCGCGCGCATGCGCTCGCCGGCCGCCGCCTGCTCCGGCGTCGGCGCATATCGCCGCACGCCCTTGGGATGGCCCGTCGTGCCCGACGTGTAGATCATATTCATGGGCTGCGGCACCACCGGGCCGTCATAAGGCCGGTGCTGCGCGAGCCAGGATTCGAGACCGATCGCGAAGTCCGGCGTCGTCAGATGATCGGGATCGATCTTGTAGGTGGACAGGATCTCCGGCGGCGTCGGCACGCTGAGCACGGTGACACCCTTCGGTATCGCGTCGCGCAAGCCGTGCAGCATGTCGGCATGCGCGATCATGACTGCGGTGCCGGAGTCCTTGAGGATATAAGTGATCTCCTCCGGCTTGAAGTGCCAGTTGATCGGCACGCCATAGGCGCCGAGCCGCATCGCGGCGTAGGCGGCTTCGAGGAAGGCGATGTCGTTGCGCATCAGCATGCAGACGCAATCGCCAGGCTTGACGCCGAGCTTGGCGAGGCCGGCGGCGATGCGGTCGCTACGGTCTGCGACCTCGGCGTGGGCACGACGGCGCTCACCGGAGACGATGCCGAGGAACTCTGACGTTTCGCTCATTGTTGTTTTTCTTTGTTGTCGTGTTGTCATTCCGGGGCGATGCGCAGCATCGAACCCGGAATCTCGAGGTTCCGGGTTCGGTCCTGCGGACCGCCCCGGAATGACAGAAAGCTAATCCGCGAATCTCGGCGCGCGCTTCTCCAGATTGGCGCGCACTGCTTCGGTTTGGTTGGCGCTGCCGATCAGCTTCTGCTGCTCGACGGATTCGGCGAGCAGCGCCGGGCCCGGATCGACCGAGAGATTGTTGAGCATCCGCTTGGCCGCCCGGATCGCATCGGGGCTCTTGCCGGCGATCTCGCGCGCGGCTTCGAGGGCGCTCGCGCGCGGGTCGTCGCAGATGCGCGTGGCGAGGCCGTAGGCCATCGCCTCCTGGGCGGAGAAGATGCGGCCGGTGTAGGTGAGATCGCGCAAAATGTCGTCGCGCACGAGCGAGGCCAGGATTGGCGTGCCCGCCATGTCGGGCACGAGGCCCCATTTGATCTCCATGATCGACATCCGCGCGTCCGCCGAAAGAAAGCGCATATCGGCACCGAGCGAGAGCTGAAAGCCACCGCCGAAGGCGACGCCATGCACTGCCGCGATCACGGGCACTGGGAGTTGGCGCCAGCCCCACACGGCGGCCTGCGGAAAGTTGGCCTGGCCATGCGTGCGTTTGGTGAGATCACGATTTTCGCCACCCGGAATTCCGTTGCCGCCCTTCTCCTTCATGGCGGCAAAACGCCCCATGTCGAGGCCGGCGCAGAAGGCGCGGCCTTCGCCCGACAGCACGACAGCGCGTAGGCCTTTTTCCTTCGAAAGCCGCTCGGTTGCGGCGACAAGGGCCTCGAACATCGCCTGATCAAGGGCATTCATCTTGTCCGCGCGCACCAGCCGCACGTCGGCGACGCCTTCCGAGATCGAGATCGAGACGCGCTCTTCCATGGACGAATTCTCCCCTGTTCTTGTTCAGTGCCGCTTTACAGGACGCTGGCGGCCGGATTTAGTCAATCGACCAATTAACTGACAATCCCTACGGGGGAAACAGCCATGTTCAAGGAAAATCTTCTCGCCGGCCGGAGCATTCTCGTGACCGGCGGCGGCACGGGTCTCGGCAAGTCGATGGCGGCGCGCTTCCTCCAGCTCGGCGCCGACGTGCACATTTGCGGCCGCCGCAAGATCGTCTGCGACGAGACCGCGACCGAGCTGATGGATCGCCATGGCGGCCGCGTCACCAGCCACGGCGTCGACATCCGCAACGCGCTCGCGGTCGAGGAGATGGTGGAGAACATCTTCCGCGAGGCTCCGCTGACCGACCTCATCAACAACGCCGCCGGCAATTTCATCTCGCGCACCGAGGAGCTGTCGCCGCGCGGCTTCGACGCGGTCGCCAACATCGTCATGCACGGCACGTTCTACGTGACGCATGCCGTGGGCAAGCGCTGGATCGCTTTGAAGCAGCCCGGCAACGTCGTCTCCATCACCGTGACCTGGGTGCGCAACGGCTCGCCTTACGTGGTGCCGTCGGCGATGAGCAAGTCGGCGATCCACGCCATGACGATGTCGCTGGCGACCGAATGGGGCCGCTACGGCATCCGCCTCAACACCATCGCGCCCGGCGAGATCCCGACAGAGGGCATGAGCAAGCGCATCAAGCCGGGCGATGAAGCCGGCGCGCGCACCAAGGCGATGAACCCGATGGGCCGCGTTGGCACCATGGAGGAACTGCAGAACCTCGCGGTGTTCCTGATCTCCGGCGGCTGCGACTGGATCAACGGCGAGACCATCGCCATGGACGGCGCACAAGCGCTCGCCATGGGCGGCAATTTCTACCAGCTCCGCGACTGGAGCGACGACGACTGGAAGACCGCGCGCGAGAGCATCATGGCGCAGAACGAGAAGGACCGGGCGAAGCGGGGCTAGTCGCTGCCGCGTGCCCCCGGGGCGGCGGCGCATCACTTCGTGCTGCGCCGCGTCCGGGACACGAAGCCACAACTGCGCTCCTCCCCGTCTTGTCTTCACCCGCGGATGACGCCACACTCCCAGGCATAAGAACAAGACGTCACGGGAGAAACATGTCCACACAGCCATTGGCGAATCTCGCCGACATGGTGCGCGAGCGCGCGAAGAGCCGTGGTAACGCCATCGCCTATGAATTCGAAGGGCGCACTACCAGCTTTGCCGAGTTCGACGTCACGACCAACAAGGTCGCCAACGCCCTGATCGCGATGGGCGTGAAGAAGGGCGACCGTATCGCCTATCTCGGCAAGAACAGCGATGCCTATTTCGAGCTGCTGATGGGCGCGATGAAGGCCGGCGTCGTGATGGCGCCGGTGAACTGGC
Organism: Bradyrhizobium sp. GW821-FHT13H06; assembly: GCF_058803975.1. Taxonomy (NCBI): domain Bacteria; kingdom Pseudomonadati; phylum Pseudomonadota; class Alphaproteobacteria; order Hyphomicrobiales; family Nitrobacteraceae; genus Bradyrhizobium; species Bradyrhizobium sp. GW821-FHT13H06. The sequence continues at coordinate 186,212 of NZ_JBXAPN010000012.1, read as the reverse complement.
GGCTCGCGGGGCCCGAAGTCGCCTTCATCGTCGAAGACTGCAGGGCTCCGGTGCTGTTCGTCGGGCCGGAGTTCATCACACAGGTCCGCCAGATCAGGGACCGGCTGCCGGGCGTGCGCACCGTCATCACCACCGAAGGCGGCGCACCGGAATGGCAGGATTTTGCGGCCTGGCGCGATGCGCAGAGCGGCGATGATCCGAAGATGCCTATCGACACGAAAGACATTGCGATCCAGCTCTACACTTCGGGCACGACGGGCAAGCCGAAGGGCGCGATGCTGTCGCATGCAAACTTCCTCAACCTGGTGCAGACAGGCAATGCCGAGGACAAGCCCGAATGGAACCGGTGGTCGACCGACGACGTCTCGCTGGTCGCGATGCCGATCTTCCACATCGGCGGCTCCGGCTGGGGCGTGATGGGGCTCTATCATGGCGCCCGCGGCGTGATCGCGCGCGAATTCGATCCGACCAAGGTTCTGGATTTCTTCGAGCAGTCGGGCATTACGAAACTGTTCATGGTGCCGGCGGCGATGCAGTTCGTGGTGCGGCAGCCGCGCGCCAGGACGGTGGATTTCTCGCGACTGAAATACATGCTCTACGGCGCCTCCCCGATTCCCGCGGCGCTGCTGAAGGAGTGCATCGAGGTCTTCAAATGCGGCTTCGTGCAGATGTACGGCATGACCGAGACGACGGGAACGATCGTGGCGCTGCCGCCGGAGGATCACGTCGAGGGGCTCGAGCGGATGCGCTCGGCCGGCAAGGCGCTGCCGGGCGTCGAGATCGCCATCCTGGACGTGGACGGCAAGCCGCTGCCGCCGCGCCAGGTCGGCGAGATCGCGACGCGCTCGGGCTCGAACATGGCGGGCTACTGGAATTTGCCTGAAGCGACCGCTGCGACGCTGCGCAGCGACGGCTGGCTGCGCACCGGCGATGCCGGCTACATGGACGAGGACGGCTATCTCTACATCCACGACCGCATCAAGGACATGATCATCTCGGGCGGCGAGAACATCTACCCGGCCGAGGTCGAGAGCGCGCTGTGCGATCATCCTGACGTCGCCGAGGCCGCCGTGATCGGCGTGCCCGACGACAAGTGGGGCGAGGCGGTGAAGGCGGTGGTGGTGATGAAGCCCGGCAAGCAGGCGACCGCCACCGACATCATCAACTTCACCCGCGAGCGCATCGCCGGCTACAAGACGCCGAAGAGCGTGGAATTCCTGCCGGCGCTGCCGCGCAATCCCTCAGGCAAGATCCTGCGCCGGCAATTGCGCGAGCCGTATTGGGCGGGGAAGGATCGGCGGGTGAATTGATCCGCGATCTCGTAGGGTGTGCAAAGGCGCAAAGCGCCGTGCCCACCATTCTTTCATGATCGCGACAGAAATCGTGGGCACTCTTGCGCTTTGCCTACCCTACGAGAGCGCTGCAAGCCTTAGTGCTTCCCCGGTCCCATATAGCCGAACAGGAACCCCGCCACTTTCCGCATCTGGATCTCCTCGCTGCCTTCGGTGATGCGATATCTCCGGTGGTGGCGGTAGATGTGCTCGAACGGCTTGTGGCGTGAGTAGCCCATGCCACCGTGGACCTGCATGGCGCGATCGGCGGATTCGCAGCAAAGGCGGTTTGCCCAGTAGTTGCACATCGAGACGCGGTCGGAGAGCGTACGCTCGATCTGTTCCTCGGTGAGCTGATCCATCTCCCAGGCGGTCTTGCGGATCAGAAGGCGCAACATCTCGGCCTGGGTGGCGAGCTCGACCAGCGGGAACTGGATCGCCTGGTTCTCGGCCAGTGCCCTGCCGAACGGCTTGCGCTCGCGGGCATACTTCACGCTCTCGTTGATGCAGTAGACGGCGGCCCCCAGCGAGCTCGCAGCCTGGCGGATGCGGTTCTGGTGCACGAAGCACTGCGCCAGCGACAGGCCGCGGCCGACCTCGCCGAACAGCGCATCCTCCGGCACGAACACGTCGGTGAAGCTGACGCGCGGATGATCAGTCGGCATGTTGAAGGTCCACATGTATTCCTCGACCTTCACCCCGTGGCTCTTCGCGGGAACCAGGAAGCAGGTGATACCGCGAGCATCGCCGTCGTTTCCCGACGTTCGCGCGAACAGCGCGCAGTGGGTGGCGACATGCATGCCGGTGGTCCACATCTTCTCGCCGTTGATGATCCAGCCCTTGACGTTGTCGCGGGTCGCGGGTACCGCGCGCGTCTCCATATGGGTGGCGTCCGAGCCGTGATGCGGCTCGGTCAGGCCGAAGGTGATGCGGTACTTGCCCCTGATCGAACCGTCGATCATCGCCTTCTGGTCGTCGCGGCCGTAGCGGTCAAGCATGGTGACGACAGGAAAGTTGCCGACGATCGAGTGCTCGTTCTGGAGGTCGTTGTGCAGGCCGAGACCCTTTGCAGCAAAATGCTCGCGGATCACGGCCATCCAGAGGTTCGAGCCGTCCTTGCCGCCATATTGCTTCGGCACCGGAAAGCGCAGGTGCCCGGCGGCGTCGGCGAGATCCTTGGCCTTGCGCAGCAGCGCTTCCCATTCGTGGCGCGGCAGGCCGCCATTTTCGAAATCGGTGCGTGCCCATTCGCGGCGATGGTCGAAGAAGCGGATGTTGTCGTCGGCCTCCTCCAGCGGCTTGATCTCGCGTTCGATGAAGCGGTCGAGCTCTCCGAGATAGGCGACGAGATCGGCAGGCAATGAGAAATCCAAAGCTTCTCTCCCGGATTGATTTTGTCGTTTTGCGTTAAGGCGCTAGGCGCGCTCATGCTTCGCACGATTAAGGTGAGAAGAGCGCGCGCAAGTCAAGCAAGCCGAGGCGTGTGGCGCGCGCAAGGCGCACCAGCGCAATTCGATGGTGCTCCGCCGCCAGCGCGCGGTAGTATGCCGCCAATATTCCTTCACGAGAAAATGCGGGAGCGCGCGATGGAGCTGAAATTTTCCAAGGTGGAACGCAAGGGACCGATCACAATCGTCACGCTGTCGCGGCCCGAGGTCTACAACGCGCTGCATACCGATGCGCATTTTGAACTTCAGAAGGTGTTTGACGATTTCTCTGGCGACCCCGAGCAGTGGATCGCCATCGTCACGGGCAGTGGCGAAAAGGCGTTCTGCGCCGGCAACGACCTGAAGTGGCAGGCGGCGGGCGGCAAGCGCGGCTGGGACAAAGGCGGCTTTGCCGGCCTCACCTCGCGGTTCGACTGCGACAAGCCGATCATCGCTGCGGTGAATGGCGTCGCGATGGGCGGCGGCTTCGAGATCGCGCTGGCGTGCGACCTGATCATTGCGTCGGAGAACGCGACCTTCGCCCTGCCCGAGCCGCGCGTCGGCCTCGCCGCCCTCGCCGGCGGCCTGCACCGCCTGCCGCGGCAGATCGGGCTCAAGCGTGCCATGGGCATGATCCTCACCGCGCGCCATGTCAGCGCCAGGGAAGGCCAGGAGCTCGGCTTCGTCAACGAGGTGGTGCCGCAGGGCGAGGCGCTCGCGGCCGCGCTGCGCTGGGCCGAGATGATCGCCAAGAATTCGCCGATGTCGATCCGGGCCTCGAAGCAGGCGATCCAGAAGGGGCTTGGCGTGTCGCTGGAGCAGGCGATCGAGGACCAGCGTGAGTATCCGGCCGTGAAGGCGATGGTCGCCTCGCAGGACTACATCGAGGGCCCGAAGGCGTTCTCGGAGAAGCGGCCGCCGAAATGGGTGGGGAAGTAGGACGGTCTTTCTCTCGTCATTGCGAGCGCAGCGAAGCAATCCAGAATCCCTCCATGGAGACAGTCTGGATTGCTTCGTCGCAAGGGCTCCTCGCAATGACGGCGGAGAGAGTAGCGCAACTGCCTCAACATCATCGGTTTCATGCCCCGGCTTGCCGCCTTCGCTGAAGCTCCGGCGTGCCGAGCAACCCTGCGGGCCTCGGCGGAGCCTTGGCGGAGCCGGGACCGGGGCATCCAGTACGCCGCGGCCTCTCAGCATCTCGCTGCGTCTCTGGAATACTGGATCGTCCGGTCAAGCCGGACGATGACAGCGCAGCATGTAGCGCGGACCTATCCGCCCCGCTCCAACTCCCGCTTGTAGGACGCGTAGCTCGGCTGATCGACGGCGAGCTTGTCCATCGTGGTCGCCCAAAGATGCTCGGCGAGGCCTGGCGTTGCGAGATCGATCTCGCCTTTCGCGATCCGCTCGGCCAGCGCGCGGTTGAGCTCCCTCACCGAGCCGTCCATACCGAGCAGCGCACGCAACCGCTCCACTTCCGCGGCATCGCTCCCCTCCTCCCGCGTCAGCTGCCGCGTCACGAGGTCGAGGATGTTGATGGCAACGCGCAGCTTGAAGGCCTGGTGGCCCGAGATCAGCGGCGTGATGTCGTTGCGGAGGAAATCGGCGACCGCCTTGGTCAGCTCGATGGGTGTCGGCTCGTCCTGCATGCGTCAGCTCCCGCGCGGCGCCAGGAGCCGCAACAGATCGATCTCGGTCTCGGAGGCACGGCGGCCGATCATGGCCCGCTCCATGGAATGGACGGGGCCCTCGCGGAATCGCTGCATCATGCCGCCGCACATGATGCCCCAGCGCAGCGTGCCCATCACTTCCCAGAATTTCACGCGCACCGGATCGACCTTTCGGCCTGCGGCCTCGTAGCCGGCGAACAGCTCCTCGCGTGTGCCGAAACCGCCGACCGGCTTGTCGATCTCCCCGAAGCGCCAGGAGTTCACACAGACCCAGCCGAGGTCCTCCATGGGATCGCCGAGATGGGCGAGCTCCCAGTCGAGCACGGCACGGACGCCGTCGGCGCCGATGATGAGATTGCCGTTGCGGAAATCGCCATGCACCAGCGTGGTCTCGGCCGCGGGACCGGGATCGTGGTCGCGCAGCCAGCGCAGCGCCACTTCGAACACGGGCTTGGGCCAGTCCAGGCTGCGATAGTCGCGCTCGAACTCGCCGATCTCCTTTGTCGCCGTCATGTGCCGCAGTTCGGGCAGCTTGTTCCGCGGCAGCCTGTGCAGGCCAGCAAGTATGCCGCCGATCTGCCGCGCCAGAAGCGGCCGCGCCGTGGCGTATTCGTCATCGCGCAGGATCTTGCGCGCGATGGTCTCGCCCTCGACCCGCTGCATGATGAAGCCGGTGCCGAGATCGTCTTCCGGCGCCAGTACATGCATCACGCGCGGTGACGGCACACCGGCCTCATAGGCGAGCTGCATCAGCTGCGCTTCCGCGGCAAGACCCGCCGCGCGTGTCGGCGCCGCGCCATATCCCTTCGGCGAACGGCGCAGGATCGCGCCGATCGGTCCATCGGGATGCACGATGTCGAAGCGCCAGGTTTCCTGGCTGGCGCCGCCGGACAGCTTGGCCGCTCCGGCGACGCCGGTCGCGCCCGGGCACCAGCGCCTGACGCTGCGCGAGAGTTCGGCCTCGATCATTTGCCCTTGAACTGCGCGGGACGCTTCTCGAGAAACGCGCCGACGCCCTCGCGAAAATCCTGGGTGTCGCCGGCACGGAGCTGGCACTGGAACTCGAGATTGAGCTGATCCTCGAAGGAATTTTCCGGGCTGTCCCAATAGAGCTTGCGGATCAGCGACAAAGCGATCGTCGGGCCGCTGGCGAGCTCGCGCGCGAGCTTCATCGCCTCTTCCATCAGCACGCCGTCATCGTAGACGCGGTTCACGAGGCCCCATTCCAGCGCCTTCTCCGCCGGCAGCCGCTCGCCCATCAGCGACAATTCGATCGAGCGCGCCCGGCCGACGAGCCGCGGCAGGAGCCAGGTCGAGCCGCAATCCGGCACGAGCCCGATGCGACGGAAGGCTTGCAGGAAATAGGACGAGCGCGCGCACAGGATCATGTCGCCGAGCAGCGCGAAGCTCATGCCGGCGCCGGCGGCGGGACCGTTGACCGCGGTGACGATCGGGCAATGCAGATTGCGGATGCGGCGCAGGAAGGGGTGGAAGCCGGTTTCCAGCGTCAGGCCGGCCTTGGTCTTCTTCGACTGGTTGTTGCGGCCCTGGAGATTCGCACCGGTGCAGAACGCGCGGCCCGCGCCGGTCAGCACCACGCAGCGCACCTCGTCCTTCTTCTCCTCGATCGCATCGAGCGCCTCGGCGAGGCCGCCCAGCATGTCCACGGAGACCGCGTTCATCACCTCCTGATGGTCGAGCTTGAGGATCGCGACCGCGCCATCGAAATCGAGCGTGACGTGTTTGAACTGCATGGTTTCCTCGTCGGTTGCGGCCTGCGTCAGTTTCGCAGACCGGAATTACTTCTGCCGGGGCGCATATTTGATTTTTGTCGCGACCTTGTCCATGGTGATCGCAGCATAGCAAGCAATCTTGTGCGCAGCGGCTGATGCTGCCTCATGCCAGGACGTCTTGCCAAGAACAGGAAACGCGCATGAACCTTTTCGACCTCTCCGGCCGCGTCGCCGTGATCACCGGCGGCAATGGCGGCATCGGGCTCGGCATCGCCCAGGCGCTCGCGGCACAAGGCTGCAACGTCTCGATCTGGGGGCGCAATGCGGACAAGAACAAGGCTGCGGCCGCCAGCATGGCCGGCCTTGCCGGCAAGGTCGACACCCGCGTCTGCGACGTCACCGACCCGGCCTCGGTCAATTCCGCGATGAAGGCGACGCTCGACATTTTCGGCCGGGTCGACGGCTGCTTCGCCAATGCCGGCATCGGCGGCGGCGGCCGACGCTCCTTCATCGAGCGCACCGAGGAGGAATGGCGCACGATGTTCGCGACCAATCTCGACGGCGTGTTCCACGCCTTCCAGGCCGCGGCCAAGCACATGACCGAGCGCGCCAATGCCGGCGATCCCTTCGGCCGCCTCGTGGCGACTTCGAGCCTCGCCTCGATCTTCGGCACGGCGCGCAACGAGCATTACGCTGCGACGAAGGCCGCCATCAACGCGCTGGTGCGCGCGCTCGGCGTCGAGCTGGCGCGCCACGGAGTCACCGCCAACGCGATCCTGCCCGGCTGGATCAAGAGTGACATGACGGCAGGGCTCATGGCCAACGACAAGTTCGTCGCCAACGTCATGCCGCGGATTCCGATGCGGCGCTTCGGCGAGGCATCGGATTTCGGCGGCATCGCGGTGTATCTGATGAGCAAGGCGTCGTCGTATCACACCGCGGACACGTTCGTGATCGACGGCGGTTATACGGCGTTCTGACTCTCGTTGGGTGGGCAAAGCCGCACTTGCGGCGTGCCCGCCATGAGCATTTTCGATTATCGTGGTGGGCACGCTGCGCTTTGCCCATCCTACGGCATCTGATTTCAAAAGCGCAGAAGGGAATGGGCAAATGTTCTCGCACATCATGATCGGCACCAACGACCTCGACAAAGCCAAGACGTTCTACGACAATCTGCTGAGCACGCTCGAGGTCCGGCCGGCCAGGGTCGACGGCCATCGCATCTTCTACATCACCAAGACCGGCGTGTTCTCGGTCTCGAAGCCGATCAACGGCGAACCGGCGACCTGCGCGAATGGCGGCACGATCGGCTTTGCCTGCAGCTCCCCGGAGCAGGTCGACGCCTGGCACGCGGCTGGTGTCGCAGCCGGCGCAAAATCCATCGAGGATCCGCCAGGGGTGCGTCAGGGCCCTGGCGGCAAGCTCTATCTCGCCTATCTGCGCGACCTCGACGGCAACAAGATCTGCGCGATGCACCGGATGCCGGCGTGAGGCCGACCGGACTCTCCTCGTCATTGCGAGGAGCTCTTGCGACGAAGCAATCCAGACTGCCGCCGCGGTAAGATTCTGGATTGCTTCCGCCTTCGCCGAAGGCTTCGGCGGACAGGTCGCTGCGCTCGCAATGACGGAGTCCTGGGGATCTGACGGCGCTCCAGCCCACTCGCGCCGCCCCCCATTCAAACAACATTTCAAACGACCTCGCGATATTGCGTCGCGTGGCATGGCTCGCGTGACAAAAGCGCGCTCGCACTTTGGCGGCGCTGCGACTATTCTTGCGTTCGGCACAATGCTAGCGCTCCGGGAGGAACAATGACAAAACACGCCTACATTCCCCGCACCACCAACTACACTCTCAATCCCGGCGACGAGCTCAACGACCTCCGGATGTCGGAGCAGGTCCGGCCGCTCTATGACCACGTCAAGAAGTTCATCCGCGATACCGTCGAGCCGATGTCGATCGAGTTTGCCAAGGCGGGCGAAGGCAAGGAGGATCGCTGGAGCTTCACGCCGAAGCAGCTCGAGGTGCTGGAGAAGGCCAAGAACAAGGCCAAGCAGGAAGGTCTCTGGAACTTCTTCCTGCCCGATGACGAGACCGGCCAGGGCCTGAAGAATCTCGACTACGCCTATATCGCGGCCGAACTCGGCAAGAGCCCGCTGGCCTCCGAGACCATGAACTGCTCGGCGCCCGACACCGGCAACATGGAGGTGCTGGAGCGCGTCGGCACCAAGGAGCAGAAGGAGAAGTGGCTGAAGCCGCTGCTCAACGGCGAGATCCGCTCGGCCTATGTCATGACCGAGCCGAACGTCGCCTCCTCCGACGCCAAGAACATCTCGACCACGGCCAAGCTCGTCGGCGACGAATGGGTCATCAACGGCGAGAAATACTACATCTCAGGGGTCGGCGATCCCCGCTGCAAGATCCTGATCGTGATGGTGAAGACCAACCCGGATGCAGCGCCGAGCAAGCAGCAGTCGCAAATCCTGGTGCCGCGCGACACGCCCGGCGTCGAGGTTCTCGGCCCCATGTATGTGTTCGGCCAGGACCACGCCCCGCGCGGCCACATGCACATGCGCTTCAACAATGTGCGGGTGCCGAAGGAGAACATCCTGCTCGGCGAAGGCCGCGGCTTCGAGATCTCGCAGCTCCGCCTCGGACCGGGCCGCATCCATCACTGCATGCGCACGATCGGCAAGGCCGAGAAGGCGCTGGACCTCATGGTGCAGCGTGGCCTGACCCGCGAGGCCTTCGGCAAGAAGATCGCCCATCTCGGCGGCAACATGCAGATCATCGCGCAGGCGCGCTGCGAGATCGAGGCGATGCGGCTGATGGTGCTGAAGGCGGCGAAGGCCATGGACGTGCTCGGCAACAAGGAAGCCCGCGTCTGGGTCTCCATGGTCAAGGCCATGGTGCCGGAGCGCGCCTGCAAGATCATCGACCAGGCGATCCAGATGCACGGCGCCACCGGCATCTCGCACTGGACCCCGCTGGCCGAGATGTATCAGGACGTGCGCCATCTGCGCTTCGCCGACGGTCCCGACGAGGTGCATTGGATGGTGGTCGGCCGCCACGAGCTGAGCATGGCGTAGAGGCTTTGCCTCTGCCCGCGCGGGAAGGGCCGTAGGGCGGGCAAAGGCGCGCACTTCGCGCCGTGCCCACCGTCGCGATCTCGCAAGGAATGGTGGGCACGCTTTCGCTTTGCCCACCCTACGAGAGTCTTTTCCACCAGGAGCCATCATGGACTACGCCGCCAGCGACCTGACGCCACGCGAGCGCTACAAGGTGCTGACCTCCTTCATCTTGCCGCGGCCGATCGCATGGGTGACCTCGCTCGGGCCGACCGGTGTTGTCAACGCCGCCCCGTTCAGCTTCTTCAACGCCTTCTGCGAGGATCCACCGCTCTGCATGTTCGCGGCGAACCGCAAGCCGAACGGCGAGGACAAGGACACGTTCCTCAACATCCAGCGCACCGGCGAGTTCGTGGTCAACCTCGCCGACGAACCGCTGGCAAGAGCGATGCACGAGAGCAGCGGCGATTTTCCGCCCGAGATCGGCGAGCCCGATTATCTCGGCCTGAAGCTGGCGCCATCCACCAGCATCGCGGTGCCGCGGCTGGCCGACACGCCGTGGGCGATGGAGTGCAAGCTCTGGAAGCTGATCGACGTCAACGATGATCGCCGCCTGATCATGGGCGAAGGCATCCACTTTCACATCCGCGACGAGCTCTGGGATCCCGAGGCGATGCGGGTGCACATGGAGCGCTATCACCCGATCGGCCGCATGTTCGCCGACCGCTATTGCCGCACCGATGATCGCGTGGTGTTTCCGGCGGCGGAGGGTGTGAAGAGGAAGTAGCCTCACGCCGCGCACGAAGTGCGCTCCCTCGCCCCGCCTTGCGGCAGGGTTATCGCATATGAGTATTTGGCGCGGGCCTGAGCGCGCGCCTCGACCTTCGAGACGACCGCTTCACGGTCTGGATGAGGCTTCGTGGGATCGGTGCCGGCTGAAATTGCTGCCACGCGCTCGATCCTCATCCTGAGGGCCCGCCAAAGGCGGGCGTCTCGAAGGATGGCCGCAGGGAAAAGCCCTCAATGCGATGGCCTGCCGCAAGTGAGGAGAGGTAAGAAAGCAGCTACGTCGCAGGCGCGAGCTTGTCCTGTGTCCTGGTCTCGAAATCGCTGGCGTCGTGGCGTTCGTGGAGCTGGCTGGCGGGATCGCCGGAGATGCGGTTGACCATGCGGCCGCGCTTCACGGCCGGACGCTTGGCGATCTGGTCGGTCCAGCGCTGCACGTTCTTGTAGTCCTGCACCGAAAGGAATTCGCCGGCGCCATAGACCAGCCCCTTGGCGAGCGCGCCGTACCAGGGCCACACCGCGATGTCGGCGATGGTGTATTCCTTGCCCGCGAGATATTCGTTGTCGGCGAGGCGGCGGTCGAGCACGTCGAGCTGGCGTTTGACTTCCATCGCGAAACGGTCGATGGCGTATTCGATCTTGAACGGCGCGTACGCATAGAAATGGCCGAAGCCGCCGCCGAGATACGGCGCGCTGCCCATCTGCCAGAACAGCCAGGACATCGCCTCGGTGCGTGTCTTGATGTCCTGCGGCAGGAAGGCGCCGAACTTCTCGGCCAAGTAGAACAGGATCGAGCCGGACTCGAACACGCGGATCGGCTCCGGACCGGAGCGATCCATCAGCGCCGGGATTTTCGAGTTCGGATTGATATCGACGAAGCCGCTGCCGAACTGATCGCCGTTGCCGATCTTGATCAGCCAGGCGTCGTATTCAGCGCCCTTGTGGCCGAGCGCCAAGAGCTCCTCCAGCATCACCGTCACCTTCACCCCGTTCGGCGTCGCCAGCGAATAGAGCTGCAAGGGGTGCTTGCCGACCGGCAGTTCCTTCTCGTGGGTGGGGCCGGCGATCGGGCGATTGATGCTGGCGAACTGCCCGCCATTCTCCTTGTTCCAGGTCCAGACCTTGGGCGGCACGTAGGCGGGGGTGTCGGTCATGCGAGGGCTCCGGCGGAAAGATGCGTCTGCATTAATTAGCCCGCGACCGGCCGATGACAAGGCCTCGGAAATGCATTGCCCGGCGGGGCAACTCTACGTTTCGTCATGGCACCCCCTCCCCGACGTCATTCCGGGGCGCCCGGGTTCTCGCTTCCGCGAGCCCCGGAATGACGGGCGTCATCTAGGACGCCGCCGCCTGCGGCTGCTCCCCGTGCCCCATCACAAATCCTTCATATCCCTTCGCAGCGACCTCATCGCAGATCCGCCGGTAGACGCCGACGCCGCCGATATAGGGCATGAAGATGCGCGGCTTGCCGGGGATGTTGGCGCCCATGTACCAGGAATTGGCCTGCGGATAGAGCGTGTCCTGGGCGACCTCGTTGACGTGCGCGACCCATTTCTCCTCGGCCTCCCCGCTCGCCTCGATCGTCGTGAAGCCGCGCATGCGCATGTGGGTCAGGCACTCGGCGATCCAGTCGACATGCTGCTCGATCGACACGATCATGTTCGATAGCACCGACGGGCTGCCCGGCCCGGTGATGATGAAGAGGTTCGGAAAGCCCGCGCTCATCAGGCCGAGAAAGGTCTTGGGGCCTTCCGCCCATTTCTGGTTCAGCGTCTGCCCGCGCCGACCCAGAATGTCGATCCTGGCGACCGAGCCGGTCATGGCGTCGAAGCCGGTCGCCAGCACCAGCGCATCGACCTCGTGGTCCTTCCCGGCAACGCGCACGGCGTTTGCGGTGATCTCCTCGATCGGATTGGTCTTGATATCCAGCAGAGAAACATTGGGCCGGTTGAAGGTCGCGAAATAGTCGGTATCGACGCAGATGCGCTTGGTGCCGATCGGGTGGCTGTTCGGCTGAAGCAGCTTCGCGGTGTCAGGGTCCTTCACGATCTCGGCGACCTTGCCGCGCACGAAATCCGCCGCGGTGTCGTTCGCGGCCCGGTCGAGGCCGAGATTGTTATAGGCATACATGAAGGTGAGCCCGCCGTGCTCCCAGCGCGCCGAATACTTGGCGCGCCTGACGTCGTCATTGTCATCGAGAGCGCCACGATCCGGCTGCTCGGTATAGATGCCATTGCGGGCGACCTCGCGTGCGAAGCGACGGATCTCCGGATAGTTCTTGCGGAACGCGCTGCGTTCCTCATGCGTGAGCGCGGCGTTGCGGGCGGGAACGGAGAAATTCGCGGTGCGCTGGAACACCGTGAGATGTCTCGCCTGCTCGGCGATGACGGGAGCCGACTGGATACCTGATGATCCCGTACCGATCAGGCCAACGCGCAGGCCCGTGAAGTCGACCTCTTCATGCGGCCAGTTGCCGGTGTGGTAGACGGGCCCTTTGAAATTCTCCAGGCCCTTGATGTCCGGCTTGCGCGCGTTCGAGAGACAACCTGTGGCGAGCACGACGAATTTGGCTTCGACCGTCTTGCCGTCCGAGGTCGTCACCGACCAGCATGTCGCGCGCTCGTCGAACGCGGCGCGCTCGACGCGCGTGTTGAACTGGATGTCGCGGCGCAGATCAAAGCGGTCGGCGACGTGGTTGGCATATTTCAGGATCTCTGGCTGCGGCGCGTAGCGTTCGCTCCAGTCCCATTCCTGCTGCAGCTCTTCGGAGAACGAGTAGGAATATTGCATGCTCTCGACGTCGCAGCGCGCACCGGGATAGCGGTTCCAGTACCAGGTGCCGCCGACGCCGCCGCCCTGCTCGTAGACGCGTGCGGAGAAGCCGAGACCGCGCAGCCGGTGCAGCATGTATAGGCCGGCAAAGCCGGCGCCGACGACGACCACGTCGTAAGCCTCGGCGGCGCGAGCCGGGTTCGATTGCGCTGACGACATTGGCGCTCCCTGATTTTTCTGTTGTTGCGCGCCAGCATTTGCTGCCGCTCTCGAAAGCGCAAGAGGCAAATCGGGCGACTCTGGGCCGCTTATTTTGTACAGCGGAATGGCTCATCCACGTCGTGGCGCCTGCACGCAAGATGCGCCACCAAATCCGGCTTGGCATCGCGGATGGCGATGGGCTAGCGTCGAGCGCCTGCGCAAGCAAAGCAACAACAGCAACGCGAAGGCTGCTGCCGGGAGAGGGCCATGAAATCGCCGATCTGCGACATGCTGGGCATCGAGTTCCCGCTGCTCGCCTTCAGCCATTGCCGCGACGTCGTTGCCGCCGTCAGCCGCGCCGGCGGCTTCGGCGTGCTGGGCGCGACCGTGCACACGCCTGAGACGCTCGAACGCGAGCTGGCATGGATCGATGCGCATGTCGACGGCAAGCCCTACGGCATCGACGTGCTGATCCCCGAGAATATCTCGACCGCGGGCGAGAAGGACGTCACCTGGAAGAGCCTGGAAGCGCGGGTACCGCAAGAGCATCGCAACTATACGCGCGATCTCCTGAAGAAGTACGACATCGAACTGACCACCACCGAGGTCGCGGACGACCAGCCGCAGCCGTTCGATGCGAAGACGGCGCTTGAGCTGCTCGAAGTCTCTTTTCGTCATCCGATCCGCCTGATCGCCAATGCGCTGGGCGTGCCGCCGAAGGCGATGATCGAGATGGGCAGGAAACACGGCGTCCCCGTTGCGGCACTGGTCGGCGCCAAGGAGCACGCGCTGCGTCAGGTCGCAGCCGGCGTCGACATTCTCGTGGTGCAGGGCACCGAGGCCGGCGGCCATTGCGGCGAGGTCTCGACCATGGTGCTGGTGCCGGAGGTGATCAAGGCGATCAAGAAGATCCGCGATGTGCCGGTGCTGGCGGCCGGCGGCATCATGACGGGACGGCAGATGGCCGCCTGCATGGCGATGGGCGCGGCCGGCGCCTGGACCGGCTCGGTGTGGCTTGCGACCGTCGAGGCGGAGACCACGGAGATCTTTCGCAAGAAGATGATCGCGGCCTCCTCGCGCGACGCCGTGCGCTCGAAGGGTCGCACCGGCAAGCCGGCCCGGCAGCTCCGCTCGGTCTGGACGGATGCCTGGGACCGAGCGCCGGAGAGCCCCGGCGCGCTGCCGATGCCGCTACAAAGCATCATCAGCCGCGACGCCTTCCATTCGATCGACCGCGCGGCGGCGAGCGGGAATGCGAGGGCGCGCGATCTCGTGAGTTACTTCGTCGGCCAAGGTGTCGGCCTGGTCGACAGCGTGAAATCGGCAGGCGCGGTGGTGCAGGAGTTCAAGGAAGAGTTTGCCGAAGCCGTCGAGCACATGAATGCGCTGGTGGCGGAGTGATTGCTACACCGTCATTGCGAGCGAAGCGAAACAATCCAGACTGTCGCCCCGGAAGAATCCTGGATTGCTTCGCGTCGCTTGCAATGACGAAACAACTGACATCGTGAATTGAAGCATGAAATACAACAACATCCCCGAAGACCGCATCCCCGTCATCGTCGGCATCGGCGAGATCGTCGACCGCCCCAAGGAGATCACCGAGGGCCTCGAGCCGCTCGATCTGCTCGAACAGGCGCTCCGGCGCGCCGAGGCCGATGCGGGCGCGAAGCTGCTCGGCGAGGTGCAGTCGCTCGACGTCGTCAATTTCCTGAGCTGGCGCTATCGCGATCCGGAGAAGCTTCTGGCGCAACGGCTCGGGATCGCGCCCGCGCATTGCTATTACGGCCCGGTCGGCGGCGAGAGCCCGATCCGCTACATCCACGAGGCGGCAAAGCGCATCGCGCGCGGCGAGTGCAGCGTCGCGGCAGTCTGCGGGGCGGAGGCGCAATCGACCGCGACCAAGGCGGAACGTGCGAGCATCAGGCTGCCATGGACCCCGTTCGCGCATGACGTCGAGGAACCCAAGCGCGGCGCGGCGTTCCAGAAGCCGCTGGCGGTCAAGCTCGGCGTGTTCCGTCCCGTCACGGTCTATCCGTTCTATGAGGCGGCCTCCTCCGCGCATTGGGGCCAGACGCCGCGCGAGGCGATGGCTGAGTCCGGTGTGCTGTGGTCGCGTTATTCGGAAGCCGCCGCGCAAAATCCGAATGCCTGGCTCAAGCGGCGCTATGCGCCCGAGGAGATCACGACACCGACCGCCGACAACCGCCTGATCGCCTGGCCCTACAAAAAGCTCATGGTTGCCAACCCGAGCGTCAACATGGGCGGCGCCCTGCTGCTCACCAGCCTTGCCAAGGCGCGCGCGGCCGGGATTCCCGAGGACAGGCTGGTCTACCCGCTCGGCGGCGCCTCGGCCGAAGAACCGCGTGATTATCTCCTGCGCGACCAGTTCTACGAAAGCCATCCGCAGAACGCGGTGCTGAACGCCGTGATGAACCTCGCCGGCGGCGACGGCAGAAAGTTCGATGCGATCGAGCTCTATAGCTGCTTCCCCTGCGTGCCCAAGATGGCGCGGCGGACGCTTGGCTTGGGCGCGGACGTGCACCCGACCGTGACCGGCGGGCTCACCTTCTTCGGGGCGCCGCTCAACACCTACATGACGCATGCAGCCTGCGCGATGGTGCGGCGCTTGCGCAGCGGCGCCGGGCTCGGCCTGCTCTACGGCCAGGGCGGCTTCGTCACCAAGCACCACGCGCTGGTGGTCTCGAAGACGCCGCCGCGCGAGGCGCTGGCGCAGGAGACGAGCGTGCAGGCCGAGGCCGACCGCAACAAGCGCGCGGTGCCGGAGTTCGTCACCGAGGCCGGAGGCAAAGGCAAGGTCGAGAGCTTTACGGTGCTCTATGGCCGCGGCGGCGATGTCGAGCACGGCGTGGTGATGCTGCGCACGGATGATGACCGCCGCACGCTGGCGCGGATTCCGGCGATCGACGGCGCGACGCTGGCGCACCTCCTCAACATGGATCGCACGCCGGTCGGCTCAATCGGCGAGATCGCGATGGCCGCGGATGGCGTGCCGGAGTGGCGGGTGGCGTAAGCTCTCGTGTCCCGGACGCGGTGCGGCATGTAATGCCGCTCCGCAGAGCCGGGGCCCAGAAAGCCACACGGTACAGCGAGGAGAGAGGGGCCCCGGCTCTGCAACGCATCACTTCGTGCTGCGCTGCGTCCGGGGCACGAGACCGCCCTAGCTCCTCGGCGCTTGCTTCTCGGACGCCGTTGCAGGCTTGGCCTTGGCCCCGACGACGCGGACCGCGTCGCCATCCGACAGACCATCCGGCGGGGCGGTGATGACACGATCGTCCGCTGCGACGCCCGACGCGAGCTCGATTTCGCGTCCGAGATCGCGCGCGATGGTGACCGGCTTGAACAGCACCTTCTCGTCCGCACCGACCGTTGCAACGCGCAGGCCGCTGCCGTTGAAGATCAGGGCGCTGGCGGGGATGCTGAGCGGCGCGGAGTCACGCTGGAGGCTGAGCTTCACGCTGGCATAGCCGCCGGGCATCAACTCGCCTCTGGAATTGTCGAGCCCGAGCTGCATGCGCGTGGTGCCGGAGGCGACATCGACGGCCTGCGATGAAGCCTCCACCGTCGCCTGAAAGGTCCGGTTGGGATATTCCGGCAGCGTGATGATCGCCTTGGCCCCGATCTTGATCGCCGGCACGTAGTTCTGGGGCACGTTGACGTAGACGCGCAGCTTGGTGATGTCCGAGATCACGAACATCGCCGGGCCCGAGCCGCCGCCGGCATTGATGAGCGCGCCGACGTCGGTGTCGCGCGCGGTAACGACGCCGTCGAACGGCGCGGTGATCTTCTTGTAGCCGGCGAGCGCTTCCAGGCGCTCGACATTGGCCTGCCCCGAATTGACGGCCGCCTTCTTGTTGGAGAGGTCGGCGGTGCGCTCGTCGATCTCCTGCGCCGAGACGAAGTTGGAGGCGACCAGCGTCTTGCGCCGGTTCAGCGTTGCCTCCGACAGCCTGGCGCTGGCCTGCTGGCTGGCGAGGTCGGCGCGGGCTTGCAGCAACTGCTGATCGAGGTCGGGCGCCTCGATCTCGGCAATCACCTGGCCGGCCTTGACGCGCGCGCCGATGTCGGCGCTCCAGCTCTTCAAATAGCCCGACACGCGCGCGAAGATCGGAGCCCGGTAGTAGGCTTCCAGCCGGCCCGGCAGCTCGATGGTGGCATTGAGGTCCTTGGCATTGGGCAGCGTCACCGCCACGCTGGGAACGGCCTGGTCGTCGGTCCATTCCTTCAGCTTGGAGCCCTGCTCCTCGCGGGCACGGATGCCGGTGCCCACGACGAGGCCTGCCGCAATCAGCGCCACCACGCCGAAGATGCCCAGTTTCCGGTGCGACACCGGGGAGCGGGGTTCAGTGGGCGACATGCGGAGTCTCCAATGAGGCGGCGGCTTCGGCGCCTTGTTTCTTGTGAACCATGCTGAACACCACGGGAACAAACATCAGCGTGGCGAAGGTTGCAAAGATCAGGCCGCCGATCACGGCCCGGCCGAGCGGTGCATTCTGCTCGCCGCCCTCACCCAACCCGAGCGCCATCGGCGCCATGCCGATGATCATGGCGAGCGCGGTCATCAGCACCGGGCGGAACCGGACAAAGCCGGCTTCGAGCGCGGCGGCGATGGGATCGCCGAGCTCCTCGTAGCGCTCGCGGGCAAAGGAGATCACGAGCACACTGTTGGCGGTGGCAACGCCCATGCACATGATGGCGCCGGTGAGCGCCGGCACCGACAGCGTGGTCTCGGTCATGAACAGCATCCAGACGATGCCGGCGAGCGCGGCCGGCAGCGCTGTGATGATCACGAACGGGTCGGACCAGGACTGGAAGTTCACGACGATCAGGAAGTAGATCAGCACGACGGCCCCGAGCAGGCCGAACAGGAGGCCGGTGAAGGCGCTGTTCATGGTCTGGACCTGGCCGAGCAGCACCACGGAAGATCCCTTCGGCACCTCCCTGGCGGTGTCGGCGATCAGCTGGCGGATGTCGGCCGCAACCGCGCCGAGATCGCGGCCCGAGGTCGTGGCAAATATCTGCACCATGGACTGGATGTCGTATTGCGAGACCACCGCGCTCGACGTGGAGCGCGTGATGTCGGCGATGCCGCCGAGGATCGGCGACTGCGCATTGCTGGCCGCGGTGATCGGCAGGGTCTGCAGCGCACTGAGCGAGTCGATCTGGTATTGCGGCGTCTGCATCACGATCGAGTAGGACACGCCGTTGTCGGGATTGAGATAGTAGGTCGGCGCCACCTGCGAGGAGCCGGCGAGATTGACCACGAGGCTGTTGGTGACGTCGCGCTCGGTCAGGCCGACATATTGCGCGCGGGTGCGGTCGACATCGATGTTGAAGGTCGGGTTGTTCGGCGACTGCTGGATGCGCGCATCGGCAACGCCGGGAATCTTGCGGACCTTCGCCAGCAGGTTGTTGGCATAAGCGAAATTCGCACTGACATTGGCGCCGCGGATTTGCAGGTCGATCGGCGCCGGCGCGCCGAAATTCAGGATCTGGCTGACGATGTCGGCCGGCAGGAACGCAAAGCTCACGCCGGGGAACAGGCGCGGCAATTGCTCGCGCAGCATGCGGACATGCTCTTCGGTCGGCTTGTGGCCTTCCTTCAGCTTGATCTGAATGTCGCCGTCCTGCGGGCCGATCACACCGGTGTTGTTGTAGGTCATGTTGATGCCGGAGATCGGCATGCCGATATTGTCGGTCATGGTCTCGATCTCGCCCGGAATCAGCTTGCGCACTGCCTTCTGCACGTCGGCGAGCTGGTTCGCGGTCTCCTCGACGCGGGTGCCGACCTGGGTGCGGACATGCATCAGGATGTTGCCGGCATCGACGGCTGGGAAGAAGTTGCGGCCGAGGAACGGCACCAGCCCGAAGGACACGCCGACGATGCAGATGAAACCGATGACGAACACCGCCCGGTGCACCAGCGCCAGGCCAAGGAGGCCGCGATAACCACCGCGGATGCGCTCGAACCGCGCCTCGAAGCCGCGCTGGAACCAGACTAGCGGATTGCGCGACTTCGGCGGCCCGCCCTCGTGATGGACATGCGCCTTGAGCAGATAGTTCGCCATCGTCGGCACCAGCGTGCGCGACAGGATGAACGACCAGATCATCGCGAACATCACGGCTTCCGCCATCGGCACGAACAGGAAGCGCGCGACGCCAGTGAGGAAGAACATCGGCACGAACACGATGCAGATGCACAGCAGCGAAACGAAGGCCGGCGTCACGATCTGGTTGGCGCCGTCGAGGATGGACTGCTCGACTGGCTTGCCCTGCTCCAGATGGTAGTTGATGTTCTCGATCGTGACCGTGGCGTCGTCGACGAGGATGCCGACCGCGAGCGCGAGGCCGCCGAGCGTCATGATGTTCAGCGTCTCGCCGATCGCCGACAGCATGATGATGGCGCCCAGCACCGACAGCGGGATCGAGACCGCGATGATGATGGTCGAGCGCCAGCTGCCGAGGAACAGCAGGATCATGACGCTGGTGAGCAGCGCCGCGATCACACCCTCGAAGGCGACCCCCTGGATCGCGCCGCGGACGAACACCGACTGATCACCGATGAAGCCGATCTTCAGTGCGTCGGGCAGCTGATCCTTGACGTCGATCACCTTCTGCTTGATGCCGGCGATGATATCGAGCGTCGAGGTCGCGCCCGCCTTCAGCACCATCATCAGCACCGAGCGGTTGCCGTCGACATGAACGATGTTGGTCTGCGGCGGATTGCCGTCCCGCACGGTGGCGACGTCGCGCACATAGACCATGGCGCCGTTGACGGTCTTGATCGGCAGATTGCCGAGTTCCTCGATCCGGAGCGGCGAGTTGTTGAGCTGGATGTTGTACTCGAACTGGCCGATCTTCTGGGTGCCGACCGGTGTGATCAGGTTCTGGGCGGCCAGCGCATTGGCGACGTCCTGGCCCGAGAGGCCGCGGGCCTGGAGCGCGGTAGGATTGAGATCGATCTGGACCTGGCGCTGCTTGCCGCCGAACGGATAGGGAATCGCCGCGCCCGGCACCGTGACCAAGGGCGTACGAAGCTGGTTGATGCCGATATCGGCGAGATTCTGCTCGGTGAGCCCGTCGCCCGACAGCGCCACCTGAATGATCGGCACGGTGGACGCCGAGTAGTTCAGGATCAAGGGTGGCGTCGCGCCCGGCGGCATCTGCTTGAGCAGCGTCTGCGAGATCGCGGTGACCTGCGCGTTGGCGGTGCGGATGTCGACGTTGGGCTGGAAGAAGATCTTGATGATGCCAAAGCCGTTGTAGGAATTGGCGACGATATGCTCGATGTCGTTGACCGTGGTCGTCAGCGCGCGCTGGAACGGCGTGGTGATGCGGCCGGACATCTGGTCCGGCGGCAGGCCTGTGTACTGCCAGACCACGCCGATGACGGGAATACGGATATCCGGGAAGATGTCGGTCGGGGTTCGCAGCGCCGCGAGCGGTCCGATAATCAGCAGCAGCAGCGCCAGTACGACGAATGTATAAGGCCGGCTCAGGGCAATACGGACCAGAGCAATCATGCGCCAGGCAATTCCAGGTCAAGCGAGGATATGGAATCCGCCCCCACGGCGATCCCCTTCCCCCTTTACCTGAGCACCGCCGGAAACGCTAATCCCCGGCGGCTATCCCGCATTCACTTCCCTGCTACCGCACTGCGAAACCGACATCGCAGCCATGCGGCCGCGCGCCTCAGGCGGCGCGGACCGAGTTCAGGAACTTGCCGACCTCGAGCTTGAGGCGGTTGGAGTCGCGCGACAGCATCTGCGCCGCAGTCAGCACCTGCGACGACGCGGAACCGGTCTCGGAGGCGCCGCGCTGGACGTCGCCGACATTGGACGACACCTGCTGCGTTCCCCTGGCCGCCTCCTGAACATTGCGGGCGATCTCCTGGGTTGCGGCGCCCTGCTGCTCCACGGCCGCGGCGATCGCCGAGGCGATCTCCGACAGACGCGCGATGGTGCCGCTGATCTCGCCGATGGCGCCGACGGAATCCTGCGTCGCCGCCTGGATGCCGCCGATCTGCTGGCCGATCTCGCCGGTGGCTTTGGCCGTCTGCTCGGCCAGCGCCTTGACCTCGGAGGCCACCACCGCGAAGCCGCGACCGGCCTCGCCCGCCCGCGCCGCCTCGATCGTGGCATTGAGCGCCAGCAGGTTGGTCTGGCCGGCAATCGCGTTGATGAGCTCGACGACGTCGCCGATCCGCGATGCAGCCCGCGACAATTCGCTGACACGTTCGGTGGTCGCGTGGGCCTGACTGACCGCCTCGCTCGCGATCCGGGAGGAATCCTGCACCTGCCGGCCGATCTCGCGCACCGAGGACGACATCTCTTCGGCGGCCGAGGCCACCGAATGGACATTGGTCGACGCGGCTTCCGAGCCGGTTGCGACCGCCGTCGCCAATTCCTGCGCCCGGCCCGCGGTCGAGGACAGCGTCGAGGCCGAGGCCTCGAGCTCGGTTGCCGCCGACGACACGGTCTCGATGATCTCGCCGATCGCGGCCTCGAAGCCGCTGGCGAGCTTGGTCATGTCGTCCTTGCGTTGCGCCTCGGCACGGCGCTGCACCGCCTGCACCTCGTCGCGGCTGAAGCGGATGATGGTCTGCACGGTCTGAAGGTTGCGCAGCGCCTCGCCGATCTCGTCGTCGCGCTCGATCACGATGCGGTTGTCGAACTTGTCCTGCACGAGGTTGATCAAAGTGTCATTGAGCTGCCGCATCGGCCCCTGGATCGCTCGCATGGTTGCAAGGCCGGTGAAGCCGACGGTGGCGGCGCCGACGACAGCCAGCAGCGACAGGATCAGGCCGGCGGAACCGCCGGTGGAGAGGGCACCGCCGATGCCGAGTGCAAGCATGAACAGCGCCTGGAGCACCATCGCCGTGACCAGGCGCGCCTTCAGCGTCCCGGTGAAAATGCTGAAGCGGTCGAGCAGCGAGCGGCGACGGATGATACCGGCGTCGATGCGATAGCCGTGGGGCTTCTTCTCGCGGATTGCAGCGTAGACCTCCTCGGCGAGCTTGCGCTGGTCGGCCGGCAGCCTGGTGCGGATCGAGGTGTAGCCCTTGACCTGACCGTTCTCGCGGATCGGTGAGGCCGTCGCCAGCACCCAGTAGAAGTCGCCGTTCTTGCGGCGGTTCTTCACTGCGCCGAGCCAGGGCTTGCCGGCCTTCAGCGTGTCCCAGAGATTGTCGAACGCCTCCGGCGGCATGTCGGGGTGGCGGACGATGTTGTGCGGCTGGCCCATGAGTTCCGCCGACGTGAAGCCGGCAGCGGCAATGAAATCCTCATTGAAGTAGGTGAGCTTGCCCTTGAGATCGGTTCGCGAAACGATCAGCGTCTCGTCACTGACGGGATATTCGACGGCCGAGACCGGAAAATTCTTGCGCATCGGATCCCCCAAAAAGACCGGTTCAGCGTGAAATCATTCCAATGGGAACCTCGCCCCTTGCTGGGCCGCCCTCGCCCAACATTCGTAAATCCGGTTTAACCGTCCATGAAACGGCGCGCCCGTAAGATTACTGGGAAAGCCTCGGACGCTTCCTTCAAACGACATCATGCGACCGAAAAAAAATGAGCGGCGCTTACAGCGCCGCTCATGGGTTTGATGGATGGACCGCGCTTTACGCTGCGCGCACATTGGTCAGGAACTTGCTGACCTCGGCCTTGAGCCGGTTCGAGTCGTTCGACAACATCTGCGCCGCCGACAGCACCTGTGAGGAAGCCGTGCCGGTCTCGGTCGCGCCGCGCTGCACGTCGGTGATGTTCGACGACACCTGCTGCGTGCCCTGCGCGGCCTGCTGCACGTTGCGGGCGATTTCCTGCGTCGCCGCGCCCTGCTCCTCCACCGCCGCCGCGATCGCCGACGAGATCTCCGACAGACGCTCGATGGTCGAGGAGATCTCCTTGATGGCGCCGACCGAGTCGTTGGTCGCGGCCTGGATGCCGGAAATCTGCTGGCCTATCTCGCCGGTCGCCTTCGCGGTCTGCTCGGCGAGCGCCTTCACCTCGGAAGCGACCACGGCGAAGCCGCGGCCGGCTTCACCGGCACGTGCGGCTTCGATGGTGGCATTCAGCGCGAGCAGATTGGTCTGGCCGGCGATGGTGTTGATCAGCTCGACGACGTCGCCGATGCGCGAGGCGGCCTTGGAGAGCTCGCTGACGCGCTCGGTGGTGGCGCGGGCCTGGCCGACGGCATCGCCCGCCATCCGCGCCGATTCCTGCACCTGGCGGCTGATCTCGCCGACCGACGAAGCCATCTCCTCCGTCGCCGAGGCGACCGATTGCACGTTGCCGGACGCCTGGTCGGATGCGGCGGCCACGACGGAGGCGAGCTGTTGCGCCCGCTCGGCGGTTGAGCTCAGCGACGCGGCCGAACTTTCCAGCGCACCGGACGCGGCGGACACCGTCTCCACAATAGCGCCCGCGGAGGCTTCGAAACTGTCGGCGAGCTCGTTCATCGTGCGCTTGCGCTCGCGGTCGGCGACCGCCTGGTCTTGGGCGCGCTGCTCGATGCTGCATTTGAGGTCGCCTTGCATCGAGCTCAGCGACGCTGCGAGCCTGCCGACCTCGTCGGCCTGCTCAATTTCGAGTCGCTGATTGAAATCGCCCTTGGCGATGCCGTCGGCGAAATTGGCGCAATCCTGGATCGGCCGCGCGATCTCGCGTGCGGCGAATGAGATCAGGAAGATCGCCATCAGCACGATGACGAGGCCGACACCAAGCTGCCAGAACGTGCTGGACGTCGCACGGGCGCTGAGAGAGGCATCCAGTTGTCGTGCCGACGCCAGCACCACCTCGCGCGGGATCGAGATCAGGACCGACCACGCATTTTCGGTGAGCCCGAAGCGCATGGGCGCGTAGATGTCGATGTTGGCGAACTTGGGATCGTCCTGCACCGTGCTCTTGCCCGCCTTCACGATGGCGAAGCTTTCGCTCCAGCGCGGATCGGCCGCCGAGGCATTCTTGCCGATCACGTCCTGGTTGGCGCTGTTGGCGACGATCAGGCCGGTGTCGTTGAGGATCGCGACCTTGCCCTTGCCTTCGAACAGCGAGTTGTTGAGCTTGACGGCGAGCTTCTGCACGAAGTCGAGGTTGTAGTCGGCGCCGGCAACGCCGCGGAATCTGCCACCGATCATGACCGGCACCGACATAGTCGCCAGGAAGACCGACTTTCCCTGCACGATATAGGGCAGTGGGCCGAGGATGTTCTCCTTACCCGTCATGTTCGGATTGATGTACCAGGCCCCCTTCACGAGGCCGTTCGTGTGCCGTTCGCTGCTGTCATATTCGACGAGTGGCTGAACCGCGATGTCGCCGTTGGCGTTCCGTGTCCAATAGGGCAGGAAGCGGCCGGTGTTGTCCGATCCCATCTCCTTGCGTCCCTTGAACGCTGCATCGTCGCCATCGAGCGCACCGGGCTCCCAGGCCGAGTAAGTGCCGTTGAAGGCGGGGTTGAGCTCGAGCACGTGGCGAAGCAGCGCGTTGAACTGGGCGCGCCGGGCCGCAATCGGGGTGCCGGTCTTGTCGTCCGCCAGCGTCTCGAACGCATGCGCGATCGTACGCGCCGCGTCAAATCCGACCTCCAGCTCGGCCTTGATGGCGTTGGCTTCGTTGGAGGCGCGATTCATCAGGCTCTCCTTTGTCTGCTGGTCGACCAGCTGCATGACCTCGCGGGTCACGTACTGGTTCATGCTCTGCGTGGAGAAGAGACCGTAGCCGATCAGGACGACACACGTGACCGCGAGGCAAACGCCAGCGATCAGAGCGATTTTCAATTGGATGGAACGAATGGCGGCAAAGGAAAGCAGCTTCACGATGGAGTCTCCGAAACAACTGCGGAGAAAGCTAAAGTTCCCTCAGTTCGAAACCCGTAAAGATTTGGAACCGTAGAACCCACGTGAAGAATATGTCAGTGTCGGCACTTGCCTAAGAGGCAAAGGGCGACGCCGAAAGCGCCGCCCTTTGTAGATGAGGTGAGCGCGAACTACGCCGCGCGCACATTGGTCAGGAACTTGCTGACCTCGGTCTTGAGCCGGTTCGAGTCGTTCGACAGCATCTGTGCCGCCGACAGCACCTGCGAGGAGGCCGTGCCGGTCTCGGTCGCGCCGCGCTGCACGTCGGTGATGTTCGACGACACCTGCTGCGTGCCCTGCGCGGCCTGCTGCACGTTGCGGGCGATTTCCTGCGTCGCCGCGCCCTGCTCCTCCACCGCCGCCGCGATCGCCGACGAGATCTCCGACAGACGCTCGATGGTCGAGGAGATCTCCTTGATGGCGCCGACCGAGTCGTTGGTCGCGGCCTGGATGCCGGAAATCTGCTGGCCTATCTCGCCGGTCGCCTTCGCGGTCTGCTCGGCGAGCGCCTTCACCTCGGAAGCGACCACGGCGAAGCCGCGGCCGGCTTCACCGGCACGTGCGGCTTCGATGGTGGCATTCAGCGCGAGCAGATTGGTCTGGCCGGCGATGGTGTTGATCAGCTCGACGACGTCGCCGATGCGCGAGGCGGCCTTGGAGAGCTCGCTGACGCGCTCGGTGGTGGCGCGCGCCTGGCCGACGGCATCGCCCGCCATCCGCGCCGATTCCTGCACCTGGCGGCTGATCTCGCCGACCGACGAAGCCATCTCCTCCGTCGCCGAGGCGACCGATTGCACGTTGGTCGAGGCTTCCTCCGAAGCGGAGGCGACCGTGGTCGCCAGCCGCTGCGAGCGGTCCGCGGTCGCAGTCAGCGTCGAGGCGGAGGCTTCGAGCTGAGTCGAGGCCGACGACACGGTCTGGACGATCTCGCCGATCATCGTTTCGAATTCGCGGGTGACATTGTCGACACGGCGGCCACGCTCGATCTTGGCTTCGGCATCCGCCGCGGCGGCTTCGTCGGCGGCCTTCTTGGCGATCAGCGCCTCCTTGAATATCTGGAGCACGTCGGCCATGGCGCCGATCTCGGTCTTCTCGCCGCGGTGGGGGACCTCGGCGGAGAGGTCGCCCTTACCCAGCGCCTGCATCGGCTGGATGATCGAGTTGATGCCGCTGGATACGTCTCGGACGAGATAGAAGCTGAGCCCAAGGCCGATCACGACAGCGGCGCCGAGAATGACCGAAACCAGCATGAAGGCATAGGCGTAGCTGTCGGCAGCCTCCTGAGCGGCCCGTTCGCCGCCCTTCGTGTTGAGCTCGATGTCCTTGTTCAGGACCTCGTCGGCCTGGAGCCCGATCTTGTTGACGGTCTTGGAGTTGAGCTCCTGCGCCTCGCGCGGGAGCTTGCCGGCCTCCTTGCGCGACAATGCCATGACCTCCTCGGTGCCCTTCTTGTAGTCGTCCCAGAGCCTGGACCATTGGTTGTAGAGCGCCCGCTCTTCCGGGGAGCTGATCATGGCCTCGTACTTGGAGCGCACCTTGGCGAGCGCTTCGCTCACCGTGGCAGCGGTCTTCTCCGTCGCGAGCTTGTCGTCCAGCGACTCGGCAAGCATGTGCTGGCGAACCACGTTGCGATACGTGATGACGCTGGCGCGCAGATCGCCGATCACCCGCACGCTGGGCAGCCAGTTCGTGGTGATGTCGACGGTGTTGGCATTCATCGACCGCATCTTCATGACGGCGAGCAGGCCCATGCCGGCCATCGCGACCAGCAGGAATGCCACGACACTGATGATTTTGGTGCGGATGGAGAGTTTGGCAAACATAATCGGGTCTCGTTGTATTGGCGCCGGCGCGCGTCCGAAGTTCTACGAATCAATCAAAGGGAGCAGCGCCGACATCCAACACCAGAGCACTTGTGCAGACGTTAACGACGGCTCCGTGCGAGCACGGAGCCCGACAGAAATGAACAGGCAGCTAAAAATGCTCTGCGCTCAGCGCATGAGCCTGATTGCGTCGGAGAAAAACTCCGCTCCGCCGAAATTTCCGGACTTCAGAGCGAGCAGCATGTCGCTTTCGGCACCGACCGCGCGCAGCACCGGAACGCCTGCGGCAATTTCTACTCCCACGAGAAATCCGGGAATCTTCAACCGATCGACAACGGCCCCGGACGTCTCGCCGCCGGCAACGATCAGTCGCCGCACGCCCGATTTTACGAGGCTCTCCGCAATGTCGGCCATCGCCTGCTCGATGGCATGGCCGGCGGCGTCGCGACCGTGGCGTGCCTGCAACGCGGCGACCTGATCCGGTGTCGAGCTCGATGCGATCAGCACCGGACCCTCGGCCAGTCGTGGTGCTGCCCAGCCCAGCGCGCGCTGCACTTCGTCTGCCCCCGTAATGATACGGTCCGGATCGAGATGAAGCACCGGCATGATGCGTTCGGCATTGGCGATCTGCTGAAGCGTCGCCTGCGAGCAACTCCCGGCAAGGCATGCCGCCGGTCCGCCGACCGGCGCGCCTGCATCACTGGTTGCCGCTGCCTTGACCCTTCCAGTCGATACCAGAGCCCGTGCGAGTCCAAGGCCGATGCCCGAGGCGCCGACCGACAGCCGATGTTCGGCGGCGACGAGACCGATGGTCTCGAGATCACGGTCGAAGACGGCGTCGATGATCGCGGCGCCGATGCCCTTGCCCGCGAGCTCGGCCAATCGCGCCCGCACGGCCTCCGCGCCGCGCGTGACGGTGGCGAGATCGACGAGGCCGATCTGCGTGTTGCTCTGGCGCGCCAGCACGCGCACCAGGTTCGAATCGTGCATCGGGTTGAGCGGATGGTCCTTCAGCGGGCTCTCGTTGAGCGGCACGGCACCGACGAACAGGTTACCCTGGTAGACGGTGCGGCCGGTCTCGGGGAACGCCGGTGTCACCAGCACGACGGCTTCGCCGGAATCGGCGCGTAACGCGTCCATCACCGGGCCGATATTGCCGGCGTCGGTGGAATCGAAGGTCGAGCAGATCTTGAACAACACGTGGCCCGCGCCGCGGCCGCGCAGCCATGTCTCCGCCGCGCGCGAGCGCGACACCGCGAGGCCGGCTTCGATCGAGCGGCTCTTCAGCGACACCACGACGGCATCGACCTCAGGCAGCGCTAGATCGTCCGTGGGTACGCCGATGGTCTGCACGGTGCGCAGACCCGCGCGCGTCAGCGTGTTGGCGAGATCGGAGGCGCCGGTGTAGTCGTCGGCGATGCAGCCCAACGCAAGTGTCACGACTTCACTCCAGAGTAGGGCTTGAACCAGGCGAGCCCATCGGTGGTCTTGCCGCGCGGATTGTACTCGCAGCCGACGAAGCCGGCATAGCCGAGCCGGTCGAGCTCCGCGAACAGGAACGGATAGTTCAGCTCCTCGCCGTCGGGCTCGTTGCGCGAGGGGATGCTGGCGATCTGGATGTGGCCGATGATCGGCATCATCTCGCGCAGCCGCATGGTGACGTCGCCATGGATGATCTGGCAGTGATAGATGTCGAACTGGAGCTTCAGGTTCGCAAGCCTCAGCTCCTGGATCAGGTCGCGCGCGAAGCCGAAATCGTTGAGGAAATAGCCGGGCACGTTGCGCGCATTGATCGGCTCGATCACGACATCGATGCCGTGGGGTGCGAAGAACTCCGCGGCCCAGGCCACCGACTTGTAGAACGCCTCGATCGCCACACGTTCGCCGCGGTTGGCGATGCCGGCCATCAGGTGCAGGCGCTTGACGCCGGTCGCCCTGGCATAAGGCAGCGCCGTCTCCAGGCTCGCCTTGAGATCGTTGAACCGCGACGGCAGCGCCGCAAAGCCCTTCTCGCCGGCGTTCCAGTCGCCCGGCGGCAGATTGAACAGCGCCTGGGTCAGACCATTGCGCTCGAGCCGCTCGCCGATCGCTTCCGCCGGATGCTCGTAGGGAAAGAGAAACTCGACGGCGGTGAAGCCGGCCTGGGCTGCGGCGTCGAAGCGGTCGAGGAACGGCACCTCGGTGAACATCATCGAGAGATTTGCGGCGAAACGGGGCATCGGAGTTCCTCTTGCTTATTTGTCGCCGGGCAGCTTGACGCCGGTGACCTGCGCATACATCCGCGCCACGGAAGCATCGTCGTCACGGCCCATGCCGGCGGCTGATGTCATCAGAAACATCTGGAGCGCGGCGGCGGATACCGGCACGGGGAATCGGGCAGTGCGTGCCATGTCCTGAATGATGCCGAGGTCCTTGACGAAGATCTCGACCGCGCTACGCGGCGTGTAATCGCCATCGAGCACGTGCGGCATGCGATTCTCGAACATCCAGGAATTGCCGGCCGAAGCCGTGATCACCTCATAGACCTTGCGGATGTCGAGGCCCTGCTTCGCCGCGAACGCCATCGCTTCGCTGGCGGCGGCGATGTGCACGCCGGCGAGCAATTGATTGATCATCTTGAACGCAGCGCCCTGCCCGGCGGCATCGCCGAGCTCGTAGAGCTTTGCGGCCATGGCATCGAGCGCGGGCCGCGCCTTAGCAAAAGCGGCGGGACTGCCGGAGGCGAGGATCGTCAGCTCGCCTTGCGCGGCGCGCTGCGCCCCGCCGGAGATCGGCGCGTCCAGATAATGCCGTCCGGTCGCCTCAAGCTGCTTGGCCAGGCGCCGCGCCACGTCGGGATCCATGGTGGCCGAGGATACGAAGACGCTGTCCTTCGGCATGGTCTCGGCGGCCCCATCCTTGCCGAACAGGATCGCCTCCGTCTGCGCAGCATTGACGACGACGCTGACGACGACATCGGCCTCCCTGGCCGCTTCGGCCGGAGTCTTGGCCCCCGCGCCGCCATCCGTCACGAAGCGCGCCACCGCGTCAGCCGAGACGTCGCAGCCGGTCACGGCGTGGCCGGCGCGCTTCAGCGAGGTCGCCATGCCGTATCCCATCGAGCCGAGGCCGACGACGGCGATGCGCTGATTTTGAGAGCTGGAGGCGGACATACAACTGACCCTTGCGAACGTTTCCCGGACGGCTGCCCTTTGCGGCGGCTCAGCGAACCGATATCACGGCTTGGCCGCGCTGCCAAAGCGTGAGACAAGCGGGCATGACGGCCATGAGCAACGAAACACGGCTGCGTGAGGATATCTGCCGCTTCGGACGGTCCCTGTTCGAGCGCGGGCTGACGCCGGGCTCCTCCGGCAATATCAGCGTCAGGATGGACGACGGCGGCTGGCTGGTAACGCCGACCAACGCCTCGCTTGGCTTCCTCGATCCCGCAAAGCTGTCCCGGCTGGACGATCAGGGCCGGCAGGTGTCGGGCGATGCGCCGACCAAGGAAGTTCCGCTGCACACCGCGCTCTACGACACACGCGGAAGCGCACGGGCGATCGTGCATCTGCACTCCACCCATTCGGTCGCGCTCTCGATGCTCCCCGAGATCGACCCGCGGGCTGCGCTGCCGCCGATGACAGCCTATTACCTGATGAAATGCGGCGCCACCGCGCTCGTGCCCTATTACCGCCCCGGCGATCCCGCGGTTGCGGATGCGATCAAGGGACTGGCGGGGAAATATTCATCGGTGCTGCTCGCCAATCACGGCCCGGTCGTCGCCGGCGACACGCTGGAGGCCGCGGTGTTCGCGACGGAAGAGCTGGAGGAGACGGCGAAGCTGTACCTGCTGCTGCGCGGGATGAACCCGCGGTATTTGTCACCCGAGCAAGTGAAGGATCTGGTGAAGGTGTTTGGGGTGACGCTGCCGGAGCATGGGCACGGGCATTAGGCCCGCCTCCAACCACGTCATTGCGAGCGCAGCGAAGCAATCCAGAATTCCTCCGCGGAAAGACCCCTGGATTGCTTCGCTGCGCTCGCAATGACGGAGGATGTGGCGACGATCGTAGCCGGCATGAGCGCAGCGACATGCGGGACCACCTGCCCCGGATGTCGCTGCGCTCATCCGGGCTACGGCAGCATCACAGCCCCAGATACGCCTTGCGCACGTCCGGATTGCCCTTGATCTCGCTTGCTACGCCCTGCATCAGCACGCGGCCGGTCTGCAGGATGTAGGCGCGGTCGGCGATCTCCAGGCATTCGGCCATGCGCTGCTCGACGATCAACACGGTCATGCCGGCGTCGCGGATGCGTTTCACGGCCTGGAAGATTTCGTCCACGAGCTTTGGCATGATGCCCTGCGAGGGCTCGTCCAGCATCAGAAGCCGCGGGCGCGTCATCAGTGCGCGGCCGATGGCCAGCATCTGCTGCTCGCCGCCGGAGAGCGTCTCGGCGCGCTGCTCCAAACGTTCCTGAAGACGCGGGAACAGCTTGAAGACGAGATCGAGCGGCTCTTCGCGGTTGGCTTCGCCACGGTAGAGATAGCTGCCGAGACGCAGATTGTCGCGCACCGACAGCCGCGGAAACAGCCGGCGGTTCTCCGGCACGTAAGCGATGCCGGTCGCCGTGATGTGGTGTTGCGCCATGCCGTCGAGGCGCTTGCCGTCGAACGTCACCGTGCCCGAGCGCGGACGCTCGGCACCGGCGATGGATTTGAGCAGCGTCGACTTGCCCGCGCCGTTGGCGCCGGCGACGCAGACGATCTCGCCCTTCTGGACCTCGATCGAGACCGCGGAGATCGCGACGAGGCCCTGATAGGCGGTCGTGACTTCACGCACCGACAGCATGACGATCTCCCAGATATGCGCTGATCACCTTGGGATCGCGGACGACGTCTGCGGGCTTGCCCTCGACCAGCACCTTGCCGAGGTCGAGCACGATGGCGCGGTCGACCAGCGGCATCACGATCTCCATGACGTGCTCGACCATCAAGACGGTGATGCCGGCATCTCGCACCTTGCGCACCAAGGCAACGCCGGTCTGCGCCTCGGTCGGCGTGAGCCCGGTGAGGACTTCGTCGAGCAGCAGCAGCTTCGGTTCGGTCGCGAGCGCACGGGCAACTTCGAGACGGCGCTTCTCGGCCGGCACGAGGTCGCTGGCGAGCACGTCGGCGCGCGCGGCAAGACCGGTGAACTCCAGCACCTCGTGCGCCTTGCGGCGCGCCTCGCGCATCACGGTGTTGCGCACGAGCGCACCGACGATGACGTTGTCGATGACTGTCATGGTCTCGAAGCTCTTGACCACCTGGAAGGTCCGACCGATCCCGCGCTGGCAGCGTTCGGCAGCCGGCATGTGGGTGACGTCCTCGCCGTCGAATAGAATCGAGCCTTGGGTCGGCGGCAGCACGCCCGCGATGAGGTTGAACAGGGTCGACTTGCCGGCGCCGTTCGGGCCGATCAGGCCGACGATCTCGCCACGGCCGACCGAGATCGAGACGTCGCTGTTGGCGATGAGGCCGCCAAAACGCTGCCAGACGCCGCGGGTTTCAAGGAGCGCGGTCATCGCGTGGCTCCCTTTGCTTTCGAACGGGAGAACAGGCTCACCAGACCCTGCGGCAGCGCCAGCGAGATCAGCACGATCAGCATGCCGTACACGATGAGGTCGACGCCGCGCCCGGAGCCGCCGATATAGGAGCGCGTCAGCTCCGTCATCGGGATCAGGATGGCGGCTCCCAACACCGGCCCCCAGAGGGTGCCGATGCCGCCGAGCACGGCCGGCAGTGCCATCAGCAGCGAGAACTGGAAGCCCATCACGCTTTCAGGATCGATATAGGCGAGAAACTGCGCGTAGAAGGCACCGCCAATGGCGACGAGGAAGGCCGAGACGGCGGCCGCGCCCATCTTGGAGTTGAAGACGACGACGCCGAGGCTCTCGGCCGCTTCCGGATTGTCCTTCACCGCGCGCCACCAGAAGCCCCATTTGGAATCTTCCAGCCACCAGGTGACGAACCAGGCGAGACAGCACAGCCCCAGCGCGAAATAGAAGTACGGCAGCTTGGTGCGCAGGAACTGGAATTTCAGCCAGCTGTCGCCGCGGATCGGAATGGTGATGCCCATCGCGGCGCCCGCCCATTCCCAGTTCTGGAACAGGAGCAGACCGATCTCGGCGATGACGATGGTCGCGATCACGAAGTAATGGCCGCGCAGGCGGAAAAAGGGATAGCCGAGCCCCATCGCGATCAGCGCGGCGATCACGCCGCCGCCGAGCATGCCGAACCAGGGCAGCACGCCGAACTTGGTGAACAGCAGCTCGGTGGTGTAGGCGCCGATGCCGAAATAGAGCGCGTGTCCGAGCGAGATCTGTCCGCAATAGCCCGACAGGATGTTCCAGCTCTGAGACAGCGCCGCATACATCAGCGTCAGGATCAGGATGTTCTGGACGTAGACGTCCTTGACGAACAGCGGCGCCAGTGCGGCGATCCCGGCCAGTCCTGCGGCGATGATGAGGTCGCGGCGGCGCCGCGCTGCAAAATTCTTGTCCATCACATCGACCCGAACAGGCCGCGGGGCCGGATGAAGACCACGAGCAGGTAGACGGCGTAGATGCCGACGGATTTCAGCGAGGGCGGCAGCACCAAGGCCGTGACCGCCTCGACGAGACCGACGATGATGCCGCCGGCGAAGGCCCCGAACACGCTGCCGAAGCCGCCCAGCGCCACCGTGACATAGGCGATCAGCGCGAAGGACGCGCCGACATCGGGATAGATGTAGAAGAACACCGCCATGATCGCGCCGGCGAGACCAACCAGCGCGGCGCCGAGGCCCCAGCCGAACGCGAACACGCGGTTCTTGTCGATGCCGACGAGCGCCACCGCACCGGGATCTTCGCGGGTGGCCTCGATCGCGCGGCCGAAATCGGTACGGTGGATGAAGAAGTAGAGGCCGGCAAAGGCGAGAACCGAGACCAGCGCGCCGACCAGCTGCGGCTCCGGCAGGAAGATGCCGGCAATCGAGATAGTCTTACCGCCGAGCCAGGACTGCGGAATGCTGCGATAGTCAGGGGTGAAGAAGAACTGCGCGAGCCCGCGCATCACGATTGCGAGGCCGAAGGTGGTGAAGATCTGCACCATGCCGGCATTGGCCTTGGCCCGCATGGCGAAGCGAACAATGAGCAGGTAGATCACCGCTCCGAAAACGAAGAGCGCCGCGGCGACCAATGGCGCCGACAGCAAGGGGTCGATGGCGAAGAACGCGAACAAAAAGAAGGACAGGTACATCGCGAGCATCAGGAACTCGCCATGGGCGAAGTTCGTGACGTCCATCAGGCCGAAGATCAGCGCGAGGCCGACCGCGATCAGTCCGTAGAGCAGGCCCATGAGGAGGCCGCTCGCGAGACTTTGGATTATGGCTTGGGCTGTCAACTCTCGTCCCCCGTTCGAAAAGTCACCGTTTGCTCTGTCATTGCGAGCAAAGCGAAGCAATCCAGCATCCCACCACGGAGACCGCCTGGATTGCTTCGTCGCTTCGCTCCTCGCAATGACGAGGCTCGCGCGACGATCGCGATGTGCTCCCCTGCTCCCGCAGCGCCTTACTTCATCGGCCAGATCGCCTCGGCGATCGCGGCCTGCGGCGGGAAGATGGTGACGAACTTGCCGCCGACATATTGCAGCAGCACCGGATCGGCGTCGTTGTTCTGGCCCATCTCGTCGAACTTGACGCGCTTCCAGGGCATGATGGTCTGATCGCCCGGGATATCGGTCGCCGCCAGCGCGTCGCGGATCTTCTCGCCGTCGGTCGACTTGGCGCGGTTGATGGCGTCGGCGAGGATGATCAGGCCCATGAACTGGCGCGAGGTGAGATCGTTGAAATCCTTGCCCGACTTCGCCTTGAACATGTCGTTGATCTTGCCGACCATCGGGCGCTTCTGCGCGAGGTCGAGCGAGAAGGTGCCGCGCGAGATGACGCCTTCGAGCTTGTCGCCGACGGCATCATAGAGAGCCTTCTCGGAGAAGCCGGCGTCCTGCGCCACGATCGCATTCGGCTTGTAGCCGAGCTCGGCCATGGTCTTGACCAGGAGGATGCCGTCGGTGGTGTAGCTCGAGGGCATCAGCACGTCGGCATTGGCGGTCTTGAGCTGCTGCACCTCGGCCGAGAGCGAGGGCGAGTTGGCGCGATACTTGATGTCGGTGACGATCTTGTAGCCGCGCTCGCCGGCGATCTTGGTCTGGGCGTTGCCGGAGTCGGTGCCGAAGATGGTGTCCTCGTGGAACAGCGACAGCGTCTCGATCTTGGTGCCCTTCTTCTTCATGGCATCGAAGAAGTCGAACATCGCGGCCGAGTACATCTCGTCATGCGGCGCGGCGCGGAAGTAATATTTCAGGCCGCGGCGATGCAGGCTGGGCGAGGAATTGTCGGCGGACACGAACGGGACCTGGTAGCGTTCGCAGATCTGGCTGACGGTGACGGCGACGGCGCTCTGATAGGTGCCGATGATGGCGCAGACCTTCTCCTGCGTGATCAGGCGCTCGGCCTCGGCGCGCCCCTTCTGCGGGTCGGCCTGGTGGTCGGCGAACACGAGGCGGATCTTCGCGCCGCCGAGACCCGGCAGGCCTTCGCCTTTCGCCAGCGGCAGGTCGAAAGCGGTGTCCTTGTTGATGACTTCGAGTGCGGTCTCATAGGCCTTCTGCGCGTCGACGCCCTGCTGCGCGCTGCCGCCCGAGAACGGATAGATCACGCCGATCACGACTTCCGAGGTCTGTGCGCGCGCTGCCAGCGGCACGAGAGCGGCAGTGGCGGTGGCTCCCAACAACACGTCGCGGCGAGTGATCGTCATGGCAAAGTCCCCTGTTACTGAATTTCGGCTGATCGAATGAAGCGAATGATGGATGCGGTAAAGCCTGAAGAAGCAGCAGACGCTGCCCACTAAATCACGGCCATGTTTCTGTTCTTCAGATCCGTCACCAGCATGAGGCCGGGCGAATGCGTGATGGCGAACGGGAGTTTCGCGGCATTGATCACCGATTGCGGCGTCACCCCGCAGGCCCAGAACACCGGAATCTCGTCGTCGGCGACCGGCACCGGATCGCCATAGTCGGGCTTCGCAATGTCCTTGATGCCGATCAGATGCGGATGGCCGAGATGCACGGGCGCACCGTGCACGGCGGGATAGCGTGAGGTGATCTGCACCGCACGAATTGCGTCCGCCGGCTTGAACGGGCGCATCGACACGACCATCGGACCGGCGAACGGCCCGGCTTCGCCGCAAGGAATGTTGGTGCGATACATCGGCACGCGCACGTTCTTCTCGATGTGCCGGATCGGCATGCCTTCCTCGAGCAGAGCTTCTTCGAACGAGAAGGAGCAACCGAGCACGAAGGTCACGAGATCGTCGCGCCAATACTTCGTCACGTCGGTCGGCTCGTCCACGACTTCGCCGTCGCGCCAGACGCGGTAGCGCGGCACGTCGGTGCGGATGTCGAGATCGGCGCCGAGGGACGGGATGTGCGGGCTACCGACGTCAGACATGCCGATGATCGGGCATGGCTTCGGATTGAGTTGGCAGAAGCGGTGAAAGGCGCCCGCATATTCGGCAGGCAGGATCGCCAGATTGCCCTGGACGAAACCCGGAGCGACGCCGGCGGTGGAGGCAACCAGCCCCTCGCGGTAGGCGAGCCGGGCCTTGCGGCTCGGAAGGGCGTCGGGCGTTTCAGTTTGCTGCGCTGCCACCAAAACAGTCATGTGATCGACCTGCCTATAAACTCGACAAAGACAAGCCAACACCAAGCGTGCTATAAAGTCTAATCGTCGTTTCTAATCAATATCGATAAATATAATTTATCGATCGGGGAAATCCTTCCAATGCTGGACTTCAGGTCGATCGAGACGTTCCTCTGGGTTGTGAAGCTCGGCAGCTTCCGTGGCGCCGCCCAACGGCTCAACACCACCCAGCCGGCGATCTCGCAGCGCATTGCACAGCTCGAGCGCGAGATGGGCGTGAAGCTCCTGAACCGCGATCATCGCGTGGCCTCGCCCACCCCCAGCGGGCGACAGATGATGGTCTATGCCGAGAAGCTGATCGGCCTGCGCGCCGCGATGATGGCGGAGATCGGCGACCGGTCGGCGATGCGCGGCGTGATGCGGCTCGGCGTCGCCGAGACCATCGTGCACACCTGGCTGCCGCGGCTGGTGAAGAGCGTGAACGAGGTCTATCCGAACCTGTCGCTGGAGATCGAGGTCGACATCACGCCGAACCTC
This sequence comes from Bradyrhizobium sp. GW821-FHT13H06, assembly GCF_058803975.1. Classification (NCBI taxonomy): domain Bacteria; kingdom Pseudomonadati; phylum Pseudomonadota; class Alphaproteobacteria; order Hyphomicrobiales; family Nitrobacteraceae; genus Bradyrhizobium; species Bradyrhizobium sp. GW821-FHT13H06. Next base: position 149,305 of record NZ_JBXAPN010000012.1, on the reverse strand, counting down.
ACCGGGCGCCTGCTCGCGCAGGAGATCGAGCTCGCTTTCGTCGTCGGGCCGTTGTCCGCCTCCGGCGTGCACAACCGCGTGCTCGCCGATTATCCGATCGGCTTTCTCGCAAGCCCCTCGCTGGGGCTCGGCAAGGGCCCGGTGACGCCGGCGGACCTCGCCCGGTTTCCGATCATCACCTTCCCGCGCAAGACCAAACCTTACGAGGTCGTGCGCGAGGTGTTCGACCGGCCGGAGCTGCCGCCGATCCGCCTGCATGCCTCCGCTTCGCTCGCGACGGTCATCCACATGGCGGTCGAGGGACTCGGCATCGCCGTGATCCCCGACGCCATCGTGGCGAACGAGCTCGCCGACGGACGGCTGCAACTGCTCGACACCGATCTTGCGATCGCGCCGCTGACGTTCACCGCGAGCTGGCTCGCCTCCCCCGACGTCGTCGCCGTGGAGCGCGTTGCCGAGCTTGCACGGCAGATTGCGCAGAGCAGCCTCGCGGTTGACGCGCCCGCGCAGGCGCGTCATTGAAAAGCGCCGGGTTTTCTACCGTCATTCCGGGGCTCGCACTGGACCGCGCTACGCGCGGCCCGGAGACGAGAACCCGGAATCTCGAGATTCCGGGTTCGCCCTTTGGGCGCCCCGGAGTGACAGCGATCAATGGAAGAGACGCATGAGCCGAGCCGCCACCAATCTGCAAATCGATTCCGCCCGCCTCTGGGGCTCCATCCACGAGACCGCGCAATTCGGCGCGACCGCCAAGGGCGGCGTGCGGCGGCTGACACTGAGCGCGGAAGACAAGCAGGTGCGCGACTGGTTCCGCAAGGCCTGCGAGGATGCCGGACTGGAAGTCCACGTCGACGCGCTCGGCTCCATGTTCGGCCTGCGCAAGGGCCGCGACATGTCGAAGCCACCCGTCGGCATCGGCTCGCATCTCGATACCCAGCCGACCGGCGGCAAATATGACGGCATCCTGGGGACGCTCGGCGCGCTGGAAGTGATCCGGACGCTGAACGACGCCGGCATCGAGACCGAGGCTCCGATCTGCGTCGTCAACTGGACCAACGAGGAAGGCTCGCGCTTCGCACCTGCGATGATGGCCTCCGCCGCCTATGTGGGCGACTTCACCACCGACGACATTCTGTCGCGCAAGGATGCCGAAGGCATGACCGTCGGCCAGGCGCTCGACGGCATCGGCTATCGCGGCGACAAGCCGGTCGGCTTCCAGAAGCTCGGATGCTTCGTCGAGCTGCACATCGAGCAGGGTCCCATTCTGGAAGCGGAAGGCAAGACCATCGGCGTGGTCGATTCCGGCCAGGGCGTGCTCTGGTACGACGGCAAGATTTCCGGCTTCGAGAGCCATGCGGGTTCGACCCCGATGCCGCTGCGGCGCGACGCGCTGGCGACGCTGTCGGAGATCGTGCTGGCGATGGAGGCCATCGCCAGGAAGCACGGGCCGAACGCGGTCGGCACCATCGGCGAGGCCGTGATCGCAAATCCCTCGCGCAACGTCATTCCCGGCGAGATCGCCTTCACCATGGACTGCCGCAGTGCCGACGGCGCCATCATGGATGCGCTCGATCGCGATCTTCGGGCGGCGATCGCCGAGATCGCCGCACGACGCAAGGTCGAGGTCAAGATCGACCTGGTCTGGCGCAAGCCGCCGACGCATTTCGATCCCAAGCTGATCGCGGCGGTTGAGACCGCAGCGAAGACGCTGGGCTATTCCTCCCGCCGCATCACCTCCGGCGCCGGCCATGACGCCTGCAATCTCAACACCGTTATGCCTGCGGCGATGGTGTTCGTACCCTGCAAGGACGGCATCAGTCACAACGAGCTGGAGGACGCCACGCAGACCGACTGCGCTGCGGGCACCAACGTCCTGATGCATACCGTGCTGGCGATTGCCGGCGTCGCGTCCTGATCGGAGAGAGCCATGCGCGGAGTTTTCGTCGACGCCAATGAAGCCCTCGCCGTGATCATGGAGCGGCTGGAGAAGCCCGGCGATCCCAAGGTGCGGATCCACAGGGATCCCGACATCAAGCCCGAGCAATATCCGGAAATCCTCGACGGCGCCGAGATCGCGATCGTCGACCACACCGCGCTTCCCACCGAGGTGGCGAGGAAATGCACGGGGCTGAAGCACGTCGTGTTCCTCGGCACCGGCGCACGCAGCTACATGAACCCGGAGGAGCTCGCCGAGCTCGGCATCTCCGTGCATCTGATCAAGGGCTATGGCGACACGGCAGTCGCCGAATCCGCGATCGCGCTGATGTGGGCTTCGGCCCGCGTCATCGCGATGATGGACCGCGAGATGCGGGCCGGCAACTGGCTGCGCGAGGACGGCATGCAGCTCACCGGCAAGACGCTCGGCCTGATCGGGTTCGGCGGCATTGCCGCCGAGGTTGCGCGCATCGCGACCGGCTCAGGCATGAAAGTGATCGCCTGGAATCGCTCGCCCAAAAGCTATCCTGGCGTCGAATTCACCGATCTCGATACGGTGCTGGCGAAGAGCGACGTCGTGTCGCTGCATCTGCTGCTCAACGACGAAACCCGCGGCATGATCACGCGCGAGAAGATCCTTGCGATGAAGCGTGGTGTCATCCTCATCAACACCGCGCGCGCCGCGGTCGTCGACGAAGCCGCCATGATCGACGCGCTGAAGTCCGGCCACATCCGCCATGCCGGCCTCGACGTCTTCAACATCGAGCCGCTGCCCGGCGATCATCCGCTGACGAAATTGCCGAATGTGACGCTGTCGGCGCATTCGGCCTTCCGCACGCCGGAGGCGAGCGAGAACCTGATTGAAGCGGCCTGGGTCCACTGCCGCCGGATCGTGAAGGGATAAGAGCGACAACAAATGGCTGACTATCGCACCATCAAGGCGGAAGCGCTCACCAGCGCCGTCCGCGCCATCGTCAAGGCCGGCGGGTCTACGGACCGCGAAGCCGAACTCGTCTCCACCAATCTGGTCGAGGCCAATCTTAGAGGGCATGACTCGCACGGTGTCGGCATGATCCCGCGCTATGTCCAGAGCGTCACCACAGGCGGCCTCGCCTTGAACCAGCACGTCAAGATCGTGCTCGACACCGGTCCGCTTCTCACCCTCGATGGCCTCACCGGCTACGGCCAGGTGATGGGCCATGAAGCGATGGAGCTGGCCGCCGAGCGCGCCAAGCGCAACGGCGTGTGTCTCGTCGGCCTTTCCAACGCGCATCACATCGGCCGCATCGGCCACTGGGCCGAGCAGTGCATCGACCATGGGCTGGTCTCGATCCATTTCGTCAACGTGATCTCGCGGCCGATCGTGGCGCCCTGGGGCGGCAGCGATGCTCGCCACGGCACCAACCCGTTCTGCGTCGGCATCCCGCGCAAAGGTAAGGACCCGATCGTGCTCGATTTCGCTACGAGCAGGATCGCACAAGGCAAGACCCGTGTTGCCCACAACAAGGGCGTCGAGCTCGAGCCCGGTACCATCATCGACAATGAAGGCAAACCCACCGTCAATCCGCGCTACACCGTGATCCCGCCGCACGGCGCGATCCTGCCATTCGGGGAGCATAAGGGCTCGGGGCTCGCGCTGGTGTGCGAAATCCTCGGCGGCGCGCTCTCAGGAGGGCAGGTGGTCAAGGGCCCGTCCGACGGCAAGTACAACGTCCTCAACGGCATGCTCTCGATCGTCATCGACCCGGGCAAGCTCGGCACCGGCGAGAACCTCGCGCGCGAAGTCGAAAGTTTCGTCGCCTGGCACACCGCCTCGCCGCCCGCTGCTGGCGTCGACAAGGTGAAGATCGCTGGCGAGCCCGAACGGGAGACCAAGAAGAAGCGCCTGGCCGAAGGCATTCCGGTCGATCCGACCACTTGGCAGGAGATTCTCGAAGCCGGGAAGACGTTCGGCCTGGATCGGGCCGCGATCGAGAAGATCGTCGGCTGATTGACCTGACGCAGATGTAGGGTGGGCAAAGCGAAGCGTGCCCACCACTTCTGATCGGTTCTTCCGCGATAGAAGAGGTGGGCACGGCGCTTCGCGCCTTTGCCCACCCTACGAAGGTCAATCCACCATATCCGCAACCGCTTTGCCGCAGGCCGTGGTGTCGGCGTTGCCGCCGAGATCCTTGGTGCGCAGCGTGCGTTCGGCCAGCGTGCGCTCGATCGCCTCGACAATCGACTTGCCGGCTTCCTTCTCGCCGAGATGCTCGAGCATCATCGCGCCGGACCAGATCGCGCCGATCGGGTTCGCAATCCCCTGCCCCGCAATATCGGGCGCCGAACCGTGCACCGGCTCGAACACCGAAGGGAAATCGCCCTCGGGGTTGATGTTGCCCGATGGCGCGATGCCGATGGTGCCGGTGCAGGCCGGGCCGAGATCGGAGAGAATGTCGCCGAACAGATTGGAGCCGACCACGACATCGAACCAGTCCGGATGCAGCACGAAGTTCGCCGTCAGGATGTCGATGTGGTACTTGTCCCACTTCACGCCCGGAAACTTCCTGGCCATCGCCTCCACGCGCTCGTCCCAATAGGGCATGGTGATGGAGATGCCGTTCGACTTCGTCGCCGAAGTCAAATGCTTCTTCGGCCGCGACTGCGCGAGTTCGAAAGCGAATTTCAGGATGCGATCAACGCCGATGCGGGTCATCACCGTCTGCTGGGTCACGAACTCGCGGTCGGTATCGGGGAACATGCGGCCGCCGACGGAGGAATATTCGCCTTCCGTGTTCTCGCGCACCACCCAGAAATCGATATCGCCGGGCTTACGGCCCGCCAGCGGCGACGGCACACCGGGCATCAGCCGCACCGGGCGAAGGTTGACGTACTGGTCGAACTCGCGGCGGAATTTGATCAGCGAGCCCCACAGCGAGACGTGATCCGGGATCTTGGCCGGCCAGCCGACCGCGCCGAAATAGATCGCATCGTGCTTGCCGATCTTCTCCTTCCAATCATCGGGCATCATCTGGCCGTGCTTCTCGTAATAGTCCCAGGACGAGAAGTCGAAATGGTCGAGATGCACGGAGACGCCGTGCTTCTTCGCCGCCGCCTCCAGAACGCGCAGGCCCTCCGGCATGACTTCCTTGCCGATGCCGTCGCCGGGAATGACCGCGATCCGGTATTGTTTCTTGCTCATCGAGAACGTCCCTTTTTGGTCCGGCAGCCGCCGCGTTTTGATCGCACTGCAATGGACCAAAGTCGCTGATGGTGCAACGCTGCACTGCAATGTTGACCATGGCGCGGCCGAGCGCCTACTGATTTGATCCTGTTCCCATCCCGCGAGTACCTCATGGATCTGCATCTGCGTGGCAAGCGCGTCCTGATCACCGGCGCGTCCAAGGGCATTGGCGCGGCCGCCGCCGAGGCGTTTGCCGAGGAAGGCGCGCATCTCCTGCTCGCCGCCCGCAGTGGCGAGGCGCTGAAGGCGCTGGCCGACCGCCTGCGCTCCGCACACCAGATCGACGCCGCAACGAGCATCGTCGATCTGCGCAAGGAGGAGGACGTGGCGCGGCTGGCGAAAGAAGCCGCCGACATTGACGTGCTCGTCAACAATGCCGGCGACATCCCCGGCGGCTCGATCGACACGATCGACGAGGCGACCTGGCGGCACGCCTGGGAATTGAAAGTGTTCGGCTACATCAACCTGACGCGGCATATCTATGCGCAGATGAAGGCGAAGGGCGGCGGCGTCATCGTCAATGACATCGGCGCGGCCGGCGAAAAATTCGACGCCAACTACATCTGCGGCAGCGCCGGCAACGCCGCGCTGATGGCGTTCACGCGCGCGCTCGGCGGCAAGAGCCTCGCCGACAACATCCGCGTCGTCGGCATCAATCCCGGGCCCGTCGGCACCGACCGCCACGTCACCCTGCTCAAGACGCGGGCGAGCCACCAGTTCGGCGACGAGAGCCGCTACAAGGAGTTCCAGAAGAGCCTGCCGCTCGGCCGCCCTGCGCATGCGCGCGAGATCGGCGACCTCATGGCGTTCCTGGCGTCGGATCGCTCCGGCTACACATCGGGCGTGATATATACGGTGGACGGCGGCATCAGCGCGGGGTGGGGTTAACTCGATCCTCGTCAATGCGAGCGCAGCGAAGCAATCCCGGAATGCATCCGTGGTGGGAAGTCTGGATTGCTTCGCTGCGCCCGCAATGACGAAACCAAGAATGGGCACAGGAGTAAGATAATTGTCTCAAGACCTGATCCGCGAAACCGCATGCGCGGTCGTCGACAAGCTGCGGTCCGGCGACGTCTCGCCGCTCGAACTCCTGGATGTGCTGGAAAAGCGCATCGGCGAGGTCGACGGCAAGGTCAACGCGCTGCCGATACTGTGCTTCGATCGCGCGAGGACCAACGCGAAAGCGCTGATGCAGAAGCCGGCCGGGGCGCGCGGGCTGCTCGCAGGCCTGCCGGTGCCGATCAAGGACCTCACCGACGTCGCGGGCGTGTTGAACACGCAGGGCTCGCCGATCTTCAAGGACAACATCCCCGCGAAATCCGACCTCATGGTCGAGAACCTCGAGGCGAACGGCGCGGTGGTCTACGCCAAATCCAACACGCCGGAATTCGGCGCCGGCGCCAACACCTTCAACGAGGTGTTCGGCGCGACGCTCAATCCGTGGGATACAACGAAATCGGCAGCGGGCTCCTCCGGCGGCGCGGCCGTGGCGCTGGCAACCGGCATGGCTTGGCTCGCGCAGGGCTCCGACATGGGGGGCAGCCTGCGCAACCCGGCGGCCTTCTGCGGCGTCGTCGGCATGCGGCCGAGCATCGGCCGCGTCGCGCATACCCCGAAGTCGGGTATCGATCGCAATCTCGGCGTGGTCGGCCCGATGGCGCGCAACGTCGAGGATCTCGCGCTGCTGCTGGATGCCATGAGCGGCGACTATGCGGACGATCCGCTGTCACTGTCCGCCCCCGCGACCTCGTTCCTCTCGGCGGCAGAGGCTGGCAAGAAGCCGAGGCGCATCGCCTATTCACCCGATCTCGGCATCACGCCGGTCGATCCCGAAGTGAAGGCGATCACGCGCAAGGCCGCGGAGCGCTTCGCGGAAGCCGGCGCGATCGTCGAGGAGGCCCATCCCGACTGGCGCGAGGCGCATGAATGCTTCCACGTGCTGCGCGCGTTCGATTTCGCGATCACCAAGGCCAACCTGCTGCGCACGAAACGCGACATGCTCAAGCCCGAGGTGATCTGGAACATCGAGGAAGGCCTCAAGCTCACCGTCGATCAGCTCGCGCGCGCCGAGGCGCAGCGCGTCGGCATGACTGCGCGGGCGGTCGAGTTCTTCAAGACCTACGATCTCCTGCTGGTGCCGACGACGATCGTGCCGCCCTTCCCGATCGAACACCGCTATGTCGCCGAATGCGCGGGCAAGAGATTCGAAAATTACGTCGAGTGGCTCGGCATCGTCTACGCCATCACGCTCGCCTGCTGTCCCGCGCTCTCGCTGCCGTGCGGCTTCACGGCGTCCGGCCTGCCGGTCGGCGTGCAAGTCGTCGGCGCACCGCGGGCCGACGCACAGGTGATCGCCGGCGCGAAGGTGCTGGAGGATATTCTGGGCCTGCGCGGCACGACCCCGATCGATCCGAAGGTGAGCAACTGACATATACCTGATGACGAAACCGCCTCGCATCGCCCTCATCCATGCGCTCAAGCACTCCATCGCGCCGATCGAAGCGGCATTCGCGAAGGCGTGGCCCGAGGCACGGCTGATGAACCTGCTCGACGACAGCCTGTCTGCGGATCTGGCGCGCGATGGCGCACTCACCGATGCCATGACCGAGCGCTTCCTCGCGCTCGGCGATTACGCAGCGGCGACAGGAGCGGATGGAATCCTGTTCACTTGTTCCGCGTTCGGCCCCTGCATCGAGGCAGTCGCGCGCGCACATGCGTCGATGCCGGTGCTGAAGCCGAACGAGGCCATGATCGAACGTGCCGTAACCATGGGTGAGCGCATCGGCCTGCTCTCGACCTTTCCGCCGACGCTGGCCTCGATGCCGCCAGAGTTCCCTGCCTCCGTCCAGATCGTCCCGAAACTGGCCGAGGGCGCGCTGGCCGCGCTCGATCGCGGCGACCGGGCCACGCACGACCGGCTGATCGCGGAAGCATCTCGCGATTTGCGCGACTGCGACGTCATCGCGCTCGCGCAATTCAGCATCGCCGCGACTGCGCCGCTGGTTGCGGAGGCCACTGGCCGCCCGGTCGTGTCGACGCCGGACAGTGCCGTCGACAAGATGATGAGTCTGCTGAAGGCGAAGGCTTAGGCGCCGGCCTTTGTCCGGCGCCGCGCATCCTTGATCGCGACGGCGAGCGCAGCCTTCGTCTCGTTGACGAAATCCTCGACCAATTCCTCACGCGTGGCATGCGCCGCCTCGCCGGTGAACAGGCCCTGCTCGGCCAGCATCACCACCCCATGCAGCGCGGCCCAGATCTTGAGCGCCTGCCGCTCGCGCAAGTAGCCGACCGCCGGGGCCTCCAGCGCCTCGATCACGAGCGCAAAGGTCTCCCGCGTCGCCTCGTGCAGCTCGCTGCCCTTGGCCGCGCAGGACACGGTGCGCGAGGCGAACATCAAGCGGTAGATGCCATTGCGGCGCAGGCCGAAATCGAGCGTCGCTTGCGCGAGGCGCGAGAGTTTCGACTGCTTCGACGGCTTTGCCATCGCCTCGCGCAGAATCGCGGAGAGTTGCCGGAATGCCTCCGCCGTGACCGCCGCGAGCAGCGCCTCGCGGTCGGCAAAATGCCGGTATGGCGCCGGCTGCGAGACACCGAGCTGCCTGGCAAGCGCCTTGATGCTGATCGCCTCGGCGCCGCCCTGCTCCGCCTCGTGCAGCGCGGCCCTGATCAAGGCATCGCGAAGATCGCCATGGTGGTAGGTCTTCTCGGGCTTGCGAGCGAGTTGTGAACGCATGTTGAGGCGAAGCCTATAAGTTTGCGCTTGACAGGGGAAGCCCGCCGCGAATGTAATAGGATATAACTTAGAACAATCCCAGATGAGGAAACGCGCCGCCCTTCGGGCCTTGCGCGTACACGACCAGGGAGGCCGCAATGGCAGAGCGATTGAAGGTTCACGTCGATCCCGACAAATGCCAGGGCCATGCCCGGTGCAAGGCCCTCGCGCCGGAGCTTTTCGAGCTCGACGAATATGGCAACGCGCACGAAGCCGGCGACGGCGCCGTCCCGCCGGGGCTCGAGGACAAGGCCTGGCTTGCGAAAGCCAACTGCCCGGAAATCGCAATCGATGTGATCGAGGAGTAGCGCGGCCGCCTGCGTGCTTTCAGCGAACACGAGCCGAGGGATTCCCTGCCATGTCCGACGTCAACCAGCCCACCGCACATCCGCCCGTGACCGACTGGGTCCATGATTTCGACCACACCGATCCGCAATGGACGGAGGATCCCTTCCCGATCTGGGACGAGCTGCGCGCCGCAAGTCCCGTGGTGCACACGAAGCGCTTCCTCGGCTGCTACCTGCCCACGACCTATGAAGCCGTGCGCGAGATCGCCAACGACACCGAGCACTTCTCCTCACGCCGCATCATCGTCCGCGATGTGCGCCCCGAGGTCGCGAGGAACGGAGCCCCGCCGATCACCTCGGATCCGCCCGAGCACAAGCCGGCCAAGCAATTGCTGCTGCCGCCTTTCACCCCGGATGCGATGAAGAAGCTCGAGCCGCGGGTCCGCGCCATCTGCAACGAGCTGATCGACGACTTCATCGCCGACGGCAAGGTCGACGCTGCCGCACGCTACAGCAAATACATCCCGGTTCGGGCGATCGCGCACATGCTCGGCATCCCCGAGGGCGACAGCGATCTCTTCATCAACTGGATTCACATGATCCTCGAGCTCGGCATCAAGGACGAGAGCAAGCTGCTCCAGGCCGTGCAGGAGATGACGGCCTATTTCAGCGGCCACATCGAAGCGCGCAAGAACAAGCCCGGCGACGACCTGATCTCCTATCTGATGAACGCCAGGGACAAGCAAGGCAATCCGCTCGAGGACTCCCACGTGCTGGGCTCGCTGCGCCTGCTGCTGATCGCCGGCATCGACACCACCTGGAGCGCGATCGGCTCCTCGCTCTGGCATCTTGCGAAGACGCCGGCCGACCGCGAGCGGCTGATCGCCGAGCCCGGGCTGATCCCGACCGCGGTGGAGGAGCTGCTGCGCGCCTATTCGCCGGTGACGATGGCGCGCGAGGTGGTCAAGGAAACCACGGTCTCGGGTTGTCCGGTGAAGCCCGGCAACATGGTGCTGTTGTCCTTCCCGGCCGCGAACCGTGACCCCAGGATGTTTCCGGACGCTGACAAAGTCGTGATCGACCGCCGCGAAAACCGCCACGCGGCCTTCGGCCTCGGTATCCATCGTTGCGTCGGTTCCAACCTTGCGCGAATGGAGATGCAGGTTGCGCTGGAGGAATGGCTCAAGCGGATTCCGGATTTTCGCCTTGATCCCGCAGGCACGGTGACCTGGTCACAGGGCACGGTGAGAGGCCCCCGGCAGTTGCCATTTTTGCTGGGAAAGGCGATGTAGGCCTTCCCAGACAAAAGGAAGCGGAAGGCCGGACGTGACAGAGCAAGCAATCCAACCGGCCTCCGAGACTTTTGACGTCGCCGACGCAGAGCGGCGGATCAAGGCGATCTTCATCGGCTCCATCGGCAATCTGGTCGAGTGGTACGATTTCTACGCCTATACGGCGTTCGCGCTCTACTTCGCTCCCGCATTCTTCCCCGGTAACGACCCCGTCGTCCAGCAATTGAACGTCGCTGTCGTATTCGCGGCGACCTTCCTGATGCGGCCTCTGGGCGGGTGGTTCTTCGGCTATCTCGCCGACCATTTCGGGCGCCGAATTTCGCTCACCCTGTCCGTCGTCTTCATGTGCTTCGGCTCGCTGATCATCGCGCTGACGCCGACCTATGCCACGATCGGCTTCGCCGCGCCGGTGATCCTCGCGCTCGCCCGCGTCATCGAGGGCCTGAGCCTCGGCGGCGAATACGGCGCCAGCGCCACGTATCTCAGCGAGGTCGCCGACCCCAAGCATCGCGGCTTCTATTCCAGCTTCCAGTACGTCACGCTGATCGGAGGCCAGCTCACCGCGATCATCGTGCTGCTGCTCCTGCAAAAGGTCTTCCTCACACCGGAAGAGCTGAAGGCCTGGGGCTGGCGCATCCCCTTCGCGATCGGCGCGTTGCTGGCGATCTTCGCCGCGGTGATGCGGCGCGGCCTGCACGAGACCGAGGCGTTCGAGGAGGCCAAGAAGGTAGTGAAGCCGACCGGCTCGATCACCAATCTGCTGCGCTATCCGCGCGAGCTCTTGCTGGTCGTCGGCCTCACCGCCGGCGGTACCGCGGCGTTCTACACTTTCACCACCTACATGCAGACCTTCGTCAAGCTTTCGGTCGGGCTGACCGAGGACCAGACCACCTTCGTGATCTTCGGCACGCTGATTTTCGCGACCATCCTCCAGCCGATCTACGGCGCGCTCTCCGACAAGATCGGCCGCAAGCCGCTGCTGATTTTCTTCGGCGTCGCCGGCACGCTCGCGACCGTTCCGCTGCTGATGGCGCTGAAGGAGACGAAGTCGCCCTTCATGGCGTTCATCTTGATCTGCGCCGCCTGGCTGTTCGTCGCCGGCTACACCTCGATCAACGCCGTGGTGAAGGCTGAATTGTTCCCGACCAATGTCCGCGCCCTCGGCGTCGGCCTGCCCTATGCCATCACGGTCTCGATCTTCGGCGGCACGGCGCCGGCGATCGCGCTCTATTTCAAGAGCATCGGGCACGAGGAATGGTTCTATTTCTATCTAAGTGGCATCATCTGCCTGTCGCTGATCATCTATTCAACCATGCGCGACACCAAGCACGCCTCCGCAATGCATCGGCACGAGTAGGCCATGACCGACGAGACGCCATCCGATAGCAAGCTGACGCGCTCGAAGGAGAAGTGGGCGCGCGAAGGCCGGTTCCTCACCGGCAAGATCACGCGGCCGGAAGATCAGCGCCTGCCGCCCGGTCAGCACCTCACCAAGGACTGGCCGGTGCTCGATCTGGGCGTCGTACCGCCGGTCTCGCGCGAGCGCTGGCGGCTCGACGTCTACGGCGCGATCGAAGCTCCCGTGTTCTGGACTTTCGACGAGTTCATTACACAGAAGCAGGAGCGGTTCACCTCCGATATCCACTGCGTGACGACCTGGTCGCGCTACGACAATGAATGGGAGGGGCTCGCGACGCGTGAGCTGCTCGCGGCCTGCCAGCCGCGCGAGGATGCGCGCTTCGTCGTGTTGCATTCCTATGACGGCTACACCACCAACCTCCCACTGGAGGACTTCGCCGCCGAGGACGCGCTGCTCGCCCATAGCTGGTCGGGCCAGCCCCTGAGCGAGGAGCATGGCGGCCCGGTGCGGGTGGTGGTGCCGCATCTGTATTTCTGGAAGAGCGCCAAATGGCTCCAGGCCATCGAATTCCTGACCGAGGACGCGCCGGGCTTCTGGGAAGTCCGCGGCTATCATAACCGCGGCGATCCCTGGACCGAACAGCGCTATTCGGGCGATTAGGTTCAAGCAAGGACAGGGGAAGCCCATGCCGACCGAACGCTTTCAATTCACCGGAGAAGGCGGCCATCAGCTCTCGGCCGCGCTGGAGCTGCCTGACGGCGAGGCCGCGGCGTTCGCGCTGTTCGCGCATTGCTTCACCTGCGGCAAGGACGCGCTGGCGGCCAAGCGCATTGCGGTCGCGCTCGCCGCCAAAGGCATTGCGGTGCTACGGTTCGACTTCACCGGGCTCGGCTCCAGCGAGGGCGACTTCGCCAATTCGACGTTCTCCTCCAACGTCGCCGATCTCCTGCGCGCGGCCGATCATCTGCGTAGCATCCGCAAGGCACCGTCCATCCTGATCGGCCACAGCCTCGGCGGTGCCGCGATCCTCGCGGCAGCAGGACAGATCCCCGAAGCCAAGGCGGTTGTTTCCATCGCGGCGCCGTCCGATCCCGCCCACGTCACCGGTCTGTTCAAGGAGCATATCGACAAGATCCGCACCGAGGGCGAGGTCGAAGTCTCGCTCGCGGGACGTCCGTTCCGGATCAGGCGTGAATTCCTCGACGACATCGCCGAGCACGAGCTGATGAAGGACGTCACCGGCCTGCACAAGGCGCTGCTGGTGATGCATTCGCCTGTCGACGACACCGTCGGCATCGACAATGCGACGAAGATCTTCGTTGCGGCGAAGCATCCCAAGAGCTTCATCTCGCTCGATCATGCCGATCATCTGCTGACGAAGCCTGCCGACGCGCTTTACGCGGCCGACGTGATCGCGGCCTGGGCGAGCCGTTACATTGACGCAGCAAAGCCCGCAAAAGCTATGGATCTACCCGAGGATCCGCGAAAGGTCGTGGTGCAGGAGACCCGCAAGAGCAAGTTCAACCAGATCATCGCCGTCGGCCCGCATCACCTGGTAGCCGACGAGCCGGTCGCGGCCGGCGGCGCCGATGCGGGGCCCGGCCCGTATGACTTCCTGCTCGCCGGCCTCGGCGCCTGTACCTCCATGACCATGCGCCTCTATGCCGACCGCAAGTCACTGCCGCTCGAGCGGGTGACCGTCACGCTGAAGCATTCCAAGATCTACGCAAAAGACTGCGAAGAATGCGAGACCCGCGACGGCATGCTCGACCAGATCGAGCGCGACATCACGATGGACGGCGCCCTCGATGCCGAGCAACGCAAGAAGCTGATGGAGATCGCCGACAAGTGCCCGGTGCACCGGACGCTGACGTCGGAGATCCGCATCGTGACGAAGGCGGTGGAGTAGCCTCAAGCCGCCGGCGAGCCCGCCTCTCTTGTCGGCTTGAGAGGATGCACCCGCAGCGCACCGCGCAGGCCCGCCGCGGTGCCGAGCAGGATGCCGGCGAGCGCCACGAACGAGCCAAGCGCGAGCGTCGATACGCCCGTGAGCCCCTGCCCAATCGAGCAGCCGAACGCCATCACGCCGCCGACGCCCATCAGCGCCGCGCCGCTGCCTGAGCGCAGCATGTGACGCGGTGAGGAATAGCCTTCGAGCTTGAACCGGCCCGTAGCGAGCGCCGTCACCAGACTGCCGGCGAAGACGCCGGCCACCGTCGCGATGCCGAAATTCAGCGTCAGACCGGTCGAGAGCATGGCGTATTGGAGAGTATCCGCGATCGGCGCAATGAAGGTGAGCGAGGTCACCGGGACGGGGTTGAAGTCGTCAGCGCCGAGACAGCCGGTGACGTACCAGCCGCCGGCGACGAGCAGGCCCACGACGACACCTGCCGCGATCTGACCCGGCGAGCGGCGAAACGTTGGGTGCGCGAAGGCGAACAGCATCAGCGCGACGACTGTCGCGGCGGCGGCAAGCGCGCGCGAAAGCGGTTCCGTGAGACCGAGCATCACCAGCACGGACGGCAGCGAATTTGCGCTGACGGTCGTTTGCGAGGCCTGGACCAGCGCGATACGCGCCGGCGCGATCAGGCCCTTCAGCGTCATCTGCGCGGCAATGGCGAGCACGATCACGACGACGAAGGAGCGGAGATTGCCGCGGCCGAGCAGGACCAGCGCCCGCGAGCCACAGCCGTTCGACAGCACCATGCCGTAGCCGAACAGCAGGCCGCCGAGGAAGAGCACAGGCACTGAGAATGACTGCTGCAGGTAGATCGACTTGCCGAGATCGACCACGCCGTTGCCGGCAAGGAACTGGCTCGCAGCGATCGCAACGGCGATCGCCAGCGCATAGCTCCGCACCAGCCGCCCGTCTCCCTCCGCCAGAAGGCCGCGCATGCTGCTCATCAGGCAGAAACCGCTGAGCAAGCCGACAGCGCCGTACACAAGCCCGATGACGAGACCGGCGAGGATGACGATCTGGGTAACTTCCATCGGCTGCTCTCAGATCTCTCGACACTCTGCGTCATTGCGAGCGCAGCGAAGCAATCCAGCCTGTCTCCGCGGATGCTTTTCTGGATTGCTTCGCTGCGCTCGCAATGACGGTGGGTTACGGCTTCAGGATGACCCGGTCGCGCGAGGAGCCGGCGACGGCGACATAGGCCTCCTTGGCGCGCTCGAGCGGATAGACGGCGCTCGCCTTGATCGGGAACGGTTTCAGATGTCCGCTCGCAAAGCCCGGACCAAGGTCGCGCAGCACCGCGCCTGTGGCAGTCGACGACAGGCCGAGCGTGTCGATGCCGACATAGGTGTGCTGGCCGCGATAGAATTCGAGGATGTTGAACTGCACGATGCGGTCGACCGCGGCGATCAGGATCTGGCGGCCGCGCAACGCAAGCGATTTGTGAGCGGCATGGAAGTAGGGATCGCCGACGGTGTTGAAGACGATGTCGGCGCCTTTGCTGCCGGTCAATTCGCGCACGCGCGTGGCAACGTCAACGGCAGAGGCGTCGATCACCTCGACCGGCGTGTTGCTGTGCCCCTCATAAGCTTCCGTCCTGCGCACCACGCCGATGACGCGCGCGCCCTGCCAGGTCGCGATCTGAACCGCGGCCTGTCCGACCTTGCCATTGACGCCCATCACCAGCACGGTCTCGCCGCTCTTCGGCACGCCTGCGCGGCGAAAGCCTTCCATCGCGGTGACGAAGGGCACGCCGATGCCGGCGGCCTCCTCCCAGGACACCGTCTTCGGTTTCTCCACGACGGCGTCGGCCTCGACGACGAGATGGCTGGCATGGGTGCCGTCGCGGCGGATGCCGAGATCGCCGGACGAGCCGAACACTTCGCGCCCGACCGTGCCGGCTGGCCCCTCGATCACCACGCCGGCGTAATCGCGGCCGGGAGTCCGGGGAAACACGGCATACGGCATCAGCCCGGTCGCGGCCTTGACGTCGGACGGATTGACGGCCGCGGCTTTCACCTCGATCAGCAGATCGTTCGGACCGCGCTTGAGTGTCAGGCGCTCCACGACTGGCGCAAGCGCGGCAGCGTTTTCAGCCTTTGAGGCAAGGCGCACACAGCGCGCTTCTACGGATTTGGCATCGGCTGGCGACATGAAAAGACCCGCGATTTCTCGCGGGCCTTGTCGCCTCTGGGCGCGGTCAAGTCAATCCTTGGGGCGCTTGTCGTAGAGCCGCCTGGCCTTGCCGAGCGAGCGTTCCAGCGTGGCGGGCGCGACCACCTGCACCCTGGAGCTGATCCCGATCGTGTTCTTGATGTGGGTCGAGATCCGGTCCGCATGGTCGAGCAGACCACGGCCGTCCCAGCTTTCGGGCCGCGCCTCCGCGATGATCGTCAGCTCGTCCATGCGGCCTTCGCGAGTCAGTTCCAGGATGAAGTGGCCGCCGCACCAGTCGGTCGCGAGGAGCACCTCCTCGATCTGGGTCGGGAACAAATTGACGCCGCGCAGGATGATCATGTCGTCGGAGCGGCCGGTCACCTTCTCCATCCGCCGCATGCCGGGCCGCGCCGTGCCCGGCAGCAGTCGTGTCAAATCGCGGGTGCGATAGCGGATCACCGGAAAGGCTTCCTTGGTGAGCGAGGTGAACACCAGCTCGCCCTTTTCCCCATCCGGCAGCACCGCGCCGGTCTCGGGGTCGATCACCTCGGGGTAGAAATGGTCCTCCCAGATGTGCAGGCCGTCCTTGGTCTCGATGCATTCCTGCGCGACGCCGGGGCCGATCACCTCGGAGAGACCGTAGATGTCGGTCGCGTCCATGTCGAACGCGTCCTCGATCTCGCCGCGCATGGCGTTGGTCCAGGGCTCGGCGCCGAAGATGCCAACCTTGAGTGAGCACTGGCGCGGATCGAGCTTCTGGCGCTTGAACTCGTCGAGGATCGCCAGCATATAACTCGGCGTCACCGTGATGATGTCGGGCCGGAAGTCGTTGATGAGCTGCACCTGCCGCTCGGTCATGCCGCCGGAGATCGGCACCACGGTGCAGCCGAGCTTCTCGGCGCCGTAGTGCACTCCCAATCCGCCGGTGAAGAGGCCGTAGCCATAGGCATTGTGGATGATCATGCCGGTGCGGCCGCCAGCGGCGCGGATCGAGCGCGCCATCACCTCCGACCATGTATCGATGTCACGCTGGGTATAACCGACCACGATGGGCTTGCCCGTGGTGCCGGACGAGGCATGCACGCGCACGAGCTTTTCGCGCGGCACGGCGAACATGTCGAAGGGATAGTTGTCGCGCAGATCGGTCTTCACCGTGAACGGAAACTTTGCGAGATCGGACAGCTCACGAAAGTCGGACGGATGCACGCCGGCCTTGTCGAAGGCCTTGCGATAATGCGCGACGTTGTCGAAGGCGTGCTTCAGCGACCAGGCCAGCCGCTGCTTCTGCAGCGCCATGATCTCATCGCGCGAGGCGCGCTCATGTGCGTCCATCTCGGCGCTATAGCTACTGGCACCTTCCTTGAGCCTCGTCAGAGCCATCCTCGTTTCCCCACATTGGTTTGTTCTTTTTTCTATGGTCTTATTGATCCTGCGCCGGCAGCCACGTGCCGGGAATGACGCGCGAATGTCCGCGGAATTCCGCGATGACGGTGTCGCCCGCGGTCACACGCACGTCGTAGATGCCGGAGCGGCCGCCGCGAGTGATCTCCCGCGCCGTCGCAACGAGACGGTCGCCGAGCTTGCCCGGCTTGATGAAGGTGATCTGTCCCTGCGCCGCGACAACGCGCTCGTTGTGCGAGTTGCAGGCGAACGCGAAGGCGGAATCGGCGAGGGTGAAGATGAAGCCGCCATGGGCGATGCGCTGGCCGTTGACCATGTCCGGCCGCACGGTCATCGCAAGCGTTGCCAAGCCCGGGCCGATCTCGACGATCTCCATCCCGAGACCCTTGGACGCATCGTCCTCCGCCCACATCGCGTCAGCGCAGGCGCGGGCAATATCCTCAGGCGACAGGGCGGCTTTGACGTTCACGCGCTTCTCCGGGCCAGATGCTCGCACATGATGTTCTGCTGGTTGGCTCAAGCTGTCAAATAATGCGACGCATTTGCATTCATGGGGTCTGATCTGCCCGATCAGACATGGTCATAATCGACCACGACACGCTCCGACGATGGCTTTGCCTGGCAGGTCAGGACGAAGCCGGCCTTCAGCTCCCACGGTTCCAGCGAATAGTTGATGTCCATCGGCGCCTCGCCCTCGACCAGCTTCGCGCGGCAGGTCGAGCACATGCCGCCCTTGCAGGCGAAGGGCAGATCGACCCCGGCGCGCAGCGCGGCATCGAGGATCGCCTCATCCTCTGCGACCGGCACGTCGCGCCGCTTGCCGTCGATGATCAGCGACGCGACCGCCTTCGGCGGCGCATCCGGCGCAACGGCTTTCTTCGGCCTCGGCTTTCCGCCGAATTCGGAGACGAAGCGCTCGACGTGGATGCGTTCGTCCGCGATGCCGAGATCGCGGCAGGTCGCCTCGATCTCTTCGCTCATGCCAAGCGGGCCGCAGATAAAGACGTGATCGACGCTCCCGGCCGGCACCAGCGAGCGCAGCAGCACCCTCACCTTGTCGCCGTCGAACCGGCCATGCAGGATCGGGATGTCCTGCTCTTCGCCGGAGATGACGTGGAAGAGCGAGAGGCGATCGATGAAGCGATCCTTCAGCTCCTCGAGCGCTTCGAGGAACATGATGTTGTCGGTGGTGCGATTGCCGTAGAACAGGAAGAAGCGGCTGTCCGGCTCGCGGGCAAGCACGCCCTTCACGATCGACAGGATCGGCGTGATGCCGGAGCCGGCGGCAAAGCCGACATGGATGCGCGCGCGATCTGCCGGCGGGACCACGCCGAAGCGGCCGGTCGGCGTCATCACATCGAGCTCATCGCCGCATTTCAGCTCGTCCGCCGCCCAGGTCGAGAACGCGCCGCCATCGACTTTCTTTACGGCGATGCGGATCTCGCCGTCGTCGGGACCGGAGCAGATCGAATAGGAGCGGCGCACCTCTTCGCCATCCAGCATCGTGCGGAGCGTGAGATACTGGCCGGGCGTGAAGGCGTAATCGCCGGCGAGTTCGCCGGGAATGGCGAAGGTCATCGAGACGGCGTCGAACGCCTCCCGCCGGAGATCGTTGACGGCAAGGCGATGGAAGCGCGGTGCGGCTGCTGACATCAGAAATACCCCAGCCTGGTCTCACCGCCGTCATTGCGAGGAGCCCTTGCGACGAAGCAATCCAGACTGCTTCCGCGGACGGATTCTGGATTGCTTCGCTTCGCTCGCAATGACGATGGAGTTGGCATCGTGATCCTCAATGACACTTGAAATAGTCAAAAGGTTCGCGGCAGGACTTGCAGCGCCACAGCGCCTTGCAGGAGGTCGAGCCGAATTCGGAGAGCAGCTCGGTGTTCTCAGAGCCGCATTGCGGGCAGGCCACGGCCTGCCCGCCGAACAGCGCGCGGCGCGAGCTCGACGCTTGCGGCGGCGCAATGCCGTAGGCGCGCAGCTTGCGGCGGCCCTCCTCGCTCATCCAGTCCGTCGTCCAGGCCGGTGACAGCACGGTGCGCACCTTGGGATGACGAAAGCCGGCGCGTTCCAGCGCGATCTCGATTTCGAGCGCGATCATGTTCATGGCGGGACAGCCCGAATAGGTCGGCGTGATCGCGACCTCGACATGATCGCCGTCGAGCGCAATCTCGCGCAGCACGCCGAGATCGGCGATGGTCAGCACCGGGATTTCGGGGTCGACCACGCTTGCCGCAGCGTCCCAGGCCCGTCGGCGCAGCTCGCTGTCGCGCTCCAGCACGCTCACCATGTCAACCCCGGGAAGGTGCGCTGCATCGATTGCAGTTCGGACAGGAGGTGGCCGAGATGTTCGCTGTGCCGGCCGGACCGGCCACCCTGCTGCATCCAGTCGTTCCGGGGCAGCTCGAGTGTGGCTTCGCCGACGACGTCGGACAGCGTCGTCAACCAACGACCGCGCAAGCTCGCAGGATCAATGGCGATGCCGGCCTGGATCAGGGCGCGCTCGCCGTCGTCGACCGAGAACATCTCGCCGGTGAAGGCCCAGAGATGATCGATCGCTGCTTGCGCCCGTCGACGGCTTTCGTCCGTGCCGTCCCCGAGCCTGATGATCCATTCCGAGGCGTGGCGCAGGTGATATGCGCTCTCCTTCTCCGATTTGGCGGCAATGGCGGCAAGCGTCGTATCGCGCGAGCTCATCATGGCACGCCAGTAAAGGTCGGCGAAGGCGGAATAGAAGAATTGCCTCACCAGCGTGTGGGCAAAGTCGCCATTCGGCTGCTCGACCAGCAGCAGATTGCGGTACTGCCTGACGTCACGCAAGTAAGCGAGCTTGTCCTCGTCATTGTCCTTGCCTTCGACCTTCGCGGCGTAGGTGTAGAGCTCGCGTGCCTGACCAATGAGGTCGAGCGCGATGTTGGAGAGTGCCATGTCCTCTTCCAGCATCGGCGCGTGCCCGCAACATTCCGACAGCCGGTGGCCGAGGATCAGCGCATCGTCGGCGCGGCGCAGCGCATGGAGCACCAGCGGTGTTTCGGAGATCTGGATGTTGGCGACGGCCATCACATGTGCCCCACTTCTTCCGGCACCTCGTAGAACGTCGGATGCCGGTAGATCTTCGACTCCGCCGGCTCGAACATCATGCCCTTCTCGGCGGGATCGCTCGCGGTGATCGCGCTCGATGGCACGACCCAGATCGACAGGCCCTCGCCGCGGCGGGTGTAGATGTCGCGGGCGGCTTGCAGCGCCATCGTCGCGTCGCTGGCATGCAGCGATCCCACATGCTTGTGCGCGAGCCCGTTGCGGCTGCGAATGAAGACCTCCCACAGCGGGGTGTTCGGCGTGGCCATCTTGATCTCCCTATTCTGCAGCCTGCGAGGTCTGACGCCGCGCGCGCTTGGCGGCATAGGCGGCTGCCGCCTCGCGCACCCAGGCGCCGTCCTCGTGCGCCTTGCGGCGCGCCGCCATGCGGTCGCGGTTGCAGGGGCCATTGCCGGCGAGCACCTGCTTGAATTCGGTCCAGTCGATCTCGCTGTAGCGCCAGTGTCCGTCCGCATCCTGCGTCATGCCGGGATCGGGAATGGTAAGGCCGAGATATTGCGCCTGCGGTACGGTGGCATCGACGAACTTCTGGCGCAGCTCGTCATTGGAGAAGCGCTTGATCTTCCACCGCGTCGAGGTGTCGCTGTGCTGGCTCGCGACATCCGGCGGGCCGAACATCATCAGCACCGGCCACCACCAGCGGTTCAGCGCGTCCTGAGCCATCGCCTTCTGCTCGTCGGAGCCGCGGCACAGCGTCACCATGATTTCGTAGCCCTGGCGCTGATGGAACGACTCCTCCTTGCAGACGCGGATCATCGCGCGTGCATAAGGACCGTAGGAGCATCGGCACAGCGGGATCTGGTTCATGATCGCCGCGCCGTCGACCAGCCAGCCGATCGTGCCGATGTCGGCCCAGGTCAGCGTCGGATAATTGAAGATCGAGGAATATTTCGCCTTGCCCGCGAGCATCGCGTCGACCAGCTCCTCGCGCGAGGTGCCGAGCGTCTCGGCCGCCGCGTAAAGATAGAGCCCGTGGCCGCACTCGTCCTGCACCTTGGCGAGCAGCGCGGCCTTGCGGCGCAACGTCGGCGCACGGGTGATCCAGTTGCCTTCGGGCAGCATGCCCACGATCTCGGAATGGGCGTGCTGCGAGATCTGGCGGGTGAGCGTCTTGCGATAGGCCGCCGGCATCCAGTCGTTCGGCTCGATGCGTTCCTCGGCATCGATGCGAGCCTGGAACTGCGCAGCCTTCACCGCGTCCTCGAGACCGCGATCGTCGGTCTCGGCCGTGTTCAGCGCCTGGGTATACATGCGCATCCTCCCGATTTATTGGGAGACAATATATAACAGAAATTACATCATGCAAGATATTTCTGTAACATAACAATCAGGAATCGAACCTCCGTTCCAGGAGCTTCCGGGCCGCCGGTAACGGCCCCTTCTCGTTGATTCCATGGCCGTCGAGCCATTGTTCCGATGCAGCGAGGAGCGCGCGATAGATCTCGCCGCAGAGCGCGCGGGCCGCCCTTCCCGGCCAATCCGCGGGCAACAGGCCTTCGGGCAGCAGCGGGTCGCGCAGCACGACACGGCGATAGTAGTGGATCAACAGGATCCGCGCGGTGAAGGCTTCGGCCTCGGACAATTCAGTACCGCGCGCGATCGCGGCGCGGAGCGGCTCGAACGTCTTCATGAATTTCAGATAGGCATCCGCGGTGCGATCGAGCGGCCAGCTCGCGCTGAGCAGGCGACGCCCGCTGTCATCCTCAGCCGAGACTTCGAGACGGATGGCGCCCGCAGCCTCGTCCGGTACCGGCACGCCCGACGGCGCGACCCAGACGCCCGGCAGCGGACTGCCGAAGCCGGCATTGCGCAGCGCCTCGCGTGAGGCGTCGCGGTCCTCGCCATTGCCGATCAGCAGCAGCTCGAAACGGCCGGTCCAGTCCGATGGCGGCGGATCGTAGATGTGGCGCGTGGCAGCTTCAAAGGTCTGCCTGCCCTTATCGGCCAGGCGATAGAAACTGTTTCGCCCGACCTTTTCGCGCGTCAGCCAGCCGTCGGCAGCAAGCCGCGACATCGCGGTGCGGACCACGCCGCTGTCGATATCCACGCTTTCGAAGAATTCCAGCAGCGTCCCCAGCCACACTGAGCCGCCGCGCGGCACGATGGCATCGCCGAACACGGTGATGACGATGGAGCCGGTGCGCGAGGGCTCGCGCTTGAGCTGGTCGATGATGCGGGAAAGCGGATGCGCCATGCGCGAGGCATAGCGCGTTTGGCGTGGCTGCGACAATGGACGGAAGCGACTCGCCTCTTCCATTCTCGTGCGAGACGAAGAGGAGAACGAGCTACCTATGCGGATCGGGATACGCCAGGCTGCGCCAGCCGCTGCGATCGAACGGGAGCCACTGGCCCTCCTTCTGCGCGAGCCGCTCGGCCACGGCATAGACGACGGCAGGATGATGGCCCATGCCGCAATGGCTGCTTTCCACCTCGATGCTCTCGGTCTGTGCGCCCGGTTTCTCCATGCAGCCCTGCCAGGCGCAAATGCCGTCGGTACGGCTGAAGATGGCGGTGGTCGGCACCGGCGGTGGAGCGGCAAGCTCTCCCCCGAAACGCGGATCGACCTCATCGGCCTTGTGCCCGCTGGCCCATTCGTAGACGCGCCAGGCGTTGGTCGAGCGCGGATCGCCGGCGAAGGGACTGCCGAGCGTGATCACCTGCCGCACGCGCTCCGGCATCATCTTGGCGAGCTGGCGGGCATAGAGACCGCCGAGGCTCCAGCCGACCAGGCTGATCTTGCGCGCGTGTTTGTCGCTGAGCTCCCGCACCAGATCGACCATTGCGTCCTGCACGCCTTCACGCAGGCCGTAATTGCGACCCTGACGCCAGCCGCTCACCGCATAGCCCTTGCTGGTCAAAAACGTGCGCAGCGCACGCGTGGACACGTCGGAGGCCACGAGGCCGGGGAGCACCAGCACCGGATGCCCATCACCGCGTGGCGCGAGGCTGAGGAGCGGCAGCGCGCCGAGGAATGCGCCGAACTCGTGAAGCGCGCGCCCCTCCAGAAACATCAGGGTACGGGACGGCGGACGCAGCGTCTGGGCGGTAGCGGTCATCGATGTTTCCCCTGGAAAGACTTCCTGGAAAGGACGCCGGCTGCGAAGCCGGCAAATTGGCTTGAATTCCAATGCACCAGCTTCTCGAACGTTCCGCAGCGCAACATGAATCAGCTAGGCGGCCGGTTCCTGACATTCAAGCGGGAGAGATGCGCGGCGGCAATAGGCCCGCGCGGTAATGCTAACGGCCGTGACGCGAAAGTCACAGCAATCGAAGCAGGAATTCTGCGGAGTAGAGCGCGAGACCGGCGAGACCGCCGATCAGCGAACCATTGAAGCGGATGTATTGCAGGTCCCGGCCGATATTGATTTCGATCAGCGAGATCAGCTGCGTCATATTCCACGCCTTGACCTGATCAGAGATGAAGGTGGAGACGCCCTTCTTCTGGTCGGCAACGAAGCTGCGCAGCACCCTCACCAGGCCCTTGTTGATCTCGCCGCGCAGTTCGGCATCGCCGGCGAGCGCGTCGCCGGCCGCGACGAACATCCCGACGAGATGATGCTGCAGCACCTGCGTCTCGCCGCTCGCGCTGCGCTCGATGAAGGAGCGCGTGTTGGCCCAGACGGTGCGGGCGAGTTCGGCAAGCTCGGGACGCGCAAGCAGATCGCGCTTCAAGCCGTCGATGCGATCGACATAGGCCTGATCGGTGCCGAGCCGATCGACGAAGCTCAGCACCATGCGATCGAACTCGCCGCGGAACGGATGCTTGGGATCGCTGCGCACCTCGTTGAAGAAAGCGGTGGCTGAGGCCACGATCTTGTTCACCAGAAACTTGTCGGCGCGATAGAGCCTGAGCAGGGTCGGCAACTCCGCGCGCACCTTCTCGCGGATCATCGCCATCGTTTCCTTCTGGTTCAGCGTGTCGTGCATCACACGCAGGAGATCGTCGAACAGGATCTGATGCCGTCCCTCCGCGACGAAGCCGCGCAGCGTGCCGGCCGCGAGCGGCGCCAGATCGATCGCCTGGAGCTGCGATGACATGCGGCGGATGACGAAGCTCATCAGACCGGAGCTTTCGGTGGCGGAAACGGCCTCCGGGAGCAGGCGCAGCGCGAACCGCGCCAGATCATCGCTACGCTTGCGGTCACGCAGCCAGTCCGCAACGAAGGAGCCGAAATCGATCTCCTTCAGCTTGGCCTCGACGGGGCCGGCTTCGAGGAAATGCACCTGGATGAATTCGCCGAGCTTGTCGGCGATACGGGCCTGATTGCTCTGGATGATCGCCGTGTGCGGGATCGGCAGGCCGAGCGGCCGCTTGAACAGCGCGACCACCGCATACCAATCGGCGAGACCACCGATGGTCGCCGCTTCCGCGAAGGCTGCGACGAAGCCGAACACGGGATGCACTGGAAGAAGCCATTTCGCGACGATGAAGAGCAGAAGCGTCGAGGCCAGCACCAGCGTCGCCAGGGTTTTCACGCGGCGCAGCTCGGCCGCGCGTTCGGCATCGCCGGGGGTATCGAAGGAGAAGGTGGCGGGTGGAGTCATGACGGTTTGAGAGTACGTCATTCCGGGGCGGTCCGCAGGACCGAACTATGGTGCGCAATTGCGCACCTGAGAATCTCGAGATTCCGGGTTCGATGCTTCGCATCGCCCGGAATGACGGTTGAGGCGACGAAGCCGACAAACAAAAGGCCCGCCGGAGCGGGCCTCAAATTCAGTTTCGACTCAGGCGTCAAATCAGGCGGTCTTGTTGTAGACCTTGGCGAAATTGTCCTGAGCGGACTTCGCGCCGTTGGCGGCGAGGTTGCCGAAATAGTCGGCGGTCGCCTTTGCACGCGAGACGAACACTTCGCCGCGGGCACGGAGCAGGCTCGACTGGATCTCGACGGCTTCGCTGATCGATTTTGCCGACGCCAGCTTGTCGATGCCCGAGAAGAACGCCTCGGCGTCCTCGTAGATCGCCTGCTGGATATTGCGGCTGATCTTGCCGGCCTCGGCGACGGATTCGGCCACTGCGTTCTCGACAGCGGCGGTCACCCGCTCGGAGCCGGCGAAGGCCTCCGCGGCACGGTCCTTGGCAGTGTTGGCAGTCTTCTTGACGAATTCGCGGGCGGCCTCGGGAACTTCCAGATTCTGGATGTTCTTGAAAGCGTCCTTGAAGCCCTCGAACGCGGTGTTGGTTTCAGTGGTCATGGGGTTCTCTCCATCCTCATTGATCTGAGCTATGGGCTCACCCCGTCCTCATTGGCCCGGGGCAGCCATCTGTATGGCATAGTTAATTGTGCGATGCAACATACATATTGCGACGCACCATCACAAAAGTGTGACAAGCCTCGGCAAGAGGCATCATGATGCCTCTTTAGCCAACCGGTGCGATGATGGGCCCGATTTGAACCGAATGCTGAGCGGGCGCTCCTAGTGCTGGACAGCGCCCGGCACCCCATACGCCTCCATCTGGGCCTGGACCTGCGCGATGTTGTGACCGAGCACGACGATGTCGTGGGTCTTGCCGTCGACATCCCGGACATGGTCGCGCAGCAGCGCCTCGGCCTTGAAGCCGAGGCTTTCGAACAGGGCGATCGCCGCCGGCTGATCGACGGTCATCTGGACCGAGAGCTTCTCCAGGCCGGCGCCGAGCGCGAGTGCAAAGGTCTCCTGCGAGAGCGCCTTGCCCACTCCCTTGCCGCGGACATCGGGCGATACCACCATCCGGATCTCGCCGACATGCGGCGACCAGGAATGCGGATCGCGCACCAGCGTGCCGCAACCGACCACCCTGCCCTCTCTCACCGCAAGCAGACTCTGGATCGCGCCGCGCTCGATCTCCTTGACCCACGCCGACAGGACCTTCGGCTCGCTGATGTTGCGGGGGAGGAACAGCAGATCGTGGGTCGGCAGGCCCTTGCCGAAGGCCAGCACGGCGGCCTCGTCCGCAGGCGACATCAAGCGGATCTCGATGGCGCCGGCCTCGGTGTCGACCTGACGCGGGTAGGAACGCTGCTCACTCATGTCGATCTCTTCCCCAGCCAGGAATCCAGTTTCGGCCACAGTCGCTTCACCGCGTTGGCGCCCGCGACGAGAGAGACGTGACCACCCTTCAGGATCACCTCCTCCTTGTCCGCCGAGCCGACCTTGGCGATCAGATGTTTGGCGGCCTCATACGGCACGATGTGGTCGTGCTCGGCGACCGCATGCAGGATCGGTACCGTGATATCTTCCAGCCTCGCCGCCCGGCCGCCAACCGACATGGTGTCGTTGAACAGCTTGTTGTCCCACATCAGGTCCTTGGTGATGGCGCGGAAATACTCGCCTGCCAGCGGCAGCGTGTCGGTCGCCCAGCGGTCGAACATGCGGTAGGACTTGACGAACTCGTCGTTCCAGATGTTCTCCCAAAGCTGGATCTGGCTCGCCGTGCGCGAGGCCGGGCGCAGCATCTCGAACGAGGACAGGATCATCTCCGGCGGCACGTTTCCCACGCTGTCGACGAGACGATCGACGTCGAAATAGCGGCGGTCGGAGAAATTCGAAAACAACTTCATCTCGCGGAAGTCGATCGGCGTGGTGAAGCAGATCAAATTCTTCATCGGCCCGTCCTTGTGGATCGAGCCGTAGAGCAACGACAGCACGCCGCCGAAGCAATAGCCGATGACGGAGACGTCCTGCTCGCCGGAATCGGCTTGCACGCGGCGGATGCAGTCCGGGATGAAGTCGAGGACATAGTCCTCCATGCGCAGGTTTCTTTCCTCAGGCCGCGGCGCGCTCCAGTCCAGCATGTAGACGTCGTAGCCGCGCCTCAGCAGGAACTCGATGAAGCTCTGGCCGGGCACGAGGTCGAGGATGTAGCCGCGGTTGGTCGTCGCCATCACGATCAGCACCGGCACGCGGTAGATCTCGTCCGACATCGGCCGATAGTGGTAGAGGCTCATGGTTCCGCGCGAATGCAGCACGTCCTTCGGTGTCGAGCCGAGCGAAGGGCCCGAGGTCGAGAAATACTCGACGCCCTTGATGCTGCGCTGGATCGCGCGCTGCACTTCGGACTGGATGCGCTCCGGGATGGACGCGAAATCAAGTCCCGTCGGCGCGTTCATTTTTGCTCTCCGCCTTCGGACGGCGGACGTTTCGTCCGCGGCGGACGCGGAGCGACGCCGCCCTGCTGCGCACCCGAACTGGCCGACATCTGGCTCAGCATCGACTTGATTTCGCCGAGTTGCCCTTCAATCGACTGAAGCCGCTCCGCGATACCGGTCATCTGCTCGCGGCTCGGCAGGTTCATGGAGAGCAGGTATTTCTCCATGAGATCGCCAAATTGCTTCTGAGCACCTGCAGCAACGCCGCCGGCGCGGTTCACGGCTTGCGAGAACTCGGGCGTCTCCATCGCCTTGGTCGCGAAAGAGTTGAAACCCTTCTCCATCTCGCCGACCATCTTCTGCCACAAGGCGACCGGATCCGTGATCTTGTCGGTCATCAGCGTCCTCCCATGTAGAGGGCTTTGCACCCTTCTTTTCTCGCCATACCACACCGTTGCGAGATGCCGGTCAACCGGCAAGCAGCGGGCGCGGTGTCGCGCTCGCGGCTTCTTCGCGGAACGAAACCGTGCGATACAGCATCGACCAGCAGGAGGGACCGCGCCCGTGACCGCCCATCAGCCGCCCCACACCGTCCGCGCCAATGGCATCGACATCTGCTACGAGATTTTCGGCAACGACAATGCCGAGCCGTTGCTGCTGATCATGGGGCTCGGGGCGCAGATGATCCATTGGGACGATGCGTTCTGCGAGCAGCTCGCCGCGCGCGGCTTCCGCGTCATCCGCTTCGACAACAGGGACATCGGCAAGTCGAGCCATCTCACGGGCGGCAAGCGCCTGACCCCGCTCGAGCTGCTGAAGCTGCGTTTCCTTAGGATTCCCGTGGCCGCAACCTACAAGCTGATCGACATGGCCAAGGACACGGTCGGCTTGATGGACGCACTCGGCATCAAGTCGGCGCATCTGGTCGGCGCCTCCATGGGCGGCATGATCGCACAGGAGGTGGCGCTGTCGTTTCCGCACAGCGTGCGTTCGCTGACATCGATCATGTCGACCACGGGTAATCCGCGTATACCGCCGCCGACCCGCGAGGCCGCCGCGATGCTGATGGCGCCGCCGCCACGCAGCAAGGAGGAGTTCATCGTCCGCTTCGGCCAGACCTGGAAGATTTTGCGCGCCGGTTCTTTTCCGGAAGAGGAAGCGCTCGACCTCGAACGTGCCGAGCGCGTGTTCGCGCGCGGGCTCAATCCGGCCGGCGTCGGCCGGCAACTCCGTGCCGTGCTGGCCTCCGGCAGCCGCAAGGAGCGCCTGCATAGCGTGAAGACGCCGACGCTGGTGATCCACGGCACGGTCGATCCGCTGGTCCATCCCGAAGGCGGCAAGGACACGGCGGCGTCAATCCCGAATGCCAAGCTGCTGATGATCGAAGGCATGGGTCATGCCCTGCCGATGCGGTTCTGGGCCGAAATCATCGACGCCATCGACAAGCATGCGCACGGGGCGGCGGCGCAGGCGGCTTAGGTCTTCCGCGCGATCCAGATCACGTGGCGCGCGCCGCCACCTCTGCCGGTGGCACGGATGTTGACCTCGTTGACGCCGAAGCCGGCAGTACGGAGCCGCTTGGTGAAGGCCGCGTTGGGGCCGGACGACCACACCGCCAGCACACCGCCAGGCCGCAGCGCCGTCTTAGCCGCCTTCAACCCGCTCGCATCATAGAGGGCATCATTGCCTTTCCGGGTCAGCCCTTCCGGCCCGTTATCGACGTCGAGGAGAATGGCATCGAACGCAGAGCGCTGCGCGCGGATAATCTCGCCGACGTCAGTTTCGCGGATGCTCACCCTGGCATCATCGAGACTGTCGCCAAAGACCTCCGCCATCGGACCTCGCGCCCAGGCCACAACCGCGGGCACGAGCTCGGCGACAATGATCTTCGCCTTGCTTCCGAGCACAGCGAGCGCCGCGCGCAGTGTAAACCCCATGCCGAGGCCACCAATGAGGATGACGGGTTTTGCGACTTGCTCGATCTGCTTCGCCGCGAGCGTCGCGAGCGCGGCCTCCGAGCCCGACAGGCGATTGTTCATCAGCTCGTTGCTGCCGAGCTTGATGGAAAACTCCTTGCCCCGTCGCATCAGGCGGAGTTCCTCGTCGGAGCCGGGGATTTTGGCGGTGTCGATCTTTTCCCAGGGAATCATGCCAGACGTTTAGCACGATCGGGCGGGCCGTCACCCACCCGCCCAGACATCCAGCACATAGCGGTTCTTCGCGCCCATCTCCTCGATCCAGCGCGCAGCCGTGGCGGCGTCGCGGCCGGTCTTCTCGCGCTGGATCGCAACCAGCGCCGCCTTCACATCGGGCTCCATCCTGCCGCCGTCGCCGCAGACATAGATGATCGCGCCCTGCTCGATCAATGGCCAGACCTTGTCCTTCTGGGCGGCGAGCACATGCTGCACATAGGTCTTCGGTCCATCCGCGCGCGAGAATGCCGTGAAGAGCTCGGTGATGCCGCCGGCCGCCAGTGCCTTCAGCTCGTCGGCATAGAGAAAATCCTGATCGGGATGGCGGCAGCCGAAGAACAGCATGGATGGCCCGAGCACCGCGCCCTTGGCCTTGCGCGCGGCACGCTCCTGGAGAAAGCCGCGAAACGGCGCCAGGCCCGTGCCCGGGCCGATCATGATGATCGGCACGGAGGGATCATCGGGCAGCCGGAAACCGGCCTTGGTCTCACGCACGGTGGCGTAGATCACATCGCCGGCACGTCGATTGGCGAGGTAGCTCGAGCAGATGCCTTTATAGACGCCACGGCCCGAGGCGGCCGGCCCTTCGACCACGCCGACCGTGATGCTGCAACGCGCCGGATCGACCGACGGCGAGGAGGAGATCGAGTAATAGCGCGGCGCCAGCAGCGAAAGCATTTCAAGGTAGACGTGGAACGGCAATTCGCAGGCCGGATAGTCGAGCAGCAGGTCGAACACCGATTTGCGTCTGGCCAGGATCTCGGTGCGGTAGCGCTCGAGCGGCTCCGCCTCCTCGCCGACGAACGCCAGCAGCTTCGGCTTGGTGACGGGGCAGCGGGTGTGCTCCGCCATGATCTGAATCTGCTTGCGCGTCGCGACCTGCTGGAGTTCGACGAACTCGCTGAGCAGACGGCCGACCGACACGGCCTCGCCGACCGGCAATTGCGCACGACGGCCTTCGGCGACCTGCAATCTGATCTGGTCGGCCGGCAGGAAACCGAAGCGGCGGGCCACCGAATCCACCAGCCTCGGATCGTTGCGCGGAACCACGCTCAAATGATCGCCGACGCGATAGGTGATGTCGGACGGCAACTGCACCTCGATGTGGCGCGTCGAGCGCTCCGACGGATGCGGGCCACTCTTGTTCTGGAGCTCGTCATTGACCCGCACCTTCATCGCCACCGCGCCGCCCTGGGCGACGATGGTGTTGACGGCGGTCACCGCCACCGGCTCGATCGCGTAGAGCGGATCGTCCTCCGCCGTGCGGGTGAAGTTCCAGTCGATACCGAACTCCTTGGTCGCGACCTCGGCCGCCGCCGGGAACCATTTCTGAAACTGGCCGTCGAGATCGCTACGCGCATCGCCCTCGCCGCGCGGATAGACCGCCCGCGCACCGTGGGCCGACAATTGCTCATCGATGAAGCGCGGCACGGATTGATAGGTCGCCGCCCAATCGCTGTTGCCGCAGCCGAACACGGCGTAACGCACCTTGGCAAAGGTATCCTTCGGCAGGTCGCCGCCGAGCCATTTGACGAACTGCGTCGCATTGTCAGGCGGTGCGCCGTTATAGGAAGCGCAGATGATCAGCACGCCGCCCTCCTGCGGCAACTTGCCGACATAGTCGTCGAGCGGGCCAAGATGCACGGCAAAGCCGTTGATCTCGGCGAGGTCCGCCATGCGCGTCGCCAGCTCTTCGGCGGTGCCGAGATTGGAGCCGTAGAGCACCAGCATCGGCGTGTTATGGCCGGGCCGCGTCGTCGGCTGCCGAGGCGCCTTCGGCGCCGAAGCCGCCGCAGCGACCGGCCCGCCATAGGCGCCGCGCTCGCGATCGGCGCGCGGACGCACCTTGATCTTGAAGCCTTCCGGCTTGATCGTCAGCGTTTCCTTCAGGTGCATCTGGTAGCGCTGGTGGTCGATCAGCTTGAAGCGCTGCAGGATCATGCCAAGCGCGAGCGCAGCCTCGTGGATGGCGAAGCCACGGCCGATGCAGGCGCGCTGGCCGTTGCCGAACGGCTTCCACGCATTGATCGGCCGTTTCGCTTCCGCCTCGCGGCTGAAATTCTCGGGATCGAACACGTCCGGGTTCGGCCCCCAGACAGAGGGATCGCGATGCAGCGCGGTCACCAGGATGGTGGTGAAGGTGCCCTTTCTGAGCTTGTACCTGCCGCCACCGATGGTCTCGTCCCTGAGCGGCGAGATGCCGTAGGCCGGCGCCGGCGGCCACAGCCGCAGCGCCTCCTTCAGGATCTGCGTGATGTAGGTGAGCTGCGTCACCTGCTGATAGGTTGGCTTCGCATTGACATCGGGGCCGAAGACGCGGTCGACCTCGTCATAGGCCTTCTTGAGAATGTCAGGGTGCTTGAGCAGCGCATAGAGCGTGTAGGACAGCAGGCCGCTGGTGGTCTCGTGGCCCGCGATCAGGAACGTGTTGATCTGGTAGCGGATATTGACGTCGTCGAGTTGCTCGCCGGTCGCGCGGTCGACACCGGTCATCATCGCGGCAAGCATGTCCTTCTTGTCATCGATGCCCTCCGCGATCTTGCGACGCTCGGCGATGATCTCGTCGACCATCTTGTTCATGAAGGCGACGTCTTCGGCAAGCGTCCTGCGGCGCTTCTGCATCCAGAGCTGCTCGAACGGCAGGCCGCGCGTCATCATGATGGTTTCGAGCGAGCGCACGAGCGACTCGACGAAGGGATGGTAGTCGCGCCGGTAGAACGAATTGAAGCGATAGTCGAAGCCGCACAGGCCGATCGTGTCCAGCGTCAGCGCCGTCATGTCGTGGACGACGTCGATCTCGTCGTCGGCGTTGAGCCGCTCCCATTTCTGGACCAGCTGCTCGGCGATATCGACCATGCTTCCGTGGTAAGACTGCATGGCGCGGTTGCCGAAGGGCTGAAGCAGGATGTTGTGCGCCTTGCTCCAGTTCGGCTCGTTGGTGTCAGCCGTGAACAGGCCGTCGCCGCCGACCGCGCGCACGCGCCGCAGCGCACCGCGCACCGTCTTGTCGAACCGCTTCTCGTCGGAGAGCTCGTCGACGAGATCGTGGCCGGAGACGACGACGATCGGCGAGCCCATCATGTCGAGCCAGAAGATCGGACCCAGTTCCTTGGCGAGCCGCGTCAGGTGCTGCACGGGGGCGGACGAATCCAGCGACAGCATGTTGCCGACCACCGGCTTGGTCGGCGGATGCGGAATCGGGTCCAGACGGTTCTTGGATGACATTTGAAGCGCTTCCCCCTCTTGCCGTCATTCCGGGGCGATGCGCAGCATCGAGCCCCGGAATCTCGCGATTCTCAGGTGCGCAATTGCGCACCATAGTCCGGTCCTTCGGCCCGTCCCGGAATGACGTCTGACTTACGTGGACGACCGGATCCTCACCTAAACCGCCTTCTACGCCATTCGATCAGCTTGGCGCTGACCTCTTCCGGCTTCTCCTGCTGCGTCCAATGGCCGCTGTCCTTGACGAGATACTTCTCGAGGTCGGCGATCAGCCTTTCCATGCCGTCGGCCGCCGAGGGCGGCAGCACCGCGTCGTTCTCGGCCATGATCATCAACGACGGGACGTGGATGTGATGATCCAATCCCTCCGCGCGCTCCCAATTGCGCGTGAAATTGCGATACCAGTTGATGCCGCCCGTGAAGCCAGTTTTCGTGAACGTGTCGACGAACACTTTCTTCTCCTCCGCCGACAGGATCGGCGTGCGCGGATCGACCTTGGCATCATAGGCCGCGATCATCTGCGGAAACGCCAGATTGGTCTTTGACGAAGCGCCGACACCCGCGATCGGCGGCTCCGCCGGTTTGGCCGCCGGCCGCGGCAGCGGCTTGCGCATGAAGGCGTCGAAGGTCTGTTCGACGCGGCTGCCAAAGATCCTGTCCGGCTCGCGTGCGGGGTCCTGGAACTGGACGATGTACATCTGGTCGCCGAAGCGCTGGCGAAACAGCGCGATCGGGTCGATCGGCGCGCGGTCCCAATGCGGCGTGTTGACGCCGACGACGCCGGCGACGCGCGAGGGGTGACGCAGCGGCATCTGCCAGACGACGAAGCCGCCCCAGTCGTGGCCCACGAAGATCGCCTTGTCGATATTCAGGTGATCGAGCAGACCGACGAGATCGCCGGTCAAATGCTCCATGTCATAATCCTCGACCGCCTCGGGCCGGTCGGTCGCGCCATAGCCGCGCTGGTCCGGCGCGATTACCCGGATGCCGGCCTCGCTCAGTGCCTTGATCTGGTGGCGCCAGGAGAAGGCGAGCTCAGGCCAGCCGTGACACAGCACGAGCGGTGGCTTGTCATCGGTCGGGCCCGCCTCGTAATAGCCCATGCGGATTCCGTTCGTCTGCGCGAACTTGAGCGGCGGCATTTCAATCATCGTGGATTCCTTATTCCGCCGCGCCCTTCATATCGGCGGCCGGCCGCGCATAGGCGGCCTCCAGCGCGGCAAACTCCTCCGGCAACATATCGCACATCACCTGCACATGCGGAATGATGTTGGCGCCGACGATGAAACCGAAATCGAGCTGGTCGCGATAGCTCTGCACGGTGATGTTGAGGGCCTGCCCGTGCGTCGAGATCGACACCGGGAAGATATGCAACAGCTCGGCACCGGCGGCATAGAGCGTCTGCCGCGGCCCGGGCACGTTGGACACCGTGATGTTGGCGGCGGGCGGCAGCACGTCGGAGAGATTCGAGCGGCTGTAGAGCAGCGCCAGGATCTGCACCATGATCGGCGCGCCCAGCATCGAGATGTTGGAGACCTGCGGCATCAGGGCGCGCAAGGGATGCGACATCTCCTTGGACTTGGTCGATTGCGCGATGATGGCCTCCAGCCGCGCCTTGGGATCCTCGAGGTTGGTCGCGATCGCGCAGATCATGCCAAACACCTGGTTGTTGGCCTCGGTGTTGCCTTCCTCGCGCAGCGAGATCGGCACGGCGGCAGTCAAGGATTTCGCCGGCAGCGTGCCATATTGCAGGAGGTAGCGCCGGACCACGCCGGAGGCGAGCGCCAGCACCACGTCGTTGAGCTTGCCGCCGGCCTGCTTGGCCAGGGCCTTCGCCCGCGACAGCGGGATCGACACGCCGGCAAAGCTCCGCTCCGACGAGATCGTCTTGTTGAGCATGGTCGGCGGCGACACCATGCTGGCGAGGCTCTCGCGCGACTTGGGATCGGCGACCTTGCCGAGCACGTCGGAGACGCTCTTCAGCACGGTCGGGATGTTGCCGGCGAAGCGCACGGCGCTCTCGATCTGGTACATCGCGTTGTCGAACAGGATCGAGCCGATGTCGCTCTTGCCGGTGCGCGGCAATTGCAGGTTCTTCGCGGTCTGCGAAGCGTCGAGCGGTTGAGAGAAGAGCTGCTGATAGGAATCGAGCAGGTTCGCGGCGATGTCACGCGGCTCCTGAGCGGGCTTCGCTCCTCGCCTCGGCGGCTCGACCTTCCGCGGAATCGGCGAGATATCATAGATCATGTTGGTCAGGGCAGCGCCGGCGCCGCCGTCGATCGCGGCATGATGCATCTTGGAATAGAGCCCGACCTCATTGTCCTTCATGCCCTCGAACACGTAGAACTCCCAGAGCGGGCGGGCGCGGTTCAGGAGCTTGGCGTGCATCCAGCCGACGATACGTTCGAGCGTGGCGCGGTCGCGCGGTTGCGGCAGGCTGGCGCGGAAGATGTGACGGTCGATGTCGAACTGGTCGTCCTCGACCCAGGAGGGATGATCGATGTCGAGCGGCGCCTTCTCCAGCCGCGCCTTGAGGATCGGCGCCATGTGCAGGCGCGAGACGATCATTGCCTTGAAGTCTTCGAAGAAGTCACCCTTGTAATCGTCGGGCAGGCGGAAGATCGCCATGCTGCCGACATGCATCGGCATCTCCGGCGTTTCCAGATAGAGAAACGACGCGTCCAGCGACGACAGCTTCTTCCCGTCGGCCATGGTTCCCTCCCGCAAGATCTGACGGGCGCCTTGGACGGCGCTTCTCGTCAGGCCGATACTGCCTGTTCCGGCGGGGCATATGCAATGGCAAACGGCCCTGCCCGGTCAAATGGCCGGAACTCCCCCTCCGGCTGCGCCAGGCGATCTGCCACGGCCCATAGCGCCGCGGGGTTCACCCCGAGCCCGATGTGGCTCGCCAAATGCACCTCGATGTTCTCGGCACGCGCGGAGGGACGAAGCAGGCAGGTCTGCCAGTTCACGACGCCGTCGGCGCGCGAATAGATCGACGTCGTCGGCACCGGCAGATCACCAGCGATCGCCTCGCGCGCTTCGGGAAAATCCTCGACCCGCTCGCCGGACAGCGCCTCGTAAAGCCGCGTGGCGTTGGTCGCCCGCACGTCGTTGGCGAAAGGGCTGCCGAGCGTGATGACGTAACGGACCTTGTCGGGTGCCCAAAGCGCGAGATCGCGGGCATAGACGCCGCCGAGGCTCCACCCGACCAGGCTGACCTTGCGTTCGCTCGCGGCATGGATTTCGGCCAGGCGAGTGCGCAGCGAATCCCGCATCCGCCCGAGCCCGCCGAGATTGCGGCCCATCCGCCAGGCATGTGCCTCATAACCGAGCTCGCTGAGATAGCGCCGCATCGGCACCATCGACAGGTCGCTGGCGAGAAAGCCCGGCAGCGCCAGCACCGGATGGCCGTCGCCCTTCGGCGCGCGCATCAGGAGCGGCGACAGCAGCAGGCTCGCATTCAATTCGAACAGTCCACGGGCTTCGGCCAGCAGCAGGCCGAGACCTGGCGGACGAAGCCGGCCCGACTCCAGCGTCCCGTCCGGTCCGGTCGACACTATTTCTTCTTGTCGCCGCCGCGCGTGCCGCCAAGCCCGGCCATCGCGACGAACATGTCCTGAAACCGCTCGGCGATCTTGGGATCGAAGGTGAACCAGCTCTGGATCAGGGACTCCGGCGAGACCTTCTCGATGTTGCTGAGAACCTGCTGCTGCAACTTGTCCATCACCGCCGCCTGCATCGGCGCCACGTCCGGCAGACCGAAGAACTGGCGAGCCTCGAGGGGGGTGCAGTCGATTTCGATGTTAACCTTCATGTCCCCTCCAGATGAGATTCGAGCGGCCTGTCTGAGTATCGCCGCGAGTTGTGGTGCAACGCAAGCGACCTGATGCCGGCGCGACATGCTCGGTCCGGCAATCCGCCCGCATGGTCAACCAAAGTCGAAAGACATGGTCGTCCATACCGGGCGACACGGTCAGCATTGCTGCACAGCGGTGCAACTTGGCGCGTTCCTTGCTGGAATGGCGCTTGCACGGGTCGAGAACTCTGGGCAACATGGATCAGTCAACCCCGCCGAACAATCAAAAATCACCGGCGTGGCAGTGCGGAGAGGGTCAAGAATGTCAATCGGTCAAAGTCTGTGTGCGGCGGCGCTCGCCGGTGCGCTTGCGTTGGCGGTCTCGCCGGCGTCAAGCCAGACGCTACGTTATGCCAATCAGGGTGACCTGAAGTCGCTCGATCCCTACACCCTGAACGAGAGCACCACCCACGCCCATCTTGGCCACGTCTATCAGGGCCTCACCGCGCGCGACAAGGACCTCAAGATCATTCCGGCACTGGCCGAAAGCTGGGAAACGCCGGAGCCGACCCGCTGGCGCTTCCATCTGCGTAAGGGCGTGAAATTCCACAACGGCGATCCCTTCACCGCCGACGACGTGCTGTTCTCCGCCGACCGCGTCCGCAAGAAGGGGTCCAACATGCAGACCCGCCTTGCGCCCGACGTCAAGGTGGTCAAGGTCGACGACTACACCGTCGATTTCATCCTGCCCTCGCCCAATCCCATCCTGCATTCGTCGTGGGATGTCTGGTACATCATGGACAAGAAGTGGGCCGAGGCGAACAACGTCGTCGATCCGACCCCGGTGGCGGCGACCACGCCGAGCTACGCCTCGCTGCACGAGAACGGCACCGGTCCCTTCATCATCGAAAGCCATCAACCCGGCGTGAAGACGGTGTTCAAAGCCAACCCGAACTACTGGGGCAAGGTCGAAGGCAATTTGAAGGAAATCATCTTCACCCCGATCGCCTCCGACGCCACCCGCGTCGCCGCGCTGCTTTCGGGCGAAGTCGACGTCATCGAGCCGGTGCCGATCCAGGACATCTCCCGCGTCGATTCCAGCCCGAACGCCCAGGTGCTGAAGGGACCGGAGCTGCGCACCATCTTCATCGGCTTCGACCAGACTCGCGACGAGCTGCTCTACTCCAACATCAAGGGCAAGAACCCCTTCAAGGATGCCCGCGTCCGCGAAGCCTTCTACAAGGCCATCGACATCGAGCTGATCAAGACGCGCGTGATGCGCGGCCTGTCGACGCCGTCGGCTCTGATGATCGCGCCGGAACTGTTCGCGCTCTCCAAGGAGTTCACGCGGCCGAAATTCGATCCTGACGGCGCCAAGAAGCTCCTGACCGAGGCCGGTTACCCCGACGGTTTCGAGGTCACCATGGACTGCCCGAACGATCGTTACGTCAACGACGCCGCGATCTGCCAGGCCGTCGTCGGCATGCTCGCGCGCATCGGCGTCAAGATCAATCTGCTGGCGCAGCCGAAGGCGCAGTACTTCGCCAAGGTGCTCAAGCAAGGCGGCTACCAGACCTCGTTCTACCTGCTGGGCTGGACGCCGAGCACCATGGATTCCCACAACGTGCTCTACGACATCATGGGCTGCCGCGACGATGCCAAATCCTCGCGCGGCGAGGCCAATCTCGGCGGCTACTGCAACAAGGAGTTCGACGCCATCACCGACAAGGTGCTGGTCGAGACCGACACCGCCAAGCGCAACCAGCTGATCAAGCAGGCCTACGAAATCGGTATGAAGGACTGGGCCTACATTCCGCTGCACCAGCAGGCGCTGGCATGGGGCGTATCGAAAAAGGTCAACCTGCCGCAACGCGCCGACAATCTGGTCATGTTCCACTGGGCGACCAAGAAGGAATAGCGTCAGTTGAACACAGGGTCCCGGTCGCGTGAGGCGTCCGGGACCATTCCTTTTCCGGCCGGCAAAGACGTCAGCCGCACGCACACCCAAGGACAGTGGAAGGCATGCTCGCTTTCACTCTTCGCCGCGCCGTTCAGGCCATCGGCGTCATGTTCGCCGTCGGCATCATCGCGTTCTCGATGTTCCGCTTCGCCGGCGACCCCGTCAACCAGATCGTCTCGATCGACACCTCGGCGGCCGAGCGCGCGGTCGTGCGCAAATCGCTCGGCCTCGACGATCCCGTGCCGGTACAGTTCGCGCGCTATTTCGCCGATGCCGCGCAGTTCAAGTTCGGCGTTTCCTACCAGTTCCGCCAGCCGGTCTCGGCGCTGTTGATGGAGCGTATGCCCGCGACACTGGAGCTTGCGATCTGCGCGACCGTCTTCGCGATGGTGTTCGGCATCCTGATGGGCGTCTATTCGGCGCTCAAACGCGACACCGTGCTGGCCAAACTGTTCCAGGCAGTTTCGCTTGTAGGCATCTCGCTGCCGACTTTCCTGATCGGCATTCTCCTGATCTATCTGTTCGCGGTGACATTGGGCTGGTTGCCCTCGTTCGGCCGCGGCGAGGTGGTCAAGCTCGGCTGGTGGACGACGGGCCTGCTCACGCTGTCCGGACTGAAGGCACTGATCATGCCCTCGATCACACTCGGCCTGTTCCAGATGACCTTGATCATGCGGCTGGTGCGCGCGGAGATGCTGGAAGTGCTGCGGACCGACTATATCCGCTTCGCACGTGCCCGGGGACTGACCACCCGTGCCATCCATTTCGGCCACGCGCTGAAGAACACGCTGATTCCGGTGATCACGGTGGCCGGACTTCAGTTTGGCTCGGTTATTGCATTTTCCATCATCACCGAAACCGTGTTCCAGTGGCCGGGCATGGGACTTCTGTTCGTCCAGGCCGTGCAAAATGTCGATATCCCGATCATGGCCGCCTACCTGCTGATGGTCTCGCTGATCTTCGTCACCATCAATCTGGTGGTCGACATTCTCTATACCGTGGTCGATCCGCGCCTGCGCTCGACCATCGGTCGCGCCGCATAAGGCAGCCCCGCATGTCCGACGCAGCCGTCTCCAGTTCCGACAAGCAGGGCGCGCAGCCGGCACCTGCCGCCCAGAACTGGTTCAGGCGCGGGCTCGACAGCGATCTCTTTTATTCTTTCCGGCGTTCCAAGCTCACCATGGTGGCGGCGACCATCACGGTCTTGTTCTTCCTGCTCGCGATCTTTGCATCCGTGCTTGCGGTGCAGAATCCGTTCGATCCGGCGCAGCTGCAATTGATGAATTCGCGGATCTCGCCGCTGTGGACCGCCGACGGTCAGAGCCCGTTCCTGCTCGGCACCGACGAGCAGGGCCGCGACGTGTTCTCTGCCATTCTCTATGGCATGCGCATCTCGCTCGCCGTCGGCGTCGCCGGGGTGATCTTCGCCGGCGCGCTCGGCATCGCGCTCGGCCTGATCGCCGGCTATTTCGGCGGCGCAGTCGACGGCGTGATCATGCGGATCGCCGACGTACAACTCACCTTCCCCGCCATTCTGATCGCGCTGCTGGTCAACGGCATCGCGAAATCGATCCTCGGCAACCGGCTCGACGCCACCAGCATGCTGGTGGTGCTGGTGATCTCGATCGGCCTGAGCTTCTGGGTGGGGTACGCGCGGACGGTGCGCGGCTCCGTGATGGTCGAGAAGAACAAGGACTACGTGGCTGCCGCGCAGCTGATCGGCCTGCCTGCGCCGAAGATCATGCTGCGGCATGTGCTGCCGAACACGATGGGCCCGATCCTGGTCATCGCCACGATCAACCTTGCGCTCGCCATCATCACCGAGGCGACGCTCTCCTTCCTCGGCGTCGGTCTGCCCGACACCATGCCATCGCTCGGCACGCTGATCCGCATCGGCAACAACTATCTGTTCGCCGGCGAATGGTGGATCGTCGCTTTCCCCGGTTTTGCGCTCGCCGCCCTGATCCTCTCCATCAACCTGCTTGGCGACTGGCTGCGCGACGCGCTCAACCCGAAGCTTCGATGAGTACGCCTCGCCCATGACCGAACCCGTTCTCTCCGTGCGCAACCTCCAGGTGGAGTTCGCCTCCCGCCGAGGCACGTTGCGCGCCATCGACGACGTCTCCTTCGACATCGCCAAGGGCGAGGTGCTCGGCGTCGTCGGCGAGTCGGGCGCCGGCAAGTCCGTCACCGGCCTCTCGGTAATCGGCCTGATCGATCCGCCCGGCCGCATCGCCGGCGGCGAGATTCGTCTCGCGGGCCTGCGCATCGACAATCTGCCGCCGGAGCAGATGCGCCGGATCAGGGGCAAGCGCATCGGGATGATCTTCCAGGATCCCCTCACCTCGCTCAATCCGCTGTACAGGGTCGGCGACCAGATCGTGGAGACGATCCGGACGCATCTTAATCTGTCGGAGCAGGCGGCGCGCCGCCGCGCCATCGACCTGCTCGCCGAGGTCGGCATTCCCGCACCCGAAAAGCGGATCGACGGCTATCCGCATGAGTTCTCCGGCGGCATGCGCCAGCGCGTGGTGATTGCCCTTGCGATCTGCGCCGAGCCGGAGCTGATCATCGCGGACGAGCCGACCACCGCGCTCGACGTTTCCGTGCAGGCCCAGATCATCTCGCTGATCAAGCGGCTCGGGCGCGACCACGGCACTGCGGTCATGCTGGTGACCCACGACATGGGCGTGATCGCGGAGACCTCGGACCGCGTCGCGGTGATGTATGCCGGCCGCATCGCGGAGATCGGCCCGGTGCAGGATGTCGTGAGAAACCCGCTGCATCCCTACGCCAAGGGCCTGATGGGCGCGATCCCGACGCTTGCGGGCGAGGACAAGCGCCTCGTGCAGATTCCGGGCTCCATGCCGCGGCTGTCGGCGATCCCGCGTGGTTGCTCGTTCAATCCGCGCTGCGCCTTCGCCTTCGATCGCTGCCGCGTGGAGCGGCCGGAGCCGCAGGCGCACGGCGCGCAATCGGTCGCCTGCCATCTCTATGACAATGTGCCGGCGGAGAGCGCGGCATGAGCGCTCCCTTCGTCCAGGCCACGAATCTGCGCCGCGTTTTCGACGTCTCGAAACCCTGGCTCAACCGCGTGCTCGAAGGTGGTCACCTCGAATACCT
Organism: Bradyrhizobium sp. GW821-FHT13H06; assembly: GCF_058803975.1. Taxonomy (NCBI): domain Bacteria; kingdom Pseudomonadati; phylum Pseudomonadota; class Alphaproteobacteria; order Hyphomicrobiales; family Nitrobacteraceae; genus Bradyrhizobium; species Bradyrhizobium sp. GW821-FHT13H06. The sequence continues at coordinate 107,456 of NZ_JBXAPN010000012.1, read as the reverse complement.
CAAGGCGGTGGATGGCGTCACTTTCGACATCAGAAAGGGCGAGACGTTTGCTCTGGTCGGAGAGTCCGGCTCCGGCAAGACCACGGTGGCGCGGATGGTTGTCGGCCTCCTGCCGCCAAGTTCCGGCGATGTCCTGATCGACGGCGTCTCGATGACCGATCCGCGGCAGGCGCCGGCGCGGCGTAAGCTGCGTCGCCGTATTCAGATGATCTTCCAGGATCCCTATGCAAGCCTGAACCCGCGCTTCCGCGTGGATGCCATCATCTCCGAGCCGATCCGTGCCTTCGACCTGATCCAGGGCGAGCGTGACATCCAGGCCCGCGTCGGCGAGCTGCTCAGCCTCGTCGGCCTGCATCCCGACGACCGGCTGAAATTTCCGCATGAGTTTTCCGGTGGCCAGCGCCAGCGCATCGCGATCGCGCGCGCGCTCGCCTCCGACGCCGAGTTCATCGTCTGCGACGAGCCGACATCGGCGCTCGACGTCTCGGTGCAGGCGCAGATCCTGAACCTGATGCGCGACCTCCAGGACAAGTTCGGCCTGACCTACATGTTCATCAGCCACAATCTCGCCGTGGTCCGCCACATGGCGAGCCGCGTCGGCGTGATGTATCTCGGCCGGATCGTCGAGATCGCGGAAGGACGCGAGCTGTTTGCCCGCCCGCGCATGCCCTACACCAAGATGCTGCTGGGCGCGGTGCCCGATCTCGCCATGAGCGGCCGCCAGCGCATTCCGGTCAAGGGCGAGATCCCGAACCCGATCAATCCACCCTCCGGCTGCGCCTTCAATCCACGCTGTCCGCTCGCGTTCGATCTCTGCCGCAAGGAGATCCCGGAACTGATCGACGGCGTCGCCTGCCACGCCGTCAACACCGCACCGGTCCCGGCGTGACGCGCGCGTGCCATGCAGCCTTCGCATTTGGCGGCAGCGTGGCCCTGTGATCAATTGCGCGCGCCGCAAATAAGGTAGCCTATGACAAGCAAGATCAATCCCGATCCATTCACGACGAGGCCCGAGATCGAAGGCACGTTCGGCGTCGTCGCCACCACGCACTGGATCGCGACAGCCGTCGGCATGGCCATCCTGGAAAAGGGCGGGAATGCCTTCGATGCCGGCGTTGCCACCGCCTTCACGCTCCAGGTGGTCGAACCGCATTTGAACGGTCCCGGCGGCGACGTACCCGTCATCGTCCACGACGTGAAGCGCGGCCGCACTGAGGTGATCTGCGGTCAGGGCCCGGCGCCCGCGCGCGCCACCATCGCACATTACAGAAGCGAAGGCCTCGACATGGTGCCCGGCACCGGCCTGCTCGCGGCCTGCGTTCCCGGCACTTTCGAATCCTGGATGATGATGCTACGAGACTACGGCACGATGCGCGTGCGCGACGTGCTGGGGCCCGCGATCTCCTACGCCCGCGACGGCTATCCGCTGGTCGAACGCGCCTGCGCCACGATCCAGACCGTCGAGCAGCTGTTCCGTCAGCATTGGCCGACCTCGGCCGCGGTGTATCTTCCAAACGGTGAGGTGCCGAAGCCCGGCACGCTCTTCACCAACAAGACGCTGGCCGCAACCTACGCCCGCATCCTCAGCGAAGCCGAGAGCGGCGGTGGCGGCCGCGACGCCGAGATCGAACGCGCGCGCAAAGCCTGGTCGCAAGGCTTCGTCGCGGAGGCCATCGACAAGTTCTGCCGGACGCAGGAGGTGATGGACGTCAGCGGCTCGCCTCATCGCGGCGTGCTCTCGGCCGACGACATGGCGCGCTGGCAGCCGACGGTCGAGGCGCCGCTCACTTACGACTATGGCCGCTACACCGTCTGCAAGGCCGGCGTCTGGAGCCAGGGCCCCGTCACGCTCCAGCAGCTCGCGCTGCTCAAGGGCTTTGCGCTCGACGGGCTCGATCCGACCGGGCCGGAGTTCATCCATCTCCAGATCGAATGCGCCAAGCTTGCCTTCGCCGACCGCGAGAAATTCTATGGCGATCCCAAGTTCACCGAGATTCCGATCGGGACGCTGTTGTCGGATGCCTACAATGACGAGCGGCGCAAGCTCATCACCGACAAGGCTTCGCTCGATCTCCTCCCCGGCTCGGTCGAAGGCTTTGGTGGCGAGGTCAAGCTGCGCCGCGCCGAGGGCCAGCGCGAGGCCGTCGGCGCGCTCGGTGCCGGCGAGCCGACGGTGGGGCGCTTCGGCGAGGTTCGCGGCGACACCGTGCATTTCGACATCATCGACAAGGCCGGCAACATGGTGTCCTCGACGCCATCGGGCGGATGGCTGCAATCCTCGCCAATCATTCCGGAGCTCGGCTTCTGCCTCGGCAGCCGCGCCCAGATGTTCTGGCTGGAGGAAGGCCATCCCGCTGCGCTTGCGCCGGGCAAACGGCCACGCACGACGCTGTCGCCGACCATGGCATTGCGCGATGGCGAGCCGTACCTCGCCTGGGGCTCGCCCGGCGGCGACCAGCAGGACCAGTGGATCACGCAGTTCTTCCTGCGCCACGTTCATTGCAATCTGAATCTCCAGGAGGCGATCGACGCGCCGGCCTGGCACTCCGAGCACTTCCCGATCTCGTTCTGGCCGCGCACCGCGCGTCCCGGCGTGCTCGTCGTCGAGAACCGCGTCCCGAAGGCGACGATCGAGAACCTGCGCGATCGTGGGCATATCGTCGAGGTCGGTCCCGACTGGTCGGAAGGCCGCCTCACCGCCGCCTCGCGCGTCGGCGTGCGCCGCCGCGCCGCCGCCAACCCGCGCGGCATGCAGGGTTACGCCGCAGGACGCTGAAGGCAGCACATGACCTGGTCGATCATCGCGCGAGACCCTGCCACCGGCCAGCTTGGCATTGCGGTAGCGACCCGCTTCTTCGCCGTCGGCGCGCGGGTCCCCTACATTGCCGCCGGCATCGGCGCCATCGCAACGCAGGCCTTCGTCAACCCCTATTACGGCATCGACGGCGTCAAGCTGCTGCGCGAAGGTTTGAACGCGCACGACGTGCTCGCCACCCTGCTCGCGACCGACGACGGCCGCGAAAGCCGCCAGATCCACATCATGGACGCCAGCGGCGAGATCGCCGCGCATACGGGGCGCGATTGTGTCGACTGGTGCGGCCACATCGCAGGCAGCGGCTTCTCGATCGCGGGCAACATGCTCGCCTGCGCCGACGTGCTCGACGAGACCGCAAAGACCTACATCGCCAATGACAGCTTGTCCTTCCCGCGCCGCCTGCTCGCGGCGATGCGCGCGGGTGAAGCCGCCGGCGGGGACAAGCGCGGCAAGCAGTCCGCCGCGCTGCTGATCCACGGCGAGGAGGAATGGCCGACACTCGACATTCGCACCGACGATCATCCCGATCCGCTGGGAGAGCTCGAACGTCTGGAGCAGGTCAGCCACGAGCTCTGGGTACACTTCCGCGCCTCCATGCCGACGCGGCAGAACCCGGCCGGCAACACCGATCGCAGCGTCATCGACGCCAGCATCGCAGCAGCGCGGGCAAGGCGGTCATGAGCACGAGCCCCCTCATCGAGATCAGGGATCTGCGCATCCGCTTTCACGGCGACGACGGCCGCGTCACCCACGCCGTCGACAGCGTCGATCTCAGTGTCGCCCATGGCGCCACGCTCGGCCTCGTCGGCGAATCCGGCTGCGGCAAGAGCGTGACCTCGCTGGCCATCATGGGCCTCTTGCCGAAGCAGAGCGCGGAGATATCAGGCGCGATCCGCTTCGACGGTTTCGACCTGCTGAAGACCCCGGACCAGACGCTGCGCGACCTCCGCGGCAACCGGCTGGCGATGATCTTCCAGGAACCGATGACCTCGCTCAACCCGAGTTTCACGATCGGCGATCAGATCATCGAAACGATCCTGCGCCATCGCGGCGGCTCGCGGAAGAGTGCGCGGAACCGCGCAATCGAGCTGCTGCGCCGCGTCCACATCCCATCGCCCGAGCGGCGCATCGACGAGTATCCGCACAAGCTCTCCGGCGGCATGCGCCAGCGCGTCATGATCGCGATGGCGCTGGCCTGCGACCCGCGCCTCCTTATCGCCGACGAGCCGACGACCGCGCTCGACGTCACTCTGCAGGCTCAGATCCTGGAGTTGATGCGCGAGCTGAAAGCGGCGAGCGGCGCCGCGATCATCCTGATCACTCACGATCTTGGCGTCGTCGCCGAGGTTTGCGACGAGGTGGCGGTCATGTATGCCGGCGAGATCGTCGAGCGTGCGCCGGTGGACGAGCTGTTCTCGGCGCCGCAGCATCCTTATACGGTCGGTCTGCTCGGCTCGATCCCGCGGCTCGACCATCGGGCCGAGCAGCTTGCGACGATCGAAGGCATGGTTCCGAACATGGCGCAGCCGCCCGCCGGTTGCCGCTTCGCCGCGCGCTGTCCCTTCATGCTCGATGCCTGTACGAAGGCGCCGCCGCCGCTGCTGGAAGTCGGCCCCGGTCACCTCTCGCGCTGCATCCGCGCGCCGCTCGAACTGTTGGTGTCGTGATGGCCCTGCTCGAGGTCGAAGGCCTGGTCAAGCATTTCGTCGCCGAGCGCTCGCTGTTCGGCCGCGCATTGGCGCACGTCAAGGCCGTCGATGGCGTTTCGTTCTCGCTCGACGCCGGCAAGACGCTGGCCCTCGTCGGCGAATCCGGATGCGGCAAGTCCACCGTCAGCCGCCTGGTGCTGCGGCTGATCGAGCCGGATGCGGGCGCGGTCCGCTTCGACGGCCGCGACCTGCTCTCGCTCGACGCCAACGGCTTGCGCGCCTTCCGTCGTGAAGCCCAGATCATCTTCCAGGATCCCTACGCCTCGCTCAATCCGCGCATGACGGTCGGCCAGATCCTGACCGAGCCGCTGGCGCTGCACGATCTCGTTCCGGCGCCGCGACGATCCGAGCGCGTTGCCGAGTTGCTGCGGCTGGTCGGGCTCGAGCCGCGGCTGGCCCGGCGCTATCCGCATGAATTCTCGGGCGGTCAGCGCCAGCGCATCGCCATCGCACGCGCGCTCGCGGTCGAGCCGAAGCTGATCATCTGCGACGAGCCGGTCTCGGCGCTCGACGTCTCGATCCGCTCGCAGATCCTGAACTTGCTGAGCGAGCTGCAGGACCGGCTTGGCCTCGCCTACATTTTCGTTTCGCACGACCTCGCCGTGGTCAAGCACATCGCCGACCACGTCGCGGTGATGAATCTCGGCCAGATCGTCGAGACCGCGGAGGCGGACGCGCTGTTCGCCGCGCCGCGCCATCCCTACAGCCGGGCGCTGCTGTCCGCGATCCCCGTGCCTAAACCGCGGGCAAAGAGCAGCCGGATTGTGCTGCAGGGAGAGATCCCCAGCGCGCTCAATCCGCCGTCGGGATGCCGCTTCCACACCCGCTGTCCCTATGTCATCGAACGCTGCCGCAGCGAAATGCCCCAGCTCATGCCGGATGGCATCGGACATGCAACGGCCTGCCACCGAACATCGGAACTGCCCTCCTCGGAGGCGATCGTCCCCATGGACGGCGGCTTCTCGCCCGTCCTGGAAAAACTGGTCGCAGCCTTCAGCGGTGGGCCGGAAGCAGCACGCGGCGGCGGGGTTCGTTCATTGGGGGCGGCCCCCACAACGCCGTGAAACAGAGGTTGAGAGCGATGAGCTGTATGCGTTTGACAATCCTGGCGTCGGCATTGCTGACGTCGCTCGCGGGCACCACCCAGGCGCAGACCACGCTTCGCATCGGCATCGCCGAAGACCCCGACATCCTCGATCCCAGCATCGGCCGCACTTATGTCGGCCGCATCGTCTTCTCCGCGTTCTGTGACAAGCTGTTCGACATCGACGAGAAGCTCAACATCGTGCCACAGCTGGCGTTGTCCTACGAGACATCGGCCGACGGCAAGGCCATGACGATCAAGCTTCGGCCAGGCGTCAAATTCCACGACGGCGAACCGCTGGACGCGGAAGCCGCGAAATTCTCGATCGAGCGTCACATGACGCTGCCGACCTCGTTCCGCAAGTCCGAGCTCGCCAGCGTCGACCACGTCGAGGTGGTCGATCCCCTCACCATCAAGCTGGTGCTGAAGACGCCCTATTCGCCGCTGATCGCCCAGCTCACCGACCGCTCCGGCATGATGGTCTCGCCCAAGGCTGCGAAGGAGGCCGGTGACAAGTTCGGCCTGCATCCGGTCTGCGCCGGTCCCTACAAATTCGTCGAGCGCGTCCAGCAGGACCGCATGGTGTTCGAGAAATTCGCCGACTACTGGAACAAGGACAACATCCACATCGACCGCGTCGTGTTCCAGCCGATCGTCGACGCCACCGTACGCCTCGCCAATCTGAAATCCGGCGCGCTCGACCTGATCGAACGCGTGCTGGCCACCGACATCAAGGACGTCCGCGCCGATTCCCGGCTCGTATTGTCGACCGCGCCGGAGCTTGGCTATCTCGGCCTGACCATCAACATCGGTAACGACAAGAACAAGGGCCCGCTGAGCCAGTCGGCCAAAGTCCGGCAGGCGCTCGATCTGTCCATCGATCGCGAGGCTCTCAACCAGGTCGTGTTCAACGGAGAGTTCACCCCGGGCAATCAATGGGTCAGCCCGACGCATCCCTATTACCAGAAGGCATTCCCGGTTCGCGGCCGCGACGTTGCCAAGGCCAAGGCGCTGCTGAAGGAAGCGGGTGTCACCCTGCCGGTGACGGTGGACTACATGATCCCGAAGGGCGCAGAGAACGAGGCCGTCGCCCAGGTCGTCCAGTCGATGGCGGCGGAAGCCGGCTTCGACATCAAGATCCGCGCGGTCGAATTTGCGACCACCTTCAAGCAGGCCCAGGCCGGCGAGTTCCAGGTCTTCCAGATCAACTGGAGCGGCCGGATCGATCCGGACGGCAATTCCTACATCTTCATGCGCAGCAAGGCGCCGCAGAATGACGGAGGTTATTCCAACCCCGAGGCGGACAAGCTGATGGAAGAGGGGCGAGCGACAGCGAACGTCGACGAGCGCAAGGCGATCTACGCCAAGCTGGCCAGGATCCTGCTCGACGACCTGCCGATCATCTACATCTATCACCGCACGCTTCTGATCGCGCACACCAAGAAGCTCGACGGTTACCGGCAGATGCCCGATGGCCTCGTGCGCGTGGTCGGGCTGAAGTTCAAGTGATCGCGACAGCGCCCACGGAGCGCTCGGCACCATGCTGAACTTCCTCGCCCGCCGGATCGCGCAGATCGTACCGACGCTGTTCTTCGTGTCGGTTCTGATCTTCTCGCTGCAGCAATTGCTGCCGGGGGATCCCGCGCTGGTGATGGCCGGCGAGGAGCGCGATCCCGCGGTGATCGAGCAGATCCGCCAGCAGTACAAGCTCGATCAGCCGATCCCGGTCCAGTACGTCTACTGGCTCAAGGGCGTCCTGACAGGAAATTTCGGCGAGTCGCTGCGCAACAAGATGCCGGTGCGCGAGCTGATCGCACAGAAACTGCCGGTGACGCTGCAGCTCGGCTCGATGGCGATCCTGATCGCGTTTTGCATCGGCATTCCCGCCGGGATCGTCTCCGCGGTGAAGAAGGGCACGGCCTGGGACTATGGCGCCAATCTGTTCGCGCTGTGGGGTATCTCGACGCCGAATTTCTGGCTCGGAATCCTCCTGATCTTCCTGTTCTCGATCAAGCTCGGCTGGCTGCCGGCCTCGGGCTATGTGCCGCTGACCGAGAACTGGCGCGCGAGTCTCGCCGCCACCATCATGCCGGCCTTCGTGCTCGGCAACGCGATTTCCGCGATCCTGATGCGACACACCCGCAGCGCCATGCTCCAGGTGCTGGAGAGCGACTATGTCCGCACCGCTCGCGCGAAGGGTCTTTCCGAGCGCTCGGTCATCCTCAAGCACGCCATGCGCAATGCGCTGACGCCGATCATCACGCTCGGCGCGCTCGAGCTCGGCACGCTGCTGTCGGGCGCGGTGCTGACCGAACAGATCTTCTCCATCCCCGGTTTCGGCAAGCTGATCGTGGACGCCGTGTTCAATCGCGACTACGCCGTGGTGCAGGGCGTGGTGCTGGTGACGGCCACGGTTTACATTACCTTGAACCTCGTCGCCGACGTCGCCTATGTCCTCGTCAATCCGCGGCTGAGGGGCTAGGCGATGACCGACACTGCGCTGCCCGCCAGCCCCGCCGCCCAAGCCTACGAGCTGGACAGCCCGGCCCGTCGCGCCCGGCGGCGGCTGTTCAAGCGCAAGGCGGCCGTGTTCGGGCTTGTCGTGATCACGGTATTCATCCTCCTTGCGGCGCTCGCGCCACTCGTCGTTCCCTACGATCCCATCGCGACGAGCTGGGGCCTGGTGCGCAAGCCGCCGACGGCGGCGCACTGGTTCGGCACCGACGAGCTCGGCCGCGACATCCTGAGCCGCGTCGTCTACGGCGCGCGCGCCTCCCTCCTCGCGGGTCTCATCTCGGTCGCGATCGCGCTCGGCATCGGCGTGCCGCTCGGCCTTCTTGCCGGCTATCGCGGCGGCTTCACCGACGCGCTGATCAGCCGGATCACCGATGCGATGCTGGCCTGCCCGTTCCTGATCCTGGCGATTGCGCTCGCGGCATTCCTCGGGCCGAGCCTCGGCAACGCCATGATCGCGATCGGCATCTCGGCGACCCCGATCTTCATCCGCCTGACCCGCGGCCAGGTGCTCGTCGTCAAGGCCGAGGACTATGTCGAGGCCGCGCGGGCGCTCGGCAATCCGCCATGGCGGATCGCGTTCTCCCATATCCTGCCGAACATCCTGCCGTCGCTGCTGGTGCAGGCGACACTCTCGATCGCCGCCGCCATCATCGCCGAGGCCGCATTGTCGTTCCTGGGCCTCGGCCAGCAGCCGCCCGCTCCGTCCTGGGGCAGCATGCTCAACGCCGCGCAACGCTTCCTGACGCAGGCGCCCTGGATGGCGATCTGGCCGGGCCTCGCGATCTTCCTCGTGGTTCTGTCGCTGAACCTGCTCGGCGACGGCCTTCGCGATGCGCTCGATCCGCGGCAGCGCTAGACTAGATCACAACCTCGCGCATCACGCGGCGGCAGTCCATCTCATATTCGAGATCGACCACCGGCGGACGCGCGAAGTGCCAGGTCAGGCCGGAGCGCAAGGCGCCGCGGCGAACCAGTTCGTCGACCAGCGCGTGGTGGAAGTCGTGCACGGAATAGGCCTGCACGCCGGTCGTGTCCTTCCAGCCGAAGCCGAAGGCGGCCATCCGGCTCTCCATTTGCGAGGTCGTGGTGAAGCGAACCTTTTCCCGCAAACCTTCCGGACTGAGGTCGCGGTAGCGCACGGTGCGCTCGACATAGGTACCGCTCCCCTCGCGTGCCTCGGCGCCGCCGGCGATGACGAAGCTGGGTGCGTTTGATCGCGTCGGTCGCGTGAACGAGAATGCGTAGAAGGACGGCTCTGACGGCGGATCGATCTCCGGACAGACATTGCTGCGCGCCACCGGATTGGTGGTGCCGTCGAAGATGCCCCACTCGGACAACGTCTTCACATAGTGCAGGTTGAACGCACGAAAGCCCTCCTCGCTGAAGGCCGCCGGCGAGCGCAGCTCGCAGGCACAGAACGCCGTCAACGGACGCCCCGCCTCCCGGATGAACCTTGCGGCCAGCGCAAATCCTTCCGCGAGCGGCACCAGGCGGTCGAACCGGACGCGTTCGATCTCATACCCCTCGTCCGCGGCGGCGCCGGCGGAATACTGGAACACGGATGGAATGAAACGATAGTTGCCGGCGGAGAATTCGCGCGTCATGACGGACTCCTATTCCAATTGCATGCGAGTGCCCTTGGCGCCGTTGAGCAGACGCCTCAGGTGAAAACCGGCCAGCGGATCGTCGGCATGCATCCCGACCAGCGCGGCAAAGGCCGGCATGGCGGCGGCTTCGCCTGCCTCCATCTTGGCAAAAGCTTCGGAATATTGCGCCGTCGCCGGGGCTTCGAATTTCGGCTGGAGCAGCGGTTCGAACGCACGCAGCGGCTCGCTGCGCCCGCGCAGCATCAGGTCGCCCACGGGCCGACCATGGAAGTTCGCAGCCCCCTTGGCCACGCTGGCACTGACGCAGATGCGCGTTCCCAGATACTTGTTGGCCGCCTCCAGCCGCGCTGCCGTATTGACGGTATCGCCATAGGCCGTGTAGTCGAAGAAGCGGTTGCCGCCGAAATTGCCGACCAGCGCGGGGCCAGCATGGGCACCGATGCGGGTGGTCCCGAAATTCACGCCCCTCGCCTTCCAGCGCGCCGAAAAGTCCTCCGCCCAGGCGTCGAGGTCATGGGCACAGGCGACTGCACGCGTCGCATAGTCCGGCTGGTCGCCGGGTGCATTGAACAGCACCTGGATCGCATCGCCGATGATCTTGGCGACCGTCCCTTCATGAGCGAAGACAATCTCGGTCATGCCGCCGAAATATTCGTTGAGAAGCTCGCCCAGTGTCTGCGGGGCCGCGGACTCGACCAGGGAGGTGAAGCCGGTGATGTCGGTGAAGAGGGTGGCGATATCGCGCCAGTGCACCTCCATGCCGTCACCCTCGACATCCGCCGCCAAGCGCCTTGCGATCTCCGGCGAGAAGAAACGCGACAGCGAGGCATAAGCGCGCTCGGCTTCCATCTGGCGCCGCCGCACGTCGCGCAGCATCTCCACATGACGAATGGTCTTCTCGATCGTGGTCTCCAGATCGGCGAAGTCGATCGGCTTGGTCAGGAAGTCGAAAGCGCCGCGGTTCATGGCGATGCGGATATTGCTCATGTCGCCATAAGCCGAGACGATGATGGTCGACTTCTTGTCCTCGGCCTCCTGGAGCTTCGCCAGCAGCGACAGGCCGTCCATCCGCGGCATGTTGATGTCGGAAACCACCATGTCGACATGCGGGTTCAGCTCGAGCGACTCCAGCGCCTCCAGGCCGTCGCGCGCGAATATGAGAGCGAGCTTCCCATCGCGAATCTGCCTGCGGAATTTCTGCAGGATCAGCGCCTCGAGGTCAGGCTCGTCGTCGACGAAGAGGATGGTCGCAGTCATGCGGCTTGCTCAAGCCTCGTGTCGATCTCCTGTCGCAGCAGCGCGAAGTCGATCGGCTTGGTGAGAAGCCCGACGGCACCGCGCTCGATCGCCTTTCGGCGCGTCTCGGCGTCGCCATAGGCCGTGATCATGATGACGGGCACATCCGGATGCGCGGCGCGCACCTTCGGCAGCATGTCGAGCCCGCTCATGCCGGGCATGTTGATGTCAGACAGGATCAGGATCAGCGAGGGATCGCGAACCTCGGCGGCGCGCTTCAGCGCCTCGGGGGCCGAGAGCGCGAACTCCATCTGGAAGCGGCCGGCGCGCAGGTCGCGCCGGAACTGTTGCCGGAACAGCGCCTCGACGTCGGGCTCGTCATCGACGACCAGGATGTAAACGTTCAAGACTTGCCTCCGGGTGTACTGCCAGTCGTGCTGCCTGTTGCCATCGCCCGCGGCAGGGTGATGATGAACTCGGTGAATACACCGGGCTCGGTGTTCACGTCGATCGTGCCGCCGTGCTGCTTCACGATGATATCATGGCTCATGGACAGACCGAGCCCCGTCCCCTCGCCGGCCGGCTTGGTGGTGAAGAAGGGGTTGAACATCCTCTCCTTCACCTCGGGCGGAATCCCGGTGCCGTTGTCGCGGATCCGGATTTCGACGTTGCCGCCGAGATCCTTCGTTGTCGCGCTCAAGGTGGGCGCGAAGCTGTCCCCCTCGCTCTCCTTGCGCTTGGCCGCCGCGTAGAAGCCGTTCGAGATCAGGTTGAGGAAGACGCGCGTGATCTCCTGCGGATAAATGTCGACCATGCCGGCAGCGGGATCGAACGCGCGCTCGAGCGTGACGTTGAATGCCGGCCTTTCGGCACGCGCGCCGTGATAGGCCAGATTGAGGCTTTCCTCCACGACGGCATTGATGTCGACGGCGCGATGCTCGCCGGAACCTTCGCGCGAATGCAGCAGCATGTTCCGCACGATGGAATCGGCGCGCCTGCCGTGCTGCACCACCTTCTCGAGGTTGCCCCTGAGCATGCCGGTCAACTCCTCGACCTCCTCCTTCGTCTTGCCGTCGAGAGCGGCGGATCGCAACGTTTCGTTGAGCTCGTCGATCAGCTCCGTCGACACTGCGGAGAAATTATTGACGAAGTTGAGCGGGTTCTTGATCTCGTGAGCGATGCCGGCGGTGAGTTGGCCGAGAGACGCAAGCTTCTCGGTCTGGATCAGGCGGTTCTGCGCTGTGCGCAGATCGTTGAGGGATTGGCGGAGTTCCGCGGTGCGCTGCTCGACCTTGTTCTCGAGGTCGGCATAGGATTCCTGCAAGCGTGCGCCCATGTCGTTGAACTGGTCGGCGAGCCCTTCAAGCTCGTCGCCGGTTTTAATCGAGATGCGCTGGGAGAAATCGCCGCCCCCGATCCGCTCGGCACCGCTGCGCAACGCCTGGATCGGCACGACCATGCGGCGCGCCAGGAAGATCCCGGCGAGCACCGCGAAGATCGATGCTGCGAGCAGCACGATCGCAAGCCGCTGCAATGAAGCATAGAGCGCGGCATAGGCCTCCTCGACCGGCAGCTCGACGAACATGGTCCAGTGCAGCGGTTCGATCGGGGCCGATGCGGTCAGCACCTGCTGGCCCTGGATGTTGCGAGCTTCGGAAAGCGCGCCGGCGCCGGTACCGCTCCCGGCCAGCGCGGCACGTACCTGCGCCAGGTTCGACATGTCGGTATTGCGCAGGACGAGGCTGATGTCGGGATGCGCGATCAGTCGTCCCTCCGGACCGACCACGTAGGCGTGTCCGTGCTCGCCGACCTTGATCTGGGACACAACGTCCCAGATCAGCTTGAGATTGACCTCCGCGATGCTGACGCCGGCATCCTTGCGGGCGCCGGCCAGCGCCAGCGTCATGTAGGGCTCGGACTCCCGGCGGAAATAAACCGGGCCGTAATAGACCTTGTGCGCGACCGCCTCGGTGAACTTCGGGTCGGCCGACAGGTCGATTCCGCTGTCGAGCGCGTCCATCGCCAGCCGCGAGACCCGCAACCGCTCCTTGCCGGTCGAATCCACCTGGGCAAGTTCGGTGATGGCAGGCACCTGGCGCAGGAGCCGCAGCGCATCGAACCGGCGCTGCTCGATCGAACCTCCGGACCAAGGCAGTTGCGTGGTCCAGCCGAGCTGGCTCTCGATCTCCTTGACGAACTGGCCGATCTTGGCAGCGGCCGCCTCGGCCTGCTCGTGCTGGACCCTGATCAGCGAAGCCTTGTGCTCGCGATAATAGAAGAAGACCTCGAACAAGCCATTGGCGAGCAGAGCGATGGCGACGACGGCCACGAACAGCGCGACGTATTTGGTAAACAGCCGCGACCTGATTCCGCGGCCCGCCCTTCCGCCGGACGCTGCCTTGCCTGAGGCCGCGCTCGGCAGCGTCCCGGCTCGAGGTGTGTCGGAGTGGAGGGAAAGGCTCATCCCGCGGAACCTAGCAAGAAGACCGGACCTTGTCTCTCGCAAGCGCAGGAACGGGCTTCCCCAGGACACAACGAAAAAGGGCGGCAGCGGATGACCGCTGCCGCCCTTGGACTGGCTTGCCTTGCGGCCTCAGGTCGGCCGCAGCGCCTTGGAGCCGAGGTCGAGCTCGTTGACCTGCTTGTTCCGCTCCGAATCGGCCGCCGCGCGATGGTCGGTCGCAAGCACCACATAGACCGCCGGCAGCACGAACAGCGTGAACAGCGTGCCGATCGACATGCCGGCTACGACGACCAGACCGATCGAGAAGCGGCTAGCCGCGCCTGCGCCGGTCGCGGTCAAGAGCGGGATCAGGCCGGTGACCATGGCTGCCGTCGTCATCAGGATCGGCCGCAAGCGGATGCGGGCCGACATTTCGATGGCGGAGCGGCGGTCGAGCCGCTCTTTGACCTGGAGCTCGTTGGCGAACTCCACCATCAGGATGCCGTGCTTGGTGATCAGGCCGACCAGGGTGAGCAGACCGACCTGGGTATAGATGTTCATGGTCGCCGCGCCGAAGAACAGCGGGATCAGCGCGCCGACGATCGCCATCGGCACCGAGATCATGATCACCAGCGGGTCGCGGAGGCTCTCGAACTGCGCGGCCAGCACCAGGAAGATGATGATCAGCGCGAAGCCGAAGGTGATCGCGAGCTGATTGCCTTCCTGCACATATTGCCGGGAGTCGGCCAGATAGTCGTGGCTGAAGCCCTGCGGCAGCTTCTTGGCCTCGCCTTCGAGGAAGTCCACCGCCGCACCGACGGTCACACCCGGCATCGGCACGGCCGAGAACGTCGCCGAATTGAGCTGGTTGAAGTGAGTCAGCGAATTCGGGTCGGTCTTGGTTTCAATGGACACCACCGTCGACAGCGGCAGCTGCTGGCCGGTATTGGTCGTCACGTAGTAGCCGCCGAGCGATTCCGGCGACAGCCGCTTGGCGCGCGGCACCTGCGGGATCACCTGGTAGGACCGGCCCTCGAGATTGAAGCGGTTGATGTAGTTGCCGCCGAGCAGCACAGCGAGCGTAGCGCCCAGGTTCTGCATGTTGACGCCGAGGTCCTGTGCCTTGGTGCGGTCGATCGTCACCTTCACGTTCGGCTGGTTGTAGGCGAGGTCGCTGTCGGAGACGATGAACATGCCGCTCTTGCGCGCAGCTTCCTTCAGCTTCTCCATCTGCTCATAGACCGTCTGGAACCCGGCGGTGGAGTTGATCACCATCTGGATCGGCAGGCCACCCGGGCCGCCCGGCAGCGGCGGCAGGTTGAAGGCGAAGGCCTGCACGCCCTCGATCTTGGAGAGCTCGGCCTGCACCAGCGGCTTCAGCTGGATCGACGAACGCGTGCGCTCGTCCCAGGGCTTGAGCAGCATGCCGGCGATGCCGCCCTGCGGGCCGTTGATGCCGTTCAGCACGAAGCGCAGGTCGGTCTCGGGGAATTTCGCGAATTCCTTGTCGAGCTTCTCGCCGTAGAAATCGAGATAATCGATGTTGGCGTATTTCGGGGCCTTGGTCACTGCGAACACGATGCCCTGGTCTTCCTCGGGCGCCAGCTCCTTGGAGGTGTGCATATAAAGGAAACCGACGAGGCCGAGGATCGTGATCGCAAACAGGCCGGTGATGGCCTTGTAGTCGAGCGAGCGATCGAGCTTGCGGCCGTACCAGCGCGTCATCGCGCCGAACACCCGGTTCACGAGCTTTGCGAAGCGGCCTTCCTCGGTGTTCTTCAGCAGCATCGAGCACATCATCGGCGACAGCGTCAGCGCGATCACGCCCGACACGATCACCGAGCCCGCGAGGGTGAAGGCGAATTCGCGGAACAGCGAGCCGGTGAGGCCGCCGAGGAAGCCGATCGGCGCATACACCGCCGCGAGCGTGATCGTCATCGAGATGACGGGACCCACGATCTCGCGCGCACCTTGCAGCGAGGCCTGAACCGGTGTCTTGCCCTCCTCAAGGTGGCGATGGATGTTCTCCACCACGACGATGGCGTCGTCGACGACGAGGCCGATCGCCAGCACCATCGCAAGCAGGGTCAGGAGGTTGAAGCTGAAGCCCAGCGCCAGCATCAGGGTGCAGACACCGATCATCGACAGCGGGATGGTGACGACGGGAATGATGACCGAGCGCAGCGAGGCCAGGAACAGGAAGATGACCACGATCACGATGATCACGGCTTCGCCCAGCGTCTTCTCCACCTCGTCGATCGAGGACTGGATGAACTTGGTCGAGTCGTAGGCGACCTTCATCTTCATCGATGGCGGCAGATTGCGCTCGAGCTCGGGGAACAGCGCGCGCACGCCCTTGACCAGCGTCAGCGGGTTGCCCTGCGGCGTTGCCTGCACGCCGATGAAGATCGCGTGCTCGCCGTTGAAGGCAACACTGGCGTCCGTGCTCTGGGCGGCAAGCTCGACGGTGGCGATATCCTCCATCCGCACGAAGCCGCCGTCCTTGGCCTTGACGATCATCTTCTTGAATTGGTTGACGTCGGTGAGGCCGGTATTCGTCGAGACGTTCGAGACGATGAGATAGCCCTTGGTCTGGCCCGCCGCGGACTGGAAGTTGTTGGCGGTGATTGCCGCGGCGACGTCGGCCGGCGACACGTTGCGGCCGGCCATCTTCACGGGATCGAGCCAAAGACGCATCGCGAAGGTCTGGCCGCCGAGAATGTCGGCCGAGGCGACGCCGTCGACGGTCGACAGCACCGGCTGCACCACGCGCGTCAGATAGTCGGAGATCGCCGAGCCGGACAGCTCCTCGGACGAGAAGCCGAGATACATCACGGCCGTGGTCTGGCCGGTGGTCTTGGTGACGATCGGGTCGTTGGATTCCTTCGGGATCAGGTACTTCACCGAGTTCGTCTTGGCCAGCACCTCGGTGAGCGCCTGGTTCGGATCGAAATTCAGCTTGATGTAAACCTGAATCGTCGACGTGCCGAGCACGGAGGACGAGGTGATGTAGTCGACGCCCTCGGCGGAGGCGACTGCCTGCTCGATCGGCGTGGTGATGAAGCCCTGGATCAGGTCCGCGGACGCGCCGGGATAGACGGTCGTGATGTTGATGACCGTGTTCGACAGCTTCGGATATTGCCGGATCGGCAGCACCATCGCCGCGCGCAGGCCGATCAGCAGGATCAGCAGGCTGACGACGACCGACAGAACCGGGCGCTTGATGAAAATATCGGTAAGGGCCATCGCGGCGATCTCGATTTCCGATCTGGATTTCTTTGTCTCAAGAGACGTGATCCGGCCGGGCCGGATCACGTGAGGATGTTGTCAGTAGCGCGGCGGCTGCGCCGGGATCGGCGGAGCCGGGTCGGTCGAAATCGATACCGGTGCACCCGATTGCAGCTTGAGCTGGCCGAGGGCGACGACCTTGTCGCCCGCTTTCAGGCCCTTGAGGATCTCGACGCGACCCTCGACCCGGTTACCAGTCTGCACGAAGGTGCGCACCGCCGAGAGGCTGGTCTTGCCGTCCGCTTCCTTTTTCTCGGCGATCACGAATACCGAGTCGCCGTACAGGGTGTAGTCGACAGCCGTCTCAGGCACGGTGATCACGGCCGGCTTGTCCGGCAGCACCACCGTGGTGGTCACGAACATGCCGGGCTTGAGGATCTTCTCCGGATTGGCGATCGTCGCCTGCACGCGGATGTTGCGGGTGTCGGTCGCGATCTGCGGCTCGATCGTGGTGATCTTGCCCTCGAAGGTGCGGCCCGGATAGGCATCGACCTTCAGCCGGACGGTCTGGCCGACCTTGAGGTTGCCGGAATCCTTTTCCGTCACCGTGAAGTTGGCCCACAGCTCCGACAGATCGGTCAACGACACGATCGCCGTACCTGCCGTCAGGTATTGGCCAACCTCGACCTTGCGCATGCCGAGATCGCCTGAGAACGGCGCGCGCACCAGCTTCTGCGAGATCAACGCCTCGGTCTTGGCGATGCCGGCCTGCGCCTGGTCGTAGGAGGCCTGCGCGGCATCGACGGTCGCCTGCGGACCGAACTGGCGCGCGGCCAGTTGCTTGGCGCGGTCAAGCGACAGCTGCGCGACGGTCGCCTGCGCCTTGTAATTGGCGAGGTCGCCCTGCTCCGGCGCGTCGAACAGCTGCACCAGCGGCGTGCCGGCCTCGACACGCGTACCCGGCTCGAACTTGATCTCCGTGACGCGGCCGTTGACGTCGGCGCTGACGTCGACCTGATGCACGGCGACAAGGCTGCCGACAGCGGTGAGCAGGTTCGGCACCACCTCGGACTTCGCCTCGGCCGCGCTGACGGCCGTCGGCGGCGGCTTGTTGTTGGCGAAGAACTGCTGGATCATCTGGCCGCGGAAATAGTTGAACCAGACGAGACCACCGACGAGCGCGGCCAGAAGCGTGCCGACGATGATGAACCAGAGCACCGGCCGAACCGGACGCTTGGGAGCCTTGTCGATCGGTTCGCCCGAAATCTTGTGTTCGGTTACGATGTTCATGTCATGCACTTTCTGCAATCGCCGCCTTGCCGGCATCCGCGGCCTGATCGCGGCCCAGATGCGAAGCAATTGCGGCGTCGTTAAGTCCTATACCCCTCAGGAGAAACTCACAGAGCTGCCGCTCCAGGTCGTTCGCCTTGCCGTAAGCGAGACAAGGCGTGGCCGGCAGCCTGGTC
Organism: Bradyrhizobium sp. GW821-FHT13H06; assembly: GCF_058803975.1. NCBI lineage: Bacteria > Pseudomonadati > Pseudomonadota > Alphaproteobacteria > Hyphomicrobiales > Nitrobacteraceae > Bradyrhizobium > Bradyrhizobium sp. GW821-FHT13H06. The sequence continues at coordinate 89,351 of NZ_JBXAPN010000012.1, read as the reverse complement.
AGCGCCGCGGTCATCACCGCATGATGCGCAAACCAGAACAGGTTGAGCGGATCGCCAGCGTAGGGCCGCGCATCCCCGGCGGCCACGGCGCGCTCGAGCGAGCCGACGAAAGCCGCCCCAATCAGTGTCTCGATCTTGGCATATAGCAAACGCGCGAATTCACCGTCATCCAGATGGCTCGTGGCCATCAGTCGCAGGCGCTGCGCCTCTTCCTGATCGGGGCCGTCAGCAATGTGCAGGAAATGCCCGACCATCCTGCGGATCACCTCGACCAGCGTGGCGGTCGAGGGCTCCCGCTCGAGAAGCTCGATGAACGCCGGATCCGCTTCGCATTCGTCGCTGAGAATTTCTGCATAGAGCGCGGCCTTGGACGGGAAATGCTTGAACAGCAGCGCCTCGGAAATGGCAGCGGCGGCCGCCACGCTCTTCGTCGTGGTGCCGGTGTAGCCATGTCGGGCAAAGCAGCGCTTTGCGGCACCGAGGATCAATTGACGCCTCAGGTCGCTCGTCATACGCAATGAGCTCATGGTGGTGAGTAAACACTCACCCACGCAGAAGTCAAGCACTATGTTGCATCGCAACCTGAATGCGTTGCAAACTCAGGGGAAATTCGTCCCACCACTCGGGCTGCTTGCAGGGCGCCGCCTCTGAGAGCCGCGCCCGGCTAGATAGGCTGGAAGCCGAGGTCGCCGCGGATCCGGTTGAGGATGTAGGTCCCATCCCGGCTTGGCAGGATCCGCTCCAGGCTGGCGCTGTCGATCTTCACATTGGCAAAGCGCGGCCCGGCGGAAACGTCGTGGACGGCTTTGGCAAAGGCCTCGACCTCGGCCATGGTCGTGACGGCCCGGCTGTCCGCAATGCCACATGCCTTGGCGACGCCGACAAGGTCGGCGGCGGCCGAGGTATGGCTGGTCTGCCCGCCGGTCTCGCCATAGGCCTCGTTGTCGAGCACTGCGATCGACAGATTGGGCGGCCTTTGCAGGCCGATGGTGGCAAGGCTGCCGATCCCCATCAGCATTTCACCGTCGCCGGTGATGACCAGCACCGGCAGCGTCGGCTGCGCCAGAGCGAGGCCGAGCCCGATCATCGCGGCGCCGCCCATGCCACCCCACAGGTAGAAATTGCGGGCATGGTCGCCGGCGGCGCACATGTCGTTGGTGGAGGCACCCAGGCCCCCGATCGCGACCACGTCCTTGCGGTCCGCGAGCAGCGTCGACACCACCTGGCGGCGGTCGAGGAGATTGGCCTTGCTCATTTGGTGAAAACCTTGGCGCCGATCAGGCGCTGCGACAGAAGGACGGCAGTCGGGGTGAGCGCGTTGTAGGCCTGCGCCGCGGCCGCTTCGAGCACAGCCGGCACCTCGGCGGCATTCGAGGCGCGCAGCACCTTGACGCCGGAGAGCTCGAACACACCCTGCGTGGTCGATCCCATCGGCACCTGCCACGGATTGAACTCGCCCCACTCGCCGCGCATGGTGACCAGCGTGAGGAACGGAAAGCGCAGGATCGGGATCAGCGACAGCATGTTGATGCAATTGCCGACGCCGCTCGACTGCATCAGCAGTACGCCACGCTGTCCGCCGGCCCAGGCGCCGGCGAGCAGCGCCACCCCTTCCTCCTCCGTCGTCAGCGGAATGCCGCGCATGGTGGAGGAGTCCAGCACGCGCTGGATCAGCCTGGAATGACCAGCGTCGGGGACATACGGCACCTGCCGGACGTCGAAGCGCTGCAATGTCGCGAAGATATCGTCGGGCCAGTTCGGGGCCGTGTCGGCAGCGTCAGCGCGTGCGTGCATTTTCCTGTCCGGTCGGCTAGCAAGGTGCAACGACTGTAGACGCATGCATGCGCCGACCAGAACAACAAAAACGGCATATCGGCTTTAACCGGCGAGTATAACGGGATGAACGCAGATGCGAAGGCGCTGGCGGCCAGCTTCGACCTCGAGAAGCTGACGCCGGAGTTCTACGACGACCCCTATCCGACTTATCGTGCACTGCGGGAGAACGAGCCGGTCAAGCGCCTGCCGAACGGCACCGTGTTCCTGACCCGCTACGACGACCTCGTCACCACCTACAAGAACACCAAGTCGTTCAGCTCGGACAAGAAGCGCGAGTTCGCACCGAAATACGGCGACACCCCGCTCTACGAACACCACACCACCAGCCTCGTCTTCAACGACCCGCCGTCCCATACCCGTGTGCGCCGCCTGATCATGGGGGCGCTGTCGCCACGGGCGATCGCGGGCATGGAGGGCGACCTCATCAAGCTGGTCGACGGCCTGCTCGACGCCATCGCCGCCAAGGGCGCGTGCGAGCTAATCGAGGATTTCGCGGCCTCCATTCCCATCGAGGTGATCGGCAATCTGCTCGACGTTCCCCATGACGAGCGCACACCGCTGCGTGGCTGGTCGCTGGCGATCCTGGGCGCCCTCGAACCCGTGGTGTCGCCCGAGGCGGCGGCGCGCGGCAACAAGGCGGTGACGGATTTCCTCGCCTATCTCGAAACGCTGGTGGCGCGACGGCGCGCCAAGCCGGGCAATCCCGAGCGCGACGTGCTGACGCGGCTGATCCAGGGAGAGGAGAACGGCGAGCGGCTGAGCGAGAAGGAGCTGCTGCACAATTGTATCTTCCTGCTCAACGCCGGGCACGAGACCACCACCAATTTGATAGGTAACGGCCTCGTGGCGCTGGACCGTCATCCCGACCAGAAGCAGCGGCTGATCGACAACCCCGACATGATCAAGACGGCGGTCGAGGAGATGCTGCGCTATGAAAGCTCGAACCAGCTCGGCAATCGCATGACCACGGAGCGTGTCGAGCTCGGCGGCGTCGTGCTCGATGCCGGCACGTCGGTGACGCTGTGCATTGGTGCTGCCAACCGCGATCCCGCGCAGTTTCCAGACCCGGAACGCTTCGATATCGCGCGCGCGCCGAACCGGCATCTCGCCTTCGCCACCGGCGCGCATCAATGCGCCGGCATGGCGCTGGCGCGGCTGGAAGGCGCGATCGCGATCTCGCGCTTCCTAGCGCGCTTCCCGAACTATGCCGTGAGCGGGCAGCCGGTGCGGGGCGGACGGGTGCGGTTCCGCGGGTTCTTGAGCGTGCCCTGCGCGATCGACTGAGGGTCCAGGACAAAAATGTCGAAAACAACCCCATGCACAGTAGAGAGCGTGTCGGCGAACGAGGCCCTGTGGTTCCGCAGAACCATCTGACATTTCGAGCAGATCGGGCCCCACCACGCGATCGGGCGCATGAAGGCTTCCAAGACGGCAGAGCGATACCCAGATCAAGTTGAGGGCCGCCGGAGCGGTCGGTTGACGCCGGCGCGCAGCAATGGAGTGACGACAGATGAGCGCGTCGGTCATTGATCTCATCGCAACGGAAGCACGCTTTGGCGCCCATAATTACGCGCCGATCGGGGTCGTTCTGTCGCGCGGCGAAGGTGTCTGGGTCTGGGATACCGAAGGCAACCGCTATCTCGATTGCCTTTCGGCCTATTCGGCGGTCAGCCAGGGCCACTGCCACCCCAAGATCCTGGCGGCAATGGTCGAACAGGCGCACAGGCTGACGCTCACCTCGAGGGCCTTCCACAACGACCAGCTGGCCTTGTTCTACGAGGAGATCGCCGCGCTCACCGGTTCCCACAAGGTGCTGCCGATGAACAGCGGCGCCGAGGCGGTCGAAAGCGCGATCAAGGCGGTTCGCAAATGGGGCTATGAGGTGAAGGGTGTGCCGGACGATGCGGCCGAGATCATCGTCTGCGCCAACAATTTTCACGGGCGCACGCTTGCCATCGTCGGCTTTTCAACCGACCCCGAGACACGCACACATTTCGGGCCGTTCGCGCCGGGCTTCAGGATCATCCCGTTCGGCGACGCTGCGGCGTTGCGAGACGCAATCACCCCAAACACGGTCGCCTTTCTGGTCGAGCCGATCCAGGGCGAAGCCGGTGTCATCATTCCTCCAGCCGGCTATTTCACTGAGGTGCGCCAGCTCTGCACCGCCAACAACGTGATGCTCGTGCTCGACGAGATCCAGACCGGCCTCGGCCGCACCGGCAAGCTGCTCGCCGAGCAGCACGAGGGAATCGAGGCCGACGTGACGCTGCTCGGCAAGGCCCTGTCCGGCGGCTTCTATCCGGTGTCGGCCGTGCTCTCGAACAACGACGTGCTCGGGACTTTGAGACCCGGGCAGCATGGTTCGACCTTCGGCGGTAACCCGCTTGCCTGCGCAGTGGCGCGCGCGGCGATGCGCGTGCTGGTCGAGGAAGGCATGATCGAGAACGCGGCCAGGCAGGGCGAGCGCTTTCTCGAAGGCTTGAAAAACATTCGTGCCAATACGATCCGCGAAGTGCGCGGGCGCGGCTTGATGCTGGCGGTCGAGCTGCATCCCGAGGCCGGCCGCGCGCGCCGCTACTGCGAGGCGCTTCAGGGCAAGGGCATCCTCGCCAAGGATACCCATGAGCAAACGATCCGGATCGCTCCGCCGCTGGTGATCACAAGCGACGAGGTCGACTGGGCGCTGGAGCGGCTCGCCACCACCCTGACGCAGGACTTCTCCTGAGACTGCCTGCGTCCGAAGATCGCATGCCGGCCGCCGCCAGCAACGAACGATTCCGCAACATGCGCGTTGAAACATCGTGGGCGATTATGAGCTGGGAGCTAAGATCATGCTTCCGCGTGGCGTTTGCCTTACCTCTGTTCTAGCTGGTGTCTCGATGCTGGCGGCGAGCGTCGGCGCGTTCGGCCAGGGACATGGAAGGGGCGGGCCACCGGGTCCAGCCGCAGCGCCGGCAGCACGGCCAGCAGCTCCACCGGCCATGGCACGCCCGGCGGCGCCGCCTGCGATGGCACGTCCCGCCGCGCCGGCATCCCATCCTCCTTCCATGCCGCAGCGACCGGCCATGGCGCCACGTCCGGCGCCGCATGTCGCCTCGCCGCCACCGCGTCCGACCCCACATGTCGCTGCGCCGCCGCGAGCGGCCCCGCACGTGGCGGCGCCACGGCCTGAAGTCCATCGCCCGCCGGCAGCACCGCAACGTCCGGCCACGGCACCGCGGCCGACGCCGCACATCGCCGCTCCATCGCGGCCCAGCGCACCGCCGGCCGCGAGCGAGCGGCTGTCACGGCGCGATCAGATCGAACAGCGTGCGCAGCAGCATCAGCAGCAGATCCAGCAGCGCCAGCAAATGGTGCAGCAGCGACAGCGCGAGACGCTGTCGCGCCAGACGACGGAGCGCCAGACCCGCATCGATCGCCTGCAGCAGCGCGTTCAGCAATTGCAATCGCAAAAGGTGGAAGGCGCGCGAGCGCAACGCGAGCAGCAACGGATGCTCCAGACCCAGAACCGCTTGCTCGGCCGTGAGCAGCGCGCGCAGCAACTTGACCTGGCTCGCCAGCAGCGGCTTGGACTGCAGGCTCCGGCCGGGCGCGCCGCGGCGACTGCGGCCGCCGTGCAGGCTGCCGAGCGCGGGCGGTTCGCGGCGCGCTTCCGCGAGCAGGTCACTTCGCAGACCCAGGCGGCCCTCGTCGCTCGCCAGAGCGCCTGGGCGCCCCGGCAAGCCTGGCGTCACCGTCATCCCGCAGTGTTCGTGGCATGGCTTGGGCCGGTGTTCTGGCCTTACGCTTATTCTGACATTTTCAACTACACGTTCTGGTCCTATGCCTACGAGCCCGGCTATTGGGCCTACGCCTATGACGATTTCGTCGATACCGTGTTCTGGGGTGGTGATAGCCCCTATTCCGCCTATGCCAGCACCAACCCGTATGACTATCCGCAAGCCCGCGGCGACCGCGCGCGTCCACGCGCCAGCGTGAGCCGACAAACGCTCCAGCAATTGTGCGGCGCACCGGACAAGGGCGTGACCGCGTGGCCGCTTGCCGATATCGCGAAAGCAGTGCAGCCGACGCCGGAGCAACGCGCACTGCTCGACGAGTTGAAGACCGCGGCGGCCGACGCTGCCGGCGTGTTCAAGGACTCCTGCGCGGAGACCTATGCACTGACGCCCCCTGGGCGCTTGCGCGCGATGATGAACCGCATCGGCGCAACGCTGGAAGCCGTCAAGATCGTGCGACTGGCACTGGAGAATTTCTACAACTCGCTCAGTGACGAACAGCAGGCCCGCTTCAACGCGCTTGGCCCCAATGTCGGCGAACGATCATCACAGCCGCAGGAAGCCAGTGCCCAGGAAACCAGTGCCGAGGGCTGCGGCGATCCGAAGTCCGGCCTGACGCAGCTGCCGATCCAGAGGATCGAGGCTGTACTCCACCCCGCAGGCAAGCAGAAGGAGGCGCTCGACCGCCTCGGCGAAGCGACGGCGAAGGGCCTTCAGGACCTGCAGGCGGCCTGTCCGAACGATGTGCCGCTGACGCCGGTTGGACGGCTCGAAGCGATGCAGCGCCGGCTCGAGGCCATGCTGACGGCCGCCAAGCTGGTCGAACCCGCCCTGGACGAGTTCTACGCCACGCTGAGCAGCGAGCAGAAGGCGCGCTTCAACACGCTGCAACAGGTCGCAAGCCCATAGGGCGCGCGCGCCTGACCTAGACCACGATGAAATTTGGCTCGGTCGGTTGTTCCAGGTTCACCTCTCCCCAGCGGGGAGAGGTGCTAGCATCGATTCAACCCAACTCATACCGCATTAGACCACCGTCCTGTGCCGCGCGATGCAGGTGCGCAGCACCTCGTCCATCGGCTTGCCCCACCAGTCGTTGGAAAAGATCTCGATCTCGGAATAGCCGGCAAAGCCCTGCGCTTCGACGACTTGACGCACCGATTTGATGTCGATGACGCCATCGCCCATCATGCCGCGGTCGTTGAGGATGTCTTTCGTCGGCACCAGCCAGTCACAGACATGGAACGCGAGCAGGCGATCCTTGCCGGCGCGCGCGATCTGGCCCATCAGCTCCGGATCCCACCAGATGTGATAGACGTCGAGCGCGACGCCGAGCATGCCGGTGCAGCCGGGGTCGAGCCGGTCGCAAATGTCGAGCGCCTGTTTCGTGGTGTTCACGCAGGCGCGGTCGGCTGCATAGGCCGGATGCAGCGGTTCGATCGCCAGCGGCAGCTTCGCCTGTCGGGCGTAGTCGAGCATCTCGGCAAGCGCGTCCTCGACCTGTCCGCGCGCGGCCGCGATGTCCTTCGAGGCTTCGCTGCCCGGCCGCGAATATTGCGGCAGGCCGCCGACGACGAGGACGATGCAGGGCGCGCCCAGCGCCTTGGCTTCATCGACGCAGCGCCTGTTGTCGTCCCGCACCTCGCCCCGGCGCGAGGCGTCCGAGGTGAACATGCCGCCGCGGCAATAGCCCGACAGTTCGAGGCCGGCCTCGCGCACTGCACGCGCGGCGCGCTCGAGACCGACGGCAGCGACCTGGTCGCGCCAGGGATCGATGGCACGGATGCCGTGCTTCGCACAGGCAGCGATGATCGCGACGAGGTCACCCTGCTTGCGGACCGTCGCCGTATTCAACGACAGCCAGCGGTGATCGGACGAGAAGTCGCGCATCAGGATTCGATACCGTGGGTAGCGAGCACGGTCTTCATCCGCCGCGTCGCGAGTTCAGGGTTGGCGAGCAGGCCGGCCTTGTCAGCCAGACGGAACAGCTCGGCCAGGTGCAGCGTGGAGCGCGTGCTCTCCTGGCCGCCGACCATGGTGAAATGATCCTGATGGCCGTTGAGATACGCCATGAACACGACGCCGGTCTTGTAGAAGCGCGTCGGCGCCTTGAAGATGTGACGCGACAGCGGTACCGTCGGCCCGAGCACGTCGTGGAAGCCGGCTTCGTCGCCGACCGCCAGCCGCGACAACGCGTAGGACGCCGCCGGCGCGATCGCATCGAAGATGCCGAGCAGCGCGTGCGAAAAACCCTGCTCGTCGCCGGCGATCAGCTCGGCGTAGTTGAAGTCGTCGCCGGTATACATCTTGATGCACTTGTCGAGACGACGGCGCATGTCGATCTCGCGCTGCTTGTCGAGCAGCGAGACTTTCACGCCGTCGACCTTGGCGGCGTTGCCATTGATGATGGCAACCGCCGTGTTCATCGCCTGATCGATATCCTTGGTGCCCCAATATCCCGTCAGGGCCGGATCGAACATGTCGCCGAGCCAGTGGATGATCACGGGCTCGCGAACCTGCGACAGCACGCGGTCATAGACCTTAGCATAATCGTCGGCGTTGCGCCCGAGCTTGGCCAGCGCGCGCGACGCCATCAGGATGATGCGGCCGCCGACCTTCTCGACTGCCGCAATCTGCTCCTCATAGGCGCGGATCACGTCATCGAGGCTCTTGGCATCATCGACTGCAAGATGGTCCGTGCCCGCGCCGGAGAACACCAGCGCATTGCGGCGCTTTGCGGCACCGACCGAACGCGTGATCAGCTCCAGCGAAGTCGGCCAGTCCAGACCCATGCCGCGTTGCGCGGTGTCCATCGCTTCGGCAACGCCGAGCCCGAGATCCCAGACGTGCTCGCGAAAGGCGATGGTCTTGTCCCAGTCGACGGCGGCCGAGAGCCAGGGATCGTTGTCCGCGAAGGGATCGGCGACGGTGTGCACGGCCGAGAACGCGATGCGGTTCAGCGGTCCCCCGAGCTTTGCGGGAAAGGTGCGCGAATCCGCGAGCCGGTAGGTCTCGATCGAGCGATCGGCCTTCGGCAGCTTGAGCGACAATGACGACATCGGCTGGACGGGTTTATTCATGGCTCAGACCTCTCCTCCGTCATTGCGAGGAGCGAAGCGACGAAGCAATCCAGACTGTTACCGCGGAGGAACACTGGATTGCTTCGCTTCGCTCGCAATGACGGCTTGGCAAACATCGAACTTGTTCAACTCACGCCTTGATCGGGGCGACGTCGATCCAGCGCCGCTCCTTCCAGCTCTTCAGTGCGCATTCGGCGAGCTGCACGCCCTTGGCGCCTTCGAGCAGCGTGAACTTGTAGGGCGCATCCTCGTAGACATGGCGGATGAACATCTCCCACTGCTCCTTGAAGCCGTTGTCGTAGGTGACGTTGTCGGGCAGCTTCTGCCAGTCGCCGTAGAAATCGTGCAGACGCTTCTCGTCGGGATTCCAGACCGGCCTCGGGGTAGCCTGCCGCGCCTGGATCATGCAGTCGGTGAGGCCTGCGACCGCCGAGCCGTGGGTGCCGTCGACCTGGAAGGTGACGAGGTCGTCGCGATAGACGCGCGTCACCCAGGACATGTTGATGTGGGCGATGATGCCGCCTTCGAGCTGGAACGTCGCGTAGGCGGAATCGTCCGCGGTCGCCTTGTACTTCTTGCCCTGCTCGTCGTAGCGCTCCGGGATGTCGGTACTGCCGATGCAGACCACGCTCTGGACGTTGCCGAAGAGGTTGTCGAGCACGTAGCGCCAGTGGCAGACCATGTCCAGGATGATGCCGCCGCCGTCCTCGTCGCGGTAATTCCACGACGGTCGCTGCGCCTCCTGCCAGCCGCCTTCGAACACCCAATAGCCGAACTCGCCGCGCACCGAGAGGATGCGACCGAAGAAGCCGGAGTCGCGCAGGAAGGCGATCTTCTTCAGGCCCGGCAGGAACAGCTTGTCCTGCACCGTGCCGTGCTTGACGCCCTTGGAATTGGCGAGCTTCACGACCTCGACGGCCTCCTCGAAATTCGTCGCGATCGGCTTTTCGCAATAGACATGCTTGCCGGCGTTGATGGCCTGGGTCAGCAGGCCGGGCCTTGCCTGCGTGGTCGCGGCATCGAAGAACATCGTATCGTTCTTGTCGGCGAGCGCGGCGTCGAGATCAGTGGTCCAGCGCGTGATGTTGAAGCGCCTGGCGAGCGCCTCGACCTTCTCGGCGCTGCGGCCGACCAGGATCGGATCGGGCATGACGCGATCGCCGTTCTTCAGGCGGACGCCGCCCTGGTCGCGGATCGCGACGATCGAGCGGATCAGATGCTGGTTGAGCCCCATGCGTCCGGTGACGCCGTTCATGATGAGGCCGAGGCGTTGGGTGGTCATGCCAGATACTCCTGAAGTGATTTTGGCTGTTGGAGCGGGCGGAGCGCCGACCAGTCCGGATGGACCGAGGTCGCAAAGCCCGCAGCATGAAGCGATCCGGTCAGGAGATCGCCGTCGTGAATGCAAAGGCGGACGCCTTGTCCGGCATCGGAATAGAGATCGGAATGCGCGACTGCGAAGGCTTGTGCTTCCGCGGCCGGCGTCTCGCCAAAGCCGTCGACATAGTGGTGGCCGTTGCGCTCGGCATGGGTGACGTCGATGAAGGCGCCGAGTGCGAGGTCCTGCTGCACGGCAAGCCCTGCCTGGCAGGTGAGGTCTTCGGCGGTGACGAAGAACCTCTCGCCGTCCGCGCTCCATTTTGCGGCGCGCGTCGCGTTGATGATGGATTTGTAGAGACCCTTGCAGGATTTCGAGGAGATGCCGCGATAGCCGAGGGCCCGGGCCGCCGGAAAGGCATCGTAGGAATCGTCCGCTTCGTCGATGATGAAATCACGGGCGCGGAGCGAGCCGAGCGGCGATTGCCGCGTGATGTCGCGCGGCATCGGCTGTTCGATATAGAGCAGGCGCGAAGCGATCGGGCGCAATGTGGGATCGTGATCGAGCCGGTCCATCAGCGCCTGTAGCGCGGCGAGGTCGGCATATTGCTCGTTGGCGTCGAGCGTTACCCTGGTGTCGCGACCGAGCGTATCGAGCTCCTTGCCGATCCGCGCCAGGCGCGCGGCATCGGCTGCGGGATCGCCCGACAGCTTGAGCTTGAAGTAGCGTGCACCAGCGTTCCCGCGCGGATCGGCAACGCCGCCTTCGCCCTCAACGACATCATCAAGGCCGACCGTATGCCTGATGGCAACGCGCTGCAGCGGCATCCGGCCGGAGAGAAACGTCCTGATGTCCCTCTCGCTCAGGTCAGGAGAAAGCCGGGCATCGATGCCGGCGATGTTCGCAGCCATGCCGTCGAAGAAGCTTGCCTCGACGCCGCGCAGCAGCGCATCGAGGATCGCCTTGTCGATTTCCGCGGGGCCGTAAGCCGCGGCAAGCGCCGGGATGTTCTTCTTCGCGCAGGTCGCGATCTGCGCCCCGATGCACGAGGCATGCAGATCGAACGCGGTCTGAAATCCGGTCCGCGCCAAATAAAGTCCGCGGGCGATCTCCAGCGAGCGGCGCAAGCCATCGACCGTCTGCGCCGGCGACAGCTCCGGCCGCTTGTCGAACCATTTCGGGACCAGCAGTTCGGCGCTGGCGCCGACCGCAACGCCCCTGCCTTCGACCTCGATCTCCACCCGCACGAACAGCTGCGGCGTCGCGTTGATGGTGATCGCGCCGAAGCGAAACGGCCGCGCGAACTGCACGGGACGTTCGAAGAAGGCGATGTCTCGCAGCTTCAGGCGCGGTGGCATGGTGTTAGTTCGTCCCACAAAGCTGGCCGCGGAGGCGGTGCACCTCTCCCGCTTGCGGGAGAGGTCGGCACGAAGTGCCGGGTGAGGGTTCTATCCTCTTGGGGAGTCTTTCCAGCGGAGACACCCTCTCCCCTGCCCTCCCCCGCAAGCGGGGGAGGGAGCGCACCGTGCATGTGGTGGCTTCAGAGAACAGCATCGTCCTAATCCAGCGCCCCTTGCGAGAAGAAGTGCTTGCGGATGCGCTGCACGAGTTCGGTGAAGACAGGATCGGCCATCGCGTCGAGCGAGCGCGGGCGCGGCAGCGGCACGTCGTAGATCGCGGCGACCGCACCGGGGCGCTCGGTCATGACCAGCACGCGATCGGCAAGGAACACGGCCTCGGGAATCGAATGCGTGATCAACAGCACCGTCTTCTTCGTCTCGCGCTGGATGCGCATCAATTCGACATTCATGCGTTCGCGCGTCAACGCATCGAGCGCGCCGAACGGCTCGTCCATCAGCATGATCCTGGGATCGTGCACCAGCGCGCGGCAGATCGAGGCACGCTGCTGCATGCCGCCGGAGAGCTGCCAGGGCAGCTTCTTCTCGAAGCCTTCGAGCCCGACCAGCTTCAAGAGCGACTTGGCGCGCGCGAGATATTCCTGCCGCGGCAGCCGCTTCATGTCGATCGGCAGCATCACGTTGCCGAGGACGTTGCGCCATGGCAGCAGCAGCGCGTTCTGGAAGACGATGCCGACATTGCCGTGCGGCCTCGTCACCTTCTCGCCTTCGACCAGGATTTCGCCCGTCGTCGGCGGCAGCAGGCCCGAGATCAGCTTGAGCAGCGTGGACTTGCCGCAGCCGCTCGGACCGACCACGACGAAGAACTCGCCGTCGTTGATGTGGAAGTCGAGCGGCCGCAGCGACGGCACGTCGCCGTCGCGCGTCCGGTAGGTCTTCGACACGCCTGACAGCTTGATGCCCGACGCATCGCCCGCCCGGTCGTTCACCAGTCTCAGATGCGCGGCAGGCTGATCCGCAACTGACTTTATCGCTGATTGCATGCTGTTCGGTCCAGTTGAACGCAGCTGGTGCAGCCCGTCATTGCGAGCGAAGCGAAGCAATCCATGCCTCTCCAAGTGGGGAGATGGATTGCTTCGTCGCTATCGCTCCTCGCAATGACGGACGTTGTTGGTTTCACGTGCCGCTCTTCGGCAGATAGTCGTTGGTGTAGAAGGCCTTCGGGTTGTCCTTGGCCTTGGCGTCGAGACCGCCATATTCGACCATCAGATTGACGGAGTCCGTCATGTTCTGGTCGGTGACCTGGAACGGCCGCTTGCCCTTGGTCTCCGCAGTCCGGTAGAGCGGAATGGTCAGCTCGAAACCTTGCGTCAGCGTATCGATCTTGCCGCCCTTGGGGTTGGCATCGAGGATCGCCTGCGCCGCAGCCTTCGGCTCCTTCTCGGCGGCTTCGACGGCGTTGGTCGTCGCCGACATGAAGCGGCGGACGAGATCGGCATTGGCCTTCACATAGTCGGAATTGGCGATGATGCCCGACGACACCATGTTGATGCCGTAGTCGGCGAACTTGATCGGATAGACGTCCTTGCCGGTGGCGTCCTTGATCTTCATCGACTGGTCCATGACGTAACCGAGCAAAAGGTCGGCCTGGCCATTGATGACGGCGTTGAGCTTGGTCTGGCCGTCGCCGGCGACGGTCTTGAAGTCGCTCTCCTTCAGGCCGGTCTTCTTCAGGAACAGCGGCCAAATCTGGGTCATGGAGTCGGCCGGCGTGATCGCCACCGTCTTGCCCTTGATGTCCTCGGGCTTCCTGATGTTCTTGTCGGCGAAACCCATCGCGGACATGGGGCTGGTCTGGAGCAGAACGCCGGTCGCAACCACGGGCGCGCCCTTGATCGCGGCGCGCATCATGGTGGGAACGTCGACATAGCCGAAATCGGCGGTCTTGGCGGCGACGGCCTGCGTGGTCGCCGCCGAGCCGCGGCCTTCCTGGATCTCGAGCTCGATGCCTTCGGCGGCATAGATGCCCTTGGCCTTGCCGTAATAGAACGGCGCGTGCTCGCCATAGACGTACCAGTTGAGCATCAGCACGACCTTGTCGGCCGCCTGGGCCGGCATGGCCGCAAAGGTCATCAGCACCGCCGAGACGGCCCCAATCAAGCGTTTCATCGTCACTCTCCCTTGCCCTTGTTGCGTCGGCCGTTGGTGGCCGTTCGTTGCGTCACTTCAGAGCCGCAAACACTCAAGCGGCGAAAATCACGTCCTCGCGCTGGCTGACATGCCAGGGAATGACCAGCTTCTCGATCCGGTCCACGATCCAGAACAAGATCACGCCGAGCAGCGCGAGGATCACCAGCGCCGCAAACATCGTCGGCAGGTCGAACGTGCCGATCGAGCGCTGCATGACGTAGCCGATGCCGGAATTGGAGCCGACGAACTCGCCGACGACGGCGCCGACCACGGCGAGCGTCACCGACACTTTGAGGCCAGAGAAGATCGCCGGCAGCGCATGCGGCAGGTTCACCGCGCGGAACACCTGGAAACGGCTGCCCTGCATGGCGCGGGCGAGATCGACCATGTCAGGATCGACCGATTTGAAGCCCTGCACGGCGGACACCACCACGGGAAAGAAGCCGAGCAGGAAGGCCGAAATGACTTTGGGAATGATGCCGAAGCCGAACCAAACCACGAACAGCGGTGCGATCGCGATCTTGGGCACGGACTGCGAGAACACCAGCAGCGGATAGACGTAGCTCTCCACCGTCCTGGAGCCCGCGATCAGCATCGCCACGGGAATGCCGAACAGCGCCGAGAGCAGGAAGCCGCAGACGGTCGCATAGGTGGTCGGCCAGGACTGGCGCAGCAGTTCCGGCCATTCGGTGCGAAGCACGGCAACGACATCGAGCGGCGACGGGATCTGGTAGGCGGGGATCTTGAACAGACGGATCGCCAGATCCCAGGCGACGACGATGAAGACGAGGAACAAGAACGGCCGAACCCAGGCCGCATTCAGCATCTTGGACACCGCATTTTGCGGCTTCAGCTCGGCCAATTTTCACTCCCGGCATCTTCTTCGTTGCGGGCAGAAATTAACCCGTTGGATAAATACTGTCCAGAGCTTTCCCTGTGACGTTTTGCGCCGGGTTCCGGGGCTGTGTGGGGGAACGCACTATCGCCTCCGTGTCCCGGACGCGCTGCGCGAAGCGTTGCTGCGCTGCGTACGGGGCACGAGACCGGCCCACCCTCGGTGTCATTCCCCGCGCAGGCGGGGAATCCAGTACGCCGCGGCTTCTCCGTATCCCGCCGACGCCTCTGGAATACTGGATCGCCCGCCTGCGCGGGCAATGACGGCGGAGATTGAGGAAAAGGCGGATACCAAATCCGCCAAAGCCTGCGACTCGCAGACTACGCCGTCTGCACCACGCTGCCGCGGGCCTTCGCCGGCTTCGCGATCTCGAACAGTGCCACGGACTGCCCCGTCAGCGCGGCGAGCACGAGGCCGACCATATGGGCCAGCCGCTCGTCCTTGGCCTTCTTGTCCAGGAGATCGCGGCCGAAGATCACGCTGAGCGTCGCCGAGTTGGAGAGATAGAAGAAGCTCAGCGCCGCGATGGAGATGTAGAGCTGCACCGGATCGACCGCGACCTGGAAGTCGCCGCTGTCGACGCCGCGCCGCACCACGGTGCGGATCATCTCGACGAAGGGCGAATGCATCGACTTGACCTTGGTCGATTTCTTCAGGTGCTTGGCGCGCGCGAGGTTCTCGGTCTGGAGCAGCGACAGGAACTCGGGATTGCGCAGGAAGTAATTCCAGGTGAACTCTATCAGGCGGCGGATCGCCTCGGGCGGATCGAGATGCTCGAGATCGAGCCCGCGCTCCTCGCTGCGGATCTTGTCATAGGCGCCTTCGAGCACCGCGAGATAGAGCTCGTCCTTGTTGCCGACGTGATAGTACAGCATGCGCTTGTTGGCGCCGGCCTTGGCTGCGATGCGGTCGACGCGCGCGCCGGCGAGCCCATGGGCGGAGAACTCCTGCTTGGCAGCTTCGAGAATGCGCAGCCGCATCCCCTCGGGATCGCGCTGCCATTTCAGAGTTCGCTTTGCCTTCGCCTTCGCCAAACCGGGTGCTCGCTGGAGGTTCTCGGGTCAGCGTGTAACACGAGGAAGCCGTCATTGCGAGGAGCCCTTGCGACGAAGCAATCCAGACTGCCACCGCGGAGGGATTCTGGATTGCTTCGCTGCGCTCGCAATGACGGAGGACAGACTGCCCTATTCCACCGGCTTCGGCGAGCGCTCCAAGAGCACAGTCTGAATCCCGCAGGTCCCGTTCCGCACCGTCATGATCCGCGTGCCCGGCTTGCGGCCGTTGCGGACTTCGCTGACGTCGAGGCCGGCAGCGATCAGGCGGGCGCGGGTGGCGTCGATGTCGGCGACCCGCCAGCTCAGGCCCCAGAGCCGGTCATGCGTGAGGTCACTGCCGGCGACAGGGCGGCGCACCACCTCGACAATGAGGTCGCCGCAGCGGAAGAACATCAGCTGGCCCCAGTCCTGGTGCGAGCGGTCGAGCGCAAGATCGAGCCCGAGCCGCGCACCGTAGAGTGCGGCGGCGCGCTCGGAATCCTCGGTGGTGATGACGACGTGGTCGAGCGCATCGATCGGCGCGACGTCGGTCGCGACCGACTTCGGACGCTCGTCGGCCAGCTCGAGGAAGAACATGCGCACGCCGCGCGTGAGCTCCGTGGCGGCACGCGTGCGCTTCCAGTGCAGCACGGCATCGCTGACCGCATCGCTGCTTTCGACCTCCGCAACAGGGTCCGGCCTCAAGGCCACCCGGTCCAGCCGCCGGTGCATCTTGCCGATGTCCGCGACCCGAAAGCACAGGCTGGCGAGCATGCCCTCCTGGTCCTCGAGCAGTGCGCGCATGCGGTCGGCGGTGACGCTGAAACCGCTCGGTGCCATCAGCTCGATCGTCATGTTGTCGAGGGTGAACAGCACCCGGTCAGCGCCCTCGCCGGAGTTCTGCCAGGCCGGCGCGCGGGCCAGCAGCGTCTGATAGGCCGCCTTGGCCGCACCGATATCGCTCACGAGAACGACGATGTGATCGAGGCCGGTGATCATCCTGCACCCTTTTGATAGACTTGGAACCCATGGACCGACAGACGGCGTTTGTCCGGGCTTGGCATTGGGCCGACATGGTCGTATTCCGGCACCATGCTGACCTCAAGCGCTTCGGGCGGCAGTTTTGCGAATAAATTCAGCGTCCCTCCGGAGCGGAACCGGTGCTAGAGTAATCCCGCCGGCCGGGACCACAAGCGCATCACGGACAAGCAATGCAGGCTCTCTTCATCGGACAGACCTATATCGACGTCGTCTTCATCACCGACCACATGCCGACCGGCGACGAGAAGCACGTGGCCTCGGACTACGCGGTCTCCTTCGGCGGCAATGCGGTGACGGCGGCCTTCTGCTGCGCCAAGCTCGGCATCGTGCCCGATCTCATCGCCACGGCGGCCAACGACTGGCTGGGGCGCATGTTCCAGGACATGTGCGCCAAGTACGGCATCTCGCTGCATGGGCGCAAGGTCAACCAGTCCTCGCTCTCCTTCATCATGCCCAAGGACGGCAAGCGCGCCATCGTCCGCTGCCGCGACGACGAGCACATCCACCCCTTCCCGATGCTCAATCTCGGCGGCTGCCGCGCGCTGCATGTCGACGGCCACCAGCCGGACGCCGCGATCCACTATGCCAAGGTGTGCCGCGAGGCCGGCATCCTGACCTCGCTCGACGGCGGCGGCCTGCGCACCAACACGCATGAACTGCTCGAATATATCGACGTCGCCATCGTCGCCGAACGCCTGTGCGAGCAGATGGACCTGACGCCGGAGAAGATGCTCGACTACCTCAAGGGCCGCGGCTGCAGGATCGGCGGCGTCACCATGGGCGAGAAGGGCCTCTTCTGGTACGACGAGACCGGAACGGTGCAGGTGATGCCGGCGATGCCGATCCCGCGCGAGCGCGTCATCGACACCAACGGCGCCGGCGACGTCTTCCACGGCGCCTATGTCTATTCCTACCTCGCCCATCCCGGCAAAAGCTGGCGCGAGCATTTCGATTTCGCGCGCGCCGCCTCGACCTTCAAGATCCAGCGCCTCGGCAACGAGGCCGGCCTGCCGACACTGGTCGACATCGCCAAGGTCAGGCACGAGTTCGAGGTCAGGGTCTAACAGTCGCAGGGATCAGGATGGGGCGCGTCTTCGTCGCCGGCAGCATCAACATGGATGTGGTGGCGACCGCCGATCGCCATCCGAAGGTCGGCGAGACCGTCGCCGGCCGCCAGGTGCTGTATTTTCCGGGCGGCAAGGGTGCCAACCAGGCGGTCGCGGCGTCACGGCTTGGCGCGCGGACCACGCTGATCGGGCGGCTGGGTAAGGATTCGTTCGGAGGCGAGCTGAAGGCCTTTCTCGGCGAGCAGGGCATCGATCTCGGCTACGTCCAGGAGACGGCGGAGGCCCACACCGGGACGGCCATCATCACGGTGGCGGAGGCCGACAACACCATCGTCGTCATTCCCGGGGCGAACGGGCTGGTCGGCGCCGAAGACGTCGAGGTCGTGCCGCTGCTGGCGGGCGACGTCGCCGTCAGCCAGTTCGAGATTCCGCTGCCGGCGATCGCCGCGTTCTTCCGGCGCGCCCGCGCCGCCGGGGCCACGACGGTGCTCAACCCGGCACCGGCGCAGGCCATGTCCCGCGAACTGCTCGCGCTCGTCGACATCCTCGTGCTGAACGAGACCGAGCTCGGCTTCCTCACAGGCAGCGAGCTCTCCGAGAGCGACGAGGCGGCAAGGATCATTGCCGTGGCGCGGCAGCTTCAAGCGCGGGAGGACCAGGCCATCTGCGTCACGCTCGGCAAGCGCGGCGTGCTCGCGCTGGCGGAGCGCGAGGAGATTGCCGTGCCCGGCCGCGTGGTCAGGGCGCTCGACACCACGGGCGCCGGCGACTGCTTCGTCGGCGCGCTGGCCGCGCAACTGGCCGACGATGTGCCCTTGCGCGCCGCCCTCGCCTTCGCCAATGCCGCCGCCTCGATCAGCGTGCAGCGGATGGGCGCCGGGCCGTCGATGCCGACGGCCGCGGAGGTGGCGGCGGTCATGCAGCGCTAAGCGCTCACGCCAGCGCGCCCTTCAGGTCGAAGCTCTCGTCCGCGGCCTGCTCCGGCGTGATCGAGCGGTCCATGCCCTGCAGGCGGCGGCCGAACATGTGATCGCCGGCGCGGTTGATGGATTCGATGCCGAGCAGCTTGTCGCCCTTGTAGCAGAACGCCGAGAACGCCTTCTTGGCGGAGTCTCCGCGCAGCACGACGCGGTCGTAGCCGGTGGTGAGCCCTGCGATCTGGAGCTTGTCGTCGCCCTGGTCGCTCCAGAACCAGGGATGGCTGTCGTAGGGCTTCCTGTCGCCGGTCAGGCGCGCCGCAAGGCAGCGGGCATGATCGGTGGCGTTCTGCACCGATTCCAGCCGCAGCGATCCGCCGAAGCGCGGGCTTGCGAACAGCGCGCAATCGCCGATCGCGGAAATGTCTGGATCGGCCGTCGAAAGATATTCGTCGACGATGATGCCGGCGGCGACCGGCAGCCCCGCCTCCGCCGCGAGCTCGATGTTCGGCAGCACGCCGACGCCGACCACGACGAGGTCGGCGGGCAGATGCCGTCCGTCGCTCAAGGACACGCCGGTGACCTTGCCGTTCTCGGCTTCGATCGAGGTCGCCTGCACGCCGAGATGGATGCGGATGCCGGCCTCGCGATGCCGCGCCTGGAAATATTCCGACACCTCCGCCGTCACCGCCCGCGCCATCACGCGCGGGGCGAGCTCGAGCACGTCGACCTCGAGGCCCTTGATGCGCGCGGTGGCGGCGAATTCGAGGCCGATGAAACCGGCGCCGATGATCACGGCGCGCGTCTTCGAGGGCATGATCTGGCGCAGCGCCTCGCTCTCGTCGAGGATGCGCAAGTACTTCACGTCGGGCAGATTGGCATTCGGCAAATCGAGCAGGCGATTGCGCGCGCCGGTCGCCAGCACGAGGTGGCCGTAAGCCAGCGTCTCGCCGGAGGCGAGCAGGACCTTGCGCGCCGCGCGGTCGATCGAGACGGCGCGGCCCGCGATCAGGTCGATCTTCTGGTCATGATAGAACTTCTCCGGCCGGAACATCAGGCTCTCCGGTCCGGCAGAGCCCTTGATGTAGGCCTTCGACAGCGGCGGCCGCTGATAGGGCAGATGCGCCTCGTCGTTGATCAGGCAGATGCGCTCCGAAAAGCCTGCCTGGCGCAGCGATGCCGCGACCTGGTAGCCGCCATGGCCGGCGCCGACGATGATCACCGGACCGCCCGTCATTGGACAGCCCATTTCCGGAAGACACGAGCGTAACCCATGCCGGCTCCTCTCTCGCTGATTTTGGTTTGCTGGCCGCGGAGGAGCCGGCGCTCGTGTCCGTTCCCTGGCGAAGGCGGCCCCATTTGAGCCTATCGTTCCGCCCGGCGCAAGGGCGGCGGCCGGGGATTGTCACCCCTCGCCTTCTGCGATTTAGTTCGAGCCTCGACCTCCTGCCGGAGATTCTCCAAATGTCCGCTCCCGTCTCAAAGCCCGATGATCCCGCCCTGCTGCGGATCGACGGCCCGATCGCGACCATCACGCTGAACCGCCCTGCTGCATTCAACGCGATCAACCTTGCGATTGCCCAGAAGCTCGAACAGCTCGCGGCCTATATCGAAGGCGCGGACGACATCCGCGTCGTCGTCCTCGAAGGCGAAGGCCGCGCGTTCTGCGCCGGCGGCGATCTGCAGACGATCGGGGCTGCCGCCGAAGCCGGCACGGTGACGCCCGTCGTCGGCGAGCTGCTCAGGCACTATCATGCCTTCATCGAGACCGTCAGGCGCATGCCGAAGATCTCGCTGTCCAGCGTGCACGGCTCGGCCGCCGGCGCCGGCATGGGCCTCGCCTTCGTGACCGATCTCTGCATCGCCGCGGAGGACGCCAAGTTCACGCCGGCCTATGCCAAGATCGGGGTGTCGCCGGACGGCGGCTCGACGGTCGGCATCGTCGGCACGGTCGGCTCGCGCCGCGCGCTGCAGATTTTTCTCGCCGAGGACAATTTTAGCGCGCAGCAGGCCTATGAATGGGGCCTGGTCGCCAAGACCGTTCCCGCAACCGAGCTGAAGGCGGCGACGCGGCAGCTTGCCGAACGGCTGGCGCAGAATCCGCCGGCGGCGATCGCCGGCACCAAGCAGCTGGTCTACCAGGCCGCGACCACGCCGGTGAAGCAGCAGCTCGATGCCGAGGAGCACAAGATCATCATGGCGATGAACACGGAGGCGTTCCGCACCGCCGTGAAGAAGTTCACGAGCAAGTCGAAGTGACGAGGCCCGCGCGCACGTTCTACGGCCTCCGTCACGGTGCGACCGACTGGAATCGCGAGGGGCGATTTCAGGGCCGCACCGACAATCCGCTGAACGACGATGGCCTGCGACAAGCGCGCGAGGCCGCGCACGTGCTGCGCGGCGTCGGCATCAGCCGCATCGTCGCAAGCCCCCTGGTACGCGCGGCGCGGACGGCCGAAATCATCGCGGACGTGATCGCGGTGCCGCTCGCGATAGACGATGGCATCATCGAGTTCGATTTCGGCAGCTTTGAAGGCCTCCCCGTCCGCGACCTCATGATCAAGCACGGCGTCAAATCCGCGACGGGTCTCGTGTCGATCCTGCCGGCCGACGGCGAAAGCTGGGACGCCATGGCCGGACGGTCGCTGGCCCGCGTCTCGGGGTGGCTCGCGCGCCATCCCGACGACAATCTCCTGTTCGTCTGCCACGACGCCGTGATGCAAGCCATGGCAAACGCACTATGTGGCAGCTATTTCAAGAACAGCCACGGCACGCCGTTCCGCTACCTGCACGAAGACGCGCAGTGGCGGATCGAGCAGGTCGTTACCTAGGACAGATGCAGCCTGTCTCCGCCGGCAATTTGAAGCAGCCGATCCGAGCGTTCGTTCGCGCGGCCGATCAATGCTTCTCCGTCTGTTTCCCGGTCCTCTGCATGAAATCGAAGTCGCAGCCCTCGTCGGCCTGCATGATGGTCTCGTTGAACAGCCAGGCGTAGCCGCGCCGCATTTCCCCGGGGACGGCGGCCGGCTTCAGCGCGGCGCGGCGCCGCTCCAGCTCGGCGGCATCGACCAGCAGCTCGATGCTGCGCTTTTCGACGTCGAGGCGGATCATGTCGCCGTTCTCGACCAGCGCCAGCGGCCCGCCGACGGCGGATTCCGGCGTGATATGCAGCACGATGGTGCCGAACGCGGTGCCGCTCATGCGCGCATCCGAGATGCGCACCATGTCCTTGGTGCCGCCGCGCGCGAGCTTCTTCGGGATCGGCAGATAGCCGGCTTCCGGCATGCCCGGCGCGCCCTTCGGGCCGGCATTGCGCAGCACCAGCACGTCGTCGGCGGTGACGTCGAGATCGGGATCGTCGACCCGCAAGGTCATGTCCTCGACCGACTCGAAAACGACTGCCCGCCCGGTGTGCCGCAACAGTTTCGGGCTCGCGGCCGATTGCTTGATGACGGCGCCGCGCGGCGCGAGATTGCCGTGCAGGATGGCGAGGCCGCCTTCCTTCTTGATCGGGTTGTCACGCGGACGAATCGCGTCCTGCCCAGGCACCTCCTCCGCATTCGCTACGACATCGCGTAGCGTCTGGCCCGAGATGGTCCTGACATCGAGATCGATGAGATCGCCGAGCTGCGCCAGCAGTTTCGGCACGCCGCCGGCATGATGGAAATGCTCCATGTAATGCTCGCCCGACGGCTTCAGATCGACCAGCACCGGCACCTCGCGGCCGATCCGGTCGAACACTTCGAGATCGAGCCGATGCGGCGAGCGATGCGCCATCGCGGTCAGATGGATCAGGCCATTGGTCGAGCCGCCGATCGCCTGGAGCACGACCTGCGCATTCTTGAACGAGGCCGGCGTCAGCAACTCGCTGGGCTTCGGCCCCTTCGTCTTCGCCATCTTGGCGGCCACCTTGCCGCTCGCCTCGGCGAGACGGAAGCGCTCGGCATGCGGCGCCGGGATCGTTGCGCTCATCGGCAGCGACAGGCCCATGGCTTCGATCATGCAGGCCATGGTCGAGGCCGTACCCATCACCATGCAGGTGCCGACCGACGGTGCGAGGCGGCCATTCACCGCCTCGATCTCGGCATCGTTCATGTCGCCGGCGCGATATTTGGCCCATAGCCGGCGGCAGTCGGTGCAGGCGCCCAGCACCTCGCCCTTGTGATGGCCGACCACCATGGGCCCGACCGGGATCACCACCGTCGGCAGATCCGCACTGATCGCGGCCATCACCTGCGCCGGCAGCGTCTTGTCGCAGCCGCCGATCACGATCACCGCATCCATCGGCTGGGCGCGGATCATCTCCTCGGTGTCCATTGCCATCAGATTGCGCAGGTACATCGAGGTCGGATGCGCAAAGCTCTCGGCGATCGAGATGGTGGGGAATACGAACGGCATCGCGCCGGACAGCATCACGCCGCGCTTCGCCGCTTCGATGATCTGCGGGACGTTGCCGTGGCACGGATTGTAGTCGCTATAGGTGTTGGTGATGCCGACGATCGGGCGCTCCAGCGCGTCGTCGGAATAGCCCATGGCCTTGATGAACGCCTTGCGCAGGAACAGCGAGAAGCCGGCATCGCCATAGCTCGTCAAACCCTTGCGCAAGCCACTCGTCATCAGGTTGCTCCGTCCATTTTGCCATGGTGGTACCGCCTCGCCCCGCATTGTCAACAAGGCGCACGCATGGATCCGGCGGAGCTCATCCCTTCCCGAGGACCATCGTCTGGTAGATTCTCTGCGACCTCACAACCGATTAACGACTTGTTAGAAGACTCTAGCGCAAATGGTTTTTGAAACAAATAACAACCATGCCGGGTTCCTTTACCCGGAGAAATTCCCATGAATGTACCCGGTGTCCTGATCGCAGCGGCTTTCGGCGCAGCATTTTTCGCCGTGGAGTATGTGTGGTACTACCAGCCCGAATTGATCAATCCTGACGTCCTGATCAGCGCGCTCTCCTCCGAACACACGAGAGCTCGCGCAGCTGTTCGACATGCGCTGATCGATCCAGGGACGGCCACATTCGGCGCGTTGCGTTCAGTCGAAGCCGGTGCGGCGAGGTATGTTTGCGGCGGTGTCAAGGCAAGGGACAAGTCCGGCCAGGTCATCGACGCCGCTTTCGTCTACACCGTGGCCATTGATCTTGCCCGCATCGATGATGACGGACGCATCACGCGTCAGCGTTCGGGATACCGGCCCTGCCCCACCGAGGACGACAAGGTCGCGCAACAGCGGCCGGCTCTGTCACCCGGCGCGTCGGCGGTCGTCAAGACCGTTCAGAAGATTGCCCCCGAGGTGCAGACGTCGATTGCACCCGTCCTGACAGCGCCGACGCCATCGGCGGGCGGATCGTCGTCTGGCGGGACGATGGAGCAGCAGATTCGCGAACTGGCAGGCCGGACCGTTCCGCCTGATGCTGCCGATGGACAGGCAAGTCCGCCCGCGAAGCGCGAGGCAGCCAAGGAAGGCGAGTGGCGAGCCGATCGGCCTCCCACCGCCTGGCCCACATTCCCTCTGGGTCACGCATTGGCGAAGCCAACCCGGAAGCGAACCCCGTCGGAAGCATTGGCCCTGGCGAAAGAGGTCGAGGACCGCTGGAAGGGGGCGGAGTCATCGGGCGACATCTCCATGCGTCCTTCAGCGGACGACATCAACGAGGCCTGCCGCGCGCTCCTCACGATCGATTCAAGAGACGCCCAATATCCAAACGCGTGGGCCGCCTTTGCACGATTGCAGAAGATAAGCCGGGACATCGCCAGAGGTTGATTTCGATTAGCTTGACTGGCTGGGCAGACGTCCTGTCGCAGCCTCTTGCCGGCAGCGCGGTCAATGCCTCCGGTCGGTACGCTGGGGCTCACAAGCGCGCAAGGACCGCTCGATCGTCCCAGCCGCTCGCGATCCGCACTGGTCTCGCAAGGTAGGTACGGCCACTTGGTTTTGCGTCAATTTGGGCCTGACCCGCGCGAATTCCCGGGCGCACCTCGGCCGCCCCACCCAGGCGATGGCGCTGGAGCTCAGTCCAGCTGCGACACTTGAACGCAACTAAGAATGAGTCGCAATAATTGCATCGGCGACGATTGCGTGGAATATTTTGCGAATGACTTGCATTTGCATGGGTCAACGCATGCCTGAGACCTTCCGTCCATCAGCGAGTCTCGGCTTAGAGGTGAATTGTTGGTGTCTGGAATATTGAGCTTCCCGCGCGCCGTAGCGGCGGCAACGATCGTGGCCAGTCAGCTGGCGAGCTGTGCCTTGGCCTTCGCCGACGACAAGCCGGGGCGCACATATGGTACGCCTCGCGACCCGCTCAGCCACGCCGCCTCGAAGCCTGCGCAGAACCTGCCGTCAGCCCACGCGGAGATCGACACCGAGCACATTTTCGGCTTCAGCATGGGCTCCGACATCGGCAAGCCCGGCGAAATCGAGATCGAATTCGAGAATGTCGGCGCGTTCGGCAAGCGCTCCGGCAGCTACGCGGCCTGGGCCAATCTCAATCAGATCAAGTACACGGTCTCGGACAATTTCCGGATCGCACCCGGATTTGCACTGAGCGGACAGCGCATCAGCGGCGTTCCGGGACTTGCCGATCATTCGGACGTCGCTTTCGGTGGGGCCGCGCTCGAACTGCGCTACAAGCTTGTCGATCGCGCCGTCGCGCCCTTTGGGCTCACCCTCCACGCGCAGCCCGGCTGGAGCCGGATCGACGACGCCAGCGGCATGCCTATCCAGCAATATGGCGCAGAGTTTGCCGCGCTGTTCGATCGCGAGCTGGTCAAGGACAGGCTGTTTGCGGCCTTCAACGTCTGGTACGGGACCGGCGGAACCCGCGAGATCGCGACCAATCTTTGGCGACACGATTCCGAGATGCAGCTCCAGGCAGCGATCTCGTACGCGGTGCAGCCCGAACTCGTGCTCGGCCTCGGCGTTCGCTACGCGCGGGCGTATGACGGCGGCGCACTCGACCGTTTCGTCGGCGATGCGGTCTTCGCCGGCCCGACCTTCTCCTACACCATCTCGAAGGAAGTCGGCATTTCCGGTACCTGGCAGATGCAGGTTGCAGGCAGCGCGGTCGGCGACAGCCGCAGCCTCAACCTGGAGCAGTTCGAACGGCACCAGGCGCTGTTGCGTCTCAACCTGCATTTCTGATGTCCGCGCGCGACGCAGTCACGCCCGTTGCTTCCGCGACGGCACGTCCCGGGGCATGTCGGCCAAGCGCGCCCTCAGGCGCGGTACTGCAAAATCGAGAAAGGCTCGCAGTTTGGCCGGCATGAAGCGGTTGGGCGAATAGACGAAGTTGACCGGCTGCGGCGGCGGCTGAAAGTCCTGCAGAAGCGCGACCAGCTCTTCGGACCGCAGCGGGGCGGCGACGAGGTATGAGAACGCGATGGTGACTCCTATGCCTGCACGTGCGGCATCGAAGGCCGATTCGAGATTGCTCGCAATGAAGCGCGACCGCACGGGGACCGCATACTCGGTCTGCCCTCGTTTGAACCTCCAGACGTTCGGCGACTGAAGCGGAGGATAGCTGATGCAGTCATGCGCAGAGAGGTCGTCGGGAGACTGCGGTATCCCGCGTAATTCCAGATAGGCCGGACTGGCGCATGCCACGCGGTGAATGTCTCCCACGCGCACGGCGATCAGGCCGCTGTCTGCGAGATCGCCGACGCGAAGCGCGACGTCAATGTGCTCATCCAGGAGATTGAGCGTCCGGTCCTGCAAGTTGAGCTGAACGTCGACCTCCGGGAAGGCTGCAAGGAACTCGGCCAGAATCGGCTGCAGGCAGAGGCGACCGAGAGCGACGAGCGTCGTGACACTCAGATCTCCGCGCGGCGTGGTGTATTCGCCGGAGGCAACCCGCTCGGCCTCGGCGAGATCGGCAAGAATTCGCTTGGCTGCGGCGATATAGGAGCGCCCGGCGTCGGTGGGAACGAGGACGCGGCTCGATCGGTGAAACAGCTTGGTGCGCAGGTGCTCCTCGAGCTCCGAGACCTTCCGGCTCACCGTTGCCAGCGGCATTTTCTGGCGGCGTGCGGCGGCGGACAGGCTGCCGGCCTCCGCCACCGCCAAAACCACCGACATGCTTTCGAGACGATCCATCTGGATACTTCCATATTCTGGAAGGATAGATCCCAAATTTGCCAGATACCGGTCATTTCCGGAAGTGCCTATTCCTCTCCGCACCGAAACGGAGAGACGAAAATGACCCAGACCAGAAAAGGCACTGCCCTCATCACCGGCGCTTCGACCGGAATCGGCGCGATCTATGCCGACCGCCTGGCGAAGCGCGGCCACGACCTCATCCTCGTTGCGCGCAACAGGCAGCGGCTCGCATCGCTGGCGCGCCGGCTCACCAATGAAAGCGGCCGCAAGGTGGAGACGGTGCAAGCCGATCTCACATCCCCGTCCGACCTGCGCCATGTCGAGCAACTCCTCAGAACCGAGCCCGGCATCTCGGTGCTGGTCAACAACGCCGGCGTCGGCGCCTCGGCACCGCTGATCGCCTCCGACATCGACAAGATGGAGGACATGATCCGCCTCAACGTCGGCGCGCTCACGCGCCTAACCTACGCGGCGGTCCCCGGATTCATCGACCGCGGCCACGGCACGATCATCAACATCGCCTCCATCGCCGCGATCGCGCCGGAACTGCTGAACGGCGTCTACGGCGGCTCGAAAGCCTTCGTGCTCGCCTTCACCCAGTCACTCGTTCACGAACTCGCCGGCAAGGGCATCCGCGTGCAAGCCGTGCTGCCGGGCGCCACTGCGACCGAGTTCTGGGATGTCGCCGGTACACCGGTTCACCAACTGCCCGCAGAGATCGTCATGTCGGCCGACGACATGGTCGACGCGGCACTCGCGGGTCTCGACCTCGGCGAGGTCGTGACGATCCCGGCGCTGGCCGACCAGTCCGCGTGGGATCGCCACGAGAGCACGCGGCTCGCCATGACGAATAAGCTCTCGAGCGCCATTCCCGCCCCTCGCTACAACCTGCACACGCACGTGAATGCGTGAGCGATACCCAGCATCAAAACGGAGACAACCATGTCACGCATCATCAGCCACTCGTCCACCTCACCCATCGCGCTGAGCCGCACCATCAGCTGGCGCGATCAGTCTGAACGCCTGCTCGCCTACGCCGAACCGGTCAGCCGGATCGGTCTCTATGCGTCGCTTGCAATCATCTATGCCTGGTTCGGCGGGATGAAGTTCACCGATTACGAAGCCCAGGGGCTGGTTCCTCTGGTGGAGAACAGCCCACTGTTGCGCTGGTTCTACGCGCTGTTTTCGGTCCGCGGCTTCTCCACCTTTCTCGGCTTCGTCGAACTGAGCATCGGGTTCTTGATCGCGCTCCGGCTGGCAAGCCCGATCTATTCCGCAGCCGGCGGCCTTCTCTCGGCCGGACTGTTCGTCACGACGCTGAGCTTCATGATCTCGACGCCTGGCGTCGTCGTGCCGGAGCTCGGGGCGCCCGCGATCACCGTCGCGCCGGGGCAGTTCCTGCTGAAGGACGTCGGCCTGTTGGCTGCTTCCTTCTGGGTGTTCACGGACTCGCTGAAGGCCGTCATCCGCAGGTGAACAGGCGGGCCACAACACAACAGAGACGAATTCGAAACAGGAGAACTTCCATGAAAGTGCCATCCATCCTCGGTGCGGCTTGCGCTGCCATTGTTATTGCGGGTGCGGCGCCCAGCGCCGCCCACGGCATCGGCGAAACGGTCACGCCGCATTTCGAGCAATCGATCCCCAATATCCCGGGCAAGTCAGTCGTGGCCCTGGTTGTGAACTATGCACCTGGCGGAGCGTCGCCTTCGCACATCCACGCAAAGTCCGCCTTCATCTTCGGTTACGTGCTGTCAGGCGCAGTCGAGTCTCAGGTGAACGACGGACCCAGACGGGTATATCGTGCCGGCGAGAGCTTTTACGAGCCGCCGGGCTCCCGTCATCCCGTCAGTCGCAATGCGAGCCAGTCCAAGCCCGCAAGCCTGCTCGCAGTGTTCGTCGTCGACAGCGGCGAGAAGGATCTGACCACTGCCTCCGAGCAGGATCATCATCAAGGAGAGGAACATGAGTAAGCGTCTCGACTACAACCAGATCGCGCCGGCAGGCATCAAGGCGCTCGGCGGCGTCTACGGCTACATCCTGCAGAGCCGCCTTTCCGCCACGCTGATCGAGCTGATCTATCTGCGGATCTCCCAGATCAACAATTGCGCCTACTGCCTCGACATGCACACGCGCGACCTGCTCAAGAAGGGAGAGAAGGTCGAGAAGATCGCGCTGCTGCAGGCCTGGCGCGAGGCCGGCAATCTCTTCGACGAACGCGAGCGGGCCGCCCTGGCGTGGGCGGAAACCGTGACGCGGGTTGCCGAGACCGGCGTCCCTGACGAGGCCTACCAGGCCGCACGCGCCGTATTCGAGGAGCGTGAGCTTGTGGACCTCACGATCGCCATCAGCCTGATGAATGCCTACAACCGCATGGCCATCAGCTTTCGCGCAACACCCGCGACAGCGGCCGCCGCCTGATCGACACCCGCGCAACCTCGCGCACAACCGAAAGGCCATTCACATGAAGAGACATGGAATCATCGTTGCGGCGGCGCTGATCGCCGCAACCAGCCTGACTTCGCTCGCCGCACGATCCGAAGAGCCACGGCTGGGAGACATCAAGCGCACACATCTCATGAAGGAAGCTCTGAGCGTTCCCGGACGCGAGGTCATCCAGGTCCGCGTCGATTTTCCTCCGGGCGTTGTCGCCGTCAGGCACAATCACCCGGGCGAAGAGCTCGTCTATCTGATCGAAGGCGAGCTGGAATATCGGCTCGACGGCAGGCCGCCGGTGATCCTGAAGGCCGGCGACGTGCTGCTCATTCCTCACGGAGTACATCATGCAGTAACGAACGTCGGCAGCGGCAACGCGGCGGAGCTTGCGACCTACATCGTCGAGACAGGCAAGCCGCTGTTGACGCTCGGCAGGTGAACCGCTTCTAACGCTTGGTCCAGTCGATCACGCGGCCTGGGTCGGCATCGAACTCCATGCTGCAGAACGTGCCGCCCTGGAAATAATCGCCGACGGGATCCGGCTTGAGCTTGGCCTGCTCCGCCATCGCGTGCTCACGGAAATCTTCGGCGCGGCCGGTCGGACGATAGCCGAGCTCGTAGGCTCGGTGATTGTCCCACCAGGCGCGCTCGTTGAAAGAGGCGCCGTAGAAGACCTCGAAATGGATGTCGGGATGTTCGAGCCCGATGCGGCAGAGCTGCACCAGATCATCGGGCTTGAGCCAGATCGCGAGCCGGCGCTGGTCGAGCGGCATGTCGCCGAAATTGCCGATGCGCAGGCAAGTCACCTTGAGGCCATGCTTGTCGGCATAGAGCGCGCCGACGGCCTCGCCGAACACCTTGCTGACGCCGTAGCGGCTGTCGGGCCGCGCAGTGACGTCCGTGCCGATCTTGTGGTGGCGCGGATAGAAGCCGACGGCGTGGTTCGACGAGGCGAACACCACGCGCTTGACGCCCTTGCGATACGCGGCCTCGAACAGATTGTAGCCGCCGATGATGTTGGCCTGGAGGATTTGATCCCAGGTGCCTTCGACCGAATAGCCGCCGAAATGGAGGATGCCGTCGACGCCCTCGCAAATCGCCTCGCACTGCGCGAGATCGGCGAGGTCCGCCGCCTTGAACTGCTCACTCGCCCCGAGGTCGTTCGGCGGTCGGATGTCGCTGAGCAGCAGATCGGGATAGATCGGCGGCAGGAGTTTCCGGAGGCGCGTTCCGATTCCGCCCGAAGCCCCCGTCATCAAAATACGCGGCATGTCTTCCCTCGCCTGTGGTGACCGATTTGCGGCCATGGATATCTGATGCTAGCAGACTTGGACAGAGGGAACGCAACGACGAGAACCGCGCATGAACGATGCATCGTCCCATAATCAAGGCTGGCGGCCGGCGACCTGTTATCCCGACCCGGCGATCAAGGCACTCGATCCCCGCTTCGAAAAATACTGGCTGAAACTTTCGGCGGTGGAGCGGCTGGCGACCGGCCTGCGCTGGGCCGAGGGTCCGGTGTGGTTCGGCGACGGGCGCTATCTCTTGTGCAGCGACATTCCGAACCAGCGCATCCTCAAATGGGAGGAAGAGACCGGCGCCGTCAGCGTGTTCCGCAAGCCGTCGAATTTCGCCAACGGCAACACCCGCGACCGGCAGGGACGGCTCATCACCTGCGAGCATGGCGGGCGGCGCGTCGTTCGCACCGAATATGACGGCAGCATCACCGTGCTGATCGACTCGTTCGACGGCAAGCGGCTGAACTCGCCGAACGACGTCGTGGTGAAGTCCGACGGCTCGATCTGGTTCACCGATCCCACCTTTGGCCTGCTCGGCAACTACGAAGGCTACAAGGCGGAGCCCGAGATCGAGCCTAACGTCTACCGGCTCGATCCCGCGACCGGCAAGGCAACGATCGTCGCCGAAGGCGTGCTCGGTCCAAACGGGCTGTGCTTCTCGCCGGACGAGACAATCCTCTACGTCGTGGAGTCGCGCGGGGTGCCGAACCGCAAGATCCTCGCCTATGACGTCTCGGCCGACGGCACCACGATTTCCAACAAGCGCGTCCACATCGATGCAGGTCCCGGCACGCCCGACGGCATGCGCTGCGACATCGACGGCAATCTCTGGTGCGGCTGGGGCATGGGCGATCCCGAGCTCGACGGCGTGGTGGTGTTCGCACCGGACGGAGTCATGATCGGCCGCATCGCGCTGCCCGAGCGCTGCGCCAATCTCTGCTTCGGCGGCGTCAAGCGCAACCGCCTGTTCATGGCCGCGAGCCAGTCGATCTACGCGCTGTACGTCAACACGCAAGGTGCGGTGGGGGGATAGGCGCTTCGTGTTGCCTCCGTCATTGCGAGGAGCACTTGCGACGAAGCAATCCAGACTGCCTCCGCGGAGAGATTCTGGATTGCTTCGCTGCGCTCGCAATGACAAAGCGAAAACGCCGGAGCGGTTGCCCGCTCCGGCGTCGTATTCGTTCACGCGATGATGCTTACGCCGCGTTGAAGCCCGCGACGGCCTTCACTTCGAGGAAGTCCTCGAGGCCGAATTTGCCCCACTCGCGGCCGTTGCCGGACTGCTTGTAGCCGCCGAACGGCGCGGTACGGTCGTTGGGCACGCCCTGGAGGTTGACGTTGCCGGCGCGGATCTGACGGCCGACACGTTTGGCGTCCTCGACCGACGGACCGTAGACATAGCCCGCGAGGCCATACGGCGTATCGTTCGCGATCTTCACCGCATCGGCTTCGTCCTTGGCGCCGATGATGGTCAGCACCGGTCCGAAGATCTCTTCGCGTGCGATCGTCATGTCGGGAGTGACGTCGGCGAAGATGGTCGGACGGACATAGAAGCCCTTGTTGACACCCTCGGGCAGGCCCGGACCGCCCGCGACGAGGGTAGCGCCCTCGTCGATGCCCTTCTTGATCAGGCCCTGGATCTTGTCCCACTGGCCGCGGTTGACGACGGGGCCGATGGTGGTGCCTTCGGCGCGG
Source organism: Bradyrhizobium sp. GW821-FHT13H06 (assembly GCF_058803975.1). Lineage (NCBI taxonomy): Bacteria > Pseudomonadati > Pseudomonadota > Alphaproteobacteria > Hyphomicrobiales > Nitrobacteraceae > Bradyrhizobium > Bradyrhizobium sp. GW821-FHT13H06. Next base: position 57,313 of record NZ_JBXAPN010000012.1, on the reverse strand, counting down.
GGATCGCCGGCCTTGGTCTTGTCGGCGACGGCCTTCGCGATCGCGGCAACTTCCCTCATCTTCGACAGCGGCACGATCATGCGCGAGGGCGCGTTGCAGGACTGGCCGGAGTTGTTGAACATGTGCATCACGCCGCCGGTCACCGCCTTCGTGAGGTCGGCGCCTTCGAGGATGACGTTCGGCGACTTGCCGCCGAGCTCCTGGCTGACGCGCTTCACGGTCGGCGCCGCGCGCTTGGCCACGTCGATGCCGGCGCGGGTCGAGCCGGTGAACGAGATCATGTCGATATCAGGGTGCTCGCTCATGGCGGCGCCGACCTCGGGGCCGAGACCGTTGACGAGGTTGAACACGCCCTTCGGCACGCCGGCTTCATGCAGGATCTCGGCGAAGATCAGCGCTGAGGTCGGGGTGAACTCGCTGGGCTTGAGGATCATGGTGCAGCCGGCGGCGAGCGCGGGCGCGACCTTGCAGGCAATCTGGTTCAGCGGCCAGTTCCAGGGCGTGATCATGCCGACCACGCCGATCGGCTCGCGCAGCACCATGGCGGTGCCGACCGGCTCCTCGAAATGATAGTTCTTGAGCACGTCGAGCGTGGTCATGAGATGGCCGAGGCCGGCGCCGGCCTGGAGCTTTTCCGCCATCGGCAGCGGCGCACCCATCTCGTCGGAGACGGCAGCACCGATCTCCTTGAGACGGCCCTTGTAGACCTCAATGACCTTCGACAGCAGCGCGACGCGCTCCTCGCGGCTGGTCTGGGAGAAGGTGGCAAAGGCGCGCTTGGCGGCAGCAACCGCCTTGTCCACGTCGGCCTTGGAGCCCAGCGCAACCTCGTACATCGCCTCTTCCGTCGCCGGATTGACCACGGCGGTGGACTTCTTGACGGCGGGATCGACCCAGGCGCCGTCGATGTAGAATTGCATGCGATTGACCATCATTAACCTCTTCTTGGAGCTTGGAGGGGGCGTTTCGGCAGGCATCCTTGCACGAAAGCGCCGGCAATTGAACCCGCCATATGCGGGGCCAGCGTTGCGGCGAGCGCGCGGAATATGGGACGCGATTTGAAGCGAGGCAAGCGGCTCTGGGTCCCGGCTCGGCGTCGCGACATTTCATGTCGCGCCTTGTCCGGGACACGAGATTGGAGCGAGTGCAAACACACTCGTGCCCCGGACGCAGCGCAGCACTTCTTCAGTGATGCGCTGCAGAGCCGGGGCCCATGCGCGTGGTTACCCCGACTACACCGCCATCTTCCGGTGCAACACCGGCGCACCGGTGGTGAGGCTTTCGGCCGCATCGATGATGGCGTTGGCATCGATGCCGTAGTGCCGATAAAGGTCCGCGATGCTGCCCGTCTGGCCGAATTGCTCGACGCCAAGCGCCTCGACGCGGTGGCCGCGGACGCTGCCGAGCCAGCCGAGCGCGGAGGGATGGCCATCGATCACGGTGACGATGCCGCAGTCGCGCGGCAGCGGCGCCAGCAGTTTTTCGATGTGGCTGAGATGCTGGACGCCGCGGCGGTCGCGCCGCAATTTCCGCGCGGCGGTCCAACCGGCGTGGAGACGATCCGCCGAGGTGATCGCGAGCAGGCCGACGTCGCGGCGGCTCTCGCCGATGAAGCCGGTGGCCTCGATCGCTTCCGGCGCGACTGCGCCGGTATAGGCGATCACGACTTCGGCATTCGGGCCCGGCTTGCGCAGCCAATAAGCGCCATCGGTGATGCCCTGCCTCAGCTCCGGCGTCATGATCCGCTGCGCCTGCTCGATGCTGCGCGTGGAAAGCCGCAAATAGACCGAGCCGCCCTCGCCCGCCTCACGCTGCATGTGCTCAAAACCGAACGCCATGATCACGGCGAGCTCGTCGACGAAGGCCGGCTCGAATGAAGCGAGCCCGTCCTGCGCCATGCCTATCAGCGGCGTCGCGATCGACTGGTGCGCGCCGCCCTCCGGCGCGAGCGTGATGCCGGACGGCGTCGCCGCCACCATGAAGCGGGCGTCCTGGTAGCAGGCATAGTTCAGCGCGTCGAGGCCGCGCTCGATGAAGGGATCGTAGAGCGTGCCGACCGGCAGCAGCCGCTCGCCGTTGATCTGGTGCGACAGGCCGAGCGCGGACAGCATGATGAACAGGTTCATCTCGGCAATGCCGAGCTCGAGATGCTGGCCCCTGGGCGAGGCGTCCCAGTTGTAGGTCGAGGGAATTTTCTCGCTGCGGAATAAGTCCGCCTTCTCGGCGCGCGCGAACAGCCCGCGGCGGTTGACCCAGGGGCCGAGATTGGTGGAGACGGTGACGTCGGGCGAGGTCGTCACGATGCGCCTCGCCAACTCGCTGTCGCTGCGCGCGATCTCGTTGAGCACCAGGCCAAAGCCCTGCTGGGTCGACATCTGCGGCGACGGCTTGAAGGCGAGCTGCTGGGGCACCTCGACGACGGGAGCCGTCAGCCGGCGGCCGTCCTGGTTGAACGGCACCCGAGCGAGGAAAGCTTCCAGTTCGGCCGCATCCTGCGTCAGCCCTTCGAACTTGTCCCATTCGTGTCCGGGCCGGATGTTCTGGCCGTCGCGGTACTTCTCCATCTGTGCGACCGTCATCAGGCCGGCGTGGTTGTCCTTGTGGCCCTGGAACGGCAGGCCGACACCCTTGATGGTGTAGGCGATGAAGCAGACCGGGCGATCATGATCGATGGAGTCGAACGCCTCGAGCATGCTCGCCATGTCGTGGCCGCCGAGATTCGACATCAGCGCGAGCAGCTCCTCGTCGCTGCGCCTGTCGATCAGCTTCGTGATCGGGCCCTGGTCGCCGATCTCGTCGTGCAGATGCTTGCGGAAGGCCGCGCCGCCCTGGAAGCACAGCGCCGCGTAGAGCGCGTTCGGGCAGTTGTCGATCCAGCGCTTCAAGGCTTCGCCGCCGGGCTCGGCAAAGGCATCGCGCATCAGCCGGCCGTATTTCACGATCACCACGTCCCAGCCGAAATTGCGGAACATGGTCTCGAACTTTTCCCAGAGCCCCTCGCGCACGACGGCGTCGAGCGACTGACGGTTATAATCGACCACCCACCAGGTGTTGCGCAGGCCGTGCTTCCAGCCCTCTGCCAGAGCCTCGAAGATGTTTCCCTCGTCCATCTCGGCGTCGCCGACGAGGGCGATCATCCGGCCTTCGCGGCGGTCCTTCATCCAGCCATGCGCCTTGACGTAGTCCTGCACCAGCGAAGAGAACAGCGTCTGCGCGACGCCGAGGCCGACCGAGCCGGTGGAGAAATCGACGTCGTCGACGTCCTTGGTGCGCGACGGATAGGACTGCGCGCCCTTGAACCCGCGAAAATTCTCCAGCTTTTCGCGGGTCTGGCGGCCGAACAGATACTGGATGGCGTGGAACACCGGGCTCGCATGCGGCTTCACCGCGACGCGATCCTCGGGGCGCAGCACGTGGAAGTACAGCGCGGACATGATGGTCGCGAGCGAGGCGGAGGAGGCCTGGTGGCCGCCGACCTTGAGGCCGTCCGCATTGGCGCGGATGTGGTTGGCGTGGTGGATGGTCCAGGACGACAGCCACAGCGCCTTGCGGGCCAGCGCGGTCAGGGTGTCGAGGCGAGCGGGATCAACGGGCATGGCGATGCTCCGGGAAATAAGCACCGATCATACGCCTGCGGGCCGCGCCAAACTTCTCAATTTTTCGCGCCATACCGGACGATATTGGGATATTTTACCAATCAGACGCCTCCTGACCCAGGTTCCATCCCAATGCCAGAGCTCGACGCCATCGACCGGAAAATCCTCGGCCATCTCCAGAACGACAGCCGGATGACCATGCAGGAGCTCGCCGACAAGGTCGGACTCTCCGTCTCGCCCTGCCACCGCCGGGTCAAGCTGCTGGAGGAGCGCGGCGTGATCTCGCGCTATATCGCGACCGTGGACCAGAAGGCGCTGGGACTGCATGTCAGCGTCTTCATCTCGATCAAGCTGGCGCGGCAGAAGGAGGAGGACCTCAACCGCTTCGCCCGCGCGATCTCGAAATGGGACGAGGTCCTGGAGTGCTATCTGATGACCGGCAACCGCGACTATCTGCTCCGCGTCGTCGCCGCCGACCTCGCCTCCTACGAGACGTTCCTCAAGACCAAGCTGACCCGGCTCGACGGCATCGCCTCGATCGAGTCCAGCTTCGCGCTCAGCCAGGTGAAATATTCGATCGCGCTGCCGGTGTGACCTGCGTCAGCGGGATCGCAGGTTGTCACATGGCCGCAACAAACCCCGCCGATGGTCGTTGTGACTGGTATCCGAGCCGAGAGAAGCACCCATGACCGCATCCGACCGCAAATCCCAGATCTCCAAGCGCGAGCGCATCATCCAGGAAATGGCCGACGATCTCGACGAGGAACTGGAGATGGAGCTGGATGATACCCGTCTCGACGAGCTCCTTGACGAGGCCGGAACGCTGAAACCGACGGTCGATCGCAGGCTCTATTTCCGGGAACTGCTTCGCCTCCAGGGCGAGCTCGTCAAGCTCCAGGACTGGGTGCAGAGCGAGAAGAAAAAGGTCGTGGTGCTGTTCGAGGGCCGCGACTCCGCCGGCAAGGGCGGCGTGATCAAGCGCATCACCCAGCGCCTCAATCCCCGCATCTGCCGCGTCGCGGCGCTTCCGGCGCCGAACGAGCGCGAGCGCACGCAATGGTATTTCCAGCGCTACGTCGCGCACCTGCCGGCCGGTGGCGAGATCGTGCTGTTCGACCGTAGCTGGTACAACCGCGCCGGCGTCGAGCGCGTGATGGGCTTTTGCTCGGAGGACGAGTATCAGGAGTTCTTCAAGTCCGTGCCGGAATTCGAGCGCATGCTGATCCGCTCCGGCATCATCCTGGTCAAGTACTGGTTCTCGATCACTGACGACGAGCAGCAGTTCCGCTTCACCATGCGGATCAAGGATCCCCTCAAGCAGTGGAAGCTGAGCCCAATGGACGTCGAGTCCCGCAGTCGCTGGGAGGCGTACACCAAGGCCAAGGAGACGATGCTGGAGCACACGCATCTGCCGGATAGCCCATGGTGGATTGTCGATGCCGTGGACAAGAAGCGCGCCCGGCTCAACTGCATCGCGCATCTATTGACTCAGATCCCGTACCGGGAGGTCGCGCGGGCTCCGGTGACGCTGCCGCCGCGCGTGCGCAACCCCGACTATCAGCGAGGCCCGGTCCCGCCGGAGATGTATGTGCCGGCGAAATATTGACGGTGGTCTCGCCGTTAACCTCTCCCGCTTGCGGGAGAGGTCGCGCCGCAGGCGCGGGTGAGGGCTTTCTCCTCGAAGGGAATCCCAATGCGGAGACACCCTCTCCCCACCCCTCTCCCGCAAGCGGGAGAGGGAGCGCATCGCCGTCGCGGCGGCGCTTTCACCGCCATGGCTGCACGATGATCTTGGTGTGCATCTCGGGATTGGCGAGATCGGCGAACGCCTTGGCGACGCCGTCGATGCCGACCTCGGCGGTCACCATCGCGGCGGCATCCACCTGCCCTTCCGCGATCAGGCGCAGTGAGCTGGCGAATTCGTCCGGCGTGTAGCCGAGCACGTACTGGACGCTCAGCTCCTTCATGATACCGAGCATGGGCTCGCTTCTGTCGGCTTCCATGCAGACGCCGACCACGATGATGCGCGCATCGCGCGGCGCGCCTTCGAACACCTGCTGCAGCAGGCCGGGTATGCCGACACATTCGAAGATGATCGCCGGCTTCAGCGCCGGCAGCATGGCCCGGAACGGTGGTCGCGCCGCCTTCTCCGCCTCCGACATCTGCGCGTGCTCGGCCCAGGTCGCATAGGGCTGCGATACCTTGGGATCGACCACGACGTCCGCGCCCAGCTTCGCCGCGAGCGCGCGCCGGGCCGGCGAATAGTCCGCGGCGACGATCGGATGCAGGCCCCTGAGCTTCAGCGCGGCGATCACCGCGAGGCCGACCGGGCCGCAGCCGATCACGAGCGGCACCTCGCCGCCGCTGATATTGGCTTTCGCCACGGCGTGGACGCCGACCGCCAGCGGCTCGGTGAGCGCGGCATGCTCCGGCGCAAGCCCGTTGGGCACTTCAAGCAGCAGCGCTTCGCTCAGCAGCATCGCCTCGGCGTAGCCGCCGACATTGTCGTTGGAATAGCCGATGCCTTCGATACCCTGCGGCGTCAGCAGCGCCGGCAGCGAGCAGACGCGGGTGCCGGGCTTGAGCTTGCGTTCGGTTCCGGTGCCGTAGTCGACGATTTCGCAGCAGAATTCGTGGCCGAACACGACGTCGCGGGAGAGATCCATCGGCTTGCGCCCGACCTTCCGCGCCATCTCCACCATGCGGTGGGCGTGCTGGCGCGCGTGCAGGTCGGAGCCGCAGATGCCGCAGGCGAGCGTCCTGACCAGCACCTGGCCGGGGCCCGGCTTCGGCTCGGCGATCCGGTCGACGACGATCTCTCCGTTCCTGAAAATCGCGGCCCGCATCCGGCTCCTCCCGTCTTGTTTGGAGCGCTGATACCACGAAGCACGAGGGGCGAACTTGCGTCAGGCGTTCGGGGAACGCTCTTCCAGCACCAGGAGCTGGGCGCGGCGGACACGCTCGCGATGGGCGATGTAGAGGCCGCTGGCGACGATGAAGGCCGCGCCGGTGATGGTCCAGATGTCGGGCACTTCGCCGAAGATGAAGAAGCCCAGAATACTGACCCAGAGCAGCTGCGTGTAGGAGAAGGGCGCCAGCACCGAAGCATCGCCGTAGCGATAGGCGAGCACGACGATCCACTGGCCTGCGGTCGAGGCGACGCCGATGAAGATGCCGAGCGCGACCGCGGTCCAGGATGGCGTGACCCAGACGAACGGCACCAGCGCGGTCAGGATCGCAAGGCCCGTCAGCGAGGAATAGGCCATGGTGGTGACGACAGCTTCCCGCCCACTCATCATGCGCGTCAGGATCAAGGTGCCGGCCCAGCATGCCGCCGAGACCAATGGAAAGAATGCGGCGGGGTGAAACGCGCTTGTGCCCGGGCGCAGGATGATCAGCACGCCGATCAGGCCGAGCGCGGTCGCGAGCCAGCGGCGCATGCCGACCTTCTCGCCGAGGAAGACGATCGAAAGCGCAGTGACGAACAGCGGCGCAACGAAGCCGGTGGCGGATGCCTCCGCGATCGGCAGGAAGCCGAGACCCGTGATGAAGAACAGCGAGGAGCCAAGCAGCGCCGCCCCGCGCATCACGTGAAGGCCGGGACGCTTGGTGCGCATCGCATAGAGCCGCGAGACGGGCAGCATCACCGGCGTGAACAGCAGCGTGAAGGTGAGGAAGCGGATCCAGGTGATCTCGATCGACGGCAGGCTGGTCGACAGATATTTCGCAGTGACGTCGGAGCAGCCGAGGAACACCGTCGAGAGCAGGATCAGTACGATGCCTTTGAAGGGATGATCGACGCGCGCGGGTGCGCGGCGGCCGACATGCTTCGTCTCGGGCACGGGCATGGAAATACTGTCGAGCCTTGCGGCTGCGGCTGGCGGCGGGGTCACGGCTGGAACTCGGGAAAAATGCGAATCGAGCGCCCTAAAAAACGACAAATGTGCCGCGTTCACAACTTCCGAAAACAGGATGCCGATATGCGCAGGCCGCCGCGCGCGTCAATGCTCCGTTAATATTGCGCGTTGTGCATTACAGCATGGGCAGGCCGCGCGGCTTCGGCCCGCGCGGAAACGCCGCGTCAAGCGCCGCAATCTCGTCTTTCGTCAGCACGATATCGCCTGCGGCCGCATTTTCGCCGGCGTGTTCCGGGGACGAGGCCTTCGGGATCGCGAACACCGTGGTCGCACGGGTGAGGAAGCTCAGCGCGACCTGACGCGGCGTCGCGCGACGCGTCTCCGCGATGCGCGCCAGCACCGCGCCGCCCTTGCTGCTGCTCGCCGGGAAATCGTCGTGCCCGAACGGCGAGTAGGCAACGACGGCGACACCGTGCCGCTCGCACCACGGGATCACCGCATGCTCGATCGCACGCTCCTTCAGATGATAGAGCACCTGGTTGCACGCGATCCGGCCTTCGCCGGCGACCTCGAGAATCTCGTCGAGATCGTCCGCGTCGAAATTGGAGACGCCCCAGGACCTGATCTTGCCTGATTTCACCAGCTCCTCGAACGCAGCGACGGTGTCCTCCAGCGGATAGGAGCCGCGCCAGTGCAAGAGATAGCAGTCGAGCCGGTCGGTCTTAAGCCGCTTCAGCGAGCGCTCGCAAGCGGTGATGGTTCCGCGGCGCGAGGCGTTGCTGGGCAGCACTTTCGAAACGAGGAACACCTCGTCGCGCCGGCTCGCGATCGCATCCGCGATGACGAGTTCGGCATCGCCATACATCTCGGCGGTGTCGATATGGGTCATGCCGAGATCGAGCCCGCGCTGAAGCGCCGCGATCGCGCGCTTGCGGTCGCCGTGATCGAGGTACCAGGTGCCCTGCCCGATGATCGAGACGTTGGCGCCGGTCCGGCCGAAGGGGTGCGTGTTCATGTTTACTCCTTCAGATGCTCTACAGCATGATCCGGAAAAATTGTGCAGCGGTTCTCCGAAAAGATCATGCTCAAACAATGACCTCAAGCGCGATGGCGATTCATCCTGATCGCATCGCGCTTTAGAGATCGCTGATGTCGGCAACCAGCACGCTGCCCGTCGCCGACTCCGTGACATAGAGCCGATCCTTCTTCGCGCCACCGATCGCGACATTGGTGCAGTTCGGCCCCGCGCAGGACTTGATCCGCGCGATCAGTTCGCCATTCGGCGCGAACACGAAGACATGGCCGAGCGAGGCATGACCGACGAACAGGCGGCCTTTGGCATCCATGGTCATGCCGTCAGGACCACTGGTGCCGAACAGCGAGCAGAAGCGGCCGACCTTGGACACGCTGCCGTCCTTCATGAAGGGCAACCGCCACACGGCGTTGTCGCGCGTCATCGCGACGAACAGCACGGTCTCGGTCGGGTCGAGCACGAGACCATTCGGGCTGATGCCGGTGTCGATCAGGCAATCGAGCCGGCCGTTCGACGCGAGACGATAGACCCGGCCGCTGGGATCGTGCAGGCCGGTCTGGCCCTGATCGGTGAAATAGACGTCGCCATTGCTGGCGAGGTGGAGATCGTTGCAGCCGCGGAACGATTCCGAATTGCGCGAGGTCAGCACCGGTTTGATCCGCCCGGCCTTCGCGTCAAGCTCCATGAGCCCGTGCATGTAATCGGCGACCAGGATGCGGCCGTCGGATGCGATCTTCAGCCCGTTCGGCCAGCCCTCGTATTCGATGACCTGCGACCACTCGCCGTCACGCGCGATACGGAAGATGCGGCCGAAGGGAATGTCGACGACATAGAGGTTGCCAACCTTGTCGAATGAAGGACCTTCGATGAAGCTGTCGGTCGGCACTCCCGGCCGGTTGGCATCAGCCCAATCGGTCCGCTCGCCCTTGCGGCGGAACTTGTCGGGCATGGCGGAGAAGACTTTTGTCTCGATCAGACGCGGCGGCGTTTCCAGGTACATCATTGTTGTTGTGGCTGTGGAGGAGGAGCGCGCGGCACCATAGGGGACAATTGAAGCCGCGTCGATTGGGCGGAGGTCATCGTTGCGTTACGAGCACGAGTACCAGCCCACGCCACTCTCGTGTCCCGGACGCGCTGCAACGCCCCAGCGTTGCGGCGCAGAGCCGGGACCTAGAAGGCCAAACGCTCCGCTGCTAGATGGGCCCCGGCTCTGCAGCGCATCACTTCGTGCTGCGCTGCGTCCGGGGCACGGGACCACAATTTGGCATACCGGCATCAACATCGTCACCGCGAGCGTAGCAATCCAAAAATCCCTCCGTGGAAAGGTTCTGAATTGCTTCGCGACGCTCGCGGTGACGTTGGAGAGAGCCAGCCCTACCCCGCCGCGCCAGCGACCTTCACCTGCTTCGCCGGCGCCACCTCGGTCGTCGCGATCAGGCGCTTCATCTCGGGGATGCAGGAGCCGCAATTGGTGCCGGCCTTGAGCTTGGCGCCGATCTCGGCGGCGGTGCGTGCGCCGCCGGCTATGGTGTCGCAGATGGTGCCGCGGCCGACGCCGAAGCAGGCGCAGACGATCGGCCCGGTCGACGCGGCGCCCTCGATCGACTTGCCGGACAGCAGCATACGGCGCTGCTCGTCGGTCACCTGGTCGGCGGCAAATGCGCTCTTCACCACCTCCCAATCGCCGGCGTCGTGCGCGGGTCCGACGAACAGGCAGGTCTCGATGCGGTCGCCCGCGAACGAGGCGGCGCGATAGACCCCGCCGCCGAAGTCGCGGTACTCGGCAACATCCTCGCCCGCGACGTTCTCGAGCCAGGCGGGCCAGCGCGAAAGATCGCCGTTGTCCGCGAAGAGATAACCGAAGCCGCCGGCGACCGTGACGCGGGTCCACAACAGGTTCTCCGGCAGGTCGATCTGCTTTCGCGACAGCGCGAAGCCGCGGAAGACGAATTCGTAAGGAGCGATCGCGGCCGGCGTCGCCTTCGCCTCCGGCTGGCCCGAGAACGGATCGGTGAAGGACTGCACCAGCGCGCCGACGCGGCCGTGCGAGGTGTTCATCGCACTCCAGTGGATCGGCACGAACAGGGTGCCGCGCTGCTGCCGTTCGCTCACGACGGCCTTCAGGATGCACTTACCGTAATCGGTGGTGATGCGGGCATAGCTGTCATGGGCGATGCCGTATTTGCTGGCGTCGTCGGGATGAATCTCGACGAAGGGCTCCGGCAAATGCGCGCCCAGCCGCTGGCTGAGCCCCGTGCGTGTCATGGTGTGCCACTGGTCGCGGATGCGCCCGGTGTTGAGCCGCAAGGGGCGCGACGGACCGGTCTCGCCGCGCAGCGCCGGCACCTCCGGCGCGACGAAGCGGCCCTTGCCGTCATTGGTGAAGAAGCCGCCTTGCGCGAAGAAGCGCTCGCCGGGCGTCTGCCCCTCGCGCGCGGGCCACTGCACCGGCTCCAAGGCGTCGAAGGCGTCGTCCGACAGCGAGGTCAGCGCGCCGATGTCGAAATCACGGCTGCCACCGTTCTCGAAAGCCGAGAGCGCCGCATGCTCGCGAAAGATGTCGGCGGCGGATCTGTAGTTGAAGCTGTCGCCGAAGCCGAAGCGCTTTGCGATCTCGCTCAGCATCCACCAATCGGGGCGCGCCTCGCCCGGCGCCGGCAGGAACGAGCGCTGACGCGAGATACGCCGCTCGGAATTGGTCACCGTGCCGGACTTCTCGCCCCAGGCCAGCGCCGGCAGCAGCACATGCGGACCGGCCTCGACCGTATCGTTGGAGAGCACGTTCTCGGAGACCACGAACAGCTCGAGCTTCTTCAGGGCATCGCGGACCATGTCGGCATCCGGCAGCGACACCGCCGGGTTGGTGCCCATCACCCACAGCGCCTTGACCTCGCCGCGGTTGATGGCCTCGAACAATTGCACCGCCTTCAGCCCCTCATGGGTGGCGATGCGCGGCGCCTTCCAGAACCGCCTGACGCGATCGATATCGGGCGGCGTGAAGCCCATATGGGCGGCAAGCATGTTGGCGAGGCCGCCGACCTCGCGACCGCCCATCGCATTGGGCTGGCCGGTGAGCGAGAACGGCGCGGCACCGGGCTTGCCGATGCGCCCCGTCGCAAGATGGCAGTTCAGGATGGCATTGACCTTGTCGGTACCCTGCGCCGACTGGTTGACGCCTTGCGAATAGAGCGTGACGACCTTCTCGGTGTCACGGAACATCCTGAAGAAGGTGGCGACGTCCTGCTCGGAGAGGCCCGTGGCAAGCGCGGTCGCAGTGACACTGCCGGCGATGTTGCGCGCGCGCGCCAGCGCGTCATCGAATCCCGACGTGTTGGTGGCGATGTAGTCCCGATCCAACGCACCATTGTCGGCAAGATGAACGAAGAGGCCGGAGAACAGCGCCGTGTCGGTGCCGGGCTTGAGGCCGAGGAAGAGATCGACATCGCCGGCGGTGTCGGTACGGCGCGGATCGATCACGATCATGCGCGCGCCGCGCTCCTGCCGGTTCTTCAGCATGCGCTGGAACAGGACGGGATGGCACCAGGCCGCATTCGAGCCGACGAAGACGAGCAGGTCTGCCTGCTCGAGATCCTCGTAGCAGCCGGGCACGGTGTCGGCGCCGAAAGCACGGCGGTGACCGGCGACCGAGGAGGACATGCAGAGCCGCGAATTGGTGTCGACATTCGCCGTGCCGACAAACCCCTTCATCAGCTTGTTGGCGACGTAATAGTCCTCGGTGAGGAGCTGGCCAGAGAGATAGAAGGCGACCGCGTCGGCGCCGTCGCGCGCCACGATGTGCTGCATGCGATGGGCGACATGATCGAGCGCATCGCTCCAGGCGACACGCTCCAGCACGCCCTTGCAGCGGATCATCGGGTAGAGCAGCCGGCCTTCGAGCCCGACGGTTTCGCCGAGCGCGGAGCCCTTCGAGCACAGCCGGCCGAAATTGGCGGGGTGGTCGGGATCACCGGCAATAGCCGCCCCGCCCCTGCCGTCGGGTGTCGCCAACACGCCGCAGCCGACGCCGCAATAGGGGCACGTCGTCTTGGTGGTGTGGAGCGCGGGATCGATCGCCGTCATCGTCAAACAGCCTTGTCAAGCAGCCTTGGAGGGGTGCGTCACCGCGCGGCCGAACATCATGTCTGTACGGATCGCCGCAACCTTGTCGCGGTTGCGGATCAGCTCGAGGTACCAGAGCGCATCGACGGTATCGCCGATCAGCACGGCGCCGGTGAGCCGGCCGTCGGCGATCACGAGCTTCTTGTAGGTGCCGCGGCTGCGGTCCGACAGCACGAGGCTCTCGCTGCCCTCCCCGCCCATGAAGTCGCCGGCGGAGAACACGCTGACGCCGGAGACCTTCAGATTGGTCGAGACCACGCTGCCCTGATAGGCGGCGGGGCGGCCGGAAAGATGCCGCGCCAGCACGCGCGCCTGCTCATAAGCGGGTTCGACAAGGCCATAGCAGGTGCCGCGATGCTCGGCGCATTCGCCGAGCGCGAAGATGTCGGCTGAGGAGGTCTGCATGACGTCGTTGACGACGATGCCGCGATTGACCGCGATCCCCGCATCTTTCGCCAGCACGACGTTCGGCTTGATGCCGGCCGCGAAAATCACGGCGTCGGCCTCGATGCGACTGCCGCCGGCCAGCTCGACGGCCTCGACATGACCGTCGCCATGGATGCACTTCGTGCTGGCGTTGAGCAGGATGCGGATGCCCTTGCGCTCGACCAGCGTCTTGAGCAGGTCGGCGGCGGGCGGATCGAGCTGGCGCTCCATCAGCCGGTCCATCAGATGCAGCAGCGTCACGGGGGCACCGGCCTTGGCGAGACCGTAGGCCGCTTCAAGGCCAAGCAGGCCGCCGCCGACCACGACGACGCGCTTCTTCGCCGCCGCAAGCGTCAGCAGCAGGTCGACGTCGCGGGTGTCGCGAAAGGTGTGCACGCCGGCCAGATCGGCACCCGGCACGTTGAGCCGCAGCGGCGTCGAGCCGGTAGCGAGGACGAGCTTGGAGTACTCCATGCTCTCCTCGCCTTCGATCTTCAGCTCGCGGCGGCCGGTGTCGATCTCGGTGACGCGATAGCCGTAGCGCACCGTGACGCCGCGGTGGCGCCACCACTCGGCGGGCCGGAGCTCGATCTCGTGCGAGCCGGTCTCGCCGGCCAGCACGGAGGAGAGCAGCACGCGGTTGTAAGCGAGCCGCGGCTCTTCGCCGATCACGGCGACGGCGTAGCGGCCGAGCGCGGTCTTCGCGAGTTCGTCGACCAGACGCGCGGCCGCCATACCGTTACCGACGATGACCAGCGGTTCACTCACGAGGCATCTCCTATTCGGCGGCCTGCGCTTGTGCGCCATAGGCCTCGGATATCATGTAGCCGGACAGCACGCCGTAGGCGTCGGTCCAGGCCGTGGCGAGTTCGGGCGTCCAGGCTTCGCCAAGCCCCTTCTCCAGGGTCCACAGCAAGGTCGCGCCGACCACGGGGTAGTGCTCGGCCTTGGCGCCGTAGGCGACGTGACGCTTGGCGAGGGCGGAGGCCGCGGGAAGAATCGACTCCAGGTTCGACAGGCCGCCGACCACGGCAGCGAGCATGCCCATCAGCTTCTTGCGCTGCTCGGTCATGTCCTCGGGAAACATCGCACGCACGGACGGCGCCACCTCGAACAGGCGATCGTAGAACAGCACCGCGGCCTGCTCCGATATCGGCGCGACCTTGGCGAAACTCTGTTGAATGATGGTGACCTGTTCTGGCGTCATGATGTTCTCCTGTCTGTTTCGGTCTGCCTTCGTCCGCGCCGTTGCGGAAAAAGTTCATGGGTCAAACGTCATCAGAGAGACTTCTCCCCGCGTACGGGGAGAAGCGACATTCGTGCCAAGTGCTCGCGCTCACACACGTGCCTCGGCGAGGCTTGGCGCGCCTTCACCCTGCGGGCTGCGACGCAGGTAGAACCACCAGGTCAGAGCGAGGCAGGAGGCGTAGAAGGCGAGATAGATCGCGAGCGCGAGCTGCGGCCCGCCGGTCATGGCGATCGATTTGCCGAAGCCGCTCGGGATCAGATAGCCGCCGACAGCACCGATCGCGCCGATGAAGCCGACCGCCGCGCCGCTTTCGATGCTCGCGGTCTTCAGCGCGGCCGCACGCGCGACATCGCCCTTGCCGCGCACTTTGAACAGGTTCTCCTCGCGGAAGATCGAGGGGATCATGCGGTAGGTCGAGCCGTTGCCGATGCCCGTCGTCACGAACAAGACCAGGAACATCGACAGGAAGCCCGTGAAATCCTTGTGCCCGACGAAGTAGAGCACGCCGACCGTGGCGCCCGCCATCGCGATGAAGTTCCAGAAGGTGATGATGGAGCCGCCGACCCGATCTGCGAGCCAGCCGCCGAGCGGACGCGACAGCGAGCCGACCAGCGGGCCCAGGAAGGCGATCGAGATCGTCACGGTGGGGAATTGCGTCTTGATCAGAAGCGGAAACGCCGCGGAGTAGCCGATGAAAGACCCGAACGTGCCGATGTAGAGATACGCCATGATCCAGGTGTGCTTGCGCTTGACGATCGCAAGCTGGTTCTTCACCGACGATTTCGCCGTGGTGAGATTGTTCATGAAGAACACCGCGCCGAACACCGCGATCGCGATCGGCAGCACCCACATGAGTCCGGCATTCTGCAGGAAGATGCCGTCGACAGGCGTTGCCTGGAACAGGTTGAAGACGGCGAGCGTCATCAGGATCGGGGTCAAGAGCTGCACGCTGGAGACACCGATATTGCCGCCGGCCGCGTTGAGGCCGAGCGCCCATCCCTTCATCCGGTCGGGGAAGAAGAAGGAGATGTTGGTCATGCTGGAGGCGAAATTGCCGCCGCCGAGACCCGCGGTCGAGGCGATCAGCAGCATCAGCCAGAACGGCGTGTCGGGCTGGCTCACGAAATAGGCAAGCGACAAGGTCGGAATGAACAGGATCGCCGCGCTGAAGATGGTCCAGTTGCGGCCGCCGAAGGTCGTCACTGCGAAGGTGTAGGGAAAGCGCATCAAGGCGCCGATCAGCCCCGGCACGGCGACGAGCTGGAACAGCTGGTCGGTGGTGTAGTGGAAGCCGGCCTGCGGCAGCTTGGTCGTGACGATGCTCCAGATCAGCCAGACCGAGAAGCCGATATGCTCGGCTACGATCGACCAGATCAGGTTGCGCCGCGCGATCGTCTTGCCGGTCGCGTTCCAGAACGCCTCATCTTCGGGGCGCCAGTCAGAAATCCAAGTGGGACTCTTCGTCATTGCATATCCCTTCCAGTCTCACCGCTGCGTCGTTGCAGGCTCAGCCTCCAGGCAGGGAGGCGCGCTCCGAGGCTTCACCCCGGTGGCGAGTTCACGATGCTGATTGATGATGTTGAGGGACGTCGTCGTTGGCGTCGCGCAAAGACGCTTCAATTTCCGTGCCAGTTGCGCGCATCCAGGAAATGCAGGGATTTCAGGATGTTGTTCGTGTCGCCCGAAATGTTCGCAGGGCTTTTTCGCACGCTTGGTTTGCGATTCGCTCAATCCTTGTGCGACGCACAAGGATTGAGCGAGCTGTCGATTATTTGGGCGCGCGCATGTTGTTGCGTTGAACTCTTCGCTTACGCGGCCTCGACGAAGCGGTGGCGCTCGTAGAGGAATTCGAGCACGCGTTGGCGGCACTTCAGATAGGTGGCGTTGGTCGCGAGCTCGAGCCGCTTGCGCGGCCGCGCCAGCGGCACCTCCAGCACCTCCCCGATGTGCGCGCTCGGCCCGTTCGTCATCATCACGATGCGGTCGGACAGCAGCACCGCCTCGTCGACGTCGTGGGTGATCATCAGAATGGTGTTGCCGAGCTTCTGATGCAGCGCCATGACCGAGTCCTGCAGATGCGCGCGGGTCAGCGCGTCGAGCGCGCCGAACGGCTCGTCCAGCAGCAGCACCTTGGGCTCCATGGCGAGCGCCCTCGCGATGCCGACGCGCTGCTTCATGCCGCCGGAGATTTCGGAAGGACGCTTGTCCCTGGCATGAGCCATCTGCACGAGGTTGAGATTGTGCATCACCCAGGCGTCGCGCTCGGCGCGGGACTTGGTCCTGGCGAAGACCTTGTCGACGCCGAGCCTGACGTTCTCGTAGACGGTGAGCCACGGCAGCAGGCTGTGGTTCTGGAACACAACGGCGCGGTCGGGCCCCGGCGAGTTCACCTCCCGGTTTTCCAGCAGCACGCCGCCGGTGGTGGCGCCGGTCAGCCCTGCGATGATGTTGAGCAGGGTCGACTTGCCGCAGCCGGAATGGCCGATGATCGAAACGTACTCGCCCTTCTCGATCGTGAGGTTGATGTCCTTCAGCACCTCCGTGGTGGCGGCGCCGCGGGTGAAGACCTTGTCGATGTGGTCGAGTTTCAGATAAGCGGTCATGTGCCCTCTCTTCTCAGTTCTGCGCGGTGCCGCGGGTGACGAACTTGCCGAGGCCCGCGATCAGGCGGTCCAGCACGAAGCCGATGATGCCGACATAGAACAGCGCCAGGATGATCTCGCTGATATGCGAGGAGTTCCAGGCGTCCCAGATGAAGAAGCCGATGCCGACGCCGCCGATCAGCATTTCCGCCGCGACGATCGCAAGCCACGACAGGCCGATGCCGATGCGAAGGCCGGTGAAGATGTAGGGCGCGGCCGCCGGGATCATGATCTTTGCGAAGAACTCGAGCGGATTGAGCTGCACGACGGCCGCGACGTTGCGATAGTCCTGCGGAATGTTGCGGATGCCGACAGCGGTGTTGATGATGATCGGCCAGATCGAGGTGATGAAGATGACGAAGATCGCGGAGGGCTGGCCGTCGCGGAATGCCGCGAGCGACAACGGCAGCCAGGCGAGCGGCGGAATGGTACGCAGCACCTGGAACAACGGATCGAGCCCGCGCATGGCCCAGACCGACTGCCCGACCAGCACCCCGAGCGCGATGCCCGCGATCGCCGAGAGCGAGTAGCCGAAGGCGACGCGCTGGAGACTGGCGGAAAGATGCCAGAACAGGCCCTTGTCGATGCCGCCATGGTCGAAAAACGGATCGAGGATCAGCTCCTTGGTGTCCGTGAACACCTTCGACGGCGGCGGCAGTGCCGAGCCGGCGCGGCGGCAGACCAACTCCCACACCAGCGTGAGCAGCGCGATCACGACCAGCGGCGGGATCACGCGCACGGCCGTCTCTCGTGCCATGCGTGCGTAAACTTCGGTGCGCGGGGGACGCCTCGGCGTCATCGCGACGACCGGCGCGGAGCTGGCCGCAGGCGTCGCGGTTTCAATCTCGATCTTGGCGGCAGGCATGTTCATCGCAATCTCTCTCCGGCTTCAAGGGACGATGCGGCCGCCAAAGGGCGGCCGCTGGCTCCATCAGACTTCGACGCGCTTGATCGCGAGCGACTTCAGATAGGCGGCCGGATTCTCCGGATCGAACACCTTGCCGTCGAAGAAGGTCTCCTTGCCGCGCGAGGTTGAGGCCGGAATGTCGGCAGCCGCGACGCCGAGGGTCTTGGCGGCGGCCTTCCAGAGGTCCTCGCGGTTGACCTTGGCAATCAGCGCCTTGGTGTCGAAGTTCGGCTCGTACTTGCCCCAGCGGATGTCCTCCGTGAGGAACCAGAGATCGTGGCTCTGGAACGGATAGGAGGCATGATCGCGCCAGTACTTCATGATGTGCGGCGAGTTCTCGACCACCTTGCCGGGGATGCCGTAGTCGAACTTGCCGGCGGTGCGGTCGAGCACGTCCTCGACAGGACAGTTCATCCACTGCCGCTTGCCCATGATGGCGGCGAGCTCGGCCTTGTTCTCGGCCTTGTCGGCCCATTGCTGGGCTTCCATCACCGCCATCAGCAACGCTTTCGCCGCCTTTGGATATTTGTCGACGAAGGCGGCGCGCATGCCGAAGGATTTCTCCGGATGCTTGTTCCAGAGTTCGCCGGTGTTGACCGCGGTATAGCCGATCTTCTGATGGATCAGCTGCAGGTTCCAGGGCTCGCCGACGCAGAAGCAGTCCATGGTGCCGACCTTCATGTTGGCCACCATCTGCGGCGGCGGCACCACGATGGTCTCGATATCCTTGTCGGGATCGATGCCGCCGGCGGCGAGCCAATAGCGTATCCAGAGATCGTGGGTGCCGCCGGGGAATGTCATCGCGGCCTTCACGGCCTTGCCCGAGGCCTTCTTCTTCTCCAGCGCGGCCTTGAACGGCGCGGCATCGACGCCGAGCTTCAGGTCGGCATATTCGCTCGCGACGGAGATGCACTGGCTGTCGAGATTGAGCCGCGCCAGGATGTACATCGGCGTCGGCTGGTTGTTCTGCGTCACCTTGCCGGCCGAGATCAGATACGGCATCGGGGTGAGGATATGGGCGCCGTCGATGCCGTTGCCTTCTGAGCCGAGCACGAGGTTGTCGCGCGTCGTTCCCCACGACGCCTGCTTCTGCACATCGGTGTCGGGCATGCCATATTTGGCGAACAGCCCCTTGTCCTTGGCGACGAAGAGCGGGCCGGCATCGCTGAGTGCAATGAAGCCGAGCTTGGCGCCCTTGACCTCAGGGCCTGCGTCCTGCGCGAAGGCGCCGGCAGGGAAGTTCAGTTTTGCGGCGGCGAGAAGTGCCGCGGTCGAGCCGGTGGCCTTCAACAATTGACGGCGGCTGAGGCCAGTCGTTTCGGAGGGCCGGCGGGTGCGCTTGGTCATAGGCTGTGTCGTCCTTTGCGTCTTTGCGGAATGATTTGCGGCTGTGCGCGCGAGCGGCCCGTCCGTCCGGTGGCGCCGTATTCGGCGCATGCGAACGCGTGACGGGGAGGACCCCCGGTCTGGTGGCGTCAGCAAATCGGATGAGAATTCTCGCGGGACGGCTTCAATGGCGTCGGCTGGAACCATTCAAGCTTCATGCCAAGCATGGCGCCACAAGAAGAATAAGTAAATCAATGCGTTATATCGGTAGCGCCAGACTGTCGCAGGTCGGTTCCGCTTGCGAGATTTGCGATCTGCACATTGCTTGTGCGGCGCACAAATCTTGTGCAACAGCTTAAGGAAAAGGCCGAGGCGACGTCAGAATCAGATCGAGCCGAGCGGCACCGCTTTGAAATTGCTAGATATTTTTGACAGCACGCGCCGGCACGCAACTTGCTTTTCTTTCGCCGTCAACGAAGACTGCGGCTTGCCGCATTGATGCAGCCTCTGGCGGCCGCATCCCGGAAGCTCAACTGCTTCGCGGCCCTCCCGGCTCAAAGTCCTCGTGACGCGATTCCCAAAGCTTCCAGATTTTCCATAGCCCTCGTGCGCGGCAGGCCAGCCCGCACGGCCGATCACGTTCAGCCGCGCTCTCCGGAGCGTGTCGATCTCCCTTACGAAGCAAAGGAACCATTGATGTCGTATCTCGCGCCTTCGGAATTCGTCACCAAGATGGTGGATGCGGGCGAGTCCAAGATCTTCATGTCCACCCGGGATACCATCATCCGAGCCTACATGGCGGGCGCCATCCTGGCGCTGGCGGCCTGGTTCGCCGTGACGATCAACGTCAACACGGGCCAGCCGCTGATCGGCGCGCTGCTGTTTCCGGTCGGCTTCGTCATGCTCTATCTGCTGGGCTTCGATCTCCTCACCGGCGTCTTCGTGCTTTCCCCGCTCGCCCTGATCGACAAGCGTCCGGGCGTCACCCTCGGCGGCGTGCTGCGCAATTGGGGCCTCGTATTCGTCGGCAACTTCGCCGGCGCTTTCACCGTGGCCTTCATGATGGCCTTCGTCACGACGTTCGGCTTCACCCAGGCGCCGGACAAGGTCGGCGCCGCCATCGGCAATATCGGCGAAGGGCGAACCCTCGGCTACGCCGCGCACGGCGCGGCCGGCATGGCGACGCTGTTCTTGCGCGGCATGCTCTGCAACTGGATGGTCTCGACCGGCGTCGTCGGCGCCATGATCTCGACCTCGGTCCCCGGCAAGGTCATCGCGATGTGGATGCCGATCCTGGTGTTCTTCTACATGGTGTTCGAGCATTCCGTCGTGAACATGTTCCTGTTCCCGTCCGGGCTGCTGCTCGGCGCGAAGTTCTCGATCATGGATTATCTGATCTGGAACGAGATCCCGACCGTGCTCGGCAACCTCGTCGGCGGCCTCGCCTTCACCGGCATGACGCTCTATGCAACGCACGTCATGACCCTGCCCAAGCGCCAGGCCGTCAAGGCTGCGAAGCCCCGCGTTGCGGCCTGATCGGATCCATCTCGACAGGGGAGCCTCGCCCGATCAGGGTGAGGCTCCGCTTTGCAGGTTATGACGATGACCCGCGGACTCCAGATCTCGGTCGGCCAGCATTCCGACAAGGGCCGCAAGTCCGTCAACCAGGACTTTCACGGCGTCCTGATTCCGGAAGAGCCGCTGCTCAGCCTGAAGGGCATCGCGGCTGTCCTCGCCGACGGCATCTCCTCCAGCGCGGTGAGCCAGATCGCCAGCGAGTCGGCGGTCAAGAGCTTCCTGATGGACTATTACTGCACGTCCGAATCCTGGACGGTGAAGACCTCCGCCCGCCGCGTGCTTGACGCGACCAATTCCTGGCTGCACGCGCAGACGCGCAAGAGCCAATACGCCTATGACCGGGACAAGGGCTATGTCTGCACCCTCAGCGCCATGGTCATCAAGGCGACCACCGCGCACATCTTTCATGTCGGCGACTGCCGCGTCTACCGCGTCGCCGGCAAGGCGCTCGAACAGCTGACCGACGATCACCGCATCATCGTGTCGTCCGAGCAGACCTATCTGGGCCGCGCGCTCGGCATCAATCCGCAGCTCGAGATCGACTATCAGGCGTTCGAGGTCGAGGCCGGCGACATCTTTCTGCTGGCAACCGACGGCGCTTACGAATTCGTCGACGCACGCTTCGTCACGAGCGCGCTGAATGAGCATGCGGGCGATCTCGACGCGGCGGCGAAGGCCATCGTCGAGGAAGCCTACCGGCGCGGCAGCGACGACAACATCACCGTCCAGATCATTCGCATCGATGCGGTGCCGCAGCGCGAGCCGGCCGGCATCTTCAATCAGACCGCACAATTGCCGCTGCCTTCGCTGCCGGAACCGCGCGCGATCTTCGACGGCTACCGGATCGTCCGCGAGATTCACGGCAGCAGCCGCAGCCACATCTATCTTGCCGTCGATGTGGAGACCGGGGAGCCGGTCGCGCTCAAGCTGCCGTCGGTCGACCTGCGCGACAATGCCGCGTACCTGAAGCGCTTTTTGATGGAGGAGTGGATCGCGCGCCGCATCGACAGCCCGCACGTGCTGAAGCCGCTGTCACAGTCGAGGCGGCGCAGCTGCCTCTACGTCGCGACTGAATTCGTCGAGGGCCAGACCCTGAAGCAGTGGATGATCGACAATCCGCGCCCCGATCTCGAAACCGTCCGCGGGCTGATCGAGCAGATCGCGGCGGGCCTGCGCGCCTTCCACCGCATGGAGATGCTGCATCAGGACCTCAGACCCGACAACATCCTGATCGACAAGACCGGCACCGCCAAGATCATCGACTTCGGATCGGTCAGGGTCGCCGGCGTCGCCGAGGCCGGGCCACCGGACGAGGCCGACGAAATCCTGGGAACGGTCCAGTATACGGCGCCGGAGTATTTTCTCGGGCAAGGCGGCTCACCGCGCTCCGACATGTTTTCGCTAGCCGTGATCTGCTACCAGATGCTGACGGGAAAGCTGCCTTACGGTGCCCAGGTCGCCAGGATCCGCCGCAAGGCGGATGCGCGGAGGCTCCAGTATAGCCCGGCGGACGAGGACCGCAACGTGCCGGCCTGGGTCGATGGCGCGCTCAGGCGCGCGCTCCATCCCGATCCCTACAAGCGACACGAGGACCTGTCCGAATTCGTCCACGAGCTTCGCACGCCCAACCCGGCCTATCTCGACACGCGAATGACGCCGCTCCTGGAGCGCAACCCGCTGATGTTCTGGAAGGTGACGTCGGCGGCGCTCGCCTGCGCGGTCATCGTGCTGCTGGCTATGCTGCACGCGCGCTAGAGTGTGTGCTCATGAAGCGCAGACGTGAGCTTCTGGCGGCTACACGGACATCTGCGGCTGTTCGGCGCACAGTCACTCCTTAGCTCCGTGCGGTCATGGCAAGGTGCCGTCCCGCCCCAGCCCACTTAATACATCCTAGCGTAGAGTTTCTCGACCATACGCAACCATTTATTAGTATCCTTGCGTGCAGATAGATTTCAACTTGTAATTGATTGTGCAGGGGCGTTTTGCGCGTCTTCGC
Organism: Bradyrhizobium sp. GW821-FHT13H06; assembly: GCF_058803975.1. Taxonomy (NCBI): domain Bacteria; kingdom Pseudomonadati; phylum Pseudomonadota; class Alphaproteobacteria; order Hyphomicrobiales; family Nitrobacteraceae; genus Bradyrhizobium; species Bradyrhizobium sp. GW821-FHT13H06. Next base: position 34,584 of record NZ_JBXAPN010000012.1, on the reverse strand, counting down.
GGGTGTAGAGGCAATGCGCGGCGTTGCTGCGCTGTCGGTGGTCTGCGGACACGCGGTCAGCGCGCGACCCGACATGGTCGGCCCGGCCGTTGCCGAAGGCGTCCTCACCATTCTTGCAAGCGGCGTTGACATCTTCTTTGTCATTTCCGGCTTCATCATCGCAACCACGGCGGCGGCGCACCGCGACCCGTTGAGCTTCGTCTTCAGACGAGCGGTTCGAATTTATCCGGTCTACTGGCTTGTGTTGCTGGCGGCGTTCGCCAGCTCGTCCTGGATCGATCTGTCGCCGGAGAAACGTCCGCCGCTCGACCTTGGCCTCATCTTCGCGTGGACATATCCGAACTGGTACCTTGGCCCGGCCTGGTCGATTGCTTTCGAATTGCATTTCTATGCCGCAGTTGCGGCCATCCTCGCCATCGCGCCGAACCGGTTGTTCGAACTGCTGTTCGCGGGGCTCGGCATGGTCGTTATTGCCCTCGTACTCCGCCTGCAGCTCGGCATCTATTCCCATCCGCTGGTCCTGGAATTCGGCGCCGGCGTCGGCATCGCCTATCTCCACAGGAACGGTCGATTGCTCTTTTCGCGCCATGTTCTGGCAACTTCAGCCGGCCTGTTCGCTGTCGGCTGGTACTGGATATTCGTGTCCGGATCGGCCGACCCGCAATTCGCGCGCGTGCCAACCTATGGCGTCGCTGCGGGATTGCTCATCCATGCCGTGGTGTCTGCCGAGATCGAAGGGCGGTCGTTTTCGCCGATCCTGCAATGGTTCGGCAAGATTTCGTACTCGCTGTATATCGTCCATTACCTGGTGATACGATGGATGATCAACTTTACCGAGGTGTGGCTGTTATCGACGGCCGCGACAATCGTAGCCAGCATTCTGCTCTCCATCGGCCTCGCCTGGGTCTTGTACATCATCATTGAGGCGCCGCTCATCGGATGGGGCCGCAGGTGGAGCGCCGACCAACGGACCTCGGATGCCCCGAGACGAGAGAAGGCCGTGGATATCCCTGCACGGGTCGACTAAGCACTCCGCGCCGGTTCACGCGAGCGGCGATTGCCGCTCTTGGGCCGCCAGCTTGCTGTCACGCACCGCCGGCGGGAGCCGTCACGCCGGCTCTGCCGCCTTCGTCCCCAGCGGCTTCGGTGCCATGCCGCCGCCGGGCTTGAGGTGGAATTCGTAGGTCATCAGGTGCCACGGCCCGTTCGCCTTGCTGCCGTCGGGCATCGCCGAGTCATTGCGCGGCTCGACCTTGGCGATCAGGTCGTCCTTGACGCCGAACACCACGTCGGAATCCAGATATTTGTCGCCACCGATGAAGACGTGCGTGATCAGCGGCTCATAGCCCTTCGCATTGACCAGGAAGTGCACATGTGCCGGGCGCATCGGGTGGCGACCCGTCTGCACGATCATCTCGCCCACCGGCCCGTCAGTCGGGATCGGGTAGCTGCACGGCAGGATGGTGCCGAAGAAGAAGCGGCCGTCGCTGTCCGTGATGAAGCGCGCCCGCGCCGAGGCGCCGATCTCATCATAGTTCGGCTTCTGGGAATCGTAGAAGCCGTCATCGTCGGCATGCCAGACGTCCACGGGAACGTTCGCGAGCGGCTTGCCCTTGAGATCGGTGACGCGGCTCTGCACGAACATCTTCTCACCGGTGAGATTGTGCGGCGAGATGTCGGTGCCGTGCGCGGTCACCTTGTGCTCGCCGACATAGAACGGACCGAGCACCGTGGTCTGTGTGGCGCCCTCGCGGTCGCGGTGGTTAACGGCGTCGACCAGCATGGAGACGCCGAGCACGTCGGACAACAGGATGAACTCCTGGCGCGTGTCGGTGCATTTCTGCCCCGTCCGGGTCAGGAAATCGATGGCGTATTCCCATTCCTCGAAGGTCAGGCCGGTCTTGCTCACGTAATCGTGCAGCGACTTCACCAATTCCTGCAGCAGGAATTTTGCCCGCGGGTTCGGCGTCTGGTCGAAGCTCCGAACGACGGCTTCGGTGAGTTCGGTCTCGTTGAACTGCGTCATGATGCGTTGCCCTCGCGTTTTTCTCGTTGGCCCGGGTGGGCTCCCTGGAGGCGTTCCGCCGCCGAGCCTACACCAGTCGGCCCGGCTGCGTTAAGCGCAACCGACTTGGAATGGGGCCGCCATTTCGGTATCAACTTTCCGACAAAACGCCCCGGAGGAACTGATGCTCGCCCCCACCCCCGCCTCGCCCGAATCCGTCGGCATGTCCAAGGCCGCGCTCGACCGCGTCGATGCCCATCTGAAGAACCGGTACATCGATGCCGGCCGTTTCCCCGGCACGCAGCTCCTGGTCTATCGCCGCGGCAAGATCGCTCACAGCTCGGTGCAGGGCTTCGCCGACCTCGAACGCAAGGCGCCGGTGAAGGATGACACCATCTACCGCATCTATTCCATGACCAAGCCGCTCACCAGCGTCGCCTTCATGATGCTGGTCGAGCAAGGCCTCGTCGCCATCGACGAGCCCGTCGCCAAATACATTCCGGAATGGAAGGATCTCGGCGTATTCGTCGCCGGCACCTACCCGGCCTTCCTGGCCCGGCCGCCGTCGCGGCCGATGCTGATCGTCGACCTGCTGCGCCACACCTCCGGCCTCACCTACGGCTTCCAGCAGCGCTCCAATGTCGATGCCGCCTATCGCAGCGAGAAGATCGGCGAGGTCGAGAAGTCAGGCACGCTCCAGACCATGATCGAGGGCCTGGCAAAGATCCCGCTGGAGTTTTCGCCGGGCGAATCCTGGAACTACTCCGTGGCGACCGACGTGATCGGCTACCTCGTCGGCAAGATCTCGGGGATGCCTTTCGAGCAGTTTCTCAAGCAGCGGATTCTCGATCCGCTCGGCATGACCGACACCGATTTCCACGTGCCGGCCTCGAAGGCGCATCGCTTCGCCGCCTGCTACTCGGCGGACCCCGGCGGCGGCATGACGTTCCATGCCGGACAACGCCGCGAGGGCCTCACTCTTCAGGACGATCCGACGACGAGCTCGTTCCTGTCACCCCCCTCCTTCATCTCCGGCGGCGGCGGGCTGTGCTCGACGGTCGCCGACTATCTCACCTTCTGCCGCGCCCTGCTCAATGGTGGTGAGCTCGGCGGTGTCAGGCTGATCGGGCCGAAGACGCTGGCGCTGATGACGACGAATCACATCCCGGGCGGACGCGCGCTGCCGGAGGTGTCGCGCTCGCTGTTCTCCGAAGCCACCTATAACGGCATCGGCTTCGGCCTCGGCTTCGCCGTCACCATGCGCCCGGCCGAGACGCTGATCGCCGGCAGCCCCGGCGAATACAATTGGGGCGGCGCGGCCACGACCTCGTTCTGGATCGATCCGGCCGAGGAGCTGATCACGATCTTCATGACGCAGGTGCTGCCGTCGAGCGCCTATCCGATCCGCCGCGAGCTGCGCAGCATGGTCTACGCGGCCATCACCGAGAGCAATCTGTAAGCGGTGGAATCGATCCCGCGGCCGCGCCGCGGGATCGCACTCTCAGAAGCTCACTTGCAGACTCTCATTTCAGCATCTCCGGCACGATCAGACGCGGCAGGAACAGCGACACGCTGGGCCAGACGATGACCGCCGCCAGCACCAGCAGCATCGGTATCAGCATGATCATCGTGTCCTTCAGGGCATAGCGCAGTCGCACGCCGGCGATCGAGCAGGCGATCATCAGACACAGGCCGTAGGGTGGCGTCACCAGTCCGAAGGCGAGCGATACGATGGAAATGATCGCGAACTGGACCGGATGGAGATCGACCGACTTGGCGAGCGGCTCCAGCACGGTGCCGACGATGATGATCGCCGGGATGGCGTCGAGGAAGCAGCCCACGACCAGAAAGCAGAAGGAGATGAAGAAGCCGGCCGCAACGGCGCCCATGCCCCAGGTCGAGACGTTGGCCAGCAGCTCTTGCGGGATCTTGTAATAGGCGAGCAGCCAGCCGAACGCACTTGCGGTGCCGACACAGAACAGCGCCACGCCGGCAAGGCGCCCGGTGTCGAGCAAGGCCTTGTACAATTCGCGTGGCCCCGTCTCGCGGTAGAAGAATGTCGAGAGCGCTACGGAATAGAGCACCGCGACGCAGGCGGACTCGGTCGCGGTGAACCAGCCGAGCAGAATACCGCCGACGACGATGAACGGCGTCATCAGCGCCGGTATCGACCGCCAGATGGCGGATCCCATCTCGACCCAGGTCGATTTCGGATAGGTGGGGTAGCCCCGGCGCACGGCATAGATGTGCACCGTCACCATCTGCGCGCCCGCGATCAGCAGGCCCGGCACGATGCCGGCCAGATACATCGCCGCAATCGAGGTCGAGATCAGCCCACCCCACACGATCATCAGGATCGACGGCGGAATGATGACTGCAAGCACCGCCGACACCGCGGTGATGGCGATGGAGAACGAAAGGTCGTAGCCTTCCTTGTTCTGCGCATCGATGAAGATCTTGGACTGGCTCGCCGCATCGGCGGTGGAGGAGCCCGAGATGCCGGCAAAGAACACCGACAGCACGACGTTGATCTGCGCCAGGGATCCCGGCCAGTGCCCGACCATCGAGCGCGACAGCGTCACGAGGCGATCGGTGATGCCGCCGATGCTCATCAGGTTCGCCGTCAGCAGGAAGAACGGCACCGCGAGCAGGATGAATGAATTGTACGCATTGAAGGTCTCCTGCGCGAGCGTCATCAGCGACAGGTGCGGCTCGATCAGCAGGATCGGCACACAGGCAAGACCGAGCGCGAAAGCGACCGGCACGCGCGCGATGAGCAGGCCGATGAAGACCCCGAACAGCAGCATGGCAGCCTGTCCGGCAGAAAGTACGGTGCCGCTCATCTCTGTGCCCCGGCCAGAACGCGCAGTTCATCGATGATCTGTTCACCCGCAAAGACGATCCACGTCAGACCGGCCACCGGCCAGGCGACATGGATCAGCCAGAGCGGCAGATCGGCCAATTCCGACGTTCTATTCCAGGCAAAACGGGTGAACTCGATGCCGGCGGTTACGAACACCAGCGCCAGCGCAAGCACGCCGAGTCGCGCGAGGATCCGCACCGCGGCCTCCGACCTCCGCGACAGGTCGGGCCACACGTCGACCTCGAAATGCTGCGCCTCCCTGATGCCGACCATGGCACCGATCATGATCGTCCAGATGAACAGGAAGCGCGCCATTTCCTCCGTCCAGATGTAGGACGGAATGAACGGCGTGTAGCGTGAGATGATTTGCAGCGTGACCGGAATAACGAGGATGCCGACGCAGGCGGCCAGCAGGAATTCCAGCAATTTCGCATAGGCCGCGGTGACGCGACGCCACAGCGACGGTGTGGACGGGACGTGCATGTCGGACATTGGGACTCCGTACGGCGCTCATCCGCCACGTCCGGGCAGGAAGCGGGGCCTGCCCGGACGATCGCCGGCGGACGCAACGACCTCAGACGACGTTGATCTTCTCGAAAATGCCTTCCGCGCCGATCTCCTTGGCGTAGGTGGCGATCACGGGGTCGGCGAGCTTCTTCATGGCGTCCCGCTCTTCGAACGGAACGCGCTTGAGCTTGCCGGCCTTCTCAAGCGTGTCGAGCTTGACGACCTCTTCGCTCGACTCCAGCTGGCGGCCGTAGTCGCCGGCCTCCTTGCCGGCCTTCATGATCGCGTCCTGCAAATCCTTCGGCAAGGTCTTCAGCGTCTTTACCGAGAAGCAGATCGGCCGGATCGACACGGCGTGCTGGGTCAGATTGAGATGCGGAGCCACTTCGTAGAACTTCATCGCCTCGACGCCGGCCGCCTCATTCTCGCCGGCCGAGATCACCCCGTTCTGGATCGCGTTGTAGATTTCGTTATAGGCGATCACGGTCGGGCTCATACCGACGGCCGCGAACGTCTTCGACCAGATCGGCGCGCCCTGCACGCGGACCTTGAGCCCCTTGAGGTCGGCGAGGTTCTTGAGCGGCTTGTTGGCGAAGATGTTGCGGATGCCGCCGCCGGCATAACCGATCAGAACGACCTCGGCCTTCGCCGCGACCTCGTCGGCGATCGGCGCCAGGATGTTGGCTTCGACGACCTTGTTCATGTGATCGATGCCCTTGAATACGAAGGGCGCATCGATGAACGGGGCCGCCTTGGCGAAGGTCGACATGTGAGCCGGCGAGACGATGCCGTAATCGACAGCCTTGCCCTGCGACATGTACTCGAAATACTGCTTCTCGAGGCCGAGCGAGGAGTTCTTGTGCAGGGTGAAATTGACTGGCTTGCCGTAGTATTTCTTCACCAGCTCCTCGAATCGGATCAGCGCCCGATTGAAGGCATGGTCGTCATTGAACTGGACCGCGCCGTTCAGCGTGATCGGGGCTTGCGCCCTGAGGATCGACGGCATGCCGAGCGTAGCCGCCGCAGTGGTCGCACCGATACCAGCGAGAAATGACCTTCGCTTCATCGTCTCCCCTCCCTTTGATGCTCCGCCCCTGTCGCCGGGCCGTGAGCGCAGCCGCTATGCGGCTTGCATTCATGGAGCGTATGAAAAACTACGGCGGGACGGAAGTCATTTCGCTTGGGCTGGACGTCCTCTTCGTCGCAGAGCTCCGCCGGTGCCGCCTGCTGCACTGCCGCGATCGCGATGATCTGACGCCACTCCAGACTGGGTCACAGCGTCTTTCGCGGGATCGCACCGGCCGTGAAAATCGTGGCACCGGGCAAGTACTGCCCTTATGGTCCTCCCAAAATCATGATCCGGCGCCGCTGCGCTGGAACCGGGACGCCCACGCTTGTCAAAGCTTACCCTGCCGGTCCGGCTCGCCCTCCTGGTCGCGGGAACGATGTTGCCGCTGATCGTCTTTGCCGTCGGCCTCGCCTATTCCAACTATCGCCAGGATCGCAGCGAGGTAACGCGCCGGGTGCTGGAGACCGTGCGAAGCATGCGCCTCGTGCTCGACTCCGAGGTGCAGCGGATGACGGGCGGCTTGCAGGTGCTCGCGCTCGGCGATTCCCTGCAAAGCGGCGATTTCAACGGCTTCCGCCGGCTGGCGGTCGAATTCACGAGCCAGTATGGCGGCGACAGTGTCCTGCTGCTGGCCGACAGATCCGGCCGGCAGCTGTTTTCGACCGTGACGACGGAAACAGCGAGCCTGCCACCGCGCAACAATCGAGAGATCGTCGAGCGGGTGTTTGCAAGCAAGGCGCCGCAATATTCCGACCTGTTCGTCGGTTCGACCGAGAAACGGCCGATCGTGACCGTGGAAGTTCCCGTGCTTCGCAATGGCGAAGTGGCCTATGCGCTCTCCTTCAGTCCGCCGATCGCGATATTCCAGAAATTGGTCGAGCAGCAGCGGCCAAACGATCAATGGACGGTGTCGCTGCTGGATACCAAGGCTCGCGTGTTCGCGCGTACACCCAACCCTGCCGAGACGTTCGGCAAGCAGGCTTCCGGCGCACTCCACGATGCGATGTCGCACACACCGGAGGCAGCGCTTTCGACCGTTTCGCTCGACGGCGTCGCGCTATCCTCCGCCTTCACCCGATCGCAGCTGACCGGCTGGACGGTCGTGGCCGGCGTCAGCGAGAGCTCGCTGATCGCGCCGCTCTGGCGCGACATCGCGATCACCAGCCTGATCGGCGGCATCCTGCTGCTGGTCGGCCTCACCTTTGCAGTCAGGATGGCGACCACGATCGCGCGCGGCGAGATGCTGCACGATCTCCTGATCGAGGAGCTCAACCATCGCGTCAAGAACACGCTGGCCCTGATGCAGGCGATCGCTGTGCAGACCTTCCGCAGCGCCAGCCGGGACGAGCGGACCAAGTTCGAGGGACGGCTCGGCGCGCTGGCCGAGGCGCATAATCTCCTGAGCCAGGAGAAATGGGCGGGATCGGAGCTCCGGGACGTGATCGCCCGCGCGCTCCAACCGTTCCTGCTGAGCAATCACGACCGCATCCGCATGACCGGCCCGGCCGTGCCGCTGTCGCCGCGGCTCGCCGTGGTGCTGTCGATGATCGTGCACGAGATCGCCACCAACGCCGCGAAATACGGCGCGCTGTCCAACGAGACCGGCCGGGTGACGCTGGACTGGGACGTCATCGCTGATGCGCCGAAGCCGCGACTGCGGCTGATCTGGACCGAGACCGGCGGCCCGCCGGTGACGGCGCCGGTGCAACGCGGCTTCGGCTCGCGCCTGATCGAGCGCAGCGCGCGCGACCAGCTCGACGGTGAGGCAACCGTCGACTTCCTGCCGCGCGGCGTGGTCTGCACGGTGATCTGCACGCTGGACGAGGCGCCCTGATCCAACGGCCTCCCCCAGCGCATATCGCAACGCAGCACAATCATGCTGCGACAATTGCGCTTGCCCGCACCCAATCATCCGATGTTAAACATCGGATGATTGTGAAGCTGCCGGGCGTGGCAGCCAAGACAAATGAACCGGCCGCGACAGGCCGGACGGGAGAAACGTACGAGTGGCACGAGCGCGCCCGAGCCCCGTCGACAAACTGGTCAAGCCCGGCCGCATTCGCGCCGTGCTGACGACGCTCGGCCGCGAGATCGCCCAGGATCTCATTCCCGTCGGGACGACCCTGCCGCCGGAGCCTGAGCTCGAAACCCGTTTCGGCGTCGGGCGCGGCGTGGTGCGCGAGGCCATCAAGACGCTTGCCGCCAAGGGCCTCGTCAGCGTGCGGCCGCGCCACGGCACGCAGGTGCTGCCGCGCCACGAATGGAGCCTGCTCGACCGCGACGTGCTGAGCTGGCTCGTCGGCCAGGACGAGCCCGACCGCGACCTCCTGCTGGCGATCCAGGAGGTGCGCTCGATCATCGAACCTGCAGCCGCAGCTCTCGCCGCCCAACGCGCCACCAGGAACGATTGCTGGCGGATCGACACGGCCTTGGCTGCGATGCAGACTGCAAAGGACCAGGCCAGCGCCCTTGCCGCCGACAAGGCATTCCATCTTGCCATCCTGGACGCGACCCACAACCCGGTCCTCCAGGGCTTTCGCGGCGCGATCGACACCATCCTGAGCACCGTCTTCACCGTCGCCGTCGTCAGCACCGGCGGCTGGTTCAGGGATAATCTGCCGAACCACGTGGCGGCGGCGCGAGCCATCGAGAGCGGCAACCCGGAGAAGGCGCGCGCCGCGATGGAACGCCTGCTGGGCTACACCCGATTGAAACTTTCGAACCGGAAGACGGCTATCGCCGCGGCGACCCGTAAAACGGTCGGATCGGCCGTGCGCTCGCCCAGGAAAACGAAGTTCAAGAACAAGAGAAAACGCCATGGACCGTGACACGAAGGGCTCGGCCCAGATCCTCGCTCCGCCGGGATTCGCGAGGCTCACAAACCGACGGAGATATGCCATCGCGCGAGACGCGGTTACGATGTCGGGAAGATCAGCGTGAAATGCCGACACAGGCATAGCTGAGCGCAGGGAGGTCACATGCAGGTGACGGGCAGTCTGAAGGGGCGATCGTCGCGGCTGATGCGCAGCGTCAATTCGCTGGCGGGAGCCGCGATGTTCGTCGCGCCGCTGCTTGCGCTGGTCGCGATCTGGGCCATCGTCGTGCCGCTGTTCAACGTCAATCCGCGCGTGTTTCCCTCGGTCGGTGCGGTCGGCGCGGCCGCGCTGGACTCGATCCGCGACGGCACGTTGTTCGCCCATGTCGGCGCCAGCCTCTTGCGTGTCGGCCTGGGCACGCTGATCGGGATCGCAACCGCCGTGCCGCTCGGCATCGCCATGGGCGTCAGCCCGACGGTCGCGGCCTTCCTGACGCCGCTGTTCCGCTTCTTCTCGGTGCTCGCCGGCATTGCCTGGATTCCGATCGCGACGCTGTGGTTCGGCTACGGTTTCGGCGCGATCGTCTTCGTGATTTTCAACGCCGTGTTCTTCGTCGTCGCCTACAACACCCTGCTCGGCGTCAGGACCATTCCACACACGCTGCGCAATGCCGCCGCCTCGCTCGGCGCCGGCCGCTGGGCGCTGCTGACCGAAGTGCTGCTTCCGGGCGCGCTCCCCAACATCGTCACCGGCATTCGGACCGGCCTTGGCTTCGCCTGGCGCGGGCTGATCGCCGCCGAGATGATCGCGACCAATGTCGGGCTCGGCTACATGCTGTTCGTCGCGCGCGACTTCTACCGCACCGAGGTGATCGTGTTCGGCATGATCGTGATCGGCGTTCTCTGGCTTCTGATCGACCGCCTGCTGCTGGTCCCGCTGGAACGCGCGACCATCGAGCGCTGGGGCATGGTGAGGCGCGCATGAATCTGATGCTGCAAATCTGGGCCGGCTATACCCGCCTGACCCGGCGCTGGCCGGGGCTCGCCGCGATCATTTCCTTCATCCCGGTGCTGGCGCTGTGGACCGCGGTGAGCGAGGCCGGATTGTTTCCGCGCGCGTTCTTTCCAGGCCCGGCCGACGTCATGCGCGCGTTCTTCACCCTCACCTACAGGGGCATCCTGCCCGACTATCTCCAGGACAGCCTGATCCGGCTCGCGACCGGCGCCGCGGTCGGCATGGCGCTCGGCATTCCCCTGGGAGTCCTGATCGGCACCAGTCGCTGGGCGCACCGCATCTGCTGGCCGGTGCTGCTGTTCTTCCAGGCCATCGGCGACATCGCCTGGCTGCCGATCCTCCTGATCTGGTTCGGCTTCGGATTGACGACGATGACCTTCGTCATCGTCTACACCGTGCTGTTTCCTGTGGTGCTCAACACCGTGCTCGGCGTCGAATCCGTGCCGCGCGACCTCTCGCGCGCCGCCTTGAGCCTCGGGGCCTCGCGCGCGCGCGTCTTGTGGGAGGTGACGCTGCCGGGCGCGCTGCCCAACATCATCACGGGCCTGCGCAACGGGCTAGGCTATGGCTGGCGCGCGCTGATCGCAGTCGAGATGATCGTCGGCACCTCGGGCATCGGCTTCATGATGTTCGACGCCCGCCGCGCCGGCTCGACCGTCGAGATCCTGCTCGGCATGATCATTCTCGGATTGCTCTGGTACATCGTGGACGCCTGGATCCTCGCGCCGCTCGAGCGCGCGACCGGCCAGCGTTGGGGATTGGTGACATCATGAAGACGCTCTCGCTGCGCAATCTCGGCAAGACCTATTTCGATCCCTATGCGGGCGCGCATGTCACCGCCGTCCACGATGTCTCGCTCGACGTCGAGCCCGGCGAATTCATCTCGGTGGTCGGTCCCTCCGGCTGCGGCAAGACGACGATCCTGAACATGATCGCCGGCTTCATCCCCTATTCGAAGGGCGACATCCTGCTCGACGGCAAGCCGGTGCACGGGCCCGGCCCCGAGCGTGGCGTCGTGTTCCAGTCTTTCGCGCTGTTTCCCTGGAAGACGGTGCTCGACAATGTCGGCTTCGGCCCGAAGATGCGCGGCGTGCCGAAGGCCGAGCGCGACCGCATCGCGCGCGAATATCTGGCGCTTGCCGGGCTCTCGCATGCGGCGCACCGCTATCCCAACGAGCTCTCCGGCGGCATGCAGCAGCGCGTCGGCGTGGTGCGCGCGCTCGCCAACAACCCCGACGTCCTGCTGATGGACGAGCCCTTCGCCAGCGTCGACGCGCAGACGCGCATGACGCTCCAGGAGGAACTGACCCGCATCTGGCAGGAGCGCAAGCCGACGGTGATCTTCATCACCCACGACGTGGCGGAAGCGGTGTTTCTCGCCAACCGCGTCGTCGTGCTGTCGAAGGGACGCGTGCTCGACGAGATCGCGGTCGACCTGCCGCGCCCCCGGGTCTGGGACGACCTCGTCAAGGACGACCGCTTCAAGCAGCTCTCGGCGCGCGTGCTGCAGATGGTGCGCGCAGCATGAGCATCGCCTCCGAGGTCCTGCGCTCGCCCAAGGGCCGCATCGTGCTCGGCACGATCGCCGCATGGGCGCTGTTTCAGCTCTGGCTGACGATCGCGGCGCCGGGCAAGATTTCGCCGGAGCTCTCCGGCACATCGGAAAAGGTCAACGTGCAGATCGAGCTGCCGTTCGTGCCGGAGCGCTTCCACGTGCTCGCGTTCCAGCAATACGGACGCGTCTCGGGCACGGACGAGCACTCGATCGAACTGCGCGGTGTCAAAAGAACGGACCTCAACGCCGTGGCCCGGCCTTACTGGGTCACGGCGGTGGGGCCGATAAAAGAGGGAGGCTGAGGACATGAAACGACTCTTGCTGCTTGCGATCGCGCTTCTAGCCGGCATGGTGCCGGCGAGCGCCCAGACCTTGACGAAAGTGAAGGCCGGCATGGTCACCGGCATCGACCAGATCGGCCTGCCGATCGCGCTCGAGCGGGGCTTCTTCGAGAAGTACGGGCTCGACGTCACGATCGCGCGCCCCTACGCCACCGGCGTCGACGCGCTCAACGCGCTGCAGGCCGGCGAGAGCGAGATCGTGCAGGTCGGCGTGCCCATGATCGGCGCCGTGCTGCGCGGCATGGACCTCGTCGCGCTCGGCAATTACAGCGGCAACGCTACCAAGGCCGGCTCCGACGCGACGATGGCGATCATCGCGCGCGAAGGTTCAGGCATCGTCAAGGGCGACCTGTCGACGCTGAAGGGCAAGAAGATCGCGGCGTCCTTCGGCACGATCAACCATCTCTACATCCTGGCAACGCTGGAGAAGGCCGGGCTGAAGCCCGACGACGTGACGCTGGTCAACACGCCGCCGCCGGACATGACCGTCGCCCTGCTCGCCAAGGGGATCGATGCGTTCTCGGGCTGGGACCCCTGGCCGATCGTCGCCGGCAAGGATGTGCCGGGCGCGGTCGAGATCATCCGCGGCGGCGACGTGATCTCCTATATCGGCTTCAACGTCGCGCTTCGCCCCTGGGTGCAGGCCAATGGCGAGACCATCGAGAAATTCCTCGCCGCCGTCTCCGAGGCCGACCAATGGATGCGCAAGAACCCGAAGCTGGCGGCGCAAGTCGCCACGCGCTGGATTCCGGGGCTCAAGCAGGACGTCGCCGAGGCTGCGATGCAGTTCAACATCCAGCAGGCGGACCGCCGGCTGTCGGCGAACAACTACCGCGCGCTGTGGAGCGCCGAGGACCGGCTCTCCCGCCTCGGCATCCTCAAATCGACCTTCGACGTCAATGCGCATATCGAGCCGAAGCACATTCTCAAGGTCATGAAGGACCGTCCCGAGCTGTTCGCCGATCTGCCGCCGATTCCGGAGACGGCGGCGATCACGCCGGGCTACGTGTTCAAGCCCTGAGCACGTCCAGACCGGCGCGCTACGCGCGCCGGTCCGGCCAAGTCTTATCGCGCTTTAGACGGTCGCGATGCCGTCGATCGGGCTGATATCGCCGACGAAGCGCAGCAGATCGGCCATCGTGAATTCGCCCGGCACTTGCGATGCAAGCGTCGGCTTCCAGCTCTTGCCCTTGAGCCAAAGGTAGGACTGGTGATCGCCATGGACGAGGCCGACGAAGACCTCGGCGAGCAGCGTCGCGCCGACCGGCCCGAGCCGTTCACCGTTGCCTCGTTGCTCCGCCTCCTTGAGGATGTAGTACCAGAGCGGGGTGTGTTGGTGCAGGCCATGCTTCTTCGCCACGGCACCGTCGCTCCCCTTGGAGATTTCTTCCGGAGACAGTGGATTCTTGATCTTCATGGCCTTGGCGACGTCCTGCCCTGACGGCAATCCCAGCAACACGCCGCGCTTGAGATTGCGGAACGGCAGGCTGCCGCCGTCACCGGGCAGTGTGTGGAGTTGCGGCACGATGAAAGGATCGATCTTGCGCGACGGATTGAGCGTCACGCCCGCAGGATTGTTCGGCAGCACTTGGAAGTAGCGCCGCCAGTCGATGATCCAGTTGCTTGAAAGCACCGGAAGCGGGAGCGGCGGCGTTATCGGGTTCGGCGCCAGGTCGCCGATGATTCCTCCCGAAAGCCCGGTGAACCTAAACAGCAAATCGAGAGTTGCAGGAATACCGCCCGGGCCGGGCGTGAAGATCCTGTTGTGGCTATAGACCTGGCGAACCATGCTGTGACCGAGACGATAGACCGCCCCTGAAAACTCGACAGGCATGTAGGGAATCTTCTTGAAGCGATAGAAGCGCCGACCCTGCTCGAGGATCTTTGCGACGATGCCCTTCTCGGTGATCCGCTCCACGAAATCGTGCAGGACCATCCATTGGTAGTGCCAGGTCACGATGCGGCGCGCTTCCTCGAAGATCTCGCCCGCCGGCTTGCCCGACGCTGCGAGCTGATCGCAGACCTTGTTGTGAAACTTCAGCATCGCGAGATGGGTTTGCGCGACGAGCAGGTTCTCGTCGTTGCGGTGATCGCCGATCAGCGCAAACCCCTCGGGATTGCGCGCCAGGTCGTTGCGATGATCGCCGGTGATGGCGTCGACGTTGACGGTCTTGCCGATCAGCAGCTTGGGGCCCGGTGTCTTGCCGTTGTCGCTCGCCGAATTGCGCGCGTACAGATGACGGCTTCCATCGGGACCAAGACCATAGATGCTGTCGAGATCGAGTGCGGGCGTGCGAAAATTGGTGACCGCCATCGGATCGGCTTCCTTCTCGCCGAAGGAGGTCAGATCGAGCGTGATATCATGGTCGATGAATTGCCCGAGATAAGTAAAACCGGCGGGGACGTTGAGATTGTTTCCCGCGGCGTCGCCGGGGGCGAGATCCTTCATCGCGTCGGCGAGCTCATGCAGCGGACCGTCATCGACAGCCAGCGGCTCCAGGGTCGGAAACATCCGGCCAAACATGCCCGGATCGTCGTGTCCGGAAAGCGTATCCAGAAATTGTCGCGTCGGTTGACGTCCGGCCTTGCCATGACCGGGATGAACATTCACGTCGGTTCCCATCGCTTGCTCCTGCTCAGAATGCTTAAGGGAGAGGGGCGCCGAAGATGTCGCTTGGTCTAAAATTCTCGTTTCAGTATATGTTCTGAAGAATTGCCCCTCAGGGTGCAGTACGACGAAATATTACTACAGATTGCATTCTGTCGGTGAGTCCCACCGGCGAGGCTTTTTGCCCCACCAACGACACAGGCTTTTGATTGCCTGGAGCTCGAGCAGGAAAGACTAAGGCGCGATCGACGAGCCCCGCTCAATCTTCTTCGCGCGTCAGCGTTTGGCTGCGTACCGCGACCAGATCTCGGCGTCCGTGTAGAAGTCCACGCCGCCATCGAGATCTCTCACCAGCCACTCGCCGAGATAGACGATCTGGGTGCCGCTGCGCCGCTCGTGCCGAAGCTCGAATTTTCCATCGGCATCCTTCTGCAGCGAGCAATTCGACTGAACCCAGCTCGGCCACTCCTGCAACGGCTGCCCCAAAAATTGCCAGGCAACCAGAGCAGCGTTGTCCGACAAGGGCTCTATGCGCAGTGTCTTGTTCACGAGATCTCCACCATGCGATTTGTCCCCCGATGCAACGCCTCGGGATTGGAAAGGTTTGGCATCGTCGTTCCGTGACAGCATGCCTGACGGATTTCAACGGTTCCTCTACTTTCTTGTCCGTGAAAACCCGGTCTCCGCGCCCTAACCGATCGTCTGCAGCGCCGGAAACGTCTCGAGCAGCCAGATGCTCACATTCGAGACCGCGCCGGTGAGAAAGCCGATGCCGGTGATCACCATCAAGACGCCCATGGCGCGCTCGACATTGACGAGGTGGCCCTTCATGCGCGCGAACAACGCGGAGAACTGTTCGATCATCAGCGCGGCGATCAGGAAGGGAATGCCGAGGCCCGCGGAATAGACCGCGAGCAGGCCGGCGCCCTTCGTCACCGTGGCTTCGGCCGCGGCGATCGAGAGGATCGCGGCGAGGATCGGGCCGATACAGGGCGTCCAGCCGAAGGCGAAAGCGAGGCCCATGATATAGGCGCCCCAGAGGCCGACCGGCTTGGGGATCGGCAGCCGTCCCTCGCGCATCAGCAGGCCGATGCGCGTCAGGCCGAGGAAATGCAGGCCCATGATGATGATGACGATGCCGGCGAGAATCGACAGCTCCGCCGACCAGGCTCGGATCAGCCCGCCGACCAGCGAAGCGCTGGCGCCGAGCGCCACGAACACCGTGGAAAAGCCAAGCACGAACAGAAGCGCCGACATCATGATCGCGCGCTTGGAGGCCGCGACCGGCTCGTCGCTCTCGACATGCTCGATCGTGGCGCCCGTCAGGTAGACCAGATAGGGCGGAACCAGAGGCAGGACGCAAGGCGAGAGGAAGCTGACGAGTCCGGCAATCAGCGCCGCCGGGATCGAAACATTTTGCATGATGCAATCGAAGCCATCTCAGGCACCGGTACGGCGCGCAAGGAATGCGCCCGGCCCGGAGCCGAACCGGCTCTGGTGTAGCCGATGGCTGAGAATGCGCAACAGACGCGCACGAAAACCAGGGCTCCTCCCGATGCCATCCGTGATCACAGATGCGGCATCGGGACGCGCACAAACCTCGCCAAAAAGCGAGATTCGGCGGCGCGGCTACTTCACCACGCGGAGCAGCGGACGCCGGGGCTGGTCCTGCGTCTGCTTGGAAGGGGTCGGCGGCTCGCTCGCAGCGCTCCGCAGCATTTCGTCGCACAGCGCCTTGAGATCGGCGCTGTCAATTCCTTTCAGCTTCATCCGCACGTCGAGGATGACAATGGACAGCATCTCGGCCGACTCACGGTTGTTGCACTCGTTGAGAGCCCTGCGGCACTCCTCGAGCGTTTCCAGCACCGACTGCAACTGTTCGTCTGAATGCGACACTTGCGTTCTTTCCGTTAATTCGGCCTGCGAGACGTATTTGTGGCGCCCCCTTTGGCCCGCATGGACGACCAAAGATAGCACGAGGCTACTGCGCCTCCGAACCTGATTTCAGTGTGTTTCTGCCGTGAGACCGTGGTTCCGGCCGCAGTCGCCCCGCAGCAGCATTGGCGATCGCCGAACTGGTCCGGGAGCAAACGTCTTGCGCGGTGCGATCGATCCATCGCGTGAGACGGCATTTGCCTTCGCGCATGAATTTCCATCACGGACAGCGCCGGCAATCCCGCAGCCATTTCGCGGCCCGCAACGGAACTCACGCCACATTCCCCTCAGCCGGGCGATAGCCTGCCCAATCCCACCCCAAGACAGCACCCCAATACCGCCCACAAGTTGATAAGGATGACGTTCAAAACTCGTCATTCCCCAACCCGCCGTGGTTGTGGTTTGCGTCAGATTCTGCCACTTTAGCTACCTGAAGGAAATTGTATGCACTCCTTGGCGGAAAGGGGCGTTCCGCTGGAAGAACGCCTAAAAGCAAATATCAGCGGCCTCTCCGATTGGGATGCGGCCCGCATTTTCCTGGAAGTCGTCCGATGCGGAAGTTTCCGCTCGGCGGCCGAACGTCTGTCGCTGTCGATCAACGCCGTCCGCCGCCGAATCGATGATTTCGAGCGTCAGACCGGCACCACCCTGTTCACCCGCGACGTTCACGGCACCCATCTGACCGACGAAGGTGCGATGGTGGTCTCCGCCGTCGAGCGCATGGAGGCCGCGGCCTTCGACGTGCTGCGGACCAGCGATTCGACCGCCAACGTCCTGTCCGGCGAGGTCCGCGTCGCCGTCACCGAAGGCCTCGGGACGTTCTGGCTCGCCCCGCGGCTGGTCGAATTCCAGCAGGCCTATCCGAAGATCCTGGTCGACCTGCATTGCGCGATGCGCTCGGCCGACGTCTCCCGCCACGAGGCCGACGTAGCAATCCATCTGTCGCGTCCCTCTGCGCTCGACGTCAAGCTGGTGCGGCTCGGCCGCATGCATCTGATGTTCTGGGCCTCCGAGAAATACATCGCAAAGCATGGCGCGCCGCGCTCGGCGGCGGAATTGATCAAGCACCGCCTGGTGCTGCAATTCGCCGACCAGCTTGCCGCCAAGGAGACATTCGAGAGCTTCTTCCCCGGCGTTTCGGAACGCGACCTCCTGGTCATGAAGACCAACGTCTCGAGCGCCAACTACTGGGCGGTCGCGAATGGCGCCGGCATCGGCGTATTCCCGAGCTATGCTATTGCGCTTGGCGGGAAGTTGATTCCACTGGAGGTCGAGCTGAACCGACCGCTGGATATCTGGCTGTCCTACCATCCCGGTAGCGGCCGCATTCCCCGCGTGCGGCACATGATTGACTGGCTGATCGACGCTTTCAATCCGGCTCGCTTCCCGTGGTTTAAGGAAGAGTTCGTGCACCCGCATGAATTCAAGGACTCGTATATGGGCGAACCCCTGACCCAGCTCTTCGGGGGATTTTCAACCGAAGAACAAAGGTGAGACGAATATGAAAGCAGCGGCAAAAAGAATGAAGCAGCGCAGTGCCGGCAAGCCGGATATTGAGCTTGGCAAGCGGATCCGTCTGCGGCGCGTCGAGATGAAGATCTCGCAGGCCGAGCTCGGCGAGAAGCTGGGTGTCAGCTTCCAGCAGGTTCAGAAATACGAGAAGGGCGTCAATCGCGTCGGCGCGGCTCGGCTTCAGCAGATCGCCTCCGCCCTCGATGTGCCCGTGACCTTCTTCTACGACGGCGACAACAAGGCCCGCGAAGTCGAGAGCCTGCTCTTCCTCGACAGCGCCTTCAGCCTCCGCCTGCTGCGCGCCTACAGCAAGATCAAGGACCAGACGGTGCAGCGTCAGCTCGTCTCGCTGATGGAATCGATCGCGGCGAACGAGAGCTGAGATCGGTCGGCGCTCTGGCTTTTACGGCCGATGTTCAATCCGCCGCGTCACGGGGGCGCGGCCGGATTGAACGAGAGCCGACGAGATATGCCTGCGCCCGCGCGCTTGCGCGAGGTCCGTCTTGGTGTGGCCTGTCTCGGGGCGGCGTTGCCGCCCTTTCTTCTTGGCGGTTTGCCGCCATTTGCCGAACTTCGCGCGCCATGCAATCGCAGCACAGGCGGATGCAAGCTCTCCTCCCCTGCGCCGGTTGACCACGGCAGCGGCGACGCCGCACATTGCGCTCGGCCACAGACAAGCGAGCGCACGATGCCCGACATTTCCAGCACGACCGGAACTCCTTACGCCGGCGGCAAGATCCTCAAGCACGCGGCCGATGGTGTCGGCGTGGTCACCTTCAACAATCCCGACAAGCGCAATGCGATGTCGCTGGAGATGTGGGAGGGATTTGGCGAGGCGCTGGCGGCCTTGCGCGACGACGACACCGTGCGCGTCGTGATCCTGCGCGGCGCCGGCGGCAAGGCGTTCGTCTCGGGCGCCGACATCAGCCAGTTCGAGAAGGTCAGGCACAATGCGGCGGCGTCCGAGGAGTACGCCAGGCGCAGCGCCGCCCAGCGCGCGCTGCTCGCCGACTATCCGAAGCCGACCATCGCCTGCATCGACGGCTATTGCCTTGGCGGCGGCATGCAGGTCGCGATGCTCGCCGACATCCGCCTCGCCTCGCACGGCAGCCAGTTCGGCATTCCCGCAGCCAGGCTCGGCATCGCCTACGGCTATGACGGCTTGCGGCATCTGGTGTCGCTGGTCGGCCCAGCCTGGGCGCGGCTTCTGATGTACACGGGCATGCGGATCGATTCCGCCGAGGCGCTACGCATCGGTCTCGTCGAGCGCCTGTTCCCGGCGGGCGAGCTCTGGGGCGAGACCATGACGATTGCCGCGACGATCGCGCAGAACGCCCCGCTCGCGATCAAGGCCGCCAAGATCACCATCGCGCAAGTGCTGAAGGACGAAAGCGCGCGCGACATGGAGGCGATCAAGGCAATCGGCAATGCCTGCATGGACTCGGAGGATTTCCGCGAGGGCCGGCAGGCCTTCATGGAGAAGCGCAAACCGCAGTTCCGGGGTCGCTGAGGCTGAACCGGCGTTCAGGTAGATTAAATTCCTCGTGCAACTTTACGCAGTCGCAACCACTCGATGTCGCGAAAGTTCTCCCGCCACCAACGAGGGAGATTACGATGACACTGAAATTTGCTGTTCTTGGTCTGGCTGCCATGGGCGGAGTCGCGACGCTACCGAGGGCCGTCGTCGAACACCTCGACCAGACGGAAGCGCTCGCACATCAGCATCATGTCTTCGCTGAACCGTCCGAGCCGGCCGAAATAGATCCGGTGGGCGCTGCGCCAATAAGCCAGGCTCCGATCGCCTTCGCCCTCCTCGTAAGCGAAGGCGGCATCGACATCGTTGAAACGTCGATAAGCGATCTCGGTGGTCTCGATGACACAGCGCGGCTCGCCCCGTCCGTTGAGCACGACCCAGCGCTCACCGGGCGTCGAAACATTGGGTTCGTCTTCCGTGCTGCACGTTGCTGTCTTGACTCCCCTGACGACGAGCTCAAGCAATTCGTCCGCGAGCTCGGGACCGTCGCCGAACGCAAACGTCCGCAAGTGCCGATACCGTTCCGGGACTGGCTTACTCATGATCAAGCTCTATAGCGCCCCCAGCACGGCCTTCGTGATGTCCGCCGTGCCGTTGTTGCCGCCGAACTCCATCGGCTTGATGCCGCCGGCATAGACCTGGTCCACCGCGCGCTCGATGGTCTCGCCCGCCTCCGCCGCACTCTCGATGCCGTGCTTGTCGGCGAGCCAGTCCAGCATCATCGCCGCAGACAGGATCATGCCGGTCGGATTGGCCTTGCCCTGCCCCATGATGTCGGGCGCGGTGCCGTGGCACGGCTGGAACACCGCATACTTGTCGCCGATGTCGGCCGAGGGCGCCATGCCGAGGCCGCCGATCAGGCTGGCGGTGATGTCGGAGACGATGTCGCCGAACATGTTCTCCATCACCATCACGTCGAAATCCCAGGGACGCTTCACCAGCATCGCCGAGCAGGCATCGACATAGAGGCGGTCGGTCTTCACCTCGGGATGCTTCTTGGCGATCTCGTCGAAGATGCCGCGGAAGAAGGCAAACGCCTTGAACACGTTCGCCTTGTCGACGCAGGTGAGCATTCCCGGCTTGCCCCGGGCCCTGCGCCGCTCGGCCAGGCGAAACGAGAACTCGAACAGGCGCTCGGACGTCTTGCGGGTAATCACCATGGTCTCGCGCGCGTCCTCATGGGTGACGACGCCCTTGCCCATCGAGGCGAACAGGCCTTCGGTCGATTCCCTGATGACGACGAGATCGATGCCGCGCTGGTCGGCACCGACGATCGGGCTCGGCACGCCCGGAATGAGCCGCGCCGGACGCACGCCGGCATAGAGATCGAAGATGAAGCGCAGCTCGATCTGCGGCGCGATTTCGGTGTTGTCGGGATAGCGCACCGACGGCAGCCCGCAGGCCCCGAGCAGAATCGCATCCGCCTCCTCGCACAGCTTGATCGTGGTGTCAGGCATCGACTTGCCGGTGGCGAGATAATTGTTGGCGCCGGCCGGCGCCTCGGTGAAGCGGAAACGCAGGCCGGATTTTTCGCCGACCTTGCGCAGCACCTCGAGCGCCGGCGCCATGACTTCGGGACCGATGCCGTCACCAGCGAGCACGGCAATGTGGAAGGCGTTGTTTGCGGACATGGGTTTCCCAAAAAGTAGATGTCATTCCGGGGCGGTCCGCAGGACCGAACCCGGAATCTCGAGATTCCGGGTTCGATGCTCCGGGCCGCGCGTCGCGGTCCCGTCGCATCGCCGCGGAACGACAACTCAATTACGGCGTCAGCACCGTGCGTCCGACCACCGCGCCCTGCTGCAACTGCACCAGCGCGTCATTGGCCTTGGCGAGCGGTTGCCGCGTCACCGGAATCGGCGGCACCTTCTTCGTTCGCACGAGCTCGAGCAATTCCTGCGTCTCGCGCAGATTGCCGACATAGCTGCCCTGGATCGTCACCGCCTTGATCGGAATCAGCGGCAGCGCCCAGGTCGCGCCGCCGCCGAACAGGCCGACGATGACGAGCTTGCCGCCCTTGGTCAGGCAGTCGAAGCCGAGCTGCGTCGTCGCGGCATTGCCGACCAGATCGATCACCGCGCGGATCGGACCGCCCGCCTTCTTGGCGAGTTGCTCGAGCGCATCCGGCGCCTTGGGATCGACGGTCGCCAGCGCGCCGGCCTTCTCGGCCGCCTCGCGCTTCTTCGCGTCGATGTCGACCATGATCGCACCCTTGCCGCCCATGGCCTTGAGCAGCGACAGCGCCATCAGGCCGAGGCCGCCGGCGCCGAACATCACGATCGGCGTGTCGAAATGCTGCTCGACCTTCTTCAACGCGCTGTAGGTCGTGACGCCCGAGCAGGCGTAAGGCGCGGTCGTCGCGGGATCGAGCCCTTTCAGATTGAGAAGATAGCGCGGATGCGGCACCAGCATGTGATCGGAATAGCCGCCGTCGCAATAGACGCCGAGCGAGCGCGGCGTCAGGCACATGTTCTCATCGCCGGCCAGACACGTGGCGCATTTGCCGCAGCCGATCCAGGGATAGACCAGGCCGACGTCGCCGAGCTTGAGATCGCCCTGATCGGTCGGCTTCACGTCGGGACCGAACGCCAGGATTTCACCGACGGTCTCGTGACCCATCGTCAGCGGCAGGTTGATGCCGCGGTCCTTCAGGGACAGCGGCTTGCGGCCGTGGCCGAGATCGTAGCCGCCTTCCCAGATGTGGAGATCGCTGTGGCAGACGCCGGCGGCCTTCACCTTGATCAGCACCTGCGTGCCCGACGGCTGCGGCGTCGCCTCATCGACCTCCTGCAGCGGCGCCTTGAAATCGGCAACCTTGAAACTCTTCATTGGCGTCCTCCCGGAATGCTTCTCGTTCTTGCGCAGCATGCCATGACCGGCGAGACGAGACAAACCCGGGAGCGGTCTTAGTTCAGGCCAACGGATAATGGCAAGCCACGAACTGGCCGGGTCCGATCTGGCGCAACTCCGGTATCTCCGCGCTGCATCGCTGATCGGCGCGCGGGCAGCGGGTGCGGAAGCGGCAGCCGGACGGAGGTGCAATCGGCGATGGTGGCTCGCCGGTCGCCACGCTCTCGGCGGGACGAACGTCCGGATCTGGCACCGGGATCGCCTGCAACAACAGCCCGGTATAGGGATGTGCGGGTCTTGCGAACAATTGCTCCGACGGCCCGACCTCGCAGAGCCGGCCGAGATACATGACCGCGACGCGATCGCTGACCGCTTTGACCACCGCGAGGTCATGCGCGATGAACAGCAGCGTCAGACCGAAGCGCGCCTTCATCTCCTCGAGCAGGTTGAGGATCTGCGCGCGGATTGAGACGTCCAGCGCCGACACCGGCTCGTCGCAGACGATGAACTCCGGGTTGAGCACCAGTGCTCGCGCGATGCAGATGCGCTGGCATTGACCGCCGGAGAATTCGTGCGGCAGACGGCCCGCCACGATATCGGGATCGAGCCCGACCGCGGAGAGCACCTCGTGGACCCGTCGCTTGCGCTCGGCGGCATCCTTGACGCCGGCGATGATCAACGGCTCGGCAATGATATCGCCGATGCGACGGCGCGGATTGAGCGAGGCGATCGGATCCTGGAAGATGAGCTGCACCCGGCGGCGCATCCTGCGCAGCGCCTCGCCCTCCATGGCCGTGAGATCCTCGCCGTCGAACAGCACACGGCCGGATCTGGCGCGGCGCAATTGCAGCACCGCCCGCCCGAGCGTCGACTTGCCGCAGCCGGATTCGCCGACCAGCCCCAGCGTCTCGCCGCGCGCGACCTGAAAACTGACGCCGGAGACGGCATGCACCGTCTTGTTGCCGAGACCATATTCGACGACGAGCTTGTCGACATTCAGAAGCGGCTCGAGGCGCACGGCAAGCTGCATCATGCGCCGATCCCTTCCGTCATCCGGATCGGATGGAAGCAGGCATAGAGATGTCCAGGCGCCTCCGCGTCCTTCAACTCGGGCTTGGCCTCGTGACAGCGTCCTGCGGCATAGCGGCAGCGCGGCGCGAAGGAGCAGCCACGAAGCGGCCGTGTCGGATCGGGCGGGCGGCCGGAGATGGCAGGCAGCGGCGTATGCGGCGCGGTCTCCAGCTTCGGGATCGCGGCCAGCAGCGCCTCGGTGTAGGGCATGTGCATGCGCTTGAACAGGGCCTGTGTCGGCGCGCGCTCCACCACCCTGCCCGCATACATCACGGCGACCTCGTCGGCACGGCCGGCGACGACGCCGAGATCGTGGGTGATGATGATCATCGCCATGTGCCGGCGGCGCTGCTCGCGCGCCAGCAGATCGAGAATCTGCGCCTGGATGGTGACGTCGAGGGCAGTGGTGGGCTCGTCCGCGATCAAAAGCTTCGGCTCGCAGGACAACGCGATCGCGATCGCGATGCGCTGGCGCATCCCGCCGGAACATTGGTGCGGATATTGCGCGAGCCGCTGCTCCGGCGCGGGAATGCCGACGGCCGCGAGCAGCTCGATGCTGCGCTTGCGCGCCGCCGGCGCATCCAGCTCCAAATGCTCCTGAATCGTCTCCATCAGTTGCGTGCCGATGGTCAGCACCGGATTGAGCGAGGTCATGGGATCCTGGAATACCACCGCGAGGTCGCGCCCGCGCAGGCGACGCAGGCTGTCAGGCGCGAGCCGCACCAGATCCTGGCCGTCGAACATCACGCGCCCCGTCAGCTTTGCCTTCTTCGGCAGCAGCTGAAGCACCGCGCGCGACAGCATGGTCTTGCCACAGCCGGACTCGCCGACGATGCCGAGCGTCCGGCCGGCCTCCAGCGACAGATCGACATGATCCACGGCGCGCAGATTGCCGCGCGGGGTCGGCAGCTCGACCGCGACGTCCTCGATCGTCAGCAGCGGAGCGTTCACAGCGCCCCCTGACGCGGATCGGTCAGTGCCCGCAAGGTGTCGCCGACGAGGTTGAACGCCAGCACGGTCACGAACAGGGCCGCGGCCGGCAGGAAGGCGAGCCGCGGCGCGACGTCGAGGCTCTCGCGGCCCTCGCCGATCATGCTGCCCCAACTCGCCATCGGCGGCGGCACGCCGAGACCGAGGAAGGACAGCGCCCCCTCGACCACGATGGTGACGGCGACACCGAGCAGGAAGAAGGCGAGCAGCGGCAGGATCACGTTGGGCAGCAGCTCGCGCAGGAGGATACGCGCGTGGCTGGCGCCGAGCGCTTCGGCGGCGATCACAAACTCGCGCCGCGCCAGGGTCAGCGTCGCAGCGCGCGCCACGCGCATGAAGGCGGGAATGCCGAGCACGCCGAGGATCAAGGTGAGATTGGGAATAGACTGGCCCAGATAGGCCGTCACGGCGAGCGCGAAGATCAGCGGCGGAAAGGCGAGCAGCACGTCCATGCTGCCGACCACCAGCGTCTCGAACCTGCCGCGGAAATAGCCGGCGAGCAGCCCGAGCGCGCCGCCGACGACGAGGCCGATCATCGGCGCGATCAGCCCGACGGTCAGCGACACGCGCGCACCAAAGATCAGGCGGGCAAGCTCGTCGCGGCCGAGCCCGTCGGTGCCGAGCCAGTGCTCCCCGGAGAACGCGGCGCGGCGCTCCAGCATGTCCATGTCGGTCGGGTTCTGCAGCGGCAGCACCGGCGCGAGGAATGCGAGCGCAAGAATGATCGCCACCCAACCGCTCGCGAGCCAGAACAGGACGCCGAGCTTGCGCCTGCCGCGAACGGGCGCGGACGCTGCCTCGTCCTGAATTGACAGCTCAAGCGTGGCCATGGCGGATCCTCGGGTCGAGCACGGCGTAGAGCATGTCGACGATGAAATTGACGATGACGAAGCCGCAGGCGACCAGCAGCACCACGCCCTGGAGGATGACGAGGTCGCGAGTGTAGATCGCACCGACCAGCAGCCGGCCGATGCCGGGCAGCGCGAAGATCGATTCCACGATCAGCGTGCCGCCGAGCAGACGGCCGATATTGATGCCTGTCACCGTCACCAGGGTCAGCGACGAAGGCTTGAGCGCATGCACGAACAGGATGCGGGATGGCTTGAGGCCCTTTGCTTTCGCGAGCGCGATATAGTCCTCCTGCAGGGTCGCGATCATGTCGGAGCGCAGCACCCGCATGATGCCCGGCCATTCCGCGAGCGCGAGCGTCAGGGCCGGCAGCACGAAGAAGCGCAGATTGCTGAGCGGCTCCTCGGTGAACGGCACATAGCCGGTCGCGGGCAGCCAATGCAGCTCGACCGCGAACAGATAGATCAGCAGGATCGCGGTGAGAAAAGAAGGCATCGACAGCATGGCGAAGGCGCTGCCGGTCATGAAGCGGTCGAAGGCGCCGCCGGCGCGCGCGGCGCAGGCGATCGCAACGGGAACGCCGATCATGAGGCCGATGAATTCGGCCATCAGCATCAGTTGAAGCGAGACCGGGATGCGCTCGGCAACTGCCTGCAACACCGTCTGCCCGGTGCGGAACGAACGGCCGAGATCGCCCTGCAACACGTGGCCGAGCCAGCTCAGGTAGCGCCACCACAGCGGCTGATCCAGCCCCATGTCACGCCGCAGCGCCGCCACATTCTCCGGCGTCGCCTGATCGCCGAGGATGACGAAGGCGAGATCGCCCGGCAGCAGCGAGGCGATCAGGAAGGTGAGCAGGGAGACGGCCAGCAGAACCGGCAGGATGGCAAGGAGCCGCCGAACGACGAAGTTCAGCATCGCGTGGTCATTCCAGCCAGGTGTTCGAGACGTCGATCACGCCGTTGTAGATCTTCGGAAAGCCCTTCAGCTTCGCGCTCGACAGCGCGTAATAGGTGTTCTGGAAGGTCCAGAACCAGATCGCCTCCTTGTTGATCAGGCGGCTGATGGCGCAGTAATCCTCGGTACGCTGGCCGAGATCGGCGGTGACGCGCGCGTGGTCCAGAAGCTTGTCGAGCTCGGGATTCGAGTAGCCGGCGAGTGCCAGCGGGCTGCCGCTGCGGAAATTCGCGTACATCTGCGGATCGGGATCGGCGAGATCGACGATGCGCCACGGCGTCAGCTGGAACTGGCGGGTGAAGGCGCGCGACGGAATGGTGGCCTGATCGACCTGCTCGATCTCCATGTTGGCGCCGACGCGCTTCCAGAACTGCTGGAGCACCTGGCCGACCACGCGGCCGCGGGGCGTCGCGGTCACCAGCATCTTGAACTCGACCGGCTTGCCATAGTCCTTGATCAGCGCCTTGGCCTTCTCGACGTCGAAGGGCAGCGCACCGTCGTCCTTGCACTTGACCCAGGAGCCGTCGCCGTAGGGATTGCTCGCGGGCCGGCTCAGGCCGTTGCTGATCGCCTGCGACATCTTCGGACGATCGATCGCCATCACCAGCGCTTGGCGCACGCGGACGTCGTCGAACGGCGCGACCTTGGTGTTGAAGGCGTAGACCTGCGCGCCCGAGCCCTTATAGGTGTGAACGGTGAGCTTGGGGTCCTTCTGCGCCTTCATGATGTTGTCGGCATCGTTCTCGTCGTCCCAGATGATGTCGGCCTCGCCCGATTGCAGCGAGGCGAAGCGCGACTGCGCGTCAGGCAGCGGCTTCAGGATGATGCGGTCGAGATAGGGACGGCTCTTGTCCCAGTAACTGGGATTCTTCTCCAGCACCATGCGGTCGCCCGCGGTCCAGGATTTGAGGATATAGGGACCGGTGCCCACGGGATTTCGATTGTAGTCGTCACCCCTGGTCTTCCAGGCGGTCGGAGAATGCACCGCATTGTTCTGGCTCTGGATGGTGATCACCGCCGGCAGGTTCACGGAGGGGTCGGTGAGTTTGTAGACGACGGTATGCTCGTCCGGCGCCAGCACCTCCTTGACGTTGGTGATGTAGAAGGCGCAGCGGCACTTGTTGGCGGGGTCCTTCTGCCGGTCGAAGTTCTCCTTGAAGGCTTGCGCGTTGAACGGCGTGCCGTCGTGGAATTTCACGCCCTCGCGGAGCTTGAAGGTCCAGCTCTTGTAGTCGTCGGAATGGGTCCAGGACACCGCGAGCTTTGGCGCGGCCTCGCCCTTGTCGTCGAGGGTGGTCAGCGTGTCGAAGATCGCGGCGGCGGCGGTGAAGGTCGAGGTGTCGTAGACGCCGACCTTGAGGGGATCGAAGCCCGGGATATCCAGCTCCTGGCCGACCGTGATGCTGCCTCCCGGCTTCTGCGCCTGGGCGGGCCCGGCCAGTGCCAACGCCGCAACGAGGAAAATCGGCACGTGCTTGCGCACTGCGGCAGCAATGTTCGTCATGGTTCCTCCCGGGATCCCGCGTCCGATGTTTCGGATCGCTGAACGACTTGAGGGCGAGATTGGCGACAAATGCTCGCCACCGCAAGAGGAACGCACGGGAGTTCAAACGCCGCATGCGGCGGCGATGTTGCTCAAGATGTCGCGGCTGTTTTGCCTGGCGGAATTTGCCCATCGCCTGCGAGGCCGATCTCGTCGCGCAGCGCATCCGTGTGCTCGCCAAGCGTGGCCATCGTCTTGCCCGGTGTGGTATCGGCGCCGGACATCCGGAACGGCAGATTGAGTACCCGGAAGGAGCCACCCTCGTCCTGCACTTCGGAGAGCGCCTGCCGATGCGCGAGTTGCGGATCGGCCAGGGCCTCGGACACGGTGCGATAGGCCGAGGCCGGTACGCCGGCAGCACCAAGCGCGAGGAGGCATGCGTCGGTCGCGAGCTGACGCGACCAGACTTCGACGCCATCCATCAAATCCGCCCAGTTCTCGCGGCGCGCGGCGTAGGTGGCGAAGCGTGGATCGGAGATCCATTCGGGGCGTCCGATCACGCCCATCAATCCCTGAAACGTCTTCTCGCTGGCGACCGTGATCATGACATAGCCGTTTGCCGTCTCGGTCGGGCCGAACATCGTGCGCGGCGGCGGCTTCACCGCGAATTGCGCGCTCTGCAGTTCGATCACAGTCAAGGTCAGCATCGATTCCAGCATGGAGACGTCGATGTGCTGGCCAAGCCCGGTGACCGTGCGCTGATAGAGCGCCGAGGCGATCGCGCCGAAGCCGTAGACGCCGGTGACGACGTCGGCATGGTAGATGCCGCAATAATCGGGACGGTTGCGGCCCGGCTGGTAGGCCAGATGCGCCATGTCGTAGCCGGAGGCCGCATGGATCACGGGCGCGTAGGCCGGCAGCTCGGCCGAGGGGCCGGTCTGGCCGTAGCCGGAGATCGAGCAGTAGATCAGCCTCGGATTGACCGGGCGCAGCCTGTCATAGTCGAGCCGCAGCCGGTGCATCACGCCAGGACGGAAATTCTCCACCAGAATGTCGGCCGTCGCCGCCAGCCGGCTCACCGCCTCCCTGCCGTCCTCGGACTTGAGGTCGAGGACCACGCTCTTCTTGCCGACATTGAGCTGGCCGAACACGGTGCTGCACCCCTTGCGCAGCGGTGGCCGGGTCCGCATCGTCTCTCCGCCGTCGGTCTCGATCTTGATGACCTCGGCGCCCATGTCGGCGAGCATCCGCGTGCAATGGGGGCCGGCGATGGTGGTCGAGAAATCCAGGACCCGCAAACCTGCCATGACCTTTGTCAACGTCCCCTCATGCTTATCTGATAACTGCATGCCTGCTCACGCCTTGGGTCTCTTAGGAACCAACGAAGTGCTTTGTTGTTGATGCGGCGACCCTAGAGGGCGGCGGCCGAGTAGGAAAGTGGTTACCGCACGGACGCGTCGCGTGGGCGGGCTTGGGAATTCCAGGACAACTGGACCCGTTCTTGCATAGCAGCAAGCGGGATCGGAAGAGGGCAGCTGTTCTTGAGGGTCTTGTTCGTCACCACTGAGATGGATGACTTCATCCGCGTTGGCGGACTGGGCGCCGTTTCCGCCGCTCTTCCCCGTGCGCTTCGCTCCTTCGCCGATATCCGGATCATGCTGCCCGGCTATCGCGACATCATCGAGCAACTCACTCATATTCAGATCGTTGGCCGCTGCCCTGCATTCGCGGAGATGCCGGCCTGCTCGCTCGGCCGGGCCGCGACCAAGGACGGCCTGCCGGTCTATGTGCTGTTGTGCTCACAGCTCTACGACCGGCCCGGCAATCCCTATGGCGACGAGGCCGGACGCGACTGGCCCGACAACGACATCCGCTTCGCGCGCTTTGCCTCCGCGGCGGCTGAGCTCGCCATGGGCAAGCTGGACAAGAATTGGGCAGCGGACCTGATCCATGCCAATGACTGGCCGGCCTCGCTCGTGCCGGCGTACCTTGCCTGGCGCGGTGCCAAGCTGCCGTCGATCCTGACCATTCACAACCTCGCCTATCAGGGCCTCTTCCCGAAGGACTCGCTGCGGCGGATCGGCGCACCGGAGAGCTCCTTCCACATCGACGGCGTCGAGTTCTACGACCAGGTCTCCTTTCTCAAGGCCGGGCTGGTCTACGCCTCGCACCTCACCACCGTCAGCGGCACCTACGCGCGGGAGATCACCACGGCCGAATTCGGCTGCGGCCTCGAAGGCCTGCTTCGCCTGCGCTCGGATGCGGCCGAGCTCACCGGCATCCTCAACGGCATCGACGAGAGCTGGGACCCGCGCTCCTGCGCCCAGCTCGCCCAGCAGTTCAGCGCCGGCGACTGGGTCGGCAAGAGGGCCAATGCGGATTACGTGCGCAAGCAGTTCGGGCTTGCGGTCTCGCGCGGCCCGATGTTCGGCATCGTCGCGCGGCTCGTGCACCAGAAGGGCATCGACCTCGTGCTGTCGGCGGCCGACGAGATCGTCGACGCCGGCGGGCAGATCGTGGTCACCGGCTCCGGGGAGCCGGCGCTCGAGCAGGCCCTGATCGACGCGCACCGCCGCCGCCCCGACGCCATCGGGGTCGCGATCGGCTTCAACGACGCCCAGGCTCGCCGCATCTTCGCCGGCAGCGACTTCACGCTGATGCCGTCGCGCTTCGAGCCGTGCGGCCTCAGCCAGATGTACGCCCAGCGCTTCGGCTCGCTGCCGATCGGGCACCAGACCGGCGGCCTCGCCGAGACCATCACCGACGGCGAGACCGGCTTCCTGTTCTCGCGGCCCTCGCGCGAATCTTTCCTCGGCGGCGTCCGTCGGGCCTTCTCGGCCTTCATGGCGCACGACCAGCTCGATACCATGCGCCGCAGCGCCATGGGACGATCGTTCTCCTGGAGCATCTCGGCCGGCAGCTACAGCGCACTGTACCGGAAGCTGGCGTCGGTGTGAGCGAACGTCTCCCCGTACTCCGTCATTGCGAGCGAGCAATCCAGACTGTCTCCGCGAAGGGGGTCTGGATGGCTTCGTCGCTAACGCTCCTCGCGATGACGATGCTTGTGGCAGCAGCGGAGATCTTCACCCCTTCCCGCGCAGGTCCATCTGCGGCCGTCCGATCCAGGCGCGGTTGAGACAGCGGGTCATCCAGTCGGGCTGCGTCTCGCCCCGCAGCCGCGCCTGCGCCTCCTGGTAGGGGCCGACATAGCGCAGCCTATCGGGCAATTTCGGATAGACGCGCCTGATCCACCGCAGTGCGTTGTCGGCGGATCGGATTTCGCGCGCGTCAAGCTCGAAACCAAAGCCGGCGCGCAAGCGCTCTGGCAGCATTCTTGCCGTGAGCGCGCGATACCATCGCGGTGGCCGCAACCAGGGTCGCGCGCCCGTGAAGATCTGCGTGGCGATCTCGCGCGCCGCCGTGCTGACCGTCAGCGTGTCCGACTGCGCCATCGCCGCGGTGTAGTCGGCGAAGCCGGCCCAGTCCGCGGGCAGGTCATTCCCTGTCAGCCCGAACAGGGCACCGAACATCCGGCTCTCGGCCCAATAGCGCTCGCGCTCTTCCGCGGAGAGCGGTGCCAGAACGAGGTCATGCGCCATCAACGCGGTCTCGACCAGCGTGGCGTGGACCCAGCGCAGCGACGGAACGTCATTGGCGCAGTAGCGCGAGCCTGCCGCGAACGGGCCGACAGTCTCGGGCATCTCGCCGACGATCATGCCGTGGCGCCGGTGCAGCTGCCGCGACGACAGTAGCGCCCGGTCGAGCGAGCCGAACACCATGGCGAACACGATGCCAAAGGTGCGATGGAAGCGCCCGATCGGATCGGCAAAGGTCTTGGAATGCTCGGTGATCGCAGCAGCGACCCAGGGGTGGGCCAGCTGCAGCAACAGCGCGCGGCCCGCGCCGAGAAAGATCACGGCCTCGCGGTCGATCCGCCAGGTGACGGTGTCGGGGCCGAACACGCCGGCAACCGATCCCGCCGCATGAGCGCGGACCTGATCGAGGGACAGTTCCAGATCGCTCCCGGACACCAATTGCGATAACTTTCGACTGCGGGGCCAATACCGACGATCGCAAGGCCTGTGACAATTTGATGAAAAGGGACGCCGCCCCTACTCCGCCGCCATCGGCATCTCGTCCACATGCTCGTGCAGCACCACGCCGGCGAGCGGATCGAACTCGCCGATCCACGGCTTGCGCGCCAGCACGGCCTTCGTGTGGGCATAGCCGGCATGCCACCGCCGCGTGATCCCGGACGGACTGAAATCGATGTCCTTGGTATGCGTCTCGCGCTCGAGCTGCGGCGCCAGCAGCCGCACCACATGCATGCGTGTCGGGCAACCGTAGCTCGTCAGCTCACGCACGGCGGGGTCGTTGCGCTCGCTCTCGGGTAGCCGCGCCGCAAGCTGGTTGATCACATGGCGCAGGCGATGGGCCTGCTGCTGTCGCACGATCTGGCTCGCGATGCGGCTGGAATATTGCACGTCCTTGTGCCGGTTCAGCACCTCCGCCATCGTGGTCGGTTCGGGTCCGACGGGATTCCACAGATGCACGGAGAAGATCAGCGAATCCTTGCGTGGATTGTCGTCGAACACCGCTTCCGTCGGCGTGTTCGACAGGATGCCTCCGTCCCAATAGAGCTCACCGTCGATGCGCACGGCCGGGAAAGCCGGCGGCAGCGCGCCCGAAGCCATCACATGCTTCACCGTCAGCTCGCCGTCGCGGCTGTCGAAATAGCGCATTTCGCTGGTGCCGACATGGGCCGCACCGACCGTCAGGCGCGGCGCGCAGCGATTGGCCAGGTCGAAATCGACGAGCTCGCTGAGCGTCTTCTCCAGCGGAGCGGTCGAATAATAGCCGGCGTGATCGGCCCCCAGCGGAAAGGAATCTCCGGCATGCGCCAGCGGATTGGGCCGGAAGAAGCCTGGAATGCCGTGGGTGACGGTCGACCAATAGGCCAGCTTTTCGTTGAAGCCGGGAAATCCGGCGCGCCAGTCCCAGACCGGCTGCTGCTCCATCCGCTTCCAGAACGCCCTCAAGCGCGCGAGCCGTTGCTCCGGCGCGTTGCCCGCGATCAGGCTCGCATTGATGGCGCCGATCGAGGTGCCGATGACCCAGTCCGGCTCTATGCCGGCCTCGTGCAGCGCCTGGTAAACGCCCGCCTGGTACGAGCCGAGCGCGCCGCCGCCCTGGAGCACCAGCACGACCTGACCCGGAATATCCGCACCTGTGCCCTTGATGCCGTTCATGCTACGCTCCTGGTGAGCCTGCACCGGTCGAATTTCGTCGGACGCGGCGGTGTTGTTACGCGCTATCATTCTAAGAGATCGCGGGGTCTTTTGGAATGCCGGTTGGCTTCCGAGTCCATACGTCCGCGCTATCGTGCCGAGCGTGTCATTTCGCGGCCCAATCGGCTAGATTTGAAGCCGATCCTGCTGGGAGCCGATCCATGGAAATGCACCAGGTCCGCTATTTCCTCGCGGTGGCGCAGCTCTTGAATTTCACGCGCGCGGCCGAGGAGTGCAACGTCACGCAGCCGTCGCTGACGCGCGCGATCAAGCAGCTCGAGGCCGAGCTCGGCGGCGACCTGTTCCGCCGCGAACGGCCGGCGGCGCAATTGACCGAGCTCGGTCAACGCATGCATCCGCTTCTGAAGCAGTGCTATGACGCCGCCGCCGGCGCACGTTCGCTCGCCTCCTCGTTCAAGAGCGGCGAGATCGGTGCGCTCTGCATTGCGCTGACGCATTCGATCGACCTCGCCCTGCTCATTCCGCATCTCAACGAGATCAGGCGGCAGTTCAACCGGCTCGAATTCCGCTTCCTGCGCGGCTCGAACCGGGAGGTCGGCGATTTCCTGAAGAAGGGCGAAGCCGAGCTCGGCATCGCCGCGGAGATCGACGAGGCCTGGGAGCGGCTCGACGTCTGGCCGCTGTTCACCGAGAATTTCGAGCTCGTGGTCGGCGACGGACACCGGCTGGCCGGCCGCGCCAGCGTCGATCTGGACGATTTGCGATCCGAGCAGCTGCTGAGCCGAACCTTCTGCGAGCACTCGCGCCGCATCTCCGCGAGCCTGCGCGAACACGGCATCGACATCGAACATGGCCATGAGGTCTCCAACGAGCGCGATCTGATCGAGCTGGTCGAGGCCGAGATGGGCGTCGCCATGGTGCCGCACACCTCACCCGTGCCGGAGCGGCTGACCCGCGCCGCGGTCGCAGGGCTGGACGCCCGCCGTACCGTCAACCTTTATGGGGTCGCGGGCCGGCAACGCACGGCCGTAGGCAATGCCGTGATGCGCATGCTGCGCGGCGCCGATTGGCGGGAGATCGCGGGGTAGCTGGGGAAGCATTCTCGCACCAGGCGAGATGCACATTGCTGCGCCCTCGCCCCTTGTGGGAGAGGGCAGCGAGGCTGCCAGAAGCGAACTCACTTGGGTGAGGGGTATATCTCCACGGACATCAGTGTATGGGACGAGATACCCCTCATCCGGCGCCATAGCCGAAGCTTCGCTTCGGCGTTCTTGAGAACGGCGGCCGAGGGCCGCCTAGTGTCCAGCGGATGGATGGGTAACAAACCAGACCGGATGGATAGGTAACAGTCGTTCATGGTTCGGTCCGCTGCGGCG